>NZ_JASAOI010000010.1 GCF_029953285.1 Yinghuangia seranimata | reverse complement strand
GCAACCGGCGTCGGCGGCGCGAGCACGGCAGGCGGCGTGGCAGGCGCCCACGCCGCAGGAGCCGCAGCCGGGACCGCCGGTTCGGGTGCCGCCGCATCCGGCGCGGCCGGCGCGGGCGCGACGACCGCCGCGACGACCGCCGCGACCGGGACCGCCGCCGCGACCACGGCCGCCGTCACCGCCGGGCCGGTGCTGCTTGGTGTCGCCGCGGTGGCCGCAGTCGCGGTGCTGCTCGTCGTATGGCTGCGTCCGCACGACGGTTCAGACACCCCGCCGCCGCCCGCCGCGCCGACGTCGGTCGCCGCCGCCGCACCTGCCGCCGTGCCGTCCGTTGCCGACACACCGTCGGAGTCGCCGAGCCCGTCGCCGAGCACCGTGCCGCCGAGCCCGACCGAGTCGCCGAGCCCGAGCCCGACCCCCGACCGGGCCGCCGTCCTCGAACGCCAGCTCGTCGACCTGGTGAACGCCGAACGTGCGAAGTCCGGCTGCCAGCCGCTGCGCATCGACCCGAAGGTGCACGCCGCCGCCCAGCGGCACGCCGACGACATGGTCGCGCGCGGCTTCTACGACCACACGAGCCCGGACGGCCGCGGCCCGGGCGAGCGCGTCACCGCCGCCGGATACCGCTGGAGCGCCTGGGCCGAGAACCTCGACCGAGGCCGCTCCACCGCGGCCGCCGTGGTCAAGGACTGGATGGACCGCAGCATCCACCAGCAGAACATGCTCGACTGCAACCTCAAGGACACCGGCGTCGGCATCGCCCAAGGCCCCGGCGGCCTGATGTGGGTCCAAGACCTCGCCACCCACTGATCGAGCCAGAGCAGCAGCCCACCACCGCCACGCGCAACCAACCCGCGAAGGCGGCACGGCCGCCGGGTCCACGCGGCACCCGCGTACACGCGCGGTCAGCTGTCGGCCCGTGCGCGTCGTTCCCCGCGTGCCGCGCCCGCGCGCTCGGCTGATGCCGGTCGTCGGCATGTGGGTCCAAGACCTCGCCACGCGCTGAACGAGCCAGAGCAGCAGCCCACCACCGCCACGCGTAACCAACCCGCCGAACGCCGCGGCCACCGTGTCAGCAGCACGTCGTTGCGTGCCGCGTCGCCCGCTCCGCGGGGCGCTGACGCGGGTTGGCGTGCTGCCGCGCCGGCCGTTCGACTGGCGCACGCGCCGGCACCCCGGCCGTTGCCGTAACCGCTGCCCAAGGTCGCTCGCGTCGGGCGCCGCCGGCCGCCGCGTCTTTGCTGCGCGCTGCGCTGACGTGGCACTTCAGGTGGCCACGCGTGGTTCCCTGCGTGTGCCGCGCCGGAGTGCCCGGTCGTGGGAACACCGCCTGGGGCCGTCCGATACTCGCCGCGCTCCGCCGGCCAGGCCGGGCAGGCGCTGACACCGCCACGCAGCCGACGCGTCAGGCGTGACCAGGCCGCCGCATCGGCCAGCGCGTTGTCGCGTGCCTCGTCCGCCGCCGCGCGCCGTTGCGGATGGGCGCTGCCTGGCTGCGTGACGGGGCATCTGCAAGTGCTGCTGTGCGCTCGCGTTGGGCGCCGCTCGCCGTCGTGTCTGCGCGCTGCGCTGACGTGGCACTTCAGGTGGCCACGCGTGGTTCCCTGCGTGCCCCGCCGGAGTGCTCGGTTGTGCCCGGTCGCGTGAACCGCCTGGGCCGTCCGATACTCGCCGTGCCCCTCCCGCCACCGCCCTGCCCCACCACCTCGCTACCGCCCCGCCTCGGCAGCGCGCTAGCTCCCCGCGTCCGTACACGCCGCCCGTTCCGTTGGTGCGGTGCCCCCGTCGGGCCTGTCCTCTCGTCGTGTGTTCGGCTCGCTTGCCGCAGGTCGCCCGTGCCGTATGTCGCCTTCGCAGCCCCGGCCGCCGCGCTCGCAGACCCTCTCGTTCGCGCGGCCCTCTCGTCGGGGCTGCCTCAGCCGGCCAGGCGGCCCAGGGTGTAGATGACCAGACCCACCAGCGCACCGACCACCGTGCCGTTGATTCGGATGAACTGCAGGTCGCGTCCTACGTGGAGTTCGATCTTGCGGGAGGTCTCCGCCGGGTCCCAGGCCCGCACGGTGTCGGTGATCAGCGCGGTGATCTCCGTCCGGTACGTGGTCACGAGGTAGGCCGCGCCGTCGGCCAGCCAGCGGTCGACCTTGTTGCGGAGGCGGGGGTCGTCGGCGAGGCGGCCGCCGAAGACGCGGACTGCTTTCGTGGCGCGGGCGCGGAGTTCGCTGTTCGGGTCTTCCGTCGCCTCGACCAACATGGAGCGGGCCGCCGCCCAGGTGGAGGCGATGAGTTCCTGGATCTGCGGGTGGGCCAGGGTGCGGTCGCGGAGGCCTTCGATCTGGGCGATCATCGCCGGGTCGTGCTGCATGTCCTCGGCTGTGTCGGCGAGGAACTCGTCGACGGCGCGGCGGGCGGAGTGGTCGGGGTCGTCGCGGACCGCCGCGGCGAAGCGGACGAGTTCGCGGTGGACCTTGTTGGCGACGGTGCGGTCGAGGAACCGCGGCGACCAGCCGGGGGACTCCTCGGCGACGACCCGCAGGACCGCTTCGCGGTTGTCGACGAGCCAGTCGTGGGCCTTGTCGACGACGAGGTCGATGAGCCCGTGGTGCCCGCCGTCCTCGACGACGCGGCCGAGGAGCGCGCCGATGGGCTGGGCGACCTGCCGCGCGGACATGCGCCGGGTGAGGGCCTGCCCGAACACGGACTGCACGTCGTCGTCGCGCAGGATGGTCAGTGCCGCGCGCGCGAGCGCGGACAGTTCCTCGGTGACGCGTTCGGCGTGCCTGGGGTCGGCGAGCCAGTGCCCGAGGCGCCGGGCCACGTCGAGGGACGCGAGGCGCTTGCGCACCACCTCTGCGGACAGGAAGTTCTCGCCGACGAACTCCCCGAGGCTGTCGCCGAGCGCGTCCTTGCGGTTGGGGATGATCGCCGTGTGCGGAATGCGCAGCCCGAGCGGGTGCCGGAACAGCGCCGTGACGGCGAACCAGTCGGCCATCGCACCGACCATGCCGGCCTCCGCCGCGGCCTGGACGTAGCCGCTCCACGGCCCCGCGCCGCGCGCCTCCAGCCATCGGGCGACCGCGAACACGGCGGTGGCCAGGAGCAGGAAGCCCGTGGCGATGGCTTTCATGCGGCGTACGCCGCGCGCCTTCTCGAGCTCCGCCGGGGTCGGCGCGACGTCGTCCATGCTGCTCATTGTCGGTCCGCTTCCGCGCCGCGGCGGGGTGCGACATGGCGGTGCCGCGTCCCCGTGCCTGAGGTCCCGGTGTCCGTCAGCCCTTGTACGTCGACACCGGCTTCCCCGACTGCTCCTTCCCGAACGGCGTCCGGAGCCACGTGTCGTACAGCTCCTGCCAGCGCCCATCGGCGATCATCCGGGTGAGCAGCCCGTTGAGGAACCGCACGAAGTCGTCCGCGCCGTGGGCGACCGCCATCCCGTGCGGCTCGTCGGTGAACCGAGGGCCGACGACCTGCGTGTCGGTGTCCTGGGTGCCGAGACCGCCGAGCAGCGCGCCGGTGGTGGACACGGCGTCGACCTCGCCGCGCTGCAGGGCGACGAGGCAGTCGGTCCAGTTGTCCGCGGCGTACGTCAGGACGTTCTTGGCGCGCAGCGTGGCGATCGAGGTGGTGCCCCGGACGGTGCACACGCGCCGCCCCGCGAGGTCGTCGATGCTCTTCGCGGTCGAGTCGTACGGCACGAGCACGCGCTGCCCGTCGTCGTAGTAGTCGCCGCTGAACGCGACGTCCTGCTTGCGGGCGCAGGTGATGGTGAACGTGTCGATCACGAGGTCGACCTCGCCGCTCTGCAGCTTCGGGATGCGCTGCGCCTGGGTGATGAACTGGAAGCCGACGTGGCCGTCCTCGCCGAAGATCGCCCGGCCGACCGCCTTGGCCATCTCGATGTCGAAGCCGACGAGTTCGCGGCTGTGGTAGTCGATCGACGAGAAGAACTGGGTGTTCTGGTCGACGCCGACGATCAGCTTCTTGTTCGTGCGGTCGAGGATGCGCGCCATGGTGGAGCCCGGCGGCATGCTCCCGGGAGCGGGCATCGGGGACAGCGGTGTGAGGCTCTCCCTGGGGTCGCACGGCTGCGCGGCGACGACGGGCGGGTAGTCGGCGTCCACCGCGGGCACGGCGGCGGGCGGCCGCTTCGGAACGGGCGGCGCGGCTGCGGGGGGCGGCGAGGCGGTGCCGCACGCGCACGCCGCGAAGGCCAGCGCGAGCGCCGTCAACGTCGTGCGAAGTCCCCCTGAACCCATGCCTGCCATGGTCCGCCGGTGCCTCGCCGCGCGGCTACCGTGCACGCCGATTCGAGGGGTTTCCCGCACCGTGTCGGCAACCAATTACCGTACATAAGGCCGCAATCACGGGCCAATCCGCCAGGTTTCCTGTGTGTTTCCTGGGAGTTCGATCAGCTTTCCGAAACCGCAGCCGGTAGGCTCGCCCAGACGTACGGCTCGGTACGTCCGAGCGCGAGCGGGATTTGAGGTGGCCGTGACGCAACGGGGTTCCGAGCCGTGGCGTTTGCCGCGCGTGGACGAGGTCGAGACCTACGTCCCGCCCGGGATCGACACGTCCACGGCGCATCCGGCGCGCATGTACGACTACTTCCTCGGCGGCAAGAACAACTTCGCGGCCGACCGCGAGGCGGCCGAACGCATCCTCGCCGCCGCCCCCGAGGCGCACGCCGTGGTCCGCGCCAACCGCGACTTCCTGGGCCGCGCCGTGCGGTTCGCGGCGGCCGAGCGAGGCATCCGCCAGTTCCTCGACATCGGCACCGGCATCCCGACCGACGGCAACGTCCACGAGGTCGCGCAGTCTGTGCTCCCCGAGGCGCGCGTCGCGTACGTCGACAACGACCCCATCGTGCTCGCCCACGCCCGCGCGCTGATCGCGGGCGACCCGCGCGGCCGCACCACGTTCGTGCAGGCGGACGCCCGCGAGCCCGAGAAGATCCTGGCCTCGCCCGAGGTCCGCGACATCATCGACTTCGACCAGCCGGTCGCCGTCGTCCTCGCGATGGTCCTGCACTTCGTGCGCGACCGCGAGGACCCGGCCGGGATCGTCGCCCGGCTGCGCGCCGCGATGGCCCCCGGCAGCGTCCTGATCCTCAGTCACGTCACCTTCAAGACCGCCGCGTTGAAGCGCCTGGCCGAAGAGGTCTACGAGCGCGCCAGCGCCCCGGTGGTGCCCCGCACCCGCGAGGAGATCGCCGCCCTCGTGGACGGGTTCACGCCCGTGGAGCCGGGGCTGGTCAAGGTGACCCAGTGGCGGCCCGCGCCCGACGCCGAACCGCAGACCGCTCGGGAACTCGAGGACACGACGGTGTACGGCGTCGTCGCGATCAGGGACTGACCGTCGTCCCCGCCGACGCGCAGGCCGGCCCGCTCGCCGGGCTGCGCGTCCTCGACCTGTCTACGCTCCTCGCCGCCCCGCAGATCGCGGCGCTGCTCGGCGACTTCGGCGCCGCCGTCGTCAAGTGGGAGCCACCCGGCGGCGACCCGCTGCGCGCCATCGGCGCCCAGCGCGACGGCCACTCGCTGCTGTGGCCCTACATCAACCGCAACAAGCGGTCCCTCGTCCTCGATCTGGAAACCCCCGGCGGCATACGCGACTTGCGCCGGATCACCGAGCAGGTCGACGTCGTCGTGGAGAACCACCCGCAGACGGTGCTGCGCCGCTGGGGCGCGGACTGGCCGAGCATGCACGCCCGCAACCCCGGCCTCGTCATGGTCAGCGTCAGCTGCTACGGCGCCGACGGCCCGTACCGCGACCGGTTCGGCAACGGCTCGCTCGCCGAGGGCTTCGCCGGGCTCACCCACCTGACCGGAGAGGCGGACGGCCCGCCGACGCTGCCGTCCGTTCCGCTCGGCGACAGCCTGACCGCGCTGTCCGGCGTCATCGGCGTCCTGCTGGCCTGCCGCAACCGCGAAGTCCTCGGCGGGCAGGGCCAGCACGTCGACGTCAGCATGTACGAGCCGGTCCTCGCCCTGCTCGGCCCCACCGTCGCCGGCTGGGACCGTGACGGCGGCGCACCGCCCCCGGCCCGCACCGGGAGCCGCGTCCCCGGCGGCGTACCCCGCAACGTGTACCGCACCCGCGACGGCCACTGGATCGTCGTCTCCGGCACCACCGACCGCCAAGTCGCCCGCGTGCTTCAGGTCATCGGACAGGAAACCCCGGACAACCGTGCCCGGTACGGCACTTCGTCCGCCCGCCTCGCCGCCGCCGACGAACTCGACGCCATCGTCGCCGACTGGATCGCCGACCGGGACCGCGCCGACGCCGTCGCCGCGCTCGTCGACGCCCGCATCCCCGTCGCCCCCGTGAACGACCTCGCGGGCCTCGCCGCCGACCCGCACATCGCCGCCCGCGGCAACCTGCACACCGTCGACGCCGGCCCCGCGGGCCCCGTCCTCATGCCCGCCCCCGCGCCGCGGCTCGCCGCCACACCCGGCCGCATCCGCGCCCCCGGACCCGCCCTCGGCGTCCACGACGGGGAACTGCGCGCTGAGTTCGGCCTCACACCCGCGCGCCCGCAGGACGCCTGACGATCACGTCGCGCAGCCGCAAGATCACCCAAAGGCGATCAGCCGCCCCGATCTTCACCCCGATTTCGCGCGCATGTCCCAGACCGGTCGACGGAGCGTCAGTTTCCGTGCTACGCATGGCCCGGTAGCGCGAAACCGCGCCCGGACCCGATCCGGACACCAGCCCGGACAAGCGCCGGAGGACCGATGGACGAAAGCACCGTAGCCGCCGCCGTCGACGAACTCCGCCGACCCCTCCGCGCCGACGGCGCCGACCTCGTCCTCGTCCGCGCCGACCCCCGCACCGCACTCATCGAACTGCGCCTCGACCTCACCGCGGTCGGGTGCGCCGACTGCGTCCTGCCCCCCGACCGGCTCGCGCAGGTCGTCGAAGCCGTCCTGCGCCGCGACATCCCCGAAGAGTTCGAACTCGTCCTGCACGACCCGCGGCGGCCCTGAACCACAGGACCCGCCGCCGCGTCCGGCACCCGCCCCACATGCACGCACGCATCAGCCAGGCCTCAGCCACCGTCCCAGGCCTGTGCCAGGCAAAGCCCGCTCCCAGGGGGGAACCCAATGGGCACCACCACCAGCCTGCGGCCGCCGCTGCGCGTCCGCCTCCCGGTCGCCCGCCCGCCGGCCGACGTCGGCGCGCCCTCGTTCACCGTCGACGGCCCGCTCCGCGGCCGCACCGTCGGCCTGCGTCACGAAGGCTCGTGGCGTTCCTGGATGTTGATCGTCGACGAGTGGCAGCGCTACCTCCGCGACGACGGCGCCCGGCCGCACGTCCTGCGCGCCGAAGGCCGCGTCGGCGGCGAAGGCGAACGCACCCGCAAGAACGTCGCGGCGTGGGCCGAACGCGTCGACTGCGGCGTCAGCGGCCTCGGCACCTGCGGCTCCTGCACCTCCAACAGCGTCACCGATGCCGTCGCCCTCGAACGCCTGCGCCGGCCCGCCGTCGTCGCCGTCTGCCAGGAGTTCGAGACGCACGCCCGCACCATGGCGTCCTTCCTCGGCCACCCCAGCCTCAAGATCCTCGTCCTGCCCTACCCGCTCGAAGGCCGACCAGCGGACGACCTGCGCGACATCGCCGCCGAGTACTACCCGAAGTTCGTCGAGCTGCTGGGGGCGACACGGTGAACGGCAGGACCAAGACCGCGCGTTCCGAGCGTTCCGACGAGAAGCCCGGCAAGCCGGGCAAGGACAAGGCGTTCCGCGACGGCAACGACAAGGCAGACAAGGCCGACCGGCTCGGGAAGACCGGAAAGCCGGGCAAGGACGGCCGCGACGGCAAGCCCGGCAAGGGCGGCAAGGGCGTTAAGGGCGCCGCACACGCCGGACCCGGCTACCAGCTCACCGCCGAGACCCTCGACGTCGCCGACGACGGCGGGCTGGCACTGTACGAGGCGTCCCTGCACGGCGGCTGGGGCGACGGCGCGCCCGTGTTGGCCGCCACCGACGAACGCGTCCACGAACTCCTCGCCGCCACCCCGTACCCCGGCGACCACGTCATCGGCGCCCTGCCGCCCCGGCACGGGCTGGCCACCGTCGAACTCGTCGCCATCAACGCGGCGTTGGCGGGCGTCGAACCGGCCGGGTTCCCGTACGTCGTCGCGGCGCTCGAGGCACTGCTGGTGCCCGAATGGAACGCGCTCGCGCTGACGACGACCACCTCGAGCGTCACCCCGATGCTCATCGTCAACGGGCCGGGCCGCGACGAGCTCCGCATCGACTACCGCGCCGGCTGCCTCGGGGGCGCGGCGGGGCGCGGCTCCATGACGATCGGACGCGCCGTCGCCCTGTGCCTGCGCAACATCGGCGGCCAACGCGCCGGCGAGACCTCCCGCACCGTCTTCGGCCAGCCCGCCCGCTTCGGGCTGTGCTTCGGCGAATGGGAGGAACGCTCGCCGTGGCCGTCGCTGGCCGAACGCCGCGGGTTCCCGGCGGACGACGAGGTCGTGACCGTGCACGGAGGCAAGGGCGTGTTCCCGTTCGCCGACGTGAACAACGACCACCCGCGCGACCTCGCCCACGCCATCGCCAAGACCGTCGCGTTCCCGCTCAACAACTGGTACCTCGAACTGACCGGCGAAAGCGGCCAGATCGTCCTGCTGCTCAACCCGATGTGGGCCCGCCGGCTCGGCGAGGCCTTCCCCGAGGTCGAGGACTTCCAGACGTACGTGTGGCAGCACGCCTGGCAGCCCATCGACGTGTTCCGCCCCGGCAACGCGGAAGTCCTGCGACAGAAGGGCCGCGTCGACGACAAGGGCAGAGTGACCCTGGCCGCCCGGCCCGACCAGTTCGTGCCGGTGGTGTGCGGGGGACTGGGAGGACTCCACGGCGTCGCGCTGACGACATTCGTGCAGAGCGAGATGCAGAGCGTGGCGGTGGAGCGGTAGAGCGAGGCGGTTCGGTGTCCTTCTGCTTGCTGCGCGAGGACACGGCCAACGCCAGGACCACCAGGCCCGCCAGGCCGCACACGAAGGCGATGGCCGGGAGGACCCAGCCCATCACCGGGTTCTGCAGTTCGCGCCAGTCGCTGTCGACGACGCGGAACACGGCGAGGCCTGCCGAGGTCGCGCCGACGAGGGCGATCACGGCGTACCAGACGGCGTCGCTCGCCTCGCGCTTCGCGGGGCGCGGGGTCTCGACCGGGACCGCCGCGGGGAACGGCTGCGCGAGCAGCGTCGGGTCCGCGACGGGGGCGGTCACAGGGGCGGCCGCAGGGGCGGCCGGCTGGGCCACTGCGGCCGCCGTGGGGCGGGCCTTGATCAACTGAGGCTGGTCGAGCGGGCGTTCCGGGACGACGACGGTCTCGGCCGCCGCGCCGCGGTCCGGCGCGGCTTCGGGGCTGGTGGACGGCGACGGTATGGGCTTCTTCGTGACGACCGTGGGCGCCGCCGCTTCCGGTGCCGCCTCCGGGCCCGCACTCGGCGCCGACACCGGCTTCTTCGCGACCACCGTCGGAGCGGCCGGCTCCGCGGGCCTCTTGGCCGGCACGGTCGGCGCCGCGCCCGGGGCGGGTTCCGCCTTCTTGCCGTTGCCCGCGTTGCCGCGCCCCGGCCGGCCGACCACGACGGTCGGTGCGGCGGCCGCGGGTGTGGACGCCTTGCCGCCGCCCTTGGGGGCGGGCAGTGCGGGTGTCGCGACGGGGGTGGCGTCGTCCTCGTCCGGGTCCGCGTCGCCGGCCTTGTCCTTGTCGGCGTCCTTGCCCTCGGCGCTGCCGCCGGAGGGCTTGGGCGTGTTCTTGCGCTTGCCGTCCGCCTGCCGGGGGAGGGCCGGAGTGGCGACCGGTGTCGCGTCGTCGTCCGAGGACGCCTCGTCCGGCTCGGCCTTGCCGTCGGAACCCTGGACGGCGACCGAGACCTCGACCTCTACGGTCTCGGACTCGCCGTCCTTCCCCTGGCTCTCGCCGGCGTCCTTGTCCTTCTTCTTGTCCTCGCCCCCGGCCTTCGCGTCGTCGGGCGCGACGACGACAGCGGCTTCCGCGGTCTTGGCCTCGGAGTCCTTGGGGTTCTTGGGGCCCTTGTCGGCGTCGGCCGCGGGCTTGGTGCCCGCGGCGGCCTTGCCGGCCTTGGCGGGTCCGTCGGACTTGTCGGACTTGCCTGTCTTATCGGCCTTGCCGGTCTTGTCGGACGCACCGCCTGTTGACGGTGTTTTCACCGAGACCGCGTCGGACGCGGCCGCCGCCTTCACCGCGTCGGCGACCGCAGCGCGGAAGGGCTTCGGCAGCCAGCCCGTGTCGGTGGCGTCCTCGCCGTCGAACAGCTCGACGAGTTCGGCCGCGGTCGGCCGTGCGTCGGGGCGTCGGGCGAAGCAGCGGCCGACGACGTCCCGCAGGTCCTCGGGGAGTCCGTCGAGGTCCGGCGTCGAGCGCAGCACCTTCTGCGCGAGTTCGGTCTGGGTGCCGGGGCCGTACGGTTCGACGCCGCCCGCCGCGCACACCAGACCGGCGAGCGCGAACACGTCCGTCGGCGCGCCGACCGTGCCGCCGGTGGCCTGTTCCGGCGCCGGAAGGCCGGTCCGCGCGTCGGCGCCCAGCAGCGGCGGCACACCGAGGTCGGTGATCTGCGGCCCGTCGGCGGTCAGCACCACGACGGACGTCGCGAGCCCCTGGTGCGTGGTCTTGGCGGCGTGCACCGCGACCAGCGCGCGGGCCAGCGCCGAGCCGAGCGCGCGCAGCGACTCCTCCGGGAGCGGGCCGTGTTCGCGTACCGCGGCGTCCAGCGGGACCCCGGGCGCGTACTCGGTCACCAGCCACGGCGGGGTGCCGTCGGCGTCGGCGTCGAGGACGTGCGCCAGGTGCGGCCCGTCGACCTTCCGCACGGCGGCCATGTTCTTGCGGAACCGCTCGACGAACTTGGGGTCCGCCGCGAGGTCGGGCCGCACGAGCCGTACCGCGACGGGTCCGCCGTCGGCGGCCTTGCCGAGGAACACCGCGCCGAGGCGGCCCTGCGCCAGGCGCGCCGACAGGCGGTACCGGCCTACGACCCCTGGGTCGCCCGGCTTCAGCGCTTCCATCCGCCTGTCCTCCCGCACCCTCGCCGTCAGATCGCCAAGGCCCCGGCGGCCGCCGTGAACACAGGGCAAACGCGCAGGTGGGGTCCTTGATTGCTGGGCAGCCTACCGCCGTGCCGGGGTCGGAGGAGAGGGCTCGGGGCCCGGTTGGCAAGGCTGTTCCCGTGCTGTGACGAGGGACGGAGGTACGGACCCCCGGACCGGCGCCGCGCCGCGCCCGCACGAGGCCTTCGGCGAGTCGTTCGCCCGCCGCCGGCGACCCGACGGTTGCCGGGCGCCCGCGATGTGACGGACTGTCAGTCTGCGGCGTGCTGCCAGGCGCGGGAGATCCGGCGGTGGGCGGCCAGCATGTCGGGGAGGGCGGGCAGCGCGAGTTCGCCGCCGTCCACCAGGACCCGCCCGTTGACGACGGTGGTGTGCGCGCGGGCCGGGCCGCAGCGCAGCCACGCCTCGACGGGGTCGGTGTGGGCGCCGGCGAGCGCGACGTCGTCCATGTGCCACACCACCAGGTCGGCGGGCGATCCGACGCGGAGCGTGCCGAGTTCGGGGCGGCCGAGGCAGCGCGCCGAGCCGCGGGTGGCGACGTCGAGGACGTCGCGGGAGGTCAGCCCCGCGCCGGGCCCGTTCACGAACCGGCTCAGCGTGAGCGCGGCACGGGCCTCCAACCACAGCGACGCCGCGTCCGTCGACGCCGACCCGTCGCAGCCCAGCCCCACCGGCAGGCCGAGCTCCCGCATCCGTGTCACGCGCGCGGTGCCGTGCGCGATCAGCATGTTCGAGCTGGGGCAGTGCGCGACGCCGGTGCCCCACGCGGCGAGCCGGGCGAGTTCGTCGTCGTTCGGGTAGACGCAGTGCGCGACCCACGCCCGGTCGGATCCCCAACCGACGCGTTCGAAGTACTCGACGGGGCGGCAGCCGTACGTCTCCAGGCAGTACGCGTCCTCGTCGTGGTCCTCGGCGAGGTGCGTGTGAAGGCGGACGTCATGCGTTTCGGCGAGGGCGGCGGTGTCGCGCATGACCTCCTCGGTGACCGAGAACGGCGAGCAGGGCGCGAGCGCGATCCGCAGCATCGAGCCGGGCGACGGGTCGTGGTACGTGCGGATGAGCCGCTCGCTGTCCTCGAGCACCGCGTCGGGGGGCTGGACGACGCTGTCCGGCGGCAGCCCGCCGTCCCGCCGCCCCCGGGTCATCGAGCCGCGCGTGGGGTGGAACCGGAATCCGATCGCGCGGGCGGCGCGGATCTCGGCGTCGATCAGGTTCGGGCGCGGGTGGACGTACAGGTGGTCGGTCGAGCTCGTGCAGCCGCCGAGCAGGAGTTCGGCCAGCCCGACGTAGGCCGACACCTCGGCGGCCTCCTCGTCGAGCCGCGCCCAGACCGGGTACAGGCCGGTCAGCCAGGTGAACAGGGTCCCGTTCACGACGGGCGCGAACGACCGCGTCAGGTTCTGGTAGATGTGGTGGTGCGTGTTGACCAGTCCCGGAGTGACCAGCCGGCCGGCCGCGGAGACCACGCGGGCGGCGTCCGGCACCGGGTCCGCCGGGCCGCCGACCGCGCACACGGTTCCGTCCCGCACCGCGACCCAGCCGCCCGGGACCTCGATGCCGCCTTCCTCCCCGTCGTCCGACGCCGGGCCGGTCGCGACGACGAGGTGACCGGCGTCCTTGACGAGCAGGTCGGCGGGAGCGGGACGGTTCACGGCGGCCTCATTCCTCACGGGGACCTCAACGAGCCGGACCGCCTCCGGTGGCGCCCCGGTCGCCCGGCCGTGTCGCCGCCCGGGTCTTTGACCGGGCCCCGTGCGGCCGTTAGCTTCGCTGCCACACGAGGCAGGGAGTGCGCCGATGGGCATCGTCCTGGGACCGAACCGCTACGGCAAGGCCGAGGTCCGCCTCGTGCGGGTCGACCGCGCCGACGCCGTCCACCACGCGCTGACCGACCTGAACGTCTCGGTCAGCCTCTCCGGCGACCTCGCCGCGACCCACCTGCGCGGCGACAACACGAACGTCCTGCCCACCGACACCATGCGCGCCATCGTCTACTCCTTCGCCCGCGAGGAACCCGTTGCCGAGATCGAGGCGTTCGCGCTGCGCCTCGCACGGCACTTCACCAGCGCGTACGAGCCCGTCGACACCGCCCGCGTGCGCATCCACGCCTACCCGTGGGAGCGCATCGCCGGCGCCGAGGGCCCGCACCCGCACGCGTGGACCCGCGCCGCCGGCACCCGGTACGCGGGCGCGGTGTCCGGCCCCGACGGCGCCGTCCAGGTCGTGTCCGGCGTCGAGGACCTGACGGTGCTCAAGTCCACCGGCTCCGCGTTCCACGGATTCCTCACCGACCGCTACACAACCCTCCAACCGACCGACGACCGCATCCTGGCCACCGCGGTCACCGCCCGCTGGCGGCACACCGAGGCCGGCAGCGCCGACTGGACCGGCTCCTACACGCGCGCCCGCGACACCCTGCTGCGCGTCTTCGCCGAGACGCCCAGCCTCGCGCTCCAGCAGAGCCTGTACGCCATGGGAGAGGCCGTCCTCGCCGACCAGGAGGCCCTGGCCGAGGTCCGGCTCGCGCTGCCGAACAAGCACCACTTCGAGGTCGACCTCACCCCGTACGGGCAGGACAACCCCGGCGTCGTCTACTACGCCGCCGACCGGCCGTACGGCCTGATCGAGGGCACCGCGCTGCGCACCGGCACGCCACCGGCGCACGCCGACCTGCCCTGGTGACGGCCCCCGGCGTGGCCCGAACCATGCCGCACACCACCGGTGCTGACGGTCCGTCATAAGAGCCTTACACGGCGGTAGCGCGGGCGAAACCGGGCGGTCGGACGCTGAGAGCCGACGATCCGTCGGTCCATCCGCAGCCCGGGGGGAGCCATGGGGGGATCCATACCGCAACCGCCGCCGCCCGCACTGGTCGACGACGTGCCCGTGCGGTACCGAGACGTGCACGGCTACCGGCGGGCGTTCCGCATGCTCGGATCCGGCCCGCCGCTCCTGCTCATCCACGGCATCGGCGACAGCTCGGCGACCTGGCTCCCCGTCCTCGGCGAACTCGCCCGCCACTACACCGTCGTCGCCCCCGACCTCCTCGGCCACGGCGGCTCCGCCCACCCCCGCGCCGACTACGCGGTCGCCGCGTACGCGTGCGGCATGCGCGACCTCCTGGGCGTCCTCGACATCGACCGTGCCACCGTCGTCGGACACTCGCTCGGCGGCGGCGTCGCCATGCAGTTCGCCTACCAGTTCCCCGAACGCTGTGAACGCCTCGTCCTCGTCGGCACCGCCGGCGTCGGCCGTGACGTCCACCCCCTGCTGCGCCTCGCCGCCGGGCCCGGCGCCGAGTTCGCGCTCCCGCTGGCGACCGCCGCGCCGGTCCGCGCCGCCGTACGCGCCGTCGCCCCCGTCCTGCGCACACTCGGCCGGATCGGCGGCGGCCGCACCGGCTGGGGCCCGATGGGCTGGACCTCGCTCGGGCTCGGCGCCGACCTCGAGTACGTCCTCGCCCGTTACACCACCCTCGCCGACACCACCGCCCGCCAGGCCTTCCTGCGCACGCTGCGGGCCGGCGTCGACGCGCGCGGCCAGGTCATCACCATGCTCGACCGCAGCTACCTCGCCGCCGGACTGCCCACGCTGATCCTGTGGGGCGCCCGCGACCGCGTCATCCCCGTCGCCCACGCCCGCACCGCCAACGCCGCCATGCCCGGCAGCCGACTCCTGGTCTTCCCCGACTCCGGGCACTTCCCGCACCACGACGACCCCGCCGGATTCGTCAAGGCCGTCGAGGAGTTCGTGTCCGGCACCGAGGCGGCGCGGCACGACGCCGACCGCTGGCGGACGCTCCTGCGCGCCGGCCGCCCGCCCGCGTACGCGCCCGGCGAGCCGCCGCAGTCCAGCGGCGCCTGACACGACGGAGCGGCGGCGCGCGCGCCCCCCGCCGGGGGGGGGGGGGGGGCGCCGCTCCGTCGCGTGACGCCTACAGGTTCTCGATGCCCGCCATGCCCATCTCGGAGTCCAGCACCACCACGCTGGCGGCCTTCACCTGCGTGTGGTCCTGCGCCCACTGCTTGGCCTCGTTCGCCACCTGGGCGCCGGCGTCCATGGTCGCGATGTCGCCCTCGACGTCGCCGGTGCGGGTCGCGACGTGCGTGTACACGACGATCTTGTTCCCGCTGCCCGTGAGCCCCGCGTACACCTTCACGTCGGTGACCTTCGAACCGTTCGCCGACGCCTTGATCCCGGCGAGCAGCTCCTTGGCGTACGCGTCGTTGGCCGCCTTGTCCTTCGGCTTGTTGTCGAGGTTCTCGATGCCCTTCACACCCTTGTTCTTGTCGAGCACCTCGATCGACATGACCTTCAGGTCGGTGTGCTCCTGCACCCACTTCTCCGCCGCGTTGACGAGCTTCTCCGCGGACTCCTGGACCTTGAGGGTCTCCTCGGTCGCCGACGTGTCCGGCGCGCCGAGGTCCGTGTTCACGGTGACCGTGTAGTCGGCGCCGGCGGTCTTCTCGGCCCGGACCTGCTGGACGTGCGCGCCCTGCGAGGTGGTCTTCAGGTACGCCTGCAGGTCGCCCGCGTACTTGCCCTTGTCCCCGGACGCGGAGCCGCCGCCGTCCTTGGCGTCCTTCTTGTCGTCACCGTTGCAGGCGGTGGCCAGCGCGGCTATCGCGCCGACCGCGACCAGGGCGCCGATACGGGTGCGGAGCGCGTGCTGGGACGGGGACATCCGTGCCTCCTTCGTCCGGGCGTATCCCGGACTTTCAGTCGATTCGTCTGGCGACGGCTCAACCATGGCATTCGCCTGTGAACACTGTCAACAGGCGTTCAATCTGGTTGGTGTGGCTTCAGGGTAAGATCGCTTCCGACTCGTTCACGAGGTCCACGAGATGCACGAGATTCACGAGATTCACGAGATTCACGAGATTCACCAGCCCTCCGGAAGGGAGCCGACCATGGCCGGACCCCAGGTCACCGCCGCCGAGATCGCCCGCATCGCCGGCGTCGGGCGGGCCGCGGTCAGCAACTGGCGGCGCCGCTTCCCCGACTTCCCGCAGCGGGTCGGCGGCTCCGACAGCAGCCCCACGTTCGCCCTCGACGAGGTCGAGGCGTGGCTGCGGGCCCAGGGCAAGATCGCCCAGGCCCGCCCCGAGGACGCGTTGTGGCGCGACCTCGCCGCGGCGGCCGGCGACGGGGACCAGGCGGTGCTGCTCGCCGCGGTCGGCGAGTACCTCCTCGGACTGGGCGCGGGCCGCCCGGTCCCCTCCGCGTTCCCAGGATCCGCCGCCCCGGTGCTCGACGCGGCCCGCGCCCGCGCCGGACAGGTCGGCGCCGCACGGGCGTTCGACGAGCTGTACGCCCGCTACGCGGACTCCGGCCAGCGCTCGTCCGCGGTCACCCCGCCCCGCCTCGCCGCGCTGATGGTGGCCGTGGCGACCGCGGGCCGCCCCGCCGCGACGGTGCTGGATCCCGCCTGCGGCACGGGCGACCTGCTGCTCGCCGCGCTCGACGCGGGGGAGGGCCGTGCCCTCCTCGCCGGCCAGGACGCCGACCCGGGAGCCGCCCGTCTCGCCGCGGTCCGCCTCGCGTTCGCGGCCCTCGGACCCGCCGCGGGAACCCGCGGGAATTCACCCTCAGGGGACTTCAGCGTGTCGGGTGAAGCCCCGCGCGAACACAGCGGATCCGGCCTCCCGTTCGACCGCGCCGGCACCGGCACCGCGGCCGCCGCACCCCCCGAGGCCGCCGTCGAGACCGGCGACGCGCTGCGCCGCGACGCCTGGCCCGACCGCCTCTTCGACGCCGTCCTCGCCAACCCGCCCTTCAACGACCGCAACTGGGGCCACGACGGGCTCGCCTACGACCCCCGCTGGGCCTACGGCCTGCCGCCCAAGACCGAGGGCGAACTCGCGTGGATCCAGCACGCCTTGGCGCGCACCGCGCCCGGCGGCACCGTCGTCGTCCTCATGCCGCCCGCCGTCGCGTCCCGCGGATCAGGCCGCCGGATCCGGGCCGAACTCCTCCGCAGCGGCGCCCTGCGCGCCGTCGTCGGGCTCCCGGCCGGGGCCGCGCCGCCCGCCGGCGTCGCGCTGCAGCTGTGGGTGCTGACCCGTCCCGCGCCCGGCACCGCCGGCACGCACGTGCTGTTCGTCGACACCGCCGCGGCCGGCGCCGCCGAGCCCGCGCGACGCGAACCGGACTGGGACGCCGTCGGAGCGCTCGCCCTCGACGCGTGGACCGGGTTCGCCGCCGGCTCCGACCGCCCCGAAGTCCCGGGTGTGCGCCGGGCGGTCCCCGTCATCGACCTCTTGGACGACGCCGTCGACCTCACCCCCGCGCACAACCTCCCGACACCCGCCGGCGCCGAGACGCCCGACCTGGTCGCCGACGCCCGCGAGGACCTCGCCGACGCGCTCGCCCTCGTCGCGCGCCTCGCCCCCGGCAGCGCCGAAGCACCGCCCGGGACCGCCCCGTGGCGCACCGTCGCGATCGCCGACCTGACCCGCGGCGGCGGCGTCACCCTGCTGCGCGGACCCGTGCGCGCCGGCCGAGCCGACGCCGAACCGCCCGCGTCCACCGCCCCCGACGCCCTGCGCGTGCTCACCGCCGCCGACGTCACCGCCGGCACCGCCCCGAGCGGCCGCTGGTCGCCCGACACCGAAGGCCTCGGCCTGCTCCCGCGCATCCAGCGCGGCGACGTCATCGTCCCCGCCGTGCTCGGCGCGCAGGGCACCACCGTCCGCGTCGCCGCCGACCGCGACCACGGCGCGCTCCTCGGCCCCAATCTGCACCTGCTGCGCCCCGACCCGCAGGTGCTCAACCCGTGGTTCCTCGCGGGGTTCCTGTCCGCGCCCGACAACACCCGCCAGGCCACGTACGGGTCGAGCATCGTCCGCCTCGACGTGCGCCGCTTCGAGGTCCCGCTGCTGCCCCTCGACGTCCAGCGGCACTACGCCGCCGCGTTCCACGGCCTGTACGCGTTCAACGACGCGCTGCGCAGGGTCGAGACGCACGGAACACGCCTCGCGCAGGGCCTGCTGAGCGGACTCACCTCGGGCGTCCTGACACCCCCCGAGGACTGACCCGCGACCGCCCCGGCACGCACACAAACCCCGACGGAAACCACACGACCATCCGCAACGGATTCCTCAAAGGAATCGCACATGTACCGTGCGTGGCTTGTGAGATGGCCCGCTCGATCACCCTGCGTGTCCGGTCGTCGACAGCGCCGGCATCGAGTGGAAGCGGCCCGCCGAACGCCGTAGCGTGGGCGACGGCGGACCATGACCACCGGGTCCGTGCAGGTCGACCGGCCCCGCGGGGATAGCGCGATGCCTGGCAGGGCATCACCCGGGTGTGACCATAAGTCACGTGATGTGGCTCACGGTTTAGACCGCGAGGCGGGAGCCGGTTGCGGCGTGGCAACGCGCGCCTGCTATTCGTACTGGTGCACACATGTCACGAAAGCCGGGGCCGACCGGACACGATCCGGACGGGTGTCGGAGCCTGAGCCGAGAAGTAGGGGACCCAGCCATGAGCGAGGACTCGGTAGTACTGCGCTATCAGGAAAACGAGCACACTTACCCGGTGGTCCACGGGACCATCGGCGACAACGCCATCGACATCGGGAAGCTGCGCGCCGAGACCGGCCTGGTGACCTTCGACGGCGGCTTCGTCAACACCGCGTCGACCAAATCCGCGATCACCTTCATCGACGGCGAAGAAGGCATCCTGCGGTACCGCGGATACCCGATCGAGCAGTTGGCCGAGCAGGGCAGCTTCCTGGAGACCTCGTACCTGCTCATATACGGCGAGCTGCCCACCGCGTCGCAGCTCGACGAGTTCCGCGGCGAGATCACGAAGCACACGCTGCTGCACGAGGACGTCAAGCGCTTCTACGACGGATTCCCGCGCGACGCGCACCCGATGGCCATGCTGTCGTCGGTCGTCAGCGCGCTGTCCACCTTCTACCAGGACAGCCACGACCCGTTCGACGCCGAGCAGGTCCACATCTCGACGATACGGCTGCTCGCGAAGCTGCCGACGATCGCCGCCTACGCGTACAAGAAGTCCGTCGGGCAGGCGCTGCTGTACCCGGACAACTCGCTCGACTACGTCCAGAACTTCCTGCGCCTGGCGTTCGCGGTGCCGTCCGAGGAGTACAAGGCCGACCCGGTCGTCGTCTCCGCGCTCGACAAGCTGCTCATCCTGCACGCCGACCACGAGCAGAACTGCTCGACGTCGACGGTGCGCATGGTCGGCTCCAGCCACGCCAACCTGTTCGCGTCCGTGTCGGCCGGCATCAGCGCGCTGTGGGGCCCCCTGCACGGCGGCGCGAACCAGTCCGTGCTCGAGATGCTCGACGGCATCAAGGCCGACGGCGGCGACGTCGACGCGTTCGTCCGCAAGGTGAAGAACCGCGAGGACGGCGTGCGCCTGATGGGCTTCGGCCACCGGGTGTACAAGAGCTTCGACCCGCGCGCGCAGATCATCAAGAAGGCCGCGGACGACGTCCTCAGCCGCCTCGGCAAGCGCGACGACCTCCTCGACATCGCGCTGCGCCTCGAGGAAGTCGCGCTGTCCGACGACTACTTCATCTCCCGCAAGCTGTACCCGAACGTCGACTTCTACACCGGCCTCATCTACCGCGCGATGGGCTTCCCGACGTCGATGTTCACGGTGCTGTTCGCGCTCGGCCGGCTGCCCGGCTGGATCGCGCACTGGCGCGAGATGATCGCCGACCCGTCGTCGAAGATCGGCCGCCCGCGCCAGGTGTACACGGGCATCCCGATCCGCGACTACGTGCCGCTGGGCGCCCGCTGACGCATCCCGTCGCGCGCGCGAGCGCACGCCTGACGCACTGACGGCCGGTCCGGAACCCCTCGGGGTCCCGGACCGGCCGTCCGGCGTTCAGCGGGCCGCGGGCGGCACGGCCGCCGCGGTCGCCGTCACTTCGTCTTCGGCTCCAGGTTGACCACGACCTGGACGGAGCCGGGGCCGACGGGGCTGCCGACGGCGTACGGGTTGTCCTTGTCGGGCCAGCCGGTGATGTTCTTGGTGTTGTACTCGGACCAGGCCACGAAGTTGAACAGCGGGACGGCCGGGACCTGCTCGACCATGATGTCCTGCAGGCCGTCCAGCGCGGCCTGCTGCGCGGCCGGGTCCTGCGTCGACGCGTACTGCATGAGCAGCTGGTCGGTCTTGGGGTCCTTCCAACGGATCGAGTCGGCGAACGCCGGCTCGCCGATCGGCTTGGTCAGGTAGCCCGCCAGCAGGTTCTGGTAGACGTCGAACGGCGAGTACGCGCCCGTCAGCGGGCCGACGCCGGTGGCGTCGAAGTCGCCGGTGAAGATGTTGCCGATCAGTTCGGCGGTGGCCTTCGTCTCCACCTTCACCTCGATGCCGATCTGCTTCAGCTGGTCGGTCATCACCTGGTACATCGTGATGATGTCGGTGAACGCGGACGAGGTGAGCAGCGTCATCGTGAAGCGCTTGCCGTCGGGCCCGACCAGGATGCCGTCGCCGCCGGGCTTGTAACCGGCCTTCGCCATCAGGGCCTTGGCCTGCTCGACGTCCTGCTTGAGTTCGACGCCCTTGTACTTGGCCGAGATGAACTGCTCGTGCTGCGGGAGCAGTCCGGTGGGCGTGGTGGCCGCGGGCTGCTCGTTCTGCTCGGCGAGCTCGACGAGCTTCTTGCGGTCGAGCGCGAGGCTGATCGCCTTGCGGACGTCGGCGTTCTGGTACTGCGGCTTCGTCTGGTTGAGGCCGAGGAACGTGGGGCTGATCGGCGGGAACCAGTAGTGGTGGTTCGCCGGGTCCTTGGCGACGTACTCCTTGTCGATGTTGTTGACGAAGTTCGCCGCCCAGTCCAACTCGCCTTGCGCGAGCGCCAGGTTGGCGGAGACGTTGGAGTTGTACACGACGTAGCGCAGGCCGTCGATCTTCGGCTTGCCCGGCTGCCAGTAGTTCGGGTTCTTCTTGAGCAGGTAGCCCTGCGGCGACCACGTGTCCAGCATGAACGGCCCTGTGCCGACCGGGTTCTCGAACGTGTAGGTGGCCGGGTCCTGCACGCTCTGCCAGATGTGCTTGGGCACGATGTACGTGAGTCCGACGAACGCCAGCTGCGTGAAGGCCGGGACGGGGAAGCTGAGCACGACCTTGTCGGCGCCCTCGGCGTGCGCCTCGGTCACGGCGAGGCCGGTGGTGTTGATGGCCGGGTTCTTCGCGATCAGGTTGAACGTGAACGCGACGTCGTCGGCGGTGAACGCCTGCCCGTCGGTCCACTTCACGCCGCTCTGGAGGCCCAGCGTCAGCGTCTTGCCGTCGGCGGAGAAGTCCCACGACTTCGCCAGCCAGGGCGTGAACTGGCCGACCTTCAGCGGATTGCCGATGAACAAAGGCTCGTTGATGATCGACACGCCGCCGACCAGGTTCACCGACGCGGTGGTGACGAACGGGTTGAAGTTGCGGGTCATCGGGCCCGTGGGCGCGCCGGAGATCCTCAGGACCGTCGAACCGCTCGACGAGGAGCTCTTGTCACTGCACGCGGTGGTCGTCGCCGCCAGCGCGAGCGCCGTCGCGCCGATCAGCGTGCGGGCGAGCACTTTCCCTCCGAGGAACCGTCTGCCGAGCTTTCCGAGTCTGAGCACGTGCTCTCACCGCCGTCCGGTCGTCATCGGTTGCTGGTCGTCGTGCCGGTCTTGCCGGTCCGGGGCGTGCAGCCAGCACGCGGCCCAGTGGCCGTCCTCCGGCGGGCTGCCGGGGGCCGGGAAGTGCGGGGGAGCGGTCTCGCGGCACACCGGCATCGCCAGCGGGCAGCGCGGATGGAACCGGCAGCCGCTCGGCGGCGCGGCGAGGTCAGGGGCCTCACCGAGCCGTTCGGCGCGTTCGCCGGTCACGGCGGCCCGCCGGTCGGGGTCGGGCGCCGAGTCGATGAGCAACTGCGTGTACGGGTGCGCCGGGGTCTGCGTGACGGCCTCGGCGGGGCCGCCTTCGACGAGGCGCCCGGCGTACATCACCTGGACGCTGTCGGCGAAGTAGCGGGCCGAGGCGATGTCGTGGGTGATGTAGAGCAGCGCGAGCCCGTCCTCGTGGCCCAGCGCGCGCAGCAGGTTGAGCACGCCGAGCCGGATGGACACGTCGAGCATCGACACGGGCTCGTCGGCGAGCAGCACCTCGGGCCGCACCGCGAGCGCGCGGGCGATCGAGACACGCTGCCGCTGCCCGCCGGACAGCTCGTGCGGCCGCTTGCGCGCGAACTGCTCGGCCGGTGTCAAGCTGACTCGTTCCAGCAGGCGCAGCACCTCGGCGTGCACCTCCGCCTTGCCGCCGTACGACCCGTGCAGCCGCAGCGGCCGCGCCAGGTGGTGCTCGACGGTGTGGAACGGGTTCAGCGAGGCGAACGGGTCCTGGAAGATCATCTGCACCTGGCCCAGGTACCGCCGGAACGCCGAACCGCGGGCCCGGCCCACCGGCCGTCCGTCCAGCAGCAGTTCGCCCTTGGTCGGCGGTTCGAGCCGGGCCAGCACACGCGCGATCGTCGACTTGCCCGAACCGGATTCGCCGACCACGGCGGTGATCCGCCCCCGGTGCAGGGCGAGCGACACGTCGTCGACGGCGTGCACCACGGCACGGCGCCCGAGCCGCCCCGAGTGCCGCGCGGGGTAGTGGCGGGAGACACCGCGCGCCTCGAGCAGCGGCGCGGCCTCCTCCGCGGGAGCTTCCGCCGCGGACGCCTCCGCAGGCCCGCCCGGCGCCGGCACCGTCGCCGGGGGTGGCTCCTTCGCCGGCTCCGCGGCACGCACCGGGGCCGTGTCATCGTTCGTCATCGGCACTCCCGTTCGGGTCGTCGAGATGGCAGGCCACCAGCCGTTCCGGAGCCCCCGCGGGACGGCGCAGCAGCGGAAGGTCCCGCGTGCAGCGGTCGAACGCGTGCCGGCACCGCGGGCTGAACGCGCAGCCCGGCGGAAGCGCGCGCAGGTCCGGCGGCGAGCCGCCGATGCCGGCCAGCTCCCTGCGCGGGCCGCGGAGCGGCGGGAACGAGGCGACCAGCCCGCGCGTGTACGGGTGCACCGGATCCCGGTAGACCTCCTCGGCGGGCGCCGACTCGATCACACGCCCCGCGTACATGATCGCCACCCGGTCGGCGACCTCCAGCAGCAGCGACAGGTCGTGCGTGATGAACAGCACGGAGAACCCGAACTCCTCGCGGAGCCGCACGAGTTCCGCGAGCACCTCGCGCTGCACGACCACGTCCAGCGCGGTCGTCGGCTCGTCGAGCACCAGGATCTCGGGGTCGAGCGCGAGCGCCATGGCGATCATCACGCGCTGCCGCATGCCGCCGGACAGCTCGTGCGCGTAGGCGCTCATCCGCGCCGCCGGAACCCCCACGGTGGTGAGCAAGTGCGCCGCCCGCTCCCGGCATTCGGCCCGCGTGATGCCCGGGCGGTGCGCCTTGAGCGTGTCGGCGATCTGCGCGAGCACCGTGTGGACGGGGTTGAGGGCGTTCATCGCGCTCTGGAAGACGATCGCGATCTCTTCCCAGCGGAACGCCCGCAGCTCCGGCCTCGTCATGTCGAGGACGTTCACCGGGCCCGACCGCGCCGGGCCGTCCGACACGTGTCCCGCTGCGTCTTTCCCCTCGCGGCGGTGGTAGAGGACCTGGCCGCCGGTGATCGTCCCCGGCGGCCGCAGCAGCCGCGTGACGGCGTGCGCCAGCGTCGACTTGCCCGACCCGGACTCCCCTGCCAGGCCCAGCGTTTCGGAGCGGTGCAGCACGAGGTCGACGTTGTCGACGGCGTGCACCGCGCCGGGGCCCTCCCCGTAGTCGACGGTCAGCCCGCGGATCTCCAGGAGCGGGGCGCCCACCGCACTCGCGACCGGGCTCATCGGACACCGTCCTTTCCGGCCGCTGCGGCCGCGGCCGCGGCGCGGCGCTCCTTGCGCTTCGCGCGGCGTGCGGCGGGGGACAGCCTCGGGTTGAGCAGCTCGTCCGCGCCGAAGTTGATGAGGGACAGGCTCGCGCCGACCAGCGCGATGCACAGTCCGGGCGGGACGTACCACCACCACGAACCCGTGGTGAAGGCACTGGAGTTCTGCGCCCAGTACAGCGTCGTGCCCCAGCTCCACGTCGTCAGCGAGCCCAGGCCGAGGAACGACAGGCTGGCCTCGGTGAGGATCGCGAAGATGAACGTGAACAGGAATCCCGAGATGATGATCGCGCCCAGGTTCGGCACCAGCTCGACGGTGATGATCCGCCACGGGCGTTCACCGACCGCGCGGGCCGCCTTGATGTAGTCGCGGTTGCGGAGCGACAGCGTCTGGGCGCGCAGCAGCCGTGCGCCGAACGCCCAGCCGGTCACGCTGATGACCACCGCGATCGGGAACCAGCCGCCGTCCTTGAGGTAGCCGGTGAGCACGATGGTGAGCGGCAGCGCGGGGATGACCAGGAAGATGTTCGTCAGCATCGACAGGGCCTCGTCCGCCCAGCCGCCGAGGTACCCGGCGGTGACGCCGATCAGCACCGCGAGCGCGGTCGCGAACGTGGCCGCGACGAAGCCCACGAGCATCGACGTGCGCGCCCCGACGAGGATCTGGGAGAGCACGTCCTGCCCCGATTGCGTCGTGCCCAGCAGGTGGTCCGCGCTCGGGGACTGCAGCACCGGGCCGCCGGTCTTGGACGGGTCGTCCGGCGCGATGTACGGGCCGATGACGGCGAGCAGCACGAACGAGCCGAAGATCAGCACCCCCGTGAGCGCCTTGCCTGAGCGCAGCAGCGCGAGGCGGCGCTTGGCGGGCGGCTCGGCGCCGCCGGGCTCGGTCGCGGTCGCCAGGGTGGCGGTTGCGGCCATGCGTCAGCCCTCCTGTCGGATGCGCGGGTCGAGGAGCACGTAGCACAGGTCCACGATCAGGTTGGCCAGCAGCACCATGAGCGTGATGATCAGGAAGATCCCCTGCATCAACGGGTAGTCGTTGTTGAGCACCGCGTTGAACAGCAGGAACCCGATGCCCGGGTACGAGAAGACCGTCTCGGTGACGATCGAGCCGCTCACGATGAAGCCGAGCGACAGCGCGAAGCCCGAGATGTTCGGCAGCAGCGCGTTGCGCGCCGCGTAGCCGAGCATGACGCGCCGGCTGCGCAGGCCCTTGGCCTCGGCGACCAGCACGTAGTCCTCGCTGATGGTGGTCAGCATCATGTTGCGCATGCCGAGCAGCCAGCCGGCGATCGAGCTGACGATGATCGTCAGCGCCGGCAGCACCGAGTGGGACAGCGCGCTGGAGATGAACTCCCCGCTCCAGCCCACCTGGAGCTCGGGACGGTAGCCGCCGGTGATCGGGAACCAGCCGAGTTCGACGCCGAAGACGCTCAGCGAGACCAGCGCGATCCAGAAGTACGGCACCGCGGAGAAGAACGTGGTCACCGGCAACAGCGCGTCCAGCCGTGAACCGCGTTTCCACGCGGCCAGCACGCCGAGCAGGGTGCCGGCCACGAAGCTGACCAGCGTGGCCACGCCGATCAGGACGACCGTCCACCACACGCCTTGTCCGATCACCTCCGAGACACGGCCGGGGAAATAGGAGACGGAGACCCCGAGGTCGCCGTGCAGAAGGTTGTCCCAGTACGTCCAGTACTGGGACATCAGGCTCTTGTCGCTGACACCCAACTGCGCCTTCACGGCGTCGACCTGGGCTTGCGAGACCTGGCCTTTGAAACGGGACAGCACGGTGTCCGCGGGACTGCCCGGCATGAGCCGGGGAATCAGGAAGTTCATGGTGATCGCCGCCCACGCGGTCACTGCGTAGAAGGCGATACGACGGAACAGGAAGCGCACCTGGGTCACCACCGACCTTGGGTTCACGGGCCTGCCGGAATCCGGTGCGCCAGACTGTACGGCGGTTACTTAGCGATAGGTAGGTTTGTGATGTGAACGTGATGCTTTGATCTTGGGGCATGGAACGGCCCCGGCGGGGAAGTCCCGCCGGGGCCGAAAAGCCGTGCGCAATACGGGTTTTGCTACCGACCGGTCGGTGCGCCTCCGGTCACCGCGTCGATCACGTACAGGTGACGGTCCGTGCTGCCCACGAACACCAGCCCGTCCGCGACCACCGGCGACGTCACCCGGCCCCCCGTGGTGAACTTCCACCGCGGCTCGCCGCTGGACGCCACCGCGACCACCGAGTGGTCGCTGCTGCCCGCGTACACCACACCGTTGGCCACCACCGGCGAGGTCACCCAGCCGTCGGTGCTGTAACGCCACTGGCAGCGCGTCGAGTTCACGTCGACGGCGTACAGCCCGCCGTCACCGCTGCCGAAGTACGACATGCCGCCGGCCGCCGCCGGCTGAGCCACCGGCCCGTTCGCCTGGTACCAGCCGCGCAGCGTGCCCGAGCCCGCGTCGATCAGGTACAGGTAGTGGTCCGTGCTGCCGACGTGCACCACACCGCCCGACACTGTCGGCGCCGACACCCAGCCGCCGGTCTGGTAGCGCCACCGCGCCCACCCCGCGCCCGCGTCCACCGCGTACACGCACCGGTCGCTGCTGCCGAAGTACACCGTGCCGTCCACGACCGTCGGCGTGGTCGCCCACCCCTGCGTCGCGAACCGCCACCGGCACCGGCCCGTCGCGGCGTCCACCGCGTACACGGCGTTGTCGCTGCTGCCGAAGTACACGGTGCCGTTGGCCACCACCGGCGCGGCGACCACGTCGCCGTTCGTCGGGAAGCTCCACCGCCACTGACGGCTGGTCAACTCCAGCGCGTACAGGTGGTTGTCCTGGCTGCTCAGGTACATCATGTCGCCCTCGACCGCGGGCGGATGCGACCAGCCGGTGCTGTCGAACCGCCACTCGCGGGTCGCCAGGTGCAGCGTGTGCAGCCCGTTGTCCTTGCTGTGCACGTGCACCCGCGACGTCCGGGTGCCGCCCGCGCGCACCGGCGGCGACAGGATCTCCGCACTCGCCGCGAACCGCCACGGCTGCGTCGCCGGGACCTCCAGCGGACCGGTCGGCGTACGCGGCGTCGGCGGGTGCTGGCGCGGCGCGTCCGCCTGGTCGGCCACATACGTCGGGGTGGCCGGCGGCGGCTTGCGGAACGCCAGCTCCGTCGGCACCGCGCCCACCGGCGTACCGGCCGGCGCGCCGCCCTGCGCCGCGGCGGGCGCCGGGCTCCCGGGCATCGGGCTCACCGACGGACGATGCGGCTGCGGCTGCGGCTGGGGCTGCGGACGCGGCTGCCCCTGGGGCTGCGGCTGCGGCGGCGGCCCGGTCGGCGGCAGCGTCGGGCGCGGCGGCGTCTGCGGGCGCGGCTGCGCACCCACCTGCGGCTGCTCCGGACGCGGCTGCGGCGTCACCTGCGGCTGGGCCTGAGGCTGCTGCTGCGGCTCCGGCCGCGCGGGCGCATCGCGTTCGGGCCC
Organism: Yinghuangia seranimata; assembly: GCF_029953285.1. GTDB lineage: Bacteria > Actinomycetota > Actinomycetes > Streptomycetales > Streptomycetaceae > Yinghuangia > Yinghuangia seranimata. The sequence goes on along the minus strand of NZ_JASAOI010000010.1, from coordinate 379,613 downwards.
GCGCTCCGCGTTACCGGCGCCGGCCCGCTGCTCGTTGCGCATCTGCGCGGGCAGCTTGCCCCAGTCGTCCTCGCTCAGCCGGCCCGACACGTCGTCGTCGGTCTCGTCCGGCGAGGACTGCGGCTCGGGCACCGGGGGAGTGCGCTGCCCCGCCGGCCGGTACTGCCGCTCGAACCGCTCCACCATCGCGGCCGCCGCCTCGGGCAGCCGGCTGTCGGAGTCGGAGTAGTTGCTCTCCGCGTCCAGCAGCGGCGCGAGGCCGCTCAACAGCGCGGTCGGCGACGGGCGGTGCTCCGGCGCGCGCTGCATGCACGCGCTGATCACCTCGTGCAGTTCGTCCGGCAGCCCGGTCAGGTCCGCCGACCCGGTCACCAGGCGCAGCAGCGCCTCGGCCGGCTTGCGGTCGGGGTACGGCGAGTGCGCCGTCGCCGCGTACACCAGCGTCGCGCCGAGCGAGAACATGTCGGACGCGGGGGTGATGTCGCGGACGCCCTGGGCCTGTTCGGGCGACATGTAGGCGGGCGTGCCGACCGCGACGCCGGTCATCGTCAGCGAGCCGAAGTCCGCGGCGCGCGAGATACCGAAGTCGATCACCTTGGGGCCGTCGCTGGCCACGAGCACGTTGGACGGCTTCAGGTCGCGGTGCACCAGGCCGGCCGCGTGCACCGACTCCAGCGCCTCGGCGATGCCGGCCGCGAGCCACCGCACCGCGCTCGCCGGCAGCGGGCCGCACGAGCGGACCAGCGTCTCCAGCGAGGGCGCCGGCACGTACGCGGTCGCCAGCCACGGCACCGCCGCGTCCGGATCCGCGTTGACCACCGCCGCGGTGAACACACCGCTCACCCGGCGCGCCGCGGCGACCTCCTGCGCGAAGCGCGCGCGGAAGCCCGGGTCGCCGCCGAGTTCGGAGCGGATCGTCTTGAGCGCGACGAGCCGCCCGAACGGCGAACGCCCGAGGTAGATGCGCCCCATGCCGCCCGCCCCCAGGCGGCCGAGGATCGTGTACGGCCCGATCCGGGTCGGATCCCCCTTGGCCAGGGGCTCACCGGGCCACTCGTGTTCGGTCACAATCCCCCCGAATTCTCCCCCACCACCGCCCATCATCCCCGCCGGTTCCTCGCTGCGACAGTGTTCCCGCCGACCGGGTCGGCCGCGGTGTGCGCAGCGGTCGGGGACGCGGATCGCCGCGTCTGTTGTCCCCCTGCTGCCTGTGGCAGAGTACCGGCCTCGGGACGCCAGCGCCCACGGTGTGCCGACCTCCGCCACAGGTGTCGCGGTTCCTTCACAGCGTTAGGACGCACGGCCCCCGGACCGGGTTCCGCGCAAGGGCCGACCCGCGCCGCGGATCGGCCCCCGTCGTTCCGGTTGGGTCAGTCGTTTGAGGGAACTCCGGCTTGCGCGAACGGCTCAGCCCCGTCGTCCGCGCACCAGCCACAGGACGCTGAGCACCAGCACCCAGACGACGAACAGCAGCACCGGGGCGCCGAACAGCCAGAACGACCCCAGCAGCACGACGCCCACGACGAGCGCCGACCAGCTCAGCCACGACGGCAGGTTCCCGGTGCGGCGGGACAGCACGAACACGCACCACAGCAGGACCGACAGGGTGACGGACCCCAGCGTGAACACCAGGATCGACGCCGCGGTGAGCATCAGGGCCGCGCCGGTGTCCGCGGCGTAGTCGTCGGAGAACTCCTCCATCAGGGCGGGCGCCGCCCCGAGCGCCGTGAAGACGACGACCAGGCCGGCGAACACCGCGCCGGACGCGAACGCGAGCAGCCGCAGGCCCCGGTCGGAGGCGGACTCCTCGCCGCTCGGCGCGAGCGCGAGGTAGAGGCGGTGCAGGAACAGCAGGAACAGCGCGACGCCGAGGACACTCAGCTCGGCGCTGACGAACATGCTCGTGCGGTGGCCGGAGTCGGCGAGCCAGTCGGCCCACTTCTTCGGCGCGTCCTTCGTGGTGGGGTCCGGCGACGAGTCGAGCGCGCCGCTGACGACCACCAAGACGCCGAAGCCGACGCCTGCCCACGCGCCCCAGTCGATCGCCCGTGCGGGTGCGGCGGGTTGCGGGACCGCCTCGGTGGCGGAGGTGCTTTCGGACATGGCGACCATCCCCCGGGACACCGCGGTCCGGTCCCCTGGCCGGACCTCCGGGGCGGTATCCCCTATATCAAACGATGGCGCGAAAAATCCTTACTGCGCAAGGGTGTTGCAACGCCGAGGCCGGGCGGTGGGGAGTCCCACCGCCCGGCCGGGGTGTACGGGGCGCCGCTACGGCACCCGGAGCGCTCCGCTCAGTGCGTGACCGCCGACGGGTCGACGACCACGTCCTCCTTGCGGATGCGCACGAGGATGAACGCGATCACGGCGGACGCGAACAGCATCAGCGACGCCGCGAAGATCGGCGCGGTCCACTGCGACGTGAGCACGTGCGCCAGGCCGTCCGGCGTGAGCTGCCCGCCGGACTTCTCCATCTGCGACGTGGCCTCGCTGGTCGCGGCCGACGTCGAGATGGTCGCCAGCACGGCCAGGCCGATGGTGCCGCCGATCTGCTGCGTCACGTTCAGCACGGCGGAGCCGACGCCCGCGTCCTTCGGGTCGATGCCGGCGGTCGCCGTGGACATGATCGACACGAACACCGCGCCCATGCCCAGACCCATCATGATCACGCCGGGCAGGATGCCGGTGACGTAGTCCGAGTCGGTCTTCAGGAACGACAGCCACAGCAGGCCGGTGCCGGCCAGCAGCGGACCGAACATCAGGAACGGCCGCGGCCCACGGGTCGTGATCAGCCGCGAGGTGATCTGCGCCGACGTGATGACGCCGGCGGTCAGCGGCAGGTACGCGGTGCCGGCCATGACCGGGGACAGGTCGAGCAGCAGCTTGTTCTGCATGTACAGCGTGAGGAAGAAGAACGTGCTCATCATGCCCGCGCCCGCGAGCATCATGACCAGGTAGCCGCCGGTGCGGGTCCTGTTGAGGAACAGGCGCAGCGGCAGCAGCGGCTGCTTGGTGCGCAGCTCGATCGCGATGAACGCGGCCAGCGACAGCAGGCCTATCGCGAAGAACGCCATCGCGGTCGGGTCCGCCCAGGTGTGGTCCTTGTTGTGCTGGCTCTGCTCGGCGACCCGGATGAAGCCGTACACCAGCGCCGACACACCCACGGTCGAGGTGATCGCCCCGGGTATGTCGAACCGGGCGAGGCCCGAACCGGTGCCCTCGGGCCGGTCGTTCGGGAAGACCCGCGGGATGGCGGTGGCCAGCAGCACACCGATCGGCACGTTCACGAACATGACCCAGCGCCACGTGGCGTACTCGGTCAGGACGCCGCCGGCCAGCAGGCCGACCGCGGCGCCCATGCCGGACACCGCCGCGTACACACCGAGGGCCCGGTTGCGCTCGGCGCCCTCCTGGAAGGTCGTGGTGACCAGCGACAGGACGGCCGGCGCGGTGACCGCGCCGCCGACGCCCTGCAGCGCGCGGGCCGCGAGCAGCATGACGTCGTTCTGCGCGAAGCCGCCCAGCAGCGACGCGAGCGTGAACAGGAGCAGGCCGCCTATGAACATGCGGCGCCGGCCGAGCAGGTCGCCCAGTCGGCCGCCGAGCAGCAGGAGGCCGCCGAAGGTCAGGGTGTACGCGTTCATCACCCAGGTGAGCGACGCGTCGGAGAAGTCCAGGGCCTTCTTGATGTCCGGCAGGGCGATGTTCACGATCGTCGCGTCCAGCACGATCATGAGCTGCGCGCCCGCCAGGACCGCCAGCGCGAGCCCGGGATGCACCTTGCGCGGGGCCGCGCCCGGTGCAGCGCTGGTGGCGACCACATCCGTGGGAGCCGTGGTCATGTGTGTACCTCGCAGAGTCTTTCCAGAGCGCGGAAATAGAGGACGGTTCCGTACTCTGGGTAGAGTAAGCAATGCCTCTTAGAGAACGCAAACGTATTCTGTACGATGGCGTGCGGAGGGCAGACGGATGACCGAAGTGCAAGCCGACGCCCCGGCGCGCCAGGCAGGCAGCGCCGACGTGCGGACGGATATTCCCGACGTGGTCGCGTCGTGCGGCGATCTCGCCGTCGAGATCGGCTACGACCACCGGCGCTTCCCGCGCCGTCGCGGGAAGGTGCTCCAGCAGGCGATCGCGCAAGCGGTCGTGGAGGAGCTGGCCGAACGAGGCTACAACGGCTTCACCTTCGAAGGCGTCGCGGCGCGCGCCGGAACCGGCAAGTCCACGCTGTACCGGCGCTGGGCCGACAAGCCGTCGATCGTCATCAGCGGCCTGGCCGAGGCGATGCCCGACCTGTCCGACTACGAGTCCACCGGCAGCCTGCGCGAGGACCTGCTCAACGTCCTGCACGCGTACGCCACCTCCTGCGACGGCACGCTCGGCGTCGCGCTGCGCGTCGTGTGCGGCGAGGCCAGCGCGAGCGACGATCTGCGCGAGATGTGGATCGAGCGGACCGTCGAGCCGCGCATGGCCCAGATCGCCGCGCTCATCCAGGCCGCCGTCGACCGCGGCGAGGCCCGGCCCGGCGCCACCGAGTACGAGTGCGTGCTCACCGGCCCGGCGATGGTCGGGCAGCTGTACATGATGGAGCGCACCGCGCCGAGCCGCGACGAGGTGGCGCGGCTGGTCGACAACGTGCTGATGCCGATGCTCGAATCCCGCTGAGCCGGGCCGGGCCGGGGTGGGGGCGCGGGCCGCACGGCCCGCACCCCCACCCCTTGCCTTCAGCGGTGCGGGGACGTCGTCACCCGAGTCACCCGAGTCAGCCGAGCAGCTTCTGCATCTGCGCGACCTCGGCGGACTGCGACGTCCTGACCGCCTCGGCGAGCTTGCGGGCGTCGGCGTTGACGCCCTTGGCGAGCTCGTCCTGGGCCATCGCGATCGCCCCGTTGTGGTGGACGATCATCATCCGCAGGAACGTGCGGTCGAGCTCCTTGCCGCTCGCGGCCTTGAACGCGGCCATGTCGGCGTCGGACATCATGCCGTCGCCGCCGCCGTGGTCCATGCCGGGCATCCCGGCGTGGCCGCCGCCCGCCGCGGCGGGCTTGCCCCACGTCGTCAGCCAGCCCTTCATCTGCGCGATCTCCGGCGCCTGGGCGCCCTCGATGGCCGTGGCCAACGTGCGGACCTCGGGGTCGGCGGTCTTGGCGAGAACGGTCTTGGCCATGTCCACGGCCTGTTCGTGGTGCGGGATCATCATCTGCGCGAACATCACGTCGGCGTCGTTGAACCCGGCGGCCGGGGTGCCTGCGGGCGAGCCGGCGGGGGAGCCGGGTGCGGCGGACGCGGGCGGGGTCGCCGGGGCGGTCGCGGACGAGGCGGCCGGCTTGGCGCCGTGGTCCATGCCGTCCATCGAGTCGCCGTCACTGCCGCACGCGGCGAGCAGCAGCGTCGCGGTCAGGGCGGCGGCGGGCAGCGCGAGAAGGCGCGTCGAGCGCTTCATGGGGGTCTCTCCGGTATTCGTCTGTGGTCTGCGGTTTCGGTCGGGTGGGGGCGGGCCGAAGCCCGCCGGCACGCGTCGGCCTAAATCCGCAGCACCGCCAGGCAGGAGAGATCAGGGGGCGTCGGCGGCGGCAGCGCCGAGGTGGCACGGCCCCACAGCCCGCGCGCGGTCAGCCGCGCGCGGCGCCGGGAGCAGGGCCGCAGCAGGAAGAGCGTGATCGCGAGGGTGACCGCCGCCAGCAGCACCGCCATGCACAATGACGCCGGGTCCATGCCGCCGTGCGGCATGGGGAGACCGCTGCCGTGGGCGGTCGCGGGGATGAACGTGACGCCCGACGCGGCGTCCGCGGCGCAGTGCCCGTCGGGGCAGTCGGCGGCGGGGTCGGCCATGGGGTCGGCCACCGGGTCGGCCATGGACACGGTGACGGTGGTGCCGGCCATCGGGTCGTGCGACGGCCCGGACTCGGGAGGATGCCCGAGCGTGTGCATGCCGGCCGTGCCGAGCACGAGGAGCGCGAAGAGGAGGAGGCGGACGAGCGTCGTCGCGCGGCGCATGGTTCCCCTCCTCCGTGGGACGGCTCCGTCTGCCGCCATCGTACCGGGTAGGGGTACCCCGTATCGCCAGGAGGCGTCAGGGCAGCCAGCGGCGCAGGCCCGGGTCGCGGCGCAGTTCCTTACGGGCCATCGCCTCCCAGAAGCCCCGGAAGCCGTCGCCCTTGCTCGCCGCGAAGCGCTCCCGCACGGCGGCGGGCAACTCGACGGGGCTGCCGAGCACTTCGGCGTGCCACGCGCCGCGGCAGCGCTGTTCGAGGGCGACGGCGCGCTGGTGGACGGCGCGGATCCCGTTGCCGGTCACGAACACGCCGTGGCCCGCGAGCAGCGCGATGTCGGCGTCGCCCATGGCCTTGACGGCGGCGCGGGCGTTCTCGGCCTGGTCGACCGGCCCCGCGTACTCGTCCACGAAGACGACGCGCCCGCCGCCGAGCGCCGAGGACTGGTCGAGCAGCGGCGGGACGCGCCCGGCGTCCGCCCACACGGTGCCCCAGCGCGGGTGGTTGTGCAGCGCGACGCGCACGTCGTCGCGGGCCCGGTGCAGCTCCAAGTGCAGGGGGATGCCGAGCGGCGCGGGCCAGGCGCCCTCCAGGACGCGGCCGTCGCCGTCGATGCGGATGACGTCGTCCGGTGTGAACTCGTCCCACAGCAGGAACCACGGGTTGCACAGGAACGTGTCGTCGTCGAGCCGGTAGGTGATGTGCCCGGCGAGGTGGTCGTCGTAGCCCTCGTGCCACAGCGTGCGGGCGAGCAGCGTGAGTTCGAGCCGCGGGTCGAGGCCGTCCGGCAGCAGCCGGTCGGCGGTGGGCGTGAACCCGTCGGCGGCCCCGTGCGTGCTGTGCTCGGTCGTGCTGTCCTCGGGCATGGGGTCCTCGGGTCGGCGGTCCTCGGGTGTGCCGTGCTCGGGTGCTCGGTGCTCGCCGCGTGTCACGGCTTGGGGTCCGGCGGCAGCGGGTGGCGGTACAGCGCGGCCGCGTTGGCGTGCGTGAGCAGCCGCAGTTCGTCGTCCGGCAGGTGGCCCCAGGACTTGGCGATGACCTCCTGCGTGTCGGGCCAGGTGCCGTCGCCGTGCGGGTAGTCGGTCTCGAGCATGATGTTCTCGATGCCGATGCGGTGCCGCGTGTCGATGGTGGACGGGTCGTCGAGCGTGCAGAATCGGAAGTTGCGGGTCAGCACGTCGGCCGGGCGCACGCCCCACGACTCGGCGAGGCCCGCGTAGCCCGAGCGGTCGACGATGTTGTCGAGCCGGTCGAGCAGCATCGCCACCCAGCCGATGCCTCCCTCGGACATGGCGATCCGCAGCTCCGGGTGCCGCGCGGGGTGCCCGGACCACAGCCACTCGGCGCACGCGTGCAGGCTGAGCTGCCCGAACATGGTCGCGCCGAGCTCCAGCATCGGCGCGCCAGGCGGCATGTCGGCCAGCCCCGACGAGCCGACGTGCAGCGAGATGACCGTGCCGGTCTCCGCGCACGCCTCGATGATCGGGTTCCAGTACGGGTCGAAGATCGACGGCAGCCCGATGCGGTGCGGGCGCTCGGGCAGCGCGACGGACCGGAAGCCGCGCGCGGCGTTGCGGCGGATCTCGGCGGCGCCCTGCTCCGGGTCGGTGAGGTAGGTGATGCCGAGCGGGATGATGCGGTCGGGGTACGGCTGCCACCACTCCTCGTACAGCCAGTCGTTCCACGCACGGGTGACGGCGAGGCCGAGCTCGGGGTCGGAGGCGTGCGAGAACACCCGGCCGCAGAACCCGGTGATCTGGGACGGGAAGTTCAGCGACGCCCACACCCCGGCGATGTCCATGTCGCGGATCCGCGCGTCGATGTCCCAGCAGCCGCGCCGCATGTCCTCGAACCGGGTGGGTTCGAGGGAGCGGGTCTCGGGGCGCCGGCCGGCGACCGCGTTCATGCCGACCTGGGTGTAGCGCTGGCCGTCGAACTCCCACAGTTGGTGGCCGCGTTCGTCCTCGACGACCTTGGGGGCCAGGGGCTGGAGGCGGGCCGGCAGGCGGCCCTCGAACATGCCGGGCGGCTCGACGAGGTGGTCGTCGACGGAGATGACCGTGTACCGCACCTCGCGCGGCTCGGGGTCGGGCAGGAGCAGGTCGGTCACGCGTACACCCCCTGGCGGGTCCGTCGCGGGCGGTCCCCGTGACGATGTCTGACGCTGCGTCAGACCTGGGGGGCACGGTAGGCCGGACGGGCGCAGAGGACAAGGCCCGCGGCGGCTCCGGGATCGGCGGCGCGGCGCGGGGGCCGGGTGCGGGCTGCGGGAGGCGTGCGACCGGGGTGACACGTGCCACTTCCACCGCCCTCCGGCCGCTGAGCTGGGCGTTCGCACAGCGCGACCACTTGACTGACTTGGTCAAGCATTCTTAGGGTCCGGGCATGGCGACCTCGACACCCGCAACAGACCCGCTGGCCGCGCTCACCGCCCCCGGCGCGCGCTTCGAACTCGCCGAGGAGGACGTCCTCGGCGTCCGCATGCGGGTCCTCGCGGCACGGCCGACGTCCCTGTCCGCCTTCGTCGCGGCCTCCGCCGCGCACGGCGACCGCGAATACGTCGTCCACGACGACGGCACCCGGCTCACCTACGCCGAGCACGCCCGCGCCGTCGCCTCCGTCGCCGCCGCGCTGCGCGAGCGGTACGGCGTCCGCCCCGGCGACCGCGTCGCCATCCTGGCCGCCAACCGGCCCGAATGGCTCATCGCGTTCTGGGCCTCCGTCAGCCTCGGCGCGATCGCCGTCGGCATGAACGGCTGGTGGGCCGGCGAGGAGATCCGCTACGGCATCGCCGACTGCGAGCCCAAGGTCCTCATCGCCGACCGCCGCCGCCTCGAACGCGTCGCCGACGCCGACCTCGGGGTGCCGGTCGTCGAGATCGAGACCGGCTTCGCCGACCTCGTCCGCTACGCCCCCGACGCCGCACTGCCCGACGGGCCCGGCGACGAGGACGACGCCGCGCTCATCCTCTACACCTCCGGCACCACCGGTCGGCCCAAGGGCGCCGTGCTCACGCACCGCAACGTCATCGCCATGCAGAACGTCCAGGCCCTCCTGGCGGCCCGCGCCACGGCCCACCTGCCTGTGAACGCCGTTGCCGGCCGACCCGGGCGCTGGCTCGTCAACAGCCCGTTCTTCCACGTCTCCGGGCTGCTCGCCGGCGCCGTCGCCGCGCTCGCCGACGGCCACACCATGGTGCTCTTCAGCGGCCGGTTCGACGTTCCGGCCGTGCTCGCCACCATCGAGCGCGAGCGCTGCACGAACTGGTCCGTCGTCCCGACCGTCGGCTGGCGCGTCGTCAACCACCCCGACGCCGGCCGCTACGACCTCAGCTCGGTCACCCGGCTCGGCGGCGGCAGCGCCGCGTTCGCCCCCGAACTCGTCGCCCGCCTCCAACAGGTCTTCACCAACGCCAAGGGCGCCATGGGCGTCGGCTACGGCCTCACCGAGAGCGGCGGCGTCGCCACCAGCGCCGGCGCCGCCCAGCTCGAGGCCACGCCCGGCGCGATCGGCGCCGCCGTCCCCACCGTCCAGGTCGAGATCCACGGCGAGGACGGCGCCCGGCTCGCCGACGGCGAGGAGGGCGAGATCTGGATCCGCAGCCCCCTCGTCATGCTCGAGTACTGGCGCAACCCCGCCGCAACCGAGAAGTCCCTGACCCCCGACCGCTGGCTGCGCACCGGCGACCTCGGGCTCGCGCGCGGCGGCCAGTTCTTCATGGCCACCCGCCGCTCCGACCTGATCCTGCGCGGTGGCGAGAACGTGTACCCCGCCGAGATCGAGCACTGCCTCGACGCGCACCCGGACATCGCCGAGTCCGTCGTCGTCGGCGTCCCGCACCCCGAACTCGGCGAGGAGGTCAAGGCGATCGTCGTCCCGAAGTCCGGCGGCGCGCTCGACCCGCGCGGCCTTTCCGCGTACGTCGGAGACCGGCTCGCCTACTACAAGGTGCCGTCGCACTGGGAGATCCGCACCGAACCGCTGCCGCGCACCCCGACCGGCAAGGTCATCCGCGCCGTCGCCACGGGCGTGCGCGGCGCGGACCTCGTCGAGGAGTAGGCGAGGCGCGGTCCGGCAGCGGCCGGGGAACGGTCGAGGAGCGGAGAACGCGGGAGGCCGCCCGTCCCGGGGCGCGGGACGGGCGGCCTCAGCAGCCGCGTGCGGGTGCGCGGATCAGCCCTCGTCGGCGTAGTCGCCGTACTCCGGGTCGCCGTCGCGCTCGTACGAGTGGATCGCGACGCCCGCCGCCGTCGTCCGCGAACCGGCCAGCCGGAACCGGGTCGGCAGCGCGTCCTCGGGGAACAGCCGCTTGCCCGTGCCGAGGATCACCGGGAACTGCAGCAGGTGCAGCGTGTCCACCACGCCGAGCGCCAGCAGCGACCGCACCAGCGCGCCGCTGCCGTGCACCTGCAGCTCGCGGCCCTCCTGCTCCTTGAGCGCCGCGACCTCCTTGGCCAGGTCGCCGCCGAGGATCCGGCTGTTCGTCCACTCGGCCGACGACAGCGAACCCGACACGACGTACTTGGGCAGCGTGTTCAGCTTCGTCGCGATGGGGTCCGCCGGGTCGTCGTGGTGCGGCCAGTAGCTGTTGAAGATCTCGTACGTCCGGCGGCCCAGCAGGAACGCGTCGGCGTCCTCGAACACCCCGACCATGAACCGGCCGAAGTCCTCGTCCCCGAACGGCGCCGACCACCCGCCGTGCGTGAACCCGCCCGACGGGTCCTCGGACGGACCGCCCGGGGCCTGGTAGACGCCGTCCAACGTGACGAACGTGGTGACGGTGAGCTTCATGGTGATCGCCTCTCGCGTGCCGTGCCGGACCTTCCACCCGTGCAGACCGCCGGAACAGCCGGAACTCATCGGTCCGCCCGAAAAGAAAAAACCCGCGGCGCGCCGCGGGGAAACTACGCTGGCCGGGTGCCGCACGCCTCCGCCACTCCGCAGCCCGCCGCGCCGGTCCTCGTCCTGTGGGACCTCGACGGCACCCTCGTCAAAGCCGGGCACGCCAGCCGCGACGCCCACGCCGAGGCCTTCCGCGCCGTCACCGGCCGCACCCTCACCGCACACGTCCCCTTCGAGGGCAGCACCGACCTGCTGATCGCCCGCGACACCCTCACCGCGCACGGCATCGACCCCACCGACGACCTCGTCGCCGCGCTCACCGCCGCACTCGGCGCGGGCATCGTGGACCGCGCCGACCAGATCCGCCGCGAAGGCGTCGCGCTACCGGGCGCCGTCGCCGCGGTCCGCGAACTCGACCGCGCGGCCCACGTCGTCCAGAGCGTCCTCACCGGCAACACCGCCGGCCCCGCCCGCGTGAAACTGTCCATGTGCGGGCTCCCCACCGACCTGCTCCGCCTCGACCTCGGCGCCTACGGCGACGACCACGCCCACCGCCCGGCCCTCGTCCCGATAGCCCGCCACCGCGCCGCCGCCGTCTACGGCACCGACTTCCCCGGCCGCCGCACCGTCCTGATCGGCGACACCGTCCGCGACGTCGAAGCCGCCCTCGACAACAACGCCGCCGTCCTCGCCGTGGCCACCGGCAACACCCCACCCGCCACCCTGCAAGCCGCTGGCGCCCACGCCGTCCTCCCCGACCTGAGCGACACCGCCGCCTTCCTCGACGCCGTCCTGACCCTGACCCGCCCCGAACCCGACGACGAAGCAGCCGCCTGACGGGCAACGGTCAAGCAGCCCGCACCGCGAACGCCACGGTGCTCGCGCCCGAGCCCGCGACGTGCAGGTCGACGACGACGTCCAGAGCCACGGCCAGCCGCAGCAACAGCTCCGACATGACCGGCAGAACGCCGCCCACCTCGATCCGCTCAACCTCGTCGGCCGCCACCCCGAGCCGCTCCCCGAGCCCCGCCTCCGACAGCCCGAGCTCGGTACGGCGGTCATGGACCAACTGCCCAAGCGCCATCGCCAACCGGATCTGCTCCCGCGCCGCGGCCACCTCCGGCGGCTCGACACCTCCGCGCAGCGCCCGCTCCCGCGCGATCTGCCGGCGTGCGTGGTTCATTTGCCCTCCCGACGCCGTCGAGGCTGAAGCGCAGTTCGCGGAGGCCGTCACCGAGGTGGCGCGAATGCGGCTCACCCAGTGTGGTCGGGCGCGCCGCGAGTGGTTCGGCCTTCTCCTCGACCTGGCGGTACTGGCGGGCGGGCAGCATCGTGAACCACTGCTCGACCTCCGGCTCGAGCTCGATGCTGTAGTTCGCGTCGGCGTCCACGGGACGAAGCCAGGGCGGCGCCCGAGCACGGGTGCGGCGTTCGCGCGGCGTTCATGCGAACGGGCGGGGGGGGGGGCGGGGGGGGGGGGGGGCCCCCCCCCCCGGGGGGGGGGGGGGGGGGGGGGGGGGGTGGTGCCGCCCGCCGGGGGGGGGGCGGCCCGGGGGGGGCGCCCCCCCCCCCCCGCCCGTTCGGTGGCGTGACCTTGGTCAGTCGTTCTTGTGCAGGTCGGCGTTCAGGGAGCCCCAGGACTCGGTGCGCCAGATGCCCTCGACCGCGCCCGACTGGGAGTTGCGGCGCAGGAGGAGGCCGTCGCGGCCGGAGAGTTCGGCGGCCTTGACGACGGTGCCGTCCTGGAGGGTGACGCGGGTGCCGGCGGTGACGTAGAGGCCGGCCTCGACGATGCAGTCGTCGCCGAGCGAGATGCCGATGCCCGCGTTGGCGCCCAGGAGGCAGCGTTCGCCGACGGAGATGACCTGCTTGCCGCCGCCCGACAGGGTGCCCATGATCGAGGAGCCGCCGCCGACGTCGCTGTGGTCGCCGACCACGACGCCCGCGCTGATGCGGCCTTCCACCATGGAGGCGCCGAGCGTGCCGGCGTTGAAGTTGCAGAAGCCCTCGTGCATGACCGTCGTGCCCGACGCCAGGTGCGCGCCGAGGCGGACCCGGGTGGTGTCGGCGATGCGGACGCCCGACGGGATCACGTACTCGGTCATGCGCGGGAACTTGTCCACGCCCGCGACCTCGAACGGCACGCGCGCGGCACGCGCCCGCAGCCGGGCGGCGGCGACGCCGTCGACCGGGACCGGTCCGAGGTTGGTCCACGCGACGTTGGCCAGCAGCCCGAACACGCCGTCGAGGTTCGCGCCGTGCGGGCGGACCAGGCGGTGGCTGAGCAGGTGCAGCCGCAGGTAGGAGTCGTGGGCGTCGACCGGGGCGTCGGCGAGCGAGCCGATCACGGTGCGGACGGCGACCACCTCGACGCCGCGCAGCTCGTCGGCGCCGAGCCCGGCGGCCACGTCGGCACCGAGCGCCGCGACGGCCTCGTCGGCGGTCAGGCGCACGGTTTCGGCCTTGTCGCCGCCGTCGGTGAGCGCGGGGGCCGGGTACCAGGTGTCCAGCACGGTGCCGTCGGCCGCGAGCGTGGCCAGGCCGGCCGCGACGGCTCCGGCGGTCGGGGAAGCGGGGGAGGAAGACGTGTCGATCACGCCGCCTACGTTACCGGGCGCCTCCCGCAGCCCCCCGGTGCGGCGGCCCGCGGCGGCCCGCGTCTGCCGCGGGCGGCCGGATACCGACGCCTTGGCGGGTATCCGACCCCAATCAGGGGTCTTTGGGCGGCAAAGAGTAGAGGGGTTCCTCCACTGCGCCGCACGTCCCGGTCCGGCAGGCTGGCACCCACGAGCGCTCGTACGCTCGCGCGGCCGCGCGCCCACCGAGGGGGGACGGCGGTGCGGCCGCTGGGGGGTGGCCGGACGGGTCCGCTGCCACGGGTGGGCCCGATCCGGCGCGAGGACGCCGGGAGCGGAGGTGTCGTCTGGCAGCGGACTCGTCGGTCGGACGGGCCGGTCGGGCGTGCCGGGCACGCGCCCGCCCCCGCCGCGACACACCGGAGCGCCGCCGCACACGACCGAGCACAACGGATCCCCGCGGATCCCCACAGGTTCCCCACGGATCCCCACGGAACAGCACGGTCCCGCCGGGCCGCGCCGCACGCCGCGGCGCACCGGCCTCCGAGACCCGCGTGCGGCACCACCCTGGCGGGGGTGGCGGCTCCCGGCCGACGCCGCACGCGGGTCGGAGCCCGACACGGCGCGTCCGGCCTGCTCGTCGGCCGCGCCGCAGTTCGTCCCGTAGAACGACGTCCGCGACCCCGTCCGCAGGAGCCCTCATGGCACTGACCTCTCGCCTGCCCCCGCTCCCCACGGCGCGACCCGCGCGCGGGCCGGCCGCCCGCTGGGTGTCCGACCCGGTCGTCGTGCCGGGCGGCGACGGCCACGACGGCTACGACCTGCGGGACTTCTTCCTCGACATCCGGCTCGCGGCGAACGGCTCCTTCCGCGGCGTGCACACCGCGTACCTGATCGACGCGAAGCCCGCCGACGACCCCGGCGACGCCGCACGGTTCCGGTACCGCCGCTCGCACGTGCTGCTCGGCTACGCGTACGGCCGCCTCGACCTGCCGCACGGGACCGGGTCGATCACCATCGAGGGCTACGGCAGCAGCCCCGTCACCGTCGCCCTGGACCGGCTGGGACGCGGCATGACGCTGCGCCTCAGCCGCTCGGTGATCACCTACCGCCCCGTGCTCTACTCGCGGGCGGTGCTGACCCGGGCGCCGTGAACCCGGCCGCCTCCAGGCAGTCGGCCAGCCCCGCCCGGTCGGTGCCGAGCTTGGCGTAGACCGCCGTCAGGTGCTTCTGCACGGTGCCGACGCGCACCGCCAGGTGCCGGGCCACCGCCGCGTTCGACAGGCCGCCGACCACCAGTTCGGCGGTCTGGCGTTCGCGCACGGTCAGCGCCTCCACGCCCGTCCGGTACGCGCGCCGCGGCCGCCCGCCGGCCGCGATGAGCTCCGCCCGCGCCCGCGCCGCCAACGCCTCGGCCCCGCACCGCACCGCCGCCTCCAGACCCGCGCCGAGCTGCAGCCGCGCCTCCGTGATCCGCTTCGCGCGCCGCAGCGCCGCACCGTATTCCACGAGCGAGAGCGCGTGTTCGAACCGGGCCGGCGAGTCCGCGAGCCAGCGCACCGACTCGCCGAGCTTCGCCAGGCCCTCCGCGCCGCCGATGACCTGCCCGGCGGCGCGCAGCGCCTGCCCGAGCGCGGACGGCGCGCCGAACACGTACGCCTGTCCCACGGCCCGGTTCGCGACCCTTCGCGCCGCCGCCGGATCCGTCGGCAGCAGCGCGTGCGCGAGGTACGGCCGCCACGGGCACCACGCCGGGTTCGTCGACCCGCGCGCGTCCAGCCCCGTCCCCGCCGCGGTCAGGTCCTCCACCGCGGCCGCGTACTCGTGCCGCGCCAGGTGCAGTTCCCCGCACACCACCTGCGGCACCGGGAACACGACGGCCTGCGGGAAGGGTTCGCCGTAGCCGTACCGGTCGGCGAGCTCCTGGGCCTCGTCCAGCCGCCCGACCGCCATGAGGACCTGCATGAGGGTGCCGACCGCGTACCAGCGCGCGGGCGCGTCCGGCCCGAGCCGGTCGGCGTACTCCAGCCCGACGCGGGCGCCCGCCTCCGCCTCCGCGAGCCGCCCCTGCCGGTAGCGGATGTGCGCCAGCAGCGTGTGCCCGAACGCCAGGTGCGTGCCGCGCCAGCCGCGCGCCTCCAGCTCGGCGATGCCGTCGAGGAAGCACGCCTCCGCCCGCTCGGGCTGGTCGCAGTACAGGAACGCGAGCGCGGTCAGCACCGGGACCTCGAAGCCCCAGTCCTCGTCGACCCAGCTCAACGGAGGGTTCATGGCGCGCTCGGCGTACGCGATGACCTGCACCGCCGGGTCGCCGCGCACCACCCCGTACCAGGCGCGCATGCCCAGCAGCGCGCGCTCGGTGGTGTCGGAGCCCGCCAGCCGCCCCGCGAGCGACCGCAGCCGGCGCGCCCGCGCGTGCGCCTCGCCGTCGTCGACCCAGAAGAGCGCCCACAGGAAGTGCTCCGCCTGCAGCCGCAGCCGGCCGCGCGAGACCTTCGTGGCGCGGGCCTCCGCGTCGAGCAGCCGCACCGCCTCGGCCATCCGGTCGTCGTGCGCCAGCGCCTTGGCGAGCCGCAGCACGATGGCCTGCCGGAACGGCCGTTCGGGGTGCGTGCCCGCGAGCGCCGAGTACAGGTGGTCGATCGCGGCGCGCGGATCGTGCACGAACGCGGTCAGCCCGAGCTCGTACAGCACCGCCGTGCGCTCCTCCCCGAACGGCGGCTCCTCCAAAGCCCGCAGCAGGTTGCGGTACGCGGCGTCGGGGGCACCCGCGCGCGCGTCCTGCCGCGCGGCGGCCCGCAGCCGGTCGACCACCCACGGGTCCCCGGACGGGTAGGTGGCCAGCAGGTGCGCGGCGGCCTGCGCCTCGTCGTGGCCGTCCCCGATGAGCAGACGCGCGGCGCGGGCGTGCAGCGCGCCGCGGGCCTGCGGCGGTATTCGCCGGTACACCTCGGTCGCGATGGTCGGGTGCGCGAAGTCGAGCTGCTCGCCCGACCCGAACACCCTTACCGCGCGCAGCCGGTCGGCCGGACCGACGGCCGCGTCGGCGTCCAGCCCGGCGAGCGCCGCGGCCCGCCCCAGCGTCGCGTCGGCGCCGAGCACCGCCACCGCGCGGGCGATCCCCACCGCGGCGCTGCCGGTGCGCTCCAGGCGGGCGATCATGCCGCGGCCGACGATCGCCGCCGCGAGCGTGTCCAGGTGGCGGGCGTTCGCCGCGGTCGGCTTCAGCTCGCGGTCCACCACCTCGCCCAGCAACTGGCCCACCACATAAGGGTTTCCGTCGGTCGCGGCATGGCAGGTACGGCAGAACACCTCGTCCGAGCACGCCCCCAGCCGCTGCCGCACCATCGCCGAGACCGCCGGCGGCGACAGCGGCGACAGGTCGCGCCGGTGGATGCCCGGCAGCCCCGCCAGCTCGCCGAGCAGGTCCGCGTTCGGCGTCGGCTCCTCCGGACGGCGCGTCACCACCATCAGCACCGGCGTCGCCTCGATCGTGCGCGCGAACGACTCCAGCCACGTCAGCGACTCGCGGTCCGCCCAGTGCGCGTCGTCGACCAGCACCACCATCCGGCCGCGCCGCTGCCCGAGACCGGCCATCAGCCAGTCCAGCGCGTCCCGCACCCCCTGCGGATCGGGCGCCGCGCCGTCACCGCCCTCGCCGTCCGGCGCCGGCGCGGGCGGCGCCAGGCCCACCGCCGGAGCCACCAAATCCCACCAGCCGCCCAGCAGGTCGTGCCGCTCCGTCTCGCCGCACGCCACCAGCAGCCGCCGGAACAACTGCCGCACCACGTGGAACGCGCGGCCCTGCTCGCGCTCGCCGCCCTTGGCGTGCAGCACCGTCGTGCCGTACGTCGCCGCGATCCGCCGCGTCGCGTCCACCAGCGACGTCTTGCCGAGCCCCGCCGCGCCCTCGAACATCAGCAGCCCGCCGCGCCCGCCGCCGTCCGAGCCCACCGGGCCCGACAGCCCCCGGACCAGCGTGTGCACCATCGACAGCTCGCGCACCCGCTCGAACAACTGCTCGGGCCCCGGATCGTGGGCGGCGGCCGCCGCGGCGCTCACGGTATCGGCCCGTAGCCCGCGGGACCCGACCCCACCACGGGCGGAAGCTCGCCCATGTCCACCAGTTCGGCGCGCGCCGCGTCGGCGAGCGCGTCCGCGCCGCACTCCACGGCGACCGTCAGCCCCTCGAACAGCGGGTCCACCGCGTCCCGGTCGCCGAACTCGCGGCGCAGCAGGATGCCGTACTCGACCAGCGTCACCGCGTACTCGTAGCGCGCGTCGGAGTGTTCGAGCCACATCAGCGCGTCCTCGATCTTCGCCAGCCCCTTCTGCCCGCCCTCCAGACGGCCCGTCACGCGCAACGCCTGCCCCATCGCGGACGGCGCGCCGAACCGGTACGCGCGGCGCAGCGCCTCGCACGCCTGCTCGTACGCGGTCTCCGGGTCGTACGCCGACAACGCCTTCGCGAGGTTCACCCGCCACGGACACCACGCCGGATTGGCCACACCGCGCCCCTCCAGCTTCTCCCCGGCCGCCGCCAGGTCCGCCGCCGCCTCCGCGGGCATCCCGGCGGCCAGCCGCAGTTCGCCGCTCACCGCGCGCGGATCCGGGAACACGACCGCGTTCGGGAACGGCTCGGTGAACTCGTGCTCCTCCGCGAGCCGCACCGCCTCACGCACCCGCCCGCGCGCCAGCAGCACCTGGATCAGCGTGCCGATCGGATACCAGCGCGCGGGCGCAAGCGGACCCAGGCGCAACGCCAGCCGCAGCCCGATCCGGCAGTCCTCCTCGGCGAGCAGCAGCTTGCCCTGCCGGTAGCGCACCAGGCTGCGCATCGAGTGCGCGTACGACAGGTGCGTGCCGCGCCAGCCGTGCGAACGCAGCTCCGCGATACCGGCGGTGAACAGCTGCTCGGCGCGGTCGTTGCGGTCGCAGTACATGTACGTCAGCGCGAGCAGGCTGGGGATCTCGAAGCCCCAGTCCTCGTCGGTCCACGTCAGGCCCGGTCCCCACGCCTGGTCGGCGCTCGCCAGCACCTGCACCATCGGGTCGCCCCGCACCACCCCGTACCAGGCGCGCAGCGCCAGCAGGCAGCGCTCGGTGCGGTTGTTGCCCTCCAGGCGGACGACGAGGTTCTTCAGGCGCCGCGAACGCGTGTGGTAGTCTGGGTCGTCGACCCAGAACACCGCCCACAGGAAGTGCTCAACCTGGAGCCGCAGCCGCGTGCTGGACGCGTTCGCGGCGGCCGCCTCCTGGTCGAGGAGTTCGACCGCCGCCTGGATCTGGTCGGTGTAGCCGAGCGCGCGGGCGAGCTGCAGCACGATCGACTCGCGCAGCACCCGGTCCGCGGCGTCGTCGGCCAGCGCCGCGCGCAGGTGCATGATCGCGTCGGACGGCGAGCTGACGAACGACGCGCGGCCCAACTCGTAGCGCACCGCGGCCCGGTCGTCGCGCTGCGGCGGTTCGCGCAGGGCGCGCTGCAGGTAGCGCAGCGCGGAGTCCGGCGCACCGGCCCTCTTGTCCTGGTCGGCCGCGGTGCGCAACTGCTCGACGACCCAGGCGTCTCCGCACGGCTCGGTGACCAGAAGGTGCACGGCGGCCGACCGCGCGTCGCGGCCGTCCTGCACGAGCAGGCGGGCGGCGCGGGCGTGCAGCGCACTGCGGGCGCTGGGCTGGATCCACTGGTAGACGGCGGTCGCGATGAGCGGGTGCAGGAACCCGAGGGTGTCCTGGTCGACGAGGATCGCGGCGGCGCGCAGCCGGTCGGCTATCACCCCGACCTTGGGGACGTCCACGCCCGCGAGTTCGGCGACCCGCACCGGGGTCGCGTCGCTGCCGAGCACGGCGATCGCGCGGGCCACCTCGATCGTGCAGTCGCCCATGCGCTCCAGACGCGCGGCCAGCTTCGGGCCGATCGTCGCGGCCGCGATCGCGGCGAGCTCGGACGCGTTCGACCCGACCGGCGCGAGCCGGCGCCGGCGCAGTTCGCCGACCATCGCCCACAGCACGAACGGGCTGCCGTCGGTGACTTCATGGCAGCGGGCGTTGAACACGTCGTCGCCGCGCACCCCGAGACCGACCTCGACGACCCGGGTCACCGCGGCGGGCGACAGCGTGCCCAGGTGGACGGTGCGGGTGCGGTCGAGCGTCGACATCTCGCGCAGCAACTCGTCGACGTCGGTGGACTCCTCGCTGCGCCGGCCGACCACGAGGAGGACCGGCAGCTGGTCGAGGTTGCGGGCGAAGTTGACCAGCCACTCCAGGGATTCGGCGTCCGCCCACTGCACGTCGTCGACGACCATGACGATCGGGCCGCGGTGCCGGGTCAGGCCGGTCATCAGCCAGTCGAGCGCGTCGCGGACACCGAGCGGGTCCGGGGTGGAGCCCGCGGTGGCCGGGCACAGGCCGAGCGCGGGCGCGATGATGTCGTACCAGTCGCCGAGCAGCGCGGCGCGTTCGTCGCCGGTGCAGCCGGCCAGCAGGTTGAAGAACAGCTGCTTGACGACGGAGAAGGATCGGGCCTGTTCGCGCTCGCCGCCGCGCGAGTGCAGCACCGTGCAGTGGTGTTCGACGGCGATCCGGCGGACCTGGTCGAGCATGGTCGTCTTGCCGTAGCCCGCCAGGCCCTCGACGATCAGCAGCTCGCCGGAGACCGGCCCGGTGGGGTGCGGGACGGGCGGCGCAGCGTGCCGGCCTTTGCTGACGGTGTGGTTCGCGACGCCGACCCCGACACCCGCGCCGAGCCCGGCCGCGGTACCGCCGCCGTCGGGCAGGCCGTCGGGGAATCCGCCGGAGCGTGCGCGGGCGTGCCGGCACAGGTTCTCGACGACGGCGCGGACCAGCGCGAGCTCGCCGTCGCGCTCCAGCAACGGGGCCTGGGTGAGCAGGGGTTCGGAGCCGTCCCAGTGGACCACCTCGACGGAACCCGGCCCCTGTCCGTTGACCATGCGGGGATCCACGCCGGCCGCCACCCCGGACCCCGCGCCCTCCAGCGCGGAGCCCACAGCGGACCCCGCGACCGGGCCTACGACGGCGTTCCCGCCGGAGGCCGCGCCCGACCCGGCGCCGAGCACGTCGACACCGTGCGCGCCATTGGCACGCCGGGCAAGCGCTCCCAGCGCGCGGCCAGGCGGCGGCACGTCCGCCGACACCTCGGCGGGCAGCGGGGTCCCGGATCCCCGCGAACCGTTCGCTTCTGCCATCACGGCACCTTCCCCACGAGGGTGCACGCGCCGCCCGATGGCGGTCGGTCGGACGCGTTTGCAGGATCCATCCTGGCGCATGAGGGTCACCCGATGTGCCCGCCTTAACACAGAAGTCCTCATTGAATGCGGCGATACGGTCCACCGACCGACCCGACCCGGTCGTTGGCGCCGCTCACAACCGTCAGCCGGCGGGCGGTCCGCGTCAGCCTTCGGACAGACCCGGTCGAGGTCCGCGAACCCGCGTCCGGGATTTCCGCGGTTGTCGCCCAAACCGACCGGGAATGACCGCAACCGATAGTGAGCCTCTACAACCTTCGGCCTTGACTCCTCGTCAAGTCCCGCTTCCAATGGGCGTTCATCGCAGGTACGGCTGAGGAGGAGAGGCGTGGCCCCCGGGTCCCATCCGTACCGCGGCGTCGCGATCGCGGGCGTGCACAACACCGCGCAGGCCCGCGCCCTGCCCGGCCACACCTCGCTGTCCATCACCGTCGACGCCGTCCACGGCGCCCTCGCCGACGCCGGACTCACCCTCGACGACGTCGACGGCGTCAGCGCCGCCGACCTGTCCGCCCGGCTCATCCACGACCTGAGGGTCGGCCCCGCCTGGCGCGGCACGCAGTACGGCCTCGGCATGATCGCCGAAGCCGCCGCCGCGATCGCCGCCGGCATGTGCGACGTCGCCGTCGTCGCGTCCGGCGAAGCCGGCGTCTACACCGAACGCGCCGCCACCGCCCCCTGGACCCGCCCCGAGAACGAGTTCGTCATCCCCTGGGGCCTGTTCACCGCCGCCGAGTTCGCCCTCATCGCACGCCGCCACATGATCGAGTACGGCACCACGGAAGACCAGTTGGCCGTCGTCGCCGCGACCATCCGCAACAACGGCCACGTCAACCCCGACGCCGTCTACCACGGCCGCGGCCCCTACACCCCCGCCGACATCCGCGCGTCCCGCCCCATCGCCGACCCCTTCCGGCTGCTCGACTGCGCCATCACCTCCGAAGGCGGCTGCGCCCTCGTCCTCACCGCCGCCGACCGCGCCCCCGACCTGCCCCACGCCCCCGTGTACCTGCTCGGCATGGCGTCCGACTGCCTCGGCCCCGCCTACCAGCACCCGCCCGCCTACGACCTCGCCGGGCGGCGCGCCGGACAACCCTCCGCAGGGCTCGTCGGACAACGCGCCGCCGACCGCGCGTTCCGCACCGCCGGACTCAGCCGCGCCGACGTCGACGTCCTCGAGCTGTACGACCCCTTCTCCTTCGAAGTCATCAGACAGCTCGAGGCGTTCGGGTTCTGCGCCCCCGGCGAGGGCGGCCCCTTCGTCGCCGACGGCCACATCGCGCCGGACGGCAACCACCCCGTGACCACCGACGGCGGACTGCTGTCGTACAGCCACGCGGGGTCCAACCCGCAGATGCTGCAGCGCGCCATCCGGGCCGTCCAACAGGTGCGCGGCACGTGCGCCTCGACCCAGATCCCCGGCGCCCGCGTCGCGCTGGCCAGCGCCGGCGGCTCCGGCGCACTGTTCAGCCAGGTCGCGCTGTTCGGAACGGAAAGGCCGTGACAACCGTGCTCGCACCCCAGACCGGCATACCGCTCAACCCGGTCACCCCGCTCAGCGCCCCCTTCTGGGACGGCTGCGCGGACGGCGAACTCCGGTACCAGCGGTGCACCGACTGCGGCACCGCCAACTTCACGCCGACCGACCTATGCCGCGGCTGCACGTCGCGCGGCCTCGAATGGCGGGTCAGCGCCGGGCTCGGCACCGTCTACAGCTGGACCGTCGTCCACAGACCCGTCACCCCCGCGTTCACCACGCCCTACGCCGTCGCCATCGTCGACCTCGACGAGGGCTACCGCATGCTGACCAACCTCATCGGCATCGACGCCGACGCGGTACGCGAGGGCCTGCGCGTCCGCGTCGACCACCACGGGGTGGGCGGCGAACGCGTCCTGCCTTACTTCCGACCGCAGTTCGCGCCGCCGACGACGGGCGACTGAGGTCTGAGGCCTGAGGCCTGAGGTCTGAGGCCTGAGGTCTGAGGCCCG
The DNA here is from genome assembly GCF_029953285.1 of Yinghuangia seranimata. Taxonomy (GTDB): domain Bacteria; phylum Actinomycetota; class Actinomycetes; order Streptomycetales; family Streptomycetaceae; genus Yinghuangia; species Yinghuangia seranimata. The sequence goes on along the minus strand of NZ_JASAOI010000010.1, from coordinate 356,948 downwards.
AGGCCTGAGCCCGCCCGCCACCCGCACCTCCCGCAACCGAGCCGCCCGCGGCGCCGACTGGAGGCTGATCGCGTGACACCCCCCGCACCGCTGTCCGGCCTGACGGTCCTCGAACTGTCCACCGGCGTCCCCGGCGGCTACTGCGCCAAACTGCTGCGCGACGCGGGCGCCTACGTCGTCAAGGCCGAACCGTCCGGCGGCGACCCGCTGCGGCGCGGCCGCGACGGCGAGTTCGACGGCACCCCCGCGCCCGGCCTCACCGAGGCCGACGCGCCCCTGTTCCGGTACCTCGCGGTCGGCAAGCACCTGGTGCCGCTGCCTGACGGCGACGGCGACGGCGACGGCGACGATGTACGACGGGCCGTGGCCGACCTGGCCGCCGGCGCGGACGTGCTCGTCGAGGACGGTCGGCTCCCGGACCCGGACCTCGCCGCGCTGCGCGCCCGGAACCCCGGGCTGGTCGTCGTCTCCCTCACCCCGTACGGACGCGATACCGAACCCCTCGGACCCGCCACCGAGTTCACGTTGCAGGCCCGCTGCGGATCGACCGGCGGACGCGGCCTCGCGGGCACCACGCCGCTCCAAGCGGGCGGACATATAGGGGAGTGGGTGACCGGCGGATACGCCGCCGTCGCCGCACTGGCCGCCGCCCTCGCCGCCCGCCGCACCGGACACGGCGACCACGCCGACGTGTCCATGCTCGAATGCATGGCCTCGACCATGCAGACCTACGGGTCCGTCACGGCCTCGCTGTTCCGCGCCGCCGGAACCCCGTTCGCCGGCGGCCGCACCCTGGAGATCCCCTCCATCGAACCCACCGCCGACGGCTGGGTCGGGTTCTGCCTCGGCACCGGACAGCAGCTCCAGGACTTCCTGCTCATGATCGAGCGGCCCGACCTCATCGACGACCCCCGCTTCGCCACCATGGGCGAACGCGCCCGGCACCGCAACGAGTTCCTCGGCTACGTACGCGAATGGACGACCAAGCAGCGCACCGCGGACGTCGTCGCGCTCGCCGGGGCGCTGCGGATACCCGTCGCCGACGTCGGCACGCCCTCCACGCTCACCGGCATGGACCACTTCGTCGCCCGCGGCGTGTTCGTACCCAACCCGGTCGGCGGATTCGCGCAACCCCGCGTGCCGTATCGGATCGGCGGGTTCACAGGCGTGCCGTTCGACGCCGCGCCGTCGCGAAAACCGCGTGTGGACACCGTTCACAGGCAACCTCCGTCCGGGACGTCACCGGAACTACCGCTCGCAGGACTCCGCGTCCTCGACCTCACCGCGTTCTGGGCCGGCCCCAGCGCGACACTGACGCTCGCCGCGCTCGGCGCCGACGTCCTCAAGGTCGAGTCGCCGAAACGCCCCGACGGCATGCGGTTCGCGTCCGCCCGCAAACCCGGCGAACCCCAGTGGTGGGAATGGGGCATGGTCTACTTCGGCGCCAACCCCCAAAAGCGCGCCGTCACCCTCGACCTCGCCACACCCGAGGGCCACGACCTCGTCCTGCGGCTCGCCGAACGCGCCGACGTCGTCATCGAGAACTTCTCCCCGCGCGTCCTCGACAACCTCGGTCTGACCTGGCACACCCTCCACGAACGCAACGAGCGCCTGGTGCTGCTGCGCATGCCGGCCTTCGGCCTCGACGGGCCGTGGCGCGACCGCACCGGGTTCGCGCAGACCATGGAGCAGATCTCCGGCATGGCGTGGGCCACCGGCGCCGCCGACGGGCCGCCGCTCATCCCGCGCGGGCCGTGCGACCCCAACGCCGGGACCCACGCCGTGTTCGCGCTGCTCGCCGCGCTCGCCGAACGCGACCGCACCGGAGTGGGGACGATGGTCGAGGCCACGATGGTCGAAGCCACCCTCAACATCGCGGCGGAAGCGCTCGTGACGTGGACCGCGACTGGCCGCGAGACCCGCCGCGCGGGCAACCGCGGGCCCGGCGCGGCGCCCCAGGGCGTCTACCGGTGCGCGGGCGACGACACATGGCTCGCGCTCGCCGTCGAGACGGACACCCACTGGGCGGCCCTCGTCGAACTGCTCGACGTCGCCCTGCCCTGGTCCGGGACGGAAAACCACGCCGAACGCCGGGCGGCCGAGGACCCGATCGACGCGGCCCTCGCGGCCTGCTTCGCGACCCGCGACGCGGGCGCCCTGGAAGGCCAGTTGCGCGGCGCGGGCATCCCCGCCGCGGTCGTCGTCCCGCCCGCAGGCATAGCCGACGACCCACAGCTGGCCCGACGGGGCTTCCTCACCGAGGTCACCCACCCCGTAACCGGCCCCCACCGCGTCCCCGGCCTCCCGTTCCGCCTCGCCTCCGCCCCAGGCCCCTGGCTCACCCGCGCCGCACCGACGCTAGGCGAGCACAACACAGAGGTCCTGTGCGGCGAACTGGGCCTGTCGGAGGAAGACCTGGCCGCACTGGAGGCGAAGGGAATAGTGGGAACAACCCCAGGCTGACCCACGGGGCAGGCCTCTCCCGTCAGCCGGCGGCTCGTGCCGGCTCCCTCGCCTCCGCCTCGCGGTGGGTGCGGTCTGGCGGGGCCGTCGTGGTGAAGCGGTCCGGGGCGAAGACCGACGCCGGGACCAGGGGGTCCGTGCTGGCGCCCTCGCACATCAGGTCGGCGACGAGCGCGCCCGCCGCCGGGGGGAGCGCGAGGCTGTGGCCGCCGAAGCCGGCTGCGACGAAGAGGCCGTCCGGGCCTGCCGCGCCGACTGCGGGGACCCCGTCCGGGGTCGTGTGGTGCCGGACCGCGTACGACGCCACGAACGCCGCGTCCGGGCAGCCCGGGAACCGTGCCGCGAAGCGCCGTACGGCCCGTTCGGTCTCGGCGTCCCCGGCTCGCTCCACCGCGGGCTCGGGGCCGATGCCGTACGGGGGTTCGCCCGCGGGTCCGGCGCCGCGCGGGCCGCGGCCGACCAGTAGCAGGGGGCCGTCGGCGGACACGTACTGCGGCGTCACCAGGTCCGAGAACACCGGCGTCGGCACACGCGTCGGGAGCGGCGTCGCCGGGTCGACCGCGACCACCGGCTCGCGCAGCGCGCGCAGCGGCAGCCGCACCCCCAGCGCCCCGACCAGCCCGGCGGTGTCCGGGCCCGCCGCCACCAGCACCGTCCCGGCCGTGACCACCTGCCCGTCGGCCAGCCGCACCCCGGTCACCCGGTCGCCGCCCCGGTTGGTCGCCAGTGCGACCGCCACCACGCCCTGCCGGATCCGCGCGCCCGCCCGTACCGCCGCGCGCGCGAACGCGTGGCGGGTGCGCGCCGGGTCACCTGAGCCGCCGCGCGCCTCGTACGCGAACGCCGCCACGTCCCGCAGGTCGGCCGTCGGCAGCAGCGCCGTCGCGTCCTCGCGCCGCACCAGTTCGACGTCCACGCCCAGCGCGTGCCGCGCCGCGACCTCGGCGGCGAGCGCCCGGACCCGCTCGGGCCCGACTCCCACCACGTGCCCGGTCCGGCGGAACCCCGGGTCGGAGCCCAGCGCTTCGGGCGCGTCCTCGAGCAGCCGCAGCCCCGACCACGCCAGTGCCGCGAGGGCCGGCAGCGGGTGGTGGCAGTGCACCGTCGTGCCGACCGCGCCGAATCCACCGAGCCCGCCGGGCGTCGCGAACGCGGCCGGGTCGGGCCCGCCGACGCCGCCGCGTTCGACCACGAGCACGTCGGTCACCCCGCGCAGGGCCAGCGCGTGGGCCGCCGCGACCCCGGCGAGCCCGCCGCCGACGATGACGACGTCGACGACCGCGCCGCGTCGCACCGGCGCGGGCACGCGTGGCCGCAGCGTCCACGGATAGGACGGCGATGGTGGGGGAGCGGGCGGGACGGCCGTCATGGGCGGGACCTCCGGGAGACATCGTCGGCTGACGCGAAGGACGTGACAGTGCCAGTAGACATTCCGGGCGTTTCACACAGTAGGACAGTGAGTAACGGAAGTGTTACGGATAGTGGCGAAAGAGTGACAGTCGTTCCCCTGGAAGTCGCATGCTCCGGCGGCTACCGTCGCCGGGCCGCCAACCACGCCGAGGGGACAGGACACCACCACATGGACGCAGCCGCGCTCGTCGACGAGTTCATCGCCGCCTGGGGTCGGCTCGACCCGGACGAACTCGCCGGCTACTTCGCCGAGGACGCCACCTACCACAACATCCCGATCATGCCGGTGACCGGACGCCAGGAGGTCCGCGACTTCATCGCCGGCTTCGTCGGCCCCTTCACCGGCGCCCACTTCACCGTCCACCACCAGGCCGTCAACGGCGACACCGTGCTCAACGAGCGCACCGACACCTTCACCTTCGCCAACGGCAACACCCTCGACATCCAGGTCATGGGCGTCTTCGAACTGCGCGACGGCAAGATCCAGAACTGGCGCGACTACTTCGACCTCGCCGCCGTCACCGAGGCACTCGCCAAGAACGCCTGAAACGAGGGAAGTTCAGCAGCGCGCGACGGCGCCGGCACGCGACGATGGACCCGTGGGGCACACCCGCCCCGGGAGAGCACGCGCACGCCGGAAGGGGGCGGCGATGGCTCGATGTCCGATCTGCGGGGCCGGCGCCGAAGCGGAGCCCGCCTTAGAACCACACACCGCCGCGGGCCCCGGAGAACACCTGTGGTGCCGGGGCGAGACCTGCGGAGCCCGCACCGACAGCCTCCCCACCCACGTCGAACACGGCGTACAGGCATGGTTCGCGCGCCGCGAGGTCCTCACCCGCGAAGGCCGTTCCGTCACCGTGCCGCTGATGGTGCGCAACGCCGGACGGCACACCGACGAGTACCGGCCGGTCGTCCCCGAGGAGTTCACCGCCCCCGACGCCGAGGTCCAGGTCGCCGTGTCGGCCGCCGGACGGCGCGGGCGCGACCCCGCGCCGCCGCTGCGCCTGGCTCCCGGCGAGACCGGCGCGTGGGACGTGACGTGCACCGTCCCGCGCCGCCCCGACCCGGTCGGCACACTGCTCGGGCTCGGCGACACCCTCGGCCTGCCCGGCGCCGCCGCCGTGGGGCGGACGCGCGAAACGGCGCACCTCGTCGAACGGCACCTCGTACGGCTCGGCGCGGTCTCCGTCGCCCGCCCCGAGACCGCCGCGCGGGGCGAACTCACCGTCATCGTCGCCGCGAAGCCGGAACGCGAGGACGACGCCCCGCGGCAGGCCGACCCGGCCCGATCGGCCCATCCGAACGGGCAGGCCCACCCGGGGCACCCGGTCGGCCGGCCCTACCCGGCCCACCCCGTCCACCCGGCCCAGCCGGTGCGCCGGACCCACCCGGTCCGCCGGACCCGCCCGGGCCGGCGGAACGGCGGCCGCGCGGTGCGCCGGGTGGCGGCCACGGTGTTCGTCGTCCTCGGGATCATCGCCGCGGCCGTCGCGGTCTCCGAAGAACGCGCCGCCCGGCACCGCGCCGACGCCGACAAGCGCGGCGGCTCCGCGGCGAGCCAGGACCCGTGGACCTATGACGACGCCGCCGACAAGCAGGGCCCGGGGACCGAACCGGGCGACACCGGCCCGGGCCAGGCCACACCGACCCGTTCGCGGAACCCCGGCACGCCGTCCACGCGTAACCCGGCACCCGGCGCGACGCAGGGGACGCAGGACGCGCGGCGTCCCGGCGCCGGCGCGCCCGACCCGAACGGAGGCAAGGCGTCGCCGCCCCCCGGCCAGGCACCCGTCGCCCGGAACCCGACCCGGTCGCCCGCCGCACAGGCCGGCCCGGCCGGCGGCCAGGTCACCCTGGTCCCGGCGCCCGTACAGGTGCAGCCGCAGAACCAGGAGCCGACGTTCGGCGGAACCGGCAAGGCGCCGCCGCCGCCTCCCGCCCCTCCGCCTCCGGTCAGGACCTGGCAGCTGGGCGTCCACCTCGCGGCGGGCTCGTGGGCCGGCACCGCGATCACGGTCACCGTCGACGGCGTCCCGCAGGCGACGTGCAACGGGCCCAACGCGAACTGCCCCTACACCGTCAAGGACGGGAGCAGCGTCACCCTGCGTGCCAGGGACTACGTGTACACGTGGGGCGTGCCCGGCTGCACCACCGAGATCAACACGCACGCGCCGTGCTCCTTCACGATGCGGCAGGACGTGCCGGTCAACGTGAACGTCCGGACCGACCCGGGCTGATCCGGCGCACGACGCGGGACGCGGGATGCGGGACGCGAAACGGCCGGGGCGGGGCCCGGGGGTGGGTGCCCCCCCCGCCGGGGGGGGGGGGGGGGGCGCCCCCCCCCCGGGGGGGGGGGCCCCGGGGGGGGGGCCCCCCCCCGGCCGTCGTGCGTGCGGTGGGTCAGTGCATGCCGTGCACGACCGCGTGGCCCTTGCCCGCCGAGATCAGCGCCTTGTTGACCGGCGTCGTCACCAGGAACGCCAGGATCAGCGCCGCCACCAGCGAGCCCCAGAACAGCGCGTCGCCGAGGCCCGCGTCCATCGCGCCCGGGTAGAACATCATGAAGCCGTTGTCGATGATCTCCATGACGACGATCGAGACCGTGTCGGCGGCCAGCGCGATCTTGACCATGCCGCCGAGCCCGAGGCCCGCGCCGCGGATGCCCCACAGGGTCAGGCCGTAGCCGAAGACGAACGCCAGCACGATCGACAGCACGATGGTGCTGCCGTTGCCCATGCCCGCTCCGGTGCCGATCACCAGGCCGAGGACCTCGCCGATGGCGCAGCCGGTGAGGCAGTGCAGCGTCGCGAGCGCGGCCATCTTCCAGGTGGCGGGGCCGTGGTGGCCGTGGTGGTCGCCGTGCCCCGCGTGCGCGCTGTGGTCGGCGTGCGCCGCGTGCGCGGCGTGGTCGTGCCCCGCGTGCGCGCTGTGCGCGGCGTGCTCGGAGTGCTCGCCGTGCGTCGAGTGGTCGCGTCCGGCATGCCCCGCGTGCGCCACGTGGTCGGCGTGGTCCCCGTGCCCCGCGTGGTGCTCGCCGTGTCTCGCGTGCGCGTCGTGGTCACCATGCCCCGCGTGTTCGGAATGTTCCGCGTGGGTCGTGTGTTCGTGGTGCCCTGCGTGGGCGTCGTGCGCCTCATGGCCCGCGTGCCCGGCGTGGTCGCCGTGCCCGGCGTGCGCCGCGTGGTCGTGGTTCCCGTGGTCGTGCGCGCCGTGGTCGTGGTCGTGCCCGTCGTGCCGGTTGCCGTGCTGCGTGCGCTGCGTCGTGTCGCTCATGGTCCCGCCCCTTGGTCTTTCCGCGCCGGTCCGCCCGATACCCCTGGGGGGTATCTCCGTCGGCATTGAAGATAGCGCCGTCGACCAAGATCGTCAAGTACCCCCCGGGGGTTTCGCGCGGAGTGTCCTTGCCCCGGCTTGGTACCGTGTGCCGGGCCCGCCGGGGTGCGGGACAGGCCACGGCGGAACGGTGGGGACGGGCGGCATGACAGCGGTCGACGGCGGCGAAACCGACACGGCGTTCCCGGGCGGCGGCGCGAGCCCCTCGCCGCCGACCGACCGGGTCGTCGGTGTCCTGGAGCTCCTCGCGAGCCGGCCCGCGCAGGCGTTCAGCCTCAGCGACATCGCGCGGGCGCTCGGCATGAGCAAGGCGACCTGCCACGCCGTCACCTCCAGCCTGGCCAACGCCGACTACCTGATCCGCAACCCCGCCGACAAGACCTTCACGCTCGGGCCCGCGCTCGTCGCCGCCGGGCGGGCCGCCGAGGCGTCGTACCCCGCCGTGCACCTCGCGCAGGCCGAGGCGGGCGCGCTCGCCGACGAGCTCGGCATGGTCGCCACCGCGGCGGTCCGCAGCGAGGGCCACCTGGTGGTCGTCGCGCACGCCGGAGGCCCCGGCCCCGACCCGGGCGCGGTACGGATCGGCCGGCGCATCCCGCTCGCCCCGCCGTTCGGCGCGGTCTTCGTGGCCTGGGCCGACGACGCCGTCATCGACGACTGGGCGGCCCGCACCGACAGCACGGCCCCGCGCGACCCGCTGCTGGCGGCCCTGGCCGCGATCCGCGGGCGCGGCTACAGCGTCGAGCGCCTGACGACCGCCGGCGTACGCCTGCGCCACGCGCTCGCCGAGCTCAGCGACGACCCCCTCGCCGAAGGCCTGCAGCCGATGGTCGCGGCGCTGCTGGCCGAGCTGCGTCAGGCCGAGTACCTGCCCGGCGACCTGGACGGATCAGGCCGGTTCCCGGTGAGCGCGATGAGCGCGCCGGTGTTCGGCCCGGACGGCGCGACGCAGATGAACCTGTCCGTGCAGCCGCACCGCGAGATGACGGCCCGCGAGATCGAACGCGCCGGACGGCGGCTGCTGAAGGGCTGCGCGCGCATCGCCCAGGCCGTCGGCGGCGCCGGGAGACATCCGTCTACCGAGTGACCCGGCCCACCGGCCTGCCCGCCGCCATCCGCGGCCGGCCTGCGGCATCATTGCGGTCAATCCGGGTAACACTCGGATTCCGGACCGATCGCGGGCCGGGGCGAGGATGCGGAGGTTCCCGCGATGAACACCACTTCGATCGCCGCGCTGGTCACTGCCGTCGCGGGGCTGTCCGCGTGTGCGTGGGCCTTCCTCCGCGGGCCGCGGCAGGACCGGATGACCTCGTGCGTCCTCGCGGCGATCGTGGTGTGCCTGTCCCTCGTCCTGCTGTCGATCGGACAGGGCCGGCTCGCCGCGCTGGACGCGGCACTGGTCATAGGGGCGCTCGGGCCGCTCGTCACCATCCTGGTGGCGGTGCGCGGCCGGGGTCTGGGTCCCGGCCGCGGGCGGCACGCGCGCTGAGCGGGCCCGCGTACGCCGGGGGAGGGTCAGCCGGTACCGGGCCGGCGCAGGTAGAAGCCGACGCATATCCACACGGCGGCGGCGGTCGTCGCGAGCGTCGCCAGGACGAGGGCGACGGCGACGAAGTACATCGTGCCCGCGGTCAGCAGGGCGGAGAACACCACGGTCAGGACGACGGCGAGCGCCCATATGCGGCGCCGGTCCCCGGTGTGGTCCACGGCACGGCCCGACACGCGCTCGTCGGAGTGGTCTGAGGGGTCTGCGGCGGGGCGCTCCGCGCCGCGGTCGACGGGGTGCCCGTGCGCGGCGCGTTCCCCGGCCGCCGCGTCCGCCTCCCCGGGGACACCGCCGTCCGCGGTCCCGGCAGGCGGGTCGATCGCGCGGCGGCGCAGCGCCTTGCGGCTCGGCCGGGGAGCGCGCATGCGGCGCAGCGCCCGGTCCAGGTCCCGGTCCTTGCGCAGCTCGCCCTCGATCTGTTCGAGCGCCCGCCGTTCGGCGGGTGTCAGGCGGACGTCATCCATGCCGATCGCCCCCTCATGCCTTCGTCGCATGCGTGCCGACCGGGCTCGCGAACGGATGGGCGGCGCGGCCGCGCGGCCGGCGGCACCACCCGGGGCGGACCGCCGTGCGCGAGCGCCGTCGTCCACGACGGCCGTACCTTCAGATTCCCCGAAGGGCCGCGGGCGACACCTCACCGGTAGTGTGGCGCGACATGGCCGACCGAACCACTCCAGAGATCCCCGCCGAGCTCCAGGATCTGCGGGACAGCATCGACAACATCGACGCCGCACTGGTCCACCTGCTCGCGGAGCGGTTCAAGTGCACCAAGCGGGTCGGCGTCCTCAAGGCGACGCACGACCTGCCGCCCGCCGACCCGGGCCGCGAGGCGGTGCAGATCCGGCGGCTGCGCGCGCTGGCCACCAGCGCCAAGCTCGACCCGGACTTCGCCGAGAAGTTCCTGAACTTCCTGATCGCCGAGGTCATCCACCACCACGAGGCCGCACGCGCCTGAACGGGTTGCCCGTTCGAAGGCCCCGACACCGCGTCGAACACCTGACGGGTCGTCATGGTTCGCCGGTGCCCGGGGTATTCCGGCATCCGGGCGAATTGGTGATCGTCCCGTTGCCCCGGCGGGGGGTCCCGCGTTGATGACAGTGGAACTGCGGTTCCACCGTCATTCGAACGATGGGAAGCTCTCAAGTGAACCAGTTCGCCAAGAAGACCGTGGTGACGGCTGCCATGGTCGGCAGCGTCTTCGCCATGGGCGGTCAGGCGTACGCCTCGTCCTCCGCGGACGGCGCGGCCGTGGACTCTCCGGGTGTTCTGTCCGGCAACCTCGTTCAGGTTCCGGTGCACATTCCGGTGAACCTGTGCGGCAACAGCGTCAACGTCATCGCTGCGCTCAACCCGACCTTCGGCAACACCTGCGTGAACGCCGAGGGCCCGATGAAGCCGCCGCCGCCGATGACCCCGCCGCACCACGAGCCGCCGCACCACAACCCGCCGGCGTGCCCCCCGGACGAGAAGCCCCCGGTGAAGCCGCCGCACCACGAGCCGCCGGCGTGCCCCCCGCACGACGAGAAGCCGCCGGTGAAGCCGCCGCACCACGAGCCGCCCGTCACCCCGCCGCACCACGAGCCGCCGGCGTGCGCCCCCAAGGACCACGACGACAAGTGGCAGGGCCACGAGGACAAGTGGAAGGGCCACGAGGAGGACTGCGACTGCCCCGAGGTCACCGTCCTGCACGAGACGGCTGACGAGGTGCAGGTCTGATCCGCGCGTAGCCGCAGCACCAGGGCCCCGGCCCCCGCCGTTTCGTTCGGCGGGAGCCGGGGCCCTGGTCCGTGCCGAGCCGGTCCCTCGTGAAGGGGAGCCGGACCCCGCGGCCTGTGAACGCTGTTTTCAGCCGTGCGGCCGCGGCGCCACGGCGCGGCGACGTGTCAGCCGCGCCCGCCGCGCACGAGAGTGCCGGGCAGCGCCCCGGTGTGCTCGCCCTCGCGGAACGTGACCTGGCCGGCGACGGCCGTGGCGACGTACCCGTCGGCGCGCTGGACCAGCCGGGGGCAGTCGCCCGGCAGGTCGTACACCACCTCCGGCGGGTGGGCGCGCAGCCGGTCCAGGTCGATCACGTTGAGGTCGGCGCGCAGGCCCGGGGCGATGCGGCCGCGGTCGCGCAGCCCGTACAGCGCGGCGGTGTCGGACGTCATCTTGCGGACGGCGAGTTCGAGCGGCAGCTTCGCGCCGCGGCTGCGGTCGCGCGTCCAGTGCGTGAGCATCGTCGTCGTCATGCTGGCGTCGCAGATCGTCGCGCAGTGCGCGCCCGCGTCGCCCAGGCCGAACACCGAGCGCGGGTGCAGCAGCATCTCCCGCACGGGCTCCAGGCTGCCGGCCGCGTAGTTGAGGATCGGGATCATGAACATGCGGCGGCCGTCGGCCTCGAGCATGAGGTCGTACAGCACGGCGTCGGCGGGACGGCCTTCACGGGCGGCGCGCGCGGCGACGCTGTCCTCGTAGGCGGGCTCGTAGTCGACCTCGTCACCGGAGATCGGGACGACCCGGTCGCCGAACGCGCTCAGCAGCGAGGCCTTGGGCGCGCTCTCGGACAGGATCGCCGCGCGCACGTCCGGGTCGCGCAGCCGGGCGACCCGCTCGGGCAGCGGCAGCGAGGCGAGCGCGTCGAAGGTGGGGCGGCCGCGCAGCGGGTGGTACGTCGTCTCCAGGCTGAACAGCAGGCCGGTGGCGCGCCCGGCGACCTGCATCCACACGTCGGCCCCGGCGTCGGCCGCGGCCTGGGTCTCGGCGAGCAGCCCGCGGTACAGGTCGGGGGAGGCGTTGGACTGCGTCATCCCGTACGCGACCGGCCGGCCGATCGCCGCCGAGAGCCGCCGCATCCACGCCACCTCGCGCGAGGGCGCCAGGTCGTCCTCGCCCGCGACCCCCGCCGGGGCGACCTCGAACACGCCGTGCCCGGCGGCCTTGAGCGCGGCGCCGATGCCGAACAGCTCGTCCTCGGCGGCGAACGTCCCGGGCACCGGCTCGCCGTCCACCGCCCGGTGCATGATCGTCCGCGATGTGGTGAAGCCGAGCGCGCCGGCGTCCATGGCCTCGCGCACGATCGCGGCCATCGCGGCGATGTCGTCGGGCGAGGCCGGCTCGTTGCGGGCGCCGCGCTCACCCATCACGTAGGTGCGGACCGGGCCGTGCGATATCTGGGTGCCGACGTCCATCACCAGGCGGCGCGTCGCCAGGAAGTCCAGGTACTCGGGGAACGACTCCCAGTGCCAGCGCATGCCCTCGTGGAGCGCCGTGCCGGGGATGTCCTCGACGCCCTCCATCAGCTCGATCAGCCGGCGCCGCTCGTCGGGACGGCACGGCGCGAACCCGACGCCGCAGTTGCCGGTGACGACGGTGGTGACGCCGTGCCAGCACGCCGGCGTGAGCAGGTCGTCCCACGTCACCTGGCCGTCGAAGTGGGTGTGGATGTCCACCCAGCCCGGCGTGACCAGCGCGCCGTCCGCGTCGATCTCGGTCCGCGCCGCGCCGATCTCGGACCGGTCGCCCACCGCGACGACGCGGCCGTCCGCGACCGCCACGTCCGCCGTCCGCGCCGCCGCCCCCGTGCCGTCCACCACGGTGCCGCCGCGGATCACCAGGTCGTGCATGGGCCCTCCCGCCACTCCGAGTGCTGTTCTGATGAAACCTCATTAACCGCTGGTCGCAGTGAAGCAGGACACCCGCGCGAAGTCGACGGAAACCAGCCCCCGATCACGCCCCCGATCGCGCTCCCGCGCGCCGGGAAGCACAGGCCGCACCCCGCGGTTAATCCCCACGGCACGACACCCAGGCCGGTAGGGTTTCGAGAGGAGTACGCACCGTAGTGGGACGGCAGGGAGAACACATGACGCAGGCAGCGTCCCCCGACGTGGTGATGGTCGAGCTCGTCGACGCCGACGGCAACACGATCGGCGTCGCCGAGAAACTCGCGGCACACCAGCCGCCCGGCCAACTCCACCGCGCCTTCTCCGTGTTCCTCCTCGGAGAAGCCGACGGGCCGGACGCGGGCAGCGTCCTCATGCAGCGCCGCGCCCTCACCAAGTACCACTCGCCCGGCGTGTGGTCCAACACCTGCTGCAGCCACCCCTACCCCGGCGAACCCCCCGCCGACGCCGTCGCCCGCCGCGTCGGCGAGGAACTCGGCGTCAAGCCCTCCGTGTTGCGGCCCGCCGGCCAGGTCACCTACGACGTCACCGACGACGTGTCCGGCCTGGTGGAGAAGGAGTACAACCACCTCTTCGTCGGACGCGTCGGCAGCGCCCTCGCCCTCAACCCCGACGAGGTCGGCGAGGTCGCCTACGTGCCCCTCGGCGAACTCGACGCCTGGCTCGCCGAACGCACGCACAGCGCCTGGCTCGGCGCCGTCCTCGGCACCGCCCGGGCAGCGCTCGAGGAACTCGCCCAAGAACGCTGACGCGAGACCTTGGCGCCTGCCGCCTGCCGCTGCCTGCCGTGCGCGGGCGGCGACCGACCCCACGACCCACCACCCACAGCCCGACTCGCCGCGCCCCGGTCCCGCCCCGAGCCGACAACGCCGCGACCCGCCCGGCTGTCCCACAGTTCGCGTTGCCGTCCCCCGACCCTGCCTGCCGAGCCGAGAACGCGGCGCGCCCACCCCTGCCCGGTCCGACGACGACACCCACCCGCCGGACCCCTTCACCCTCCCGTGTGATTCACCCGGTCGCGTGTCCTGACCCGGAACCCTGGGCTTGGCGCGTTCGTATTGGTAGAACAGTGCGCACGGGGGATCGGCGCCCAGTCCGGAAGGCGGCAGTCGGGTGGTGCACGGGTTCGTGCTGACGCTGTTCGCGGCGGCGATCCTCGCCACGGCCCCGTTCGTCCTCGACCATGCCGAAGCGTCCGGATTCAACCCACGCCTCGTCCAACAGGGATGGCGCGCGGCAGCAGCCGGAGCGCTGGCCTCGCTCGCCCTCGCCGTGCCCGTCTTCACGCCAGACCTGTGGACCGCGCCCGCGCGCGCCGTCGGGATCAACCCCGACATCGCCCTCGTGCACGTACCGCTGCCGGCCCAACTCCTCGTCGCAGGCGCCGTCCTGACCGGCCTCGTCGCCGGCTGGCGGCGCGGCGGGCCCGTCGTCCGCGACTACCGGCGCGCGCTCCGCGTCCAACTCGACCGCCTCGAACGCACCAGCCCCGTCCTCGACGACGTCGAACGCGGCCACCCGAGGCTCGTCATCGTCGAGGACACCCAGCCGCGCCTCGTCCTCCTCCCGTCGCGGCCGCCGCGCGTCGAGGTCACCACCCGTGCCCTCGACCTCCTCAAGCCCGAGGAACTCAACGCCGTCCTCACCCACATGGCCGGCCACCTCCGCCGCCGCGACGCCCTGTGGATGACCGCCTCCGAGGCCATGGCCGAGGCCTTCCCCCGCCTCCGGTTCTTCGCCCGCTGGGCCGACCACAGCGCCGCCCTCGCCGAAAAGGGCGCCGACGCCGACGTCGAAGGCCCCATCGCCCGGGCGAACCTCCGACGAGCCCTCGCCAAGCTCTCCGGCCCCGGCCAGGCCAACGGCCCGTTCTGCCCCTGCTTCGCCTGGCCCCAACAACGCCAAGCCGAACTGGACCAGACCACCCGCCAACCCCGCCTGCCCCGCCCCCCGGTAGCCGTGGCAGGCCTCCGAGCGCTGACCGCCGCCGCTGTGGTCGTCCCGACCCTGGTGGTCGTCTCCCCGCACTTCCTGTACCTGTAGGGACCCACCCCGGCGAGCCCCACCGCACCCCGACGAGCCCCGCCCCGCCCGACGGCGCCCGACCGGTTCGACGTAGGCCCAACCCCCGACGGCCCCGCACCGCAACCAGAGCCCCGAATCGGCTGGCCACGGCCTGCGGCTGACGCTGCGCATCCCCGACCCGTCGGCGCTGCGCCGGCTCGCGCTGCGGCTCGGCGAGCACGGCCTCGTGGTGTCCTGCTGTCGCTCGTCGCCTACCTGCGCGAGCGCCCCGGCACGCGCTTGGAGGACGTGGCGCGCCCACACTCGATGCGACCTGCGGCGTCACGCCCAACCCTTGCCGCAAGCATCGGCGCCCAGCCCGGCAACGGCCCGGTCGGGAACCGCCGTCCACCACTGCCCTGACCGTCTCCCTTCGGCCCCTTGCCGCAGCTCGATACGCGCAGCGGCGCTGAGACGGAGTGTGCTCCGGGCTACGCGGACCTGAGCCGGTTGTGCACGATCAGCCGCGTGCCCGGGGCCATGGCCCGCTTCGAGGACTCGGGCGGGCCGCAGCTCCAGAAGGGCCGACACGGGTCTGCCGCGTCAGCCAGTACCACCTCGCCGGGCGGCGCCCACGTTCCGACGTCGACCGGGACACGGCTGAGCCCGCCCAACGACCCCACGGCGGGCCCCGGGTTCCGCATACGCGCCCAAGCCGCCGCCGATCACGCAGCCCAGGCGCGGCGCCGTGCCACACCCAGCGTGCTCCGTCCCCGCCTCGCGCGCGCCCCGCCCGCGTCCGATCCGGCCTGCCCCCGTCCGTCTCCGCCTCGGGTTCGTCCCGCCTCTGCCCGACAGCCTCGTCGCGCTGAGCCCTCCGGTCGCAGCGGCCCGCTCGTCGGGGTGCGCGAGACCGTTGAGCGCGCCCAACCACTCGAGCTCGGCACGGTTTTCGCGCGCATGCCCACGTCGGCGCCGACCACGACGCCCGCACGCGGTGCCGTCCCGCGTCGCGTGTCCTCCGGCCCCGTCCCCATTCGGCCCGGCCTGCCGCGCTGCGCGTCCGTCTTCGCCTCGGGTTCGTCCTCGCGTCCGCCAGACAGCCCCGTCGGCCTGAGCCCCTCGTCGGAGCGGGCCTCTCGTTGGGGAGGCGTGCGCATATCCGGTAGGGCTTGAGGGCAGGCCCCCCGCGAAGGTCCTGACGGAGGTGGGTGATGGCGGCGCATCCGTGGATAGCCCGGCTCCGGGCGCGGATCGGGGACGGGGCGGAGGCCGGGGTTCCGCACGCGGGGCTCGAGGCGTTGGCCGCGCGGGTGTGTGCCGCCCGCCGGCCGTTGATCGTCGCGGGGTCGGGGGTCGTCGACGGGGACGCCGTGCCCGGGTTGCGGGCGTTGGCCGCCGAGGCGCGGATCGGGGTCTACAACACGTGGCGCGCCAAAGGCGTGCTGCCCTGGGACAGCGACTACCACCTCGGCACCGTCGGCCTCCAGGAACACGACCTCGAGCTGTGCGGCCTGCCCGCGTACGACCTGGTCGTGGTGACCGGGCTCGACGACGGCGAACTCGCCCTGCCCGGAGGGCTTCCGCTCGTCGAGTGCCCGGTCGGCGAGTTGGAGATCCTCGCGGTGCGGTGCGCCGGGCGGGACGGCCCCGAGGCGGTCGAGGCGCCGCTGCGGGAGAGCCTCGCGGTGGTGGTGCAGCGGGCGTGGGGCGGGGCCACGCCGCCGCTCGCGCCGACGCTGATCACCCGCCAGTACGCGCTGCTGCTCGGAGAGCGCGGCATGGTCGCCGCCGACGCCGGGCTCGCCGGCTTCTACCTGGCCCGCACGTTCCCGACGCTGCGCCCGCGTTCGGTCGTCCTGCCCGCCGTCGCGCGCCCGGGCTTCGCCGCCGAACAGGTCGCGGCGAGGCGGGAGGCGGAGCCCGGTCTGCCCGCGCTCGCCGTCGTCGACGGGAGCCGTCCGGACGACGCGACCGCCGCCGTGGTGGCGGCCGCGGCCGAGCGCGGGATAGCGGTGCCGGTGGTGTGCTGGTCGCCGGACGGCCCGCGCGTCGGCATCGAGGACCACCTGCACGACATCCGCAAGGCCGTCGCCTCCACCGCCCCCGAGGTGGTCGCGGTCGGCTTCGACGCCGGTCAACTGCGGGACCTCGAAGCTGTGGCGGGCCACATCTCCGTGTGGTGACCACGGACATCCGGCCCGGGCCGACACTAGGGTTGCCGGGCCGATCGGCTGTGTACGGCGACCACAGCCGACGCGACGAGCCAACGACGGCGGAGGGATACAGCGTGGACGACTCCGATGTGACCGAGATCGTGGCGTCGGTGCGCCGCTTCGTCCGCGAACGCGTCGTGCCGCTCGAAGCCACGATCGACGAGACCGACGCCATCCCGGACGAGCTCCGCGCCGCCGCCGCCGAGATGGGCCTGTACGGCTTCACCATCCCCGAGCAGTACGGCGGCCTCGGCCTGACGATGAGCCAGGAGGTGCCGCTCGTCCAGGAGTTGGGCTGGACGACCCCGGCTTTCCGGTCCCTGTTCGGGACGAACAACGGCATCGCGGGCCACGTCCTGCTCGAAGGCGCCACCGACGCGCAGAAGAAGCTCTACCTGCCGCGCCTGGCGAGCGGCGAGTGGACGGCGTCGTTCGCGCTGACCGAGTCCGAGGCCGGCTCCGACCCGGGCGACCTGCGCACCACGGCCCGCCGTCGCCCGGAGGGCGGCTGGGTGCTCAACGGCGCCAAGCGGTTCATCACCAACGCGCCCGTCGCCGACGTGTTCATGGTGTTCGCCCGCGACGCGGACCGGCCCGGTCGCGGCGCCGACGGCATCTCGGCGTTCCTCGTCGAGGCCGGCACCCCCGGCCTCACGGTCGGCCCGCGCGACCACAAGATGGGCCAGCAGGGCGCGTGGACCGCCGAGGTGTTCCTCGACGACGTCGTCGTCCCCGACTCGGCGCTGGTCGGCGGTGCCGACGGCCTCGGCGGCGGCTACCGCACCGCGATGCGCTGCCTCGCGCACGGCCGCCTGCACATCGCCGCGCTGTGCGTGGGCCTGGCCCAGCGCCTGCTGGAGGAGACCGTCGCGTACGCGAAGACCCGCCGCCAGTCGGGCCGGCCGATCGCCGAGTTCCAGCTGATCCAGGCGCTGATCGCCGACTCGCAGACCGACGTGTACGCGGGCCGCGCCATGGTGGTCGCCGCGGCCGGGCAGTTCGACCGCGGTGAGGACGTGCGCATGGCGCCGTCCGCCGCGAAGTACTTCTGCAGCGAGATGGTCGGCCGGGTCGCCGACCGCGCGGTGCAGGTGCACGGCGGCGTCGGCTACATGCGCGGCGTGCCGGTGGAGCGTTTCTACCGCGACGCCCGGCTGTTCCGCATATACGAGGGCACCAGCCAGATCCAGCAGCTCGTGATCGCGAAGCAGGCCCTCGCCCGCGACGGCAGACCGTGAGACAGTCCGTCGGGGAACCGGCGGACGGGGCCCCGGCAGGCGCGTACGGGCGACGGCGAGAGTGAGGCACCGCATGCAGCACACGGGTTTCTGGGCCGAGATCGCCGCACGGGCCGCCGCGACACCGGACGCCGAGATGATGGTCGACGAGCGCGGCCGCCGCATGACGTACGGTCAGTACCGGTCCGCTGCCGAGGGGTTCGCGGCGCACCTGGCCGAACGCGGGGTCGGCGAAGGCACCGTCGTCACCTGGCAACTGCCCACCTGGCTCGAGTCGGTGGTCGTGGTCGGCGCGCTCACCCGGCTCGGCGCGGTGCAGAACCCGGTCATGCCGATCTACCGCGAGCGCGAACTGTCGTTCGTCACCAAGCAGGCCGGCAGCCGGCTGCTGATCGTGCCGCCGGTGTGGCGCGGCTTCGACTACCCGGCGATGGCGGCCACCGTCGCGGCGCGCACACCGGGGCTGGAGGTCATGGTCGTCGACGGCACCGGCGGCGGCACCGGCACCGGGACCGGCGGCGGCACCAACACCGGTCCTGGTTCCGACAGCGGCACCGGCGACGGCACCTCGGCCGAGGCCTCGCCGGACGGCGTCGCCCTCCCGTACGGCGACCCCGCCTCCCTCCCGCCCGAGCCCCCCGCCCCCGAACGCCCCGAAGACGCCCCCGTGCGCTGGTACTTCTACACCTCCGGCACCACCGCCGACCCCAAGGGCGCCCGCCACACCGACGCGACCGTGCTCGCCGCCGGCACCGGCATGTCGGACCGCATCCGCTGTGTGCCCGGCGACCGGGTGGGCCTGGTCTTCCCGTTCGCGCACATCGGCGGATGCACCACGTGGCTGACCGCGTCGCTCGTCTACGGCGTCACCATGATCCTCACCGAGGCCTTCGACCCGGTGGCCACCGTCGAACTGCTGCGCCGCGAAAAGGTCACGCTGGCCGGCGCCGGAACGGTCTTCCACCAGACCTACCTCGCCGCCCAGCGCCGCGACCCGGGCACCCCGCTGTTCCCCGACGTGCGCTGCTTCCCCGGCGGCGCCGCGCCGAAGCCGCCCGGCCTGCACCTGGACGTGAAGCGGGAGTTGGGCGGCACCGGCATCGTCGCGGGCTGGGGCCTGACCGAGGCGCCGATCCTCACCATGGCGGGCGTCGAGGACCCCGACGAGGCGCTCGCGGCCGCCGAAGGCCGGGCCAACACCGGCGTACGGCTGCGCGTCGTCGGCCCGGACGGGACCGACGTGCCGCCCGGCGGCGAGGGCGAACTCCGCGCCAAAGGGCCGCAGCTGATGCTGGGATACCTCGACGCGTCGCTGGACGCCGAGGCGTTCGACGAGGACGGCTGGTTCCGTACCGGCGACCTGGGCCGCCTCGACGCCGACGGCAACGTCTACATCACCGGCCGCCTGAAGGACGTCATCATCCGCAAGGGCGAGACCATCAGCGCCAAGGAGATCGAGGACCTGCTCAGCGCCCACCCGGACGTCGCCGACGTCGCCGTGGTCGGCCTCCCGGACCCGGTGACGGGCGAACGCGCCTGCGCCGTGGTCGTCGCGCGCGACCCGTCCGCGCCGCCGGACCTTGACAGGCTCGGCGTGTTCCTGCGCGGCCAGGGCCTCATGATCCAGAAGCTTCCGGAACGCCTGGAGATCGTAGGCCAGTTGCCCCGCAACCCGGCCGGAAAAGTCCTCAAAAAGGAGCTCAAGGAGCGCTTTTCGTAATCCCGAAAGACGCTTTTCGTCGATCGTGCAGCGCAGACTTAACCGGCATTGCGTTCTTCGGCGTTGTTGTCCCCAGGGCTCGCACGGATCATGGAATCAGCCGGGGTTGTCGCGCGGCCACCGGACCGCGACCCGCTCCCGGCGATCCCACACCATGACCGCCAGCAGGGGATGAGCATGTCCACACACACCACCGACCAGCCCGTTTCCGCGGTGACCGGCCAGGGCCGCGACACCGTCGGCGTCGTACTGATCGCCTCCACCGTCGCCACCGGCCTCATCGCGGGCACGTACTACATCTTCTCGATCGCCGTCATGCCGGGCCTCGGCAAGACCGACGACGCCGTGTTCGTCGACTCCATGCAGCAGATCAACAAGGTCATCGAGAACCCGCTGTTCTTCGCGACCTTCTTCGGCGCGTTCGCGCTGCCCGCCGTCGCCGTGTGGCAGCTGCGCAAGAACGGCGGCGGCGCCGCGATGAAGTGGACCGCGGCCGCCCTCGCCCTCTACACCGTCACACTGCTCACCACCATGGGCATCAACGTCCCCCTCAACAACGAGCTCAAGGACGCGGGAGACCCCCACACCATCGCCAACATCGCCCAGGTCCGCTCGGACTTCGAGGACAAGTGGAACCTGTGGAACGGCGTCCGCGCCGTGCTGTCCACGGCCGCCGTCGTCTGCCTCGGCCGCGCCCTCACGCTGCACCGCCGCGGCCGCGCCTGACCCGCGCGCACCCGGACACCGCGGCCCCGCGGCGAGCGTGACCGGACCCTGACGACAACGAGACCGGGCGCCGCCGCGCCCGGTATCGTCGCATTGGCGCCGCGCTCGCGGCGATTGGCGCCGGAATTCCGGGGGGAGTTCCCGCGCGCGGCACGCAGGGCCAGGGGGGTCCACCATGACCGAGGCACGCACCGGTTTCGTCGACTTCGGCGGCGGCGTCACACTGACCGCACCGGGATTCGCGCTCGCGGACGGCGGCGCGCGCGCCACCGTGCCCGCCCCGCGCGACGAGGAGAGCCTGACCGCCCCGCCGCCCGCCCCCGAACCGGTCCCCGAACCGGCCGCGGGCGACACCGCGTTCGCCGCGGCGGCCGCCACCGCCGGACTCACCACCGAACACACCGTCGCCTTACGGGTCGTGGCCCAGCCCGCACCCCAACCCGCCGCACCCGACGGACTCGAGAGCGTCGCGGCCGACCACGTCGTCCTCACCGTCCCCGCGCCCGACCCCGGCACCGAACAGGTCCTGCGCTACCAGGACGCCGCCGGACTGTGGCACTGGAAACTCCCCGAGCCCCGCGAATCCGCCGACGAGCCGGGCCGGTTCGCCGTCCCCCGCAGCGCACTCGCCGCACCGCGGCCGGCCCCGGGCACACCCGGAACACCCGGAACACCCGACCGGCCCGACGCCGACGAAGGCCTGATCGGCCCGATCGCCCGCAAGGTCGTCCAGCAACTCGTCGTCTACGCCTACCCGATCGTCGACAAGATCCTCGACCCGTTCGTCGACAGCATCGCCCAGCAGCGCGAAACCGCGTCGCACCCGTACGGCGTCCGCACCTTCACCCGCGACAACTACCGCACGCCCTACGCCCCCGACGCCAAGATCACCACACCCGACCAGTGGGGCGCGTTCACCGGCGGCCGCGCGCTGCTGCTGATCCACGGAACGTTCTCCACCTGCCACGGCGGCTTCGGCGGACTCGACCCGGACACCGTCGACGCCCTCAACCAGGCTTACGGCGGAAGGGTGTTCGCGTTCGACCACCCCACCGTCTCGGTCTCCCTCGCCGCCAACATCGACGCCCTGGAACGCCTCACGGGCGCGGCCGCCCCGCTGGACGTCGACATCCTCGCGCACAGCCGCGGCGGCCTCGTCGCCCGCGAACTCGTCCGGCGCCAGGCCGCGCCGGACGCCAAATACCGCGTGCGGCGCGTGGTGTTCGCCGCCACCCCGAACCGCGGCACACCGCTGGTCGACCCCGAGCACGTCGTCCGGTTCATCGACCGCTACACCAACCTGCTCACCCTCCTGCCCGGCCCCGCCGAGATCGTCGGCGACACCCTCGCCGGGCTCATGACGGCCGTCCAGGTCCTCGGCCACGCCGCCCTCACCGACCTCGACGGACTCAACGCGATGTGCCCGCACGGCAGCGTCCTCGACGGCCTCGACACCGACGCGCACGGCACCGAGTACTACGCCGTCAACGCCGACTTCGAACCCGACGCCGAACTCGTCAGCAAACTCCGCGCCGCCGACCTCCTGATGGACGCCGTCTTCCCCGAGGCGAACGACCTCGTCGTCCCCACCCAGGGCGTCGCCGACCCCGGCGGCCCGACCGACCCCGTCCCCGGCTTCCCCGTCCCCGCCGACCGCGTCCTCCACTTCCCGTCCCAGCGCTCGGTCTGGCACAGCACCCTGTTCACCCAGCCCGAAACCCGCGCCAAAATCCTGGAATGGCTGAGGCCGTAGGGGCGGCTGGGACCAAGGTCCCGAATCGGCCGTGCCGTGGGACATCACGCCGCAGACTGTGACAAGACGGCGACCATTTCGCGGAATGACGGGCGAGATCGCGTGGCACCGTGACGGCCATGTCTACGCGTTCGGCCCGGGCGTCCCGGGTCTCCCGAATAGCCGCGGCGGCGTGCGCGGTCGCGCTGGCCGGCCTGACGGGCTGCACGGCGGCGTCCGCGCGCGACAGTGCGCCGCCGCCGCCGGTGGTCACGGTCACGCCGTCCGCGCCGGCCCCGCCGCCGAGCAGCCCCGCGCCGCCGAAGCTGGACCCGGCGTGGCCGGCGGGCGGGGAGGCGGCGCTGCTCGTCGACGAGGCCGGGGTGCGGGAGACCAGCGGGACGCAGACGCCGACGCCCATCGCCAGCGTCACGAAGGTGATGACGGCGTACGCGTTCCTGACGGCCAGGCCGCTGGCGCCGGGCGCTGACGGCCCGACGTTCACGATCTCCGACGAGGAGGCCGCCCGGTACGACGAGCGCGTCGCCCGGTTCGAGAGCCTGACGACGGTGACGGCCGGTGAACGGTTCACCCAGCGGCGGGCATTGGAGGCACTGATGGTCGTCTCCGCGAACAACATCGCGCACGAGATCGCGCGGTGGGTGGACGGCGGCGACGCGGCGTTCGTGGCACGGATGAACACGCTCGCGCGCCGACTCGGCATGAACGACACCACGTACACCGACCCGAGCGGCTTCACCCCCACCACCGTGAGCACCGCCGCCGACCAGGCCAAGCTGTTCGCCGCCGCCATGCGCGACCCGGCGTTCGCCCGGATCGTCGCGACCCGCTCCATCACCGAGCCGGGCGCCGACGAACCGCGGCCCAACGGCAACACGCTGCTCGGCACCGACGGCGTCATCGGCGGGAAAACAGGGTTCACAACCCCCGCGGGCGGAAACCTCGTCTTCGCGGCCGACCGCATGATCGACGGCCAACACCGCCTCGTCATCGGCGCGGTACTCGCCCAACGCGACGGCGAAGGCGTCACCCCGGCCCTGGACGCGGCCCGCCGCCTGATCCGCTCGGTGGGAACCCCCGCCGACACGGCATGACCGGCGCGCAATCAGCTGCCGCCGACGACGAGTTCATGGGAATCTGAGCGTCGGACGCGTCGAACGCGCCGGGGGACCCTAGGAGGGGGAAATGCAGGTCAGGCTTGTCTCCGAAGACCTGGGGGACGACTACTTCTTCCTGCGCCGGCAGCTGGACGACCTGGATCATGACGGCATTACGGACCTCGAGGGCGGTGCGGCACCCGGAACCCGCGGCGGCGCCGTCGAGGCCGTCGTCATCGCACTGGTCGGGAGCCCCGCCCTGGTCGCGCTCGTGACCATGGTCCAGGACTGGCTCGCACGCCGGCACAGCGGCACGATCGTCCTCGAGTTGGGCGGCGACCGGCTCGAGCTGAGCGGCCGGCGCACCGCCCTGGACGAGGTGGCGTTGGCAGCGTTCCTCGCCCGGCACCCGGAGTAGCGGGTGCGCAAACGCGCCCTCATCGTCGCGGCACAGTTCTACGACAACCCGAACAGGCCGGAGCTGCCCGGCGCGGGCGCCGACGCCCGGGAACTCTCGAGCGTCCTCGGCGATCCGTCGGTCGGCGGCTTCACCGTCGAGACCGTCGTGGACGAGGCCAGCCACACCATCAGGCTCGCCGTCGAGCGCTTCTTCCGCACGGCGGAAGCGGGCGATCTCCTGCTGCTGCACATGTCGTGCCACGGTCAGCGCAACCGGCGCGGCGAACTGTACTTCGAGGTGCGCGACACCGACCCCGCGACGCCGAGCTCCACCGGCATCGACTCGGCGTTCATCGCACGGCTGATGGAGGAGAGCGCCGCGAAACGCATCGTGCTGCTCCTGGACTGCTGCTACAGCGGCGCCTTCGAGTTCGGGGGCCGGTCGGCGGCCCCGCAGGTCGACGTCAAGCGACTGCTCGGCGGCCGCGGCCGCGTGGTGCTCACGGCCGCCACCTCGCTGCAGGTCGCCTACGAGACGGAGGCGCGCTCCCGCGACGCCGCCGAACCGAGCGTGTTCACCTCCGCCGTCGTCCGTGGCCTGCGGACCGGCGACGCCGACCTCGACGGCGACGGGCTGATCTCCGTCCAGGAACTGTTCACCTACGTCGAGCAGGCCGTCCGGGAGAAACGGCCGAACCAGACGCCCACGATGAGCATCGACGACGCCCAGGGCACCATCTACCTCGCCGACAGCCCCCGTAAGGCGAGCACCGTGCCGTCCGCGCCGCCCGTGCCGTCGGCGCCGCTCCGCGACGAGGCCCAGCGCGTGCTGTTCGACCTGGTCGACCCGACGGCGGACGGCGCCTCGGCACGCGACCGGGCCGCACGCCTCCCCGTCGCAGAGGTCGTCGCGCTGGCCGGCCGACTCGCCGCGCTCGGCATGGGCGGGATCGCCGCCCAAGTCCTCGGCGTCGTCGGCCGTACCCGTCCCATCGCCGACGTCGAACAGGTGGTCATCCAGACCCGCGCCCGCGAGCACGAGGCCTGGTGGTACCGCTGGCTCGTCGACCTCTCCGCCCGCACGCCGACGTCGGATGTCCTCGCGCTGGCACTTCGGGAGTGCTTCGAGGACCTGCGGGCGTTCTCCACGACGCTCCCCGCCGTCGACCTGATCGCCATGACGGACGCGCTCCGCAAGCACGCGTCGGACGACCTGGCCGCCGTGATCCTCCGCGACGCCGGCACGAGTGACCACGCCGAGGAGCTGATGTCGGCACTCGGCGCCGCCGGACGCGTCCAGGACGTCGGCCATGTCCTCCACGGCGCGTTGGCGCAGGCCGACCCCGAAAGCAGCGCGGCGCGGCAACTGCTCACCCGCCGCGTCGCGGAACTCCCGCTCTCGGACGTGGTGGCCCTCGCCCTTCCCCTGAGCCCCGCCTACGTCATCGCGCTCGCCGCCGAACTGCCGCCCGCGGACCGGATCGTGCTTGTCGACGCCCTGCGCGGGAACGGCCTCGACATCGAAGCCGCCGCCATCCTTCGCGACAGCCGCGGGCGACCGGACCTCGCCGGCTTCGTCACCGCGCTCGGGGACCGCGGCCGTCTCGACGACGTCGCCTGCCTGGTCTCCCGCGCCGGCCGCCTGAGCCGTCCCACCAAACACATCATCGCCACCGCACTGACAGCCACCCCGCTCCACCGGCGGTCATGGAAACCGCTGCTGCGCGCCCGACGCGCGATTCCCCCGGGCTGGATCGACTTCGCGCTGTTCATGGCCCCCTTGGTGCAGTTGATGGTCTACGGGCTCGCCTTGCAGCATTCACCCGCCGCCGCGCGAGTGGCCCTCACCGCGGCCGCAGTCGCGGTCCTCGTCGCATGGGGTGTCGTCGCCCTGCGCTGGTACCGGCTCAGCAAGTCATTGAACGCGTTCATGGTGGTCGGCGGCGTCCTTGTCGTGCTCGACCCGCCGCTCCTGCTGTGGCAGCGGGACGCCCTGGAGATCAGCCTTCCGACCCGCTTCGCCTACGACGCCGTGCTCGCGGCCGTCGTCGGCACGCTGTACTGGCTGACCCACGACACGAAGCGCATCCGCGCATGGTGCCTCGCCACCGTCGGCAAGCACCGGCTCCAGGAGCCGGCCGCCCTGTACCGGCTCGGCGTGTTGAGTGAGCGGGACGGGGACACCGAGGGCGCTCTCTCCTGGTACCGGCGTGCGGCGGCGACCGGCGACGCCCCCGGGGTCGTGTACCCGGCCGAGGCCGACAACCCCGTCGCGGACACCGTCGCCGCGGACGCGCTGACCGCCCTCGTCCGTCTGAGGTCCCACGACTCCGAACACGCCCCCGCGTGGTGCGAACGCGTCATCGAGTCGGCCTACTCCACCAACCTGCGGCCGAACGTGCTCGCCGCCATCGTGCTCGCGCGCATCGAAGCGCCGTCGGACCCACGGCACGCGATCGAGTGGTACGACTACGCGCTCAGCACGGAGCGCGACAACGCGGGGGACTTCGAGCGGGTCCTCTACTGGGGACGCGTCGAGCTCACCGACTCCCGCCCCGCCGCGCCGCGCACCCTGCCAGGCCCCGTCCGCTCCCTCGCCCGCCGGGCCTGGGCCCTGGCGAAGACGCGGCCGCTCGCGACGACGGCGCTGCTCGAATCCGCTCTGCTCCAGCATCAGCGCGGAGAGCACGACGACGCGCGGGCGCGCCTGGCCGTCGCAGGCTACTTCGACGATCCGGGCCTGCGGTCCCGGGTCGCCGACGCACACCGGACGCCCGCCCCACGCCTGCCGTCCGACGGCACCGGATCGCCTGCCGGCAACGCGGAAGCCCCCTCCGCGTCAGGATTCCGTACAGAAACCCGCCCCCGGCGCTAAGGCCGCGTACAGCATCTGACGGTCCGTCGACCGGGCTCCTAACGTCCCCAACGTGTCAGGAACAACGGGGGAGTCCGGCCAACGCGCGGCGAACGGCGGCGGCATATATCGAAGTTCGGGGCCCTGGCCGGACCCCGGACGGGCGCTCGTGCAGGCACTCGCCACCGCGCCGCCCGTCACGGCGCCGCCGCGGCCGACCGCGCCGCCCGCCCGGTGGCCGTACCTGCCCGGCCTCGAACCGGCCCGGCCGACCGCGGCGTGGCGGCCCAGCACGGGGACCGTGCCGCGACCCGTCCCGCGTCCGGCGGCAGCCGTCCGGTCCCGGCGGTGGGCGACGCGGACCGTGCTGCGCGCCGCCGTCGTCGCCACCGCCCTGCTGGCCGCCGCCTTCGCCGCGCTCCTCGCGCGCGCCGTGGTCGCCGCCGACGACGGCCTCGAAGTCGTCGGCCACGGCGCCGGCGCCCAGGTCACCGAGGCGAACGGCCTCTACGGCGCGCTCGCCGCGATGGACGCCGAACTCGCCAACACACTCCTCGTCGGCGACGACACCACCCTCGGCTACTCGCGCGACCAGGCCCGCCACCACTACGAGCAGGACCGCGCCGACGCCGCCGGCGCCCTGCAGGTGTCCTCGGCCAACGCCGTCACCGACGCCGCGGCCGACGACACCGCCCGGCTCATCCGCATGCTCGCCGAGTACGACAACCTCGCCGGCCAGATCGCCTACGCCGACGCCCAGGCCGACGCCCGCCGCCTCGAAGACCCCTCGCCCGCCGTCGCCCAACTGCGCCGCGCCACGCTGCTCATGCACGACGAGCTGCTGCCGACCGCGGACCGCCTCCTCGCCGAGGACTCCCACGCCGTCGAGGACGCCTACGCGCAACGCCGCGCCGACGCCGGCCTGTACGCGGGCCTCGCCCTCACCGCCGGCATCCTGTTGACACTGTTGCTCGTCGGAACGCAGGTCTTCCTGTTCACACGCACGCACCGGGTGGTCAACCCGGCGCTGCTGCTCGCCTCCATCGGCGCGATGATCGTCGTCGCGACCGGCACCGGGGCCGTCTTCGACGCCCGCGACCAGCTGCGCGTCGCGAAGAAGGACGCGTTCGACTCGGTGCTCGCCCTCACGCACACCATCGCCCTCGTCGAGGACGCCAACGGCGACGAGAGCCGCTGGCTCGTCGACGCGTCCCGGCACGACACCTACGGGGCCGACTACACCGACAAGACCCGGCAGATCCAGGCCCTGTTCGACCGCGAGTTCCGCAACATCACCTTCGCCGGCGAACGCGACGCCGCCCAGGCCGCCCGCGACGCCTACGACACCTACCGCCAAGACGACCTCCACCTGCGCGCCATCGCCGAGCACGACCTGCGCGCCGCGATGGACTTCACCACCGGCTACCAGCCCGGCCAGTCGAACTGGCAGTACCAGCAGGTGCAGCTGGGGCTGGGCGCCGTCGCCGCCCTCAACCGCGAGCACATGGGCAAGGCCACCGACAGCGGGGAGCACGCGCTCGCGGGCTGGACGGTCCTGTCCGTCGTCGCCGCGGCCGGCCTCGTCGGCGCCGCGTACGCGGGGATCCGGCCCCGGCTGCGCGAGTACCGCAAGGGCGCGTGACCCCCGCCGACCCGCCGCGTGACCGCCGCCGACCCGCGGGCCTCACAGACACGCGGCGTCAGAAAAGACGTCCCCCGACCGATGAGTCCGTGCGCGCGTCGCGGTCTAACCAGCAGAGACGTTGACGACACCCCGCGACGAGCACACGGGAGCCACCATGGTCACCACCCACACGGTCACCACCCACACAGTCACCTCCGCCGACGGGACCACCATCGCCTACGACCGCTACACGCCCGCCGACGAGAGCCAGGGCACGGTGATCCTGGTCGGCGGCGCCTTCAGCTACCGGTCGTTCCCCAAGATGGTGGAGCTCGCCGAGGCGCTCACCGCCGCGTACGCCCTGACCGTCGTCAACTACGACCGCCGCGGACGCGGCGACAGCGGCGACACCCCCGGCCGCTACGACGTCGCCCAGGAGGCCGACGACCTCGCCGCGCTCATCGCCGCCGAGGGCGGTGCCGCCGCGCTGTTCGGCTGGTCGTCCGGCGCGGTCGTGGCCCTGCGCGCCGCCGGATCCGGACGCGTCCCCGGCATCACCCGGGTCATCGCCTTCGAGCCGCCGTTCGTCGTCGACCGCACCCGCCACGTCCCGCCCGCAGACCTCGCCACCACGCTGCACGAACTGGTCGCCGCCGGCGAACGCGCCAAGACCGCCAAGTTCTACATGACGAAGGCGATCGGCCTCCCGGCAGCGTTCGTCGCGCTGCTGCGGATCACGCCGATGTGGTCCAAGCTCACCGCGACCGCCCTCTCCACCCCGCACGACTGGGCGGCCGTGGCCGACTACATGCGCGGCGAGCCCCTCGACCCGGCCGACTGGGAGGGCGTGACGGCCCCCGTCCTCGTGCTGTCCGGCGCCCGCAGCGAGCCCCTGCTCCGCACCGCCGCCCGCGCCGCCGCCGACGTGCTGCCCGACGCCCGGCTCACCGAGATCGCGAAGCTCAGCCACAACCCCAACGTCCCGCTCCTGGTCGCCCCCGCCGGCGAGTTCCTCACCGAGCAGCCCGCCCGCACCGCCTGAAAACGGCCGCGTCAGCCGTCGCCCGCCGTGCCGCGTGCCGCCAGGGCGCGGGCGGCGGCCGTGCGCGAGGTGTGGCGGCGTTCGCGGGCCAGGCCGACCGCCAGGATCACCGCCACCACGGCCGAGGACGACACGAGCTGCGTACGCGCGTCGTCGCTCTGCCCGAAGACCATCAGCAGCAGGACGCCCACCATCGCCGCCAGCGCCGCCCACGTCAGATACGGGTACAGCCACATCCGCACGACCAGCCGCTCCGGCGCCTCGCGCTCGTAGCGGCGGCGCAGCACCAGCTGCGACGCGGCGACCGCGAACCACACGAACAGCAGCATCGCGCCGACCGAGTTCAACATGTGCCGGAACACCTGCTCCGGCCACCACACGTTCAACAGCACCGCGACGAAACCGAACGCCGACGACGCCAGCACCGCCCGCCGCGGCACCCCGCCACCAGCGGGCTTCCCGGCGGCCGCGCCGGCGGACCGGCCTGTTGACACCGTCAACAGCGCCCGCGGGCCCTCACCGCGTTCCGCGAGCGAATACGCCATGCGGGACGCGCCGTACAGCATCGTGTTCAGCGCCGACAGCAGCGCGACGAACACGATGACGTCCATCAGAACGGCCGTGCCGGGCACACCGATCCGGTCCAGGACGGCGGCGTACGGCCCCGACCCGACCGCGTCGGAGTCCCACGGCAGCAGCGTCACGACGACCGCGACCGAGCCGATGTAGAACAGCACGATCCGCCACACGATCGTCCGCACCGCGCGCGCCACCGACCGGGACGGGTCCTCGGACTCGGCGGCCGCGATCGTGGCGACCTCAAGACCGCCGAACGCGAACACCACCGCCAGCAGCCCCGTGACCACGCCCGACCAGCCGTTGGGCAGGAACCCGCCGTGCCCGGCCAGGTTCGCCGCGCCCGGCGCGTCGGTGTCGGGCAGAACGCCCGCGATCGCCAGCACGCCCAGCACCAGGAACGCGACGATCGCGAAGACCTTCACCGCCGCGAACCAGAACTCCGACTCGCCGAACACCTTCACCGACAGCAGGTTCGCACCGGTGAAGAACAGCATGACGGCGAGCGCGAACACCCACTGCGGGACGTCCGGCCACCAGCCGTGCGCGATCCGCGCCGCGCCCGTGGACTCGACCGCCAGCACGACGGTCAGCATCCACCAGTACAGCCAGCCGACGGTGAAGCCGGCCCAGCGCCCGAACGCCTGCTCGGCGTACACCGAGAACGAGCCGCTGCGCGGGGACGCCGCCGACATCTCGCCGAGCATGCGCATCACGAGCACGACCAGCAGGGACGCGAGCGCGTACGAGACCAGGATCGCCGGGCCCGCCGTGCGGATGCCCTGGCCGGTGCCGACGAACAGGCCCGCGCCGATCGCGCCGCCCAGCGCCAGCATCGTCAGGTGGCGCGGCTTGAGGCCGTGCCCGAGGTGCGCGCCCCGGGTGCCGCTGCCGGGCGCCGGGCCGGCCGACCGGTCGGTGGTGGTGCGGGGCGGCGCGGGCGTGGCGGGGCTGCTCATTGGTGCGGGACGATCCTGGGCGCGGCGAAGGGGGGACCGCGACAGTATCCCTTATGGGTGATTTCTGAGAGAAATCGCGACTACTCCGCAGCCCCCGCCGCCTCCGCCGCCGTACGCGCGTCCACCGCCGCGAAGTCCGGCTCGCGCCGTTCCGCGAACGCGGTCAGCGCCTCGCGGTTCGCCGGTCCCCCCAGCAACAGCCTGAAAGCATCGTTTTCACGCGCCCGCGCCTCCGCGATCCGGTCGCCGAGCGCCGCGAGCAGCACGCGCTTCGACTCGACGAGCGACGCCACCGACTTCGCCGCCAGCACACGCGCGTGCCGCAGCGTCTCGGCCATCAGCTCGTCCGGCGGGCACGCCTTGAAAGCGAGACCCATCTCGACGCACTCCTCGGCGCCGATCCACTCCGAGCTCAGCAGCACCCACGCCGCCTTCTGCCGCCCGATCAGCGCGGGGAAGGTGACGCTGCTGGCCGCCTCGGGCGCGACCCCGAGAGAGGTGAACGGGCACTTGATGCGGGCGTCCGACGCCATGAAGACCAGGTCGGCGAACCCGATGATCGTCGCGCCGATGCCGAGCCCGAGCCCGTTCACGGCGAGGATCAGCGGCTTCGGGAACGCCGCGAGCTGGTCGACCATGCCGGGGAAGCCGTGCTTGCCGTTCGCGAACGTTCCGGAGTTGCGCTGCGCCATCTCGACCAGGTCGGTCCCGGCGGAGAACGCCCGCCCGGTGCCGGTGATGACGACGACCGCGACGGCCGGATCGGCGGCGGCGTCGATAAGCGCCTCGCAGGTCGCGTCGTACAGCGCCTCGTTGAACGCGTTGAGCGCCTCGGGCCGGTCGAGGGTCAGGACGCGGACCCGGTCGGTGTCCTCGATGCGGATCATGCGGCACCCTCCTCGTTCGTCCGCCCCCGTCGGACGGTGATCGGCAGGAAACCTGTCTTTGCTGGTCAAGTCAAGCGCCGGATCCGCCGGTTCACGCGCGCGTAACCGGGCCGTCACCGGGGAAGGTCCACGACGCGCCGATATGCACCTGTGGATCACTTTCGCTGAGTTCGCTCTTGGTTTGCTCAGTTCGATCACCGACAGGGGAGGAGCCGTCGTGGAGTTCGACGTCGTCGTGGAGATCCCGGCCGGGTGCCGGAACAAGTACGAGATGGACCCGCACACCGGCCGCATCAGGCTCGACCGCATGCTCTTCACGTCGACCGCGTACCCCGTGGACTACGGATTCGTCGCCGAGACCATGGGCGGGGACGGCGACCCCCTCGACGCGCTCGTCCTGCTCGACGAGCCCACCTTCCCCGGCTGCCGGGTGCGCTGCCGCGCCCTGGGGATGTACATCATGCGGGACGAGAAGGGCCCCGACGAGAAGGTGCTGTGCGTCCCGGCGCACGACGTGCGGCGCGCCTCGATGCTCGACATCGCCGACGTCCCGCGCCACCAGCTCAACGAGATCGCGCACTTCTTCGACGTCTACAAGGACCTCGAGCCCGGCAAGTCCGTCGACGGCTCGCACTGGGAGGGGCGCGACGAGGCCGAGAAGGAGGTCGTCGCGGCCCGCGAGCGCGCCGACCGGGCCGATCGCGTCCTGCCGTTCGAAGGACGCGCCGACCACCGCTGACACTGCGGCATGCGGGCGCCCCGAGGCCGCGCGGGCGCCATGCGCCCGCGCGGCCACGGAAGAGGATTTCGTCGCGTGTCAGCGCGAAGCGACAGCCTGGGCAATCGGTTGCCACCCGCTGTCCCGGGCAATGTCGAGCGCCTGCTGCGGGGCCAGTGGGAGTGTCGTGCGTGTGGGCGACGAGTCCACGTCGAGGCGACCGTTGGCGTAGTTGACGGTGACCACCGCGCTCCCGTACTTCACGGCGACGCCGTCGAGCCGCAGCCCGCTTGCGGCCTTAAAGGACGACACGGCGATCTGCGTGCCGTCGGCAAGCACGCTGCAGGTGACCGTGTCCGCCTCCTTCGTCCACGATCCCGTGGGGGTGGGGCACTCGAACAGGTCCCGCTTCCGGACGTTCGCCTCGACTTCGACGATGCCGTTACCGGTGTCCCAGGACAACCGCGCGACGACGTCCTCCGCGGTGTATCCGAGCGCGCCCATCCGGCTTGTGGTCCCGGTCGACGGAAGCAGCTGCCCCAGCAGCGTGAAGGACTGGTCGGCGAGAGGGTTGGCGACGGGAGTGGTGGGCCGACCGGGCGGCTGCACCGCTCCGCTGATCGGCGGTGGCGTGGGCGCTCCGCTGATCGGTGATGCGGCGGGGGTCCCGGAACTCGGGGGCACAGTCGGTACGCCGGCCCCGCTTCCGCTGTGGACGGACTGCGCGGAACCCGCCGCGCCAAGGGTCGAGACCATCACCGCCGACGCCGCGACCACCGCCAACACGCCCGCGCCTGAAGCGGTTTGCAGCCACACCCGGCGGCTCCGCCGACGCCACCCGCCGTTCGCTGCACGCGCGGCGACCCCGGCGGGCAACGGGACCTCCACGGCCTCGAGTTCGCGGTTCAGCTGCTCGCGGAACCGAATCTCGCTGTCCACGCATCGTCTCCTTCTTCGAAAGTCTCTGCCGTGCGTCTCAGTTGGGCGAGCGGGTGAGCACATCGGGGTCGCCGAGCCGGTCGCGCAGCCGGGCAAGCCCTCGCGAGCCCGTGGACTTGACCGCCGACACGCTGACGCCCAGCAGCTCGGCGGTGTCCTCGATGCTGTAGTCGTCCCAGTAACGGAGGATCAACACCGCTCGGTCGCGCGGACCGAGCTCCCGCAGCGCCGCCAGCAGCGTGAGCCGCAGGTCGGCATCGCCCCGGTCGGGCGCCGGAGAGAACTCGAGGTCGACCGGCTCGACGCCCGGCACCTCGGCGAAGCTCTTGCGGCGCCGCCGGTCGAGGTACGCGTTGACCAGGACCCGCTTGGCGTACGCCTCGGGGTTCCCCGTCCGCTCGACCTTGCGCCACGCGACGTAGACCTTCTCGAGGGCGATCTGCATCAGGTCCTCCGCCAGATGCCAGTCGCCGCAAAGCAGGTACGCCGTGCGCCTGAGCCGCCCGGCGATGGCCTCCACGAAATCCGTGAAACCGTCCGGATCCCTCCTGCGCCACACCATCCGCAACCCCGTTCGCTCGTCGCCGCGCGTCCTTCGCCGGATAAGACGCACCGAAGCGCCGCCCGCGTCGCAGTCGGGGCGGGAATGGTTAGTTGAATCATGAACTAAATGGGGTTAGTCTCGTGAAAGGAGACCGACGCAACCGTCAGCACCGCCCGAGGAGCACGCCATGCCCGTCACCCGCCTCAACCACGCCGTGATGTACGTGCGCGACGTCGAGCGCAGCGTCGCCTTCTACGCGGACGTGCTCGGCTTCCGCACGGTGATGGCGTTCCCCGGCGCGGCGTTCCTCCAGGCGTCCGGCAGCACCAACGACCACGACCTCGGCCTGTTCCAGATCGGCTCGGCCGCCGCCGACTCCGGCGCCGGACGCTCCACCGTCGGCCTCTACCACCTCGCGTGGGAGGTCGACACCCTCGACGAACTCGAGCGCATCGGCACCAAGCTCGCCGAAGCCGACGCCCTCGTCGGCGCCGGCGACCACGGCACCACCAAGGCGCTCTACGCCAAGGACCCCGACGGACTCGAGTTCGAGGTCAGCTGGCTGCTCCCCGCCGACCTCATCACCGAGGACGTGATCAAGGAGGCCCGCTCCAAGCCCACCCAGCCGCTCAACCTCGGACGCGAGAAGGAGCGCTACGGCGGCCAGACCAAGGGCGGCCTCGGCATCTCCATCCCCGTCGCCCAGGCCTGACCCGGGCGTGAACACGGCAGCGGCCGGTCCCGGTACGGAACGCCGTACCGGGACCGGCCGCTGTTGACAGTGTTGTCAGCGAGTCAGCGCGTCAGCGCCCCAACGCGTCAGCCGGCCGCGGGCGGGTTCGGCTTGAGGACCGCGAACACCGCACCGAACGGGTCGGCGTACCAGGCGATCCGGCCCACGTCCGGCACCTCGTCGGCGGGCATGAGCACACTGCCGCCGGCGGCCTCGACCTTCGCCGACAGGGCGTCCGGGTCCTCCGAGTAGAAGTACGGCGTCCAGCTCGACGGCTGCCCCTCGGCCATCACGGGCGCGATTCCGCCGAAGCCGTCCGTCTGCGGGTTGCCGCTGCTCTCGGACGGGGACACGACGATGTACTGCATCCCCGGCGCGTCCATGACCTCGGAGCGCCAGCCGTACACCGCCTTGTAGAAGTCGAGCGCGGCCTGCGGGTCCGTCGAGTGCAGCTCCACCCACAGCAGCGTGTTCGGCTCACACGCCACGTCCACGCCCGCCACGTCGCCCGGCTGCCACGTCGAGAACTCGGCACCGGTCGGGTCGGTCAGACACGCCATCCGCCCCGCGGTCATGACGTCGAACGGCGGCACCCTGACCGAACCGCCGGCCTTCTCAACGCTCGCCGTCGCGTCCTCCGCGCTCGGAGACGTGAAGTACACCGTCCACGCGGGGGTCGCGCCCTCCTCGGTCAACGGCCCGATCGCGGCCAGCGTCTTGCCGCCGACCTGGAAGAACCCGTAGTTCCCGGCCTCGGGGCCGAGCGACTGGAACGACCACCCGAAGATCGCGTTGTAGAACGCCACGTGGGCGTCGATGTCGGGGCTGCCGAGGTCGATCCAGTTGGCGATACCGGTCGGGAAGTTCGGGGGAGTGATCATGTCGGCGTTCCTTCCGCAGGGGGATGGGCACAGCCGTTCCTGTGGTGTCGTGGGCGCGGCGTAGTGCCCCGAACGCGGACAGTGTTGCACCGCGACCAGACATTTGTGCGAAGCACGGGCAAACAGCGGCGGCGTGTCGGCCGGATGCAGTAACGCCCGACGACACGGGCCCCCGCGGGCGGGACGGCGTAGGCACCGGTCAACGCGCGCTGGAGCCGCTGACCGCCACGTGCATCGCCTGAAGCTCGCGTATCGCGGCCGGAAGATCGCAGTCCCCGGGATCCGCGACGGCGTCCTCCCAGTGGAAGTACATCTGGTCCGACCTGGTCCACGCCAGCAGGTCGACGATCCGCGTGAACGCCGACGGGGCGAACGACGGAACGAGATCCTCGTCCGCGCACTCGAGGCTGTCGGTGGTGCGCAACGTCCGCCCCGCCAGCAACCGCAACCAAGCGGCCGCCGCGTAGGCCGATTGCGACACGAGGTGCCGCTCCGGGTCCTGGTCCTCGGAGTAGCACAGACCCACCTCGGTCAACCGCTCATGCACCGCGTCGACGTCGACCGGCTCTCCCGCGGCGGCCTTGCGCA
Source organism: Yinghuangia seranimata (assembly GCF_029953285.1). GTDB lineage: Bacteria > Actinomycetota > Actinomycetes > Streptomycetales > Streptomycetaceae > Yinghuangia > Yinghuangia seranimata. The sequence goes on along the minus strand of NZ_JASAOI010000010.1, from coordinate 321,036 downwards.
GTTCACGCACCGCGTCCGGGGTCGACAGCGGCGGGTCGTCGCTCAACTCCTCGGTCGCCCGCTCAACGCGGTCGAGCACGGGAGCCAGCAGACGGTACAGGCGGTCCAACCGGTCCCGACGATCCAGCCCTCCCACGAACTCGTCGATGACTGCAAGCACTTCGTCGTATGTCATGTCCGCCACGCAGGTATGGATAGCACGCGGCTCTGTCAGGATCTCGGTATGTCAGGACGGGCACTGAGCTTCGGGGCGATGGCGGCGGCGTACGAACGGTTCCGGCCGGGGTACCCCGAGGAACTCTTCGAACAGGTGGCGGCGTACGCGGGCCGGCCCCTCCGGACCGCCCTCGAGATCGGCGCCGGGACCGGCAAGGCCACCCGCCTGTTCGCCCGACGGGGGGTCGCCGTCACGGCGATCGAACCCGACGCCGCCATGCTCGCCGAACTGCGCAAGCACGTGCCCGCGAGCGTCAGGACGCTACAGGCGCTGTTCGAGGACGTACGCCCGGGCGAGACGTACGGGCTGGTGTACGCGGCGGCGGCATTGCACTGGACCGACCCGGACGGCCGCTGGCCGCGTGTGGCCGCGCTGCTCGAACCGGGCGGCGTGTTCGCCTGCTTCGGCGCGCCCACGAATCTGTCCGACCCGGCCCTGGTCGAAGCCGTCCGCGAGGCCCGGGCGCCGTTCCTGGAGAGCGACGAGGTCCCGTCCCCGGACGGGACCCCTCCGGGCCAGGAGATGCGGTGGCCAGGTACGGAGCTCCTACGGTCCGACTGGTTCACGGACGTGCGGCAGGCCAAGATCGAGCGGGCCTTCACGATGAGCGGCCGCGACTACGTCGCGCACCTCTCGACGGTCTCGGCCTACCTGATGTTGCCGGACGCCGAGCGGGAGGAGGCGTTCAGGCGGATCGCGGACGTGCTTCCTGAGACGGTCGACATCACGTCCAACATCACGGTCCATCTCGCCCGCCGGAGCGCGGAGGCGCACGCCGGCGCGAATTCGCAGTAGGCGTGCTCCCGTTGGTGTGAGCGATTTTCGGACTCGTGGCTCGAACATGCGGTCCCCGACCTAGCCTGACCAGACAGATGGCTGTTGTTGAACGGGTTGGGGGCGAGCAGGTGACGGACGACGACACTTACAGCACCGCGGACTTCTTCCACGCGATCGGTCGACAGATCAAAGTGCTGAGGGAACGGGCCGGGTTCTCGCAGAAGGAACTGGCCAGCCGGGTTGGATACAGCGAGGAACAGATCTCGTCCATCGAGATCGGACGCCGGACGCCGCAACCGGACCTGCTGGAGGTGCTAGACGAGTTGCTGGATGCGGGTGGGCTCCTGAAAACCGTGATTCCAGATGTGGTGAAGGCCAAGGAACGGCCTCGGGTACGGCATCCGGACTGGTTCAAGGACTACGCGGAGCTGGAAGCGAAGGCTGTCGAACTGTGTGAGTTCAGCACTCTCGCGATTCCTGGCCAGATGCAGACGGAAGCGTACGCGCGAGCGGTGTTCACGAACCGGCGTCCCATCCTGGACGAAGAGACCGTTGAGATGCGCGTGCAGGCGAGGTTGGCGCGCCAGGAGATGTTCTCGAAGTGGCCGCCGGTGTTGCTCTCCGTGGTGCTTTGGGAGCCGGTGCTGCGCCAGCCGATCGGGGGCCGGGAGGTCCAGCGTGAGCAGCTGCAACGACTGCTGGAACTCGGATCGCTGCGCAGCGTCGAAATTCAGGTGTTACCAAGCTCGTGTGAAGCGCATGCAGGCATGAACGGGCCGTTCACGTTGCTGACCGTTCAAGGGCGGTCGCAGATGGCGTACTTTGAGGTACAGCACCTCAATCGACTGATCACGAACACCGAGGAAGTCCGCGTCGTCGCCGCAAAGTACGGCAGCCTCCGAGCCGAGGCGCTGACGCGGCGTGAGTCTGCGGGGCTCATCAAGCGCCTGTTGGGAGAGCTATGAGCGACTGGGTCAAGAGCAGTCACAGCGGCGACGAAGGCGGCACCTGCGTCGAGATCGCCTGGGCCAAGAGTACCCACAGCGGCGACGAAGGCGGCCACTGTGTCGAAGTCGCCGCCTCCGCCCCCACCACCCTCGTCCGCGACTCCAAGCGTCCGTCCGGCCCGCGGCTCACGTTCAGCCGCGGGGCCTGGACGGACTTCCTCGGCTGTCAGACGCCTGCGCGGTAGGTGAAGCGGCCCGCCACGAGCGTTGCCGCCACCGGGAGTTGGGCCACGTCGTCCGGCGTGACCCTCGTCGGGTCGTCGGCGAACACGGTCAGGTCGGCGTGGTAACCCGCCTTCACCTGGCCCGCGTACGTCGACTCGCCCGCGGCGTAGGCAGCTTCCGTCGTGTAGCCGGCCAACGCCTGGCCCGCGCTGACGGCCTGTTCGGGGCCGTACGCGGCGCGGCTGGGTTCGCCCGCGGGACGTCGGAGTTGTGCCCCGGCCAGGGTGCGGCGGGGGTCGAACGCGGCGACCGGCCAGTCCGATCCGAGGGCGACGTGGCCGCCGGCCCGCAGGATGTCCCCGTACCGCCAGGCCAGCGCGCAGCGTTCCGGCCCGACCCGGGTCGACCAGTTGTCCGAGTGGTCGGGCAGGGACCAGTCCATGTGGGTCGGCTGCATCGACGCGACGACGTCCAGCGCGGCGAACCGGCCGATCTCGGCGTCCTGCAGGACCTCGGCGTGCTCGACGCGGTGGCGGGTGCCGTGCGGCGCCGGGACGTGCGCGTACGTGTCCAGCGTGTGGGCGACGGCCTTGTCACCGATGGCGTGCGTCCACGCCGGGAGCCCGTTCGCGGCCGCGATCGCGACCGCGTCCGCGTACCGGGTCACGTCCTTCCACTGCGAACGGTGCGACTGGCCGCAGCAGTCGGGCTCGTGCAGCCAGGCGCCGCCTCCGTCTATGGCGCCGTCGGCGAAGAACTTCACCGCGGCGAGCCGCAGTAGGCCGTCGCCGACCGCGGCGCGGAGCTCGCTGATCCGCTGGGCGAGGTTGTCCACCGCGCCCGGCGGGCACCACGGCGCCCACCGGACCCGCATGCCGAGCCGTCCCGAGGTGTTCAGGGCGGTGAGTGTCTCGGCGGTTCCGGGCCCGTCGTCGAGGACGTGGACGCCGGTCACGCCCAGCGCGGCCTGCTGTGCGAACAACTCCTCGACGCGCGCGGCCAGTTCGGCGCCGTCCATCGGCGGGACGGCCGAGTGGCCGAGCGACGTTGCGGCCTGCTCGTGGAGTTCGCCGGTCGGGCCGCGGTCGTCGCACACGATCTCGGCGCGGTCCTCGAACTCGCGGGGCCCGGTGATGCCGGCGCGGCGCAGGCCCTCCGTGCTCATCAGGGCGCTGTGCGCGTCCGACATCCACAGGAACGCGGGGCGCCCGCCGACGGCTTCGTCGATCAGGTCCCGGTGCAGGCCGACGCCGGTTCCGGCGAACGCGCCGTACTCGCCGCCGTACCCGACGACCCAGCCGTCGGGCCCGAGCGTGTCGGCGTGGGCGGCGAGCCGGACCCGCAGTTCGTCGAGGGTGTCGGCGCCCACGAGGTCGGCGCCACGGGCCATCTCCGAGCCGAGCACCGGGTGTTGGTGGCAGTCGATGAGGCCGGGGGTGACGGTGTGCCCGGCGGCCCGCACCACCTCGGTGCGGGCGCCAATGTGCGGGCGGACGTCGGCGTCGTCGCCGACCGCGAGGATCCGGCCGTCGCGGACGGCGACGGCGGTCGCGACCGGGCGCGCGGGGTCCTGGGTGAGGACGCGGGCGTCGACGATGACGAGGTCCGCCGCGAGGCTGGTGCTGGTGTCGGTGCTGCTGCTCATGCGGTGCGGTTCAGCTTCCGGTCGGGGCGGGCGTGGTCTGGTGCGGGTCGGCGGCCGCGGCGGCGCGTTCGGCGTCCGCGGTCCGCGCGGCGGCCTCGAGGGCGCGGTGCGGGCGGGCGGCGGCCAGGTAGGCGAGGCCGGTGCCGAGCACCAGGACGACGCCGATGACGGCCGCCCACACCTGGTAGGCCGGGGCGTCCGGCGGGGCGAGCAGGGTGCGGGGCCACGCGATGTTGACGAACTCGAACGCGAGCCACAGCACCGCGGCGATGTTGACCACCAGGCCGAACCGCCCGAGCCGGATGCCCGCCGGCACCCATGTGCCGCGGATCCGGGCGACCAGTGCCGCGAACGCGATGGCGAGGAACGTCAGGTAGAGGGCGGCGCTGCCGAAGGTGATGATGCTGCCTATCGCGGACGCCTCCAGGCCGAGCAGCAGCGCGAGGCAGCTGACCACCAGGTCGACGGCCAGCGCGGCGAGCGGCACCTGGCGGCGGTTGACCTTGCCGAGCGTCCGGGACGCGGGCAGGACGCCGTCGCGCGCCATCGAGTACAGCGCTCGCGCGCCGCCTCCCTGTGAAGCCAGTTCACAGGCGATGAACGCGATGATCACGACGACGATGAACGGCTTGGCGGACCAGTCGCCGAACGACGCGACGACGGCGGTGGTCACAGGGTCGAGGTCCGAGCCGGTCATGATCGTGGTGGGGTCGGGGTGCGCGAGGTCGACGGCGACCGCGTTGAGGATGACCAGGCCGCCGACGCTGAGAAAGGCCCACCACAGCGCGCGCGGCACCTGCCGGGCCGCGCCGACGGTCTCCTCGGCCATCGCCACACACGCGTCGAACCCGACGAAAGCCCATCCCGCGACGGCCAGCGCGGCCAGGAACGCGAGCGGCTTGGAGCCGCCGGACAGCGCCTCGGCGCCGAACGTGTCCGTGAGGATCGAGAACCCGTGCTCGCGGAAGAGCAGCAGCAAACCGACGCCGACCAGCACGGACGCCACGGCCTCGGCGGCGATGCCGAGGTCGACGACGCGCTTGAGCACGTCGATACCGTACGCGTTGATCAGTGCACACACGGCGAGGAACACCGCCGCCACGGCGACGACCTTGGCGGGCGTGGGCGTCCAGCCGAACAGCGCGAAGAACCACGGCGAGGCCAGGTAGGCGATCGTCGTGTGGGCGAAGAACAGCGCGCACACGGTGATCCAGCCGACGATCCAGGCGTACTTGGGCCCGATCAGCCGGCGCGTCCACTGGTAGGCGCCGCCGGCGACGGGAAAGTCCGCGGCGAGCTCGGCGTACACGCACACGACGAGGGCCTGGAGCAGGAACACCACGGGCAGCGCCCACACCCACGCGGGCCCGGCGACGACGACGCCGACCTGGACGACCGCGTACAGCCCGACGACGGGGGACACGGTCGCGAAGCCCATCGCGATGTTGCCGAAGACGCTGAGGCTGCGCTTGAGCTCCTGTTTGTAGCCGAGGCTCTCGAGGTGCGCGGCGTCGGCGTCCACGGCGGTCCCGGCGGCGGCGCCGGCGGCGTCGGCGGGTCTGCGGGGCGGGGGCGTGGCCATGGGACCTCCCTGACGGCATAAAACTTACTTAGTTAGTTTCTGTGGCGGAGACTGTACTGGCCGACCCCCGCCACGGGAACCCCCGGATTCGCCCGGATCCGGCGCGATGTGCACTCCGGCCCCGGCAGTGCGAGGGCATAGGCTCGCGACACCGGGTGGGGTGACGCGGTGCACAGGACGGGACTGGAGAGACGATGGGCAGGCCGACGAACCCGCTGCTGAGCCGCGACGCGATCGCCGCGGCCGCGCTCGACCTCACCGCGGAGGAAGGCGCCGACGCGCTCACCATCCGCGCGATCGCGGCGCGCCTGGGCGTACGCGGCCCGTCGCTCTACAACCACGTCAGCTCGAAGGACGACCTGCTCGACGCGATGTCCGCGCTCATCAGCCGCGAACTCGACAGCTCCGCACTGGAGTCCGCCGACTGGCGCGCCGGACTCACCGCGTACGCGCGCAGCTACCGCCGCGTGTTCCTACGGCACCACGGCATCCTGCCCGTCATCGCCCGCCGCCCCGTGCAGACCGCCGAGGCACTCAGCGGCTACGACGCACTCGCCCGCGCCCTGCTCCGCCTCGGCTGCAAACCCGCCGAGGCCGCCGAACTCTCCGCCGCCCTCGACTACTTGGTGATCGGCTCGGTCCTCGAGACCTACACCGCCGGCTTCAGCCGCCCCCCGAACGCCTACCGCACCGACTTCCCGGCCCTCGCCGAAACCCTCGGCGCCTCCGCCACGACCACCCCCGGCGGCCTCCCCGGCCTCGACGAACGCGGCTTCGAACGCGGACTGGCCCTGCTGCTCGACGGCCTCGAACTACGCCTGACCCGCACCAGCGCCTGACCGGCCGGTGGCAGCACCCCGTACTCGGCGGGCCCGGCCGTGTCGCCGCCGACGGCTACGCTCCCGGCCCGGGAGGGGAGGCCATGCCCGAGCGAGAGAGCGCGCCTTCGAGCGCACGTCAGGCGGTGTTCCGCATCGGCGACGACGAGACGTGGGTCGCGCTGACCCGCGTCGAGGCCGGATCGTGGCAAGTGGCCGCCGACGCAGGGGTGTTCACGGCGGATTTCCAGGCCTGGTTCAGTGACGACGAAGCCCTGGACTTCGCTGAGCGATTCCTCGCCATGGTTGATACGCCGGGCCGCCCGTGGGCGAGCCTGGTGGTGAGCGAAGGGCGGGGCAACCCGCTCAAGATCTCGCTCTATCCGGTGGGGGACTACTGCGCGCCCTATGTCTTCCTGACGCCCAACGGGCACGACGACGCGTGGTCGATGAGCATGGAGCTCGGTCCGTACCCGGCCGACGAGCTCTACCTTGCCGCGGCGCGGCTCCGCGACGCGCTCGATTAGTTCCGCCGCCGGCGGCGTTGCGGGAGCCGGTGCCGGGACGTGGCGAAGGCCGGGGCCGCCGCGTGTGCGTCGGGTGCCCGGCCTTTGCCGTGTGCGGTGCCTCGTTTCAATCCGCGGTGCCGCGAGGTGGCGCGGCCTGTCAGCGGGTTCGGCCTACCAGCCGGACGGCACGAAGTCGTAGCAGGGGCCGGTGCCGGGCCCGACGCTGCGGTAGTTCTCCAGCAGGAGCATGTGCCCCGTGTGGGGGCCGACGATCCCGTCGACCTGCGTGTCCCCCATGCTGTACCACGACCTCAAGTACTCCTGGTACTCCCTGACGCGGCGCTCGGTCTTCGGGCCCCAGTACCCGTCCTCCGCGAGGGGAGGGCTGAGCGGCGCCCAGCTGTTGTTGAGGAGGTGCTGGACGCACCACACCGGCGTACCTGACGTGGTGTAGGCCCAGCCGATCCACGGGGCGTTCGGGGAGGCGTTAGCCGTTCCGCCGGAGATGCCGACCGCCATGGCGATCGCGGCGACCAACACGCCGAGCCGCGTGGCGTACTGCTTGATCATGGGGAACCTTTCGACGTTCCTGGGCAGTTGGCGCTTCAGCGCCGGACGGTCTGCCCATCGCAACAGCCCATGATCAACAGCGGTGTGTCGCGTGAATACCCGAACTGCCCCACACGGGTCGGGGGTCAACCGCGTCGGGGACCCACGTGGCAGGGGTCAACCGGGCGGACGGTCCCCTCGCTCTCCCGCGTTTGCCGTCGGTTGCCGGGCTTGCGCCGCGTCGGACTTCGGCTGGTCGGTGCCATAGCACGCAGGCGTCAGCGTTCACCCCAGTCGTCGGCGAGGCGTGCCACCAAAGCGCCGTGACGCGGGATCAGGTCACTGCCGAAGCGCGTCGAGGGCCCGACCACCACGAGCGCGGCGACCGGTGTGCCGTCCTCGGCGCGCAGTGCCGCGCCGACCGCGCGGGTGCCGTCGGCTACCTCGTTGTCGTTCAGTCCCCACCCCCGGTACCGGGTGATCCGCAGGACCTCGTCGGTGAGTTCGGGATCGACGCGGCGCCACGGTTCGAGCCGCTCCTCGGGCAGTCGGGACGCGATCGCGCGCAGGGCCGAACTCGACTTCGCCGGCATCGCCGAGCCGACGGGGACGGCGACGCGCAGCGTGTGCCTGCTCTCGGCGGCGTCGGCGATCATGAGCCGGTCGCCGTCCGGGACCACCAGCATCGCGGTCTCCCCGGTCGCGTCGCGCGCGGCCTCCAGGAACGGGCGGGCGCTCTCCCTGAGCGACGCCGACGCGGGCTCGCGCAGGACGGAGACGAGCCCCGGCGCGAGGTACCAGCGGCCGTCACCGGTGCGCCGCAGCCAACCGGCGGAGTGCAGGGTCACCGCGAGCCGGTGGACGGCGCTCTTGTCGATCCCCGTGCTCCGCGCGAGGTCGCTGACGCCGGCCGGCTGCTGCCGGGCCAGCTCCTCGAGGAGCAGGCAGGCGTTCTTTACCGACTGGATTTCCTTGACCGAGGACACGCGACGCTCCTAGCATCACTAAGAAACACAGTCATGTTACATAGTAACACAGACGAGGAGTGTCGCCTTGGGCGCCGACACCACCGGAACCGGCCTCCCCTGGGTCGAGGCGATCGCGGATTCCTTCCCCCACCACGCGTTCAGCGCGTTCCACACCACCCGCCTCCCCGCGCTCAACGCCGAACGCCGCGACATGGTCGCCGACGACCTCGCGGGCGTGCCGCCGCTGGCGTTCCGCGTTCCGGACGGCCGCACGTACACCTGGATCGCGGGCCCCGACGGGGTCCGGGCCGTCGAGGGCGACGCGGACGCGGCAACGCTGGTCGAGCTCGACGAGGCCACGTTTTCCGAGTACGTCAACGAGCTCCTGACCGCCAACGGCTGCGTCCGGACCCAGCGCGCCGAGATCGTCCGCGGCGGTTTGGAGGGCTGGAAGCGCTGGGAGCCTGCCACGCGCGCCCTGCTGACGGGTCGTCCGATCTACACCGGCGCCGTGTGGGACACCCTGGTCGACCGCGACGGCGCACCACTCGACCTGCACCGCAGCTTCCCGGCCGACGGGGACCGCGAGGAGATACGGCACTTCCTCGACACCGCGGGCTTCGTGCACATCAAGGGCGTCTACGACGCGGCGGAGATCGCACAGTTCGGCGCGGAGGTCGAGTACGTGCGGTCCCAAACCACGCCCGGGGACGGCCTTTCGTGGTGGTCGGTGAACAGCGACGGCGACGAGGTCGTCACCCGGATCAACTACCTCGGCCGCCACTCCGATGTGCTGCAGCAGCTGTGCTTCGAGCCCCGGATGACCGAACTCGCCCGCCTGGCCGACCCCGCGTACCGGGTCTGCGACGACCGGCTCGACGGGCCGATGGTGTTCGTCAAGTCGTCCAACGTCGTCAAGGGCAGCGGCGACCTGGGCTGGCACACCGACGACGGCATCGGCGGCCACCCCGTCCTGTGCCCGCTGATCCAGGCCGGCATCCAACTCGACCACGCCAACCCCGCCAACGGGCAGCTGATGGTCCTGGCCGGCTCGCACCGCTACGTCAACCACTGGCTGAGCTGGGGCGACGAGGGCGACCTGCCCGTCGTCCGCATCGAGACCGAACCCGGCGACCTCACCCTGCACTTCGGCGACATCATGCACAGCACCCCGCCGCCGACCGGCCCCGCCGCCGGGCGCCGCGCGCTGTACTACAAGTTCTCCGAGCAGAAGACGTTCGACTGGGTGCCGTCCGGCTGCCACTACAACGACGCCCTCTTCCACGCCGACAAGGCCGGAAGAATCGGCGCCCGCGCCACGACCCACTAGGCCGATTCCCTCGGATCAGCTGATCGCTGGGTGATCTGCGGGGGTGAGTGACGTGCAGTGGGCGCGGATCGATCACGTGACGCCGCCGCCGACCCGGGTCCTGCCGCCGTCGGCAGCGGACAGCCGTGCCTGCCTTTTGGGACGCTGAATCCCCGGTCCCGGCGCTAGTCGGCGAGGAATGCGGCCAGCCGTGCGGTGAGTTCGGCGGGCTCGTCCAGGGCGATGAGGTGCGCGGCCGCGGCGAACTCGACCAGGGTGGCACCGGGGATCTCGGCGGCGTAGCGCCGGGCGATGTCCTGGAAGTCGGCGACGTCGAGCTTGCCGATCCCGACCAGGGTGGGCGCGGAAATGCCGGCGACGTCGCCTGCGGTGACGCCCTGGGAGTGCTCCCCGACGACGCCCTGGTTCACCAGCGACGTCCGTAGCGGGCCGCGGAGTTGCTCTGCCAGTCCGGCGGGGACGTCCGCCCAGCTTCGGGCGGGTCCGCGCAGCCACATCTCCAAGTTGATCCGAACGGCGGCGTCCAGGTCTCCGGAGGCCAGGGCCGCCGTTTCCGCCTCGTCGTACGCGATCATGTCCGCGGACCAGTGGTACCTGGGCCACGGCGGGGCAAGAACCGCGAGGCGGTGCACCCGGTCCGGGTGGGCGAGAGTGAACTCGACGGCCACGCGTCCGCCCCACGACGCGCCGACGAGCCGGACGCGGTCGTAGCCGAGGTGGTCGACGAGACGAAGTAGGTCCTCGGTCTCGCTGAACGCCCCGGTCGGTGGTGCCGACTCGCCGAACCCGCGCAGGTCGTACCGCACGACCGTGTGGCGTTCCGCCAAGCCGGGCACGACCGCGTCCCACATGCGATGGTCGGCGACGCCGGCATGCACGAGCACGACGGGCGGGCCGTCGCCGACGACGACGTAGGACAGGTGGCCGAGATCGTCGGCGAGTGTGAGCATCCGCAGATGCTCGCAGCGCGGCCGGTCGTGTGCCAGTGACTTCGTGAATCGGCCTGCCCTCACTACTGCACCCCGGGAAGCACTGCCCAGCAGTGGTACGTCCGTTACTGAGGTCTGTGTGCGAGAGCGACGACTGTGGGGCAGGCGCCTCTGCGTACTTCCGCGGGCCCTTTAGGAGTAGCCCTTCGAGCCGTCGAGCAGTTCCCGGACGATGTCCGCGTGTCCGGCGTGCCGTGCCGTCTCCTCGACGAGGTGGACAAGCATCCAGCGCAGGTTGGCGCCGCCGGAGCGGTAGCCGGTGTGGCGGCCGACGTCGTCGAGGGAGGCCGCGGCGACGATTTCGTTGCTGCGCGCGCACTGGGTCTCGTACTCGGCGAGGAGTTCGGCGAGGGGCCGGCCGCCGGTGTGCCAGTCGGCGTCCTCGACCGACTCGTCGAACGACGGGTTCTTCGTCTCGTCCCCGCCGAGGAACAGCACCTCCAGCCACATGTGTTCGGTCCAACGCATATGCGCGACGAGGCCCGCCATCGTCATGGCCGGCGACGTCGGGACGACCGAGCGGTGCGCGTCCGCATCGGCCAGCCCCTCGCACTTCCAGCGCAGGATCCGCCTCTGCAGGTCCAGCCAGCCGATGAGCGCGGTGCGTTCGTCCGCCTGGAGCGGGGGGCGTTCCAGTTCAAGTGCCATGCCAGCGGACGCTACCCGGGCGGTTGGGAGGCGGCACCCGGATTTTCCGGTCGTCCGAATCCCGTGGCAGCGGCGCCCGCTGAGCGACAGGCTGCACCGGTGAGCACTCCGACGTCCTCGACGGCCCCGGCGGACCTGCCTGACGAGCCGCGCCCGACACCTCCCGCCGCGAGCGTCGACGACCCGGGTCGCCCCGACGCGCGGCTTGCGCGGCTGTGGCGGCAACACCTGCGGAGGCCGTTCCCCGCGCGCTTCCGCGGCGTGGACATCGCGGGCGTGGAGCTGATCCTCCTGGACGCGGCTGTGGCGGGCCTCGTCCAGAGAGAGCTGGACGGCGGGCTCGACGACGCCGGCGTCGCCTGGCTGTGGGGGTGCATCGCTGACGTCGACAAGGTCGGGCCCCTGATCGACGACGAGTACTGCGCCTCGTACTTCGCGAAGCTGCGTGCGGTGGCCCGCCTCGCGGTGGAGCGCTACACGCCGGGCGCCACCTGACCGTCGGATACTCCGGCGACCACCCCGCGGCTGCTCAGTCTTCGGCTGCCACGCGGTGGTGTGCCTCGCGGTGGGCGAGTACCTCGCCCATGTGCGATTCCGCCCAGCCCTTGAGCTCCGCCATGACGCGGTTCAGGGACAGGCCGAGGTCGGTCAGTTCGTACGTGACGGTGACCGGCACGGTGGGCGTGACGGTCCGGGTGATCAGGCCGTCCACTTCCAGTGAGCGCAGGGTCTGGGTGAGCATCTTCTGGCTGGCGCCCGCGAGTCGGCGGGACAGTTCGGAGAAGCGCATCGACCGAGGCCCGTAGTCGTGGTCGACTCCTGGACGGTGCGGGCCGTCGCTGCCGAGCGCTGCGAGGATCAACGCGACCCACTTGTCGGATATCCGGTCGAGCAGCTGACGGCTCGGGCAGCCCTCCATGAAGGCGTTGTAGCTCGTCTTCGCCTCGACCCGGCGCTGGGCCGCCGTCTGCGTCGACATCGACCGCTCCTTCCTCACCCGAGGGGCACTTACTTACTTTCAAGTGCCTTCTTCTGTCGCGAGGTTAATGAAACCAGCATGGAGCACGGAAACGATCACCCCACCTCGCAGGAGCAAAAGCCATGCAGGCTGCCACTTTCCGCACCGCTGTCGTCCGTGTTCCGAACGGGCCCGACTCGATCGAGATCATCGACGTGCCCGTCGCCGAGCCGGGTCCCGGCCAGATCCGCGTCGCCATCGCCGCGGCGACGGTCAACCCCACCGACCTCGGTGTCGCAGCGGGCTTCTTCCACTCGATCGGGCTGGTTAATCAGCCCGAACACACCGGTCTGGGATGGGAGTTCGCCGGCGTCGTGGAGGCGGCTGGGCCGGGCGTCGACCTGGCCGTCGGCACCCGGGTGGCGGGTCTGGTCGCCGGCTTCGACCGTGACTACGGCACCTACGCCGAGCAGATCGTGGTCCCGGTGGCCGACGTCGCCCGCGTCCCCGAGGGGCTGGACCTGGTCGCCGCGACCACGGTGCCCCTCAACGGGCTGGCCGCCGCGCACGTCGTCGACCTGCTCGGCGACGCGCCCACCGGGGCCGGTCGCCTGCTGGTGACCGGCGCCGCGGGCGCGGTCGGGGCGAACGTCGCCGTCCTCGCCCGGGAACGCGGCTGGCAGGTGACCGGGCTCGCCCGCGCCGGGGACGAGGAGTTCGTCCGCGGCCTCGGCGCCGACTTCACCGCAGACGCCGAGCCGGGATGGGACGCGGTCGTCGACTCGGCACAACTCAACGACCAGGCCCTCAAGCTGGTCCGTGACGGCGGAGCCTACGTCGGCATGCGGCCCGGCCTCGCGCCTCCCGCCGAGCGTGGAATCTCGGTGACCTCCGTGCTCACCGCCTCCGACGGCACCCGGCTCGCCGACCTTCTCGACCGCGCCGCGGCCGGAGATCTCCCGACCCGCGTCTACGCCGTCGTCGCCCTCGACCAAGCCGCCGAAGCCCACCGGGCCACCGCCAGGGGCGGCCTGCGCGGCCGCTACGTCATCCGCCCCTGACCGGCCCGGCACCGAGTGCCGCGACGCCCCGCGAGTGCGTCCGCGTGTCGGTGAGTCCCGGCGACACGCGGCGCACATGGTGGAGGGATGAGCGAACGGATCGACACGTGGGCTGTTGGTGACGCCTACGACCGGTACATGGGCCGGTGGAGCCGCCTGGTCGCGGACGCGTTCGTGGCCTGGCTCGACGTCGGAGACGGTTTGCGGTGGCTCGACGTGGGGTGCGGCACCGGGGCCCTGACCTCGGCGGTGACCGTTCGCTGCCGGCCGCGGACCGTCGTCGGCCTGGACCGGTCCGCCGGGTTCGTGGCCGCGGCCCGTGCCGCCGATCCCGGGCCGGCCGGCTTCGCGGTGGCCGACGGCCTGTCGCTGCCGGTGCGGGACGGGGCGTTCGACGTGGCGGTGAGCGGGCTGGCACTCAACTTCCTCCCCGAGCCGGAGTCGGCGCTGGCCGAGGCGGCGCGGGTCGTGGCGCCCGGAGGGCAGGTCGCCGCGTACGTGTGGGACTACTCCGAGGGCATGGGTTTCCTGCGCCACTTCTGGGATGCGGCGTCCCTGGTTGATCCGTCGGCTGCCGCGCTGGACGAGGGGCGCCGCTTCCCGGTGTGCCGTCCTGAGCCGCTGCGTGCTCTGTGGGCGGGTGCGGGGCTTGTCGACGTGGCCGTCGCCCCGATCGACGTGCCGACGGTCTTCCCCGGTTTCGCGGACCTGTGGGAGCCGTTCCTGACCGGACAGGGCCCGGCTCCGGGCTACGTTTCCACGCTTGCTCCGGCGGCCCGCGACCGGGTGCGTGACGCGCTCGCTCGGGCGGTGCCCGCGCGGCCGGACGGGTCGATCGCGCTCACCGCTCGCGCGTGGGGGGTCCGGGGGAGGCGGTGACCCGGTGGTCACCGCTGTTGCGGGACGTCGCGACCGGTCCGCGCCAAGGAGCCTGCCCGTGGGATGGGCGACGCGGTCTGTTGCCGCCCGGGGTGTCGGCGTCCCGCTTACGGGCCATGCACGCCGCCTGTCGGCGGGGGACCTTTGACAGCCGGTTTAGAACGCTGTTCAATCACGTATTGAACGCCGTGCAAACCGGAGGCTCCGTGCGTCTGACACCGACCGAGCGCGACCGGCTGCTGATCTCCACCGCGGCCGAGCGCGCCCGGGCCCGCCGGGCCCGGGGGCTGCGGCTCAACGTGCCCGAGGCCCACGCCCTCATCGCGGACACCGTGTGTGAGGCGGCCCGTGACGGTGTGCGCCTCGCCGAGGCGATCGACCGCGCCCGCACCGTGCTCGGCCCCGACGACGTCCTGCCCGGCGTCGGCGACATCGTCGGCGAGGTCAAGGTCGAAGCGGTGTTCGACGACGCGACCCGCCTCGCCGTCGTCACCGACCCCGTCCGGTCCGCCGAGCACGCCGGCGCGCTGCCCACGCCGACCGACCGCGCCTGCCGCACCGAAGGCTCGCGCGCCGGCGCGCTGCCCACGCCGACCGACCGCGCCTGCCGCACCGAAGGCTCGCGCGCCGGCGCGCTGCCCACGCCGACCGACCGCGCCTGCCGCACCGAAGGCTCGCGCGCCGGCGGCTTCGCGGCTCCCGCCACGGCCGGCCCCGGCTCGCCCGGCACCGACGCGCCCGGGACGGTGCTGTTCGGGCCGCAGCCCGGCGCGCACGGCGCCGCCCCGGCGGAGCGGTCGGTCGCGTTCACCAGCCAGGCCGCCGACAACGGCGGCGACCACATGCCCACCAAGCGGCGCCGCGTCGGGGTGCGCGGCACGCGGGGCATCGGGCCCGCGGCGATGCGATTCAACAACCGCGTCGCCGAGGTCCGGGTGGCCGCCGACACCGGCCTGGTCACGCTCGGCGGCGCTCCGGTGACGTCCGGGCCGGCCGAGTCGGTGTCGCCGAACCGCCTGTATTTCCCCTGACCCTCACCCAGTACCGCGAAGGAACACCACCATGACGATCACCCCGGCCGCTGACGGCTTCTCGATGCCCGCCGAGTGGGTCGAGCACGAGCAGACCTGGATGGCGTGGCCCACCTCCAACGAGACCTTCGGCGAGGCGGGCGACGGCGACGGCGACCTGCACGCCGCGCGCGTCGCGTGGGGCCGCGTCGCCGAGACCATCGCCCGCTACGAGCCCGTGACCATGGTCGCGGACCTCGGCGAGGCCGACACCGTCAAGCGCTACGTGCAGCAGCCGCTCACCGTCGTCGAGCGCCCCCTCGACGACGCGTGGATGCGCGACATCGGCCCCACGTTCCTCACCAACGGCCGGGGCGACCTGGCCGCCGCCGACTGGGTCTTCAACGGCTGGGGCGCCCAGGAGTGGGCGGCCTGGGGCCGCGACCAGGACATCGCCGAGCACGTCATCGAGCTGTCCGGCGCCAAGCGCTACGCGTCCCGGATGGTCAACGAGGGCGGCGGCATCCACGTCGACGGCGAAGGCACCGTCCTCATCACCGAGACCGTGCAGCTCGACAAGGGCCGCAACCCGGAGTGGACCAAGGAGCAGGTCGAGACCGAACTGCGCGCCTACCTCGGCGTGGAGAAGGTCATCTGGCTGCCCCGCGGCCTGACCCGCGACTACGAGCGCTACGGCACCCGCGGCCACATCGACATCGTCGCGTCGTTCGCGCGCCCCGGCGTCGTGCTGTGCCACACGCAGCCCGACCCCGCGCACCCCGACTACGAGGTCGGCCGCGAGAACGCCGCGCTGCTGCGCGCCGCGACCGACGCGCGTGGGCGGCGCCTGGAGGTCGTGGAGATCCCCGCCCCGACCGTGCTGGAGGAGGACGGCCACGGCTGGGTCGACTACAGCTACATCAACCACTACCTCTGCAACGGCGCCGTGGTGCTGTGCGGGTTCGACGACCCGCGCGACGAGGAGAACGCCGCGACCTTCGCCCGGCTGTTCCCCGGGCGCACCGTCGAACTCGTGGACGCCCGCGGGATCTTCGCCAACGGCGGCGGCATCCACTGCATCACGCAGCAGCAGCCGCGCGTCTGACCCCGCCGGTCCCGCGCGGGGGGTCGCGCCCGCGATGTTGTGGTTATCTCACCGCGGGCGCGGTTCCCATTGCGATGTGTAGCAAGGGTGGGCGGTCACGTGTCGGGGACTGTCCACAGGTCCGGTCGGATGATCGGACGAGTGTGCGCGGCGTGGCCCCGGGGTGGGGACGGGGCCGCGCCCGGCACGAACCGGCACCGAAGACAGGAGCATCCCATGCCGCCGACCCGGCGCAAGCGCCTCGAACAGCCGCGCGAGGTAGTCCTCCAGGCGGCCCTCGAGGCGATCGCCGAGAGCGGCCTCGACGCCATGACGATGGCGGCGCTCGGCAAGCGCCTCGGCATCAGCGGCGGCCACATCCTGTACTACTTCGGGTCGAAGGACCACCTGCTCGTCGAGACGCTGCGCTGGAGCGAGGACCGGCTCGGCGCCCGCCGCCGCACCCTCCTCGCGAGTGAGGCGACCGCCTACGAGCGCCTGGCCGGCTACGTCGACCTGTACCTCCCGACCGGCCGCGCCGACCCGCGCTGGACGATCTGGGTCGCGGTCTACGGCCGTTCGCTCGGCGACGAGGCGGTCCTCCAGGCCGGATACGACATAGAGCGCGTCTGGGCCGACGACCTGACCGCCCTGCTCGACGCGGGCGCCGACGCGGGGGAGTGGGCGCCGTTGGACGCGGCCGCCCGCACCGCGTTCACGACCCGCCTCCACGGCATGCTCGACGGGTTCGCCCTCCAGATCGTCATCGGCGCGCCGGGCCTGGAGCGCGCGGACCGGGTCGCGAACGCGCTCGCGTACGCCCGGCTCGAACTCGGCCTCGACCGCTGAGCTTTCCGAACCCGAAACGATCAATACCCGGCAAATCACGACAGTTGGCCTTGTCGTGTGCGATCGCCGTCACACTAAACGGCGCATGTGGTGCACGGGGCGCATATCGCGCGCGGCACCGAGCATGCTCCGGACAGGAAGACCGCTTCTACCGCGGGGTGATCGGCTATCAAACGCAACCGGCTGGCAGCCTCCGCGCCGGACTGGTGGCGCGACCCCAAGCAGCGCGCCGCCGTCGTGGCGCTGGGCGTCCTCGCCCTGATCGTCGCGGCGCTCATCGACCGCGGCAGCTTCCCCAGCCTCGGCCGCCACAACCGCACCGCCCCCGCGGCCGCGACCACCGCGACCGGCCCGGTCGCCGCCCCCGCGCCCCGGCCGACGGGTTCGGCCCTGGCCGCGGGCCCCGCACCGCCGGCCGCACCACCCGCGCCGGCGCCCCGCACCGCGACGCCGCAGCAGACCAAGGGCGGCGTCCCCGACGTCGTCGGCCGCGACCTGCAGAAGGCCCGCGACGCGGTGTGGTCCTCGGGCTACCACTTCATCAAGACGCACGACGCCCTCGGCCGCGGCCGCACCCAGCTCCTGCTCAGCAACTGGCAGGTCTGCGACCAGACTCCGGGCCCCGGCAAGGCCGACAAGGAGACCACCGTCCGCCTGGGTGTCGTCCGCACCAACGAGCACTGCCCGACGGAACCCGTCCCGACCACCGCGCCGACCGCCCCGGACGGCATCATGCCGGACGTCGTCGGCCGCAGCGTCAACGTCGTCCGCGACGCCCTGCGCGGCATCGCGAAGGTCGACGCCGACGACCTGCGCGGCAACCGGCCGATCATCGTCGAGAACCACTGGCGGGTCTGCACCCAGAACCCCCCGGCCGGCGCGCCGTTGCCGAACGACAAGGTCAGGCTCGGCGCCGTGAAGTTCGACGAGAAGTGCCCCTAGCGGACCCGGCCTTCGTCAGGACCCCGCTACCGATTCGTCGATCGTGCGGCGGTCAGACCGTTTCCGTCCGTGGACGAGGGGCGCCGGACCGGCGGTTGGGCGACGGCAGGACCGCCGTTCGCGATGCTTCGGACGCCTCAGGGGGATCCTGTCGGGCGGGTGGTCGGGGGCGCGGCCGGGCGGATGGTCAGGGGCGCGGTCGTGCCGGGCCGCCCCTGGCGCCCTTCCGCCGCTCGCGTCACCATGGGCGTCCGGCCTGCGTCCGCACTCGACGCGGGCCTTGTTCGGTCCCCCGCACCACCGGAGTCCGCATGGCCCACGACCTCGGCGCCGACCCGCGCCTGACTGTTCATCAGTTGCGGCGGCTGGTCGCGGTGGCCGAGCACGGGTCGATCTCCGCGGCGGCGGCCGCGTTGTTCATCGCGCAGCCCGCGCTGTCGAAGTCGCTGCTGGAGCTCGAACGCAACGTCGGGACGCGGCTGCTGGCCCGCACCAACCGCGGGACGGTGCTGTCGCCCGAGGGGGAGCGTGCGGTGCGGCTGGCGCGGGTGATCCTCGCCGACGTCCACGCGTTCGAGGGGATCGGGCGGGCGGATCCGGCGGACGGGGAGCAGCCGTTGCGCATCGCCGCCACGCCCACGCTCGCCGGGGACCTCGGTACGCACCTGATCCCGACGTTCGTCGCCGGGCACCCGCACGTCCAGACCCGGCTGATCCGCTCGGCGTCGCGTGAGGCGTTGTTCGCGTCGCTGCGCGCCGGTGAGGTGGACGTCGGTGTCGCCGCCGCGCCGGTGCCCGAGGACCTTGCCGCGCGCCGCTTCTGGGTGCGCGAGGTCGTGCTGGTGTCGCCGCAGGGCGTCGACCTTCCCGACACCCTGACCAGCGCGCACCTGCACGACCTGCCGCTGGTGCTGCCGCCGCCGGGTTCCGGCCGGCGCGACGACATCGACGCGTTCTTCGCCCGCACCGGCATCCGGCCGCGGGTCGCGATGGAGGCGGAGGAGCGGTCCGCCTGGGTGGCGTGCGTGCGCGCCGGGCTGGGCTCGGTGTTCCTGTACCGGGACCTGTGCGAGCACCTGGAGTACCCCGGAACGGTGGTGCGCGCCTTCGATCCGCCGGTACGCGGCGCGGTAGCGCTGGTGTGGCGGCCCGGCGCGGCCGGCGAGCGGGCGGCCGCGTTCATCGCCCACGCGGAGGAGTGCGGGCTGCGTCCGAGCTCCGGATAGCACCCGAACCGAGCCGCCTCTTGAAACCACTGCAACTGAAGTACTAAAGTCGCCGTGGTTGAAGGCGGCCTGCCTCCACCAGGGACACGAAGCACCCGAGCGCCAACGGGAGACACATGCGCAAGCTCACCTACTTCGTCAGCCACTCCATCGACGGCTACATCGCCGCCCCTGACGGCTCCTGGGACTTTCTGATGGCCTACCAGGACCTCACCGCCTGGATGCTCGAGAACCTCCCCGAGACCATCCCCGCCCACGTCCACGCCGCCCTCGGCACCACCGCCGCCCTCGCGCAGTACGACACCGTCGTCATGGGCCGGGCCACCTACGACCCCGGCCTCGCGATCGGCATCGCCAGCCCCTACCCGCACCTGCGCCAGTACGTCGTCACCAAGAGCATCACCGACAGCCCCGACCCCGGCGTCACCCTCGTCGCCGACGAACCCGTCGCCGCCGTCCGCGCCCTCAAGGCCGAGGACGGCGACAAGGGCATCTGGCTCGCCGGCGGCGGCACCCTCGCCGCCGCGCTCTACGACGAGATCGACGAACTGCTGCTCAAGACCTACCCGGTCCTCGCCGGCGATGGCATCCCGCTGTTCCGCGGCGCCGCGTTCGACCCCGCCGCCTTCACCCTCACCGAGCACCGCACGTTCCCCGACGGCGGGATCCTGACCCGCTACACCCGGGCCTCGTGACCCGCCGCGGGACGCGCCGCATGACCGGTTGTGTCCGACATGTGAACGGATCGGCCCACGGACTCGGCGGCCGCGCTCCCCGGAGGTAGATTCGGGGCAGCGCGGCCCGCCGCGCGCGTTCAACCCTCCGCGAGGGTGACGGTGAGGGTGAAAAGGAGTGACCCGATGTCCCTGCTGACCGTGTGGCCCGAGGCCGACAGCACGACGCCGGTGCTGCGCACCGCCGACCCCGAGGGCATCGCCGAGGCGCTCGCCCCCATCGGCGTCCGCTACGAGCGCTGGACCGCCGACGCCGAGCTCGCGCCGGGCGCCACGCAGGAGCAGGTCATCGAGGCCTACCGCACCGAGGTCGACCGCATCACCGCCGCCGAGGGCTACATCCTCGTCGACGTCATCCGCCTCCAGCCGTCCGACGACCCCGAGTGGCCCGCGAAGGCCGCCGCCGCGCGCCAGAAGTTCCTGTCCGAGCACACCCACGACGACGACGAGGTCCGCTTCTTCGTCGAGGGCGCCGGCATCTTCTACCTGCACGTCGACGGACAGGTGTACGCGGTGCTGTGCGAGGCCGGCGACCTGCTGTCCGTGCCCAAGGGCACCACCCACTGGTTCGACATGGGCGCCGAGCCGTCCGTCGCCGCCATCCGCTTCTTCCACGACGAGGACGGCTGGGTCGGCGACTTCACCGGCGACCCCATCTCCGCCCGGTTCCCGGACTTCGACGCCATCTGGGCCGGCTACACGGAGTCCGCCGCGTGACCGTCCCGCACCACAGCACGGCCGGACACCCGCTCGACGTCGTCGTCGACATCGAAGGCACCACCAGCGCCACCGGGTTCATCACCGAACAGCTCTACCCGTACTCCCGCAAGCACTTCGCGCGGATCATCGAGGAACGCGGCACCGAACCCGACGTCGCCCGCGCGGTCGCCGCCGTCCGCGACCACATCACCGCCACCGCGACCGACGCTGCGACCGACACCGCGACCGGCCCTGCGGCCGGCCCTGCGGCCGAACCGGCAACGGACACCGCTGCCGTGGTCGCCGCGCTCAACGCGTGGCTCGACCGCGACGAGAAGGCCACCCCGCTCAAGACCCTCCAGGGCGCCATCTGGGCGGAAGGCTTCGCGTCCGGCGAACTCACCTCGCACTTCTACCCCGACGCCATCCCCGCACTGCGCGCCTGGCACGCCGCCGGACACCGGCTGTACGTGTTCTCGTCCGGCTCCGTGTCCGCGCAGCTCGCCTGGTTCGGGAACTCCGCGGAAGGCTCGCTCCTGCCGCTGTTCTCCGGACACTTCGACACCGAGAACGCCGGCCCGAAGAAGACCCCCGGCGCGTACGACGCGATCGCGGCCGAGATCGGCGCCGCCCCGTCCGGCATCGTGTTCCTGTCGGACCTCGTCGACGAACTCGACGCCGCCCGCGAGGCCGGCTGGCACACCGTCGGCGTCCGCCGCCCCGGAGAGCCCTACTACGACCGCGGCGTCGGCACCCACCCCGAGACCGACTCGTTCGCCCGCGTCGACCTGACGGGAGACCGGCCCGTCGTACGGTGACACCCCGCGCCCGGCGGCGACGGTGCGGTCAGGCCACGGCCACCAGCGCCGCGCGGCCGGGCGCGTTCGCGAACACGACCAGACGCAGTGCCACGAACCGCCCGATGCCGGTGAGGGCACTCGCCCCCAGGTACACCGCCTGTGTGGCGGCCATCCCCGCGTCCGGCGCGGCCGCCGCCAGCGCGAGCATCGCGGCGGTCGTCAGCAGGTAGCCGACCACGACCGTGCCGGACGACTCCAGGTGCACCCTCCACCCCGCCGCACCCCGCCGGAACGTGAAACGGCTGTGAAGCTCGTTCACAAGCAAGGTGCCGAGGACCGTGACCACGGCGTTGGCGGCCGCGACGCCCATCGAGGCGGACAGGGCGACGAGCGCGGCGGACGACAGCAGCCCCACGCCGCCGCCGAACACGACGAACCGGGCGAAGGCCTTCGCGGTCTGCAGGTGGCGGCGCATCGGTGTCCCCAATCCCTCCGGGCCCGCCGCGATCGGCGGTCACAAGGGATGACAGGAATTCCGGCCCGGATGTGACATCGCTGGGGCCTGAGTGGCGCGGATCACTGCCTGGGGCACGCTGCCACCGACTGCGCCAATGTCAGCGAATGAGTGGAACAAGGCTTACTGATAAGGGAATTGGCGATCATTCCGACTTTCTAGACTGTGTGCCGTCCAGTCCGGTTCCTCCACACTCGTGAAGGCGAGGTGCCGCATGAGCGCGTTCCTGACCCGCTGCGCGCAGGCCAGTACGGGCACCACCAACCGCATCGACTACCCGACGGTCCTCAACGCGAACACCGGGGACCTCGGCTACCTGCACATGTTCGCCACGGACGTGACCGACCACATGCTGCGCCGGCAGGCGATGCTCCAGGCCCTCGACACCGAGGGCCGGACGAACGACATGATCGCCTACTGCGGCGGCGACGGCCCGGGATTCCTCGCCTCCATCGGCAGTCCGATCCGGTCCTCGCACGCGGGCGCGCCCGTCGACCCGCTGCTGCCGCAGGCCCCCTACAACGGCGGCGCGCCGCCCGCCGCGGCCACCGCCGGCATCCGCGGCCGGGCGAACTGGGCGTGGCTGGCGAACAGTACGACCGAGCACACCACCAAGTTCGCGCCCGCCGACCCCAACCGGGTCGCGTCGTACTTCGAACTGCACGTCCCCACGATCCGCGACGGCAAGAACGCTGCGCTCCTCGAGGGCGGCCGCGTGGTGTACGACCCGTTCGGGCACCGGTTCTTCATCTCCGCGCACTATGCCGCCCAGTTCGAGCTCGTGAACGTGCCGGCGGTCACCGCGCACCCGTCCTACGCCGCGGCCCGCACCGAGATCCAGAACTTCGCCGCCGCACGTGCGCTGGTCGCGCCGCCGACACCGTGGGCGGTGCTGTTCGACGACCTGGTGGCGCGGATGGGGAAGGGCGAGTTCTAGGGAGTGTCCTGGTGGCCCGGCCCGGCCCGCCCCGCCCTGGCCGGGCGGGGCCGGGGCCGGGTCCGGGAACGGGTCACGGGCGGCGCAGCGTCACGAGGTAGCTGGTCCCGTCGTTCAACCGGGCCGTCCAGTCGATCGAGCCGTCGGCGTTGCGGCTGATGTGGACGCCCCCGTTGAGGCAGTCGCCGATGTCGGTGCCCGAGCGCGGGGCGGGCTCGAAGTCGGCGCTGCCCGCGGTGGCCGCCTTGAGCTTGACCTGCTGCGCGCACACCGGCGGCGGGAAGCCGCCGCCGCCCGGGAACGGCGGCGGGTTGTAGGAGGCCTTGCCGGCGAGGCCGCCGAGTGGCGCGCGCGTCAGGTCGACCTCGACGGTCAACGGCCAGGGCGTGGACCACTGGTCGCCGGGTACGGTGCCCCGCCAGTGCCCGCCGAAGGCGTCCGGCAGCACCTGAAGCGCAGGGTCGGCGGCCGGCTTGGGCTTCTTCTTCGCGTGCCCGCTCCACGGCAGTTTGCCGGTCGCGAACAGCACGCCGAACGCGACGGCGGCCACCACGAGGAGCGCCAGCGCCGAGACCGCGGCCTTGCGCCAGGGGCCGCGTGTCTTGGCGGAGTCGCGGGAGCGGCCGGAGCGGCCGGCACCGTCGCCCGCGTCGCCGCCGACCCCGTCGGACCTGTCGGACGCGTTGGAAGGGCCGCTCCGCGGGCGCAGCCGCGCCGTCGGGTCGGTGTCCTCGGCGAGCCGGGTCTCCACGAGCCGGGTGTCCGCGAGCCGGGTGTCCGTGTCCGTGCCCGTACCCGCGACGCGGGTACGGCCGGGCCGGTCGTCCAGCACCCGGGTCTCGGCGGCGTGGCCGGCGACGACGGTCCGCTCCCCGTCCCCCGACACGTCCTCGACGTCCAGCAGCGCGACCGCGTCGCGGGCGATCGCCTCCACGACGTCGCCGGGCAGCCATCCGGACGCGAACCAGGCCGCGGCGTCCCCGTCGTGGCCGCGCAACGCCGCGGCCACCTCGCCCGCCGACGGCCGGTACGCCGGGTCCTTCGTCAGGCACGCCTCGACGACCGGCCGCAACGCGTAGGGCAGCAGCGTCAGATCGGCCTCGTGCCGGGAGATCCGGAACGGCACGCCCGGGTCGTCGTACTTCCCGAACGGCGTCGCGCCGGTCGCCGCGTAGGTCAGCGTCGACGCGAGCGAGAACACGTCGGCGGCGGGCCCGACCTCGCCGCCGTCCACCTGCTCCGGCGCCATGAACGCCGGTGAGCCGACGGTGACTCCGGTCCTTGTCAGCGCCGTTCCGTCCAGCGCGCGGGCGATCCCGAAGTCGATCAGGCGCACGCCGTCGAGGCCGAGCAGTACGTTCGACGGTTTGACGTCCCGGTGCACGATCCCGACGCGGTGCGCGGCCGCCAATGCCTCGGCCAGGCCCGCGGCGAGCGCCGTGACCGTGTGCTCCGGCAGCGGGCCCCGGTCACGCACCGCGCCGTGCAGGCCGGGGCCCGGCACGTACGACGTGGCCAGCCACGGGTGTTCGGCGTCCGGGTCGGCGTCCAGCACCCGCGCCGTCCACGCGCTGTCGACGCGCCGCGCGGCGGCCACCTCGGCGCGGAACCGGGTGCGGAACTCCGGGTCGTCGGCGAGCTCGGGCCGGACCAGCTTCAACGCCACGGTCCGGCCACGCGGCGAACGCGCCAGGTACACACGGCCCATGCCGCCCGCGCCGAGCCGGCGCAGCACCCGGAACCCGGCGACGACGCGCGGATCGGAATCGGCCAACGGGCGCATGCCGGTCTCCCCCCATGCCCCGTGGGGGCGTGCCATGACGTGACATTGGTGCGTTCTGCGCGGCGCGGCGATGCGCTCGGCATCGCCCGGCCCGGGCACGCGATCTTTGGTCGTTGCCGAGGATATGCCGCGTTCGCGCACGCGGCAGGGGCACCGGCATGTGATGTTCTGCTCGACGCCGGGGTGTAACGAAAACGGCGCGCACGACGTCCGACGGCCGCGCGATACGGATGAACGGGTGGGCGGCCAGGGGGCGCGGGGAGGTGGGGCACCCGTCCGCGGCGCGGTGTGGCGGCGGCCTGGGACGGCGGGTCCGGTCGGCCGGCGGTGGGCGGTTGTGGCCGCGGGCCTGGGACGGCCAGTGCCCTGGAACTACAGGGCGCGGCGGCGGTTCACCGCACCACGACCACGACCACGACCATGGCCACGACCATGGCCACGGCCACTGCCACGACCACGGCCACGGCCACGGCAGCGCCGGGCCGCGTCGCGCGTCGGGATCGGCCTACGGGAGGCGGGCTGGAGCTACCGCGCGTCCGGGGCGTCGCCGAAGCGTTCCAGGCGGATCCGGGTCGGCGGGACGCCTGCGGCGGTCAGCATCGTGCCGACCGCCTCGGCGAAGCCGGTCGAACCGCATACGTACACCTCGCGGTCCTCCGCGAGGGCGCGTTCGGCGTACGGGGCCAGCACGGCCGCCGTCAGGCGGCCGACGGGCCCGCCCGGTGGTGCCGAACGACTGTAGACCACCGCGACATGCGCCGCCGAGTACGGCTGATCGGCCGTCAGGTCGGCGTGGAACGGCAGGTGTTCGGGGGAGCGCACGCACGCGATGAGGTCCAGCGGAACGTCCGGCGCCGACGCGCGCTGCTCGCGCAGCATCGCCGCCAACGGGCCGATCCCCGAGCCGCCGCCGATCAGCAGCGCCGGGCGGTCGGCGGCCCAGGCGAAGAACCCGCCCAGCGGGCCACGGACTTCCAGCGTGTCGCCGACCCGGGCGACGTCGTGCAGGAATCCCGACACCTCGCCGCCGTCAACCCGGTCCACCGTCAGCTCGACGTGCCCGGGGTCCGAGGGCGCGGACGACACCGAGTAGTGCCGCTGCGCGGTGTACCCGTCGGCCGCGGTCAGCCGCAACATGTAGTGCTGGCCTGCGACATGCGCCGTCCAGTCCGGCAACGCGAGCCGCAGCGTGCGCAGTCCGGCCGCCTCGGTACGCGCCGCCACGACCCGTGCCTGCTGCCAGACCACCCGGCCGCGCAGGCTCGGCGCGACCCGGCCCGGCGCGGCGAACGCTGGGAGAGGCGGCAGCGGTTCGTTCTCCGCCGCGGTTCCGGAGGGCCCGTCGACCGGGAGGACGGCACCGGTCGCGCCGATCGCCCCGACGGCGCCGGTCTCTCCGACCGCGGTGGCGTTGGCGTCTGCGGTGGCTGTGGCTGTGGCTGTGGCTTCGGATGCGGCCGCAGCCGCGGCTACGGCTTCGGCCGTGCGGTCAGTCGCCGGCATAGCGTTCCTCCGCCCACGGGTCGCCTCGGTGGTGGTAGCCGTTGCGTTCCCAGAAGCCGGGCTCGTCGCGGTCGACGAGCCGCAGCCCGGCGATCCACTTCGCGCTCTTCCAGAAGTACAGGTGCGGGACCAGCAGGCGCGCGGGGCCGCCGTGCGCCGGGGTCAGCGGCCGTCCGTCGTACTCGAACGCGATCCATGCCCGGCCGCCGGTGAGGTCGGCGAGCGGCAGGTTGGTGGTGTAGCCGGTGTGCGCGTACGCGACGACGTGTGTCGCCGTCGGGGACGGCCGTACCGCGTCGAGGAACGCGTCGACCGAAACGCCTGTGAACACGGTTTCCAGCTTGGACCACGAGGTGACGCAGTGGATCGGACCCTCGTAGGTGTCGGCCGGCAGCGCACGGGCCTCGTCCCACGTCCACGTGCGGGGTTCGGCGACGAGGCCGTCGACGCGGAACGTCCAGTCCTCGGCGGCGAGCTCGGGCGTGACCTCGGCGGACAGTACCGGGAAGGACGTGTGCGCGTCGTACTGGCCCGGAGGCAGCCGGGGGTCGCGCGCGGCGGCGGCATGGCGGCCGACGAAGCCGCGGGTGACCGGCGGCAAGCCGGCGTCGGGGCCGACCCCGGTCCCGGCCTCCGTCACCGTCGCCGCTCCCGTCCCGGCGCGGATGCCGCCGGTCGCGGTGTCGGTCACGGGGCCGCTCACGCGTCCGCGGTGTCGGCGGCGGCGAGTCGGGCCACGGCGTCGAGCGTGACCAGTGCGGCGCGTTCGACGCCGTCGGCGACGACCTGGCGGTGCGGGTCGTAGCCGCTCTTGCCGTCCTCGTCGACGAGGTCGTCGGCGGCTATGCCGTCGATGACGAGCGCGCCGCCCGCCCGCAGGCCGTTGAGTGCCGCGAACACCAGGAGCGCCGACAGCTCCATCTCGATCGCCAGCACCCCCGCCTGCTGGTAGGGCTTCATCGGCAGTTCGAGGACGCCCGGCAGGAACGCGGCGCGCGTCCACACGGTGCCGCGGTGGTGCGGCGCGTTGTGCGCGCGGGCCTCGGCGGCGAGCGCGAGCACGACCTCGGGCGTGGAGAAGGCGGGGAACTCGGCGGGGACGAGCTGCTGGGTCACGCCGTCGTCGCGCACCGCGGCGTCCGCGACGATCAGGTCGCCGTCGCCGATGCCGCGCGCGATCGAACCGGCGGTGCCCAGCCGGATGATCGTGTGCACGCCGGCCTCGGCCAGTTCGGCGAACAGGCACACCGCGCCGGGCCCGCCGACGCCGTGCGAGGACACGACCAGCGGCACGCCGCGCCAGGTGCCGGCGTAGGTGACGTATTCGCGGTTGGCGCCGATCTGCGTCGCGTCGTCGAGGAGCTTGGCGACGAGTCCGGCGCGGGCCGGGTCGCCGACCACGACGGCGTAGCCGGGCAGTCCCGAGGCGGGGATCCGGGTGATGGGCAGGACGGCGGGGCTGTCGGTGGCGTCCACGGTCATCGGGCGGTCTCCAAGGGCGTGGCGGCGGGGTCGGGGTGCGACGGTGCGTCGGTGGCGGGCGGGGCGGGTCTGCGCCGCCGCACGAGCCGTCGGTCGCGGAACGCCGGGCGGGTGGCCAGGAAGAGCGCGACCAGGGTCATAACGTACGGGGCGGCGTCGGCGGCCTGTTGCGGCAGCCCCTCGCCCTGCAGCCGGAACCCGATTGCCTCGACGAGGCCGAACAGCAGTCCGGCGAGCAGCACGCCGACCGGCAGGGCCCGGCCGAGCATGACGGCGACGACCGCGATCCAGCCGCGTCCGGCGGTCATGTTCTCGGAGAACAGGGTCACGTTGCCGAGGGCGAGCTGGGCGCCGGCCAGTCCGCACAGCGCGCCGGAGGTCAGCACGGCGGCGTACCGGTAGCGGGTGACGCTGACGCCGAGGCTCTGCGCGGCCTCGGGTGCCTCGCCGACGCCGCGCAGCCGCAGCCCCCACGGGTGCCGGGACAGCAGCACGGCGGTGACCGCGACGGCGACCCACGACAGGTACACGAGCGGAGAGTGGCCGGACAGCGCGGGGCCGACGAACGGCACGGACGCGAGGCCGGGGATGTCGACGGGTTCGAGGCCCTTGAGGTCGGGGTCGCTGAAGGTGCCCTGCGTCCCGAAGACGGTGCGCAGCAGGAACCCGGTCAGGCCGACCGCGAGGAGGTTGAGCGCGATGCAGACGACGACGGCGTCGGCGCCCAGGGATACGGCGCCCACGGCCAGGATCGCTGAAAACAGTGTTGCCGCGAGGACCGCGGCGAGCACGCCGCCCCACGCGCTGCCTGTGTACCAGCTGCCCGCGACGGCGGCGAAGCAGCCGGTGAGCATGGTGCCTTCGAGGGATACGTTGAACACGCCCGCGCGTTCGCACAGCGCGCCGCCGAGTGCCGCGAACAGCACGGGGGTGAGGGCGCGGAGCGCGGAGAAGACCAGTTCGGCGTCGAACGTCATGTCACCGTCCTCCGAGGGCGGGTGCGGGGTCGGCGGCCGGGTCGGCGGGATCCCCGGCGGGATCCTCCGCGGTGGCCGTCGGTGGCGGCGGCGCGGCCGGGCGGCGCCGGAACCGGCCGCCCTTCGCGAACACGCCGGTGCGGACCGCGAGGAAGAGGATGATCAGCGCCTGCAGGACCTGCGTCAGCTGCTGCGGCACGGCGGTCTCCTGCTCCATGCCGAACCCGCCGACGGTGAGCGCGGCGAAGAAGAACCCCGCGAGCACGGTGCCGATCGGGGACGCGGCGGCGAGCAGTGCCGCGAGGAGGCCGGTCCAGGTGTAGCCGGGCGTGGTCAGCGCGCCGTCGGTGAGCCGGTACGGGAAGCCGAGCACGACGATGGCGCCGACGAGTCCGGCGAGGCCGCCGGACGCGGACATCAGCCGGAGCGTGAGCCGCGGCCGGTCGACGCCCGCGTAGGCGGCGAAGCGCGGGCCGCGGCCGGTCATGCGCAGTTCGAACCCGGCGGCGGTGCGCGCTTCGACGAAGGCGAACACGGCGGCGGCCGCGGCGATCAGGAGGATTCCGATGCTGACGCCGGTGCCGAGGCCGCCGTCGGCGGCGAACTCGGGCAGTCGGACGCCGTCGGGCAGCCGTTCGGACTGCGGGATGCCGGAGCCCTTCTGCAGCAGCGGGAACCGCACCATGTAGGACACGAACGAGACCGCGGGGTAGCTCAGCAGCAGGCTGCTCACCAGCAGTGGCACCCCGCACACGGTCTCGAGGACCGCGGCGAGCGCCGCCCACAGCGCGCCCGCGACGACGCCGGCGAGCAGTGCGCACACGACGGTCACGGGTGCGGGGAACGGCGAGTACAGCCCGACCGCGGCGGCGGCGAGCGCGCCGAGCACGAGTTGCCCGTCGCCGCCGAGGTTGACCAGGCCGGCGCGGAGCGGGATGGCGAGCGCGACGGCCATGCCGACGATCGGGATGGACTTGGTGAGCGTGTCGCTGATGCCGTCGGAGCCGAACGCGCTGTCGAGGATGGCCTGGTAGGCGGTCAGCGGTGCGGCGCCGGTGGCGGCGAGGATGACCGCGCCGAGCAGCAGTGCCGCGGCGATCGACACGGTGACGGGGGACACGACGGCCCGCCGTGCGATCCCGGCCGCCGCCGCGAGCGGCGAACGGCCGCCGTCGCGGGTCGGGTCGGTGAGGTCAGTCATGGTCGCCACCACGGTCGATCGGACGGGAGAGGGGCGAAGCACCGGACGCGGCACCGCCGTCGCCCGCGAGGCCGGCCGCGCTGTGCGCGTCGGCGGGGGTCGAGGCGTGCTGCGTGCCAGCGGATTCCTGCGTGCTGTCGGTGCTGTCGGTGCCGTCGGTGCCGTCGGTGTCGGCGCTCGCCTGCGCGGGGGCAGCCGCCTCGCCGCCGTCCGCGGGCCCGGCGCCGCTGCGCGCGTCGGTCGGGGTTGCGCGGCGGGTCTGTGCCGGGACGTCGGCGGTGCCGCCCGCCATCGCCAGTCCCACGGTGGCCGCGTCGGCCTGGCCGCGTGGGAGGTCGGCGACGACGCGGCCCTCGTACATGACGAGGACGCGGTCGGACAGTGCGAGGACTTCGCTGAGTTCGGCGGAGACGAGCAGCACGCCGTGTCCGGCGTCGCGGTACTCGACGAGCCGGGCGTGGATGTTCTCGATGGAGCCGATGTCGACGCCGCGGGTGGGCTGTTCGACGATCAGGAGGGGCGCGTCGTGGGTGATCTCGCGGCCCAGGATGGCCTTTTGCTGGTTGCCGCCGGACAGTGTGCCGATGGGGACGGCGCCGGAGGCGGCCTTCACGCCGAAGCGCTCGATGACGGCGGCGGCGTGGGCGCGCAGCGCTGCGCGGCGCAGCAGTCCGCCGCGGCCGGCGAGCGGGGCGCGGCGGTGGAAGCCGAGGGCGAGGTTGTCGGCGAGCGGGGCGGTGCGCGCGGCGCCGACCTCGGCGCGGTCCTCGGGGACGTAGGCGAGTCCGGCGCGGCGGCGGTGGGCGACGCTCGCGCCCTTGCCGCCGCCGGAGGCGACCTCGGTGCCGGCGACGGCGACGCGTCCGGCGGCGGTGGGGCGCAGTCCGGCGAGGGCTTCGACGAGTTCGGTCTGGCCGTTGCCGGCGACGCCGGCGATGCCGACGATCTCGCCCGCGTGGACGCGCAGGGTGATGTCGTCGACGGCGGGTTTGGCGCCGCGGGTGGGGCCGGCGACGGTGAGTCCGGTGACGTCGAGGACGGTGGCGGCGGGTCGCCCGGCGGGGTGGGTGCGGTCGAGGTCGACGGCGCGTCCGGTCATGGCCTCGGCGATCGCGGCCGGGTCGGTGGCGGCGGTGTCGAGGCGTGCGGTGACGCGGCCGTCGCGCAGCACGGTGACGCGGTCGCTGACGGCCATGACCTCGTGCAGCTTGTGGGTGACGAGGAGCACGGTGCGTCCTGCGGCGGCGAGGCCGCGG
Organism: Yinghuangia seranimata; assembly: GCF_029953285.1. Taxonomy (GTDB): domain Bacteria; phylum Actinomycetota; class Actinomycetes; order Streptomycetales; family Streptomycetaceae; genus Yinghuangia; species Yinghuangia seranimata. Next base: position 289,937 of record NZ_JASAOI010000010.1, on the reverse strand, counting down.
ACGACGTCGAGGAGCCGGTCGGCCTCGGCGGGGGTGAGGACGGCGGTGGGCTCGTCGAGGATGAGGACGCGGGCGTCGCGGTAGAGGAGTTTGAGGATCTCGACGCGCTGCTGGACGCCGACGGGCAGGTCGCCGACGCGGGCGTCGGGCGGCACGTGGAGGCTGTGCCGTTCGACGAGTTCGGCGACGCGGGCGCGGGCGGCGGCGCGGTCGACGAGGCCGCGGCGGCGGGGCTCGGAGCCGTAGACGACGTTCTCGGTGACGGTGAGGGACGGGAACAGCTTGAAGCCCTGGTGGACCATGCCGAGTCCGGCGTCGATGGCCTGGAGGGGCGAGGTGAAGGCGTGCGGGGTGCCGCGGAGCAGGACGGTGCCGGCGTCGGGGCGCTGGAGTCCGTAGAGGACGGACATGAGCGTGGACTTGCCGGCGCCGTTCTCGCCCATGAGGGCGTGGACTTCGCCGGTGGCGACGGCGAGGTCGACGTGGTCGCAGGCCAGTACCCCCGGGAACCGCTTGACGACGCCCCGCAGTTCGACCTCGGGCACACCGTCGGAGGCGGGCGTGTCGGGGTATTGCGGGTGGGGCATCGGTCGGTTTCCCTTCCGGGACGGGGGTACTGGCCGTGGGCCTGTCGGGGCGGCGCGGGCCGCCGCGGGTCAGCCCTTGACGGGGTCGGCGACGGTCAGGGTGCCGGCGACGATCTGGTCGCGCAGGCCGGAGACGGTCGTGACGATGTCGGGGTGCTGGGCGATCAGGCACTGCGACTGGTCGAGGCCGGGCTCGAAGGCGGTCAGGGTGATGCCGCCCTCCTTGAGGCCGTAGGAGGCGATGCCGCCGGGCTTGCCGCCGGTGATCTGCTCGATGCCGCGCTCGATGGCGATGTCGGTGTGCTTGACGACGTTGTCGACGACGAAGCCGGGGGCCTTGCCGCACTGGTTGACGTCGACGCCCCACGCCTTGAGGCCGTCGGCCTTGGCGGCGTTGAACACGCCGAGGTTGCCGGCCGCGGAGGCGGCGCCCATGACGACGTCGACGCCCTTGGTCTTGAGCGCGGTGGTCTGCTCGCTGGCGCGCGCCGGGTCGTTGAACGGGTTCTGGCCGCCGACGAACAGCTGCGTGAAGCTGCTGTCGGGCTTGACCTGCTTGGCGCCCGCGCCGAACGGGTCGGAGAAGCGGTGGATCTGCGGGGCGTCGACGGCGACGACGGCGCCGGTCTTGCCGGTCTGGGTGAGCAGGCCGGCCTCGGCGCCCGCGAGGAACGCGCCCTCGTGCTCGCGGAAGACGGCGCAGGTGACGTTCGCGTACGTCTTGGTGGTGCACGAGTCGACGAGGAGGAACTGCTGGTTCGGGTTGGCCTCGGCCTGCTGCGCGATGACGTCGTTGAACTCGAAGCCGACGGCGACGACGACGGCGGGCTTCTGGCGGACCGCGCTCTCGACGTTCTGCTGGATGGCCGTGGCGTCCTTGCTCTCCAGCGTGTTCGAGGAGCCGCCGAGCTTCTTGGCGGCGTTCTCGGTGCCCTGCTTGGCGAGCTTGAGGAAGTCGTTGACGCCGATCGGCTCGGGGGTGACCAGGACCAGGGACTTGCCGCCGGCCTTGGTGTCGCCGCCGGCGGGGGCGGCGGAGTCGGACTTCTTGTCGGACGCGTTGCAGGCGGTCGCGGCCAGCGCGGTCGTGACGGCGACGGCGGCCAGGGCTATGCGGGCGGCGCGGGGCTTGTGGAGCATGGGATTCCTCAGGGCAGGCGACGCGGCGTGCGTGCGGACGCGTCGGCGGGAGTCGTGCGGGAGGGCGGGGGTACGGCGGGACCGCCGGGCCGGGCGGGGCGGCTCAGATGCCGAGACAGCGGAGGGGCGGGAGTACGCACGCCATCGGGTGGCCGTGGGACAGCTGGAAAGCGTCGGTGACGTCGATGACGTGGGCCACGGCCAACCCCCTCTCGGAGAAGCGGAATGCGCCGGACGGGTGAACCGTTCCGGCAGGTGGCTGGAACTTAACACCCCGTCTCGCCAGGTGGTCAATATGTCCAGCATGTGGGCAGCGCTGTGAGATTCCCGGTTGCGTCCCGTTAACAACCTGGTCATACGATCGACTGTCCGGCTGACCACCGCCGGCCGTCCGGCGACGGGCCCCGCCCCCGGCCCGCAGCGCTCCGGACCGCCCGACCGCACCACACCCCTGGGGAACACCGTGGCCCTCGAAATCCGGTCGCTTGCCTGGCACGGCAAGGGACTTCACCTCATCGACCAGACCGCGCTGCCGCACGAGATCGTCCGGCTCGACGTCACCGACGTCGACACGCTCGTCGACGCCATCCGCCGGCTCGCGGTCCGCGGCGCGCCCGCGCTCGGCGCGTCCGGCGCGTTCGGTGTGGCGATCGCCATGCTGCAGGCCGAACGCGAGGGCTGGGACGCGGCCGCGCTCGACGCGGCGATCGCCCGCATCCGCGACGCCCGGCCGACCGCCGTCAACCTGGCCGGCGGCGTCGACCGCGTGCTGCCCAAGGTCGCGCTCGGTGTGGACGCCGTCGTCGCCGAGGCCGAGGCCGTCGTGCGCGAGGACGTCGCCGCGAACAAGGCGATAGGCGCGCACGGCGCCGACTGGATCCTGGAGCGCGTCGCCCGCCGCCCGCTGCGCGTGCTCACGCACTGCAACACCGGCTCGCTGGCCACCGCCGGATGGGGCACCGCGCTCGGGATCATCCGCGAACTGCACGCGCGCGGCGTCCTGGAGGTCGTGTATGCCGACGAGACCCGGCCGCTGCTGCAGGGGTCCCGGCTCACCGCGTGGGAGCTCGACCAGGAGGGCATCGCGCACTACGTCCAGCCCGACGGCGCCGCGGCCAGCACGATCCTGCGGGGCCTGGTCGACGTGGCCGTGATCGGCGCCGACCGGATCGCCGCCAACGGCGACACCGCCAACAAGATCGGCTCGGTCGGCGTCGCGCTGGCCTGCGCGGACGCGGGCATCCCGTTCGTCGTGGCGGCGCCGCAGACCACCTTCGACCCGGCGACGCCCGACGGCACGCGGATCGAGATCGAGGAGCGCCCCGAGTCCGAGGTGCTCGAGTGGGGCGGCGTCCGGGTCGCGCCGGCCGGCTCCCGCGCGTTCAACCCGGCGTTCGACGTGACCCCGGCGCGCCTGATCAGCGCGATCGTCAGCGAGGACGGCGTGCTCGAGCCGCGGGGCTGAGGACGGAGTCCGCCGAAGGGCGGGCTGTTCGGCCGAGGCCGCCGGGATTGCCGGGGGCCGTCCACAGGCGCGGTCGGATCGTCGTACGAGCGGGTGGGGCCGTCAGCCTTCCGCGACGCGGTACTCCAGCAGCCACTGCACGACCTCGACGTGGTGCCGCGCCTGCATCGGGTCGGCGCCCCACACGTACATGCCGTGCGACGCGACCACCACCGCCGGGACGCCCTCGACCATCGCGGCCTCCAGGCGGTCGCCGAGCTCGCCCATGTCCTGGCTGTTCGCGATCACCGGGATCGTGACCGTCTCGTCGTGCGCGGACCGGCCGATGCCCTTGAGCATCTCCAGGTCCCGCAGCTCGATGCCGCCCGGCCAGCGCGCACCCGCCTGCACCGCCTGCAGCGTGTGCACGTGGAACACCGCGCCCGCGCCGGTCAGCGCCACCACGCGGGCGTGCAGCGCGGCCTCCGCCGACGGCTTGCGCGGCGTGCCGGGACCCTGGTCGGCCGGCACGGGGACGCCCGCGCCGTCGACGACCACCAGGTCGTCCGGGCCCAGCTCGCCCTTGTCGAGGCCGCTCCCGGTCACCGCGAGCCGCACCGGGTCCCGCGAGACCACGACCGACAGGTTCCCGGACGTCCCGCGCATCCACCCGAGCCCCGCGAACCGCGCGGCCTCCTGGGCGAGCACCATCCCGGCGGCGGCCCGGTCGGCGGCCGTCACCACGGCGGGAGTGGGGGAGGCGGGCGAGACAGGCGAGCTCATGGTGCGGGTCCTTCGCAGACGTACAGCGCGGCATCCGGGCGGTATGGGGGCGCCGGTCGGCCATCATCGCATCCGGATGTTGCCGGCGGGCCGACGGTTCCGCGATCCGGGACGGCTGCGGGGCCGGGCCCGAGGCGCCTCGCCCGCCACGCCGTCCACCGGGTCGCTCGAACGGGCGGGAGGCCCACCCGGTCGGGCTATTCAGGCCGTTCGCGGGGCGACGGGGCGCCGTTCGCGGTGCTACCACATGGCGTCATCCCGTCGACGCCGCGCGCTTTGTCCCGCGCGGCGTCCGCCTCCCCGCAAGCAGAGAGACCAACGCATGTCGCAGAGCCTTGCCCTGTCCGTCGACTTCGGCCAGGGGTTCACCGACGCCTGGGCCGGCGTCGCGAAGTTCGTGCCGAAGCTGGCGGCGTTCCTCGTCGTCATGTTCGTCGGCTGGATCGTCGCGAAGCTCATCGCGCGGATCGCCGACGGGGTGCTGCGGCGCGTCGGTTTCGAGAAGGCCGCCGAGCGCGGCGGGGTCGCGCAGGCGCTCAACGGGTCTGCGTACGACGCGACCGGCGTGATCGTGAAGGTCGTCTACTACGCGATCCTGCTCATGGTGCTGCAGCTGGGCTTCGGGGTGTTCGGCCCGAACCCGGTCAGCGACATGCTGCGCGGCATCGTCGCGTGGCTGCCCAAGGCGATCGTGGCGTGCGTGATCATCGTGGTCGCGATGGCCGTGGCCCGCGCGGTGCGGGACGTCGTGGGCGGTGCGCTCGGCGGCGTCTCGTACGGCAGGACCGTGGCCACCATCGCGTGGGTGTTCATCGTCTCGCTGGGCACCATCGCCGCGCTGTCGCAGGCCCAGATCGCCACGTCGGTGACCGGCCCGGTGCTGATCGCGGTGCTGGCGAGCATCTCGGGGATCCTGGTCGTCGGCGTCGGCGGTGGGCTCGTCCAGCCGATGCGGTCGCGGTGGGAGCGCTGGCTGGACAACGCCGAGCGCGAGTCCCTGAACGCGCGGGCGAGCGTCGAGGCGTACCAGCGCGGACGGGCGGACGCCCTGGCCGCGGCCGAGGCGGCGCGCCGGGAGCACACCAGCCTGAGCGCCTGACCGACCTCGTGCCGGTGCGTGCGCGCGGCCGTCGCCCACCCGGGCGGCGGCCGCGCCGCGTTCGGGGGAACCTCGTACCCACCCCGGCATGGCAGAACGGGCATTTCGGGCGTTGTGGTGTTGTATGCCGATCATGTTGTCGTCCGCCGGCCGCTCGGCACGCCGCACGTCCACGGCACTCACGCTCGTGGGCGCGGTGCTCGTCCTGCTCCTGACCGTGTACCTGGTCGACCCGGCGTCGGCGGCGGACCCGGCCGTCGCGCGGGGCCGGCTCGTCCGGCTGGAGATCAGCCGGGTCCCCGCGCTCGGCCTGACGGCGTTCGACGGCGCCCACGGCAAGGCCGACACCCCGCCGCCGGAGTCCGAGGACCCGGGCGACTACACCGACCCCGACGGCGTGCTCGGCTATGTGACGATCGGTGCCGGCACCGTCCGCACCGCGCGCAGCTCGGCGAAGCTGTACGCGCAGGCGCACATCAGCGGCATCGAGGTGAAGCTCAACGGCCGGGCGCTGGTCAAGGCGGAGCCGAGGCCGCAGGCGCCGGGCGGTGGTTCGGCAGGGGCGGTGGACACGTACGCCGAGTGCACGCCGGCGCCGTACCTGGTCACGGCGTTCGCGTACGCGCGCGTCGACGGCGGCACCATCACCGTGCTGGGCCACCTCGTCCCGATCGGCACCACGACCGTGGGCTTCACCGGCTCGGACATCGGGCGCACCGGCATCGGCGCGAGCACCCTGACGGTCACCGTCGCGCCGTACCAGCGCCCGGACTCCGGAAGCCCGGTCGTCGGCGCCAAGGCGGCGCGCGCCGGCGTCGACGTCACCGTGACCGGCACCGTCAACGACACGCACGGCACGCGGCTCTACCGGGGGCCGGTCACCGCACTGCAGCTCGGGCACGTCGAGGTCGTGTGCGATCCGGCGGTGATCCCGCCTACGCCGACCCCGACCAACACCGAGGAAGACCCGACGCCGCCGCCTCCGCCTACGAGTTGGCCGCCTACGACTTGGCCTCCGACGAGTCATCCGCCGACGAGTTGGCCGCCCACCAGCCAACCGCCGACGAGTTGGCCGCCGACCAGCCAGCCGCCTACGAGTCGGCCGCCGACCAGTCCGCCGCCGACCAGTACGTCGTCGAAGCCGCCGGCGTCCGGTTCGCCCGTCCCGCCGGTCACCGGCAACCCGCCGCCCGACACCGGTCGGCCGGTGCCTCCCCGCCCCCGCCCCCGCCCGCTCCCGGGCACCGGCATGCCGTCGATGCCGCTGATGCTGAGCGCGGCCGCCGGGTTCCTGGGCATCGGCACCGTTCTCGTGCTGGCGGTACGGCGCAGGGACGACCGGGACTGAGGCCGGAGCGCCGGAGCGCCGGAGACGCGTCGTCGTGGCGCGTCCCCCTGGCCCGTCCGGGAGGGATGACCGGCCGCGGCCCCCTCAATCCCTCCGACTATCCGACTTTCTGGGGTGCGGGTGAACGGGCGTGGCGCCTGCGGGATTTCGCGCGGCGCGCGTGATGGCATCGCGGACGATGGCTGTCCTCTCCTCATCCCCCGTCGCCGGGCTGCGCGCCGTGCTGCGTTCGGCCGCGCGCGCGGTCCGGCGTACGCCCGCATCGGTGCCGGCCGTGCTCGCCGCGCTCGCGCTCGCCGTCCCCGCCGCCCCCGCCGCGTTCGCCGCCTCCGGCGGCCCGCTGCCCGACCCGATCGCGCTGGTCCGCCCGCCCGCGGCCGTCGTCGGGGCGCCCGCCCTGACATGGACGCCGTGTCCGGCGCCGCAGACCGGGTTCGAGTGCGGGACGGTCCGCGTGCCGCGCGACCACCGGAACCCGCTCGGGCCGACCATGCCACTCGCGGTCATCCGCAAGCCGGCCGCCGACCCCGCGCACCGCATGGGCACGCTCGTCCTGCAGCCGGGCGGGCCCGGCGGGTCGGGTGTCGACTTCGTCGTCGACAATTACGCCGACCTTCCGTCCCAACTGCGGGACCGTTTCGACGTGTTCGGGTTCGACATGCGCGGCGTCGCCCGCAGCGGCGCGCTGCGCTGCTGGGACGACACCCGCTACGCGCGGGCCGTCACCGAGGCGCTCGGGCACCCGGGAGACGGCGCGTTCGACCGTGCGGTGGGAGAGGCAGCCGACTTCGACGCCGCCTGCCAGGCCGGGTCGGGCGATCTACTTCCGTACGTCGGCACCGACTTCGCCGCCCGCGACCTCGACCTGCTGCGCGCCGCCCTCGGCGAACGGCAACTGACCTTCTACGGTCGGTCGTTCGGCACCTACCTCGGGGCGGTCTACGCGGACCTGTTCCCCGACCGGGTCCGGGCGATGGCGCTGGACGGCGCCTACGACCCGGTCGCGTACGCCGACCGGCCCTACAGCTACGACCTTCCGCAATACCTGGCGCTGGACGGTGCGTTCGGCCGGTTCCTCGACTGGTGCGCGGACGCCGGGGCGGCGTGCCCGTTCGGCGGCGGCGACCCGCGCGGCGCCTTCGACCGGCTGCTGGGGGCGCTCGACGCCGACCCGGTCGTCGTGCCCGGCCGCGGCACAGCCAACGGCTACACGGTCGTGTACCGCGTGATGTTCACCGTCAACTCCGGGCGTGCGGACTGGCCTTCGCTCGCCGACGCGCTTGCGCGCGCGGAACGGCGCGACCCGGCCTCGTTCGTGCTGCGTCCGCCGTCGTCGGCCTCGTACGCGTTCCTGACCCCGAACGTCGTGGTGGAGTGCGCCGACCGCGACTACCCGGCCGACGACGGCTACACGCTCGCGGCACACCTGCGGACCGCGTCCGAGCGGGCGCCGCTGCTGGGGCCCGCGATGGCGTACGGGCCGCCGACGTACGACCACAACCATGCGACGGCGTGCACTCGTTGGCCGGCCGAGCGGCTGAGCCGCCACGAAGGTGATTACAGCGCGGCGGGTTCGGCGCCGATCGTCGTGCTGGGCACGACCGGCGACCCGGACACGCCGTACCAGGACGCCGTCGCGCTCAGCCGCACGCTGGACAACGCCCGGCTGGTCACCTTCGACGCGGAGGGCCACACCGCGTTCGGCCGCAGCCACTGCGCCCAGGCCGCCGTCGTGCGCTACCTGGTCGACCTGATCCCACCCGACGACGGCCTGGTCTGCGCCGACGAACCCGACACGAGCGGCCAACGCTCCACGTTCGGCCCCGACACCCATGGCGGAGCCGCCGAGCCGGGCGACGACACCCGGGAGCTGATCGGCACCCCGAGCTAGCGCTGTCCGCCGCACTAGCGTCGGCGGGGGTCCTCCGGCGGTTGACCGCGCAGGACGCGCCACGGGACGAGGTGCGCGTCGACGAGGTAGACGTGTGGTGCCAGGACGTCCAAGGCCCTTGCCATGGCCTGCATTTCACGAGGCTCCCACTGGGTGGGCACGCTGGTCGTCGACACCGGCAGCCCGATGCCGAGCGATCGGTCGCTCATGCGGTCGAGCCGACGCGATCCCCGGCCGGTGCGCTCGCGGTACGCCTCGGTGGTGGCGACGCCGAGGTGATGGCCTTGCCCGTGGCGCGGATAGGCCGCGATGCCCTCGACGTCCGCCCACGGGATCCTGACGGCCTTCCGAAAGACCGGGATGGGTGCGAGGAACACGCCCTCGGCGTCCAGGCGGAGGACCAAGGGGGCGTACCGCGGCATCAGCCCGACCGCGAGCATCGGTACGGTCAAGACGGCCAGAGCGAACGGGATGTACGTCCACGGGAAGTTCGGGGCGAGCCCGAGCAGAGGCATGCCGATCCCGGCCGCGCACATGAGCCAGTGCAACACGGTGTAGCGCCGCCGCAGGTCGAACGTGCTCTCCAACTGCTGCATGCGCGGGATGGTGGCGGAAAGTCGATCACATGTACATGGGTGCCAAGCGGTCAGTCGCGTGCGGGGAGCGGTCCCAGGGTGGTGAGTTCGACGAAGTTGCCCGAGGGGTCGGAGACGAATGCGGCCCAGTTCTCGCCGTTGTGGAACGGGTCGATCAGGAACGGTACGTCGGCGGCGCGGAGTTCGGCGATGAGCGGGTCGTAGTCGGCGGGGTCGACGTGCAGGGCGATGTGGGGGAGGCCGCCGCCCGGGGTGGGCATGTCGTCGGTCTGGACGAAGTGCAGTTGCAGGTCGCCCACGCGCAGCCACATACCGGGGCCGATGTCGTCGGGGCGGGGGAGTTCCTCGAAGCCGAGGAGGCCGGTGTAGAAGGCGCGGGCCGCGTCGAGGTCGGTGGCGCCGACGCCGATGTGGCTGTATCCGCGCACGCGGGGGCGGGCGGGCGTGGTGTCGGTCATGGGCGTGCCTCTCCGTGCCGTGGGGTAGCTGCGGCCGACCGCGGGCGTTCGGCCGCATTCTGGCACGGGAGGCGCATTGTCGAACAGGTGCTTCGACTAATCGAACGGCGGGCTACGCGCCCATCACGTGCCTACATGCCCTTCCACACCGGCGCGCGGCGCTCGCGGAACGCCGCGGCGGCCTCGGTCATGTTGCCGGTGAACGTGCCCAGCACCTGCGTGCGGTTCTCCAGCTCCAACTGCTGGCGCAGGGAGGTCGCGTCGACGCCGGACCACAGGCCCTTCTTCGTCATCCACACGCCGTACTCGGAGTTCTCCGCGATCGCCGCGGCCAGTTCGAGCGCCGCGTCGACGTGGCCGCCCTCCGGGGTGAGCCTGTTGAGCAGGCCGAAGCGGTCGGCCTCGTCGGCGCTGAAGTGCCGGCCGGTGAGCATCAGTTCGGCGGCGCGGGTGGGGCCGACGAGGCGCGGCAGGAAGTAGCTGGTGCCGACGTCCGCGGACGACAGGCCGACCTTGATGAACACCGAACCGAACTTCGCGGTCGGGTCGGCGACGCGCAGGTCCGCCGCGAGGGCCAGGGCGAGGCCGCCGCCGACGGCGGCGCCGTGCACTGCGGCGATCACCGGCTTCTCGCACTCGTGGACGGCCAGGATCAGGTCGACCAGGTGCTCCTGCGTGCGGTAGACGAGGCCGAGTTGGCCGCGCCCCTCGACGTCCGGCGCCGGGTCGGACTCGCCGCTCAGGTCGGCGCCGGAGCAGAACGCGCGTCCGGCGCCGGTCAGCACCACGGCGCGGACGCCGCGCTCGCGGTTGACGGCGCGGAACGCGGTGATGGCGTCCGACACGAGGCTGGGGCTGAGCGCGTTGAGCCGCTCGGGTCGGTTGAGCCGGATCAGGGCGATGCCGTCGGCGGGGCGCTCGATCTCGGCGTACTTCATCGACGGCTCCAGTGCTGCTCGGGGCGGGACGCGCGGTGTGGTGCGGGGGTGGCGCTGTGGGGTGGCGCTGTGGGGTGGCGGGCGCGGAGGGCGCACGGCGAGCCTCAGGAAAACAGGTTTTCCCGGCCGGGGCAAGAGGGGCGGTGGGCCCACCACGGGGGTGACGGTGCGCTACCGCTCCGCCACGACAGGGCGTACGCTCGGCTGATCCGCCGACCCGGAAGGGGGGAGGCCCGATGTCTGAGTCGCTGTACCGGCCCGGACGAGGCAAGGGTTTCGCGACCGAGCGCACGCACACCGATGGGTCGCGGCACGATTGGGCGCAGCTCGGGCCCGGCACGTGGCAGTGCCGCGAGTGCCAGTTCCGTACCTCGCGCGCGCCCTCGCTCGTGGACGACGAGGCCGAGCGGTCGCTCTGACGGCCGGCGGGAGACGTTTCCGACGCCTGATGCCGGACGCCGGACGCCGGACGCCGCGCGTCTGGTGTCGCGGTGCGTGGCCGACGGCCGACCGTGGTGGTGTCAGGCCGCCGGCGTCCACGCCGCGTCGTCGGCGTCGTCCCTGTGAACGGCGTCTTCAGGTGTCGCGCCGAACAGGCCCGCCAGCCGCGTGTACGTGTCCAGTTGGGCCGCGCGGTCGTACGTGCTCGTCGTCACCATGAACTCGTCGGCGCCGGTGCGCGCGAGCAGGCGTTCCAGCGCGTCGGCCACCCGGTCCGCGGTGCCGCGGACGTGCCCGCGGCGGGACTCCTCGAGGTGGCCGCGTTCGCGTTCGGTCATCGCCAGGCCCTTGATCTCGGCGACGGGGGCCAGCGGCGGGAACACCCCGTGCGTGCGTGAGTAGGCCGCCGACCAGGCCTCCGGCAGCAGCAGGTCCTCGGCCTCCGCGTCGTCGTCCGCGACCACGACGGTGCCGGCCACCGTCACGTACGGCCGCGCCGCCCACTCCGACGGCCGGAACTCCTCCCGGTACCGCTCGACCGCCCGCAGCAGCCGGTCCTCGCCGCCGAACGCCGCGATGACCAGCGGCACTCCGGCCCGCGCCGCGTGTCCCGCGCCCTCGCCGGTGGCCAGCACGAACGGCGCCGGGCGCAGCCCCTCGGCCGGGCGCGCGTGCACGTCGGGGTGGACGTCCTGCGTGCCGGTGAAGTAGCCGAGCAGTTCGGCGAGGTGGCCGGGGAAGTCCTCGGCGTCCGCCTTGTCGTGCCCGAGCGCCCGCCGGATGCCGTCCGTGAACCCGACCGAGCGGCCCAGCCCCATGTCGACGCGGCCGGGGAACAGTGACTCGAGGACGCCGAACTGCTCCGCGACGACCAGCGGCCGGTGGTTCGGCAGCATCACGCCGCCGGTGCCCACCCGGATGCGGCTCGTCGCCGCCGCGACCGCGGCCGCGAGCACGGTCGGCGCGGATCCGGCGACGCCCGGCACGCCGTGGTGCTCGGACACCCAGAACCGGTGGTAGCCCAGCGCCTCCGCGTCGCGGGCGAACCGTACCGTCGCACGGAGCGCCTCCGGGGCGCTCTCGCCCTGGCGGGTCCGCGAGCGGTCGAGGACCGAGAACGGCGTGGTCTGCAGCAGAGAGGTCACCTCTGCGACAACGCGCGCTCGGGCGCGGCATTCCCGGGCGGGCGCGCCGTGGGGCGCGGTGTCGGTGCCGCCGTGTTGAATCGACGGATGACCGGACGCACCCCGCACGACCCCGACCGCCCCGGCTCCGGCGAGCCGCCCGAGGACGACGAGGGGCGGGTGGTGAGCGGCGAGGACTGGTACGCCCGCGAGTTGGTCGACGAGACCTTCACCGGCTGGACGTTCATCGACACCGACTGGACCGAGGTGGCCGACGACGGCTGCGTGTTCGACCGCTGCACGTTTGTGAACGTCGGCTTCAACGCGTCCCGGCACACCGCGGCCGCGTTCACGAACTGCCGGTTCCGCGCGTGCACGTTGTTCGACGTCGAGTTCGCGGACTGCAAGATGGTCGGCAGCAGCTTCGAGCGGTGCACGTTCACGCTGCTGAAGGCGACCGGCGGCGACTGGTCGTTCGCGGCGCTGCCGGGCGCCGGGCTGAAGGGCGCCACGTTCGACCGCGTGCGCATGCGCGAGGCCGACCTGACCGGGGCGCGCCTGGAGAAGGCGCAGGTGACCGGCGTCGACCTGTCCGGCGCGTCGCTGCGCGGCGTGGTGCTGACGGACACCGACCTGCGCGGCAGCGACCTGTCCGCGCTCGACCCGCGCACCGCGGATCTGCGGGGCGCGACGATCGGGCTGGAGCAGGCCGCGGTGCTCGCGGCCGGGTTCGGGATGACGATCGCCTGACGGCGGGGGCCCGTGTGCGCCGGGGCGGCGCCGGGGTCAGGACGCGAAGCGGCCCGCGAGGCGGTGTTCGACCGGTTCGCGGTGCCCGCTGCCGCCGAGCAGCGGCGAGGTGATGATCAGGTCGGCCGTGGAACGGTTGCACGCCACGGCGACGTTGGCGAGCACGGCGAGGCGCAGCAGGGCGCGGACGTCCGGTTCGTGCGGCTGGGCGGTGAGCGCGTCCCAGAAGAAGATCAGCAGGTCCACCTCGCCCTCGGCGATGCGGGCGCCGACCTGCTGGTCGCCGCCGAGCGGGCCGCTGCGGAACCGTACGACGTCCAGGCCGGTCGCGTCGGCGACGAGGCCGCCGGTGGTGCCGGTGGCGTAGAGGCGGTGGCGGGCGAGCACGTCGCGGTGCCGGTTCGTCCACTCGACCATGTCGGGCTTGCAGCTGTCGTGGGCGACCAGGGCGATGCCCATGTCCTCGCGGAGCGCCGGCTCGGCGAGGCCGGTGTCCGCGGTGCGTGCGGTGTCGGCGGTGCGTTCGGTCGGTATGTCGGTCACAGAGCTCTCTTCCGTGTCGGTCGGGGGCGGTTTCCGGCCGGGTCCGGTCGGCTGACGGCAATTATCGGTCAGCACGGTGGCGGCGTGTCGGCCGCGTTCCGTCCGTGAGATGAACGCGTCCGGCGCGGATACTCGACGCATGGCCAAACGCTCCGCGGACTTGCCCGTCTTCCGCCTGCGCCGCGTGCAGGACCCGCCCGAGGCCGCCGACGGCTGCCGCGTGCTGGTGGACCGGCTGTGGCCGCGCGGCGTGAGCAAGGAACGGGCCGCGCTGGACGCGTGGGCGAAGGAGGTGGCGCCGTCCACCGAGCTGCGCAAGTGGTTCCACGCGCAGGGCGAGGGCGTGTTCCCGGAGTTCGCGGCGCGGTACGCGGCGGAGCTCGAGGGCGACGAGCAGCAGGCCGGGATCGCCGATCTGCGGGCCCGGGCGCTCGACGGGCCGGTGACGCTGCTGACGGCGGTGAAGGACCCGGCGGGCAGCTACCTGTCGGTGCTGCTGGAGGAGCTCACGGGCGACGCGTAGCCGGCGCTCCCGCGCTCCCGCTGACCGGCGGCGAATCGGCCGATATGGCGTAGGTCTCCCCATCTCGGGACCAACGTCACGCATGGCCCGGTGCGGTGCCGGGCACCGTCACGTGGTCCGATCGCCGAGCCGGCGACTCCCGACCGCCAGGAGAGCGCACCGCATGACCGAGCCGCGCCCCGAGCCGCAGCCGCTCCTCGCCCCGCTCACGAGCTCGGCGATCTTCCTGGTCGCGACGATCGAGCCGGGCGGCGAGCGCACCGTGCGCGACCTGCTGTCCGAGGTGCCGGGGCTGGCCCGGGCGGTCGGGTTCCGGGCGCCCGAGTCCCGGCTGTCGTGCGTCGTAGGGGTCGGCTCGGACGCGTGGGACCGGCTGTTCGCCGGGCCCCGCCCGGCCGAACTGCACCCGCTCGAGGAGCGGGTCGGCCGCGTCCACCGCGCCCCCTCGACACCCGGCGACCTGCTGTTCCACATCCGCGGCCAGCGCATGGACATGTGCTTCGAGCTCGCCGGACGCCTGGCCGGACGGCTCGCGAACGCCGCGGCCGTCGTCGACGAGGTGCACGGTTTCAAGTACTTCGACAACCGCGACCTGCTCGGGTTCGTCGACGGCACCGAGAACCCGGTCGGCTCGCCGGCGTACCGGGCCGTCGTCATCGACGAGACGCTCGACCCGGGCGCGGACGCGGCGTTCGCCGGCGGCAGCTACGTGGTCGTCCAGAAGTACCTGCACGACCTGACCGCGTGGAACGCGCTGCCCACCGAGGCACAGGAGCGCGCGGTCGGCCGCACCAAGCTCGCCGACGTCGAGCTCGACGACGACGTCAAGCCCGCCGACTCGCACGTCGCGCTCAACACGGTCGAGGACGAGGCCGGCAACGAACTGCAGATCCTGCGCATGAACATGCCGTTCGGCTCCGTCGAACGCGGCGAGTACGGAACCTACTTCATCGGCTACTGCAAGACGCCGTCGGTCATCGAACGGATGCTCGACAACATGTTCCTCGGCGACCCGCCCGGCACCCACGACCGGCTCCTCGACTTCTCCACGGCGGTCACCGGGTCGCTGTACTTCGTGCCGTCGCAGGACTTCCTCGACGACCCGCCGCCCGCACCCGGCGCGGCCGACACCACCGAACCCGTCCCCGAGACCGCATCCGAACCGGCGTCCGAAGCGCGGGCCGAGCCGGACGCCGCCGACGCGCACGCCGGCTCGCTGCGCATCGGCAGCCTGAAAAGGAGCACGACCCGATGAACAACCTGCACCGCGAACTCGCGCCGGTCTCCGACGCCGCCTGGGCCGAGATCGAGGAGGAGGCCCGGCGCACCTTCACCCTGCACCTGGCCGGCCGCCGCGTCGTCGACCTGTCCGGCCCGTCCGGACTCGGCGTGGCCGCGGTCGGCACCGGGCACCTCGCGCCCCTCGACCCGCCCGCCGACGGCGTGACCGCGCACACCCGCGTCGCGCAGCACCTGGTCGAACTGCGCGTGCCGTTCACCCTCGACCGGCAGGCCGTCGACGACGTGCTGCGCGGGTCCAACGACTCCGACTGGCAGCCGGTCAAGGACGCGGCGCGCACCATCGCGCTGGCCGAGGACCGGGCGGTCTTCGAAGGCTGGCGCGACGCCGGCATCACCGGCATCCGCACCGGCGCGAGCACCACCTCGGTCGCCCTGCCTGCCCGCGTGGAGGACTACCCCGACGCGGTCTCCCGCGCCCTGACGGGCCTGCGCCTCGAAGGCGTCGGCGGCCCGTACGCGCTCCTCCTCGGCGCCGACACCTACACCGCCGTCAACGAGACCTCCGACCACGGCTACCCGGTCCGCGAACACGTCGCCCGCGTCCTGTCCGGCGGCGAGATCGTCTGGGCCCCGGCCATCGAAGGCGCCGTCCTGCTCTCCACCCGCGGCGGCGACTTCACCCTCCACCTGGGCCAGGACCTCTCGATCGGCTACGACTCCCACGACGCCACCAGCGTCGACCTCTACCTGACCGAGTCCCTGACGTTCTCCCTGTACTCCCCGGAAGCCTCCGTCACCCTGACGACCCCGACCCGCGCCAAGGCGACGAGCAAGACCCGCGCCTCGAAGTTGTGACGGCCGCGGTCGCGGGGTGACGCGCCGGGAGCCGGCCTCCGGGTGGGGGCCGGCTTCCGGGGTGGGGTGGGGGTGGGTCAGTGGTTCCAGGGGGTGGTGGGGCCGCAGGTGGGATCGACGTGGACGCCGATGAGGGTGTCGCATATCTTCTCGTCGTTGTCGCGTTCGGCCAGGAGGGTGCCGCCGGCGTCGTAGGCGCGGATGGCGGTGGTACCGGCGGCCGGGTCGAGCTTCGAGGGGTGGGGGAAGTCGCCGTCGGCGAACCAGACGCCGTCGCGGACGACCGCGCGGGTGACCTTGCCGTCGGGGGTGGTGACGTCGACGCGGGCGACGTCGGCCGAGACGCGGCCCCACAGGGCCGAGCGGTTGTTGACGACCTCGGGCCGCTCGTCGACGAGCTCCATCGGGACGGCCGTCATGTTGACTTCGATCGGGCCGGAGATGCGGCCGTCGGCTCCGACGAGGATCGCGGACGCGACGAACTGCCCGCCTCCGAACGACGTGCACTCCAGCAGGCCCGTCTGCCCGGCCGCTCGGCCGAGGACGAACGGCTCGAGGCCGCCCTTGGCGTTCGTACGCCATGCGGTGAAGTACGGCTGGTAGTCGGTGTTCGGGTCGACAGGTTTGATCACCGGCGGGTCGCCGTACGGCACCGGCGGCACGGTGAACGGGCCCGGCGACATCCCCGGGGACAGCGGGCCGACGGACGCCGACGCGACCGCGACGCCCGGTCCGCTCGGCGATGGGCCGCCGGGCAGCGCCGCCGGGTCCTTCGGATCGTAGGCAGGCAGGGTCGTCGGGCGGTCCGTCACGGACGACGGGAAGCCGGGCGGGTACTCGCCTCCGGTGCTGAACCCCGGCACGGTGGCGGTCGCCGTCGGCTTCGGCTCGGAGGCGCCCTTCGGCACGCCCGGGGATGGGGACGCCCCGGGACCGAACGGCCCCGGTACGCCGCTCTTCATCGGCACCGGCCCCGGTACGCCGCTCTTCGCCGGCACCGGGATCGCCGAGGCGCTCCCGAAGGCCTCCCCGCCCGACACGCCGCCTGATCCGGAGCCGTTCTTCATCGCGCCCAGGCACGACTTGAGCGCCGCCTTCGCGTCGGCGGCCGGCACGGGGTCGCCCGGCTTGGCGCGGTCGCGGGGTACGCCCTGGTCGGCGGCCGTGGACACGTTGTGGCCGTCGGACGCCCACGGGCGCGCGACCACCACGCCGACCGCCGCGGTCGCCAGGACCGCCGCCGTCGCCACCAGCGGCACGACCGCGCGGCGGCGGCCGCCCGCGCGGTCCAGGTCCGCGTCGTCGGTGTCGATCAACGCCATCAGCTCCCCGCGCCGCCGGTCGTGCCCCGGCAGCCGGTCCTCGTCGTACGGGCTCATGGGTTCCTCTCCAACTCCTCCGGCACCAAGGTGCCGAGCCGCTTGCGCGCCCGGTGCATGCGCGACTTCACCGTCCCCACCGACACGCCCAGCGCGGCGGCCGCGGCCTGCTGGTCGAGGCCGCCCCACACGCACAGTTCGACGACGTCCCGCTCGTGCCGCGGCAGCCGGCCGACCGAGCGGCGCAGCGCCCTGGCCTGCTGTTCGGCGTCGAGGCGGGCCGCGACGTCGTCGGCGTGGTCGGGCACGTCCGGCGGCGCCGGGGTGCGTTCGACCAGGTCGCGGTAGCGGCGCAGCGCGCGGCGCCGGTTGGCGAGCGTGTGGTTCGCGGTGCCGAGCAGCCACGGCAGCGCGCTGTCGCGGTCGAGGGTGATCTCGCCGCGTCGCCGCCACGCGGCGAGAAACACCGCCGAGGTCAGGTCCTCGGCCTCGGTGTGCTCGCCGGTGCGGCGCAGCAGGTGGCCGTACACGGCGCCGGCGTGCCGGTCGAACAGCGCGCCGAACGCTTCGCGGTCCCCGACGGCTATCTGCTGCCACAGGTCGGCGTCGGACCGGTCGTGCCGTTGATGGGTCATCACGTCCCAGGAGTGTCCGGCCGCACGGGGAGGGTTCCCGGGTGTCGGCCGAGACGTCCCCCGAGGCCCGGCGGCCGGGGTCAGCCGGCGGGCGCGTGCTCGGCGGCGGCGGTGCGCAGGGCGTCCGCCATCGCCGCGACCAACTGGTGCGAGGAGCGGGTGCGGCGGGCTGTGACGATACCGAAGTGCCGTGTCGGGCGCGGGGGTTCTACGGGCAGGACGACGACGCCGGGCGGCGGTGCGAGCAGGGACACGTACGGGGCGAGGGTGATGCCGACGCCGGCGGCGACGAGGGAGACGGCGAAGAAGTAGTCGGAGGTGCTGCCGGAGATGCGCAGGTCGAATCCGGCGATGCCGGCGTAGCGGCGCAGGAACGCCTCGGTCTTGCGGCAGCCGAGGACCCACGGGTCGTCGGCGAGTTCGCTGATCTCGACGGTGTCGCGGCCGGCGAGCCGGTGACCGGTCGGGACGACGACGGAGAGGGGGTCGGCCATGAGGGGTTCCCAGGCCAGTCCGGAGCGGTCGCCGGTGCGGGCGGGCGGGGGACCGTCGAAGTGGTAGGCGAGGGCGAGGTCGGCGACGCCCTGCCGGACGAGCGGGAGGCTGCCTTCGGGTTCGTGTTCGACGACGTGGACCTCGACGCCGGGCTGTGCGGCTGTGAACACCGTCAACGCGGCGGGGAGGAGGTGACGGCCGCCGCTGGTGAACGTCGCGACGGTGAGTCGGCCGCGGCCTTCGGAGAGCCGGGCGATCTGGTCGCGGGCGTGCCGCAGCTCGGCGGAGATGGCCTCCTCGGCCTCGACGAGGAGCCGTCCGGACTCGGTGAGCGCGACGCCGCGCGGGCTGCGCGCGACGACGGCCGTGCCGACGCCGCGTTCGAGCGCGGCGATCTGCTGCGAGACGGCGGACGGGGTCACGTGCAGCGCGGCGGCGGCCTTGTTGAAGCTGCCGTGCCGGGCCACCTCGCTGAGTACGCGCAGCCGCTGCAGATCAGTCATTAGCGATCCCTTAAAACCGGTTAAGCAAGTCAGCAGTTCCGCTGAACACCGTCAGGCAGCAGAGTCTGACGCATGCGAAACGTCCTTGTCATCGGCGGGAGCCGGTACTTCGGAAAGATCCTGGTCGAGCGGCTGCGGGACGCCGGCGACCGGGTCACCGTCCTCAACCGCGGCTCGGCGGTCCCGCCGGCCGGCGTCGGGCACGTCGTCGCCGACCGGTCCGACGAGGCCGCGCTGGCGGCCGCGCTCGGCGCCGCCGAGTTCGACGTCGTCCTCGACCAGGTGCTGTACAACCCGGCGGACGCCGCGGTCGCGGGCCGGGTGTTCACCGGGCGCGCGGGCCGGTACGTGATGACCTCGACGATGGAGGTGTACGACCCGGCCACCTCGGCCGTGCTGCCCGCGCCGGTGCCGGGCCGTCCGGTCGCCGAGGACGCGGTGGACCCGGCCGGGTGGAAGGTCGACGAGGAGCTGTGGCGCGACCCGGCCCGGGTGGCCGCGCTCTACGACGAGGCGACCGCGTACGCGGAGGGCAAGCGGCAGGCCGAGGCCGTCCTGGCGCGCGGCGCGGTGGCCCTGCCGTACGCGGCGGTCCGCAGCGCGCACGTGGTCGGCGGCGGCGCGCAGGACTTCACGGGGCGGCTGGCGCACTACGTGGAGCGGATCGCGCAGGGCCGCCCGGTGGTGGTGCACAGCGACCCGTACGAGACGTCGTTCGTCGGGCACCGGGACGTCGCGGCGTTCCTGCACGCGGTGGCGGGCTCGGACGCGGTCGGCCCGGTCAACGCGTGCATGACCGCGCCGCTGTCGGTGCTGGACCTGGCCGTGCTGGTCGGGGAACGGGTGGGCCGGGCGCCGGTGTTCGCGGCGCCGGGCGAGGTCCCGGGCGAGGTCCCGGGCGAGGAGGTCTCGCCGTACTCGTTCGACCGCTACTACGCGATGGACAACCGGCGGGCCGAGGCGCTGTGGGGCGCGGCGGTCGGGCGGGGCGCCGCGGCGCGCTTCGGACGGACGGTCGACACGCTCGCCGAGGCGGTCGACGCCGCGGCGCGCGAGGCGGGGTACTGAGATGCGGCCCGCGACGGGGGCGCGCACGAAGGAACCGGGGAGTGGCACGGGAAGGGGCACGGGGATGGGCGCGGCGACGGGCACGGCGAGGGGAACGACGGTGGGAACGACGGTGGGAACGGGATCTGACATGGCTGCTGGCATCGGGACTGGCACTGCGGCTGGCGTGCGCGCTGGGCTGGTGGCCGGCGAGGGGAGCGCGGTAGCGCGCGGCGCGGCCACGGGGGAGCAGCGGAGGATCGGCCGCGTCGAGGTCGGCGCGATCGGCCTGGGCGCGATGCCGCTGTCGATCGAGGGCCGCCCCGACGAGGCGCGGGCGATCGCCACGATCCACGCCGCGCTCGACGCGGGCGTCACGCTGATCGACACCGCCGACGCGTACCACCGCGACGCGGGGGAGGCCGGCCACAACGAACTCCTCGTCGCCAAGGCCCTGGACGCCTACGGCGGCGACCGTTCGGCGGTGCTGGTCGCCACCAAGGGCGGCCGCGGCCGCCCAGGCGACGGCAGTTGGACGGTCACCGGCGACCCGGACCACCTGCGCCGCGCCGCGCACGCGTCGCTGCGCCGGCTCGGCGGGGACAGCATCGGCCTGTACCAGCTCCACAAGCCGGACCCGGCGGTGCCGTTCGCCGACTCGGTGGGCGCGCTGAAGGAGATGCACGACGAGGGCCTGCTGCGCGCCGTCGGCCTGTCCAACGTGACGGTGGAGCAGATCCTCGAGGCGCGGGGGATCCTCGGCGACGCGCTGGTGTCGGTGCAGAACGAGTACTCGGCGGCCGTCCGCGACAGCGAGGCGCAGCTTCGGCTGTGCGAGGAGCTCGGGCTCGCGTTCCTGCCGTGGAGCCCGCTGGGCGGCATCTCGCGCAGCTCGCTCGACGGCGCGTCGGGTCCGACGTCGGCCGGGACGGCGTTCCACCGGGTCGCGGCCGCGCACGGGGTCGGCCCGCAGCGCGTCGCGCTCGCGTGGCTGCTGGCCCGCAGCCCGGCGATGGTCCCGGTGCCGGGGGCCAGCCGCCCCGAGACGATCCGCGACTCGGCGGCCGCCGCCGGGCTGCGCCTGGACGCCGCCGAACTGGCGCTGCTGGACGCACCGGACGCGTTGGACGTGCGGGGCTGAAACGGGGCGGCCGGGTCAGTCCTCGGCCGGGGGGCGCTGCGCCAACGCGTCCTCCGCGGCCCGCGCGAACGCTTTGATCCGCTCGTTCTCCCCGCTCGTGTGCCACACCAGCGCCCACTCGGTGCGCGGGTCCTCGGCCAGCGGCACGAACACGAGGCCGGGATGCGCGTAGTAGCGGGCGCCGTGCCGTCCGGCGTACGAGATCGCCAGGCCGGCGGACACGATCGAGAACAGCTCGTGGACGGTGGCCGCGTCGGGCCCGGCCGGGATCGGACGGCCGCTGGGCGTCACGCGCGGCGCGTGCGCCTCGATCCAGTACGAGGGGGCGCTGCCTACGCCGGGCTGCACCGTCACCTCGTCCGCGAGCTCCTCCATGGAGACCGACTCACGCCCGGCGAACCGGTGCCGCGCCGACACCGCGACGACCACCGCGTCGGTGCCGACCGTCGGCCCGACCGTGAGGTCCGGCTCGCGCACCGGCAGCCACATGACCGCGACGTCGACGTCGCCGGTGCGCAGCGGCTCGAACGGGTCGGCGAAGTGGATCTCCCGGATCTGCACCTCGCAGTCCGGGTGCCGGGCGCGGAACAGGTCGAGCACGTCGAGGATCTCGTTGCCGTACGCGCCGAGCACGCCGAGCCGCAGCACGCCCGCCACACCGCGGGCCGCGGCGGTCGCGCGGGCGAAGCCGTCGAGCACCGCCCGGTACGGCTCGGCGACGTCGTCGCGCAGCCGGCGGCCGAGCGGGGTGAGGCTGACCCGGCGGCTGGTGCGTTCGAACAGCGGTGCGCCGATCCGGCGCTCCAGCTTGCTGACGGTCTGGCTGACCCGGGCGCGGGACACCAGCAGGCGGTCGGCGGCGCGCCCGAAGTGCAGTTCGTCGGCGACCGCGAGGAACGTCTCGATCTCGTGCCGCTCCAGCACGCCGCGAACCCCCTCCTGGCCGACCGGTCGCACGGTGGTCCGTACGGTGCCGATCCTGGCCTGTCCCGGGGCGGCCCGCAATTGTCGCACCGGTCCGACCGCGCCGGTCGGCGGGTGGGCGCGCTACTCGGGCAGGCCCGCGATGAGGAGCGCCACGTCGTCCTCGGGGCCCGCGGGCAGGATCCGCAGTGCGGCGTCGCGCAGCTGGTTGGGGTCGGGCGGCGGCACGGTGCCGGGCCGGTTGGCCGCGTCCAGGGCGCCGACCAGGTCCTTGATGCCGGTGTCGATGTCGTAGCCGCGGCGTTCGACGAGGCCGTCGGAGTACAGCACGATCGTGGCGCCGGACGGCAGCAGGCTGGACGTCTGGTCGAACGCGATGCCGCCGATGCCGAGCAGCGTGTTCGGCGGTCCGTCCAGCACCCGGGTCGGGGCGCCGGGGACGACCAGGAGCGGCGGCGGGTGGCCGGCCCGCGCCCAGGTGAGCGTGCGGTGCGCGGGGTCGAAGACGGCGTAGACGCAGCTGGCGAGTTCGCCGTCGACGGCGAAGTCGTCCATCAGCGAGTCGACGTGCGCGAGCAGCGCGGCGGGCGGCAGGCCGAGCCGGGCGACCGCGCGCACCGCGACCCGCAACTGGCCCATCAGCGCGGCGGCTTGCAGGCCGTGTCCGGTCACGTCGCCGACGACGAGCGCCACGCGGCCCTCGGCGAGCGGGATGACGTCGTACCAGTCGCCGCCCGCGAGCCGGTCGGTGCGGGCGGGCTGGTAGGCGTACGACAGGCGCAGGCCCGCGACGGAGGGCAGGTCGCGCGGCAGCAGGTGGCGCTGCAGCGTGCGCACGGCGTGCCGCTGGCGCACGCGGGCCTGGGCGTTGTCGATCGACGAGGCCGCGCGCAGGCCCAACTCCTCGGCGGTGGACACGTCGTCGGCCTCGAACGCGGGACTGCCGGCGACCCGCGCGAACACCGCGACACCGAGCGCGCGGCCGCGGGCGATCAGCGGCACGATGATCCGCGAGTGCATGCCCGCGGCGATCAACGGCAGTTTGAGCGGCGGGGGTTCGGGCTCCTCGCTGTCGAGGTCGGGCTCGGACAGCTCGGCGCGCTGACGGCGCAGGGCGGACCGGACCGAGTCCGGTGCGGGGAACGGGGCCTGGTAGTCGCGGACCGAAAGCCCGGCCAGGACGGGGGCGTCCGGCGTGAGGACGGCGGCGACGGTCCGCATGGTGGCGCCGTCGGGCGGCTCGAACCCGGCGTCCGGGCCGGGACCGGGAGCGACCGGGGTGTCGAAGAGGGCGACGGCGGCGGCGTCCGCGAACGACGGGACGCACACGAGCGGCACCTGCTCGGCACACCCGGCGACGTCCTGGCTGGACCCCATGCGCAGCTCGGCCTCGCTGACCAACGCGAGGCGGGCGCGGACCTGTTCGAGCCGGGTGAGGGCGGCCTGGTCGCCGGTGACGTCGGTGACGGTGACCCCGACGCCGCGCGGGCCGTGCTCGTCGCGCACCGGCCAGACCCCGAACGTGCACAGGTAGGAGACGTCCGCACCGGGGAGGAGGCCTCGAATGACCCGGTGCACCTGCGGGACCCCGTCCTCGAGGCACCGCAACACGGCGGCGGTGACCTCGGGATGCGCCAGGGGCCCGGGCAACTCCCGGACGTGCGTGCCGTGCAGGTCCGACGCGGGTAACCCGTGCAGCGCCGCCAACGCGTCGTTGGCGGCGAGCACCCGCGCCTTGTCGTCGAGGATCCCGAGCCCGAACGGACAGTCGGTGAACAGGGGATCACTGGCACTGACCGCCCACCAGTCGCCCCCGGCCTCCGACGAGGAGGAGGCCGAGGGCCCGCCGGACGGAGGCGGGCTGACAGGTTCCGACGTGGCCGCGCTCTTGCCGAGCCGCGGCCGGGGGCTGGGCGACGCGGACGGGTCGGGTTGCTGCGTGGCTGAAGCAGCAGGCTCGGCCGCCGACTTCGCGCGGCGGATCCGGCCCCGGGGCGCGGTCTCGGCGACCGGCGACGCGGGAGCGGGTGCGGTCGACTCGGGTGCCGGGGCGGAGGAGGCGTGCTCCGGCGCAGGCTTCGGCTTGCGGATCCGGGGACGCGACGTGGTGGAGCGGGCAGGCGCCGGCGGTGTCTCCGGCTCGGCCGCAGGGCGGGTGCCGTTCACCCGGGCGGCCGGGTCCGGTTGCGGCGTGGGCGAAGCATCCGGCTCGGCCGCCGACTTCGCGCGGCGGAGACGGGGACGAGAGGCGGCGGGACGCGCGGTCGCCTGCGGGGTCTCGGACGCGGCCGCAGAGGGAGTGCCGTCCATCTGCGAGGGCGAGGACACCGCCTCGGCGGCCTGCTTGGCCTTGCCCAGGCGCCGCCGAGGGCTGGGGGCGGGCGCGTCGGCCTGCGGCGTGGGGGAAGCCGCGGGCTCGGCGGCCGACTTCGCGCGGCGTGTCCGGCCTCGGGGCGCGGTCTCGGCGACGGGTGGCGCGGGAGCGGGAGCGGGTGCGGCGGGCTCGGGTGCCGCGTGCTCCGGTGCGGGCTTCGGCTTGCGGATCCTCGGGCGCGGCGTGGCGGAGCGGGCAGGCGCCTTCGGGGTCTCCAACTCGGCCGCGGGGCGGGTGCCGTTCACCTGGGCGGGCGAGGGTTCGGCGGCCTGCTTGGCCTTGCCCAGGCGTCGCCGGGGGCTGGGGGCGGGTGCGTCGGGTTGCGGCGTGGGCGAAGCATCCGGCTCGGCCGCCGACTTCGCGCGGCGGATCCGGCCCCGGGGTGTGGTCTCGGCGACCGGCGGGGCGGGAGCGGGTGCGGTCGACTCGGGTGCCGGGGCGGAGGAGGCGTGCTCTGCCGCGGGCTGCGGATTGTCCGCGGTGCCGGGTATTCGGTCTGGGGTGTCCTGCTTGGCGGCGGGGCGTTCGCCGGCGGTCGAGGTGCCGTTTGCCTTGGGCTGCTTCGGGATCGCGGCCGTGTGGTTGGGGCGGTCGGTGGGGTCGGCGTTCGGGCGGGGGTTCTTGCGCGTGCTGGTTCGCGCACCGGCGCGTGCGCCGTCACGTGTCACGCTCGACTCCTCGGCCGCCGTGGCGTCGATGTGCGACCTCCCAACCCCGTGCGTCCGCTCGGCGTGTTGCCCTCGCAGACCAGGATGTCGCACGTCAGGCCGGTCGTCAGGGGCATGCCTCGCGATGTTTAGAGAACGTTTGTACACGGTCGGGCGACCCCTGTGTGCGCCGGAGCGCGGATCGACGATCCGCAAACCGTACGAATCACCGCGTTCACCCGTCCCGGGCATTCGCCTGCATGATCGTTCAGCCCGGCGGTCGACCTGCCGATGCGGGACGCGACGACAGGTCGGGAGCGGTTTCTACGGCGATCGGGGCGCGGCGTGACAGGTGGCAGGGTGCGGGTGCAGTCCCTGGTCTGGACCGTCGGGGGCGTCTCGCAAGGGGAGTTCGGCACGACCCCCGGCGCCGGGCGCAGGGCCGACGCGCCGCCCCGGCAGGGGCTGTCGCGGCTGCTGCCGGGTCCCCGCGCGGCTATGGCGAACGCCACAGCGTCCGGTGACCGGTTGATCGCCAAGGGTTCTGGACACGGAAAGTAGCGCCTGTTTGACTGCACGTCAGGATCGGCGTCATCGAAGGGGGAATCATGACGCATCGACCGGACCGGTCGGCTCGCGCGACGATCGCGGGAGTGAACCGGTCGGCAGTCCGCGGCCACCGAGTGTGGCGTACGGCCGTCGTCGCACGGGGCGGCCATCCGCCGCCCCAGCTCGCGGTGGCGCGTAGGACGCTGGGTTCGGCGGCGCTCGCGCCGGACCCGGTGCTCGGTGACGGCCGCTTGGTCGTCGACCCGAACGACCGGACGGTGTCGGTTGCCGGGCGGGTGGTGGAACTGGCGTATCTCGAGTTCCAGTTGCTGCACCACCTGATGCGGCATCCCCGGATGGTGTTCACGCGCGGGCAGCTCATGTCCGCGGTGTGGGGCTATCCGGAGGCCGGTTCGGGCCGCACTGTCGACGTCCACGTGGCGCGGCTGCGCCGCAAGCTGGGCGCCGAGGCCCGGGAGGCGATAGTGACCGTGCGGCACGTCGGCTACAAGTACGTGCCCAAGGCGGAGCCCGCGCTGGTGCGGGGGTAGTGCCGGGCGGTTCCGGCGGTACGGCGGCGGCGCGGGTCCTGTGGCGGCAGGGTCCGCGCCGTCGGCGTTCCCGGCATTAAGCAGTTCGTCGGTTCATCCGACCGCACCGATTTGTTGCTGCATCCGGGTGAACGCGCGCAACCCCTGGGCCAAAACCGAAGTTGGGTAGTTTGCCGCGGCAGCGGAGAAGGAACGCAGAACCCCAGATTTTCCCCCAGCGTGAGAACGGAAGACTCATGTCCAACCTGCTCAAGAAGATCAGCGCCTCGGCGGCCGTCGTCGGCGCCGTCGTCGGTGTCGCGGCCGCCACCGCGCCCCAGGCCGTCGCGGCCGGCAGCAACGACGGCAACAACGCGGCGTTCATGGGTAACTCCAACAAGCAGGCGATCGGCAACACGAGCAGCAACGGCAACCTCAGCCCGAACTTCGCGCTGATCCAGGGCGGCGTCGCCAACTGCGTCGACATCCAGAAGGTCGAGGCGCAGATCCCGGTCGCGGCCCTCATCGGCGTGGCGGTCCCGATCCAGGACGTGCTCGGCAACGACCAGATCAACCAGACCTGCACCCAGCAGTCCGTGCAGCAGAACGGCGACGACCCGCTGTCGCACATCCTGACCCACGTGCTGTCGGAGAACGGCGGCTGAGTCCAGCCCGTCTCGCGTCGCAAGGTCGCCGGGCCCCGCGCCCGGCGTCTTGCGGCGCTCCTCCCCTCGTGATCCGCAGGGGCGTGTTCGTGCGGCGGCACCCGGAATGCTTCGGCCGGGTGCCGCCGCCGCGCGTTCGGGGGTCGGGCGAGAATCGAACCGGTTGGGCGGTCGCGGCCGCGTTCCGGGGGGTCAGGAAACAACCGTGTTAACTCGCGCCGGCACCCTTGCCAAGCCGAGATAGTACGTGTTCGGATTATCTCCGTCGGGCCGCTCCGGTCCGGCGCACCGCGCGGTGCCGCACGCCCTTCACCGGGCGTTGTCCGGCGCGCGCTCCGTGACACGGCCGTCCCCGCGAGCTTGGGAGCAACGCCTTGTTCGACTTCACTTCCGCCGACCTGCTCGACGCCTTCACCCGCGAACTGCGGCTGTGCAAGCTGGTCCCCGGCGAGCACGTCGTCGTGCTCGCCGAGCCGACCAGTCGCGGCGACTACGTCGCGGCCGCGTTCGGCGCCGCGAAGGCGTGCGGCGCGCACGTCATCGCCGCCACCGTGCCGGGCGGCAGCCCCGCCCCGATGCCGAGCACCCACACGGGCGCCGGCCCCGGGCTGGCGTCCGTGCTGGCCGACACCGCCGCGCAGGACCTGCTGAAATCGGCCGACCTGGTGGTCGACCTGACCCGCGAGGGCTTCATCCACGCGCCGGTGCAGCAGGAGATCCTCAAGACCGGCACCCGCATCATCTTCGTCTGCGACGCGCCCGACGTGCTGATCCGCAACCTGCCGTCCGAGGGCGACAAGGCCACCGTGCTTAATGGAGTAAGCAGGTTGAAGGAGGCCGCGGTCATGCGTGTGACCTCGGCGCACGGTACCGATCTGACCGTGCAACTCGCGGGCTCTAAGCCGGAGTTCCAGTGCGGTTTCGCCGACGACCCGGGCCGCTGGGACCACTGGCCGAGCACCATGGTGCTGTGCTGGCCGGAGATCTCCGACGGCACGCTCGTGCTCGCGCCGGGCGACATCCTGCTGCCCTTCAAGGAGTACGTCCGCGAACCCGTCTCCCTGACGGTCGAAGGCGGCCACATCACCGCGATCGCGGGCGGCGCCGAAGCCGTGCTGCTCGAGACCTTCTTCGCCGACGCCGCCGACCCGTGGGCGCGCAGCCTCTCCCACCTGGGCTGGGGCCTGATGCGCACCGCCGACTGGTTCGCCACCGCGATGTACGGCAAGGGCGACCTGATGGGCATGGACGCCCGCGCGTACGCCGGCAACTTCCTGTGGTCCACCGGGCCGCACCCGGTGCTCGGCCGCGAGTCGTACGCCCACCTCGACATCGCGATGCGCGGCTGCACCGTGGCCGTGGACGACGCCGTGGTCGTCGACGCCGGCGAACTCGTCGACGCCTGAACAACCACACGCGAGACCGCGCCGGCGCCCACCCGGCGGGCGCGGTCGAGAGAACGAGAGGAACAAGGCCAGTGGCCTCCACCCAGTCGTACGAAGTCACCGTCGTCGGCGGCGGACTCGGCGGGCTGACCGCCGCGCTGGCGATGCGCCGGCGCGGACTGCGGGTCACCGTCCTGGAGTCCGCGCCCGAGCTCGGCGAGATCGGCGCGGGCATCCAGACCGCCCCGAACGCCAGCCGCGTGCTGCTCGGACTCGGCCTGCGCGAACGCCTGGAGGCCATCCACACCGAGCCGCTCGACCAGGTCCGGCGCCGCTGGAAGGACGGCAGCGTCATCGGGCTGACCCCGCTCGGCGAGACCGTCAAGCGCGCCTACAACGCGCCGTACTGGCACTACCACCGCGCCGACCTGCACCGCGTGATCCTCGACGCGTGCCTCGACCCGGACGAACCCGGCCCAGTGGTACAGATGTTCACGGACAGCCGCGTCGTCGAGCTGGACCGCTCCGACCCGGCCCGCCCGGTCGCGGTCACCGCCGGCGGGCGCCGCCACGTCGCCGACGTGCTGGTCGGCGCCGACGGCATCCGCTCGACCGTCCGCGACCTCATGGGCGCCGAGGACACGCTCGTGTTCTCCGGCGAGATGGCGTTCCGCGCGCTCATACCCGGCGAGCTCGTCGCCGCCGACCCCGCCACCCGCTGGCTCGTCGACCGCTACCAGAGCACCATCTGGTACGGCCCCGACCGGCACCTGGTGCACTACATGATCCGCCGCGGCGAGTTCCTCAACGTCGTCGCCTGCGTGCCGTGCACCGACGAGGTCGCCGAACGCTGGACGGTCCCGGCGACCACCGCCGAGCTCGTCGAGGCGTTCACCGGATGGGACGACCGGGTCGCCGCGATGCTGTCCAAGGCCAAGGACGACGTCGCCGCCTTCGCCCTCTACCACCGCCGCCGCGACCCCGTGTGGATGGACGGCCGGGTCGCCCTGCTCGGCGACGCCTGCCACGCCATGCTGCCCTACCAGGCGCAGGGCGCCTCGCAGGCCATGGAGGACGCGGCCGTGCTGGCCGAGGAGTTGGGCGCGGTCACCCTGGACGGCGTCGAGGGCGCGCTGCGCCGCTACGTCGACCGGCGCGCCACGCACGCCGGGATGGTGCAGCACGCGTCGCTGCGCAACAAGGACCTCTACCACCTGCCCGACGGGCCCGAGCAGCGCGAGCGCGACGACAAGCTGCGGCGCGGCTTCACCGGCGAGTCGGACCTCTCGTACGACTGGCTGTGGTCCGGAACCCCGCTCAACGACCCCGACCAGCACGCGTTCGCCTACCAGTTCGCGCGCTGACCGCGGCCCGTCCGGATCCCCGGGAAGACCCCGGGGAACCGCGACGGCCACGTCGAGGAGACCCCCATGAAACCCGCCCCGTTCACCTACCACCGGGCCCGCGACACCGAGGGCGCCGTGCGGCTGCTCGCCGAACTCGGCGACGACGCCAAGCCGATCGCCGGCGGCCAGAGCCTGGTCGCGATGATGGGCTTCCGCCTCGCCCGCCCCCGGCACCTGGTCGACATCGCCCGCCTGCCCGACCTGGACTACCTGCGCCGCGACGCCGACGGGGCGCTGCGCATCGGCGCGCTGACCACCCATCACACCGTCGAGACGGCCGGCGACGGCGCCCTGGGGGCGGGGTACGCGGTGCTGCGGGACGCGATGCGGTGGGTCGGACACCTGCCCATCCGCACCCGCGGCACCGTCGGCGGGAGCATCGCGCACGCCGACGCGACCGCCGAATGGTGCCTGCTGGCGGTGCTGTTCGACGCCGAGCTGACGGCCTACGGGCCGCACGGCGAACGGCGCATCCCGGCCGCGGAGTTCTTCCACGGCTTCTACACCAACGCGCTGGAGCCGGACGAACTCCTCGTCGACGTGCGGTTCCCGGCTCCGGCGCGGCACGCCGCGCTGACGGAGTTCGCCGAGCGGCACGGCGACTTCGCGATCGTGTCGGCGGCCGTCACGCTCGACTTCGGTCCGGAGGAGGGGGCCGGACCGGGGACCACCCCGCTGCGGGGCGGGCGCGTCGCCCTCGGCGGCGTGGCCCCCACCCCGGTGCGCGTCCCCGAGGCGGAGGAGGTGCTCGCCGCGGGCGGACGGGCCGACGCCGCGCTGTTCGCGGAGTGCGCGGCCCGCGCGGCCGCCGCCGTCGATCCGCCGGGCGACGCCAACGGCAGCTCCCAGTACCGGCGTTCCCTCGTCCGGACGCTCGTCGAACAAGCACTTGAGGAGGCGGTGAACCGATGACCACGACCGCGAACCCGACGAGGGGCGGCCTGACGGCGAGGGCACTGCCGCCGGAGAACCTGGTGACGGCGGGGGAGGTGGCGGCGAGGGAGGGGACGGCAGGGCGGCCGCGTGCCGCGGACTCCTCTGCGGCCCGCCGGGCGGCAGGCTCCGTCCCAAGCGCCGCGACGGGCGGCGAGGCCGCGCACCCGACCGCCGTGGACTCCGGTGCGCGCCACCACCGGCCCGCCGGGCGGCTGGTCGGCGCGTCCGTCCGGCGCCGCGAGGACCCGCGCCTGCTGACCGGGCGCGGCCGGTTCGTCGACGACCTCCACCCCGCCGGCGTCCTGCACGCCGCGTTCGTGCGCAGCACCGTCGCGCACGCCGAGGTCGCCTCCGTCGACCTCGCCGACGTGCTGGCGACGCCCGGCGTCGTCGCGGCGTTCACCGCCGACGACCTCGGGCTCGGCGACATCTCCGCGCGACTGGCGCGCCCCGTCGAGGAGTTCGTGCCCACCGACATGCCGATCCTGGCCCGCGACCGGGTCCGGTTCGTCGGGGAGCCGATCGCGATCGTGATCGCCGACGACGCGTACGCCGTCGAGGACGGCCTGGAGGCGGCCAAGGTCACCTACCGCACGCTGCCCCCGGTCGTGTCCGACACGGCCGCGCTCGCGCCCGGCGCCCCGCTCGTCCACGACAACGCGCCCGCCAACACGCTTGTCGACGTCGCCATGTTCGCCACGCCCGGCATCGACGAGGTCTTCGCCGGGGCCGCCTGCGTCGTGCGCGTCCGCACCAAGACCGGCCGGCAGAACGCGCTTCCGCTGGAGACCCGCGGCGCGGTCGCCGAGTGGATCGACAAGGACGGGCAACTCGTCCTGCACACCTGCACGCAGACGCCGCATCAGGTCCGCACCGTGGCCGCCCGCAGCCTGGGCCTGGACGAGCAGGCGGTCCGCGTCGTCGTCCCCGACATGGGCGGCGGGTTCGGCATCAAGTGCGTCGTCGGCCGCGAGGAGATCGCCGTCGCCGCCGCGGCGTTGCGGCTGCGCCGCCCCGTGAAGTGGATCGAGGACCGCAAGGACGCGCTCACCGCGTCGTTCCTGGCCCGCGAGCAACGCTACGACGCACGCGCCGCGTTCGACGCCGAAGGCCGCATCCTCGCGCTCGACGCCGACGTGGTGTGCGACATGGGCGCCTACTCCTGCTACCCGTTCACCGCCGGCATCGAGCCGCTGATGGCGTCCGCCGAGATGCCGAGCGTGTACCGGGTGCCGGCCTACCGGGTGCGCGGCCGCGCCGTCACCACGAACAAGGCGCCCACCGCGCCCTACCGGGGCGTCAGCAGGCCGCAGTACGTGATGGTCGTCGAGCGGCTCTTCGAACGCGCCGCCCGCGAACTGGGCCTGGACCCGGTCGAGATCCGCCGCCGCAACGTGATCACGGAGTTCCCGTACACCGGCGTCAACAACATCACCTACGACCCCGGCTCCTACCGCGAGTCCCTCGACCTGTGCGAGCGGCTCGTGCGCGAGGAGGGCTGGTATGAGGCCAAGGCGGCCGCCGCCGCGGAGGGCCGGCACCTGGGCATCGGCTACTCCTGTTTCAGCGAGCGCACCGGATACGGCTCCGCCGCGTTCGCCGCCCGCAAGATGGAGGTCGTCCCGGGCTTCGACATCGCCGAGATCCGGATGGACACCACCGGCGCCGTCACCGTCACCAGCGGCACCCAGAACCACGGGCAGAGCCACGAGACGACGCTCGCGCAGATCGTCGCCGACCGGCTCGGCCTGGACCTGGCCAAGGTGCGGCTCCAGCAGGGCGACACCGACCGGATCACGTACGGCTGGGGCACGTTCGCCAGCCGGTCCGTGGTGGTCGGCGGCAGCGCGGTCGGACGCGCCGCCGCGAAGCTCGCCGACAAGCTGCTCGTGCTCGGCGCACACCTGCTCGGCACCGAGGCCGGCGAGGTCGAACTCGCCCCGGGCGGCGGCGTCCGGGTGCGGGGCGACCACGCGCGGGCGGTGCCGTACACCGCGATCGCCGAGATCGCCTACCTCAAGTCCAACCTGCTGCCCGAGGGTTGCGAGCCGGGGCTGGCGGCGACCGCGTCGTTCGACGTCCTCGACGACGGCACGTTCTCCAACGCCACGCACGCGTGCGTCGTCGAACTGCACGCCGGCACCGGGCGCGTGGAGATCCTGCGCTACATCTGCGTCGAGGACTGCGGCGTCGCCGTCCACCCGCAGGTCGTCGAGGGCCAGTGCCGCGGCGGCATCGCGCAGGGCATCGCCGGCGCGCTGTTCGAACAGGTCACCTACGACGACAACGGCGAACCGTCCGCGACCAGCTTCATGGACTACAAGGTGCCCACCGCGCTGGAGATCCCCGACGTCGCCATCCACCACCTCGAAACGCCGTGCCTGTTCACGGAGACCGGCGCCAAGGGGGCCGGCGAGGGCGGCACCATCGGCGCACCCGCCGCCGTGCTCAACGCCGTCAACGACGCGCTCGCGCCCACCGGGACCGAGCTCGACGACACCCCCGTCACCCCCGAGACCGTCCGGAACGCGCTCGCGAACGGCCCCCGGGCCGCCGCGGCCCCGACCGGGGAGGAGGACCGATGACCGCCGAATCCACGGCGCAGGCCCGCACCGGATACCGCGAACGCCAGCTCGTCGTGCTGGACGTCAACGGCACCGAGCACGAGGTCCTCGTCGAACCCCGGCGCACCCTCGTCGACGTGCTGCGGCACGACCTCGGGCTCACCGGCACGCACGTCGGCTGCGAGCACGGCATCTGCGGCGCGTGCACCGTCCTCGTCGACGGCCGACCCGCCCGCGCCTGCCTGATGTTCGCCGCCCAGGCCGAGGGTTCGGCGGTCCGCACCGTCGAGTCGCTCGCCGGGCCCGACGGCGAACTCAGCGACCTGCAGGAGGCGTTCACCCGCCACCACGCCCTGCAGTGCGGATTCTGCACCCCCGGGTTCCTCATGCTCGCCGAGGGCCACCTCGCCGCGTGCCCCCGGACGGACAAGGCGGAGATCCGCGAGGTCGTGGCGGCCAACCTGTGCCGCTGCACCGGATACCAGACCATCGTCGAGGCCATCGACGACTGCGCGCGGCAGCGCAGGAACCGCGAGGAGGACTGATGCGGCTCACCAACACCGTCGCCGTCGACGCACCGCCGGACGCCGTGTTCGCGCTCGTCAACGACGTCGAACGGGTCGCCTCGTGCATGCCGGGCGCCCGCCTGGAGGGCCGCGACGGCGACGCGTGGCGCGGCGGGGTCAAGGTCAAGGTCGGCCCGATCACCGCGGCCTACGCCGGAACCGTGCGGTTCCTCGAGGTGGACCCCGAGAACCGGACCCTGCGCGTGCACGC
Organism: Yinghuangia seranimata; assembly: GCF_029953285.1. GTDB lineage: Bacteria > Actinomycetota > Actinomycetes > Streptomycetales > Streptomycetaceae > Yinghuangia > Yinghuangia seranimata. The sequence goes on along the minus strand of NZ_JASAOI010000010.1, from coordinate 256,278 downwards.
CCGCGGCGCCGACACGCACGGCAGCGGCGACGCCGAGGCCGAGGTCGTGCTCGTCGTCGCGGAGACGCCCGGCGGGGCCCGGCTCGACCTCACCACCGACCTCGTCATCCGCGGCAAGATCGCGCAGTTCGGCAAGGGCGCGATCGGCGCCGTGTCGGACCGCATCCTGCGGCAGTTCGCCGCCAACCTCGGCGGACTGCTGCACCCCGAACGCGCACCGGACGCGGCGCCTGTGCCGGGGACCGCGTCCGGTGCGCACGCTCCCGCCGCGGGTGGGGCCACGGCCACCAGCGCCGCGCCCGCGGCGGAGGCGCTCGACGGACTGGCCCTGCTCGGCGGACCCGCGCTCGCGAAGTACGCGCCTGTGGCCGCGGCGTTCGCGTTCGGGGTGTTCGAGGGCTGGCTGCTCGGACGCCTGACGTCGATGAAGCGGGAACTGCGGGCGATACGGAGGGGCGCGTGAACGCCCGGGACAACGACGGCGCGGCGCGCCTCCGACGTGCGGGAGCCCACCCGACCGAGGCCGCGGGCGAGGAACGCGCCGGGCTGCGGGTCGTTCCGCCGCCGGGACCGGACGGGGCCCGGGCCGCGTCGATCCGGGCGGACGCCGGGTCCGACGTCGAACAGACCTACCTGCGAGCTGGGTTCGGCGCGGAGGTACGACGGGGGACGCGGCCCGCGGTGGTCGTCGTCGACCTGACGCGGGGGTTCACCGAGCCCGGCTATCCGACGGGCGCCGACCTGACCGACGAGGTCGCCGCGACCGGCGACCTGCTCGCGGCGGCCCGGCGCGCGGGGGCGCCCGTGGTGTTCACGGCGATCGCCTACACCCCGGCGGAGGCCGACGGGCACGCGGTCGTGTGGCTCGACAAGGCGCCGGGCATGCGCGCGCTGCGGGAGGGCTCCGACGCGGTCGCGCTCGACCCGCGCCTGCCGATGCGGGAGTCCGACCACCTGGTGGTGAAGAAGGGCGCCTCGGCGTTCTTCGGCACCGGCCTGGCCGCGCTGCTGTCCGGCATGGGCACCGACACGGTGCTGGTGTGCGGCGCCACGACGAGCGGCTGCGTACGCGCGACGGCCGTCGACGCCGTGCAGTCCGGGTTCCCGGTGCTGGTCCCCGCGGAATGCGTAGGCGACCGCGCCCGAGCCCCGCACGACGCGGCCCTGTTCGACATCCAGGCCAAGTACGGCGACGTCGTGACCCTCGCCGACGCCGTGGCCTACCTCGACGGCCTCGCCGCGCGGGACGAGTCGGGTCAGGAGGAACGCCTGTGAACAACGTCAACGCGCGGAAGGGGAGGCCACTTCCGAGCACACGCGGCGCTGCGCGACGGGACTCGTGCACGCACGGGTCCGCGTCGGCCGCCGGGCTGAGCGGTCGGCCGCGAGTCGGCGGTACGCAACATGTCGGCTGTGCGCGCAGGCCGTCGGGCCGCGCCGCCGTGGCCCCCGTCCAGTGCTCCGTCTCACGTCCGGGAGGGCGTTCATGACCGTGACCAGTCTGTCCGCCGGCGGCTCGCTCGGCGTCGTTCCCGCTGGGGAGCGGGTGGTGCCGGGCGAGGCGCTCGAGGACCTTGCGGAGCTCGACGCCGTCAGTCGGTGGGTGCGGGTTCCCGGTGGGCCCGTTCTCCACGTCCTCGACTACGGCGGGGCGTTGCCGCCCGTGCTCGTCGTGCCCGGGATCACCAGTCCGGCCGTCTCGTTCGACTTCGTGGCGCGGGAGCTCGTCGACCTGGTGCGGCCGATCGTGCTCGACACGCGCGGACGCGGGCTGTCCGGGTCGGGCGGGTCGTACACGCTCGACGACTACGCCGCGGACACCGAGGCCGTCGCGATCGCGCTCGGGCTGGACCGGCCGCTGCTGCTCGGCCACTCGATGGGGGCGCGCGTGGCCGCCGCCGTCGCGGTGCGCGGGGTGGTGCCGGTCGCCGGGTGCGTGCTGGTCGATCCGCCGATGAGCGGGCCCGGGCGGGCCCCGTATCCGACCACCCTGGAGGTGTTCATGGCGCAACTCGCCGAGGCCCGCGAGGGCACCGACGCCGAGGCCGTCGCGCGGTCCTGGCCGCGCTGGCCGCACCGCGAACAGGCGCTGCGGGCGCGCTGGCTGGCCAGCTGCGGCGGTGACGCCGTCGCGGAGACGCACGCAGGGTTCGAGGCCGAGGACTTCTTCGCGCTGTGGCCGCAGGTGCCCGCGCCGGCGGCGCTGCTGTACGGCGCGGACAGCCTCGTCGTCACCGAGGCCGGTGCCGCCGAGGCGGTGCGCGGCAATCCCGGCGCGCGGTACGAGGCGGTCCCGGACGCCGGACACATGGTGTTCTGGGACAACCCGCCCGCAGGGCTGGCCGCGACCCGTGCCGCGCTGTCCGCGATGCTGCCCTGACCGGCGGCCCGCCGCCGCCCGGCCGGGCCGGGCGCGGTCCGCGCGGCAGTCCCGGCGAGGGGCCGCCCCGGCGGGGCCGCGGCCCGTGCTCAAATGGGCGTATGGCAGACGACACCGCAGCCCGTACCGTCCCCGGACCTCCCGCCGCGCTGGCGGCCGCGCCCGGATACCAGGTACGCCGCCTGTACCAGGCCTACCTGGCGGCCTGGGTCCGTACCGTCGACCCGGTGCTGACCGGCCCGCAGTACGCGGTGCTGACCGCCGTGGACAGCGAGCCCGGGCGCGACCAGAGCTCGCTCGCGTCGGCGGTCGCGCTGGACACGTCGACGATGGCGGACGTGGCGCGGCGCCTGGAGACCCGCGGCCTGATCGTGCGCCGCACCGCGGCCGGCGACGGTCGCCGCAAGCTGCTTTTCCTGACCGAGGAGGGCGAGAAGGCCCTCCACAACACCAACGCGCGGGCACGCGCGCTCGACGAGCGCCTGCTCGCACCGTACGACGCGGCGGAACGCGCCCGGCTGATGCAGCTGCTGGGCGAACTGGCCGCGCACTGGGAGAGCGTCACCGAAGGCTCGTAGGCCGCCGCTCCGCGGCGGGCCGGGCCGGGCGGCGCGCTCCCGCCCCACCCTCGACCCCGCGGAGCACTTCGTGACCGAGCACCACATCGGCCTGATCGTCCCCAGCTCGAACCTGACCATGGAGACCGAGCTCCCGCGCATGCTGCGGGCGCGCGAGCTCGCCGACCCGGACGGCACCGGCGACCGGTTCGTCTTCCACAGCAGCCGCATGCGCATGAAGCACGTCACGCCGGAGGAACTGGCGCGGATGAACGCGCAGACCTCCCGCGCGGCGGCCGAACTCGCCGACGCGCGCCCGGCGGTGGTCGCCACCGCGTGCCTGGTCGCGATCATGGCGCAGGGCCCCGGCTTCCACTGCACGGCCGAGGCCGAGATCACCGCCGCGCTGCAGGCCGAGGGCCACGACGCGCCGGTCGTGTCCAGCGCGGGCGCGCTGATCGACGGTGTGAACGCGCTCGGCGCCCGCCGCGTCGCGATCGTCACCCCCTACATGAAGCCGCTCACCGAGAAGGTCGTCGCGTACCTGGAGGACGCGGGCGTCGAGGTCGTGGACGCGCTGAGCCTCGAAGTGCCCGACAACCTCGCCGTCGCGCGCCTGGACCCCGAGGACCTGACCGAGCACTGGCGGCGCCTGGACGTGTCGCGGGCCGACGCGATCGTGCTGTCGGCGTGCGTGCAGATGCCGTCGCTCGCCGCGATCCCGCGCGTGGAGCGGGAGTCGGGGCTGCCGGTGCTGTCGGCGGCCACGGCGACGGCGTACCGCGTGCTGCAGTCGCTCGGCCTGCCGCCGGTCGTCCCGGACGCGGGCGCGCTGCTCGCCGGCTGACCCCGGCCGGCTGACCCCGCCGGGTGACCCGCAGTGCGCGGGCCCGGCCCCGACCCGACCTCCGTCCCCTCCCGTCCCCGCCCTACCCACCCCGTTCCTCCGCTTCTCCTCCGTTCCAGACCCCGCGATCCGCCCGGGGACGGCGCACCGGCCGCGCCGTCCCCGGGTACCGCACACCCTCGTGCAGCGGACAAAGACCCCGAAACGCAGTTTTTTCCTCCCCCTGTCAGGAGACCTGCCATGAGAACCAGCCTGCGTCTGGCCGCCGTCGCGTCGGCGGCCGTCCTCGTCCTCGCCGCGTGCGGCGGCAAGGACCCCGCGTCCGGAAAGGGCGGCGGCCCGCAGCAGAACGCCGCCGGCAACGGCGCCAAGGGCACCGTCACCGTCGGCCTGCTCAACCCCGTCACCGGCCCGTTCGCCGCGCTCGGCACCGACGTCAACGCCGGGTTCGAGCTGTACCTCAAGTCGAAGGGCGGCGTGCTGTCCGGCTACGGCGTCAAGACCTCCAAGGCCGACGAGGGCACCGACGCCGCGCAGGGCACCACCAAGGCCCGCCAGCTCGTCGAGCAGGACAAGGCGCAGGTCGTCGTCGGCCTGGTCAACTCCGCGATCGCGTACGCCGTCGCGCCGTACCTGGAGCAGGCGGACGTGCCGCTGCTGGTCACCGTCGCCGGCGCGGACGGCCTGACCCGCAAGCAGAACGGCAACACCTTCCGGCTGAGCTACACCAGCTCGCAGGACTCGATGCCGCTCGGCCCCTACGCGTGCAAGGACCTCGGCTACAAGAAGGCCGTCATCCTGGGCCTGGACTACTCGTTCGGCTGGGAGGCGGCGGGCGGCTTCGCGCGCACCTTCAAGGACGCGGGCTGCACGGTCACCAAGGAGATCTACGCTCCGCTCGGCACGCAGGACTGGGGCCCGTACGTCAACCAGGTCGACAAGGACGCCGACGTCGTGTTCGCGGTCGCGCCCGGCCAGGACGGGGTGCGGCTGCTGAAGGCGTACCGCGACTTCGGCGTGAAGGTGCCGGTGATCGCGCACGGTTCGACCGTCGACGAGACGATCCTGCCGACCGAGGGGGCGAGCGCCGAGGGCGTCGTCTCGTCGCTGCACTACACGCCGCAGATCGACTCGCCGGCGAACAAGGAGCTGGTGAAGGCGTTCTCCGACGCCAACGGCGGCAAGAGCGCGAACCAGTACGCCGAGGAGGGCTGGGCGGCCGGCATGGCGCTCGAGGCCGCGCTCGCGCAGATCGACGCGGACCCGACGCCCGCCAAGATCCGTGCCGCGCTCGCCAAGGTGAAGATCGACGCGCCGCGCGGACCGGTCTTGTTCGACGCGTACGGGCAGGCGATCTACCCGGTGTACATGCGCAAGGTCGAGTCCAAGGACGGCAAGCGTGTGAACAGTGTTGTCAGCACGGTCCCGAACGTCACCCAGTTCTTCACCTACGACCCGCAGGCGTACCTCGCCTTCCCGGGCTACGACAAGCTCAAGGGCTCGTGGGCGAAGTGACCGACCGCCACCCGGCGCACGCCGCCCCGGAGGAGGCCGGATGCTGACCTGGCTCACCCACACCGTCAACGGACTGGCCTACGGGTCACTGCTGTTCCTCGTCGCGAGCGGCCTGACGATCACGTTCGGCCTGCTGCGCACCGTCAACCTCGCGCACGGCGCGTTCTACCTGCTCGGCGGCTACCTCGCGTACGACCTGGCGTCGGACGGCACCGACTACTGGATCGCGCTGGCTCTCGCCGTGCTCGCCGCGGCCGCCATGGGGACCGTGGTGCAGCGCGCGTTCCTGCACTACGTCGCGGGCCGCGAACTGCCGCAGATCGTCCTCACGTTGGGGATCGCCTACATCATCGGCGACCAGATCCTCGCGAACTACGGCGGCGACCCGGTCGCGCCGCAGACCCCGCCGGGCCTGGAGGGGCCGGTCACCATCGGAGACTGGACGTTCCCGAAGTTCCGGCTCGTGATGATCGGCGTCGCGATCGCGGTCGCCGTGTTCGCCGGCGCGCTGCTGCGGTTCACGCCGACCGGCGCGAAGGTCCGGGCGGCCGTCGACGACGAGGAGATCGCCCGCGCGGTCGGCATCCGCGTCCCGCTGATCTTCCTGCTGGTGTTCGGTTTCGGCACCGGGCTCGCCGCGTTCGCGGGAGTGTGGGGCGGGGCGTTCACGTCGCTGTCCCCGGACAGCGGGTTCGACATGCTGCTGCTCGCGCTCATCGTCGTGGTCGTCGGCGGCCTCGGCTCGATCGGCGGCGCGCTGCTCGCGGCGTTCGCCGTCGGGCTGATCGACCAGTACGGCAAGGTGTGGTTCCCCGAGTGGGCGCTGTTCACGCTGTACGCGTCGGTCGCGGCCCTCCTCGCGGTGCGCCCGCGCGGGCTGTTCGGGAAGGCGGTCACCCGATGACCACGCCGACCTCGACGAAGCCCGACACGCGGCCCGCCGCCGCGGCCGCGCCCGGGAGATCCGCGCCGCGGCGCTGGGCCCCCGGCGCCGGCGTCCTGGTCGCGGTGGCGCTGCTGATGTTCGTGCCCGCGGCGACCGACTCCTTCTACACGTTCGTCGCCACCCGCATGCTGCTGCTCGGGCTGCTGGCCACCGCGTTCAACGCGGTGTTCGGGTTCGGCGGCATGTCCTCGCTGGGCCACGCCGCGTTCTTCGGCATCGGCGGCTACGCCGTCGGTATCGGTGTCACCCGCTGGGACTGGTCGCCGGGCACGGTGCTGGCGGCCGCGCTCGCCGCGGGCGCGCTGGCCGGCGCCGTGTTCGGGCTGGCGTGCCTGCGGGTGCGCGGCATCTACCTGCTGCTGCTCACCCTGGCGCTCGCCCAGGCGCTGTTCGGGCTGGCGTTCTACCAGACCGAGTGGACGGGCGGCGACAACGGCATCCCGAACATCCCCCGGGACGGGCTGCCCGCCGCCGTCCGGGAGGGCGACGGCTACTACCGGCTGACGCTGGTCGTCGTCGTGCTCTGCGTGGCGCTGCTGTGGATGTACCAGCGCTCGCCGCTGGGCATGTCCGTCGTCGGCACCCGCGAGAGCGAGTCGCGGATGAGCGCGGCCGGCTACCGGCCGGGTGCGCTGCGCACGGTGGCGTTCGCGGTCTCCGGCGCTTTCTCGGCGGTCGCCGGGGTGCTGGAGGTGTACCTGCAGGGCTCGGTGTCGACGGCGTCGATGTCGTGGCAGATCAGCGCCGACGTGCTGGTCTACGCGATCCTCGGCGGCGCCCGGCACTTCTTCGGCCCCTTCCTGGGCGCGGTCGCGGTCACCGGCCTCGAGGTGTGGGTGAGCACCTACACCGACCGCTGGATGACGGTGCTGGGCGTCGTGTACGTCGTCACGGCGCTGTTCCTCGCCGACGGGGTCCTCGGCCGCGCCGCGTCGCTGCTGCGGCTCGCCCGCACCAAATCCGGTGCCGGATCCGGAACTTCGGCGGAGGCGAGGACATGACCACGACGACGACCACGACCCCTGAGTACGCCATCGCGGCCACGTCCCTCACCGTCCGGTTCGGCGCGTTCAAGGCGACCGACGACGTCACGCTCGGCGTCCCGGTCGGCGAGCGCCGTGCGCTGATCGGCCCCAACGGGGCCGGGAAGTCCACGCTGTTCAACCTCCTCGGCGGCCAACTGCGGCCCACCGAGGGCCGGGTCAGCCTGCTCGGGCACGACGTGACCCGGCTGCCCGCGCACCGGCGCTCCCGCCTCGGGCTCGCCCGCACGTTCCAACTCACCAACCTGCTCGCCGAGCTGACGGTGCGGCAGAACGTCGAGCTGACCCTGGCCGCGCGGTCCAAGGCGGCCTGGGTGTTCTGGCGACGTCTGGGCGCCGTCGACGGGCTGGCGGAACGGGCCCTGGACGTCCTGGCCCGCTGGGACCTGGACGGGTCCGCCGACCGCCCGGTGCGCGAACTCGCGTACGGGCAGCAGCGGGTGCTGGAGATCGCGCTCGCGATGTGCGGCGACCCGGAGGTACTGCTGCTCGACGAGCCGACCGCCGGACTGTCCCCGGCCGACGCGCGGCGGCTGACCGGGCTGGTCGCCGACCTGCCCAGGACGGTCACCGTCGTCCTGATCGAACACGACATGGAGGTGGCGTTCGCGCTGGCCGACCGGGTCAGCGTGCTGCAGGCCGGGCGCATCATCGCGGACGGCACACCCGACGAAGTGTCCACCGACAAACGGGTCCTGGAGGCCTACCTGGGGGAGGCGACCAGTGCTTGAACTCGACGCGGTGCACACCTACTACGGCGCGAGCCACATCCTGCAAGGCGTCTCGCTGACCGTCGCCGAGGGCGAGGTCCTCGGCGTCCTGGGCCGCAACGGCATGGGCAAGACCACGCTCGTGCACACCGTCGCGGGGCTGCTGCGGCCGCGGCGCGGCCGGATCAGGTTCCTCGGCCGCGACATCACCGGGGCGTCCGCCGAGCGGATCTCCCGCGCGGGCATGGGGCTCGTGCCGCAGGGGCACCGGGTGTTCCCGTCGCTCAGCGTCAAGGAGAACCTGAAGGTCGCGGTGCGGCGCGCCCGGTCGGGCGGCCGCGCGCGGGGGACGGTCGCCGACGGCGTCCCCCGGTTCCCCGTCCTCGGCGAACGCTGGGGCCTGCCGGCGGGCGTCCTGTCCGGCGGCCAGCAGCAGATGCTGGCGCTCGGCCGCGCGCTCGTCGGCAACGCCCGGCTGGTGCTGCTCGACGAGCCGACCGAGGGCCTCGACCCGCAGACCGTGGCGCGCGTCGGCGACGTCGTCGACGAACTGCGCCGCCGCGGCACTTCGGCGGTACTCGTCGAGCAGAAGGTCGACTTCGCGCTGCGGCGCGTCGACCGGGTGGTCGTCATCGGGCGCGGCAGCGTCGTGCACGAATCGGCCGACCCGGCGGGGCTGCGCGCCGACACCGCGACCCTGCGCGACCTGCTGGCGGTCGGCGGAACGGTGGCCGCCTGACCGCCCTTTGAACGTCCCGCCACGGCACGGGCGGGAGCCCCCGGTCGGATGGCCAGGTACGGCCGGGGGAGTGCGGGTGCGCGTCCGCGTACGGACGCGGCACCAGAAGCACGGCCCGTACCCGCACACGGCACGGGCCGCACAACCCGGTACGCGCCGCACACGCGGCACGCACCGGGCGCACGGCACGCACGGCAGCAAGGCACCTCAGCACCACGCACTCCTGCACACCGAAAGGCAACGCTCGTGCCCTTGTCCCGCAGAACCGTCCTGGCCGCGACCGCCGCAGCCCCCGTCGCGGCGCTCCTGCCCGCGTCCGCGGCCGTCGCCGCACCGTCCGTTTCCCCGGCGTCCCGGCCCGGTGCCCCCAAGGGGCCCGACCACGGCGCCCGCGTCGTCGCCGAGGAGCGGCTCGACGCACGCCTCCTCGACCTGACGATCGACTCGCCCGCGCTCGGCCGCACCGCCAAGGTCCGGCTGCTCCTGCCGACCCGCTGGGACCGCGAGCCGCACCGCGACTGGCCCGTGCTCTACCTGCTGCACGGCGCGTTCGGCGACCACACCACGTGGACGAACCACCCGCTCGTCCGCTCGCTGACCGAGGACTACGGCGTCCTGGTCGTGATGCCGGAGGCCGGCGCGGTCGGCTACTACTCGAACTGGTGGAACCAGGGCGCGTGGGGCGCGCCCGCGTGGGAGACGTTCCACATGCACGAGCTGCGCCGACTGCTCGAACACGGCTACCGGGCGGGCGACGCGCGCGCGGCGGCCGGGCTGTCGATGGGCGGGCAGGGGGCGCTGACGTACGCAGCCCGCAACCCCGGCGTCTTCCGCGCGGCCGCGTCGTACAGCGGCGTGCTGCACACCGCGATGGTCGACGGAGACCTGTCCGGGCCCGACGTCATTGGTAAGTTCGTCGGGTTCGGCGGCCTCGACCCGTCCGACCTGTGGGGCGACGTCGAGGCCCAGCGGTGGCTCTGGGCGGGGTTCAACCCGTACGATCTGGCCCCGCTGCTGCGCGGCGTACGCCTCTACGTATCGTGGGGGAGCGGCGCGCCGGGTCCGTTGGACCCTGCGGGCACCAAGACCGACGACATCGAGCGGCTGTGTGGACGGATGTCGGAGCTGTTCGCGGCACGTGCGCGGCGGCTGCGCCTGGACATGGCGGAGGTGACGGGGCCCGGCACGCACACCTGGCCGTACTTCGAGCGGGGACTGGCCGATTCGTTCCCGATGCTGATGGGGACCATCGGCGCTCGGCGCGGCTGACGCCCTGAGACTGGGGCGGGGTTCGGCACCCAGGGACGGCTGCCGCACCCCGCCCCGACCCATGCCCGGGCCGTTTCGGTCAAGCTTCGGTCAGCGTGCGCTGAGGAGCCGCACCACCTGGTCCAGGTACGCGCGCCGGTCCTCCTTCGCGTGCGGAAGGACGCCGGGCGTCGAGTGCGCGAGCTGGCCGTGCCCCAGGAAGGCGCTGTAGGCCAGCAGCGCGCGTGAGCGGGCCTCGTCAGGTGCGAAGCCGAGCTCGGTGAACAGGCCGGTGACGGCGGCGAGCCGGGTGTCGGTGACGCGTTCCAGCACCGGGGCGACGGCGGGGTGGTGCGCGCTGGCCAGCAGCGCGAGGCCCACGGGGTCCTGCTCGGCGGTCGCGACGACCCGCACGATCAGCAGGCGCAGCATCGCGGCGGGGTCGAACGCCGCGTCGCGGACGTCGCGCAGCACGGCCGTGGTGGTGCGGTCCTCCCAGCGCGCCAGCGCCGCGTCGAGGAGCGCCTCCCGGCCGGCGAAGTGGTGGTAGAGGCTGCCCTTCGTGGTGCCCACGCGGGCCGCGAGCGCGTCGACGGTGACCGCCGCGAGTCCGCCCTCCGCGATGAGTCCGAGGGCCGCGTCGGCCCAGTCCTCGGGGGTTCTGCGGCGGCGGGGCCTTGCCGTGGCGTCGGTCATGTCCATACCTTAGTGAACGGAAAACATTCCATCCAGTATGTTCTGGAGGAGGTTCGGTATGGAGCGCGGCACCGGATACGACGTGATCGTGGTGGGCGCCCGGGTGGCCGGCGCGGCGACCGCGCTGCTGCTCGCCCGGCGCGGGCTGAGGTCCTCGCCGTGGACCGGGCCGGCTTCCCCAGCGACACCGTCTCCTCGCACCAGGTGCAGATCCCCGGCGTCGCCCGGCTCGCCGCCTGGGGTGTGCTCGACCGGCTGCAGGAGGCCGGCACCCCGCCGACCCGCCGGATCCGCTTCGACGCGCAAGGCGTGGTCCTCGACGGGGAGTTCCCGGCCGGCGACGGCGGCGTCGACACGCTGTACTCGCCCCGCCGCTCGCTGCTCGACAGCGCACTCGTCGACGCCGCCCGCGCGGCCGGCGCCGAGGTGCGCGAACGCGCGCGCGTCGAGGAACTGGTGTGGAGCGAAGGCCGCGTGACGGGGGTTCGGCTCTCCTCCGGGCGCGGCGGGGCGGCGGTGACCGAGTCCGCGAGGCTGGTCGTCGGCGCGGACGGCAAGCACTCGTCCGTCGCGCAGGCCGTCGGCGCGCGGGTCTACCGCGAGGTGCCGGTACGGGCGTTCGCGTCCTACACCTACTGGCGCGGCCTACCGACCGTCGCGGGCGGAGGCGAGATGTACCAGCGGCGCGGACAGGCCGTCGCGGTGTTCCCGACCAACGACGACCTGACGATGGTGTACCTGTCGTGCCCGATCGCCGAGTTCGACGCCTTCCGCACCAACCTGGAAGGCAACTACCGGGCTAGGCTCGCGCGTTGCGGGGACCTCGGTGAGCGGCTGGCCGCCGCCGAACGGGTCGAACGGCTCCGCACCACGCCCGACCAGCCCAACCGCTTCCGCGTGCCGTACGGCCCCGGCTGGGCGCTCGTCGGCGACGCCGGGGTGGTCATGGACTCCGTCAGCGCGCAGGGCATCAGCAACGCGCTGCGCGACGCCGAACTGCTCGCGGACGCGGCGGGGGCGGCGCTCCTGGACCCGCCCGCCCCGGGCCCGCACGGCGAAGCGGCGCCGTTCGCGGCGTACCACCGGCTGCGCGACCGCGGCATCGCCCCGATGTACGGCTTCACGACCGACCTCGCGCGTCACACGGCCGGGCGTACGGAACGGCTGTTCTTCGCCGCGCTGGCCGGACGCCCCGACGAGATCAGCCGCTGCCTCGGCGCGTTCGCCGGAATCACCCGACCGGACCGCTACTTCACCGCCGGGACACTGCTGCGTGCGTACGGCGGCCGCGTCTGTTCCCGTGCCGCCGCGTGACCCCCGGCCCGACGGACGGGACGGGGGCCACGGGACCCGGTGGGGGACCGGGTAGGCGGATCCGCGCGGCGCTCGGGGTTCGACGCCGCCGGATGCGGACCCGCCGGGTCCGGGTGAAGGTGGTGCCATGACCGATGCCCCCGAGCGCTGCGCCGTCAGCCTGCCCGGCCGACCCGGCACACACGCCGCGCCGACCGCCGTCATCGTGCGACTGACCGGCGGGACCGGCCCGCAGGGCGAGCCCGAATACGCCGCCGAGGACGGCACACTCGTCGTCCGCGTCACGGGCGACGTGGCCCAGGTGGTGGCGGGAGCGGACGAGTACCAAGGGCAGTTGCTGGCGGTCGTGCCGGTGGCCTGACGCGAGAGCCCGCAGGTTGGCGGGTGCGCGGGGCGCACGTGGCCCGACCGCCGGATGAGGCACCCCCTGCGGCCACAACGGAGGGTGGGCGCGCAGGGGATCCGGGCGTGGTCTCGGTCCTTCGTGCGAGTGGCGTGCGCCCCCGCGGCGTGGGCGCTACTTGCTGTGCAGCTGGTTGCTCGTGCCGGTGTCCTTGACGGTCGGCGCGGTGCCGTCGCCCTTGACGCCGTAGAGGACCAGGTTGTCCGAGCCGGTCACGGTGATCGTGTCGAACCAGCCGGTCTCGATGCTGCTGTCGTTGCCGATCACGGTCAGCGACTTGCAGGTGCCGACGAAGCTCATCGACACCGTGCTGGCCACGATGCTGACGTCACGGCCCGTGCAGTCCGTCGTGGGCTGGTCGCCGTCGGCGGTGATCGAGATCGTGCCGGTACCCGTGGGCTTGACGGTCGTGCCGGACTTGGGCTTGCCGGTGCCGCTGCCGCCGCCTGCGGTGGTGTCGCCGGTCGCGGTGGTGGACTTGCCGGCGCCGGTCGGCGTCGCGGGCGTGCCGGCACCGGCCGACGCACCCGTGCTTGCGCCCGAACCCGCCCCGGCGGACGCCCCGGCCGCCGAGCCCGCGACGGAACCCGCGGAGTTCCCGGCCGACGCCCCCGCCGCCGCACCGGTGTTCGAACCGCTCTGTGAGGCGGCCCCGTTGTCCTTCTTCTCCACGCCCGCCTCGCACGCCGTGGCGCCGAACACGACGGCACCGACGAGGACGGCGGACGGCAGGACGGTACGAATACGCATTGGAATCCCCCCATGGTTGGCCGCGGCCCCCTCGGCCGCTGCACACAACGCTAGAGACCGCGTGTCGCGGCGATGTGGCGGCGATCTACCAGCCCTGAGACACGCCTGTACACGCAGCCCGACGCCCGTCGAGGCACGCCCGACCCGCCCCCGATGCCCGCCGACGCCTCGTGGCGCGTGTCAGGCGCTCGGCAGTCGCAGCCGTACGACCGTTCCGGACTCCGGACGGCTGCGGATCTCGCACCGGCCGCCGTGCCGGTCGACGACGGCGTGCACCAGGGCCAGGCCCAGCCCGCTCCCGGGGGTGCCCCGGGCATCGCTGCCTCGCACCAGTTCGCCCCACACATAGGGGAGTTCGTCGGCGCGGATGCCGTGCCCGGTGTCGGCGACCTCGACGACGACGTAGCCGTCCTCCTCGAACGCGCGCAGCTCGATGCGGCTGCCGGGGCCGCTGTACTTCAGCGCGTTGCCGACCAGGTTCTCCAACGCCAGCTCCAGCAGGTCCGGGTCGCCGGCGACCGTCGGCAGCGGCCACGGCACGCGCGGCACCGACACCGACACGTCCCGCTCGGCCCCGCCCGGCAGTTCGCGGGCGGTCTCGCCGGCGTCCTCGAGCAGCACGCCGACGTCGACGGGCAGACGCTCCAGCGGGCGCGACTCGACGTCGGCCAGCTTGCGCAGGTCCCCGGTGATCCGGGTCAGCCGTGCGACCTGCTCCTCGACGCTGCGCACGGTCCCGTCGCCCTGCGCGTCCAGGCGGCCCGACGCCGAGACGTTGGCCAGTCCGAGCCGGATCGCCGTCAGCGGGTTCTTCAGCTCGTGGTCCAGCCGCCGCAGGAACCGGTGGTGCTCGGCGGCGGCCTCCGCGGCCACCTGCGCCCGGGCTTCCACGACCCGCCTGGTGAACAGCAGCCGGACACCGAACCCGGCGGCGACGAGCGGCCCGAGGACGGCCACCGCGAGCACGGGCGCGAACCGCAGGTACACGCGGTAGTCCGACGCGAACACGCCCGTGACGGCGACGGCCGCGCCCCAGACGCCCAGCGCGACCGCGTAAGGAACGGCCCGCCGCGAGATCCGTGCGCGTCGCGCGACCGGCGGCTTGCCGGCGGGGGAGGGCGATGCGGGCGCCGTCCTCGGTCGCGGTACGGGAGGCGGCAGTTCGTGCAGCGCGAGCGGCCGCCCCGCGCCTTCGGCAGGCGCCGTGCCGGGCGGCGTTCCGCCCGGGAACTCGTCGGGCGGCGTTCCGTCCTGGCCCGTCATCGTTCGGCCTCCACCCTCGGGACGAAGCGGTAGCCCTCGCCCGTCACCGTTTCGATCCACGCCGGTGCCGCCGGGTCGTCGCCCAGGGCTCGGCGGAGTTCGGCGACGCGGTTGTCGACGGCGCGGGTGGTGCTGGCGGACTCCCAGCCCCACAGGACCTCCATCAGCCGTTCCCGCGACAGGAGTTCGTCGGGGTGGGTGACGAGGTAGTCGAGCAGCGCGCCGGCCTTCGGGGTCAGGACCAGTTCGCGGTCGGCGAGCCAGGCGCGGCGGGCGGTGCGGTCGACGCGCAGCGCGCCGGCGCGTAGCACGCGCGACGAGGCCAGCGGTGGAAGGCCGGTGCGGGAGCGGCGCAGCAAGGCCCGCATGCGGGCGATGAGTTCGTAGGGGTCGAACGGCTTGTTGAGGTAGTCGTCCGCGCCTTCCTCCAGGGCCATGGCGCGTTCGGTCGACTCGCCGACCTGGGTGAGCAGGATGACCGGGATCCAGGCCCCGTCGGCGCGTATGCGGCGCAGGACTTCGCGTCCGTCCATATGCGGCATGAGGACGTCGAGGACGACGAGGTCGGGTGCCGGTGCGCCGGTCGCGGCGGCGAGGGCGGCGGTGCCGTCGTGCGCGGTCCGGACATCGAACCCGGAGCGTTCGAGGAGCGGCCCGAGCTGTTCGGTGATGGCGGTGTCGTCGTCGGCGAGCAGCACGGAGGGCCGCCGGGTGTCCGGTGTCGGGCGGGTCACGGCGCCAACGTACCCGAGGCGCCCCGAGGGCATTTAAAGGATGTCTTTAACCCGGTGGGCTTCTCTGCCATAGTCGGCCTCCGCCGCGACGCGCCCGGGGAGGCACCGACCATGAGCAGCGCACCCGACAGCACGGGGAACAGCACCGTCCACCACCGCACCTGCCATCTCTGCGAGGCCATGTGCGGCCTGGAGGTCCACGTCTCCGAGGGCCGGGTGCACAAGATCCGCCCCAACCGCGCCGACGCGTGGAGCAAGGGCCACATCTGCCCGAAGGGCACCACCCTCGGCGCGCTCCAGGACGACCCGGACCGGCTGCGCGCGCCCGTGATCCGTACCGGCGACACGTGGCGCGAGGTGACGTGGGACGAGGCGTTCGCCGAGTGCGAGCGCCTGCTGCGCCCGGTCCTCGAGGAACACGGGAACCAGGCGCTGACCGCGTTCCTGGGCAACCCGCTCGCGCACAACATGGCGCTGGCCCGCTACTCGGGGATCCTCATCGGGATGGCCGGGATCCACCACATCTACTCTTCCGGCACCGTCGACCAGTGGCCCAAGAACGTCTCGTCGCTGCTGATGTACGGCGGCATGTGGACCATCCCCGTCCCCGACCTGCGCCGCACCTCCGACCTGTTCGTCGTCATGGGCGCCAACCCGCAGGCCTCGCAGGGCTCGCTGCTCGCCTGCCCGGACGTGATGGGCGAGATCAAGCGCATCCGGCGCGGCGGCGGCAAGGTCGTCGTGGTCGACCCGCGCCGCACCGGCACCGCGGACGCCGCCGACGAGTGGCTGCCCATCGTGCCCGGCACCGACGCGGCGCTGCTCATGGCCGTCGTCCACGTGCTGTTCGCCGACGGCCTCGTCGACCTCGGCCCGGCCGCGCCGCACATCGCCGGGCTCGCCGACCTCGAGGAGCTGGCGCGTGACTGGACGCCCGAGTCGGTGGCCGGCGCCTGCCGCGTCCCGGCCGACCGCATCCGCCGGCTCGCGCACGAACTGGCCGCCGCCCGCTCGGCCGTGGTCTACGGCCGGATCGGGCTGTGCAACCAGGAGTTCGGCACGCTCGCCAGCTGGCTCGTCGACGTCGTCAACATCCTGACCGGCCACTTCGACACGCCGGGCGGGCTGATGTTCCCCAAGCCCGTCAACTGGTCCGTCGCGACGCTCACGCAGCACGCCAAGAAGGCCGAGGGCGCGCCGTTCGGACGCTGGCACTCGCGTGTGCGCGGCGCCCCCGAGGTGCTCGGCCAGGTCCCCGCGTCGTGCCTCGCCGAGGAGATCGACACCGACGGCGAAGGGCGTATCCGCGCGCTCGTCACCATCGCCGGGAACCCGGCCGTCAGCGCGCCGGGCGCCGACCGGCTGCGCGCCGCGCTGCCCCGCCTCGACGCGATGATCAGCATCGACAACTGGCTCAACGAGACGACCCGGCACGCCCACGTCGTGCTGCCCGGGCCCGGCCCGCTGGAGACGGCGCACTTCGACGACCTGATGTGGAACTTCGCGGTCGGCAGCGCGGGCAAGTGGTCCGAGCCCGTGCTGCCGCCCGCCGACCCCGACCGGCCCGCGGAGTGGGAGATCGTGCTGCGCCTGGCCGGCATCGCCGCCGGGCAGAAGGCCGACGCGGTCGACGTCAAGGCGCTGGACGACATGTGGTTCTCGGTGCTCGTCCGGGCGTGCGGCCTCGACCCCGACGAGGTGCTGCCGCACTACACCGAGGGCGGCCCCGAGCGGATCGTCGACCTGTCGGTGCGCACCGGCCCGTGGGGCGACCGGTACGGGCGGGTCGAAGGCGGCCTGACGCTCGCCGACTTCAAGGCCGCGCCGAACGGCATCGACCTCGGGCCGATGGTGCCGCGCGTCGCCGAGGTGCTCGCCACCGACTCCGGCAGCGTCGAGCTGGCCCCCGCGTACATCACCGCCGACCTGCCCCGGCTGCGCGCCCACCTGGACCGGGGCGGCGCGGACGAGCCGGGCGGGCTGGTCCTGGTCAGCCGCCGCCACCTGCGGTCGAAGAACTCGTGGCTGCACAACGTCCCCGCGCTGGTCGGAGGGAGCAACCGGTGCACGCTGATCATGCACCCGGACGACGCGGCCCGCGCCGGGCTCGCCGACGGCGGCACGGCCGAGGTCGCGTCCGAGGCCGGCAGCCTGCGGGTGGCCGTCCAGGTGAGCGACGAGATGATGCCCGGCGTCGTGTCGATGCCGCACGGCTGGGGCCACGACGACCCCGGCACCCGCATGGCGACCGCCCGTGCGCACGCCGGCGTCAACTCCAACGTGCTCGCGCCCGGCACGTTCGTCGACGCGATCTCCGGGAACGCGGCCGTCAACGGCGTCGCGGTCACGGTGACCGCCGTGTGACCCCCGCCTGATCGTTAACCGGTGATGAACGACGGGCCCGTCCGTTTCGCGCGGACGGGCCTGACCTCCACCGGCGGCCGAAGATCACATTAAGGTGATCCACGGCAAGACGCCGGATGCACCATTCATCACCGGTTATCGGTCCGGAGGGAGACCATTGATGGAGCGGCACGAGATCGAGATCTTCCTGACCCTCGCGGAGGAGCTCCACTTCGGACGTACCGGGGAGCGCCTCCACGTGTCCGCCGCCATGGTCAGCCAGACCATCAAGAAGGTCGAGCGGCGGCTCGGCGGGCCGCTGTTCGAACGCACCAGCCGCAAGGTCGAGCTGACCGCGCTCGGCAGGCAGCTGTACGACGACCTGCACCCGCACTACGTCGGCATCCAGCAGGCCGTCGGCCGCGCCGCCATCACCGCCAAGGGCATCGCCGGGACGCTGCGCATCGGCTTCCTCGGCGACCTCGCCGGCGCCCAGGCGCACGCCGCCGCCCGGGTGTTCCGCGAACGGCACCCGGACTGCACCGTCGAGATCAACGAGGTGCAGATCGGGGAGTACATCTTCCCGCTGCGCGACGGCGAGCTCGACATGATGATCACGCTCTCGCCGCTCGTCGAGCCCGACGTCACCGTCGGGCTGATCCTGCCGCGCCGCCAGACGTACGCGGGCCTGCCGTCCGGGCACCGGCTCGCCCAGCGCGAGTCGCTGGTGCTGGAGGACCTCGCCGGAATGGCGTTCCCGTCGCTGGTCGAAGGCGTCCCGGACTACTGGATCGAGCCGTACCACCCGCGCTGGACGCCCGGCGGCCGGTCGATCGGGCGCACCTCGCAGCGCTGCGCGACCTACCCCGAGTTCCTCGCGCTGGTCGCCTCCGGGCAGGCGGTGTGCGTCGGTGACAGCCAGGTGCTGGACTTCTACACGCGGCCGGACGTCGTGTACGTCCCGCTGCTGGACGCGCGCCGCATCGAGCACGCGCTGGTGTGGCTGACCTCCGCCGAGAACGCGCGCATGCGGGCGTACATGGAGGCCGTGCGCGACACCGCCGAGACGATCCTCCCGGAGGTCGGCGCGGCCTGACGGCCGGTCCGTCAGTCCCGCCGCAGCAGCGTCACCCCCGCGTCCGACGCCACCGGCCGGAAGCCGTTGCGCTCCAGTTCGGCCGTCCACGCCGACACCCACTCCTGCTTGCCGTCCCACACGTCCACCACCGCCCAGCCGGGCCCGGGCAGCACCACCGGGAAGTTCGTGACCCGGGTGCGGGACGTCAGGTGCGGCGCCAGCCGCTCGGTCGAGGTGACCTGGACGTCGTCCGGCACCAGGGCGACGATCCGGTACGCCCGCTCCACCTTGTCCTCGACCGCCCACGCGCGCTTGTGCGCCAGCTCCAGCATCGGGAAGTCCCGGCACAGCGCGAGCGACACGGCCAGCGGCACGATCGCGGCCTTGGCCGCGTACCGGCGCAGCCAGTCGCGGCGCGACGCGCGCAGCGTCACCACGGCGTCGGCGAACGCCGCGAACACGATGGGCATCAGGACCGCGCTGTAGTGGAACCACGGCCCCCAGTACAGCTGGTTGCTGGACGTGAACCGCCACAGCAGCGTCGGCACCGCCATCGCCAGCAGCGGCGAGCGCAGCGCCAGGAATCCCGTCGGCAGCAGAAGGGTGAACAGCGTCATCCACTTCTGCGACGGCAGCAGCATGTTGTGCGGCAGCCCCAGCAGCAGCGTCCCGACCGGCACGTCGTGGTCCCGGTTGCCGGCCGCCGCCGACCCGATGCGGGCGCCGCCGCCGTCCATGCTCTCCCAGAACGGGTACGCGCCGTGCGGGTTGATCGCCGGCAGCACGACGAACACCACCAGCGTGAACACCGCCACCCCGGCAACGGCCGCGACCACCGCCCACCGCCACTGGCGGCGCACCGCCAGGAACACCGACGCGGCCGCCACCGCGAGCGCCAGGTCCTCCTTCACCAGCATCGACGCGCACAGCCACGCCATCCCCGCGCCGTACTCGGCCTTGAGGAACCGCTCCAGGCCGAACGCCAGCATCGGCACCGCGAAGCAGACCTCGTGGAACTCGAACGACACCGCGCTCTGCAGGCCCCACGACAGCGCGTACGCCGCCCCGAACACCGCACCGCCCAACGGCCCGAACGCCCGCTGCCCGATCCGGGTCATCGGCACAGCCGACAGCGCGATCAGCATCGCCTGCGCCACCAGCAGCGTGTCGGCCGACGGGAGCAGCCGGTACACCGGGCCCAGCAGCGCGAGGACCGGGTGGAAGTGCTCGCCGAGCACGTTGAAACCCGGCTCGCGGATGTCCGAGACGGGCGCGCGGAAGTGCGCGTAGTTGCGCACCACCTGCTCGAACAGGCCCAGATCGTAGGCGTGCGTCTCCATGCGGCGGTGCTTGAGCAGCGAGTACGTCGCGTACAGGACGAACGCCGCCGGCCCGATCAAGTACGGCACGTCCGCCGCCCGGAACAGCGGGCCGCGCCGCGGCTTCGGCGGCGTCCGCGGAACGTGCACCAGCGCCGTTCCGGGACGCGGTCGTCCGACCTTCGCCAGGGCGGACGACCGGGCGTCGGACGGGGTGCGAGGAGGTGTGGTGGCCATGGTGGCTGGGACCCTACGGCGGCCCGCGGGCCCGCGCGGGCGACTGCGGCCGACAGCCCGCCGGAAGCACTCTTTCGGGCGAAATCGGCAGGGGCCTTAGGCGCGTTCTGAGGTGCCTTAGGAGGCGTCTAAGGCCCCCCGGGCCGTCAAGATCGGGCATCCGCCCGATGCCCCGGGCCCCTCTGGGGCGCGAACCTTAAGGCATGCCCCGGACGCCGGGGAAGCCCCCGGACGGACAACCGGGCGGGGGAAACGCCATAAGGAGTCACCGAGATGATGCAGTACCAGCTCTTCCAGGCCCGCCAGCAGGAGCTCCACCGCGACGCCCAGCACGAGCGCGTCGTCACCCTCGCCCTGCGCGGCCGCCGCGCCGCCCGCCGCACGCAGCGCGCCGAGGTCGATTCCGACGCACGGGTAGCCGGTGGCCTCGCGCGAGCAACCAGCCGCGCGGCGTGAGCCGGCAGCCGGCCGGTTCGCAGCCACGCGGGGTGCGAGGACCGGTCGGACCACACAGGGGTCCAGGCGCTGTAGGGGGCGCCTGGACCCCTTAGGTCGTTCCCGTTCGCTCCCGTTCGTTCCCGCCGTTTGTTCGTGCGCGATTCCCGGTCATTCCGGGGGCTGATTCGCGGGGACGGCCGCGCGTCACCCGATCGGCGGATGCCGCAAAGCGCGGCAGGGGCGCCGTCGTTGGCGACCATGGGACAGATGATCGGTCTCGACGCGCAGCGTGCGACCGCAACCGCCACACGGCCGCTGTTGCGGCAGGTCGGGCTGCCCGTCGCCATCCTCGTCGTGGTCACCGTCGTCGACCTGGCGACCGGGCCCGACACCGTCTACTACCCGTTCCTCCTGCTCGCCCCGACCCTCGCCGCCGCCACCGCGCGGCCCCTCGCCATCCTGGCGATCGGGAGCGTGTCGCTGCCGCTGCGCTACTGGCTCGCGTCCGAGGACGGCTACCAGAACACCGAGCTCTTCCAGGTCAGCACCTGGATATACGTCATGGCGACCGGCCTGGCCATGTACCTGTCGGCCGCGCGCCTGCGGTACGAGCGGTCGCTGGTCGCGCTGTCCCAGGTCGCCGTCGCCGCCCAACGCGCGATCCTCCTGCCGCCGCCCGACGGGCTCGGCGGCGTACGGCTCGCCGTGCGCTACTTCGCGATGGCCGACGAGGCCGAACTCGGCGGCGACCTGTACCTCGCGCTCGACACGCCGCACGGCATGCGCATGATCATCGGGGACGTGCTGGGCAAGGGCCTCGGCGCGGTCCGCACCGCGTCGATCACCATCGGCGCGTTCCGCGAAGCCGCCTACAACCAGCCGGAGCTGGCCGACGTGGCGCGGCTCATCGACGAGAGCATCGTCCGCAACGCGCCCGCCGAACAGTTCGTCACCGCGCTGCTCGTCGAGGTCAGGGACGGGGAGGTCGAGTTCCTGCACCGGGGCCACGAGCAGCCCGTGCTCATCGGCGCGGACGGCGGCGTGCGCGTCCTGGAACCCCCCGACCCCGGCCTGCCGCTCGGCCTGACCGAACTCGCCGCGGCGAACGGCTCCGAAGCGTGGGCGGTGCCGTTCGGCGGCCGCGACCTGCTCGTCCTCGTCACCGACGGGGTCGCCGACGCGCGCAACGCGGACGGCTGCGACTACCTGCTGGTCGAGCGCATCACCAAGCTGCTCGGCGGCACCGCGTACGTGCACGACCCCGCGGTCGCGGTCGAACGGCTCGGCGACGACCTGAGCCGGCACGTCGGCTGGCTGCCCTTCACCGACGACGCGCTGATCATCGCGCTCGCCCGCGCGGCGGCCGGCCCGGCCGGCGACGGGCACGCCCCGGCGGGTGACGGGCACGCGCCGACGGGTGACGGGCACGCACCAGAGGGCGGCCCGGGGCACTGACCGGGCCGCCGCCCCTTCGCTTCGCTAGCCCGCCACGGTCAGCACGACCTTGCCGCGCCCGTGTCCGCGCTCGACGTCGCGGTGCGCGTCCGCGGCCCGCTCCAGCGGGTACGTCGCGCGGATGTGCAGCGTGAACGCGCCGTCCACCCACAACTGCGCCAACTCGCCCAGCAGCGCGCCGGAACGCACACCCGACCACTCCGGCAGGCCCAGGTCGCGGGCGGTCTCGTCCGCGACCATCGTCAGGATCCGGCCGCGGTCGGCGACCACCTCGACCGACGCGTACAGCGCGTCGGGGCCCGCGGTGTCCAGGGCGGCGTCGACGCCGTCCGGTGCCACCGCCCTGACCCGGTCCGCCAGGCCCGGACCGTACGTCACCGGCACCGCGCCGAGGGAGCGCAGGTAGTCGTGGTTGGCCTCGCTCGCCGTCCCGACCACCCGGGCCGCGCCCCACGCCCGTGCCAGCTGGACGACGATCGTGCCGAGGCCGCCCGCCGCGCCGTGCACGAGCACGGTGTCGCCCGGCCCGACGGCGAGCTGACGCAGCGCCAGGTACGCGCCCTGCCCGTTCCCGGACAGCGCCGCCGCCACGTCCCACGGCATCGAGGCCGGTTTCGCGGCCAGCTGGTCGGCCGGCACCACGATCTCCTCCGCGTACCCGCCCGTCGTCGAGAACCCCAGGACCTCGTCGCCGGGCGCGAACCCGGTCACCCCGTCGCCGACCTCCGCGACGACGCCCGCGAACTCGTTGCCCGGAACAGCAGGTTTGTCGGGGAACCCCGGTGTCATCGTCGGCGGGAACTTGCCCGCGCGCAGGCCCGTGTCGAACGGCAGCACACCCGCCGCGCGGACCGCGACGCGTACCGCCCCCGGGCGTATGGCCGGCGCGGGCGTCTCCGCGAGCCGCAGCACCTCGGGGCCGCCGAAGGTGGTGAACAGCGCTGCCTTCATGGTCTTTCCGTCCTTTCGTCCGACGCGGTCACGGCGCGGCCTCGGGCGCGGTCGGCTGCCGCCGCGGCCGTCCCGTGGACGGTAGGCCGCGGCGCGGCGGAGAACCCCAGGTCGCGTGACGGGTATCGACAACCCGGTCGATGCCGCGCGCAATCCCGGTCATCCGACGGAAATCCGCCGGCACCCTGCGCGGTTGGCGTTGGTGGAGTTGATCACCGCAGTTCCGCACACCTCACGGAGGACCCGTGCACGCCATCACACTCAGCGCCTTCGGCCCCGCCGAGAACCTCGTCCACGCCGAAGTCCCCGACCCGGAGCCGGGCCCCGGCGCGCTCCGCATCGCCGTCCGCGCCGCGGGAGTCCACCTGCTCGACGCCGCGTTGCGCGAAGGCGACGCGGCCGGCCTGCCGTTCCCGCTGCCGGAGCTGCCGATCGTGCCCGGGCGCGAGGTCGCCGGGGTCGTCGACCGGGTCGGCGACGGCGTCGACCCGTCGTGGCTCGGCCGCCGCGTCGTCGCCCACCTCGGGACCGCCAACGGCGGCTACGCCGAACTCGCCGTGCGCGAGG
This sequence comes from Yinghuangia seranimata, assembly GCF_029953285.1. GTDB lineage: Bacteria > Actinomycetota > Actinomycetes > Streptomycetales > Streptomycetaceae > Yinghuangia > Yinghuangia seranimata. The sequence goes on along the minus strand of NZ_JASAOI010000010.1, from coordinate 232,745 downwards.
CCGATGCCGTGCACCCGATACCGGACGGGCTCGGCTTCGAGGCCGCGGTGGCGATGATCGGGACGGGCCGCACCGCGCTGGGCATCCTGCACGTCGCGCAGCCGACCCCCGACGACGTCGTGCTGGTCACCGCGGCGGCGGGCGGCGTCGGAACGCTGCTGGTGCAGGCCGCGCTCGGCGTCGGCGCGACCGTCGTCGGCATCGCGGGCGGCGACGCGAAGGTCGAGCGGGTCCGGGCGCTCGGCGCGCACGCCGTCGACTACACGCGGGCGGACTGGCCGGAGCGCGTGCGCGAGGTGCTCGACGGCCGCGACGTGACGGTCGCGTTCGACGGCGTGGGCGGCGACGCGGGCCGCGCGAGCCTCGAACTGCTCGGCTTCGGCGGCCGGTTCATCATGTTCGGCTGGTCCGCGGGGAAGCCGACCGAGCTGACGGGCAAGGACCTCTACGACAAGGTCCTGAGCGCGACGGTCGCCCTCGGCCCGCGCCTGCTGTCGGCCCCGGGAGGGCTGCGCGGCCTGGAGGAACGCTCCCTGGCCGAGGCGGCGGCGGGCCGGCTGGTCCCGGCGTTCCAGACCTTCCCGCTGCGCGAGGCGGCGCAGGCGCACATCGCGGCGCAGGGGCGGGGCACCGTGGGGAAGACGGTGCTCGTGCCGTAAGCGCGTCCGCGCACCCGCCGGAGGGCGGCGGGTGCGCGGACCTGCGGTTGTTCAGGACGCCGGGCGGCCGGTGGAGCCGGGCGGCGTCTCGACCGCGTCCGAGGCCGCGCCGACCATGGCGGCGTACACGTCGGGCTGCGACGCCAGTTGGGTCAACTGGGCGACGGTGAGGAGCTGGACGTCGGGGCCGCCGGGGCCCTCGACCAGGTTGTTGTTGCTGTCGAGGCCGCGGGACGTGCCCCCAGGCGCGATCAGGCCGAGCGAGATGATGCGCTTGCCCTCGCCGTCGCGCCAGTCGCTGCTGATGGTCTTGGCGCCGTTCGGCAGCGTGTCCCGCTTGCAGCCGGTCGGCAGCGGGGCGCCCTTGCGGTCAGGCATGAACGACGGGTCGCACATGTCGTCGGGCTCGGAGCCGGGTGCCTTCGCGTTGCCCACCGTGAAGGACAGGACGGACTTGGAACCGTCCTCGCGGGTGAGGATCATGCTGTACGGGGAACCGGGCTTGGGCTCGGCGCTGACGATCCCCGCGGGCAGATGCGCGGACACCGCGGCCAACAGGCGGACGCTCGAATCCATGGGCGAGACGGGTTTGCCGCTCGGCGCGCCGCCGCCGGCGGGTGCCGACGGGGACGGCAGCCCGGCAAAAGGCGGGACCGCCGCGGGATTGGTCTCGGACGCCGGCCCCTTCGCCAGCACGGTCGCCCCCACCACCGCGCCGCCCAACACCGCCGCCACGGCCACGGAGCCGGCCGCGAGCCGGATGCGGGCGGTCCTCCGTACCCGCGCGCCGCGCGCCTTCACCGCGGCCACGTTCACGATCACCGGCGGGTCGTCGGTGAGCAGGTCGTCGAACATCGCGTTCAGCTCGTTCTCGTCACGCATGGTCGTTGTCTCCGTAGTCGTCGATGCCGGTCAGGCACGGGCGATGTCGTGCACGGACTCCCCGAGCACGCGCCGCAGTTGCTCGAGCCCGCGGGTGGTCGCGGACCGCACCGCCGCCGAGCTCTTGCCCAGCAGCGCCGCGGTCTCCTCGACGCTCTGGTCCTCCCAGAACCGCAGCACGAGCACCGCGCGGTAGACGGGAGTCACCCGCGCCAGGGCGGCCAGCAGCGCCAGCCGCCGGGCGCTGTCCTCGCCGGCACCGGGAGGCACGCCGGGGTCCGGGATGTCCGCGGACGGGAGTTCCTGGCTGCTGCGCTTGCGCCGGGTGTCGACGTACACGCGCACCAGGACGCGGCGCGTGTACGCCTCGACGGACTCCGTGTCGTGGACGCGGTGCCAGACGGCGTAGAGCTTGGCGAGCGCCGTCTGTACCAGGTCCTCCGCCAAGTGCCAGTCGCCGCACAGCAGATAGGCCGTGCGCAGCAGCGGACGGCTGCGCGCCGCCACGAACTCCTCGAACTGGCGCTCCAGCGCGGGCTTCATCGTGCGTTCCCCCGGGGGGTCGGGTGTGTTGCGGACACCCTTATGAACGGGCCCGGTCTTGAGGGATGTTGCGTCAGGACGTCGACCGGTGGCGAGATACTCAGATCCGCAGCAGGCCCTTCGCCAACGTCCCCGCTCCGCCCGCGAAGGCGAGTGCGAGGACGACCGCGGTCAACCGGTGCGCGGGGAGGCGGCGGGCCAGGAGTTGGCCCAGGGTGATGCCCGCGGCGACCGCTCCGGCGCACCACAGCCATACGGCCGTCGAGAGGTCGGGCGTGCCCCTCGCGGCGAGGGAGGCCGCGTTCACCAGGACGCCGTAGAACTGGGCGTTCGCGACGAACTCGGGTCCCTGCCAGCCGGCGTTCACCGCGTACAGCGCCACCGGCGGGCCGCCCACGCCGGCCGCGGCGTTCATGACCCCGCTGGCGGCCCCGGCGGCGACCGCGCCGCGACGGCCCTTCAGCGAGCGCACCCGTATCCCGGCCGCCGTCACCGCGACCGCGGCCACCACGACGGCGCCGATCGCCGCGAGCAGCGCGGGCTCGGGCAGCACCCGTACCAGCGACGCCCCGACCGGAACGGTGACCACGGCCGCCGCGACCAGCGGCAGCATCGCGCGCAGCCGTACACGGCGCCACGTCACGGCGAGTCCGGCCGCGCTGATCGCCCCGGCGGCCGCGTTCGACGCCCCGACCCCGGCCGCGGGCCCCAGGAGCACGACGAGGCCGGGCCCGGCCACCAGGCCGAACCCGAGCCCGGTCGCGCGCTGCAACGCGGCCGCGACCAGCACCACGGAGGCCACCGCCAGAAGCTCCACCGGCGGATCGTCCCACCACGGGGAGGGGCGGCTCGGGGCGGGGTCCCGCCGCACGCGGGATGCCGACGCGGAGCCGGCGCGCCTCCGGCCTGATGCCCCCGCTTTCCGCCGACGCGGGATGCGGACGTTGTTGCTCGGCCCCTGCCGGCGCACCCGGGGGTGGCGTCGGTCGCGGTGGCGCCGCGGCCGAGTGCCGTGACGGGCAAGATCGGCGTCGCGCGGTCGTTCTCGGTAAGCCGTCGCTGCGCGCCTTGCGCGCCTTGCGTGGCCGTCACCGCCTCGAACCTCGCCGTCAACGCTCCCTCGCGGCCGTCCGCGCGTCTCGCCGCCGTCCGATCCACGCCGCGGCCACGCGTCCGCTCACCCGGCGGCCGCCCGCTCACGCCGCGGCCCCCCGTCCGCCCGTCCGCGAAACGCCGGAGGCCGCCGCGTCCGTCCCCCGTAGGGGCGGACACGGCGGCCTCCTGTGCCGACTTAGCGCGTCGACCAGCGCTTCATGCCGTCCTCGACCGCCTCGACGATGCGCGGCCGCAGCTCCGCGGCGTTGATCACCGCGTCGACCGAGCCGACCTCGACCGCGCGTCGGATGCTGTGCACGCCGTCGAACTCCGCGGCGACCTCGCCGAGCTTCTCCGCCCGTACGGTGGGCCGCAGTTCGGCCAGCTGCGCGTGCAGCGCGGCGCGCGCTGTGCCCTCGGCCGCGCCGGCCCGGGCCTGCAGCTCGGTGACGCGCGGGTCGTTGGCGGTGCGCTTGTCGACCTCGCCCGAGAACACCACGGCCGCCGCGGGCGCGCCGCCGAGCACGGACGCGAACGAGCCGTCCAGCGCGAGCACCGTCATGTTCGGGTTGAGCGCCTTCGAGAACACCACGAACGCGCCGCCGTGGTACCGCGAGATCACGCAGAACACGATCGGTCCGTCGAAGTTGACGACCGCCCGGCCGATCTCCGCGCCGTACTCCAGCTGGAGCTTGCGCATCGACTCCGGCGAGCCGTCGAACCCGGACAGGTTCGCCAGCACCACCACGGGCCGGTTGCCCGACGCCGCGTTGAGCGCCCGCGCGGTCTTCTTCGACGACTGCGGGAACAGCGTGCCCGCGGTGTACGTGTCGGGGCCGTCGGTGGGCGGGAAGCCGCGCCGCGGCACGGCCCGCGACTCGATGCCGATCAGGCACACCGGGCGGCCGCCGAGGTGCACGTCCTGGACGACCGAGGTGTCCGCGTCCGCCATGCCGGACCACCGCTCGAGCACCGGGTGGTCCTGGTCGGCGAGCGCGCGCATCACGGTGCGGATGTCGAACGGCTTCTTCCGGTCCGGGTTGTGCGCCGCCGAGAAGATCTCGCCGACCCGGGTGAAGTCGCTGCCCTCGACCGCGTGCGGGAAGTCCGACACGTCGCGGTCGACCGGGTCCGTGGTCGCGGCGGTGCGCGGCACCGACTCGCCCGCGGCGACGTAGCTGTGCTCGTAGTGCGCCATCAGCACGTCGTGCGCGGCCGGCAGGTTCGGCGCCCAGTACTGCGCCTGGCCGTTCGGGCCCATGACGCGGTCGTAGCCGCCGATGCCGTGGTTGTCCTCGGCCGACACGCCGCCGGAGAAGTCCAGCGAGTGCTTGCCGGTGAGCACCATCGCCGACTCCGGCGTCATCACGAGAACGCCCTTGGTGTGCATGAGCATCGTGGCTTCGGCGTTCCAGTACGGCTGCGCGCCGACGTTGATGCCGGCCACGACGATGTTGATCTCGCCGCCGTTCTGCGTGAACTCGATGATCCGCTTGAGCGCCGCGGCCACCCAGTCCATGTTCTCGGTGCCCGAGTCCATGGAGATGCGGGCGCCGGCGGAAAGCGCGTACCACTCGAGCGGGACGCGCATCTGCTCGGCGAGGTCGAGTGCGGCGATGATGCGGCGGCACTCGGGTTCCGACACGGCGCCGAGCGCCTTGATCGGGTCGCCGAGCAGCGCGACGCGGGTGACCCCCTGCGGGTGCCGTTCGGTGCGCTTGGTGACGACGCCCGCCACGATCCCGGCCTTGTTGCGGCCCTTCGGCCGGTCGACCGGGACGAGGCGGTGCTCGGCGTCGAGGTCGTGCTCGACGAAGTCCCCGAGCATGTCGGTCAGTTCGTACGGGTACGTGGTGTTACGGGCCTGGGCGCGCAGCACCTTCAGGCGGTAGTCGTCGAGCGGCTCGACCGCGTCGACGGGCGGTTCGCCGATGATGAGTTCGGCGCCGCCGGCCCCGCTGAAGGAGAACCGCACCGCGACCTTGCGCAGCGCGCCCGTCTCCTTGTCGCGCTGCCGCGCGATGAAGAGGATCTCCTCCAGGCCCGCGCCCGCGGTCGTCGGCATCATGCGGCGGCCGATCATCTCGACCTCGGCGCGCGTGAGTTCGATGGGCGGCCACACGTACACCACGACGCGGTTCGTGTGGAAGCGGCGCTGCGCCGGGCGGCCCGCGTGGGCGCGCCGGATCGAGTCCAGGCACGCCGCGACGGTGTCCTCGGCGGTCGGCAGCGAGACCAGGTTGCCTTCGTGGTCGCGGAGTTCGGTCAGGTCGCGGACCTGGGCGAACGCCACGAGCCGGTCGTCCGCCGGGTTTTCGCGTGCCACGCACTGGAAGAGGTAGACCTCTTCGTCCGACGACGGCAGGCGGGTCAGGTCGAAGCCGCTCCACCGCTCCATCTGCATCCGCTGCGCGATGTAGGGGTGCAGGCCGCGGATCAGCCGCTCCTCGACCATCCCGGACTCCGACGGGCGGAACGTGAAGTGGTGGTGCATCACGGCGCCGCCGCGGCCGGCGACCGTCGCGGTGATGCGGCGGACCGAGCCCGGCAGCGGGTGCGCGGCGAGGACGTCGCGCAGCGCGGCGGCCATCGCGTCGAAGTCGCGCGGCTGGCTCTCCCACGCCAGGTAGATGTCGGCGTCGATGGGCTGCGCGCCCTCGGCCAGCTCCGCGAGGCCGCGCAGCGCGTCCCCGAGCCCGTCGAAGCGCACCGCGGCGGACGCAACGTCGGCCTCCGCGCGCTGGGCGACCACGAACGTGCAGCCGGCGGACTCGCGGGTGGCGACCGAGATCAGGCTCTTGTTGCCGTAGTAGCGGCGGGTCAGCACCTCGAGCATGTCGGCGTTGTCCAGGCCGTCGCGGACCAGGCGCTGGCCGAGCAGGCGCACCAGCGGCTCGGTGCTGCGGACCATGTCGGCGATGCGCTCGTCGCGGTCCGGCGCCGCCGGGTTCGCGTCGAGGTGGCGCAGGTGCGCGCGGATCCCCGCGTACACGCGCGCCCGGTTGCGGCGCAGCAGCGGACGGGCGAACCACGCGAACACCACGCCGCGCGCCAGGTCGGACACCACCGGGAAACGGACCTGCGTCGCGGTCACCAGGTGCTCGAGCGCGCGGCCGACCGGCTCGCGCAGGCTCTCCTCCGGCGGCATGTCGTCGAGCCACTCGCGCAGCAGCGCCGCGACGAACTCGGCGTCGGCGGACGCGCGCCGCTGCGCGAGGAAGACGCGGAACACCGCGGACTCCAGCTCGGGCGTGCGGTCCAGGCCGGTGACGCCGTAGCGGCCGAGGGCCTTCGTGAGGCGGGCCTGGAACGCGGCGGGCAGGCCGGCGCGTTCGACGTCGAGGCTCTGCAGGTAGCGGTGGAAGTGCTCGCGGGCGCTGTAGGCGTGGCCGTCGCCGACGTCCTCGCTCGCGGGGCGGTTGCGGCTCAGCTCGGCGAGGTCGGCGAACGCGCCGATGAGCTCCATCTCCTCGGCGAGCGGGCGGCGCCCGGCGGCGGCGAGCTCGCGGCGCGCGGCCAGGTAGTCGTCCAGCACGCGGCGGTCGTCGTACGGGTCGACGTCGTAGCCCAGCAGCAGGCTGCGCAGGTCCTCGAGGCCGCGGGCGGCGCGCGCGGCGGCGGCGACGTCGCCGGGACGGCCCGGCAGGTCCGGCGCGACGGCCTCGGCGGCCGTGGCCTCCTCTTCGGCGCCGTCGCCCACCGGCTCCAGGCGCAGCAGCGGGGCGCCGGTCTCGACCTGGCTGCCGACGGAGACGACGCACTCCTTCAGGCGCGCCTTGAACGGCGCCCGCAGCACGGTCTCCATCTTCATGCTCTCGAGCACCAGCACCGGCGCGCCGGCCTCGACCTCGGCGCCGACCTCCAGCGGGGTCGCGACGACGAGCGCGGGGGCGGGGGAGCGGACTACGCCGCCCTCGTCCAGGCTGACCCGGTGCGCCACCCCGTCGACCTCGACCAGGTAGGTCGGGCCGTGGGTGCCGACGAGCAGGCGGAAGCGGGTGCCGTTGACGACGATGCGGCCGGAGTGCTCGTCGAAGCGCTGCAGCTCGACGTCGGCCGTGTGGACCTCGCCGCCCGCCTCGATACCGACGCGGAAGCGGTCCGCGCCGACGCGGGTGGCGCGCACCCGGTAGGCGACGCCGCGCAGCCGCAGGTCGAGCGGGCGGCCCGACTCGTGGCGGACCTGCGGGCGGCCGCCGAACGCCGTGGACAGCAGGCGGGCGCGCTCGACGCGCTCCTCCTCCTGGTACGCCTCGACGGCCGCGGCCGCCAGGGCGACACCGGAGTGCCGGTGCGAGACCAGCCGGCCTTCGCCGCGGACCCGGTCGATCCAGCCGGTGTCGGCGGAGCCGTCGATCACCTCGGGCTGGTCGAGCAGGTCGAGGACGAAGCTCTTGTTGGTCGCGCCGCCCTCGATGACGACGGTGGTCTCGGCCATCGCGCGGCGCAGGCGGCCGAGCGCCTGCTCGCGGTCGCGGCCGTACGCGATGATCTTCGCGATCATCGAGTCGAAGTCCGCGGGGATGTCGTCGCCCTCGCTGACGCCCGTGTCCACGCGGATGCCGGGGCCGGCGGGCAGCACGAGGCGCGCGATGTGGCCCGGGGACGGCGCGAAGTCGCGGTCGGGGTCCTCCGCGTTCAGCCGTGCCTCGACGGCGTGGCCGAGCTCGGCCGGACGCTCGCCCTCCAGGCGGCCGCCGCTCGCGACGTGCAGCTGGAGGCGTACGAGGTCGGTGCTCGTGGTGACCTCGGTGATCGGGTGCTCGACCTGGAGGCGCGTGTTGACCTCGAGGAACGCGAACAGCTTCTCGCCCGGGTGGTACAGGAACTCGACGGTGCAGGCGCCGCGGTACCCGACGGCCAGCGCCAGGCGCTCGGCCGAGGCCTTCAGCTCGTCGGCCTGCTCGGGGGCCAGCACCGGGGAGGCGGACTCCTCGATGATCTTCTGGTTGCGGCGCTGCACCGAGCAGTCGCGCACGCCGAGCGCCCACGCGGTGCCCTGGCCGTCCGCGATGACCTGCACCTCGACGTGCCGGGCGCCGGTGACCAGGCGCTCCAGGAACACGATGCCGGAGCCGAACGCGCGCAGGGCCTCCTGGCTGGTGCGCTCGTAGGCGTCCGCGAGGTCGTCGGGCGACGCCACCATGCGGATGCCGCGGCCGCCGCCTCCGGCGGTCGCCTTGAGCATCAGCGGGTAGCCGATCTCGCCGCCGGCCCGCAGCGCCTCCTCCAGCGTCGCGACCTCGCCGCGGCTCCACGGCGCGACGGGGACGCCGACCTCCTCGGCCAGCAGCTTCGCGCCGATCTTGTCGCCGAGCCGGCGCATCGCCTCGGGGCTCGGGCCGACGAACGTCACGCCGATGCGGTCACAGAGCTCCGCGAACCCGGCGTCCTCGGCGACGAAGCCCCACCCGACCCAGGCGGCGTCCGCCCCGGTCTCCCGCAGCGCGCGGGCCAGCAGCTCGTGGTTCAGATACGGCCGCGCCGACGCGGGGCCCAGCGGGTAGGCGACATCGGCCTCCCGGACGAACGTCGCGTTACGGTCGGCATCGGTGTACAGCGCCACCGTCTCGATCCGGGCTCCGGTCTCCGCGGAAAGGTCCCGCACCGCGTGAATGAGCCGCATCGCGGCCTCTCCACGGTTGACGATGGCGATACGACGAAACACGGACTGGGCCTCCCAAGCGCCTGCGCATCACAGGTGACGGATCCGGGTTAGGTCGCCCACCTGCACATGTGTCTCCACCCTGCTTGATCGCGGTCGTCGATACCAATGCCTCAACCACGCGTGCCGGAGCCCTGATGTTGTAGAGACCCTACAAAACGACCCCGAAGGTGGGCCGCACGGGGTGCTGCCGCCCCTCGAAAAACCGACTGTTAGGTTCCTCTCTCGTCCCCCAGTAGTCACACCCCTCCCTTCCTTTCTCATCCCCCTCGCGTGTCTCCCCGGAAAGCAGTCGCACCCATGCACCACCCCCGCCGCACCCTCGCCCTCACGACCGCCGCCGCCGTCCTGTCGCTGACAGCGGTGGCCGGGTGCTCGGGCGGCGGCGGTGGGAGCGCTAAGGGGCGGAAAATGGCGTCGGCTCTGACGGGGCGGAATGAGGCGTGCTGATGCTCGGGGTGGCCGAACGGGCGGCAGAGGAGAGCCAAGGAGTATCCGGCGCCTGGTGGGTCGTGCTGGCCGCCGCGTGGGTGTTCACGCTCCTTGCGTGGCGATTCCTTCGCTACGCAAAGCGGCGTATGCCCGAGATGGGGCCTGATGAAAGGGAGTTCATGGAGCGGCGCGTCGGGCCTCTCAGGGTGGTCGCCGCCGTGTTCACAATCGGTGCGATAGGGACCACGATCACGCTGATCCGGCAGGCGTGAGCGGCTCGACGTAGCTCCGCGTCATGCGGGTCGCGCTGCTGCGTGGCGTCAGTGTTGGCGGATTACGGCTTCTTGGACGGCGCTGGCTACGAGGGTGCCGTTGTGGTCGTAGAACTCGCCCATGGCGAAGCCTCGGGCGTCCTGGGCGGTGGGGGAGGCCTGGGCGAAGAGGAGCCATTCGTCGGCGCGGAAGGGGCGGTGGAACCACATGGCGTGGTCGAGGGACGCCATCTGGAGGTTCTGGGGGTCGGTGATGTGGGGGGCGGCCGCGGTGCCGGCGAGGGTGAGGTCGGACATGTAGGCCATCGCGCAGACGTGGAGCAGCGGGTCGTCCGGGAGCTTTTCGGCGGCCTTCATCCAGACGCGCTGGTGGGGGATGCCGTCGGTCAGGTGGGTGGCCGGGTCGGCGGAGGTGGGGACGAAGCGGAGGTCCATCACGAGGCGGGTCTGCGAGACCTCGTAGTGGCGGCGGGCTTCGCGGGGGAGGCCTTCGTACGGGTCGGGCAGGTCCTCGGGGCGCGGGACCTCCGGCATGGCGCGGCGGTGCTCGGGGGTGGTCTCCGGGACCTTGAAGGACGCGGAGAGCGCGAAGATCGTCTCGCCGTTCTGGACGGCGGTCACGCGGCGCGTGGTGAAGGAGCGCCCGTCGCGGACCCGGTCGACCAGGTAGACGATCGGGGTCGTGGTGCGCCCCGGGCGCAGGAAGTAGCTGTGGAGCGAGTGGACGTGCCGGTCCGAGACGACCGTACGGCCCGCCGCGATCAGGGCCTGCGCGGCCACCTGGCCGCCGAAGGCACGCAGCGGGGCGCCGGCGTGGCACGTGCCGCGGAAGATGTTCTGCTCGATCTCGTCGAGGGCGAGGAGGTCGACGAAGGTCTCGGCACGGCCGCCGGCGAACGAGGCCGGCCGGTCCTCAGAAAGATCGCTCACCGGGTCATGGTGCCAGATGGGGGCGAGGGAGGGGAGGGCGCGGCTTCCGTGTTGGGTTCGGGACGCGTGGGCGGGTTGCGCTACGGAGCGGCTCGGGGAGCGATGCGTCGGCTTCGGGGCCGCGGTGCGCAGGTCCGGGTGGTCGGGGCCCGGCGTCGAGGCCGGGCCCCGCGCCTATCGGCTAGCTCGGGACGGCCGCGAGGAACTGCTTGATGATCGGGCCCGCCGCGCCCGAGCCCGAGGTGCCGCCTTCGACGAGGACGGCGACGGCTATGTCGCCGCGGTAGGCGACCATCCAGGCGTTCGTCGAGGTGGTGCCGACCTCCGCGGTGCCGGTCTTGCAGCCGACGTTCGACATGCCGCGCAGGACCTCGGCGCCGGTGCCGCCGCCGGTGGCGCAGTCGACCATCATCGTCTTGAGGTCGCGTGACACGCTCGCCGGGAGCTTCGAGGAGACGGTGTAGACGTCCTGGCCGCGTTTGAGGACGGGCTGGTGGAACTGGCCGGTGACGGCGGTGGCGACGACGGAGGCCATGGTCATCGGGTTCATCTTGAGGGAGCTCTGCCCGATCATCTGGGCGGCGCGGTCGTTGAGGCTGCTCGCGGGTGGGACGACGCCGTCGGTGGTCCCGGCGTCGGCGCCGACCTTCCAGGCGTTGCTGTTGAGCCCGAAGTACTTCGTCGAGAACTCGGACAGCTCCTTGTCGCCGATCTTGTCGTAGAACGCGATCAGGCCGTTGTTGCAGGACTTGGCGAAGTCCTCGCGGAAGGTCGCGTTCGACAGTTCCATGTCGTGCACGTTCTTGAAGGCCTGGCCGTTGACGGTCAGCGTCTTGGCGCAGGGTGCCTTGGTGCCCGGTGTCACCGCGCCCTTCGAGAGCAGCAGCGCCGAGGTGACGATCTTGAAGGTGGAGCCGGGCGCCAGGTTGCCGGACATGCCGTTCTGGCGGTGCACGGTGGCGACGATCTCGCCGTTCTTCATGTTGAGCGCGACGAGGGACGCGGAGCCGTCGTTGCCGACGGCGGTGACCGCGGCGTTCTGGAGCGCGTCGACGATCGTGGACGAGCCGGGCCCGGTGTCCGGCGTCGTCGCGCTCGGGGACGGGGCCGCGGAGGAGGGCGGGGCGCTGGTGACCGGCGGTGCCGAGGTCGCCGGGGCGGCCGGGGGCGCGACCGCGGCGGTCGGGGACTGGCTTTCCGCGGAGGTGTTCTTCGCGCCGTCGTCGTCTCCGCCGAACAGGCCGCAGCCGGAGACGGCGGCCGCGAGGAGCACGCTGCTCAGGGCGGTGACGGATATGCGTTTGGCGCGCTGTGTGGTCGTCGGCTTGGGCATGCCGGTCGATCTCCGTTCCCCCGTGTGGTCGCCTCTGCTCACGCGACCGACTGGTTGCTGAAGCTGGAGGGCGATCCTAAGCCGTTGGGGTGACGGGCCGTTGGCGGGGTTGCGTCCGCCGGCCTTTCGGGCGCCGAGTCGTGATCGGGGCTCTTTGCGAACGCGGTTCAGTCCGCGGCGGGCGGCGCGAGCAGCGCGACCAGGCGGGTGACCTGGTCCTCGGCGCGGTCGGCGAGTTTGCGGTACGTCTCGATCGGCTCGCCGAGCGGGTCGGCCAGTTCGTCGTCCGAGCGGGCCATGCGGCGGGCGTCGCGCAGGGCGTCGACGCGCGCCACCCAGTCGCGCAGCGGCTCGTCGGGCCTGCGCGGGCCCGCTTTCGCGCCCAGGCGCGCGAGTTCGCCGAGGACGAAGGCGCGCGGCTCGGCGGCGGCGGAGCGGGCGGTGACGCCCCAGATGTGCTCGCGGGTCATGCCGAGGACGACGTCCGAGGCGTCGAGCATGTCGGCCGACAGGCGGCGCGAGGTGTGGGCGTGCGGGACGACGCCGTGTTCGCGCAGGACGGCCGCGCTCTCGTCGGTCATCGGCGCGTCGCCCCAACCGAGCGTGCCGGCGGACGAGACCGCCCACGCGTCACCGGTCAGGCCCGCGGCGGTGAGGCGGTGGCGGAGCATCGCCTCGACCATCGGCGAGCGGCAGATGTTTCCGGTGCAGACGACGAGGATCACGGCGCGAGGGTACTGGGGATCATGCTCGGCGGGTGTGCCGGTCCCCCGGCCGCGCGCCCGATGTTCCGTACGCGCCGCCCCTGGCACGCGCCCGGACGGGTGAAGCCCCGACGATGCGGTGGCCGCGCAGGTGCGGGGTCCGGCGGCTTCGGTCATCGTGGAAATGTGGACTTTCACCGTGATTCAGATCGAGCAATCGACGTCGACACCCGCCTGCTCGGAACCGGAGCGTTGCTGGCGGTCGGCGGCGCGGCACTGGCGTCCGTAGGGGTGGCGATGTGCGCCGTCGCGGTGGCCGCCGCGGCACGCCACTGGGTGCGCCACCGCGAACGCAACTCCCGGGTGGCCGTCACGGCCCACCGGGCCGCGGACGCGGCACGGGCCGGGCGGGAGGCCTGGCGGGCGAACCCGGACGCCCGAACCGCGTCGGTCTAGCGGCCGCCGAAGCCGTGTGACCGAGGCTCGGCGACGCGCGTCGCCCTGATGCCCCCGACGCCCGGCCCGTCCAACACCGAGGGGCGGAACCGCACTCCGCCATGCGTCCGTGCGGACGCCCCGCCGCCCCACGCGGGGGTTGCGCCGGATCGCTACCCTTGACCCCTGCCGGTCCGGGGGGCGACCTGCGGGAACGGTGTCGGAGGGACCGGTATCGGGGAAGCGGGGAGGACACACGCGTTGTTCGGCATCATCAGACCGTGCCGTCATCGGCTTTCGGAGGGCCTGCGGGATGCCTGGATGGCGCATCTGTGCGGCCTGTGCCTCGCCCTGCGTGACGACCACGGCCAGGCGGCGCGCGTCGCCACCAACTACGACGGCCTGATCATCTCCGTCCTCGTCGAGGCGCAGGCCGGGCAGACCGCAAAGGCCGGGCGCCGCAAGGCCGGACCGTGCCCGCTGCGCGGCATGCGCACCGCGGAGGTGGCGCGCGGCGAGGGCGCGCGGCTGGCCGCGGCGGTGTCGCTGGTGCTGGCGTCCGCGAAGATGCGCGACCATGTCGAGGACGGCGACGGCGTGTTCGCCCGCAAGCCGGTCGCCGGCGGCGCGCGGCGCATCGCCGGACGCTGGGCCCGGCAGGGCGGCGACACCGGCCACGACCTCGGGTTCGACACCGCTCTCCTCACCGAAGCCGTCGGCCGCCAGGGGGAGATCGAGGCGCTCGCCGGCCCCGGCACGTCCGTGCTGACCGTCACCGAGCCGACCGAGACCGCGACCGGCGCCGCCTTCGCGCACACCGCCGTGCTCGCCGGACGGCCCGACAACGCCGAGTCCCTCGCTGAGGCGGGCCGGCTGTTCGGGCGGCTCGCGCACCTGCTGGACGCCGTCGAGGACGTCTGGGCGGACCGCGAATCCGGCTCCTGGAACCCGCTGCTGGCCACCGAGACCGGGCCCGACGAGGCGTACCGGCTGTGCCGCGACGCCGCACACGGCATCAAACTCGCCCTGCGTGACGTCGAGTTCGAGGACAAGCGGCTCGTGCACACGCTGCTGGTCCACGAGGTCGAGCGCGCCGTCGACCGGACGTTCGAGCACGCGGGCTACCCGGTGCCGAAGCGCGGCAACTCGTGCTCGGTGAAGGGGCACGAGCACAAGAAGGCCGAAGGACGCGCGGGCAGCGGCAGCGGGCAGGGGACGATCGGCATGCAGCGCGACGGAGACGTCGCGTTCGGCATCGCCGACGGCACCGACACCGCCGCCTCGTGGCCGCAGCAGAGCCCGCCCGGCTGGCAGCCCCCGCCGACGGGCCCCGGCCCCGGCCACGGCAACCCGTTCGGCCCGAACCCCGGCGGCCCCGGATCCGACCCCAACCAGGGCGGCCCGTGGGGCACTCCGCCCGGTGGTCAGCCTCCGCGCGGACGCCGCCACAACCCGCTCATCGGGTGCCTGATCTGGGTCGGGCTGTGCTGCACCTGCCAGGCGTGCTGCCGCGAGGAGTACACGAACCCGTGCACCGGCCGCCAGCACAAGGGCGCGTGCCGGGACTGCGACTGTGACTGCGACTGCTGCTCGGCCTGCGACTGCTGCGATTGCTGCGGGGACTGCGACTGTTGCGACTGCGGCTGCGACTGCGGTTGTTGACGGGCTGAAGGCCGTGGGCCGGGGCGGGGTGCGTCGCTAGGGCGCGTGCGCGGGGTGGGCCGACACGAGCCCGCTCGGCCCGGCCCTCCCTCACGTACTCGGCTTCGACTCGTTGAACTTCTGGTCGATCAGCGCGTTGGCCTGGGCCGCCGCCGTGGCCGGGTCCATCCCCTGGAGCACGTTCGTCGCGAACGTGCGCAGGGGCTGGACCGTCCAGCCCGACGCGGTCGGGTACGCGCGGGTCGCCAGGTCGGCGACCTCCATCCCCGCCTTCACCATGGGGTTCTTCGCCGAGCGGTCCGAGGGCAGGCCCTTGCGCGCCGGGAGCAGGCCCGCGGCCTTCCCCCACGACGCCTGGAACCGGTCGGCGAGCGCCAACGCCAGCAACTGCGCCGCACCCGCGACGCTCTGGCTCTTCGCCGAGACGCACAGCAGCGTCCCGGTCGAGCCGACCGGCGCGGGAATGCCCGCCTGCGGCCCCGGCAGCGGGAACGCGCCGAGCTTGGCGGCCATGGTGGGGTCGTCCGACACCACCGTGTCGTAGAGCCAGTCGGACGCGACCGCCATGCCCGTCGCCTGCTTGGCGAGGATCTGGTTCGGCGGGTTGTTCACCATGTAGTCGGTGTCGGTCTTCAGCGCGGTCGAATAGCCCTGCAGCTTCTGGAAGAACCGGATCCCCGTCAGGGCCTCGGGGGTGTCCAGCTGGCCCTTCCACCTGCCGCCGACCCGCTCGGCGATCTGGCCGCCCGCCGCCCACACGCACGACGAGATGACCTGCCACGCCTGACCCGGCAACAGGATCGCCTGGAATCCCGGCGTTCCGGTGTTCTTCGCGCGCACCTTCTCCAGGCCGGCGAGCCAGTCGTCCTGCGTCTTCGGCACGGTGAACCCGGCCGGGTCGCACAGGTCCTTGCGGTAGACGACGACCGGGATCGAGTTCCCGATCGGCACGGCCACCAACTTGCCGTTGTACGTGCATGCGTCGCGCAGCCCGGGGATCCACGAGTCGACGTGGAACAGCTCCTGGTACGGCGTCAGGTCCGCGAGCTGCCCGGCCTCGGCGAACTGCGCCAGCTGCGAGGCCTGGACGTCGAACAGGTCCAGGGCGGCCCCTGCGGCCAGCATATTCGTGCGCTTGGCCTCGAGTTGGTCGAACGGGGACAGCGTGTACGTGAGCTTGCCCGACGGCGACAGCTTGCCCACGTCCGAGTTGAGCCCGTCCATGGCCGACTTGACGTCCGTGTCCGACGGGTCGCCGAACGACTCGGTCAGCCAGGTGAGCGTGTACGGGCCGGAAGGCTTGGGCGCGGGTGCGACCGGCGGCGGGTTGGTCGTCGGTCCGGGCGGGTTCGGTGAGCTGATCTTCTCGGAGGAGGAGTTCTTGGCCCCGTCACCGCCGTCGGAGCGCCCGAGCAGCCACGCCGCGATCCCGCCGCCGGCCGCGACCGTCGCCGCGGCCGATCCGATGGCGATGAACCGGCGCCGCGACACCCCGGGTCGGGGCTCGGGTACGGGCGGGCCCGGGATACCGGGCGGCGGGAATCCGGGCTGCGGGGCGTGCGGTTGCCCCACGTTCGGCGGCTGCGAGCTGGGCGGTTGCGGGATGCCCGGCTGCGGGCCCGGCGTCGGCGGTTGCCACACCGCCGCGGGAGGCGGGCCCTGCTGCGCGGGAGGCGTGCCCTGCACGGGCGGGCTCGCGGGCATCGGGGGAGGCCCCGCGGGGTGCCGCGGCATCGTCGGCAGGTACGGCGCAGGGGACGGGGGCGGCGTGGGCACGGGCGAGTGCGGCGCGCTGTCGAACACCGACGGCGGGGGCGGGAGCGTGGGCGGCCCCGGGATCGACGGGACCGCGTCGGGCTGGCCCGAACCGGGCGCCGCGTCGGCCGGGCCTGACACCGGCACCGCGTCCGCCGGGCCGGACGACGGCTGCGAGGACGGCACCGACGGTGCCCCCGCGTCCGCCGGCCGAGCAGCCGGCCGAGCAGCCGGCCCCGAAGCCGGCCCCGAAGCCAGCCCCGAGGCCGACACCGAAGCCGCGTCGGCCGCGCGTCCCGGCTCCCCGTAGCCCCACTCCGCCGTCGCCGCGGCCACCGCCGCCGCGACGGGCTCCGGGAGCCAGCCGCGCGGGCCGCGTACCGCCGTCGCGTCGCCCGGGGCCAGGGCCTCCGCCAGCACCTGTCCGGCCCTGGGCCGGGCCGCCGGGTCCTTCGCGAGGCAGCGGGACAGCAGGTCCCGCAGGCCTTCCGGTACGCCGTCCAGCGACGGCGGGTTGTGCACCACGCGGAACAGCAGCCCCGGCACCGAGCCGCCGCCGAACGGGCCCGCGCCCGTCGCGGCGAAGACCACCACCGACGCCAGCGAGAACACGTCGGACGGCGGCCCCACCTCGTGGTCGTTGGCCTGCTCCGGCGACAGGAACCCGGGCGATCCCACCACGAGTCCCGTCGCGGTCACGCTCGTCTCGTCGGCCGCGCGGGCGATGCCGAAGTCGATGACGCGCGGCCCGTCCAGTGCGAGCAGAACGTTGGACGGCTTCAGATCCCGGTGCACGAGCCCCGTCGCGTGGATCGACTGCAGCCCCTCGGCCAGCCCGGCCGTGAGCACGCGCAGCGACGGCTCGGGCAGCGGCCCGTGGTCGCGTACGGCGGCCTGCAGGCTCGGCCCCGGCAGATACGCCGTGGCCAGCCACGGCAGCGGCCCGTCGGTGTCCGCGTCCACCACCGGCGCGGTGTAGAACCCGCCGACCCGGCGCGCCGCGGCGACCTCGCGCGCGAACCGGACCCGGAACTCCTCGTCGCCGGCCAGGTCAGGGCGCACGACCTTGATCGCGACCATCCGGCCGCTCGGTGACCGCCCCTGGTACACCAGGCCCATTCCGCCCGCGCCGAGCCGGCCGGTCAGCCGGTAGGACCCGATCCGCTCCGGATCCGACGCCTCCAACGGCTGCATGACCCTCCCCGTACCGTCGACTGGGTCCGCAGTCTGCCAGAGCCGAACGGCGCGCGGCGTGGGGGAGGACCCCCGCGTCGCCGCGCGCCGTCACACGCTCGTAGCGGTGCGCCGCTACGCCTCCGCGGCCACCAGCCGGACCACCACGGACTTCGACGTCGGCGTGTTGCTGACCTCGGCCGTGCTGTCGAGCGGGACCAGCACGTTGGTCTCCGGGAAGTACGCCGCGCAGCAGCCCTCCGCCGTCGGGTACGCCACGACCCGGAACCCGGGCGCGCGCCGCTCCCCGTCCGCCCACTCGCTGACGAGGTCGACCATCTGGCCGTCCGCGAAGCCGAGCTGCGCGAGGTCGGCCGGGTTCACGAACACCACGCGGCGGCCGGCCTTGATGCCGCGGTAGCGGTCGTCGAGCCCGTAGATCGTGGTGTTGTACTGGTCGTGGGAGCGTACCGTCTGCAGGATCAGCCGCCCGGCCGGGACCCGCAGCACCTCTAGCGCGTTCACGGTGAAGTTGGCCTTGCCGGTCGCCGTCGGGAACCGGCGCTCGTCGCGCGGCCCGTGCGGCAGTACGAACCCGCCCGGCACCCGCACCCGCCGGTTGAAGTCGGTGAAGCCCGGCACGACCCGCTCGATGCGGTCCCGGATCACGTCGTAGTCGTCCCGGAACGCCGCCCACGGCACCGCGACGCGGTCGCCGAGCACCTTCTCCGCGATCCCGCACACGATCGCCACCTCGGAGCGCAGCTCGCGGGACGCCGGCTCGAGCCGTCCCGTCGACGCGTGCACCGCGCTCATCGAGTCCTCGACCGTCACGAACTGCGGCCCCGACGCCTGTACGTCGGCCTCGGTGCGGCCCAGCGTCGGCAGGATCAGCGCCCGGCGCCCGGTCACCGCGTGCGACCGGTTCAGCTTCGTCGAGACCTGCACGGTCAGCGCCGTGTTCCGCAGCGCCGCCTCGGTGGCCGCCGTGTCGGGCGTCGCGCCCACGAAGTTGCCGCCGACCGCGAGGAACACCTTGACCTTGCCGTCGCGCATGGCCCGGATCGCGTCGACCACGTCGTGCCCGTGCTCGCGCGGCGGCGCGAACCCGAACTCCGCCTCCAGCGCGTCCAGGAACGCCGCCGACGGCTTCTCGTAGATGCCCATCGTGCGGTCGCCCTGCACGTTGCTGTGCCCGCGCACCGGGCACACGCCCGCACCCTCGCGGCCGATGTTGCCGCGCAGCAGCAGGAAGTTCACGACCTCGCGGATCGTCGGCACCGAGTTGCGGTGCTGCGTCAGGCCCATCGCCCAGCACACCACCACGCGCTCGGACCGCAGCACGCGTTCGTGGATCCGCTCGATCTGGGTGCGCGGCAGGCCGGTGGCCTCCAGCACGTCCGCCCAGTCGGTCTTGCGGACGTCGTCCGCGAACTCCTCGAAACCGTGCGAGTGTTCGTCGATGAACGCGCGGTCCAGCACGGTGCCCGGCGCGGCGTCCTCGGCCTCGAGGAGCATGCGGTTCAGGGCCCGGAACAGCGCGAGGTCGCCGTTCAGCCGGATCTGCGCGAACTCGTCCGTGAGCGAAGTGCCGCCGCCCACCAGGCCGTTCGGCTTCTGCGGGTTCTTGAAGCGGAGCAGGCCGGCCTCAGGCAGCGGGTTCACCGCGACGATGTGCGCGCCCGCGCGCTTCGCCTTCTCCAGGGCGCTCAGCATCCGGGGGTGGTTCGTGCCCGGGTTCTGCCCGACGACCAGGATCAGGTCGGCCTTGTGCAGGTCCTCCAGCGACACGCTGCCCTTGCCGACGCCGATCGTCTCCGACAGCGCCGAACCCGACGACTCGTGGCACATGTTCGAGCAGTCCGGCAGGTTGTTCGTCCCGAACGCCCGCACGAACAACTGGTACGCGAACGCGGCCTCGTTGCTCGTCCGGCCCGACGTGTAGAACGCCGCCTCGTCCGGCGAGCCGAGCTTCGCCAGCTCCTCAGCGACGATCCCGAACGCCTCGTCCCACCCGACCGGCGCGTAGTGCGACGCGCCCTCCGCCAGGTACATGGGATGCGTCAGCCGGCCCTGCTGCCCGAGCCAGAAGTCCGTCCGCCCCGCGAGGTCCTCCACGGAGTGCGCGGCGAAGAACTCCGGCGTCACGCGCCGCAGCGTCGCCTCCTCGGCGACCGCCTTGGCCCCGTTCTCGCAGTACTCGCCGATCGGGCTCCGGTGGTCGCCCTCGGGCCACGCGCAGCCGGGGCAGTCGAAGCCGTCCTTCTGGTTCACCTTCAGCAGCGTGAGGGCGGTCCGGCGGACCCCCATCTCACGGCCCGCGTGCTTCAGCGTCGACATGATGGCCGGGACCCCTGCGGCGTACCGTTTCGGCGCCGACACCCGCATACCGCTGTCGTCGACATCTCCGACCGGTGCCTTGCCGACCATCTCTCCGCCGCCTCTCGGTGCCCAGGTACACGGGGCCCCCGCGGGCCGCCGCACCCCCCACCGTATTCCCTAGCGCGCCTCCAGCAGACGGTCGCCCTGGGACACCGCGTCCAGGCTCTCGGTCAGCAGTCGGCCGGGCTCCACGCCCAGCTCCCCGGTGAGCCGCAGCCGTGTCGCGCTGACCATCGCCGACGAGCCGCTGATGTACACGTCGTGGTCGCGCCAGTCGCCGTAGCGCGCCAGAACGTCCGGCAGCGTGCCCCGGGCACCCGAGAACGACAGGTCCTCCGACACCGCCGGGACGACGTGCAGCCACGAGTACATCTCCGCCATCTGACTCAGCGCCCGCAGGTCGTACAGCTCCGAGGTACGCCGCGCCCCGATGAACACATGCGCATCATGCGCGAGCTGACGTTGCGCCATGTGCTCCACCAGCGCCTTGATCGGTGCCAGCCCCGTGCCGCCCGCGACGCACAGCGCCCGGCGCAGCGACTCCCCGCGCATGACGAGCGCCCCGCGCGCCGGGCCGAGCCGCAGATGGTCCCCGACCCGGGCCCGGTGCACCAACGCCTGGCTGACCCACCCCGCCGGGACCGCGCGCACGTGCAGCTCGAGGAGGTTGTCGGGGCGCGGCGCGTTGGCGATCGAGTAGTGCCGCCACACCCGCGGCCACCACGGCGTCTCGACGGTCACGTGCTGACCGGGCCGGTACGGCAGCGGCCGGTCCGGCGCGACGGTCAGGATCGCGATGTCCGGGCCGCGCCGCTCGTGGACGATGATCCGCGCGTCCCACCACGGCGGCGACACCATCGCGTCCTCCTCCGCCGCCTCGATCATGACCCGGGACGCCCAGGAGTAGAGGCCCAGCCACGCCTCCTGCGTCGCCTCGTTCCAGCGGTCGCGCGAGAAGCGCGCCAGCGCGCCGATCAGCGCGACACCGACGGCCGCGTAGTGCTCGGCGAGCACGCCGTACTTGCGGTGGTCCCGGCCCAGCTGGCGCAGGAAGCCCCGCTGCGATTCGGGATCGCCCGCGCTTGCCCCCAGCCGCAGCAGGGCGGCCAGCAGTCGGTCACGCTGCGCGTCCATCATCGGCGGGAACATCGACCGCAGATCCGGGCGCTCGATGAACAGCAGCGCGTAGAAGTGCGACAACACGGCGTCCGCGCGCGGCGCGACGACCGCCAGGCTCTCCTGGATCAGCCGCGGACCCAGCGGATCCACCGGCGCGGCCGGCCGCGGGGGGAGCGTGTCCTGGGGCGGGGGCGGGGGCGGGGGCGGGGGCAGGGACGGGTCGGGGTCCGCGGTTGTGTACGAGCCGGTGGGCGGGGGTGTGTACGAGGAGCCGTATGAGGAGCCGTACGAGGCGCCGGTGGCCCCGTCAGGGCCGGCCGGGAGGTCCGGATCCGAGCCCGGCACAGGCTGGAAGCCCGGACCGGTGAAGCTGCCGTCGGACACCTCCCAGCGCGGAGCACCGAACCCGTCGGGGGTCGGGGACGCGGCGGCTGCGCACACGGGGGCGACGTCGAGGGCTCCGGCCGGGCCCGCGGCTCCGGCGCTGTCGTCCGCGCGGACGGGGTCACCGGCGGGCTCCGGCACGGAGGCGCCCAGCGGCGGAGACAGCAAGGGCAGACGCGGTACGGCGTACCCGGACACCGCGCCACCGTGCGCCGGCACCGGGGCCAACCCCCGTGGCCCAGAAGGATCCTGTGGAGCCAAAGCACTCATATGGTGCACTCGAACAGCGTGAGCATGGCGTACCGCACCCTCGTGGACTCGGAGCGTGACCGGCCCAAAGCGCACGGGTGCCGGTCGAGGACGAAGCGACGAAGCACCTCGACCGTAGGGTGGCGATACGGGCGGTAACCCCCGTTTCCCAGGGATAGGAGACGACCCGGCCCCGGGCGGCGTAACGTGGGTCGGTTGCCGGTGTCGGGCTCGGCTGGGGTGCGGCGGCGGCGAGTTCCGGCCACGGGGTCGGCGTACGGGCCGACGGAGAAGCGGCCCGCACGCCCGCGCCGCCCGCTAGGCCGACGCCTTCCCGAACTCCGCCGCCACGACCTGGTTCGCCGCGGCCGCGGCGACCAGCGCGTCCCCGCCGGTCAGCACCGCGTGCCCGAAGTCCACCACCGGCCGCTCCGACCAGCCCGGCGCGACCGGGTACGCGTGGCCGTTCTGCGCCGCCGCCACCGCACCCGCCCGGAGCATCGGGTTCTGCCCTGGCACCGCCGACTCGGGGACCGTCCGAGGCGAGTTCACGCGCCCCAGCGCCGCCACCTTCGCCCGCCAGGGATCCGACGCCAGCGCCGCGAGCACCTCCGCCGCGCCGTGCAGGTCATGGCAGTTCGACGACACCACGAGCGCCGTCCCGCGCACCCCCACCGCGCCCGGCTTGTCCGGCAGCGGCCCCGGCATCGGGAACGCGCCCAGCGTGCCCTCCAGCGACGGAACGGACGACATCGCCGCCGTGTGCAGCGCGGCACTGCCGATCATCGACCCCGTCGCCCCGCTCCGGAACCAGTCGCCCGGCAGGAAATCGCCCTCCGTCAGATCCCGAGCCTCGGGAGCGTAGCTCTGCAACTCCCGGAAGAACCGCACCCCTTCGATCGAGCCGGGCAGATCGAACGCGCCCCGCCAGGTGTCCCCTTCACGCAGTGCGAGCGCACCGCCCGCCTCCCACATGAACGACGACAGAACCGGCCACGCCTTGCCCGGCAGGTACAGGCTGCGGAACGCCGGGTTCGCGGCGTTCGCGACCCGCAGCCGCTCCAGGCCGTCCACCCACTCCTCGCGGGTACGCGGCACCGCGACACCCGCCGCCGCGTACAGGCCGACGTGGTACAGCACCACCGGGACCGACGCCGTCATCGGCAGCGCCACGAGCTTGTCCCCGACCCGCGCCGCCGAACGCAGTGCGGGCAGCCACGCGTCCGTGTCGAACCGGCCCTGGAACGCGGTCATGTCGGCGATCCGCCCCGCCGCGAAATGCCCGGCCAGGGACAGCAGGTCGACCTCGAACACGTCCGGCGGCTGCGGACCGCGTAGTCGGCCGAGCAGGCCCTCGGCGTAGCCGGCCGCCGGGAGCGACTCCACGTCGAGCCGGACGCGCCCGCCGCTCTGCTGCAAATCGCTTTGCAGGGCGGCCAGTTGGTCGTTCGGCAGCGACGAGTCCATCAGCGACAGGCGCAGCGGAGCCACCGGAGGCGCGGGCGGGAAGTACGTCGGCGGCGCCCCCGCGGGATCGGCGCGCACGGACGTACCGCCGTCGCCACCGCCCCACAGGATCGCCCCCGTCGAAGCACCCGCGATCACCGCGGCCCCGCCGGCCGCCCAGGTCAGGAACCGGCGCCGGTTCACGACCGGGGGAGTGCCCGAGGGTTCCTCCGGTTGCTCCGGCTTCGCCGCGTGCCGGGGTTCCGACGGGGGCGGCGTGGACGCACGACGTCCGCCCGGTGGGGGAGCCGAAGCGCCGCCTCCTGCCCGGCCCGGACGCCGATGGCCCGACGGGCCCTCGGCGGGACCGGCGGCCGCGCGGGGCGGCAACGGCTCGTCGTCATCGACGAGTTCGGCCTCGATGATCTCGTCGTCGAGCGGGTCGTCGTGCCACGACCCGTTGGCGCCGCCGATGCCGCCCGTGCCGCCCACGCCGCCGGAGCCGTCGCCCGGGAACGCCTCCGCCGCGCCCCCGAACGAAGCAGTGGAGCTGTGGTCTGTACGTCGTCGCCGACCCTTGCCCCAACCACGCGAGCCCGCGGCACCGGGATCCGAACCGCCGCCGAGCGACGTGGGGGAATCCGGCGGGCTCGCCGGGCGTCCGACGTTCTGTTCGCCCGACGAGGCGCCGGCCCGACGCCTGCCGGTGGGGGCGTCGTCCTCCGGCGAAGTCGCGGGGTGGGGAATCGAGTTCGCTGTGCCGTCCGGTGTGGCGCTGTCGGACGAACCGGCCCCCGACCGGGCACGTCGCCGTCCGCCGGACGGGGCGGCCGAGGAGGCCGCATCCGACGGCCCGGCAGACGACGGCGGTACGACGGACTCAGACGCGCCGCCGACCGCCGCCTCGGCGGCCGGGCCCGCCGTGGGCGACGAGGCGGGGGAACCAGGGGACGGCGGCGTCACGACGGGCTGAGTGGTCCCGCCGGGCTGGACCGTGGTGTCGGCGTTCCGGCCGGTGTCGGGGGCCGAAGGCGTGCCTGGCTGACCGGAGTGCCGACCAGCACGCCTACGCCCCGGACCGCCCGCGTCGTCGACGGGACCTGCCTGCGAGGCTCTCGACGAGGACGAGGCGCTGGACGACACGGAGGCAGAACCCGCAGACGGCGTGGACGCAGGCGGCGCACTTGCGGCGGTTTGCGCTCGACCACGGCTGTCGCCCGGCGGTGTGACCGAACGGGGAGGTAGCACCTCGCCGGACGAAGTCGCGCCAGGCGGAGCGTCGCCCGAGCGTCGACCTCGGGATGCCGCCGAAGAGGGCGTGTCGGTAGACGGTGCGTGTGGCACCGCGTCGCGCGGGCCGCCGGACCGCGTGGCATCTGGGGCTGAACTCGACGGAGCGCCAGGAGTCGACGTGTGAGCCGCGGGCGGCGTGGTCGCGGATCTGGTAAGGGGTCCTGAGTGCTGTGCGGAGGATGTCGCGCTCGCTGCGGTGTCCGCGGCCGGGTTCGCGGGTCCCGAGGCAGGCGCGGTGTCGGTGCTCGAACTCGTTGGAGCGCCGAATCGCGACACAGGGGCCGCAGGCGGCGTGGTCGCGGTGCGCGAGTCCGGGGGCTCCTGGCCCGGAGCGTGCGGCGCTGCGGCGTGATCGGGCGCATGCGTGCGCGACGCGGGTGCGGATCCGGTGGGCAGGCCTCCGCGCGGTGCCGGCGGCGACGCGCTGTCCGCCGCGTTCGCGCCCGGGTTCGCGGGGCCCGATGCCGACGCGGGGGCTGTGCCGGAACTCGGGTGAGCGCCAGAGCCCGACGCGGAAGCCGGCCGTGAGGTCGATCGACCCGCCTGTCCGGCGGACGGGGTTCCGGTTGACGCGGCGTCTGCGGCGGCGTCGGAAGGGGCGGGCAGCGGTGCGGTGTTCTCGGCCGGACTCGTCGGTCTGCCGGCCGGGGGTGCGCCCGAACGCCCCGCCGTGCCGGGCCGGGGCGGCGTCGCCGGGGTGCGGGTCGGCGCGTTGGGCGGCTGTGCGTCGGGACGCGGCGGCGTTGCCGCAGGAGTTCCCGCAGGCGCGGCGGAACTCGGCTGGGGGATGGGCGTGCTCGCCGGTCCGGTAGGTGAGGAGACGCCTGCGGCTCCGCCCGCGCCGGTCGGTCGGCCGGCGGGAGCCGCGTCTGTGACGACCGGTGGCGGGCCGGGCGGGGGCGGCGGCGGGGCGGTCGGGCGTGCCGCCGGGGTAGCTGGACTCACTGCGGGGTTCGGGGGCGCGGCTGGTCCCGTCGCTCCCTGTGGGCCGACCGGAGGCGGCGGGGTCGGGGGCATCGGCGGGGCCGGTGGACGGTTCGTGTTCGCCGCCGCTTGCGCGTGTGCTCCCGCGCCGGCGGCCGGCGGTGGCGGCGTCGTCGGGCGGTTCGGCGTCGAGGGGTTGCCCGCTGCCGCTCCGCCGGGGACCGGGGGCGGCGTCGGCGGGGCCGGTGGTACGACAGGTCGTCCGTCGACCGGTGGTGCCGGGCTGGGTACCGACGCGCTGTTCGTCCGGGCGCGGGTGCCTGGGCTCGGGGGCGGTCCTGGTGGAGGCGGCGGTGTGGCGGGGCGTCCGGCCGTCGGGGGTGTGCTCGTCGGCATGCCTGCACGCGCGCCCGGGCCCGTTCCCGCGTCCGGCATGTCGGCGAACCCTGCGGCCGTTCCGGCACCTTGGCTCGTCGGACCGACACCGGGGCCCTGCCGGGCCTCGGCCGCGCCCGAGGTCGGTGGGGCCGCGAACGGGGTGGCGTTGCCGGTCGGGACGCCCTCGTCGTCGGTCTGCATCGAGACGTACGACCACAACGTCGCCGCCCGCTGGGCGACTTCGGCCGCGAGAGGCCTGGGCAGCCAGCCGGGTCCGTCGAGGCCGCCGGTCGTAGCGGCGTGGACGCGGTCGGCGGTCGGGCGTCGGTCGGGGTCCTTGTCGAGGCAGGCGGCCGCCAACTCGCGCAGCCACGACGGCAGGCCGTCGAGGTCGGGGGTGCCCCGCACGACGCGTTCGCGGACGCCCGGGGTGTCGTCGTTGCCGAACGGGCCGCGCCCGGTCGCCGCGTGCACCAGGACGCAGCCGAGCGAGAACACGTCGGCCGCGGGCCCGGCGACGCCGCCGTCCAGTTGTTCGGGGGCGCGGAACGCCGGTGCCGGCAGCACCGATCCGATGATGAGCCCGGTCTCGGTGACGGCGGGCCCGTCGGGGGAGCGGGCGACGCCGAGGTCGACCACGCGCGGTCCGTCGGGCGCCAGCGCGACCTGGTTCGGGGCGAGGCGTCCGTGGGTGAGCCCGACGGTGTGCATGGCGTCGAGCGCGTCGGCCAGTCCCGCGGCCAGGACCTGGACGGTCTGCGGCGGGAGCGGACCGTACGCCTCGACGGCCTCGCCCAGCGGGGGGCCCGGCATGTACGCGGTGGCGATCCACGCCACCGGACCGTCGGTGTCGGCGTCGACGACGGGGACGGCGTATGGGCAGGCCAGCTTGCGCGCCGCGGTGACCTCCTGCGCGAAGCGCGCGCGGAAGTTCGGGTCGGCGGCGGGCAGCGGCCGCACGGCCTTGAGTACGATCGGCCGGCCGGCGGGCGTCGCACCGAGGAAGACCTGGCTGACCGAGCCCTCGCCGAGCACCGCGACGAGGCGGTGGCCGCCGATCTGGCGTGGATCGTCCTTGTGCAGGGGCCGCATCGCACTCCCTCGTTCGGCCCGGACCGCGCGGACGGGCGCCGCGGCCACCGCCGCGCCGGACCTGCGATCGAGGCCACCTCGTGGGTACGCGCCCCACGCGTGCGTGCCACGCACAGGCCGTCAGGCGACTGTCCCACCGGACGGGGACGCAGTCTGCCAGAAGTTAAGACCGGCTTATGCGCCATCGTCGGGCACCGTCAGTTCATCGCGTGTTGACGATCCGTTATACCGGCGGGTAGCTCCGCACTCCGGAACACGGGCGCCGCAAGGCAGTTGGGCCAACCACCGTGTGGGCGCCGGGTTGGCGTCGGGTAACCGGGGCAATTGGCATATGCCACCCGGTCGGAGCTGTCGCGCATCACGCCGGATCGGGTGAAAGCACCACCGGCCGGGCCGCCGTGACGCATCGGGCGCATCGCCCGGCCCGGGCCCGAACGCCCGGACGCGGGCGGGGTGTCCGAGGTGTGCGTGAGATCACGCGGTGTGGCGGGAACCCGTGGTCCTCCACGGCGGCGAACCCGGCCGGGCCGCACCGCAACGGGCGCGGACGGAAACCACCCGTCCGCGCCCGTGTCGTGAGGCCCCGCCGCAGTGCGGAGCGCCCGCCTCACCGGGCCCGAGGCAGGCCCAGCCGGTGTTCCGCGATGTTGTTGCGCTGGATCTCGCTCGTCCCGCCGTAAATCGCGGTGACCGGCGCGTCGCGCGCCGCCAGGTCGACGAACCCCCAGTCCCCACCGTCCCCGCGCACCGGCGACAGCAGTCCGGCCGTGCCCGCCATCTCCTGGCACGCCTCGGCCGCGCGGTTGTAGGCCTCGCTCGCGAACAGCTTCGCGACCGATCCCTCGGTGGTCGGCAGCCGCCCCTGGCTGGCGAGCAGCGCGGGGCGCAGCGCGAGCAGTCCGGTGATCTCGTTGTCGACGGCGATGCGGGCGAGGCGGCGGCGCACGCCGGGATCGTCGATCAGCCGGGTGCCGTCGGAGCGTTCGGCGGTGCGCGCCCACTCCGCGAAGCGGCGCAGCAGCGTCACGCCCTGGTTCATGTTGCCGAACACGCCGCGTTCGTACGCCAGGGCGACCTTCATGACGTCCCAGCCGCCGTTGACCTCGCCGAGCCGCCACCGGTCGGGCAGGTGCACGTCGGTGAAGTAGGTGATGTTGGTGCGGTCGCCGCCCATCGTCTCGATGGCCTGGAAGTCGATGCCCGGCAGGTCCATCGGCACCAGGAACATCGTCAGGCCGCGGTGCTTGGGGAGGTCGGGGTCGGTGCGGGTGAGGAGGATGACGTACCCGGCCTCGTGCACGAGGGTGGTGAACATCTTCTGCCCGTTGACGAGCCACACCGCCTCGTCGCCCGGGTGCCCGGGGACGCGTTCGGCGCGGGTGGCCGCGGCGGCGACGTCGGACCCGGAGCCCGGCTCGGAGTAGCCGAGTGCCGCGATCGCCTCGCCGCTGTGGAACTTCGGCAGTACCTCGCGGATGTGGAAGTCGCTGCCGATCTGCTCGATGATCCCGGCCACCAGCATCGCGTTGGCGAGTCCGTAGAAGGGGGCGCCGGCGAGGCCGAGCTCGTCGAACAGTACGTACAGTTCGAGCGGGTCGCGCCCGGTGGCGCGGCCCGGGCCGGCCATGCCCTCGGCGATGACGCCGGTGGCGGCGAGCGTGCGGTGGAAGTCCCAGTCGTGGAACGTGCCGGTGCGGTGCGCGCGTTCGACCATCTCGGCGGTGAGGTGGTCGGCGATGAAGCGGCGGATCGAGGCGCGGAACTCCTCGACGGACGGCTTGGGTGCGAAGTCCATCAGCCCGCCACCTCCGTGCCCGCCGCGCCGACGGGACCGAACAGCCGGTCGGCGAGCCGCAGGTACTCGTCCTCGGGATCGCCCAGCACCAGCGGCCAGCCGCGGGCCCGGCGGAAGAACAGCTGGATGTCGTACTCCAAGGTCACGCCGTAGCCCCCGTGGTAGTGCAGTGCCGCGTACGTCGCGTCGCGCGCGACCTCGGCGGAGGCCAGGAAGGCCATGGAGGCCAGCCGCTCGGACTCGGCCTGGTCGCCCTCGTCCTGCGTCCACGCGGCGCGCGCGGTGAGGAAGGTGACGCCGTCGATCGGGCCGACCAGGTCCGCGAGGCCCTGTTGTACGGCCTGGAACGCGGCGATCGGCCGGTCGAACTGGCGGCGTTCGAGGGTGTACTCGACGCCGATCTCCAGTGCGCGGGCAGCGAGTCCGCCGAGTGCGGCGGCGGTCAGCAGCTGCCAGTCGGCGACCATGCGCGCGAACAGGGCGGCGGCTTCGGCGCCGTCGGCGAGTACGACGCGCTCGCCGGTGCGCAGGTCGCGGTCGGCGAGCGGGGCACTGGCGTGGTTGGGCGGGGCTTCCATGGGGGCGTCGGAGCGCACCGCGACGAGTTGGTCGTCGTCCAGGGCGACCACGACGTCGGCGACGGCGCCGCCGGGCACGAGGCGGGCGACGCCGTCCCGGGCCGGGCGGGGCGCGGCGGCCGCGACGGTGTCGCCGTCCACGAGGGACGCGAACCACGGCGCGGCGAGTCCGGAGGGGGTGCGCGCGAGGGTACGGGTGGCGGCGAGGTGCTCGGCCAGCGGCAGCGGGGCCAGCACGCGGCCGGCCTCCTGCATCAGCAGCACCAGGTCGAGCGCGGTCGCGCCGCCGCCGCCGTGTTTGTCGGGGACCGCCATACCCGGGGCGCCGGTCTCGCGGAGGCGGGCCCACAGCGCCGGGGCGTGGCCCAGCGGCTCGGCGTCCCGGACCACGGAGACGGGGCAGCGGTCCGCGAAGAAGCGCGCGAACGCGTCCCGGACGGTCTTCTCGTCCGTCGTCAGTTCCAAGTCCACCGGGGCACCGTACAACCGGGCGTCTTACGTTGACATGGTCAAATGTGTTCGAAGATCTCGATCACGTGACATTACCCGCCGGTAGGTGACCTCGTGGTGAACGGCTGCAAGGATCTCCTACCTGCGAGTGACTCATCCGCGAAGTAACGCTCCTGCGCCCGGCCCGGTCCGCACGGCCACCCCGTGCCCCGGCCGAAGGGCCCGCGCGGTGGGCGAAGGGAGATTCCGGCTGTGCGTACGTTCCGCCGTGTGGCGTTGGCACTGGTGTTGTTGCTGGGCATCGGGTTGATCGTCTTCCCGCTGGCCGACGGCCTGCCCAAGAAGACCCAGGGCGTCGACAACGTCCAGGACACGTTCCGTGACGCGATGTCGAAGGAGGGCCTCAAGACCAGCCGCGACGACCTGGTCACCATGCAGCTGATGCTCAAGCAGCTGAAGACCGAGACCCTCCCGCAGCTCGCGGCGCGCAACGGTCAGACGCCCGAGCAGCTGCAGGTGCTGCTCGGCAGCGTGTTCCCGGCGGTCGGCAAGGGCCTCAAGGACGTCGACACGATCATGCCGCGGTTCGAGCACCTCGTGACCGTCATGGAGCAGCAGGGCCCGAACTTCCGCACCGCCGACGAGATCCCCACCGCGGACGTGCCCAACACCGGCGTGACCTACCTGTTCCTGGTGCCGGGCATCATCCTGACCGTGGTCGGCGCGGCGGGCCTGTTCTTCTCGTTCCGCCCCGGCCGCTCGGTCGTCCCGACGATCGCGCTGGCGACCTCGGTCGCGCTGGGCGTGGTGATGGTCGCCGGCACGCTGGCCACCGACCAGCTCGGCAAGACCAAGGCGGCGGCCGAGATGTTCGACGCGTTCCGGCCCACCTTCACGCAGGAGGGCTACACGCAGTCGCGTGACGACATGAACACCCTCAAGGCGTTCGCCGACGAGATGCAGACCAAGGCGATCCCGTTCCTGGCCGCCGCCGCGAAGCAGACCCCGGAGCAGTACACCGCGGGCCTCTCGTCGCAGTACCAGGAGGTCGGCAAGGGCCTCGCGCAGACGCCGCGGATCCTGCACCGCTTCGACAGCATGGTCAACGACATCGGCACGAACGTGGACAGCTTCCACCAGGCCGACAGCATCCCGTCGTACGACGCGAAGAACAGCAAGGTCGAGCAGGTGCCCTGGTACATCCTGATCCCCGGCATCGCGCTGATCCTGGTCCCGGGCATCGCCCTGCTGCCGCTGGGCCGCGGCGGCGCCTCCGCGAGCGGTTCCTCGGACGCTCCGGCGAACCGGGCGGCGTCCGCGGTCTGACGCCGGGACGGGCCGTGCGCCCGGCCAGAGCCCACTCCGCCGACGGGCGGCCCCGCATCCGCGGGGCCGCCCGTTCGCGTTGCGGGGTGTGACGGCGACCACGCGTCAACAAATCGGAAATCTCGCCGGAAATGCGGTCCAGAGGTCGCGTGCATGCTTTGGATGCACGTGCATCCGAGGCTTGCAGCTGCAATTTACGAGACTGCACGTGCATCTGGTCTTGCACCCGCCGTGAGCATCGACATAATGAACAGGGTGCACACGCGGGTATGTACACGCGTGGATACGCATCGGATCCGGGTCGATTCACGGGAGGCATGACGGTGGTCGGCAAGTCCCACCGCGGCACCGGAGCGGGCCCGGTGTTGTTACGAGGGACACGGACGGCGCGTCCGGGTCGGGTGCCCGCCCGGAGGTGCATATGACCGCCGCCAGTGCCGCCGCGGGCTTCTCCGTGGCCACCCTCTTCCGGATGGACCCGTTGGGCGACGACGACGCGCTCGCGGCCGAGTCCGGACCGGTCACCGACATCGCGGTACGCGCCCTCGGGCCGCGCCGCGACTCGGTCAAGGCCGCCCGAGACTTCGCGCAGGACACGCTGGCCCGCTGGGGAGCCGCCCAGCTGTCCGACGACCTGGCCCTCGTGGTCTCCGAGCTGGTGACCAACGCGCTGTGCCACGGCGTCGGCGCGTCGGGCGAGCCGGGTGCCGCGACGGACACGGGGGGCGCGCGGGACACCGCCGCCGACCCCGGTACCGCCGGCCACCCGGTCCAGCTCGCCATGCTGCGCAAGGGGCGCAGGGTCATGTGCGCCGTCCAGGACCCCGGTGCGGGACTGCCCGCGCCGCAGGACCTCGGCGACGGCGCGGAAACCGGCCGCGGACTTCACATCGTCGAATGTTTCAGTAGTTCGTGGGGCTGGTTTCCGCTGACCGGCGTGGCCGGACGGACCGGGAAAGTGGTCTGGGCGATGTTCCAGATACCCGGGCAATAGTCCGCCCCGGTCGGCGGCCGTGGTGAAGAGGAATTCATCACATCCGGGGAAGTGCGGCAACGGGACCGCACTTCCCGCGCGTTGTATATAGGAAGCGCGGGGCGGGAACACCGCTCCGGGTATTTGCGTATTCGCGTTCCGTGATTAGCGCGAAGCGGCCCTGCGGGTTGTGCGGTGGCTTGTCCGAAAATTCCGTCCGGCTTGGGCGATTTTGCCGCCGCAGGTTCGTTGTGAACGTTTTCGGCGCCCTTCGGCCCGGCATTCTTAAGCCCTTCTTAGGGCCTTCCTGTAATGCTGGATATAGGGCTTCCCGAGCTTGCGTGGCGGCCTGGGGCCGTGCGCTATCATCACACCGTACGCTGCATTTGCATGGTCAGATGCACGTGCAGATACAAGAGGCAGGGACACGGCGAACGATGCCGGGGCAGCCCAGGCAGGCCCCGGACTCGGGCGCGACGAACGGCACAGGTCGTACCACCGGGGGTGGGCAATCGTCGCCGGTTCGCCCGGCAAGAGGTCCAGGAGAGATGTCATGCACGGAACGCACAACGGGATGCCGGCCGGGTCTTTGCACGGAGTCGCGTGGCAGAAGAGCCGGCGCAGCAACTCGCAGGGCAACTGCGTCGAGATGGCCCAGCTGCCCGACGGAGACATAGCCGTGCGGAACTCGCGGTTCCCTGACGGGCCCGCCCTGATCTACACCCGCGCCGAGATCGTCGCGCTCATCCTGGGCGCCAAGGACGGCGATTTCGACAACCTCATCGCCTGACCGTCCACGACCCTCCGCTCCGGGCCGCACATGGCCCGCACGGCGAAACGCGGGCACGGCGAAACGCCCACCGTGCTTTCGGGCCGGGTAACGCGCCCGGGTCGCGTCGGAAGGTGTTCAGCGCACTTCAGCGCACTCGGTAACACCTCGGCGCGGCCCGGCCGGTCAGGTCTCCTTGAGGATCCTCGCGAGCAGGTCGACACTGCGGTCCGGCGGCAGGCCGTCGACGCTCAGCCGCTCCATCACCTCGGTGTACTGGTCGACGTCGTCGCGCTTGTCGAGGTACAGCGCGCTCGTCAGCTGCTCGAGGTAGACCACGTCCGGCAGATCCGGCTCCGGGAACCGCAGCAGCGTGAACGGGCCGCCCTCGGCCGCGTGCGCGCCGAACCGGAACGGCATCACCTGCACCGTCACGTTCGGCAGCGCCGCCGAGTCGATGAGGTGCTGGATCTGACCGCGCATCACCTCGCGCCCGCCGATCGGCCGGCGCAGTGCCGCCTCGTCCAGTACCGCCCACACGCGCGGCGGCCGGTCCCGGTTCAGGATCAGCTGACGCTGCGTCCGCAGCCCCACCCGGCGCTCGACTTCGGACACGGGGGCGTTGGGCTGCCCCGCGACCACCACCGCCCGCGCGTAGTCCGGGGTCTGCAACAGACCGGGTACGAATTGCACTTCGTAGGTACGGATGACCGACGCCGCTTCTTCCAGGCCTACGTACACCTGGAACCAGCTCGGCAGGATGTCACCGTAACTGTGCCACCAGCCCGTGGCGTTCGCCTCCCGGGTAAGGTTCAGCAGAGCCTCACGCTCCGTCTCGTCCGTCACGCCGTACATCGTCAGCAGGTCCGCGACGTCGCGGTCTTTGAAGCTGACACGGCCCAGCTCCATTCGACTGATCTTCGATTCGGAGGCGCGGATCTCATACCCCGCCTCCTCGCGCGAAATGCCTTTGGCCTCGCGGAGTCGGCGGAGTTGGGAACCGAGGAGAATACGGCGAACCGTCGAGCCGCTCCCCGGCTGCGCTGTGGGCATACGTCCTACCTCCGGCAGAATGGACCAGCGCATAGTATGACAGCGCCATCTCGCGTGTCCCCCGAACCGCGGGATCAACGGTTGCTTTACGCCATCTTGCCCGGGTCGTTGATCCCCGTGGGGGATCGCCGACCTGACGGTGTGTCGTGAGTGAGACCGGTGAAACGGCCGAAAGGTTGCGCCAGGGTACGCCACGGGGCGTACGCCGGGCGCGTGCCGATCGGCCCCGCGGCGGCGCGGTGACCTGCGCCGGTGCCGCTTCTGTCGGACTCCCGCCGTACGTTGCGGACATGGCGTCCACCACGCACTCCCTGACCTATCTGCGCCCGTCGGCGGTCCGCGCCGCTTCGGACGGCGCCCCCGCGCTCGCGCTGGAGACCGGCGGCGGCCTCACGTCGCACGGACTCGCGCCGTTCCCGCGGTTCTTCTCCGGATTCCTCACCGCGCCGCAGGCCGCCGCGGGCGGACTGCTCGCCGTCGCCGACGTCGCCGCGACCCGCTACTGGCAGCCGCAGAACCGGGCTTCACTCGACCCGGTGGTCACCGGCAACGGCGACCGGCTGCGCTTCGAGTCGTTCTCCGGCTGCGGCGGCGTCTACGCCCGCCTCGACGTCCTGGCCGCCGGTATCGACGGCGAGATGCTCGGCACCGGCACCACCAACGTCGACGTCAACGCGCCGCTGCGCGAAGCCCTCGCCATGGTCGGCGGCGGCGATCCGCTGCACGTCGCCGTCGGCCCCGACGACGTCACCGTCACCACGTTCGACGGCCCGGTCGTGGAGAAGAAGGTCCCGCTGCCCGAACGCTGGCTGCGCGGCTTCGCCGAAGTCCAGGTCATCGCCTCCCGCTTCGACCTGCGCGCGGAACTCGGCGCGGCCGCCGCGGCGCGGTTCCTGCGGAGCCTGCCCAGGAACACCCGCCAGGTGCTGTGGGCGGTCCCCGCCGCCGGCACGCTCCGCGCCGCGTCCGCCGCGAGCCCCGGCGCCGTGTGCCTGGCCGGCCCCGACCGGCTGCGCGCCCTCACGCGCGTCCTGCGGCACGCCACCGCCCTGCGCGTGTACGGGCCCGCCGTACGCGCCGGAGAAGGGCCGCAGGCGTCCGCCTGGGAGGTCGAACTCCCCGGCATGCGGCTCACGTTGACCGTCTCGCCCGACGCCGCGCGCGGATTCTCCGGAGAAGGCGCCGTCCTCGCCGGCCTCGCGGACCCGCACGCCGCCGACGACGCCGACCTCGTCGCGGCACTGCTCGCCTGGGAACCCCGCGTCGAGATCGGCGCGCTCGCGCTCGAGTCCGGGCTCACCCCCGAGCGGGTCCGCGCGGCACTGACGCGGCTCGGTACCGCCGGGCGCATCGGGTACGACGTCTCCGAGGCCGCGTACTTCCACCGGGAACTGCCGTACGACACCGGCCGTGTCGAGCACATGAACCCGCGGCTGCGGCACGCCCGCCGACTCGTCGCCGAACACCGCGTCAGCCTCGCAGGGGACACCGCGCGCGTCATCGGCGACACCGCTACGTACGCCGTCCGGCTAAGCGGAGACGGCTCTTGCACATGTGAATGGTGGGCCGGGCACCGCGGCGGGCGCGGCCCCTGCAAGCATGTCCTCGCCGCCCAACTGACCGCGCGCGCCGC
Source organism: Yinghuangia seranimata (assembly GCF_029953285.1). Lineage (GTDB taxonomy): Bacteria > Actinomycetota > Actinomycetes > Streptomycetales > Streptomycetaceae > Yinghuangia > Yinghuangia seranimata. The sequence goes on along the minus strand of NZ_JASAOI010000010.1, from coordinate 197,361 downwards.
GGCCGACGACCGGAGCACCGTGGAGGTGAAGGCGTGACCGCGCCGACGTGGAGCGACGTCCAGGCCGCGTACGGGACCGGCGGCGCCGCCGCGCTGCCGCCGCTGTTCGACGGGCTGACCGAGGCCGAACGGCGCACACTGGTGCCGGACCTCAAAGCGGCGCTCAAGGACTACACGGCCACGTGGCAGACCCGCCGCGACGTCCTCGTCCAACTCGGCGTCGTGGGCGCGGCGTGCGTCGGCGGGGCGGCAGGCGTCAGTCAATGGCTCACCCGCCGCGACCTGCGCGGGTTCGCGGACACCCGGGCCGCCAAAGACGCCGTCATGACCGTCATAACGCAGCGCAACGCCGCCTGGTTGCCCGACATCGCGCAACGCCTCGCAAATCGGCTGACCCTTGACAGCCTGTTCGCCGACTGGGAGCTCGCCGACCTCTTCGTCGTCGCCGCCGGCATCCCGATCCCGCGGACCGACGGCTATGTGCGCGGCTGGTACGACTCGATGGGCATCAAGCGCATGCGGGGCACGCTCGTCCAGGCGCTCCACGCCGACCGGCGGGCCCGCGAGTTCGTGCCGCTGCTGTGCGGCGTCGAGCAGCTCGGCCGCCGCGTCGACAGCGACGAGCGCGGGAACGAGGAACGCCCGGAACGGTGCTGGTCGCGCGCGCTCCGCACGCTCGCGGACCACGACGTCGTCGACCGCGGCGGCTACCTCGACGCGCTGCTCACCCGGTTCCTGCTCGGGGTGTCTGCGGCCGTGGACGTACGCGGCTTCCGACGGCTGTACGACGGCCTGGAGGTCACCGACGCCGAGGCCGCCGCCCGCGTCACCGTGTACCTGCGGCTGCTGCCGGACAGCCCGGCCGCGTTCGCCGAGATCGCGCAGGCCGCACTGCGCCGCCTCGACGAAGCGGGCGGCCTGACCGTCGAGCAACTCGTCGAGGCCGGCCGCGCGGTGCTGTTCCGGCCCGAGAAGAAGCTGGTCCGGGCACAACTGACCTGGCTCGACAAGGCCGCCGCCCGGCACCGCGACCGCGCGGGCGAGGTGCTGGCGACCGTGACGACCGTGTTCACCCACGAGAGCGCGGACCTCCAGGAGCGGGCGCTGAACACGGCGGCCAAGCACCTGCCGAAGCTGTCGGCCGATCAGGCGGCCGTGCTGCGCGACGAACTGCGGGCCTCGGCCGAACTGGTGGACGACACCCTGCGGGCCGACCTCGCCGCCCTCGTCGGCGACCCGGTGCCGGCCGCCGATAAGCTCGCCGGGCCCGTGCGCCCGCCGCTGCCCGCGCCGCGCGAACTGCCGCAGCCGATCGACGGGCTCGACGAACTGACGGAGGAGCTCACCGTCCTGTTCGCGACCACGATGCAGAATCCGTGGTCCGGCAGGGCAACGGCGAACGCCGACCCGTGGGCGCTCGAACGCGTCGTCGACGGCCTGCTGCGCGAACACGCCCGCGACCGCGAGGCGCTCGCCGAGGCCGTGGCACCGCTGGACGCCAAGCACCGGCCGCTCAGCCACAACGACTGGCAGGCGAACCGCACGGTGGGCGCGCTCGGCGCCCTGGTCGCCGCCGCGAGCCGGCTCGGCGGGGCCATGGGCTGGTTCCGCAGGCTGTTCGCCGGCGACGGGCCGGCCCTGACACCGCACGACGCCCTGCCGGGACCGCACCGCGTCCACCTGATGCGCCTGCACGAGGTCGCCCGCCGGCTCCGCACGCCGCAGGCCGACCCGCACCTGGCCCGGCCCGCCGACGCCGCCGGGTACGTCGACCCGGACGCGCTCGTCACGGGACTGGCCGCGTACGAGGCCGCGGGGCGCACGCCATGGCCGTACGACCTCGGCCAGGCACTGCTGCGGCTCCCGAAGGACATCGACCCCGCGGTGCTCGCACGCGCGGACGAACTGACCTCGCCCGAGGGCAAGCGCACGGCGGCGCTGATGCGCGCGGGCGGCTACACCGGGCCCGAGGTCGCCGTACAGATGTTCCTGACGTCGTGGCCCTACCAGTGGCGTTCGGACCTGCCGGGCTCGAGCAACCGGCCGGCGATCACAGGCACGCTCGACGAGCGGATCGCGGCGGCCCGCGTGTGGCTGGCCGAGCGGTCGGCGCACCTCTACGGGTTCGACCTCCTGGCGACGGTGGGGCCCGCGGACGCGTCGATGGCCGAGGACATGGTCGCCTCTGCGCTGTGCGGCGTCGAGGACCCGGGGGAGAGCGCCAACCGGCGGCGGGACTGGTTCCAGGACCGCACCGAGATGGCGTACTGGGTCCTGGTCGCGCCCGGGCACCGCGACCTGATCGCGGCGCACGCGTCGATGGCGCTGGTGTCGCTGGCCGACAACGGCGACGGAGGCACCGGCGTCCTGCCGCTCCTCGCGGCCGCCGACGGCCGGACCGGGCCCGGGACAGCGCTCGCGTTCGCGTACGGCCTGGGAGCCCGCGACGAGGAGGACCGGGCGCACGCGGTCGACGGCTACCTGACGCTGGCCGCGCGCGGCGGCGACGACTGGGACCCGGCCGAACTGGGCGTCACGATCGCCCAGGCCGTCGTGCTGGGCCGCATGAAGGCCGGCCGCGTCGCGACCGCGCTGACCCAGGCCGTGGCCGCCGACGCCCACGAAGCGACCTGGCGCCTGCTGACCGGCCTCCTGCCCCGCCTCCTCGCCGAACCCCGCCGCAACCCGGCCCTCGCCGACCTCCTGGCCCTGGCCGCAACCTGCGCGACGAGGTCCGGCGCCAAGGCCGAACTCCCCGGCCTGGCCGCCCTCGCGGCGGCCAAGGGCGGTTCGAGGGCGGTCCGCGAGGCGAAGCGCCTACAGGAGGCGCTGACGGCCTGAGTCCGCCCCGACCGGCGGACTCGCCCCCCGACGCGGGGACCGAGCTGACGGGCGTAGGTGCTTGCCGGGTCACCCGCTCGCGCCTCGAGGAGCGCGGCGGCCACTCGACGGGCGACGGCGCAGACGCGTGACCGGCGGTCCCCGGACTCAGGCGCACGAACCGCGGCCGCGCGTGTTGGCGTGTGCTTGCCGGGCTGGCCGCCCTCGCCGCGGCGAAGGGCGGTTCGAGGGCGGTCCGCGAGGCGAAGCGCCTGCAGGAGGCGCTGACGGCCTGAGACCGCCCCGAGGCACAGCGGTTTCAGTGCGGTGACGCTCTGAGGCCGCTCCGACCGGCGGGCCCTGCGCCGAGGAGTGCGGGCGCGACTCGACGGGCGACGGCGTCGGCCGCGTGACCGGCGGTCGCGGCCTCCGGCGCACGAACCGCGGCCGCGTGCGTCGGCGTGTGCTTGGGGCGGCGCCTGCTCAGGCGCCGACGTGGGTGCGCGCTGACCGAAGACGGCGGGGCGGGGCGGCCGTTGTCGGTGCGTGCCGCCTGTCGTCGCGACCGGGCGCGCGGGGGACTTTGTTGCCGCGCGCCCGGTCGGGGCCGGGGTCAGCTCTTTACGCGGGCGAACGTCAAGCCGTCCGCGATCGGCAGGATCACCACGTCCACCCGCGGGTCGTCGCGTACGTGCTGGTTGAACACGTGGATGTCCGCCGCGGGGCCCTCCGGGTGGGCGTCGGCGACGCGGCCGCTGTAGAGGACGTTGTCGGCCAGGATCAGCCCGCCCGGAAGCATGCGCGGGACGAGTGCCTCCCAGTAGCCCACGTAGCCGTCCTTGTTGGCGTCGATGAACGCCAGGCCGATGTGCGGGTACGACGGGAGCGCGTTCAGCGTGTCCAGTGCCGGGGCGATGCGGAGTTCGACGCGGTCGGCGACGCCCGCCTTGAGCCAGGTCTCGCGGGCGATGGAGGTGTACTCGTCGGAGACGTCGCAGCACAGGAGGCGGCCGCCCTCCGGCAGGCCCCGTGCGATCGCCAGCGACGAGTAGCCGGTGAACGTCCCGACCTCGACGGCGAACTGCGGCGCCGCCAACTGGGTGAGCATGGTCAGGTACACCCCCTGCTCCGGGGGGACCTGCATGACCGCGTGGTCCGGCAGCACCTCGTGGGTGCGCGTGATGAGGTCCTGCTGGACGCTGTCCGGGGGTGTGCTGTGCGCCAGGATGTAGGCGTAGAGCTCGTCCGTGATCTGGACGTTCTTCGACGCGGTCATGGGTCCTCCCGTCCGGCGCTCGCGCCCGTGCGCGGGCCGCCACGGTGATCCTGCCAGCCGCACGGGGCGGTCCCCGGGATCCGGGCCCCGATCCGCCAGGATGGTCACGGGAGCGCGCGGGCGCCCCGGACCCCGGCACCGGCCCGGGGGAACACCGAGCGAAAGGCGCGGACATGACCGACAGCAACCCGAACGAGCCGTGGAACCAGCGGCCGGACGTCGCCAAGGAGGAGGAGGCCGCCATGGAGGAGCTGGCGGCCCGCGTGTTCGGGGCGGCGCGCGGCGGGGACGCCGAGATGCTGGCCAGCTACGTCGACGCCGGCCTGCCGGTCGACCTGGCGAACGACTCCGGCGACACGCTGCTGATGCTGTCGGCCTACCACGGCCATCTGGCCTCCGTGCAGGTGCTGCTGAAGCGTGGCGCGGACGCCAACCGCGCGAACGACCGGGGCCAGACGCCGCTGGCCGGCGCCGTGTTCAAGAACGAGCCGGAGATCGCGCGGGCGCTGCTCGACGCGGGCGCCGACCCGGACGCCGGCACCCCGTCGGCAACGGACACTGCGCGCATGTTCGGCAAAGAGGACATGCTTTCGCGCCCCGCCGGGTAGGTACGGACCGCCGAGGAGGCGGAGGCGAGCGCGATGGGCGGCGACGGGCCGGACACCTGGGACGCACTGCGGCGGTTCGAGTTCGGGGCGGGACTGCTCCATGTGCGCTCGGACCTACCGGTCGTGACGGACGGTTCGTTGGCCCCGCGGAGCGACCCGTACCACGGGCAGGTGCTGCGGGTTCCGGGCGTGCGCCGGGTGCGGCGGTTCGAGCTCGCGGGCGCTTTCGCGGCGAGCGGCGAACCGGGTGCCGCGCCGGTGTCGGTCGGCGAACCGCCGGAGCCCGCGCGGTTCCTGACGCTGTACGACCTCAAGCATCCGGGTGTGCTGGACACCCCCGCGTTCCGGGCCGTCGACACCGCCGACGCCGCGGTGGTGCCGGCCGAGCCGCCGGACGAGCCGCCCTGCGGGCTGCGGGGCGGCCTGGACGGCCTGCGCCTGGTGTGCCTGGAACGCTGCCGCTGGCCGCGCGTGTCGATCGCCCGGCTGTTCCCGGCGGGGGACAAGCTGCTGCACCTCGCCGTCCAGGGGGAACGGGCCGCGATGGAGCGCTGGTTGGACGAGGAGGCCGTCCCGACGCTGCTGCCCGCGCTCGGCGCGGTCGGCGTGCGCTGGTTCGACGCGGGCGAAGGCCGGCACGTGGTGCTGTGCGAACTCCAGGGGCCGATATGGCCGTTGCCGCCTCCCGTCGCGCACGACCTCGGGCCGGCGGTGTGGAGCGCGTACCGGCAGGAGTACGTGCGCAACGCGCCCGGCGAGTGAGGCCGCTGCGGCTCCTCGGAACCCCAAGTGGTCGGCGAGGGGCGGCGGTCCCGCGGGTGCGGGCCCGCCGCCGATGTCCGTCCGCGCCTTCGCGCGTTCGGTCAGACGTCGTCCGCCCGCACGACCTCGAAGCCGTTCGCCTCGAGGCCCGGCAGGACGGCTTCCGCGTCGCCCTCGACCACGACGGTCAGTGCGTCGGGCCGCAGATAGGTGGCCGCGGCGCGGTCGAGGTCGGCGCGTTCGGCGGCCACGATGGCCTCGTACTCGCGCGTGACGTGGTCGTCGGGCAGCCCGTGGACGACGGCCTCGCGCAGCCGTGCCCCGATCGCACGGGGCGACTGCAGGCCGATCGGCATGCTGCCCAGCGCGTGCGCCCGAGTCGTCGTGAACTCCTCCTCGGTGACGCCGCCTTCGTGCATCGTGCGGACCTCGGCGAGGGCGTCGGCGAGCGCGGCCGCGGTGACCTCGGTGTGCACGGACGCGGCGACGGCGAACGAGCCGATGCGGCGGCCGTGCGCGAACGACGCGCCCGCGCCGTACGTGTAGCCCTTGACCTCGCGCAGCTGGTGGTTGACGCGCGACGTGAACGACCCGCCCAGCACCTCGGAGAACAGGTCGATCGCGACGAGGTCGGGGGTGGAGCGCGGCGGCGCGGTGTGGCCGAGGCGCAGCACGGACTGCACGGCGCCGGGCCGGTCGACGAGGAACACCCGGGTGCGGTCGGGGTCGTCGGGGATCGCCGGCACGGCGGCGGGCCGGTCGGGCGCGCCGGGGTCGGCGTCCGCGAAGACCAGGGCGCCGAGCGCGACCGGGTCGACGGTGTCCAGGTCGGCGGCGACCAGCAGGGTGCCGGGTGCGGTCATGCGGCGCGCGTGGAAGGCGCGGATGTCGTCGGCGGTGATGCGCGCGTTGCTCTCCGGTGTGCCGTCGAGCAGCCGCCCGAACCGGCTGTCGGCGCCGAACAGGGCGCGCCGGTAGGCGATCTGGGCGCGGGTGCCGGGCTGGGCCCAGGCGTGCTTGAGGGAGGTCGCGACGTCGGCGAGGTAGCGGTCGACGTCCTCGTCGGCGAACGCGGCACGGCGCACGGCTTCGGCGAGCAGCCCGACGCCGTCGGCGGCCCGGGCCGCGGGGACGTCGACGCCGATGCACTGGGTCTCCCAGTCGTGGCTCCACGTCCAGCGCGCGCCGAGGCCTTCGAGGGCGAGCGCGAAGTCGTCGGCGGAGTAGCCGCGGGTGCCCTCGTCGACGAGGCCCGCGGTGACCCGGGAGAGACCGTCCAGGCCGTCGGGTTCGTGCAGGGCACCGCACTCGAGGACGAGGCCCGCCCACGCGAGCGCCCGGCCCGGCAGGTGCGCGGCGACGATCGCGCCGCCGCCGGGCGCGGTGAGGCGGCGCACCTCGGGGAAGACGTACGGGCGCGGGGGCGCGCCGGCGGGGCGTTCGGCGATCAGCCGGTCGGCGTACGGGTCGGTGTCGGGGCCTGCGGCGACGAGGCGTTCGGTGGTCACGCGGCGTCCTCCTCGTCGGGCGCGGCGCCCGCGGCGCCGGAGGCGGCGTCGGCGGGCAGGTAGGTGAGCACGATGCGGTTGTCGGGGTGGAACGTGTCGGCGGCGACGCGGCGCAGGTCGTCGGTGGTGACGGCGTCGAGGCGGGCGACGCGTTCGCGGACGGTCTCGGCGTCGCCGAACCGGGTGGCGTACTGGCCGAGGAGGTCGGCGCGCCGGTTGACGGTGCCGAGTTCGCGCAGCCAGTCGGCGGTCAGCATGGTGCGGGCGCGTTCGAGTTCGGCGTCGGTGACGCCGTCGCGGGCGGCCTCGTCGCAGACGTCGGCGTAGGCGGCGGCGACCTCTTCGGGGGTGACGCCGACGCGCGGCGCGCACGCGCCCATGACCATCGACGCGTGGTGCATGAGGCCCCATGCGGCCATGAACCCGCCCTCGGACTGGGCGAGTCCGCGCTCGGTGACGAGCGTGCGGTACAGGCGCGAGCCGCGGCCGCGCCCGAGGGCGGCGGCGAGCAGTTCGACGGCGGGGGAGTCGTCGGTGCCCCAGGCGGGTCCGCGGTGGCACAGGAACACGCGCGGCATCGGGACGTCCTCGGCGAGGGTGACCTCCAGGGGTGCTCCGAACCGGCGTGGCAGCGGCGGGGGTTCGGGTGCGGGGAAGGTGCCGACGGGGACGAGGCGGCCGAAGTAGCGGTCGGCGAGGGCGACGACGTGGTCGGGGTCGACGTCGCCGACGACGGTCAGCACGGCGTTGTCGGGCGTGTAGTAGGCGGCGTGGAAGGCCGTGAAGTCGTCGAGGGAGGCGCTGTCGAGCTCGGCCATCGAGCCGATCGTGGAGTGCGCGTAGGGGTGGCCTTCGGGGTAGGCGAGGCCGACCATGACCTCGGTCCAGCGGCCGTAGGGCACGTTGTCGTAGCGCTGGCGGCGCTCGTTCTTGACGACCTCGCGCTGGTTGTCGAGGGTCTCCTGGGTGAGGGCGAGCGAGCCCATGCGGTCGGCCTCGAGCCAGAGCGCGAGTTCGAGCTGCCCGGACGGCACGGTCTGGTAGTAGTTCGTGCGGTCGGGGTTGGTGGTGGCGTTGACCGAGTCGCCGCCGCACGCCTGGATCAGCGCGAAGTGCTCGCTCTTGGCGACGTGCGCGGAGCCCTCGAACATGAGGTGTTCGAAGAGGTGCGCGAAGCCGTGCTTGCCCGGGGGTTCGTGGCGGGCGCCGACGTCGTACCAGAGGTTGACCGCGGCCAGCGGCACGGCGGGGTCGGGGCTGACCACCACCCGCAGCCCGTTGGCCAGCGTGGTCTGGTGGATCGGCCACGGGTACGCGTCGGGCGCGGAATCGGTCGATGCGTCGGTCGCGGTGTCGGTCACGGTAGGCCCCTCCCCGGGACGCCCCGCGCACGGCATCGCGCCCCGCACCGGCGGCCCACCTCGAATCCTGCGATGTGGCGACGCTGTCCACGGACGTGGACGGCGAAGTCGCCAGTATCACAGGCGGAGGGGCGCGCCGGTGCGGGGCGCGGGTGCTTCGGGTGGTCGGTGCCGCGGCCGACGAGGGCGGCGGTCAGCGACCGGTCGTGCTACCGGTTCAGGCGAACAGCGCCGAGAACTTGGCGAGCGACTCGACCAGGGCCTCCTGCGTGGCCTTGGTGACCTTGCCGGCCATCATCGAGACCGCGCCGCCCTTGACCTCGGAGTCGATCTTGAAGAGGGTGCCCTCGCCGTTGGCCTCGACGATGAACGACTCGATCATCGAGACGCCCATCGGGCCCTTGCCGTCGAGGTCGATGCGGACGCCCTCCTCGACGTTCTTGATCGTCCACTTGATGTCCGCCGGGAAGCCCATGAGCTTCATCTTCTCGTCGTACGCGACGCCGGCCTCGAGCTTCTCCGGGCCGCCGGCCGGGAACTCGACGTGGGGGACCATCCACTTGCCGAAGTCGGCGAAGTTGGTGAGCTGGGCCCAGACCGCCTCGGGCGCGGCGGCGATCTCGATCTGCTCGTTGATGACAGGCATGCTCATGGTCCTTCTGCTCGGCACGGGGGCGGGCGGACCGCCGCGTGCGGTTATCGCAGTCCTCGGGCGCTGCTGGTGGCTCCGCGAGGCCCGGCGCGCGTACCCGCGCACGAGCGTCCCGACGGAACCGGGCTGCCGCGAAGCTATCGCCGATATTTGGCACAGTCAATGGTGTCGGGGAGCACCCGGACCCGCCGGGCGGCGGGGCGTCAGCGCAGGTGCGGCGGCAGGATCGTGCCCTCGGGATCGCCAGGACCGGCGGACACGGTCATCGTGTGCGGGCCGAGGCGTTCGCCGCAGTGGTCGCACACAGTGACCGCGTTGACCTGGTGCCCGCACGCCTTGTGGGTGGCCACGACCGGGGGGCCGTCGGGCGCGGCCCAGTCGTCGCCCCACTGCCGCATGGCGTTGACGACCGTCCACATCGCCCGGCCCTTGTCGGTGAGCCGGTAGTCGTAGCGCGGCGGGTTCTCCTGGTACGCCACGCGCTCGAACACGCCGTGCCCGACCAGGTGTTCCAGCCGCTGGGTGAGCACGTTGCGGGAGATGCCCAGGCGGGTCTGGAAGTCGTCGAAGCGGGTCACGCCGAGGAACGCGTCGCGGATCACGAGCATCGTCCACCACTCCCCGGCGACCTCCAGGAACTGGGCGACCGAGCAGGGCACGTCTTCGAACGACTTGCGGCGCATACCGCGATCCTAGTGGGTTGCGTCAAGAAACTCACTGTCCCTACATTGAGTTTCGTCATAGAACTCACCGTTCGTGAGCACCAGGGGAGACCTGTGTCCCAAGCCGCCCCGCGCACCCCGGAACCGCCCCGGAGCCGCGCCCTCGTCGCCGCCGTGGTCTGCGCCGGAGTCGTCCTCGTCAACATCGACCTGTTCATCGTCAACGTGGCCGTGCCCGCCATGGCCCGCACATGGTCCGGCGCCGACCTCGCCGACCTGTCCTGGGTCCTCAACGGCTACGCCGTCGTCTTCGCCGCACTGCTCGTCCCCGCCGGACGCCTCGCCGACCGCAGCGGGCACCGCGCCGCGTTCCTGCGCGGCACCGCGCTGTTCACCGCCGCCTCCGCGCTGTGCGCCGCCGCGCCCAACGTGGGCTTCCTCGTCGCCGCGCGCCTCCTCCAGGCCGCCGGCGGAGCGCTGCTCGTGCCCAGCTCGCTCGGACTCCTGCTCACCTCGTTCCCGCCCGAGAAGCGCGCCGGGATCGTGCGCGTGTGGGCCGCCGTCGGAGGCCTCGCCGCGGCCGTCGGCCCCGTCCTCGGCGGACTCCTCGTCGAACCCGGCTGGCGCTGGGTGTTCCTGATCAACCTGCCGATCGGCGTCGCCACCGTGCTGATCGGCGCCCGCGTCCTGCCCGCCGGAACGCCCGCCGCCGAGCGCGCCCCGCTGCCCGACCTGCTCGGCGCCCTGCTCTTCGTCGTCGCCATCGGCGCGCTGTCCCTCGGCCTGGTCAAGGCCGAGGACTGGGGCTGGGCGTCGCCCCGCGCCGACGCCGCGTGGGCCGTCGCCGCACTCGGCGCCGCCTGGTTCGCGGTGCGCACCGCCCGCCACCCGCGGCCGCTCGTCGCGCCCGGCATGCTCCGCGTCCGCGCGTTCAGCGTCGCCGGCGCCGCCTCGGTGCTGTTCGGCGTCGCCTTCGCCTCGATGCTGCTGGGCATCACCCTGTGGTGCCAGGACGTGTGGGGCTGGTCCGCGCTGCGCACCGGCCTGGCCATCACCCCCGGACCGCTCCTGGTGCCGCCCACCTCGATCCTGTCCGGCAGGTGGGCCGCCCGGCTCGGCGCCGCCACGCTCGCCTCCAGCGGCGCGGTGGTCTTCGCCGCCGGGACGCTGTGGTGGGCCTACTCGCTCGACACCGGCTCCCCGTACGCGTCGAGCATGCTGCCCGGCATGATGGCCACCGGTGTCGGCGTCGGCCTGATGCTGCCCACCCTGGTCGCCGCAGCCACCACCGCGCTGCCGCCGCAGTTCGCCGCGACCGGCTCCGGCGTCGCGACCATGCTGCGGCAACTCGGCTCCGTGCTCGGCGTCTCACTCGTCGTCGTCCTGCTCGGCACCCCCACGACCACCGCGGGCGTCCTCAACGGCTTCGACCGCGTCTGGTACCTCCAGAGCGGCGCCGCACTGGCCGCCGCGGCCGTCGCCCTACTCCTCGCGCGGCCGCGTGGGACCGATCGCATAGGGTCGAAGGCAGCCGCCTCGGCACCCGGCAGGGCCACGTCCGGGACCGCCGCGGCCGGCGCCGACCTGACGACCTCCGGTACGGAGAGATGACCATGACCGCCGAGCACACCGGACCCGCCGCGGGCGCCGCCACCGTCGACGACCACCCCGCACGCCGGCTGTGGGGCGCGATCGAACCGATCCACGCGATCTGCTACTTCGCCCCCGAGGTCACCGCGGCCGGCGAGGAACTCGGCCTCAAGGGCTGGTTCATGGGCTACTTCGCCGGACGCGCGGCACCGCTCGGGGCGGTCGGCCCCGACGCCGTCACCGCGATGTTCTTCGGCTTCGCCCCGAGCCGGGCCGCCCGCGCCCTGCCGGACGCCTGGGCCATCGCGACACCCGAGCAGGTCCTCGCCGCGCGCCTGGCCTCCGTCGACCGCGCCCTCCAGGCGGCGCTGCCCGCCGACGCCGACCTCGACCGGCTCGCCCGCCTCCTCGAACACGCCGCCGCCGGCTGCGACTTCGGCGGGCGGCCGCTGGCCGCGGCGTGGTCCTCCGTGCGACTGCCCGAGGACGCCTCGCCGCACCTGCGTGTGTGGCTCGCCGCGACCGTCCTGCGCGAACACCGCGGCGACGGGCACGTGCTGGCCGCCGTCCACCACGGCCTCGACGGCATCCAGAACTCCGTCACCCACGCCGCCACCGGACTCGCCCCCGGCGAATGGCTGGTGACCAGCCGCGGCTGGACCGAACAGCAGTGGGAGCGCGCACTCGTCGACCTGATGGGCCGCGGCGCCCTGGACACCCAGGGCGACCTCACCGACGCGGGCATCGCCCTGCGCACCTCCGTCGAGGACGCCACCAACCGGCTCGCCTCCGCCCCGCTGCGCGCGCTCGGCGAGTACGCCGTCGAGGAGGCCATCGCCCTGGCGACCCCGCTCGCCCGCCACCTCGTCGACACGGGCGCCGTCCCCGTCCCCAACCCGATGGGGGTGCCCCGCCCCTAAGGCCTGTGGACAACGTCGGGCCGGTGTCCGGGGGAACGGCTAGCGTGGGCCGGCATGACCACCGGTATCCGGCCCGAAGCGCCCCGCGGCGCCGCCGACGTGCCCGCGGCCCGGCAGGGCGGCGGAGCGGGCGGGGCGCGTCTCGAAGCGGTGCTGGAGCGGATCACCTACCAGAACGACGAGAACGGGTGGACCGTCGCCCGCGTCGACACCGGACGCGGCGGCGGGGACCTGCTCACCGTCGTCGGCGCCCTGCTCGGCGCCCAGCCGGGCGAGTCGCTGCGGATGACCGGCCGGTGGGGCAGCCACCCGCAGTACGGCAAGCAGTTCGTCGTCGACGCCTACGAGACCGTGCTGCCGGCGACCGTGCAGGGCATCCGCCGCTACCTCGGCTCGGGGCTCATCAAGGGCATCGGCCCGCGGATGGCCGAGCGCATCGTCGAGCACTTCGGCGCCGCCTCGCTCGACGTCATCGAACAGGACATCGCCCGGCTCATCGAGGTCCCCGGGCTCGGCCCCAAGCGCCGCGACCTCATCGCCGCGGCGTGGGTGGAGCAGAAGGCCATCAAGGAGGTCATGGTCTTCCTCCAGGGCATCGGCATCTCCACCTCGCCCGCGGTGCGGATCTGGAAGGAGTACGCCGAGCAGTCCATCACGGTCGTGCGCACCGAGCCCTACCGCCTCGCGTCGGACGTGTGGGGCATCGGCTTCAAGACCGCCGACGCCATCGCTCAGGCCGTCGGCATACCGCACGACTCGCCGCAGCGCGTCAAGGCCGGCCTCCAGTACACGCTGTCGGAGGGCGCCGACAACGGGAACTGCTACCTGCCGCAGGACGACCTGGTCGCCGCCGCCGTCAAGATCCTCGAGGTCGAGGCCGCCCTCGTGCGCGCCTGCCTCGACGAACTCGCCGACGAGGAGGGCGTGGTCCGCGAGGAGATGCCCGGCCCGGTGACGCCGTCGGGCTCCCAGGGCGACCCCGTCCAGGCGGTGTACCTCGTGCCGTTCCACCGCGCGGAGATCTCGCTCGCCGGCCGGGTCCGGGCCCTGCTCGCCGGGCCCGACGACCGGCTCGCCGGATTCCGCGACGTCGACTGGGACAAGGCGCTCGGCTGGCTGCGCTCGCGCACCGGCACCGCGCTCGCCCCCGAGCAGGAGGCCGCCGTCAAGCTCGCGCTGACCGAGAAGGTCGCGGTGCTCACCGGCGGCCCCGGCTGCGGCAAGAGCTTCACCGTCCGCTCCGTCGTCGAACTCGCCCGGGCCCGCAAGGCCAAGGTGGTGCTCGCCGCGCCGACCGGGCGGGCCGCCAAGCGGCTGTCCGAGCTGACCGGTTGCGAAGCGGCCACCGTGCACCGCCTGCTCGAACTGCGGCCCGGCGGCGACGCCGCCTACGACCAGGACCGCCCCCTCGACGCCGACCTCGTGGTCGTCGACGAGGCCTCGATGCTCGACCTGCTCCTCGCGAACCGCCTCGTCAAGGCCGTACCGCCGGGCGCCCACCTGCTGTTCGTCGGCGACGTCGACCAACTCCCCTCGGTGGGCGCCGGTGAGGTGCTGCGCGACCTGCTCGCCGCGCCCGCCGTGCCGCGCGTCCGGCTCACCCAGGTGTTCCGGCAGGCGCAGCAGTCCGGCGTCGTCACCAACGCGCACCGCATCAACGCCGGCCGCCCGCCGGTGACCGACGGCCTGAACGACTTCTTCCTGTTCGCCGTGGACGAGCCCGAGGACGCCGCCCGCCTCACCGTCGACGTCGTCGCCGAACGCATCCCGCGCCGCTTCGGCCTCGACCCGCGCCGCGACGTCCAGGTCCTGGCGCCGCGTCACGGTGGCACCGCCGGCGCGGGCGCGCTCAACCTCCTCCTCCAGGAGGCCCTGACCCCGAGCCGCCCCGGCCTCGCCGAAAAACGGTTCGGCGGCCGGGTCTTCCGGGTCGGCGACAAGGTCACCCAGATCCGCAACAACTACGACAAGGGCGAGTCGGGTGTCTTCAACGGCACCGGCGGCGTGGTGACCGGGATCAACGCCGACGACCAGAAGCTGACCGTGCTGACCGAGGAGGACGAGTCGGTGCCGTACGACTTCTCCGAACTCGACGAGCTCACCCACGCCTACGCCGTCACCATCCACCGCTCCCAGGGCAGCGAGTACCCCGCCGTCGTGGTGCCGGTCACCATGAGCGCGTGGATGATGCTGCAACGCAACCTCCTCTACACCGCCGTCACCCGGGCCAAGAAGCTCGTGGTCCTGGTCGGGTCCCGCCGCGCGCTGGGCCAGGCCGTCCGGACCGTCTCGGCCGGCCGCCGCTGGACCGGACTCGACCACCGCCTCGGCCGCTTCGGCTGACACCGCACCGCCGACGTGCCGCACCCGTACAGCAGCGCGGCGGCCTGGACCTTGGCCTGGACGACGCGGCCGCGGTGCGGCACCAGCGCGAAGGTGGCCGGCGACGAGCGCTGCGACCACTCCGAGCTGATCGTCTGCCGGCGGAGAGGCCGCGGCCGGGCACCGACGAGGCGCAGCACGCGCGTTCGTCCGGCACGAAGCCGACCTGAACGCCGCGCGCCGCCGACGGACGGAACACGCCGCCGAACCGCCGCAGCCCGCCGGCTCAGCCGTTCGGCTCGCCGGTCTCCTGCGCGTCGTGCACCAGCAGCGCGATCTGGACGCGGTTGTTGAGGTCGAGCTTCGACAGGAGCCGCGAGACGTACGCCTTCACGGTCGCGACGCTGAGCGAGAGGGATCGGCCGATCTCCGCGTTGGTCGCGCCCTGGCCGACCAGGGCCGCGACGTCGCGTTCCCCGCTGCTGAGCCGCCCCAGCAGGTCGCGGGCCCGCTCGCGGCGCGGGTCGGCGCCGGTGTCGACCACGATGTCGAGCATGCGGCGCAGCACGGACGGCGACAGCATCGGCTCGCCGGCGGCGACCTGGCGGACGGCGCGGGCGATGTCGGCGGGCGGGGTGTGCTTGAGCAGGAACCCGGCCGCGCCCGCGCGCAGGGCGCGCAGCACGTGGTCGTCGGTGTCGAAGGTGGTCATCACCAGCACCTGCGGCGCCGACGGGCGGGCGCGCAGGCGCGCGGTGGCGGCGAGGCCGTCCATCACCGGCATGCGGATGTCCATCAGCACGACGTCGGGCCGGTGTTCGCGCACCGCCGCGTCGACCTCCGAGCCGTCGGCGGCCTGGCCCACCACGAGGATGTCGTCGGGGGAGGACAGCATGATCGACAGGCCGGCGCGTACCAGCGCGTCGTCGTCGACGATCAGGACGCGCACGGGCGTCGGCGGTGCGGGCTGGGCGGTCTCGGTGCTCACGCCGTCCACGGTAGCCATGCCCAGAGCCGGAACCGGTCGGCGTCCTGCCCGTGTTCGAGGCGGCCGCCGACGAGCGCGACGCGTTCGCGCAGCCCGATCAGGCCCGCCCCGGCGCCGGGAAGCCCGGCCGCGGCGGTGCGCTCAGGCGCGGGGAGGTCGCTCGCACCGTGCCGCAGCGGGTTGACGATCTCCACCGCGAGTCCGCTCTCCAGGGTGACGTCCAGGCGCACCCGCACGGGCTCGCCGGGGGCGTGCTTGCGGGCGTTGGTCAGCCCCTCCTGGACGATGCGGTACGCGTGCCGGCCGATCCGGGCGCCCAAGTCCCCGACGTCGTCCGCCCCTTCGTACGCCACCCGGGCGCCGGCCCGCCGGGACTGCTCGATGAGCGCGGGCAGGTCGGCCAGCGTCGGCTGCGGCCGGTCGGCGTCGCCGTCGGCCGCGGTCGAGGCGTTGTCGGTGCGCAGCATGCGGATGACGTCGCGCAGGTCCTCCATCGCGTCGTGCGCGGACTGCCGGATGACACCGGCCGCCAGCGCCTCCTCGGCGGACGAGCCGGTGCGGAACTCCAGCGCCCCGGCGTGCACGGCGAGCAGCGACAGCCGGTGAGCCAGCACGTCGTGCATCTCGCGGGCGATGCGTTCGCGCTCGAGGTGGCGGGCCTCCTCGACGCGCAGCCGCTGCTCGGCCTCGGCCTGCCGGGCCCGGTCCTCCAGCGAGCCGACGAGGGCGCGTTGGGAGCGCACGAGCATGCCTGAGGTCAGGGTGACCAGGTCGAGGAACAGGAAGCTGGCGGACGCCTGCCAGTACTCGGACCAGGAGTCGGTGGCGATCCGGAACAGCACCAGCACGAGGCCTGTGTGCAACCCGGTCACCAGGGCCGCGGTGCGCGCCCCGCGGAAGGCCGCGACGCTGAACAGCGCCGCCGCGCTGGCCCCCGCGGCGGCGGGGGAGAGCAGCCCGGCCGGGATCAGTACGAGTGCGAGCCCGACCGGGGCGAGGCGGCGGAACAGCACGAGGGCGGCGATCGACGCCGCGCCGGTGGCGCAGATCAGCGTGAGCCCGCCGTCCACGTCGTCGTCGGCGATGGTCGCCGCGAGGAGGACCAGGCCGACGGCGAGTGCGGCCGTGCCGAGCGCGCCGTCGACCACCCATGCGCGCCGCGGGCGGCGCAGACCGCGGACCCACCCCGGGACTCCGGACATCCCCCGAACCCCCTTGTCGCGGGTCGTGCCTGTCGAACGCCGTCGAGACTAGCCGCCGGCGTGACGGCCCCGGGAGAACCGGAAGTCGACGGCCGTACCGACTTTGGTATCGAGCCGCGTAGCCGACCGGCGAGCCTCCCATGTCCGCCAGGCGTCCCTGCCCCACGCCACCGGGTCCCAGGTCCCGCGCCCGCGCGTGATCGGGTAGCAGGCCACCCCGAGCAGCAGGGCGGAGAAGTGCCCGACGTCGGTGAACGAGACGCCGTCGAAGAACGGGATCACCACGGAGAGCAGCACCCCGGCCAGGTACAGCCAGCGCCAGGGGCGTACGAGGTACCAGACCAGGACGCCCATGACCGCCTTGAGCCCGTAGCTGACCCCGACGTCCACGACGTCCTTCATGCTCTCGGACAGCACGCCGGTCTTGATGCCGAGCAGCACGAGGCCCTGGCTCAGATAGGTGGCGCCGACGTGTCCGATGGCCACGACCAGGAGCCACCGCCAGGTGCCGAGCCAGCGCTCCGCGACCGCGTGGAAGACCGTGAACATGATCGCGTACTGGACCATCCCGCCGCCGCTGGTCCACAGCGCGCTGCCGACGAGCACGTGCACCGGGTCGGAGTTGAGGTGGTCGATGTTGGTGCTGCGCTGCTGGAGGAAGACGTCCCGGGCGTCCTCCGGCAGGGACGCGTAGATGAACGTGGTGACCAGCAGGAGGAGCAGCCAGACGTAGGTGCCGGGTGCCGATTTGATCCAGTCGCGGACCGCCTGGGCGACCCGTATCGCCGTGGCCCTCGTGTCATGCAGCCGCACCGAAACGCGCCTTTCGGAAGTATTCCGTGCTACTTGCGAAGCTTGCGCTACTTGCCGGAATTCTCCCAGAGCAACGGCGATTCGGCGCGGCCGCGCGTCCTCAGCCGCGCCGCGAGCCGGGTCACCGGGCGCGACGTCCGCAGGTCCCACTTCGGCCGGCCCTTCACCAGCTCGTAGCAGGCCAGCCCGATCAGCGCGGCGGTCACATGCCCGGCCGAGGTGAAGTCGCGGTCCCGGTAGACCGGGAAGCCGACATAGGCCCCGAGCGCCGCCAGGTACACCCACCGCGTCGGCCCGGCGAACTTGTAGAACAGCACGCCCGCGACCGCCATCAGCCCGTAGCTGGGCCCGACGTCCACCGCGTTCCGCATCCGCTCCGGCAGCTCACCGGTCTTGATGCCCAGCAGCACCAGCGACTGGCTCAGGTACGACGCACCCACGTGCCCGAGGGCCGCGACCCCCAGCCACCGCCACGTCCCCATCCAGCGCTCCGCCACCGCGAAGATCACGGTGAACATGACCGTGAACTTGATCAGGTGCGACCCCTCGGCCCACACCGCGCTGGACGCCAGCACGTGCAGCGGGTCGGTGTTGAGGTGGTGGATGTTGGTGCTGCGCCGCTTCAGGAAAGGCGTCTGGTCGTCGCTGGGCAGATGGAGGTACACGTACGTCGTCACATAGACGGTCAGCAGCCAGATGTACGTGCCCGGAGCCGACGCGGCCCAGTCGTGGACGCCGCGCAGCGCCCGCCAGACCGCCCGCGAACCCCGCCGCATCCGCCGCCCTCCTCGCCGGGCTCCGCCGGAGCCCGCTTCCGCCCGATCCAGCCCATCAAAACACAGCGGCCCCGGCAAGGACCGGGGCCGCTGAAACGCACAGGAACGCGCGGGAACTCACAGGACACGCTCAGGACGCGTCACCAGGCCGCCCGCCGCGCGGACCGCCTAGCGGATCATCCGCACGCCGATGAACCGCGCACCGCGGCGGGTCATCGCCATCACCGGGATGCTCATCGCGAGGCTGATCTGCAGGCTCGCGCCCATCATCAGCATCGAGTCGCCGCCGGGGGAGTCGGTCGCCCACAGCGTCAGGCAGCTCACGCTCGCCGCGATGAACAGCATCGTCAGCAGCGCCAGCTTGCCCTGCGGCTTCGGGTACTCGACCCGGCTGACCATCAGCCACGCGGTCAGCACGATGCCGGCCGCGCCCACCGCGAACGGCAGGTCGAGCAGCACGATCGACACGACCGTCAGCGCGCCCATCGGGATCGGCATGCCCTGGAACACCCCGGGGCGCCCCGGCGTGGACGCGAAACGCGCCAGCCGCAGCACACCGGCGATCAGCACCGACAGCGCCACCAGCACGGCCGGCGTCTTGCCGGGACCGAGCGGGATGGCCGCCCAGGTGACCACGAAGAACGCCGGGGCCACGCCGAACGTGATGACGTCCGCGAGGTTGTCCAGCTCGGCGCCCAGCGCGGAGCGGCGCAGCTTGCGCGCCACCAGGCCGTCGCACAGGTCGAACAGCGCGCCGATCAGCATCAGGACCACCGCCGCGCCCGCGCTGCGCCGGTCGGCCGGCACGCCGGCCCCGTTCAGCTGCTGGCCGATGGTGGCGACCGCCAGGAAGTAGACCGCCAGGAAGCCGCACGCGGCGTTCCCCAGGGTCAGCACGTCGGCGGCCGAGATCCGCGACGAGAGAGGAGTCTCCTCGTCGACGGCGTCGAGCTTCGGAATCGGCCGGTCGTCGCCGAACTCGGCGAGATCGTCGAAATCAATCCCGGTCAAGGCGCGTCTCCCCGGCTACAGTCCGCTGTCCCACCGTCACCGCGGGCTCGACGCCCGGCGGCAGGTACACGTCCACGCGCGAGCCGAAGCGGATGAGCCCGATGCGCTCACCGACCTCGACCTCCGCGCCCGGCTCCAGGTACGGCACGATGCGGCGGGCCACCGTGCCCGCGATCTGGATCAGCTCGATCTCGCCGCGCGGGGTGTCGAACACCCACACGACGCGCTCGTTGTGCTCGCTCTCCTTGTTGAACGCCGGGATGTAGCCGCCCGGCTTGTGCTCGACGGACTTGACGACACCCGTCAGCGGCGCCCGGTTCACATGCACGTTGAGCGGGCTCATGAACGTGGCGACCCGGATCCGGCCGTCCGGCCACGGGTCGATGCTCTGTACGACGCCGTCGGCCGAGGCGATGATGCCGCCTCGTACGTCGTCGCCGGGGGTGCGCTCCGGGTCGCGGAAGAACCACAGCATTCCGCTGGTGAGGGCCAGCGTCGGCACGGCCGCGTAGGCCCAGCGCCGGGAGCGGAGCGCCGCGCAGCCGGTTACCGCCGCCGTCAGCGCAGTCGGCACCAGCCAGGGGGAAGCCCCCTTGGCGAGGCGCACGGAGGTGCGGCGCGGCGGGGCGACTGCGGAGGTCGGCGCGGGGGAATCGTCACTCATCGAGAACCTTTGTCGGGGGCGTGCCCGTCGGTAGTGGGGCGGCACTCGGCGGATGCTACCTACACTGAGGGTCATTGCGCTCTATGCCTGGTCGACCTTTGAGCATGGAGCGCCGCGCATATCACCAGAATCGGATCGTTCCAGGGCCTTGCGAGCACGGGATCCACTGCTGCTCGTGCCATCCAGGTTGCCCTTCGGATACGCCCCGTGCCAAATCCCCTCTCCCGAAAAAGCGCGCCAGACGAGGGATAAGGGGGCTTAAGACCCCCTTGTTGCACGATTTGTGACAAGAGCGTGACAAACGCCGGGCCGGGGAGGCGCCCCGACCCGGCGTTCCACCGGTCTTACACCCTTCCTACGCGCGGCGCCCGATCATGGTTCCCGGGCGCGCGCCGGTCGGTTCCGCGTCCAGCACGGTCGGTGTTCCGGCGACCACCGTCGCACGCACGCCCGAGGGGCCGCGGGTGAACCGCCACGACCCGTCCGGGTTGTCGTGGACCTTGGTCTCCGGGCGCACCTCGATCTCGTCGAGCGCGAAGACCGCGAGGTCGCCGGCCTTGCCCGGGGCGATGACGCCGCGGTCGCCGAGCCCGAAGTAGCCGGCGAGCTTGCCGGTCAGGTTGTGCACCGCCTCCTCGACCGTGAGCAGGCCCGCGTCGCGCACGTACCGGGTCAGCAGGTAGACGTTCTCGCCCGACCCGCAGAACAGCTGCAGGTGCGCCCCCGAGTCGTTGATGTTGGTCAGCGTGTGCGGCTCCTTGAACAGCTCCGAGACGGCCTCCTCGTCGAAGGCGTCCGGGATGCCGCGCATGCACGAGCGGATGCCGTTGGCGAGGATCCAGTCCGCCAGCGCGTCCGAGAGGTGCTTGCCCTCCTGTTCCGCGTACGCGCGCCAGGAGACCTCCAGCGGGCCCGCGCCGGTCTCGGAGATCGCGAAGATCAGCGTCTCGGGGCGGTCGAGCCGCGACGTCGACGAGCTCACCCGGTTGTCGTAGTCCTCGCGCGCCCGCGCCCGCCACTCGGGGTCGGCGAGCGTGGCGAGCTTGGTCTCCTCGGGGCCGTTGATCCACTCGTTCCACGCCGCGACCCGCTGGAAGGTCAGGGCGCGCTCGAAGTTGAAGAACGGCTCCAGCGGCTTGTGCGGGACGTTCGGCCAGAAGTCCGCGCCGCTCTCCCGGATGCGCCGGTGCAGCGCAATGGTCTGCTCGCGCAGATAGTCCTCGCGCACGGTCGCCGGGATGGCCGTCCACTGCCCGCGCACGCCGCGCGGCGCGCAGATGCGGGCGAAGCGCTCGACGTCCCCGTCGATGCTCTCGGGCTCGTTGAAGCGGGTGATGACCTGGAGTGTCGCGCCCTCGTGCCGGGCGAGGACGTCGACCAGCGCCTCGAACTCGGCGTCGTCGGCGAGCCGGGTCGGCACGAGCTTCAGGTAGCGGTCCTTGTCGAAGACGTTCGTCGACAGGCCGATCGCCCCGTGCGCCAGCGACTCGTCGAGGAGCTCCGCCATCGCGGCGATCTCCTCCGGCGTCGCGGCGCGCTCCCAGGCGGCCTCCGCCCCCATGACGGTGGTGCGCAGCGTCAGGTGCCCGACGAAGCCGGCCACGTTGAGGGTGGTCGCCTGGCCCTCGCACGCGGTGCGGTACTCGGGCCAGCGCTCCCACGTCCACGGCACGTTCTTGTGGAACGCGTCGAGGGGGAGGTCCTCGAGGAAGGTGAACAGGTCGAGGACGGGCTCGCGGGCGCTCTGCCGGAGCGGGGCGACGGACATGCCGCAGTTGCCGAAGACGGCGGTCGTGACGCCGTACGCGGGCAGCGGGTCCAGGTCGGGGTTCCACCACATGCTGCCGTCGAGGTGGGTGTGCATCTCGATGAAGCCGGGGGCGACGTACGCGCCCGCGGCGTCCAGCTCGCGCTCGCCGCGCGGTTCGAGGTCGGGGCCGACCTCGGTGATCACTCCGTCGGTGATGCGGACGTCGGCGCGGAAGGCGGGCGCGCCCGTCCCGTCCACGACGGTTCCTCCTCGTACCAGCAGATCGGCCACGGCGTCTCCTCGCGGTCGGCGTTTCGTCGTCCCCCGGTTATGATGCAGGTTGTAATTTAACTAGGTGAACTAGTCAAGGGCGGGGGCCCGCTGCCACAATCCGGACCGTTCCCACCCGTCGCCCCCCACCGCCCATATTCGAAAGGGCTTCGCCCTTGCCCCCCTCGACGACCTCAGCCGACGCACGCCGCCCGCTCGGCGGTCGGCCGCGCGACCCGCAGATCGACGACGCGATCCTCACCGCGGTCCGCGACCTGCTGGCCGAGGACGGCTACGCGCGGCTCAGCTTCGAGACCGTCGCGCGCCGCGCGGGCGTGACCCGGCCGACGATCTACCGGCGCTGGCCCTCCAAGGCGCACCTGGTGCACCAAGCGGTCTTCCCGGCCCGCGACGCCGACGTGCTGATCCCCGACACCGGCGACTTCGCGGCCGACGTGCGCCGCATGATCGGCGACACGGTCGCGTCGTACGAGCGACCCGAGGCCCGCGCCGCGCTGCCGGGCCTGCTCACCGACCTGCACCAGGACCCGGGGCTGCGTGCCGCCGTCATCGACGGCCTGGAGAACCGCGTCAGGGGCCAGTTCCGTGCCCTGCTCGAGGCCGCGGTCGCCCGCGGCGCCGTCCGGGCGGAGGTCGACCCCGAGGTGCTGTTCGACGCCGTCCTGGGCGCGGTCTTCACCCGCGCGGTGCGCGGCGTCACGATGCCGGGCGCGTTCGTCGACGCCCTGACCGCCCTCGTCGTCGACGGCGCCGCGCCCCGGCCCTGATTGCGTCCGCTCCGCGGCGCGGCCTCGCGACGAAACAGTCGTGGTTCCCGTCGCTACCTCGTGCGATCCGTGCCACCATGCGCCGGTGCCGCCCGATCGCGGCGGTGAGGCAACGGAGGGCGCGGCCATGGGACTCGAGGCGTGGAACCTGCCGGACGAGCGCGTGGGGCGGCCCGCGCCCGACGACCTCGCGGAGCGGCGCAAGGCCGTCGCGCAGCTGCCGCAGAACCCCGACCCGGCCGCCGTCGTGCGGTCGCGGGCGTACGGCGGTGTCGCGTGCCTGGTGGTCGAGGCCCCCGAGCCCGACGTCACCGTCCTGTACCTGCACGGAGGCGGCTACCGGCTCGGCGAGGCCGCCGGGTGGACCGAGTTCGCGGCGCGGCTGGCGTCGGCCGCGCACGCCCGCATCGTGCTCGTGGACTACCGGCTCGCCCCCGAGGCGCCGTTCCCGGGGGCGCTGCGCGACGCGGCGGCCGCCTACGACGCCGCCTATGAGGCGCACGGCCCGCTGGTCGTCGCGGGCGACTCCGCCGGCGGCGGGCTGGCCGCCGCGCTCGCGCTCGCGGCGCGCGACGCCGGCCGTCCCGCGCCCTTGGGCCTGCTCCTCCTGTCGCCGTGGCTCGACCAGACCTTCGCGTCGGGCGCGTTCGAGCGCAACGCCGCGACCGACGGCATGTTCGGCATGGACGCGGCCCGGGTCGGCTCCGAGTTCTACCTGCAGGGCCACGACCCGCACGACCCGCTGGTCTCGCCGCTGCTCGGCGACCTCGCCGGCCTGCCGCGCGTGCAGTTGTTCGCGGGCGGCCACGAGGTGCTGCTCGACGACGCGACCGCGTTCGCGGCGCGCGCGGCGGCGGCCGGCGTCACTGTGGAGGCGCACTTCGTCGCGGGCATGCAGCACGTGTGGCCGACGGTCTTCCCGGAACTCCCCGAGTCGCGGGCCGCGCTCGCGGCGATGACGGACTTCCTCCGCGGCGCGGCGACCGCTTCGCGCTGACGGGCCCGAAAGGGTGTCGCCAACCGCCTGGATCATGCATCCTTGACTGAGTCAGGGAAATCGACACGTGGAGGGCCGCATGGCACCCGGCCAAGGCACGGACATCCTGCTCGACCTGAAAGCCGAAGGCGACGCGCTCGACGCGCTGGTCGCCGAACTCACCCCCGAGCAGTGGGGGATCCGCACCACCGCCGAAGGCTGGACGATCGCCAACCAGGTCGAGCACCTCGCGGCCAGCGACGACCTCGCGACGCTCGCCGGACGCGACCCCGAGGCGTTCCGAGCCGCCGAAGCGGGCGTCGTCGCCATGCTCCAGACCGCGATGGACGCGGTGGGCCCGCAGGTCCCCGGCGAGACCCCCGCCGACCTGCTCGCCCGCTGGCGGGCGGGCCGCGCCGGCGTCCTGGAGGCGCTCGGCGGCCACCCGCCCGGCACGCGGCTGCCGTGGCTCGGTTCGTCGTTGAGCCCGGGAGCCATCGCGACCGGCCGGCTCATGGAGCTGTGGGCGCACGGCGGCGACGTCGCCGACGCGCTCGGCGTGCGGCGCGAGCCCACCGCGCGCCTGCGGCACGTCGCGTGGCTCGGGGTGAAGACCCGGGACCACGCCTTCCGGATCTACGGACTCCCGGTCCCCGAAGGCGAGTTCCGCGTGGAACTCACCGGACCGGACGGAGACCTGTGGACGTTCGGCCCGCCGGGCGCGGCGCAGACCGTCACCGGCCCCGGCCTCGACTTCGCCCTGCTGGCGGTCCGCCGCGTCCACCGCGACGACACGGCCCTCAAGGCGACGGGCCCGGACGCCGACCGGTGGCTCGACATCGCCCAGACGTTCGTCGGCCACCCGGGCCCCGGCCGCGCGCCCGGCGCGCGCGGCGCCTGAAACGGCGTCGGCCCGGCGGAGGAACCCCGCCGGCCCGACACCGTGCGCTCCAGCCGCCTAGAGCCCGGCGGCGAACTCCCGTACGGCGGCGCCGATCTCGTCCGCCGAGTCCTCCTGGACGTAGTGGATGCCGGCCACCTCGACCTCGCGCTGGTTGGGCCACGTGCGCGCGAACTCCAGCGCCCGGCCGACCAGGATCGCCCCCGGAGCGGCCGAGATCAGCAGCTTCGGCACGGACGAGCCGGCCAGCCACGCGCCGTACGCCTCGACGATCTCGGCCACATCGGCCGGCGTGCCGTCGATCGGCAGCTCGCGCGGGAACACCAGGGTCGGCATACGCGACTCCCGCGTGGCGAACGGCGCGCGGTAGGCGTCCATCTCCTCCGGGTCGAGGGTGCGCAGGACGCTCTTGGGCAGCACCGTCTCGATGAAGAAGTTCTCGTCCAGGCAGAGCCGTTCGCCTTCCGGCGAGCGCATCGCGCGGAACAGCGTGTCGCGCCCCTCGGGGAAGTCCGCCCACAGGCGCGGCTGAACGATCGCCTCCATGTACGCGATCCCGCGCACCCGTTCGGCGTGCCGCGCCGCCCAGTGGAAGCCGAGTGCCGACCCCCAGTCGTGCAGCACCAGGGTGACCGGCCCCTCGGGGACGACCGCGTCGAACCAGGCGTCCAGGTAGCGCGCGTGGTCCGCGAAGCGGTAGCCGCCGTCGGTGACGGGCCCGGACGCGCCCATGCCGACGAGGTCGGGCGCCAGCACCCGGTGCCGGTCGGAGACGTACGGGATGACGTTGCGCCACAGGTACGACGAGGTCGGGTTGCCGTGGAGGAACACCACGGGCCCGGTGCCGGCGGCGGCGCCGGTGTCGACGTAGCTCATGTACGTCCCGAGCACGTCCGCCGTCTTGCGCGGGTGCGGGTCGAGGGCCGAGCCGGTGGTGTGCGCCTGGGTGGTGTGCGTGGTCATGATGGTGCCGTCCTTCCGTACGCGTGTGTGGGGGAGGGCAGTGCTGTGGAGCGGGTGTGTCAGCCGCGCGGCACGAGCAGCGCGTCGAACACGACGGTCTTGAACCTGTGGAGCGGCGCGGGGGAGCGCTCGACCTTCATGCGGAGCATCGCCCCCTGCCACGAGGCCATCAGGAAGTCCGCGCAGTCCGCGGCCGGCATGGGGAGCTCGACGCCCTGCTCGCGGGCCGCGTCCTCGAGGCAGCGTGTGAAGGGCTCGTGCCACTCGGCGTACACCTCCACGAGGTGCGTGCGGATGGCCTCGCTGGCCTCCACCGAGTCGACGCTGGTGTTGCCGATGAGGCACCCGTCGTGCCACTCGCGGGCGCCCAGCCGTTCGGTGATGACGTCGAAGTAGGCGCGCAGCCGCTCCAGCGGCGACCGCGACAGGTCGTCGAGCGTCTCGGCGACGATGCCGCGCACGCCCTCGAAGTAGCGGTCGATCACGGCGATCCCGAACGCCTCCTTGGAGGCGAAGTGGTTGCCGAACGACCCGAGCGGCACCTCGGCCGCCGCCGTGATGTCGCGGACGCTGGAGCCGACGAGCCCGTGGCGGCGCACCGCCCGCATGCCCTTGTCGAGGATCTGGTCCTTCTTGGAAGCCCTGGCCATGAATCCAATATGAACGTTCGTATTGGTTCTGTCAACAGGCCGCCGCCAGGGGTCCGCCCCCGCGCGGACCGGCGCGCGGCGCCCCCCCCCCCGCCGGGTGCGGCATGATCGTCAGGTGAGCAGCCCCAGGGACACCACCGCAGACCGCGACGCCGCGCCGCAGTTCGTCCTGCCGCTCGTCGTGCGCATCGAGCGCGACGCGCCGCCCGCGCGCACCGCCGCGCTGGAGGCCGCCGCGCACGCGGTGCTGGCCTTCCTCTCCGACGAGCGCTCCGTGGCCGGCGAGTGGGCCGAGCGCGTCACCGCGTGGACCGACGGCCGCATCCGCAAGGTCGTGCGCCGGGCCCGCGGGGCCGAATGGCGCCGCGCGTCCGTGCTCGACGGCCTCACTGTGGCGCACGACGGCGCCGAGGTGCGGGTGTTCCCGCCCGTGCCGCTGGACGCGTGGCCCAAGGAGCTGGCCCGGCTCCAGGTTTCCGGCACCGACCTGGACGATCCGGAGCCGCCGTCCGCGCCCGCGCCGGGTGTTCCCGTCCTGTGGTGCAATCCCGAGCTGGAGATGACCGCGGGCAAGGCGATGGCGCAGGCCGGCCACGCCGCGCAGCTGGGCTGGCTCGCGCTCGGGCCGGACGCCCGCAACCGCTGGGCGGCGGACGGCTTTCCGCTCGCCGTGCGTACCGCGTCGGCCGCCGACTGGCCCGCGCTGACCGCTCCCGGTTCCGGCCTTCCGGTGGTGCGCGACGCGGGGTTCACCGAGATCGCGCCCGGCTCGTGCACGGTCGTCGCCGACCTCCCGGAGCTGCGCGCGGCCCGCGGCCGGGCCTGACCGTACGTCACATCGCGGCGCCCGTAGCGGTGTTGCGCCCCCTGCGCGAGGGACCGATCGGCCCGTTCACGGGCAGGTCGGTGACGGTTTCGGCGAGCAAACGAGACCGGCGCGTAACCGTGCCTTCCCCGAACGGCCAACGGCCGAGGGCTACGGTGGTCCCTGGCCGGGGCACCGATCCGGCCCCCGTGCCGCGCGGCCAGGGTCCCGGTCGCGCCGCGGCGCGGCCTGCCGACCAGGGAGCTGCCTCGACGTGAATCTTCAGGTGACCACCGAGGACCACCAGGGCTGGACCGTGCTGTTCGTCTCCGGGGAGGTCGACTTCGCGGTCGTCCCGGAGCTGGGCGAACACGTCAGGCGGGCGGTGGCCCAGGGGCGCCACCACCTGGTCCTGGAGCTGACCGACGTCGTGTTCTGCGACTCGACCGGCATCGGCGCGCTGGTCGGCGCCCGGCGGTTGCTGCGGTCGTGCTCGGGGCAGTTGCGCCTCGTGCTGCCCGCGAACCAGGAGCACCACGTCAACCGCGTGTTCACCGCGCTGGGCCTGCGGCGGCTGTTCGATGTGCACCCGGTACTGGCGGACGCGCTCGCGGACGACGAGCCGGCGGGGGCCGCGGAGGCCGGCTGACCGCCCGGGCGATCATTGCTTGAGTCAAATGCCTGCGCTACGTTGCGGCCTGAAACGGCCGTCGCGTGGAAGGGCTTGGCATGGCACTCAAAGGCTCCAAGATCGTCGTCACCGGGGTCACCGGACAGGTCGCCGAGCCGGTGGCCAAGCTGCTCGCGCGCGACAACGAGGTCTACGGCGCGGCGCGGTTCACCGACGACGAGGCGCGTGAGCGGCTCGAGGCGGCGGGCGTGAAGTGCGTCAAGATCGACCTCGCCGCGGGCGAGGTCGCCGACCTGCCCTCCGACGCCGACTACGTCGTCAACTTCGCGGTGGCCAAGAGCGGCGACTGGGACGCGGACCTCGACGGCAACGCGGGCGGTGTGCTGTGGCTCATGGACCACCACCGCTCCGCCCGGGCGTTCCTGCACTGCTCGTCCACCGCGGTCTACCAGCCCAACGGGCACAAGGCGTTCAAGGAGTCGGACGCGCTCGGCGACAACCACCGCGTGTGGTCGTTCCTCGAGACCTACAGCATCTGCAAGATCGCCGCCGAGGGCGCGGCCCGTTGGGGCGCGGCGCGCTACAACCTGCCGACCACCATCGCGCGGCTGAGCGTGCCGTACGGCGACAACGGCGGCTGGCCGGCGATCCACTTCGAGATGATGCTCGCGGGCGCGCCGGTGCAGGTGCACTCGGACGCGCCGAGCGTGTACCACCCCATCCACGAGGAGGACATCGTCGCCTCGCTGCCGAAGCTCTTCCGTGCGGCCGGCACCCCTGCGACGACCGTCAACTGGGGCGGCAGCGAAGCCGTCAGCATCGAGGAGTGGTGCACCTACCTCGGCGAGATCACCGGCATCCAGCCGGAGTTCGAGCCGACCGACGAGACGATCAGCAGCGTCGCGCTCGACCTGACCCGCATGCACGAGGTCATCGGCACGACCGACGTGCACTGGAAGGACGGCATGCGGCGCATGGTCGCCAAGTTCCACCCCGAGCTGCTCAAGGGCTGACGCCCCCCGGCCGCGTGGTCAGCGGCCGAGCCCGGCCTCCAGCTGCTCGGCGCTGCGGCTGCGGATCAGGTCGTTGACCGCGAGGCCCGGGCCGACGTGCTCGAACAGCGCCGGCGGGTGGTACGTCACGTACATCGTGCGCCGCCCGCCGGCGCCGGTCGGGGCCGGCGAGGCGTGCAGCACGTCCGCGATGTGCACGGTCACGTCGCCCGGGTCGGTCGGCACGAGCATGTACGGCAGGTCGCCGAGGTCGCCCTTGTCGGGCGGCGGGCAGGTGCGCCCGTGCGTCCCGGCGACCGCCTCCAGGCAGCCGGTCTCCGGCGACGACCCGGTGAGCTGGATGCCGATGGCGACCGACGGGCACGTGATGTGGTGTCCGCCGAGGCCGCAGTCGGTGTGCCACGGGATGTTCGCCAGGCCCTTGAGCCGTCCGGAGGGCTTGAGCAGGACGCCGATGCCCTCCATACGGTCGGTGGACGGCGCCAGGTCGTCGTGCAGCAGCGAGGACAGCCGCAGCAGGCGCGGGTCGCGCGCGAGGTCGCCGATCATTCTGGAACGCTCGCTCGCGTAGACCAGGCGGCACAGCACGTCGGCGCCCGACTCGTCCTGCGCCCACCACGAGCGGTCGTCGCCGACCCGCGCCTCGGCGGCGAGCCGGTCGACCTCGGCGTCGAGCGCGGCGACCTCGTCGGCGGAGAACACCCCGCGCACCCGCATGACGCCGGTCGCATCGAAGAAGTCGGCGAGGTCCGCGTCGGTGTCGTCCAGCGTCCAGGCGCGCTCCAGGTCGACGGCGCGGCCGTGCCGGTCGGTGAGCGCGGCGCCCGTCGGCAGGAAGACCGGCACGCCCTGGTAGAGCGCGCGCAGCGCCGGTTCCCAGGCGAACAGGTCCAGCACGCTGCCGCCTTCGACCCGCACGTCCCCGGCGATCGCGAGGGCGGCGGCGGTGCGCAGCTGCGTGACGAAGTCGGTCCACGCGTGTGGGGACAGCGAGCACACGGAGCCGTCGGCGTCCGCGTCCGGGGCGGTGCCGCGGGGTTCGACGCGCAGCCGGCCGTCCTGCGCGCGGTACGTCCAGGCGGCGTCGTCGACGACGAGCGTCAGCGGGCGCAGCCCGGCGAGGCCGGTGGCGGCGAGCAGCCCTCTTTCGCCGGCGAGCAGCCCGGGCACGATGTCGCGGTGGTACGTCTCGGCGTCGATCAGGTCGGCCGCGTGCATGCTGTGCCCCTCCCCGCAGGTGACATCGGGCGCAGTATGCCGTGCCTGACGGGGTGTCACCAGGGTTGCGGGGGCCGGGTCGTGGAGCCCAACGAGTGAACCGAGGTTTATGAGGCTTTCGCGAGAATTGCCGGAATTGGTACGAATGGGCGTGACTTGTGTGATTAATGGTGTTCAATCGTCTTGATCATCCGTGACCGCGAGGCAGAGGCAGGCGCCCATGGACACCCCGGTATTCGACGACATCGCCGACCCCTCCTGCACATGCCTCGCGTGCGTGTCCGCCCGCAGGCAGGAGGCGCTCGCCCAACGGCACGGCGGCGGACCGGCGCGGCGCGCGCGCCGTACCGCCGCCACCGTGGTCACCGCCGGCTTCGTCGCCGCGGGCGTCGCGCCCGCCGCGGCCCGCGTGCTCGACCACGACACCGCCGTGGACGACCAGGGGCCGCGGCAGCCGCTGTCCGACGGGCCGCTCGACCAGGAGCAGCGGCCGTTCGACGGGACCGCGGCGGGCTCCGCCGTCGACGCCCTCGACGACACCTACGGGGACGTGGAGACGCCGCAGGGCGAGCCCGGCCCGCTGCGCTTCGGCGGTTCCAGCGGCGGCAAGACCGTAACGCCCGGGCTCGGTACGGCGG
Organism: Yinghuangia seranimata; assembly: GCF_029953285.1. GTDB lineage: Bacteria > Actinomycetota > Actinomycetes > Streptomycetales > Streptomycetaceae > Yinghuangia > Yinghuangia seranimata. The sequence goes on along the minus strand of NZ_JASAOI010000010.1, from coordinate 166,823 downwards.
GGCTGGGCACGGGGCTCGCCACCGTCACCCGGCAGCAGATAATCGACCGCGCGCAGGGCTGGGCCGACCTCGTCGTGCCCTACAGCCAGTCCGGGTACCGGGGCGGCTACCGCACCGACTGCTCCGGCTTCGTATCGATGGCCTGGGGCCTGTCGGAGAACGCGTGGACGGGCAACCTCGACGACTACGCCGTGCTGATCACCAAGAGCGACCTCAAGCCCGGCGACATCCTGCTCTTCCACAACTCCGCCGACCCGGTGCGCGGTTCGCACGTGGTGATCTTCGACCGGTGGGTCGACGGGTCGCACACCAGCTACGTCGGCTACGAGCAGACCCCGCCAGGCACCAAGCACCGCACGATCCCGTACGCGTACTTCAGCTACGCCTCCAGCTACAAGCCCTACCGCTACAAGAACGTCGTCGACGACGGGACCGGCGGCGGGACGACGACGCCGAGGGGCGCGGTGTTCCCGGGCGCGCAGTACTTCGGCCCCGGGAAGTCGAACGCGTACATCACCCAGCTCGGCACCATGCTGGTCGCCGCCGGCTACGGCCGGTACTACAGCGAGGGGCCCGGCCCGACCTGGGGTTCGGCGGACCAGAACGCCACCGCCGCGTTCCAGCGCGACCAGGGGTGGACGGGCTCGGACGCCGACGGCATCCCGGGCAAGGACACCTGGGCCCGGCTCACCGCCGCGGCCGGAACGGGCGGCGGCTCGAGCGGCGGCGGCACGACGACCCCGCGCACGGGCAACGCGTTCCCGGGCGCGCAGTACTTCGGCCCCGGGCAGTCGAACGCGTACATCACCCAGCTCGGGCAGGCGCTCGTCGGCAAGGGCTACGGCGGCTACTACAGCGAAGGCCCCGGCCCGACATGGGGCGACGCGGACCGGAACGCGACCGCGGCGTTCCAGCGCGACCAGGGGTGGACGGGCTCGGAGGCGGACGGGATCCCGGGCAAGGACACGTGGGCGCTGCTGATGCGCTGACGCGCACCGGGCACGGCTCACGGCGAGCGGGATGAGGAGCACACGTGACACGTGATGACGCGGCCGGGGGCACCGGTGCGCCGGACGGGGCCGGCCCGGGCGGTGCGCGCCGGCGGCCGGGCGGTGCCGCGCGCGTGGTCGTCGTCTGGGACGGCGCCCCCCGGCCGGGTGTTCCCGACATAGCCGGCGCCGAACGCGGGTACCCGGACACCCGGCGTCCGCGAACGGCACACCCGGACCACCCGACACGCACCGAACACACCGCACCCACCGAACACGCAGGACACACAGCACAGACGGCGTACGGGGACACCGCACTCGACGGACGCATCCTGGACACCGCCGAGGTACGCGCGCTCAGCGCGGCCGGCCTCGGCTCGGCCGCCCCCGCCGCGCACGCGGCCGGACCGCGGGAACGAGGCACGCACATGGCGACACAGGCCACCCCCAACACCGCCCCGGAATCGGCGTACCCCGCCGAGACCACCGACGCCCACGAGGGCCTGTCCGCGACCGTCGTGCGCGCCCGATTCCCGCGCGCCGACCAGGACTTGCGCGAACGCAACGCGCTCACCCTGCCCGGCTGGCTGGCCGGCCCCGCGCTCACCGCGGCCGTCTGCGCCGGAGCCTGGACGCTCGCCGCGACCGGAGCCGTCGACTCGAGCCTGCCCGCGAGCGTGCGGAAGAGCCCGCTGCTGGACGCCTCGTCCACGACGGTCTTCACGGTCGGCGCCGTCGCGGCCGTGGTCGGCGTGGTGCTGCTGCTCGGCGTCATGGTCGTGCAGGCCGGAACCGTGCGGGTGCTCAGCCGCTTCGGGCGCTACAAGGGGACCGTGCGGCGCACCGGCCTGGTGTGGGCGGTGCCGTTCACCCGCCGCCGCAAGGTCGACGCGAGGCTGCGGCACTGGCGCAGCCGCCCCATGGACCTGACCGACCGCCAGGGCACCCCGCTGCAGGTGATGGTGCTGGTCGTGTGGCAGGTCCGGGACTCGGCCAGGGCGCGCTTCGGGGTCCGCGACCACGAGCAGTACCTGCGGCAGCAGATCGAGGCGGCGGTCAGCTCGGTCGCGGCGAGCCTGCCGTGCGACAGCTTCACGCGCGGCCACCCCTCGCTGCGGGACAGCGACACCATCGGCGAGGAGATGACCCGGCGGCTCGCGGGCGCGATGACGGCCGCCGGCGTGCAGGTGTTCTCCGTCCAGCCGCTGCACATCGACTACGCGCCGCAGGTCGCCGAGTCGATGCTGCGCCGCCGTATCGCGAGCCTGGACGCCTCCACCCGCACCGCCGTGCTGGACGACGTCGTCGACACCGTCTCGCAGGCGGTCGACCAGTTCACCAAGCGCGCGCTGGTGCGGCTCGACGAGGACGGGCGCACCGAGTTCGTCCGCGACCTGACGGTGGCCATGTACACCACGCGCGGCACCGCGCGGCCCGCCTCGCGCGACTGACCGGCCACCCGCTCCGGCACCTGACCGGTCACCCGGTCCGCGACCGCAATTCCGCGGGGGCCGGTGATGGTAGCATGATTCCGTTCTGTCGGCTCGCTCAAGAAATACGGTCGAGGCCCGAAAAACCTCGGAATACCCTGGCCCGGCGACCACAGAATGTGGGGCAGCCCATCCGAGGCGAGTGACCGATGAAACGGAGCGCGACAGTACCATGCTAGATGCCGCCGCTATTCGCGAGGATTCCGAGCGCGTCCGCCTGGCTTTGGCGAAGCGCGGGGTCCACGTCGATCTGTCGGAATTCCTGGCGATGGACGAGGAGTTCCGCCGGTCGCGGACCGAGTCGGAGCAGCTGCGCGCCGAGCGGAAGAAGCTGTCGGGCGAGGTCGCCAAGGCCGCGCGCGAAGGCGGCGACGTCGAGGCGCTGCGCGAGCAGGCGAAGGCCGTCGGGACCAGGCTCGCCGAGCTCGAGGCGCGGCTCGGCGAGGTCGAGGAGGCCCGTCAGCGGTTCCTCGACGCGCTGCCCAACCTGCCGGACGACGATGTCGTCGCGGGCGGCAAGGAGAACAACGCGGTGGTCCGCGAAAGCGGATCCAAGCCGGAATTCGAATTCACCGCCAAGGACCATGTCGATTTGGCGAGCGGGCTCGGCCTGATCGATTACAAGCGCGGCGCCAAGCTCGGCGGCTCCGGTTTGTGGGTGTACAGCGGAAACGGCGCGATGCTCGAATGGTCGCTGCTCAACTTCTTTGTCGAGGAGCACCGCAAGGACGGCTACGAATTCGTCCTGCCGCCGCACATCCTGACCTACGAGGCGGGCTACACCGCGGGTCAGTTCCCGAAGTTCGCCGACGAGGTCTTCGTCATCGAGCAGGGCGAGGACGGCCGGCCGGCGAAGTTCCTGCTGCCGACCTCCGAGACCGCGCTGGTCAACCTGCACCGCGACGAGACGCTGCCCGAGGCCGAGCTGCCGCGCAAGTACTTCGCGTACTCGCCGTGCTACCGCCGCGAGATCGGCAGCTACCGCGCGTCCGACCGCGGCACGCTGCGCGGCCACCAGTTCAACAAGGTCGAGATGTTCCAGTTCACCCGGCCGGAGGACTCCGCGGCCGCGCACGAGGAGCTGATCGGCAAGGCGGAGGCGCTGGTCGCGGCCCTCGGCCTGCACTACCGGGTGAGCAAGCTGGCGGCGGGCGACACCAGCCCGGCGATGGCGCGCACGTACGACATCGAGGTGTGGCTGCCCAGCCTCGACTCGTACATCGAGGTCTCTTCGGTCTCCAACTCCCGCGACTACCAGGCCCGGCGCGGCAACATCCGGTACCGCCCGGCGGACGGCAAGTCGGCGTTCGTCCACACGCTCAACGCCTCCGGCCTGGCCACCAGCCGGCTGCTGCCCGCGATCCTCGAGCAGCACCAGCAGGCGGACGGCTCGGTCGTCGTCCCGGAGCCGCTGCGCAAGTGGGTCGGCGCGGAGATCCTGAAGGCGCCCGGCGCCTGACGGTACGACCTGTTCGGCGCCCGGCCCCGCACACCGCGGGGCCGGGCGCCGGCGTTTTCAGGCCGACCCGCTGAGCGCCGCGCGGGTGAGCGGGGCGTTGCACGCGTTGCACGTCCACCGCGGGACCAGCTCGGCGCCGCACGCGCGGTGGGTGATGCGGACGCCTGCGCGGCCGTCGCTGGTGAACCACGCCCCGGACCAGGCGATCAGGCACGCGAACGTCGGGAAGAAGTCGTGGCCCTTCGGGGTGAGCCGGTAGCCGTGCCGGCGGCCGCCCGCGCGCAGCGGCTCCTTGGCGAGGATGCCCTGCTCGGTCAGCAGCGCGAGGCGGCTGGTGAGGGTGTGCGGGGCGGTGTCGTGCAGCGCGGTCTGGAAGTCGCCGAAGCGGCGGTGCCCGAGGAACGCGGCGGCCAGCAGCGCCGTCGACGTGCGGTCGGCGAGGACCGCGGCCGACGCGACCGGGCCCGCCGGGTCGGCGTCGCCCGCCGCCGGTCCCGCGCTCGCCGAACGGTGGTAGCGGCGACGCGGGTTGGTCGCGGCGAACGGCACGTCGGGGTCGACCTCGGCGGTCGTGTCGCGCGCGCTCAGACCGATCGCGCCGCACGCGCCGCACCCGAAGACCGGGTCGGTGCGGTGCCCGCACGCGTCGTGCACCAGCGGGGTGCGCAGCCGCAGCGGTGAGCCGGGCGCCCAGCGCCGGTCCCACGCGTGCAGGGCGACGAACGCGGGCCATGCCGCCAGTGCCGCCTCGGTCGCGGTGTACTCGGCGCGCTCCCCGGCGCGGACCAGGCCGTCGTCGGCGAGGTCGCGCAGCCGGCGCACCAGCACGGGATCGGAGATCCCGAGGCGCTGCTTGAGGTCGAGGAATCGGCCGGGTCCGGCGGTGAGCAGACCGCGGACGAGCAGCAGGTTCCACAGGTCGCCGAGCACCAGCAGGCCGTGCCCGAGTGAGGTGTGCCGGTTCGCGGCTGTCGCTTTCACTCTGGAAGTATTGCGCAGCCAGGAGTACCGTCGCGACCGCTTCAGGAACGTCGTACCACCCGGAACACCGAACGAGTGCGACCGCTCGGCGGAGGCGGAAATGACGGAAACCCGGAACGATACGCGCACTTCGGGACCCCTCGAGGGCGAGGAGAACCCCTATCTGCTGGGTGTGTACGCCCCGGTGGATACCGAGATCTCAGCTGACGATTTGGAAGTGATCGGTGAGATCCCGAGGGATCTCAACGGCGTCTACCTGCGCAACGGGCCGAACCGGAGGTTCCCCGCGCAGGGCCGCTACCACTGGTTCGACGGCGACGGCATGGTGCACGGCGTGCACTTCGAGAACGGCCGCGCGCGCTACGCCAACCGCTGGGTGCGCACGGCCGCGTTCGCCGCCGAGGACGCCGCCGGGCAGGCGCTGTGGACCGGTGTCATGGAGGACCCGAAGGGCAACCCGTTCGGCAACGGCCACGGGCTCGGCATCAAGGACTCCGCGAACACCGACGTCATCTTCTTCAACGGCCGGATCCTGTCGACCTGGTACCTGTGCGGGTCGCCGACGACGATGGACCCGCTGTCGCTGGAGACGCTCGGCGCCGAGACCTTCCTCGGCACGCTCACCGGCGACTTCATGGCACACCCGAAGGTCGACGAGGCCACCGGCGAGCTGTTCTGGTTCGACTACGGGCCCGAACCGCCTTACCTGCGCTACGGCGTCGTCGGCCCGGACGGCAAGGTCGCGCACACCGCGGACATCGGCCTGCCCGGGCCGCGGCTGCCGCACGACATGGCGATCACCGAGAACCACGTGGTCCTCATGGACCTGCCGCTGATCCAGGACCAGGAGGCGCGCCTCCAGGGCCGCTACCGGATCCACTTCGAACGCGAACTCCCGTCGCGCTTCGCCGTGCTGCCGCGCCGCGGGGACAGCGCGTCGGTGCGCTGGTTCGAGGCCGCGCCCGGCTACATCTACCACGTCGTCAACGCGTGGGAAGAGGGCGACGAGATCGTCATGGACGTGTGCCGGGTCAAGGACCCGCAGCACCAGCCGCGCATCCGCCACCCGCTCGCGCGCATGCTCGCCTACCTGCGGCTCGACGCCCAACTGTGGCGCTACCGCTTCGACCTGCGCACCGGCCGCACCACCGAGGGGCCGCGCGACGACGACAACACCGAGTTCCCGATGGTCGACTCGCGCGTGGTCGGGCGGCGCAACCGGTTCGGGTACGCCGTGCACATCGCCCCCGAGGACACGCTGCTGTTCGACGGCCTGGTCCGGTACGACCTGCACACCGGCGAGCGCCAGGACCACAGGTTCGGCCCGGGCCGGTGGGGCTCCGAGGCGCCGTTCGCGCCGCGTGACGGCGGGACCGAGGAGGACGACGGCTACCTGGTGTCCTTCGTGACCGACGAACGCGAGGGCCGCTCCGAAGTCGTGGTCCTGGACGCCGCCGACCTGGCCGCCGGACCGGTGTGCCGGATCCTGCTGCCGCAGCGCGTGCCGACCGGCTTCCACTCGTGCTGGGTGCGCGCCGACCAGCTGGACGGGGCCGCCCGGTGAGGCTGCATCCGCCCGTACGGGTCGCCGAGTTCCGCGCGGCCGGATGGTGGGGCGTCCCGACGTGGGACCGCCTGTTCCGCGACCGGACGGCCGAACGCCCGGACGCCGTGGCCCTCGTGGACCCGCCGGACAAGGCCGCCCACCTCGACGCGGAGGCGCTGCGCCTGACGTGGGCCGAACTGGACGCGTACGTCGACGACCTGGCGTGCCGTCTGCTCGCGCACGGGGTCGGGCGCGGCACCGTCGTCGGCGTCCAGCTGCCCAACAGCGCCGAACTGGCGGCCGTGTACCTGGCGGTGCACCGGCTTGGCGGCGCGGTCGCGCCGTTCCCGGTGCAGCACCGCGAACACGAACTGGGCACGCTCGGTGCGGTCGCCGGGCTTTCGGCGTTCGTCACGGCGACACGTGTCGGCAAGCGCGCTGCGGCCGCCGCCGCGCGGGAGGTCTACGGAGACGAGGTCACGGTCTTGGCGTTCGGCCCCGCCCGCGACCTGCCCGACGGCGTCGCGTCGCTCGACCGCGGGGACGCCGTCGGTCCGGACGAACTCGCCCGGCACATCAGCCGGTTCACCGCAGACCCGGGGGAGTGCGTCACGGTCTGCTGGACGTCCGGCACCGAGGCGACCCCCAAAGGCGTGCCGCGCTGTCCCGACGACTGGTCGCCGATGGCGCTCGGCAGCGTCGACGAGGCCGGGCTGACCGGCGACGACGTGCTGCTCAATCCGTTCCCCATGGTCAACATGGCAGGCATCGGCGGCATGTTCGTGCCGTGGCTGATGACCGGCGCGACGCTCGTCCAGCACCACCCGTTCGACGCCGGGGTGTTCTTCGAGCAGATCGCCAAGGAGCGCGTGACGTACACCGTCGTGCCACCCGCGCTGCTGTCGACGGTGCTCGCGCACCCTGCCCTGCCCGAGGGCGCCCTCGGCACGCTGCGCGTCGTCGGCTCCGGATCGGCACCGCTCACCGAGGCGATGACCGTCGGCTGGGCCGACCGGTTCGGCATCGAGGTCCTCAACTTCTTCGGCTCCAACGAGGGCGCCAGCCTGGTCGCCGGGCCCGTGACGGTGCCCGGACACCGCGACCGTGCGCACTACTTCCCACGCTTCGGATCCCCGACGCACACGTGGCGCAACCGGGCCTCGCACGGCATGCGCACACGCCTGGTCGACCTCGCCACCGGAGCCGAGGTCACCGCGCCGGACACGCCGGGGGAACTGCGCATCAAGGGGCCCGGCGTGTTCTCCGGCTACCTGCCGGTGCCGGGCCGACCGGACGCGTTCGCCGAAGCGTTCGACGACGACGGCTGGTTCCGCACCGGCGACCTGTTCGCGTACGCCGCCGACGCCGCGGGGGACCCGCGCTACCTGCGCTATGTCGACCGGGCCAAGGACATCGTGGTGCGCGGCGGCATGAACATCTCCGCGGCCGAACTCGAAGGCCACCTCGCCGGACACCCCGGCGTCGCCGAGTGCGCCGTCGTCGGCGTCCCCGACCCGGTGCTCGGCGAACGCGCCTGTGCCGTCGTCGTCCCGGCACCGGGCGCGGACCCGCCCGACCTCGCCGGCCTCGTCGGCTATCTGCGCGAGATCGGGATCGCGACCTACAAGCTGCCCGAACGCCTGGAAACCGTCGACGCGTTGCCGCGCAACCCGGTCGGCAAGGTGGCCAAGGCCGAGCTGCGCGCCCGCTTCGCGGCACCGGCCGAGGACGACTCCGCACCCGCAGTCCCGCCGGAGGAGGCACCATGACCGCGTTCATCCTGGGCGGCGCGCAGACCGACTTCGCGCGTCACTGGGCCAAGGAAGGCCTCGGGCTGCGCGACATGCTGCGCGAGGCCGTCGAAGAGGCGCTGGCCGACGCCGCCGTCGACGTGGCCGACGTCGACGTCGTGCACATCGGCAACCTGGCCGGGGAACTCTTCGCCGGACAGGCCCAGTTGGGCGGGCTCGCGGCACTGGCCGTGCCCGGGCTCGCCGGCCTGCCCAGCACCCGGCACGAGGCGGCGTGCGCGTCCGGCGGCACCGCGCTGCTTGCCGCCGACGCCGACCTGGCCGCCGGGCGCTACGACCTGGCGCTGGTGGTCGGCGTCGAACTGATGCGCAACGTGCCCGCCGACCAGGCCGCCGCGCACCTGGGCAGCGCCACCTGGGCCGGCCACGAGGCGATCGGCGCGACCTACCCGTGGCCCGCGCTGTTCGCCGAGATCGCCCAGGCCTACGACGAACGCTTCGGCCTGGACGCGGACCTGCTCGGCGAGATCGCCCGCTCCGCGTTCGCCAACGCGGCCCGCAACCCGCTCGCGCAGGCCCGCGACTGGCGTTTCGAGCCCTCGGCGTTCACCGCCGACGACACCGCGAACCCCGTCGTCGAGGGCCGGCTGCGCAAGACGGACTGCGGGCGCATCACCGACGGCGCGGCCGCCCTGCTCCTCGCCTCGCCCCGCTACGCGGAGGCCTGGGCGCGCGCCCGCGGCCGCAGCCTGGACACGCTGCCCGCGCTGCGCGGCTTCGGCCACCGCACCGACGTCCTGCCGCTCGCCGACAAGCTCGCCCGCCGCGACCCCGGCGGCGTGATGTTCCCGCACCTGGCCGGAACCGTCGCCGACGCCTACCGGCGCGCCGGCATCGCCGGGCCCGGCGCGATCGACGTCGCCGAACTGCACGACTGCTTCACCATCACCGCGCTCGTCGCCCTCGAACACCTGGGCCTGGTCGGCCCGGGCGAAGGCGGCAGGCTCGTCGAGGACGGCGTCGTCGCGGCCGACGGCACGCTGCCGGTCAACCCCGGCGGCGGCCTGCTCGGACTCGGCCACCCGGTCGGCGCCACGGGCGTGCGCATGGCGCTCGACGCCGCCCGGCAGGTCGCGGGCACCGCCGGGCCCCTGCAGGTCGAGGGCGCGCGCACCGCGCTGACGCTGAACGTCGGCGGATCGCTCACCACGACCGTCGCCACCGTTATCGGACGCGGAGAGGACGCATGACGGAAGCTCAAAGCGCGGACCAGGCCTACCTGTTGGCGCATGTGCGTACACCGCGCGGAAAGGCCTCGGCGCGTGGGGCGCTGGCGTCCGTACCGCCGCTCGACCTCGTCGTCGGGCTGCTCGACGCGCTGGCCGCGCGCACCGGCCTCGACCCGGCGCGGGTGGACGACGTCGTGCTGGGCTGCGCGGGCCAGGTGGGCGACCAGGGCGGGAACCTCGCACGCACCGCCGCCCTGATGGCTGGCTGGCCCGAGGCCGTGCCCGGGCAGACCGTCAACAGGTTCTGCGCGAGCGGCATCGACGCGGTGGCGCTCGGCGCGGCCCTGGTCCGCTCGGGACAGGCGGAGCTGGTGGTCGCGGGCGGCGTCGAATCCAGCTCGCGCGTACCGATGTTCGCCGACAAGGGGCCGCTGTGGACCGACCCGGCGGTCGTCGACCGGATCGGCAGCGTGCACATGGGCATCGCCGCCGACGTCGTGGCCACCGAAGAGGGGCGCGAACGCGGCGAGTTGGACGAGTACGGCGTCCGCACCCAGGAACGCGCCGCTCGGGCCTGGGCGGAAGGCCGCTTCAGCGACGGCGTCGTGCCGGTGACGGCCGCCGACGGGACGGTGCTGCTCGCCGCCGACGAGCACGTGCGCCCCGGCACCACGCTCGAGCAACTCTCCGGGCTGGAAGCGGCCTTCGCGGAGCTCGGCGCGTCAGGGCAGGACGAACTCGCGCTGCGCCACCTGCCCCACCTGAAGGAGGTGCGGCACCTGCACACCCGCGGCACCTCCCCGTCCCTCGCCGACGGCGCGTGCCTCACCCTGATCGGCACCGCCCGGCAGGCCGAACGCCTCGGCCTCACCCCGGTCGCCCGCATCGCGGCCTCCGCGAGCGCCGGCTGCGACCCGGTGCGGATGCTCGTCGCCGGGCAGACCGCCGTCGGTTGCGCGCTGGAACGCGCCGGACTCGCGAGCGGAGACGTCGACGTCGTCGAGTACGCCGAGGCCTTCGCGGCCCTGTGCCTGAAGATCCAACGCGACCTCGGTTTCGGCGACGACCGCTTCAACGTCAACGGCGGAACCATCGCCATGGGGCACGCCTTCGGCGCGACCGGCGCGATCCTCGTCGGCGCGTGCGCGGACGAACTACGGCGCTCAGGCGGCACCTTCGGCGTCGCGGCGGTCAGCGGCGCCGCCGGACTCGGCACCGCCGTCGTCCTCGAGGCGGCCGGATGACCCTAGGGCCTGTCTGGGGGACCCGGGCCTTGCGCCGGGCCTGGCCGACAAGATCCCCCCGACAAGCGCTGGGCCGGTCCGGCGCCGCCGCGTCGGGCGGCCGGGATGCCGGCGACCGTCAGCACCTCCACCACGTCCGGAAGGCCCGCCCGTGAAACGCTCCGTGTCCCTCGGCCTGTGGCAGGACCGGCCGCCCGCCGAGGTGCTGGTGACGGCCGAGGCCGCCGACCTGCTCGGCTACGCGGAGCTGTGGATCGGCGAGATGGCCACCTACGACGCCTTCGCCCTCGCCACCGCCGTCGCCGCCCGCACGGCGCGGATCCCGCTGACGGTCGGCCCGCTCGCGGTCACCGTCCGGGACCCCGCGACGATCGCCATGGGCGCCGCCTCGGTCGCCGACCTGACCGGCCGCCCGGTCTCCGTCGCGCTCGGCACGTCCTCCACCGTCGTCGTCGAGGACTGGCACGGACGTTCACGCGCCCGCGCCGGCCGGGCGCTGGAGGAGTCCGCCGTCGCCGTGCGGGCCCTGCTGTCCGGGGACCGCGCCGACCTCGACGGCGACGTGCTGCGCTGCCGCGGCTACCGGCTGCGCCTCCCGGCCGTCCCGGGGCCGTTGACCGTCGCCGCCTTCGGGCCGGCCGCACTGCGCACCGCGGGCCGGTACGCCGACCGGCTCGTCCTCAACCTCGTCTCACCCGAGACCGCCGCCGACCTCGTCGCCGACGTCGAGAAGGCCGCGGCCCAGGCGGGGCGCCCCCGTCCCACCGTCGCCGCCTGGGTGGGCGCCGCCGTGGGACCCGGGCACGAGGCGGGCGCCGAACAACTCCGGCGAGGGCTGGTCTCCTACCTCGCGGCCCCCGGCTACGGCGAGATGTTCGCCCGCGCCGGATACGCCGACCTGGTCGCCCACGCCCGTACCCGCCCGCACCCCCGCGAACTCCTCGCCGCCGTCCCGCGCGAACTCGTCGACGTCGTCGCCCTGTCCGGGCCCGACCGCGACGCGGTCGAGGCCATGACCGCGCGGTACGCGGCCGCAGGCGTCGACGAACTCGTCCTCGTGCCCTGCTCGACGGACGCCGACCCCGGAGGCGTCCAGACGCTCGACGTGCTGCGCTGACCGAAGGGAACAGGCGGGCGCCCGGTCGGGCGATGCCCGACCGGGCGCCGAAGAACCCTGTCCCGTAAGCCGGTTGGGGCTACACCGGGGTGGCGAGGGCCACGCCGAAGCGGTTCTCGCTGTCGGTCCACCAGCGGGTGACCGCGAAGCCGGCCCGTTCGATTTCGGCGGCCAGGCCGGAGGCGCGGAACTTCGCCGAGATCTCGGTGCGCATCTCCTCGCCGTCGGCGAACTCGACGACCAGGTCGAGGTCCCGCAGCTTGACCGTCTGGTCGCCGTGCGAGCGCAGCCGCATCTCGATCCACGCGTTCTGGCTGTCCCACACCGCGACGTGGTCGAAGCGGTCGACGTTGAAGTCGGCGTCGAGTTCGCGGTTGAGGACGCGCAGGACGTTGCGATTGAAGTCGGCGGTCACGCCGGCCGCGTCGTCGTAGGCGCGGACCAGGACCCCGGGGTCCTTGACCAGGTCGGCGCCGAGCACCAGGCCGTCCCCGGCGCGGAGTTGGGAGCGCACCGAGGCGAGGAACACCGCGCGCTGGTCGGGCGTCAGGTTGCCGAGCGTGCCGCCGAGGAATGCGACCAGTGTCGGGCCGGGGCCGTCCGGGATGCCGAGGTGGGCGTCGAAGTCGGAGACGACGGCCTCGACCGCCAGGCCGGGGTAGTCGCGCAGCAGCGCCTCGCCGGCCTCGACCAGCGCGGGTTCGCTGACGTCGACCGGTACATAGCGCTCCAACGAGCCGATCCCGCGCAGCGCGTCGAGGAGCAGCCGGGTCTTCTCCGAGGAGCCGGAGCCGAGTTCGACGAGCGTGTGCGCGGACAGCGTGGCGGCGATGTCCACCGCGTGGCGTTCGAGGATCTCGCGCTCGGCACGTGTCGGGTAGTACTCGGGCAATCGGGTGATGTCCTCGAACAACCGGCTGCCGCGTGCGTCGTAGAACCACTTGGGCGGCAGCCACTTGGGATGCGCGGTGAGGCCGAGCGCGGCGTCGCGGCGCAGCGCGTCGGCCAGGTAGCCGTCGGGAAGGTGGCCGCGCACGGTGAGGCTGGTCGGTCGGGTCACGGGGAGTCAGCTCCTGTCCGTCAACGGGTGCAGGTGAACGGCCTCCCTTGTGGCCGTCACGAGCGTGCGGTCCGGGACCGGGGTCCAGTCGCCGGCCGCGTCGGGTTCGGACGCGACGCGGACGCCGCCGGGGGTCTCCCGCACGTACAGCGTGTCGCCGTACGCGGTCGCGGTGATGGTGTGTCCGTCGGTCAGCAGCACGTTGAACCGGCCGTCGGTGTGCGCCGCCGCGTGCGTGACGACGTCGGCGACCGCCCGGGCGGCGGGCTCGCCGTCGAGGAGGAGACGGCGTATCAGCGCCCACAGCAGTGCCGAGTCGCAGCGCGACTCGAGGCGCAGCAGGTCGGCGGGAGGCAGTGCGGCGGCGAGGGCGCCGAGGCCGTCGGGCCACGCGTCGAGTCGGCCGTTGTGGCTGAACAGCCACGGTCCTTCGCGGTACGGCGCCGCGGCGTCCTCGCCCTGCGTGGTGCCGGCGGTCGCCGAGCGGACGGCGGCGAGCAGCGCGCGGGTGCGGGTGACGCGGGCGACGTCGGCGAACGACGGGTCCGCCCAGATCGGCACGGCGCGCCGGTAGCGGGCCGGGGCCGGGTCTCCGTCGGCGTACCAGCCGACCCCGAAGCCGTCGGCGTTGACCGTGCCGAACTTCTGCTCACGCGGCCGCCACGACTGCTCGTACAGTCCGCACGGGGGTTCGACGACCAGGCTCGCGATGCTCGCCGGGTCGCCCAGGTAGGCCAGATGACGGCACATCAGACCGGTCCCGCGTCGCGTGCGGTGCGGAAGCCCGCGAAGATCTGGCGGCGCTGCGGGTAGTCCCAGTTGCGGAACGTGCCGCGGCACGCGACCTCGTCGGCGCCGAACGAACCACCGCGCAGCACCTTGTAGTCCGAGCCGAAGAACACCTCGGAGTACTCCTTGTACGGCCACGCGACGAAGCCCGGGTAGCCGGTGAAGTCGGACGAGGTCCACTCCCACACGTCGCCGAGCATCTGCCGTACACCGTAGGCGGATTCGCCCGCCGGGTAGGCGCCGGCGGCGGCCGGGCGCAGGTGCCGCTGCCCGAGGTTGGCGTGGTCCGCGGTCGGCGGCTCGTCGCCCCACGGGTAGGTGCGCGAGCGGCCGGTGGCCGGGTCGTGCCGGGCGGCCTTCTCCCACTCGGCCTCGGTGGGCAGCCGTCGGCCGGCCCAGCGGGCGTAGGCGTCGGCCTCGAACCACGAAACGTGCACGACGGGTTCGCCGAGGGGCACGGGCTCCAGGACGCCGAAGCGGCGGCGCGCCCACTCGCGTCCGTCGCGCACCCAGAAGCCGGGCGCGGTCAGTTCGTCGCGGACCCGGTGCTCCCAGCCCTCGGTGGTCCACAGCCGCGGGTCGTCGTAGCCGCCGTCGTCCATGAACCGCAGGTAGTCGCCGCAGGTCACCGGGGTGGTGTCGAGGGCGAACGCGGCGACGTGCACGGCGTGCGCGGGCCGCTCGTTGTCCAGCGCCCACGGGTGCGTCGAAGTACCCATCGTGAACGAGCCCGCGGGGATCACGACTTCGGTGGGCGGCAGGTCGACGGCGCCGGGCGGCTCGGGCGCGTCGATGACCGGCGCGCCGGCGCGCAGCTGGTGCGTCGCCAGCATCGTCTCGTCGTGCTGCTGCTCGTGTTGCGCGATCATCCCGAACGCGAACGCGTCGCGGGTCAGCGGGTCGTCGCCCGGTGCGCGGTCGAGCAGGTCGAGGACGCGGCCGCGCACCTCGTGCGCGTAGCCGCGCGCCTCGGCCGGGCTGAGCAGCGGCAGTTGCGGGCGGGACGCGCGCGGGTGCCGGAACGCGTCGTACAGGTCGTCGATCTCCGGCCGCATCGGCTCGTGGCCGCCCACGCCGCGCAGCAGCCAGATCTCCTCCTGGCTGGCGATGTGCGCGAGGTCCCACACCAGCGGCGACATCAACGGCGAGTGCTGGCGCACCAGATCGGTGTCGTCGACGGCGTCGGTGAGCAGCGTCGTGCGGGCCCGGGCGCGTTCCAGGGCCTCGTAGGCGCGCTTGGCCAGTTCGTCGCGGGACGCCCTGAGGAACTCCGGGAGGTCGTCCGACGAGGTGTCAGCGGGCGGGTGCGGCATGGCGGGTCCCCTCGTGCGCGGCCCCCGGCAGGAGGTCGTCTCCGGGGCATCGGCCCCGGTCTGTGTAGCGGTAGGCGAATTCCACGGAATCTGCGAACACGTCGGCGGGGACGCCCATTCCCGGCAGCGCGTCGAGGGCGGCGGCGGTGAGCGCGCGGGCCGTCGTGCGCAGCAGCGGTTCGTTGAGGCCGAACCGGGCGGCACGCAGCCACCAGGCGTACGACGGCGCGGCGGCGACCGAGCGGGCGAGCTGCTCCGTGTGCTCCCAGGCCGCGGCGGACGCGGCGGGGTCGTCGAGCAGCGCGGTGGCGAGGGCCAGCGGCACGGTCCAGGTGCCGTCGGGCTGCGCGTCGATCATGCGCAGCTCCATGTGGGTGCCGTGCGCGCGCACCGGCGGGAACAGCGTGGACACGTGCAGGTCGAAGTCCGCGACGGTGGGCGCGGGGGTGAGCGCGCCGCGCGTCCAGTCGCGGAAGGTCATGCCCTCGGGGACGAGCCACTCGGCGGGTTCGTCGCGGCGCACGCACATGACCGGCGCGTCCATGACGTAACGCGCCCACGCCTCACGGGGATCCGTGCCGGCGTCGTGCGCGGGCGGGCGGGTGCGGAACGCGTCGAGCCGCGACCAGGCCAGCTGGCGGGTGGACGCCCAGCCGGTCGACCGGCCGCCGTGGTGCGGGGAGTTCGCGAACATCGCGAGCAGGACCGGGCCGATGCGGTGCGCGAGCGCCCAGCGGTGCCGCAGGCCCGCGGTGTCGTCCGTGTCGTCGCCGGGGTCGAGGCACACCTGCACGGAGGCGGTGCTGCACATCATGACCCGGCCCCAGTGCCCGTTGCGGTCGAAGTAGCGTTCCATGGCGACGTAGCGGGGCAGTTGGAGGCTGCGGCGCGGCAGGCGGTAGGCGTCGACGCCGGCGCCGGTCAGCACCAGACCCGCCTCGGCGGCGGTGTCGTGCATGAGGGCGGCGTCCTGGCGCGCCGCCTCGATACATCGCGCGAGCGAGGGATGCGCGGCGGAGCTGAGTTCCAGCTGGCCGCCGGGTTCGAGGGTGACGCGGCCGCCGGCGGGCAGCGGGCCGGTGCCGAGCGCGGCGTTGACGCGTTCGCCGGTGACGGGCCACGCGGGGTCGGCCTCGTCGCACACGAGCCACTCGATCTCGACGCCGACCCGCCCGGGCGGGCCGGTGTGGAAGCCGGTGGCCGCGGCGTGGAGCTCGGCCTGCTGTTCGGTCAGGGGTTCCGATCCCGGGACGGGCGCGAGACCGGGTGCGCCGCCGGCGGATATGTCACCGGGCGTGTCGGACCCGCTCTGCGGCGCTGCACTGATGTGGGACATCTCGCCCCCTCCTGGGAGGAAAAACCGCTTCGAACACGATCCAGGAGCCGCCTACCCGTTAGCCAGAGCGAGCATGCTTACCGAATTCGGACAAGTGTTCGCCACTGGCGTGACCGGAGGGTGTCTCCATGGTTGCCCATGGATGTCGATCATGGTCGAAAAAATTCCCGCGCGCTCGCGGGACGGCTACCCAGAGTGGCGGTCAGGACTCGTAGGTCGTCCCGATCGGCGGGTGGTCGTTCCAGGTGACGAACACCGACGAGGTGCGGTCGCCCTTGGTGAAGTCGACACGCAGCCAGCGGTCGCCCGGCCATACCTTGACCGCCCAGCCCGAGTTGGGCGTCGCGGCGATCAGCGACGCGGAGTCGGTGCCGAACGAGAACGACGCGCGGCCGCCCTTCACCTCGAAGCTCTGCGTGCCGCCGGACACGTCGTCGGCCGGGGCGGCGGGCGCGACGCCCTGGGTGCTCGCCGGTCCCGTGGAGGGCGGCGACGCCGTGCGCGTGGTGGCCGACGGCGACGGGGACGCCGACGGGCGCGCGGACGACGGCGCGGGGCGCGCGGTGGCCGAGATCGTCGCGTCGCGCGCCGGCGTGCCGCCCACCTGGGGGGCCGGCCCCTGGACCGACTGCGCGGCCAGCTCGGGCGCGCGCGGCGGCTCGAAGACGGTGTCGCGCAGCACCGTCCGCACGCCGTACCAGGACAGCGCCACGGCGGCCGCGGTGGCCGCCAGCCAGGCCGCGCTCCTCGTGATCGTTCGTCGCACGCGCACATACTGCCGCGTCCCTTCGCGGGCCCCGGTACCGGACCGGGTTTCCACCGGGATTCGGACGTATGTGCCCGCGTAGCGACCGGTCCCGATACGGTTTCGGGCCATGGCACAGGTGCTCGTGGTCGAAGACGACCAGGTCGTACGCTCGGCGCTGATCCGCTACCTCTCGCAGGAAGCCCACGGCGTACGCAGTGTGGGCACCGCGCTGGAGGCGCTCCGCGAGGTCGCCCAGCATCCGTTCGACGTCGTCATCCTCGACCTGGGCCTGCCCGACCTGGACGGCGGCGAGGCGCTCAAGATGCTGCGCGGCATATCCGACGTGCCCGTCATCATCGCCACCGCGCGCGACGACGAGGCCGAGGTGGTGCGGCTGCTCAACGCGGGCGCCGACGACTACGTCACCAAGCCGTTCTCCGGCGAGCACCTGGGGGCGCGCATGTCCGCCGTGCTCCGGCGCTCGCGCGGGCGCGCGGCCGGGGACGTGCTCCAGGTCGGCGGCCTGCGCATCGACACCCGCCGCCGCGAGGCCGACCTGGACGGCGCCCCGCTCAACCTGACCCGCCGCGAGTTCGACCTGCTGGCCTTCCTCGCGTCCCGGGCCGGCGGGGTCGTGCCGCGCCGCGAGATCCTCGCCGAGGTGTGGGGGCAGGCGTACGGCGACGACCAGACCATCGACGTCCACCTGTCCTGGCTGCGCCGCAAGCTCGGCGAGACCGCCCGACAGCCGCGCTACCTGCACACCGTGCGCGGCGTCGGGGTCCGCCTGGAGCCTCCCGCGTGAGAGGCACCCTGGTCCGCGTCGCGCTCGCGGTCACGACCATGGTCGCGCTGGCCTTCCTGATACCCCTGGGGCTGGTGGTGCGCGAGATCGCCCGCGACCGGGCCTTCGCGGACGCCGAGCGGCAGGCCGCCGCGCTCCAGCCGGCCCTCGTCATCACCGCCGACCAGTCGAAGCTGGACCGGGCGCTGGCGAGCGTCCCCGCGGGCGCCGACGGCCGTATGGCCGTCTATCTGCCCGGGGGCGGGGTCGTCGGCCACCCCCGGGCCGGGGCGCCCGCCCTGGAGCGCGCCAGGGGTCGCGCGCAGGCCTTCCGGGTGCGCACCGGGAACGGCTGGTCGCTGCTGCAGCCCGTCGCGCTCGACCACGGCGACGTCACCGTGATCGAGGTGTACGTCCCGGGCTCCGACCTCGAACGCGGCGTCGGCACCGCCTGGCTGGTGCTCACCGGAGTCGCGGTCGCGCTCGTCGGCGGCTCGCTGGTGGTCGCCGACCGGCTCGGCGCCCGCGTCGTCCGATCCGCCAAGGGCCTTGCGGGCGCGGCCCAGACGCTCGGCGGCGGCGACCTGAGCGTCCGGATCACTCCGCAGGGCCCCACCGAACTGCGCGACGCCGCCAGCGCGTTCAACACCATGGCGGACCGCGTCGAGCAACTCATGGCCGCCGAACGCGAACTCGCGGCCGACCTGTCCCATCGGCTGCGCACGCCGCTGACCGCGCTGCGCCTCAACGCCACCGCGCTCGGCGAGGGCCCGGTCGCCGACCAGACCCGGCACGCGGTCGCGCAACTGGAGCGCGAGGTCGACCAGATCATCCTCACCGCCCGCCGGCACAGCGCGGTCGCCGAGCCGGTCGGCAGCGACCTCGCCGAAGTGGTGCGCGACCGCATGGCGTTCTGGTCCGCGCTCGCCGAGGACGAGGACCGCGACTGGCGGCTGGACGGCGCGCGCGAGGCCGACGGGCCGGTGCGCGTGCCGGTGCCGCGCGCCGAACTGGCCGCCGCCGTGGACGCGATGCTCGGCAACGTCTTCCGGCACACCGCCGAGGGCACGCCGTTCGCGGTCACCCTGCACGTCGGCGGCCCGGCGGCCGAAGGCACCGTGATCCTGCTGGTGGCCGACGGCGGGGCCGGAATCGCCGACCCGGCCGGCGCGATGCGCCGCGGGCACAGCGCCGGCGGCGCCGGGTCCACGGGCCTCGGCCTGGACATCGTGCGCCGCGTCGCCGAGTCGACCGGCGGCGAAGTACGCCTGGAACGCTCCGTGCTGGGTGGGGCGCAGGTCGCGGTGCGGTTCGGCGCCGGTGGCGGGAATCCGCCGGAGCGGCGCACCAGGCGCGCCCGGCGCGGGCGCCGCAAGACCGGGGCGCGCTGACGTCGGGGCACGCAAAAAGGGGCGCGGGCGCACCGGGTGGGGGTGGGTGCGCCCGCGCCAGGGGATTGCATCCCCTAATGGCACAGACCCTGGGGGGTTGGGTCGAGCCTCGGCCGTCCCTGGAGGGGGGGAGCCCCGTGAATTCCGGGACGGCCTGCGGTGCAACGTTAACGACTGGGGCCGTGCTTGAACACCTGATCCGGCCGATTTAAGGAAGGCTTAAGTCGAACGGGTCACTCAGGTGCGCGCTATGCCCCACCTGTGACGGATCGTCAGACAGGTAGCCGACGGATGGCCGCCGACCTGCCGGGAAACGGCTCCCGGGCCGGTCAGGAGGCCGCGACGGTGGTCGGCTCGTGGCGTACGGGGAAGTTCACCGAGCGTGCGATGAAGCACTTGGCGTGCGCCGTGACGTGCAGCGACTCGGCCTTCGCGGCCATCGCCGGGTCCGCGACGGTCACCTGCGGACGCAGTACGACCTCGGTGAACTGCCCGGCGCCGTCCCGCTCGGTGACCATGACGCCCGACGCGTTGTCGCGGTAGTCGGTCACCACGACACCGGACTGCGCGGCCAGCGCGAGGAACCACAGCATGTGGCACTGGCTCAGCGACGCGACCAGCAGGTCCTCGGGGTTCCAACGGGCCGCGTCGCCGCGGAATCCGGGGTCGGCCGAACCGAGAAGCACCGGCTTCCCGGGAATGCGGACGTCGTGGTCGCGGCTGTAGCCGCGGTAGTTGACGGTGCCTTCTCCGGTGTTTCCGGTCCACTCGATCTCGACCGAGTAGTGGTGCTCGGGGGAGTGCGCTGCCATGGCGGGACCTCCTGGCGTGACGTCGCGTGATCGGACGTCCATGTATACGCCGCAGGTCGGCGGCCCGGACACCCGAGCCCGCCCGCGCACCCGGGTGCGCTCCGTGACAGGCTGGAAGGAACCAACGGGAGAGTCGGAACACATGTGCTGGAGTGCCACTGCGGACACCGTCGCAGGAACCGTCGTCAGTGCCGTGGGGATCGCGACCCTGGCTTGCGTACGACGGCCCCGTGACGCCGTGTTGGCCGCGGTGCCGCTCGTCCTCGGCGCCCACCAGCTGATCGAGGCCGTGGTGTGGCGCGGCGAGGAGGGCGAGGTCTCCGACGGCGTCGCGGAACTCGCCCGCAACGTCTGGGCCTTCATAGCCTTCCCGCTGCTGCCGTTCATGGTGCCGCTCGGCGTGCTGCTCGCCGTGTGGCCGCAATCCGGGCCCGGCAGAAGGCGCTTGCTCGGCGGGCTGTTCGCGGTGGGTGCGGTGGCGTCCGCCGCGCTCGCGAAGGCGCAGTGGGAGCGCGGCGTCGACGCGCACATACACGGACACACCGTGCAGTACTCCATAGGCATACCGAACGCCCATCTCGTCATCGCCGCCTACCTGGTCGCCACCCTCGGGGCCCTGCTCGCCTCCGGGGACCGCCCGTTGGTGCGCTTCGGCGTGGTGGGCGCGCTCGGCGCGGCGTTCTGCGCCTGGATGTGGACCGTCGAGTTCGCCTCGACGTGGTGCGCGCTCGCCGCCGTCGGGTCCGTGATGCTGCTCGCTTGGGTGCGAGGACGGCCGAGCGAGCGGAAGCAGGCCGGGGACCGCGCGCTCGGGACGGTGCGCGCGGGATCCTGACCGCCGCGCGCGGGCCCGCGCCGCACGCGCTGCGCGATCGGCGGGCCCGGGTGAAGATGGCCGGGTCGGACACGTTCCGCGTGCGGCCGGTCGCTGTGCGCGATGAAACCCGAGGAGAACCCCGTGCGCGCAGTCGCCGTCATGCAGCTGGGGGCCGCACCCGAGCTCGTCGACGTCCCCGTGCCCGAGGCGGGCCCGGGCGAGGTGCTGGTCAAGGTCTCCGGCGCCGGGCTCAACCCGTTCGACTGGAAGGTCGCCGACGGCACCGCGATGGCCGACGCCGAGCACACCTTCCCGCTCGTCATGGGCGTCGACTTCGCCGGCATCGTGGCCGCGGTCGGACCCGGCACCACCGCCTTCGAGACCGGCGACCGGGTGTACGGGCAGACCGTCAAGGTCCCGGTCGGCACCGGCACCTACGCCGAGTTCGTCACCGTGCCCGAGGCGGCCGCGGTCGCCCTCGCGCCGTCCTCCATCACCCTCGTCGAGGCCGCGGCCGTCCCCACCGCGGGCATGGCCGCGCTCAGCCTCGTCGAGACCGCGGGCCTCGGCGCCGGGCAGACGCTGCTGCTGATCGGGGCGTCCGGCGGCGTCGGCTCGTTCGTCACCCAGCTGGCCGCCGCCCGCGGCGTGCGGGTGATCGCGGCCACCCGCGGCCCGCAGGGGCAGCGCATGGGCTCGCTGGGCGCCGCCGAGAGCGTCGACGTCCTCACCCAGGACCTCGCCGAGCACGTCCGCGCCGACCGTCCCGACGGCGTCGACGCACTCGTCGACCTGGTGTCCGACGCCGCCGCGTTCGACGCCATGAGCGCGCTGGTGCGCGACGGCGGCGTGGCCGTCACGACCCGCTTCGCGGCCGATCCAGCGGCCACCGCCGCGCGCGGTGTCGAAGGCGTCAACTTCAACCTCGCCGCCTCCGCCGGGCTCCTCGAACGGCTCGCCGCGGAGCTCGACACCGGGCGCCTGCGGCTGGAGGTCGAGGCCCAGGTCCCGCTCGCCGACGCCCCCGCCGCGGTCGCCCGCAACAAGGCCGGCGGCGCCCGGGGCAAGACGGTCTTCGTGGTCTGAGCCGCCGCCCGGGTTCTGACGTTCCGTCAACATGCTTGGCCCGGCTCCCGCTACGGGTGCCGGGCGACGATCCGCTGAACGTTCGATGTTGATTTCGATGTTGATCAAGTAAGGCACGTACCGGCGGCGACGCCGTACCGTGGGGTGCATGCGCGTTCTCAACGGCAAAGTGGAGCCGGTCACCCAGGTCCGATACCTGCGGGCCCGCCGTGGCGGCGGGACCGAGAGCGCGCTGCTCACCGTCGAGCAGATCCGCGTCGACACGCTGCCCGACGGCGTCGACGCCGTGGTCCTCACCGGCGACCTCCAGGGCATCGCGCCGTCCCCCTACGGCGGCGACGACGTGCTGCTCGGCATCGCGCTCGCCGACCACATGACCGTCTGGTCGGGCGCCGGCGTCCTGCCGCCGCTCGACCGCACCGGCGTCGTCCTCGCCGGCGACCTGTACTCGGCACCGCGCGCCAACCGGCGCGGCGCGTCCGGCGAGGTGCTCGACGTGTGGCTGGCCTTCGCCGCCGCCGGCTGCGCCTGGATCGTCGGCGTCGCCGGCAACCACGACCTGCTCACCGCCGAGGAGGTCGCCGGGCTCGGCGGCTCCGCCGCACTGCTCGACGGCGACTGCGTCGAGCACGGCGGCATCCGCTTCGGCGGCGTCAGCGGCGTCATAGGCGACCCTCGGCGCACCGACCGGCGCGCCGAGGACGAGTTCCTCGCCCTGCTCGCCGAGGTCGGCAAGGCCCACCCCGAGGTGCTCGTGCTGCACGAGGGCCCGCCCGGCGTGCGCCGCGAGCAGTACGGCAACCCGGTCATCGGCGGTCGGCTCGCCGACGACACCTCGCCCGCCCTGACCGTGTGCGGCCACGTGCACTGGGACCGCCCGCTGGCCCGGCTCGGCGGCGGCCACGTCGTCAACGTCGACGGACGCGTGGTCGTACTGACCCGCTGACCCGGTCGCCCCGCGCGGCGGCGACCAGGCAGGATGGGGGGCGTGAACCTCATCGACCGGCTCCCCTCCGACACCGATCCCGACAGCCTCTTCGAGGCCTTCTCCGCGTGGACGGAGGAGCGCGGGATCACGCTGTACCCGGCGCAGGAGGAGGCGCTGATCGAGGTCGTCTCCGGCGCGAACGTCATCCTGAGCACGCCGACCGGGTCGGGGAAGTCGCTCGTCGCCGTGGGCGCGCACTACTACGCCCTCTCGCGCGGCGTGCGCACCTTCTACACCGCGCCGATCAAGGCGCTGGTCTCCGAGAAGTTCTTCGACCTGGTCAAGGTCTTCGGGACGTCCAACGTCGGCATGATGACCGGCGACGCCAGCGTCAACGCCACCGCGCCGATCATCTGCTGCACCGCGGAGGTGCTCGCCCAGATCGCGCTGCGCGACGGCGCCGAGGCCGACGTCGGCCAGGTCGTCATGGACGAGTTCCACTTCTACGCCGAGCCCGACCGCGGCTGGGCCTGGCAGATCCCGCTCATCGAGCTGCCGCACGCCCAGTTCGTCCTGATGTCCGCGACGCTCGGCGACGTCACGCGGTTCGAGGAGGACCTGACCCGGCGCACCGGGCGGGCCACCGCGGTCGTGCGCTCGGCGGTCCGGCCGGTGCCGCTCACGTACGAGTACGTGACGACGCCCATCCACGAGACGCTCGAGGAGCTGATGCGGGTCGGCCAGGCGCCGGTCTACGTCGTGCACTTCACGCAGGCCGCCGCGGTCGAGCGGGCCTCGTCGCTGATGAGCATCAACCTGGCCTCCAAGGAGGAGAAGAAGGCGATCGCCGACCTGATCGGCCACTTCCGCTTCACCACCAAGTTCGGCCGGAACCTGGAGCGCTGGGTCAAGCACGGCATCGGCGTGCACCACGCCGGCATGCTGCCCAAGTACCGGCGGCTCGTCGAACGGCTCGCGCAGGCCGGGCTGCTCAAGGTCATCTGCGGCACCGACACCCTCGGTGTCGGCGTCAACGTGCCGATCCGCACCGTGCTGTTCACCGCGCTGTCCAAGTACGACGGCGTGCGGGTGCGCCGGCTGCGGGCCCGCGAGTTCCACCAGATCGCCGGCCGCGCCGGGCGGGCCGGGTTCGACACCGTCGGACACGTCGTCGTCCAGGCGCCCGAGCACGAGATCGAGAACCTGCGCGCGCTCGCCAAGGCCGGCGACGACCCCAAGAAGCGCCGCAAGGTGGTGCGCAAGAAGGCGCCGGACGGCTTCGTGTCGTGGAGCGGCGAGACGTTCGAGCGGCTCCAGACCGCCGAGCCGGAGCCGCTCACCTCGCGGTTCAAGGTGTCGCACGCGATGCTGCTGTCCGTCATCGGCCGCCCCGGCAACGCGTTCCACGCCATGCGGCGGCTGCTCACCGACAACCACGAGGACCGCGCCGCGCAGCGCCGGCACATCCGCAGCGCGGTCCAGATCTACCGCTCGCTCGTCGACGGCAGCGTCGTCGAACGCCTGGAGGCGCCCGACGCCGAGGGCCGCATCGTGCGGCTCACCGTCGACCTGCAGGAGAACTTCGCGCTCAACCAGCCGCTGTCCACGTTCGCGCTGGCCGCCTTCGAACTGCTCGACCGCGAGTCGCCGTCCTACGCGCTCGACCTGGTCTCCGTCGTCGAGGCGACCCTCGACGACCCGCGGCAGATCCTCGCCGCGCAGCAGAACAAGGCGCGCGGCGAGGCCGTCTACCAGATGAAGGCCGACGGCATCGAGTACGAGGAGCGCATGGAGCGGCTCCAGGACATCACGTACGAGAAGCCGCTGGAGGAGCTGCTCTCGCACGCGTACGAGGTCTACCGCACGGGGCACCCGTGGGTCGGCGACCACGAGCTGAGCCCGAAGTCGATCGTGCGGACGATGTACGAGCAGGCCATGACGTTCGTGGAGTTCACGAACTTCTACGAGCTGGCGCGCGCCGAGGGCATCGTCCTGCGGTACCTCGCGAGCGCGTACAAGGCGCTCCAGCAGACGGTCCCCGACGACCTGAAGACCGACGAGCTGCTCGACCTGATCGAGTGGCTCGGCGAGATCGTCCGGCAGGTCGACTCCAGCCTCCTGGACGAGTGGGAGCAGCTGGCCAATCCGGAGGCGGTCGCGGCGGGGCCCGACGTGCTGGAGGAGAAGACCAGGCCGGTCACGTCCAACGCGCGCGCCTTCAAGGTGCTGGTCCGCAACGCGCTGTTCCGGCGCGTCGAACTGGCCGCCCTGCGGCGCTGGTTCGACCTGGGCGAGCTGGACGGCGAGGCGGGCTGGGACGCCGACCGGTGGTCCGCGGCGATGGGGGAGTACTACGCGGAGCACGCCGAGCTGGGCACCGGGCCGGACGCGCGCGGGCCGAAGATGCTGCTCATCGAGGAGGAGCAGGGCGGCTGGACCGTACGCCAGATCTTCGACGACCCGGCCGGCGACCACGACTGGGGCATCAGCGCCGAGGTCGACCTTGAGGCGTCGGACGAGGAGGGTCGGGCGGTCGTTCGGGTGACCGGAGTTGACCGGCTCTGAGCCGCAAAATGACCCGGTTTGACCGGATCATCCTTTCTGTTGCTATTTCACCCATATGCCGCTTGCCGTGCCGCGCCCAGGGCCCGACGGTGGATCATGACGCCGACCGCACGGCGGCGTCATGGTCCCCCGAACAGGGAGAAACACGTGACTCACTGGGTCAAGAAGACGACCATCGCCCTCGTCGCCGCCGGCGCCGCCCTCGCGTTCTCGGCCGGCACCGCCTCCGCCGACGCATGGGCGCACGGCGCGGCGGTGGGCTCACCGGGCGTCCTCTCGGGGAACGTGATCCAGGTCCCCATCCACGCGCCGATCAACATCTGCGGCAACACCGTCAATGTCATCGGCTTCCTCAACCCGGCGATCGGCAACGTCTGCGTGAACCGCTGACGACCCGGGTCTGACGACCCGAGCGAACGGCCCCCGCGTATTTCTTCCGTGGACGCGGGGGCCGTTCGCGTGACCGGGGGAACGCCGGTCCGCGCGGGGGTTCGGTCGTGGGGCGCGGTGGGGCGGTGGGACGCGCGGGGATGGGGGACGATGGGCGGATGGATACCGCCGTTTCCGCTGCCGCCGCTGCCGTGACCGAGCCGTCCACCTCGAAGTGGTCGGTGGGGTCGGAGCGTTCGATCCTGTCGCTCTGGTCGCGGGGGTCGGTGCTGTCGATCGGGTCGGACGGCTCCGTGCTGTCGATCGGGTCGATCGGTTCGTTCGGGTCCGTCGCGTCGATCGGGTCGGCGTTGTCGGTGGTGTCGGTCGGGTCGTGGCTCAGCTTCGCGTCGGCGTTGTCCGCGGCGTCGCGGTGGTCGGTGATGTCGTGGCGGTCGTCCGGGGCCGTGTTGGCGAACGGGTCACGGCGTTCCGTCGGCTGACGCGGGTTCGGCCTCTTCCGGGCCCGGCTTCGGGTCGGGGGCCGGGCCTACGGCCTCCGCGAGCTTCGCGGCCATGCCGGTCACCGCGGCGACGGGGTCGCCGGAGGTGGCGAGGGGCTTGGCCGTGCCCTCGTCCTCGGGGGTGGCCACCGGCCGCGGGCCCGGCGGCGGGGCGTTGCGGCGGGCGATGTCGGTCGCGGCGTGGTCGAGGTAGCGCAGCAGTTCGACCGGGAACGGCAGGATCAGCGTCGAGTTCTTCTCCGCCGACACCTCGACGATCGTCTGGAGCAGCCGCAGCTGGAGTGCCGTCGGGGTCTGCGACATCACGTCCGCGGCCGCGGCCAGCTTCTCGGAGGCCTGCAGCTCGCCGTCGGCGGTGATGATGCGGGAGCGGCGCTCACGCTCGGCCTCGGCCTGCCGTGACATCGACCGCTTCATGGACTCCGGCAGCGCGACGTCCTTCAGCTCGACCCGGTCGATCTCGATGCCCCAGCCGACCGCCGGCGAGTCGAGCATCAGGGCGAGGCCCTGGTTGAGCGGCTCGCGGTTGGTCAGCAGGTCGTCCAGGTCGCTCTTGCCGATGATGGACCGCAGCGACGTCTGCGCGACCTGCGACATCGCGTACATGTAGTCCTGCACCTCGACGATGGCCCGCACCGGCTCGCGCACCCGGAAGTACACGACGGCGTCGACGCGCACCGTCACGTTGTCGCGCGTGATGCCCTCCTGCGCGGGCACCGGCATCGTGATGATCTGCACGTTGACCTTGCGCACCTTGTCGAGGATCGGCACGACCATGGTCAGCCCGGGCGGCCGCGTCTCGGACTGCACCTTGCCCAGGCGGAACACGACGCCGCGCTCGTACTGCTGGATGACGCGCGCGCCCCGCGCGGTCGTGAACAGCACGATGAGCGCGATGATCACAACGACGATCAGAATGGCCATGCTCGGCTCCGATGGCTCGCACAGACGCTCGGGACTGTTGCTAACCCCAGGGTAGGGCGATGTGGCGCGCGCCACTAAGGTCCGGGACCTTCGACCCTGGCCCGGCCCCGCCGTCCGGCCCCAGGCTGGAGGACGATGCACTCGGGAGCGGTGAAGGAGGCCACGTCGTGACCGCCGCCCCGACCGGGCGCAGCGCGTCGGAGGGCACGGCCCGGTGGCTGATCCTGGCGCTCACCGCCGTCTACACGCTCGGCGTCGTCGTCGCCGACCTGGTCGGGCCGTACGAGGTCCACCTGCACTCCGCGCTGGTCGCCCTGCCCGCGCTCGTCGCCCTCACCTACCGCGCCCGCTGGACGCTCGCCGCGGGCGCGCTGGCCATCGGTGTCAGCGTGGCCCTGCACTTCCGAGGGGACGCGATCCACGAGGCGCCGCTGCGCAGCATCGGCATCTTCTGGGCGATCCTCGTCGTCACCGCGGTCGGCTGCGTCGCGTCCCGCGACCGCACCCGGCACACCGCGCAGCTCCGGCAGGTCAGGTCGGTCGCCGAGGTCGCGCAGCGGGCCGTGCTCCGGCCGGTCCCCGAGACGCTGGGCGGCCTGCGGCTGCACGTGCGCTACCAGGCGGCGGCGGCCGAGGCGCGGATCGGCGGCGACCTCTACGAGGTCCTGGACACGCCGTACGGCGTGCGGCTGCTGCTCGGCGACGTGCGCGGCAAGGGTCTGGAGGCGGTGGAGACCGCCGCGGTGGTGCTGGGCGCGTTCCGCGAGGCCGCCTACGACCACGCGAAGCTGTCCGACGTCGCCGAGCGCGTCGAGGTCAGCCTGCGCCGCCACCTGGGCAGCGAGGACTTCGTGACGGCGCTGCTCGCCGAGTTCCCGGCCGGCGGGGGCGTGCGGATCGCCGCGTACGGGCACGAGCCGCCGCTGCTGGCCCGCGACGGGCGGGTCTCGCGCGTCGCGTTGGGCCGCGAGCAGGAGCTGCCGTTCGGGCTGCACGGGGTCGGCCCGGACGCGGAGTTCTCGCCGCTGGAGCCCGAGACGCTGCCGTTCGGGCCCGGCGACAGGCTGCTGCTCTACACCGACGGCGCGGGCGAGGCGCGCGACGCCGGGGACGCCTTCTTCCCGGTCGAGGCCGCGTTCGCGCGGCACCACGGCGGCCCGCCGGAGCGGGTCCTCGCGGGCGTGCACGAGGACCTGCTCCGGCACGTGGGCGGTCACCTGCACGACGACACCGCGCTGCTGCTGGTGTCGGCCTGACGGTCACCCGGGACCGCCGCGGCCGACCGTCCCGCCGGTTTGCCGAATCCCCCTTCCCGGTGCCTCCCGGTGTGGTTGTGTGGTCGGGCGGGCTCAGCCCGCCTGGCGCAGTTCCCCAAGTCCTTCCAGGTACGCCGCGGCGCCCACCGCGGTGCGCGAGGGTGCGGCGACGGTGTAGCGGCCGCTGTTGAGGCCCCACTCGTAGTTGCCGCGGATCCAGTCACCGGTGCCCTGGACGGCGCGGTCGACCGCCGACCGCTCCGTCTCGTCGAGCTGCAGCTCGTCGCACATCTTCGGCACGCGCGTGTGCAGGTCGACGACCTCGGCGAGCTTGTCGTACGTCATGCGGATCGCCGCGTCGAGGGCGGCGCTCCGGGAGCAGCGCAGGTGCCGCTGCAGCACGGTGACCAGGTTGTGCTGGTCGCCGCGGTCCTCCTCACGGTCGAGCGAGTGCACGTCGTTCATGTAGGCGATGCAGTCGGTCGTCGTGTGCCGGAGCCGGCGCATGACGGGGTGCGCCTGTACGTGCGGGGGTACCTCGAAGCGGCCGATCCGCTCGACGGCGTCGAGCGAGTGCTGCAGGCCGACGGTGTGCTGGCGCAGCGCCGCGTAGCCTTCGAGGTCCATCACGGTGCGGTGCGTCGCGAGATGGATCTCGCACACCGCGGCGGCCATGAAACGTGCCCAGTTGCTCGCGAATCTGTTCTGCCAGGTCTCCGACATGCCGTCGCACATCTGCGGCCAGATCTCGGCCCACGCGAGGGTCACGGGGCAGACGACGTCCGGCGGCGTGCCGGCCGGGCGGAACGGTATGGCGATCATCTCGCGCGCCACCGCGGAGACCTGTGACGGCCGGTCGCCCGACGCGTCGAACTGGTCGTCGAACAGGAACGCGAATCCGAACCAGTTGACCAGCATGTCCAGGTCGGCTCCGGTCGCCTCCGGGTACGTGCGCGCGGCGGCCTGGGCCAGGTCCCACGACGCGTACTCGGTCAGGCCCGCCTCGCCGCGGACCAGGTCGTGCGACCAGGTCCAGTCGAGGTTGCGGACCCGAGCACCCTCCAGATCCGGACTGATCCGGGAGGTGAAAGGAATGGTGAAGTGAACATCCTGCGGCATAGGACTTCTCCGTCCGACTCAGCCGGCGACGGTCGCGCCCCGGCTCCCACCCGAGCCGTTACCGAACCCGCGATCCGTCGGCTCGAATCAGCTCTACCGCCGGGTGATGTGTGCCGCAAGGTTCCTATACCGATGAATTACCGTGGGCGGCCCCTCTTTCGACTGATCGTCAAATAGCCCAAAAATAGCGTCAGTTCCGCGTGGGGCCGGTGACCGGATTTGAATTTCCGGGGCCGTGCGGGCAGGGGCTTCCGCGTCGGGTTACCCGGCAGTAATGTCGGGTCATGACGAGCAAGCAGCGCACGGCCACCGCCCGGCCGCCCCGGCACCACTACGACGTCCTGGTGATCGGCTCCGGTTTCGGCGGCTCCGTGAGCGCGCTGCGACTGACCGAAAAGGGCTACCGCGTCGGCGTCCTGGAGGCCGGCCGCCGCTACAGCGACGGCGAGCTCCCGAAGACGTCGTGGGACCTGCGCAAGTACCTGTGGGCGCCGAAGCTCGGCATGTTCGGCATCCAGCGCATCCACGTCCTCAAGGACGTCGTCGTGCTGGCCGGCGCGGGCGTGGGCGGCGGATCGCTGAACTACGCCAACACGCTCTACGAGCCGCCCGCCCCGTTCTTCCGCGACCCGCAGTGGGGGCACATCACCGACTGGCAGGCCGAGCTGTCGCCGTTCTACCGGCAGGCCCGCCGGATGCTCGGCGTCGTCACCAACCCGCACATGACGCCCGCCGACGAACACATGAAGGCGGTCGCCGAGGAGATGGGCAAGGGCGACACGTTCCACCTCGCGCCCGTCGGCGTGCTGTTCCCGCGCGACGGCGAGCGGCCCGGGCAGAAGGTCGCCGACCCGTACTTCGGCGGGGCGGGCCCGGAGCGCACCACGTGCACCGAGTGCGGCTCGTGCATGACCGGCTGCCGGGTGGGCGCCAAGAACACGCTGCTGAAGAACTACCTCTACCTCGCGGAGCGCGCGGGCGCCGAAGTCCACGCCGAGCGCACGGTCCGGCGCGTGCGGCCGCTCACGGGCGGCGGCTACGCCGTCGAGACGGTGCGCACCGGCGTGCACTCAGGTCGTAAGACGGCGCGCACCTGGACGGCGGACCAGGTCGTCTTCGCCGCCGGCACGCTCGGAACGCAGCGGCTGCTGCACCGCATGGTCGACGAGGGGACGCTGCCGCGCCTGTCGCCGCGCCTCGGCGTGCTCACCCGTACCAACTCGGAGGCGCTGATCGGGGCGGCCGCCACGAAGCTCGGCGTCGTCGAGGCGAACGTCGGCGTCGCGATCACCTCGTCGTGGCACCCCGACGAGAACACCCACATCGAACCGGTGCGCTACGGCAAGGGCTCCAACGCGATGGGGCTCATGCAGACGCTGCTGACCGACGGCGACAGGCCGCGTGTGCGGCAGCTGTTCCAGCAGATCGCCAAGAACCCGCGCAAGCTCAAGATGCTCAGCATCAGGAACTGGTCCGAGCGGACGATCATCGCGCTGGTCATGCAGTCGCTCGACAACTCGCTCACCGTGTACCGCAAGCGCGCCCCGTTCGGGCTCGGGAAGAGCCGCCTGACGACGAAGCAGGGCCACGGCGAGCCGAACCCGAACTGGATCCCGGTCGCGCACGAGGCCATGAAAAAGCTCGCCGACCGCGTCGACGGCGAGGCCGGCGGCACGTGGGGCGACCTGTTCAACGTGCCGATGACCGCGCACATCCTGGGCGGCTGTGTGATCGGGGACTCGGCGGAGAGCGGCGTGGTCGACCCGTACCACCGCGTGTACGGGCACCCGGGGCTGCACGTCGTGGACGGCTCGACGGTCAGCGCGAACCTGGGCGTCAACCCGTCCCTGACCATCACGGCGCAGGCCGAGCGCGCGATGTCGCTGTGGCCCAACAAGGGCGAGAAGGACCCGCGGCCCGAGCCGGGGGCGGGGTACGAGCGCGTCGCGTGCGTCGAACCGAGGCGCCCGGTGGTGCCGGAGAGCGCGCCGGGGGCCCTGAGGCTGCCGATCGTGGAGATCAAGGGGTAGGTGGCGTAGTGGAGTGCCTTTGACCCCGTGTGGTGAGATACCCGGATGACGACGAACGGCGTGAGCGCGGCCGAGACCGCCCCGGTCCCGGCCGACGGCGGCCCCGGCACCGCCGTGCCGGAGGCGGCCGGCCCGGCCGCGCCCGCCGCGTCCGTCGAGGGCGCGACCACGCCGTTCGCGCCCGGTCGGCGCGGGCTCGTGCTGGCTGTGCTCGGCGGGCTGCTGCTGTTCGCGTCGTTCGAGCCCGTCGACTGGTGGCCGCTGGCGTTCGTCGGGCCCGCGCTGCTCGTCGTCGCGCTGCACGGCCGCACGGCGAAGCAGGCCTTCCGGTACGGCTTCGTGTTCGGCGTCGCGCTCTTCGCCCCGCTCGTGTTCTGGCTGACCAACCTCGGCTGGGCCCCGTTCCTCGCGCTCACGCTCGCCGAGTCGGCGCTGTTCGGGCTGCTCACCATGCCCGTGCCCGCGCTGCTGCGGCGGCGCGCGTGGCCGGTGTGGGTGGCCGCGTGGTGGATCGCCGTCGAGGCGATCCGGGGCCGCCAGCCGCTCGGCGGGTTCCCGTGGGGGCGGCTCGCCTTCAGCCAGGCCGACTCGCCGGCACTCGGCTGGGTGACCGTCGCGGGCGCGCCCGGGCTGAGCCTCATTGTCGTCCTCGTGCCGGTCGCGCTCGCGTGGCTGGTGCTCGCGGGGCGCGCACGGCGCAGGCTGCCCGCCGCGGGCCTGGTCGGCGCGCTCGCGCTGGTCGCGGTGGGGCCGCTGCTGCTGCCGTCCCGCACCGGCGGCGGGCCCGAGGCGACCGTCGCCGCCGTGCAGGGCAACGTGCCGCGCGCCCGCAACCTCGAGGAGCAGACCCGGGTCAAGCACGTCACCGAGAACCACGTCAACGTCACGCACCAGCTGGCCGCGGACGTCCGCGCGGGCAAGGTGCCCCGGCCGCAGCTGGTGGTGTGGCCGGAGAACGCGACGGACTCGGACCCGCGGCACGACCCGTACCTGGGGCGCATCATCCGCGAGGCCGTCGACGACCTGGGCGTGCCGGTGCTGGTCGGGGCGATCCTCGACAGCCCGGACGGCTCCGACCGGCCGTACAACTCGGGCCTCATGTGGCGTCCGTCGAACGACCCCGTCTCGCCGGGGCCCGGCGAGTGGTACGCGAAGCAGCACCTGGTGCCGTTCGGCGAGTACATCCCGATGCGGGACGTCCTCGGCGGCCTGGGCGACCTGCAGCTGATCCCGCGCGATTTCCGGCCCGGCGCCGGCCCGGTGCTGTTCCGGACCGGACCGATCGTCGTGGGCGACACGATCTGCTACGAGGTCGGCTACGACGGCGTCGTGCGCGACTCGGTGACCCCGGGCGCGAACCTCATGGTGATCCAGACCAACAACGCGACGTACGAGCGAGGCGTCAGTTTCGGCCAGAGCAAGCAGCAGCTGGACATGGCCCGAATCCGCGCCGTGGAGCACAACCGGGCCGCCGTTGTCGCCTCCACGGTCGGCATCAGCGCGGTCATCGCGCCCGACGGAACGGTGCTGGCCAAGAGCGGGCTGTGGGAACCGGCCGTGATCGTCAAGACGGTCCCGCTGCGGGACGGCACGACGCTCGCCGACCGGGTCGGGTACTGGCCCGAGCTGGCGGTCTGCCTGGTCGCGGCCTACGCGGTGCTCAGCGGCGTGCGGTGGCCCGCGGTCGCGGCGCGCGTGACCCGGCGGGTCAGCCGGAAAGCGACCGGTCCCGAGGCCTGACCGCGCCGCCGGACCGGCCCCGGCCGGTGCGGCAGGTCAGTCGATCCGCACGATCCCGTCGTCGGTCTCGAAGAACACCGCGGTCAGCCCCGCGTCGATGTCCTCGTCCTCGCCGGGCGGCGTCCAGTCCACGTCGACGTCGTCGAGCGGGTGCTCCGCGGGCTCGCCGAGCCACTCCGACACCGTCTCCGGCGACCCCACGATCGCCAGCTTGCGGATGCGCACCGCCGTGCGGACGTCGACCGACGGGTGCTGCGCCATGTCGAGCCACTGCACGATGTACGGCAGCTGCGGGTCGTCCATCAGGTCGAGCACGCCGATCTGCCGCCACTTGAGGTCGTAGCGGTCCGGGCGCACCCGGTGCCCGTCGGTCGCCGCGCGGCCGAGCCGCTCCTCGACCGGCGCGATGTCGTCGACCCGCGCGACCCAGCCCAGCCAGCCGCCGCCCAGCTCGGCGCGGCGCTTGACGGCGCGGCCGAACGGCGCCGAGTCGGTCGCCGGGTGGTCGAGCGGCGTCACGACCTCCACATAGGTGCCGCCGGCCAGCGGCAGGACGAAGTTGCGGGTGCCGAAGCGCGGGTGCACGCCGCCGTCCTGGAACGGGGCGCCGAGCATCGAGCCGAGCCGCCCGACGGTGGAGACGAACTCACCGGGGGACACGGCGTAGGAGACGTGGTCGAGTCGCATGCCGCGGCTCCTTCCCAGGGCGTGCGGGCCCAACCACCCGGCTTGGCGGAACCCCCCGATCGAGGGACGCCCGGCTGTCGCCCGTGGTCGAATCGTCCCCCGTCACCCCGCTGGCCTGCGCGTTCAGCGGCTGTTTAACGGGTGCCGCGACGCTGCCGGCGGCAGCACGTCACGGGGACCAACTGAAGAGGGTGTAGGAGATGCATTACCCGTACGAGGGTTCGGGCAAGGCGGTGCGGATGTCCCGTCTGTCCGGCGCGGGCAACGGGCGCTACCTGATGGTGCGGACGGCCGACGAGGGCGGGGCGTCGGCGTCGGCACCGGTTCCTGGGGCCGGCGGGGGATCCGGGACCGGGGGGCGGGCGGGTGTCGCGGGCTCCGCTGTCTCCCCCTCCGTTTCCGCTCCCGCCCTCGACGTCGACGGGTTCCTGCTGGCCGCGCACGCCGCGGTCGACGCGGGCGCCGACGCGCTGATCGTGCCCAAGGGGCGCACCCGGCTGCTGGCCCCGGACCTGTTCGGGCGCTGCGCGCTGGTCGTCCACCTCAGCTCCGGGCTGCCGTACGACGCGCACGCCGACGCCCGGCAGGTGCTGGTCGGCGGTGTGACCGACGCGTTGCGGCTGGGCGCCGACGCGGTCAGCGTGCACGTCAACTTCGGCTCGGACGGCGAGCTCGCGCAACTGCGCGACGCGGCGGCGGTCGCCGAGGAGTGCCGGGACTGGAGCATGCCGCTGCTCGTCGCGGCGCACGCGCGCGGCCCGCGGATCGCCGACCCGCGGTCGGTCGAGACGCTGTCGCGGGTCGTGACGATCGCCGCCGACCTGGGTGCGGACCTGGTCGCCACGTCGTTGCCGGTGCCGCTGTACCGGATGGTCGAGGTCGTCGCGAACAGCCCCGTTCCGGTCATCGCGGCGGGCACCCCGGTGGGCGGCGTCGACCTTCCGGGGTTCGCGCGGGCCGTGCTGGCGACGTCGTGCGCCGGGCTCGCCGTGGACGCGCGGGCGCTCGCCGGGCCGCTGGTCGGGCAGGCCGTGCGCGAGCTCGCGGGCGTCGTGCACGACCCGTTCATCCCCGACCGGCCACGGCTGCGGCACCTGGTCTCGGTGTCCTGAAGGCCGCACCCCGTCAGCCTTCCGGCGGCTTCCCCGTGAGCGTCAATCGGCCGTTCAATGCGTGTTTATCACCGCTCGCGATCGTTGGGCTGTCTGGCTGACAACAGCCTTATTTCTCCGCATGTATTCAGGAGACCCTCCAGCAATGACCTCCATTCGTCCCCGCGTGTCCTCGGAGCACCGCCGATGACCGCCAACCCCTCGGCGGCGCAGACCGCCGTCAACGCCGCCGCGGCCGCATCCCGTGCCGCGGAGGCGGCGTCCGGAACCCCGGCCGCCGTCCTGCACGCGGACCCGCGGTTCCGCGAACTCAAGCACCGCTTCCGGTGGTTCGTCTTCCCGGTCACGGCGATCTTCCTGGCCTGGTACCTGCTGTACGTCCTGCTGTGCGCGTACGCACGGGACTTCATGGCGCACAAGGTCGTCGGCAACGTCAACGTCGCGCTGGTGTTCGGACTCGGGCAGTTCGCCGCGACGTTCCTGACCGCCTGGGTGTACTCGCGCTACGCGGCCCGCCGCCTCGACCCGCTGTCCGCCGAACTCCGCGCGGAGGCCGCGAAGTGACCGACCACAAGACCCTCACCATCGCGCTGTTCACCGTGTTCATCGTGGTGACCCTCGCGATCACGGTCGTCGCGGGCCGGCGGACCCGCAGCGCCGCCGACTTCTACGCGGGCGGCCGGTCGTTCTCGCCGCTGCAGAACGGCGTCGCGATCGGCGGCGACTACATGTCGGCCGCGTCGTTCCTCGGCATCGCGGGCATCCTCGCGCTGTCGGGCTACGACGGCTTCCTGTACTCGATCGGGTTCCTGGTGGCGTGGATCGTCGCGCTGCTGCTGGTCGCCGAACCGCTTCGCAACAGCGGCCGTTTCACCATGGCCGACGCGATCTCCGAGCGGCTGCGCTCACCGCAGGTGCGGGTCGCGGCGGGCATCTCGACCATCGTCGTGTCGATCTTCTACCTGATCGCGCAGATGGTCGGCGCGGCGTCCGTCATCTCGCTGCTGCTCGGCGTCTCGTCGGACGCGTCCCGGATCTGGACGATCGTCGCCGTCGGCGCGCTGATGATCTTCTACGTGACGGTCGGCGGCATGAAGGGCACCACGTGGGTGCAGATCGTCAAGGCCGTGCTGCTGATGATCGGCGCGTGCGTCATGACGGTGTGGGTGCTCGCGAAGTTCCACTTCAACATCTCCGACCTGTTGGGCGCGGCCGCCCACCAGTCCGGCAAGGGCGACGGGTTCCTGCAGCCGGGCCTCAAGTACGGGGCCACCGACGGCTGGTCGAAGCTCGACCTGATCAGCCTCGGCATCGCGCTCGTCCTGGGCACCGCGGCGCTGCCGCACATCCTCGTGCGGTTCTACACCGTGCCGGACGCCAAGTCCGCGCGGAAGTCGGTGAACTGGGCGATCGCCATCATCGGCACGTTCTACCTGATGACGCTCGTCATCGGCTTCGGCGCGGCGGCACTGGTCGGCAGCAAGACGATCAAGACCGCCGACCCGTCGGGCAACACCGCGGCCACCCGCCTCGCCGAGTACCTCGGCGGCGGACCGGGCACCAACGGCGGCGCCGTCATGCTGGCCTTCATCGCGGCGGTCGCGTTCGCGACGATCCTGGCCGTGGTCGCGGGCCTCACCCTGGCGTCCTCGTCGTCGTTCGCCCACGACCTGTGGGCCGGCGTCTTCCGGCGCGGCCGCACCACCGACGCGGGCGAGGTCAAGGTCGCCAAGATCGCCGCGATCGTCATCGGCGGCGTCGCGATCGCCCTGTCGGTGTTCGCCCGCGAGCTCAACGTGGCGTTCCTCGTCGCCCTCGCGTTCGCCATCGCGGCGTCCGCGAACCTCCCCGCGATCGTGTTCTCGCTGTTCTGGAAGCGGTTCACCAAGGCGGGCGCCGTCGCCGGCGTCTTCGGCGGCCTGGTCTCGGCGATCGTCGTCGTGTCGCTCTCCCCGATCGTGTGGGGCGGCGCCAGCGACACCAAGCCGGCCGTCACCCTCACCGCGGCCCAGGCCGACAAGTGCGGCGTCGACGCCAAGAACAAGCACGTCGGCAACGCCACCGCGCTGCTGTCCTGCACCAAGGTCGCCCCGATCCCGCTGGAGAACCCGGGCCTGATCTCCATCCCGGTCGGCTTCATCTGCGCCGCGGCAGGCACGATCCTCACCTCCCGCCGCCGCACCGACGCCGACGACCAGGCCTTCGAGGAACTCGAAGTCCGCGCCCTCACCGGCGCCGGAGCCCACTGACGGGCCCCACCCGAAGAGCCGCGCCGCCGTCGAGTCACTCGCAAACACCCGACGGCGGCGCACCTTCGCTTTCCGCCCGCTTCAGGACCGGCCGAGCCGGCGCGGCCCGGTCTCCTTCGCTGGAAAGAGCGAAAGGGCGGGCAACTCTTTGTCAAGAGCGCGACCCGGTGGCCGGTTACCGAGCGTGGTAGGTCACAGTGGATGCCATGGCTCCATCACCTCCGCGTACCCCGGGACCCGGTGCCTTCCGGGCCGTCGCGTTGATCGCTCTCGGGATCGCCCTCTTTCTCGGCGCACTGATGCTCGGGGACAGCCAGACCGACCTGCACGGATCGGGGCATGGCGGACATTCCGGCCAGGGTGGCGAGGCGCTCAGCGGCATGGCCGGTATGGCCGCCGTGCTCGGCAAGCCGACGATCGCGAAGATGTTCGGCTGGCACCCCGAGCCGCTGTTCGTCGCCGGCAGCATCGCGGCGGTGCTGCTGTACTGCGCGGCGGTGTGGCGGCTGCGCAGACGTGGGGACAAGTGGCCGATCGGCCGGCTGATCAGCTGGCTCGCGGGCGTGGCGACGGTGGTGTTCGCGACCTCGACCGGGCTCGCGGCGTACGGCACGGCGCTGTTCAGCATCCACATGATCCAGCACATGATCCTGAGCATGCTGTCGCCGATCCTGCTGCTGCTCGGCGCGCCGATCACGCTCGCGCTGCGCGCGCTGCGGCCGGCGGGGCGGGGCAAGCGAGGGCCGCGTGAGGTGCTGCTGGCGGTCCTGCACAGCCGGTTCTCGGCGTTCATGTCGTCGCCGCTGGTGACGCTGCCGCTGTTCATCGCGAGCCTGTACGTCCTGTACTTCACGCCGCTGCTCGACGCCGCGATGGGCAACATGTGGGGCCACCGGTGGATGATGATCCACTTCCTGGCGGTCGGCCTGCTGTTCTTCTGGCCGATCATGGGCATCGACCCGGCGCCGCGGAAGACCGGCTACGTCATCAAGATGCTCGAGCTGTTCGCGGGCATGCCGTTCCACGCGTTCTTCGGCGTCGCGGTGATGATGTCGTCGTCGCTGTTCGTGAACTCGTTCGCCACGCCGCCGGCGTCGTGGAACGTCGACACGTTGAACGACCAGCAGGTCGGCGGCGCGATCGCCTGGGCGTTCGGCGAGGTGCCGACCGTGCTCGTGCTGCTGGTGATCTTCTCGCAGTGGATGAGCTCGGAGGAACGCCTCGCGCGCCGCAAGGACCGCCAGGCGGACCGGGACGGTGACAAGGAGCTGGACGCGTACAACGCCTATCTGGCGCGGCTGGCGGGAGGCCCCGCGGCGGCCGCCGTGTCGGCGGAGTCGGAGCCTGAGTCCGGGGACGAGGCGGTCGACGCCGCATCTGCGGCTGACGGCGAACAGGCGGTGGCGGTGTCGGAGGACCGGCAGCCTGCCACCTGACATGTGGAATCGCGGTGCGGCCCCGGGAGCACAGCTCCCGGGGCCTCGCCGCGTCCGGGGCTCGGCTCAGCCGCGGACGGCGGTCGCCGCGGTGGTGAACAGCTCGGCCAGCGTGCCGGCGAACTCCTGGTGCAGGTTGAGCGCCACGACCCAGACCTCGACGTCGTCGGCCGCGGGGCCGAGGTGCTCGCGTGCCGCGGTGGCCACGGCGGTCGAGGCCGGGCCCTCGCGGACGGCCGCGAGCCGGGCCGGGGCCACCAGCTGGACGACGTCGGCGGCGCTGACCCGGCCGGTGTCGACCAGCTCGGCCAGCGGGCGGGGAAACCACAGGCGGGCCGCGTCCTCCGAGTGGTACAGCGCGGCCGGCCGCCGCAGCGCCGCGCGCAGTGTCGGGTACGGCCACTGCGGTGAGACCTCCGGCCGGGACCGGTAGTACTTCAACAGCAGGCGGGCCGCGGCTTCGGGGACGTCCGGGTGGACGAGCAGCGACCTCGCGGTGTGCGCATCGAACGCTCCGCCGGACCGCAGATGGGACGTGAGCTCGTCCCAGTCGACGTTTTCGTGCGGTTTCACGAACCATGCGCCCGGCGGGCGGTCGACCGCCGAGACCCAGGGCCGCGGCGCGTCGTCCTGTGCGGCGACCGCGACCGGCGGCCTCCGCCGCTCGGCGGTCCGTGTGACCGCGAGGGCGGCCTCGGGCCGTGCCGTGTGGCGGCGGCCCAGGTCCACGGCCTCGTCGGGGGTGAGCAGGGTCAGGGTGTCGGCGACGCGGGCGGGCTCGGAGAGTGCGAGCAGCAGTTGCAGCAGCGCGGGGTCGGCCGCGGGTTCGGGCTGCCCGGATCCGGGGCCCTCCGCGGTGAGGAGCTCCGCGAGGGTGCGCGTGCCCGTGTCGCGTGCGGCGGCGACCAGCTGCGCTGCCGTGGCGCCGGAGAGCAGCCGGTGCAGGACGCCGACGTGCTGCTCCTTAGCGCTGCTGCTGCCGGGGCTGAGCAGCGCCAGCAGACGCACAGGCGCGCTGTGCAGGAGGAGCTCGGCGGGTGTGACCAGCTCGCTGTCGAGAAGCCACTGGGCGAACTGCCCGAAGTGGGCCTTGCCCTGGCCGAACTCGGCCGGGGTGTCCGGGGCGTTGCGCAGGAGTGCGAGGACCGTCGCGGGCGGGCAGAGCTCCTCGAGGATCAGGCTCCTGCAGACGGCGCCCGCCAGCGGCCGTGTGCGGTGACGCCGTATCAGCTCCGTGTCGTGCGGGTCGTCCGCGACCGGGGCGTGCAGGGCCATGCGGACGTGGCGGGGATGGCTGCGCACCAGGGCGAAGCGAGCGCCGGGGGAGTCGAGCAGGGTGCTGTACTGCCGCAGTACGGCGAGGGCCTCGTCGGGGTCGCCGGCCCGACGGCCGAGGAGGACGTCGAGGCGGCGCCGGATCGGGCGGCGCAGGCTGCCGTGGGACACGGGGGCGGCCCGGAGTGCCGCGACGCCTTCGTTCGAGCCGCCCAGGAGCAGCAGGATCGCGCGGGCCTTCTCGTGGTCGGTGACCTCGTGCTTGGAGGCCTCGACGAGGCGCAGCGCGATGCGGTGGTCGCCGGTGGCGAGCAGGGGCCGGACGAGGTCTACGGAGACGGAATCGTGGAGGTGTTCGACGAATGCCGGGGCGTGGACACCGCGGGCCAGCAGGCGCCGGGTCCGCGGTGCGGCCTCCCTGTCGACGTACACGGCACGGGCGACGTCGGCGTGCGCCGGGTCGGCGGCGACGCGTTCCGCGATGCGGTGCAGCGCCAGGCGCCGCAGGTGGCGGGGGCGGTCGGCCGGCCAGACGGTCGAGTGTTGGACGGGTGTGCGGAGCCGGGCCACCGCGGCGAGGTGCTCGCCGCGGCCGTGGGCGACGACCGCCTCGACCAGCGCTCCGGGGAGCAGCCCGCCCTCGGGGACGTCCGTCCCGGGCACGGCGCCGCCGAACGCCCGGTCGATGACGGGGACGACGACGTGCCGGGGCATCATTTCGACGAGCGCCCGGAACGCCCGGACTTCGGCATCGGCCTGCTGGGTCACAGGAGAGGGGACGGCCGAGGACGGCGTGGGGTTCCCGGGGCCGCCGGCATGCCGGCCGTCCCTAACGAGGCCGTACGCCGTCCAGCGCCAGCCCCAACAGCCGCTCCGTGTCGGCCGCGCCGTCCGCCGTGTCCTCGGTGGCGAGGCAGATGGCGCTGACCAGCGTGAGCAGTTCGACGATCGTCACGTCCTCGCGCACCGCGCGTGCGGCGCGGGCGCGGGCGAGGAGTTCGCCGCCCGCGGCGGTGATCATCGCGTGGCAGGTCTCGCCCCACGTCGGGTCGCCTGCGCCGTGCGCGCCGTGGACGAGCGCGGCGGCGAGGCCGCGGTTGGCCACCGCGTGCCGGCCGACCGCGTGCAGCCAGGACGTGAGTGCCTCGCCGGCGTCCCGCTCCTCGGTGAGGTCGTGGGCGCGGTCGCACAGTGCCGCCACCCGGTCCTTGAACACCGCTTCGAGGAGCGCCTGGCGGGACGGGAAGTGCCGGTGCAGCGTGGCGGATCCGACCTGTGCCGCGCGCGCGACCTCCTCCAGCGAGACGTCGGCGCCGTCGCGTGCGACCGCGGCCCCGGCCGCCGCGACGATGCGGTCGCGGTTGCGTTGCGCGTCGGCGCGGAGCGGCCGTCCGGGGGCGGCGGGTGCTGCGGGCACGGGCGTCTCCTGACGGCTTGCCAAGTGGGGTGGTCCTCCGGATAGCCTAACGCGCCGGTGAAGTGGGGGAGGCCCCCACTTGTCGTCCGCACGGAAGGCGGCACATGGATCAGCCACGCCCGCGGCTCGGACGCGTCGGCGTCTGGGCCGGCGAACTCGACAGCCGTCCCGTCGCCGAACTGCGCGCAGCCGCCTCGCTCGTCGAGGAACTCGGGTACGGGGCACTGTGGTTCCCCGAGACGACCGGCCGCGAGGCGGTCGCCCAGGCGGCGATCCTGCTGGCCGCCACGCGAGGCATCACCGTCGCCGCGGGCATGACCGACATCTACGCCCGCGACGCCGTCACCGCGGCCGCCGCGCAGCGCACGCTCGACGAGGCCTATCCGGGGCGGTTCCTGCTCGGCCTGTGGGAGAGCCACCCGAGCCTGGTGGACGGCGTCCGCGGCCACGGCTACGAGCCGCCCGTGCACGCCATGTCCGGCTACCTCGACGCACTCGACGCCGCCCCGTTCGGCCCGGCCTCGCAGCCCTCCTCACCGCACCGCGTGCTCAACGCCCTCGACCCGGCGATGCTCGCCCTCGCCGCCGAACGGGCCTGGGGCGCGACGGTGTTGGGCATGCCGGTCGAGCACACCCGCGCCGCGCGCGCGATCCTCGGGCCGGACGCGCTGCTGGCCGTCACCCAGATCTGCGTGCTCGGCCGCGACCGCACGGAGACCGCCGACGCGGCACGCGGAGCCGCCGCGTCCGCCCTCCCGAACCGCCGCGCGCTGCTCAAGGACCTCGGCCACGACGACCCCGACGCCCTCGGCGACCGCCTCGTCGACGCACTCGTCGCCCACGGCCCGGCGGCGCGCGTCGCCGAGCGCGTGCACGCCCACCTGGAGGCCGGCGCCGACCACGTCAGCCTGCACGTGATGGGGGCGACGGGGCAGGCGTGGCGCCTGCTGGCAGGCACGTTGTGGTGACGGGGTGACAGGGGCTTGCGTTCGCACGCCCCTTGGCCGCAGACTGCGGGGTCCTGCCGTTGGGTTGCGGCAAGCGCGTGTGGTCCTCGGTCCCACTCGTCGTGCACCACCAGCCTGCCGCCTCCGGGGACCGGACCCGCACTTGCTCACCGCTCGATCGTTCCTGCGACGACGGAAGAAGCATGCGGGCCGGTACCGGTGGCGGGGGCTGGACCCGTCCGTCCGCTAGCGCAACGGCGCCGGGTAGTCGGGGTCCCGGGTCATGACGACCTCGCGCGGGTTGCCGCGGGGGAACGTCCAGACCCATCCGCTGGTGCTGGTGGCGGTCAGCGACGTCTCGTCCAGGACGACCCGGCCGAAGGGGTTGGAGTCCCACGAGACCATCAGCCACTCGAGCGACTCGCCACCGTCCTCGTCGACCCTGACCAGGGCGACCCAGCCGTTGCTGCCGTGGCTGGACTCGCCGCCGTAGGCGCGGAAGCGGTCGAGCGTGTACGGCGCCGTCCCGCTGTCGAGGGGAAGCCACTCCGGCACGGTCCACCCCGTGGCGTGGAGGGTCTCCTTCAGGTGCCCCCGGTCGGCCTCGAGGTAACCGTCGACCGAGTCGTCGCCCTGGTGCCAGCACGAGAGCACCAGGGACAGGGACCCGTCCCCGAACACGACGCAGTCCTCGTCGGGCCCTTCCCTCCTGCGCCACAGCTCGTCGGCAAGTTCGACACCGCTCAACGTCTCAAACCCGTGTTCCGTCACGCCGCCATGATGCCGAACGCGCCCGCGCGGCCGCCTGTCAGGCGCGGCGGAACCACGGCAGGCGGGTCAGCGGGGCGTCGATCTCGACAACCGCCGGGCCCTCGTACGCGGTGCCGTCGTCGGCCCGCCAGGCGCCCGGGGGAATCGCGACCGGGCGGGAGGTGGCGCCCTTGGTCACGACCGGGGCGACCATGAGGTCGTCGCCGAGCATGAACTGGTCGTGGACGTCGGCGTAACCCTGGCCCGGGTGGGCCCATTCGAGCGGGCGCTGGACCGGGTCGCCGGTGCGGGCGGACTCGGTGGCCAGGGCGAGGATCTCCGGGGCGAACCTGGCGTGCAGGAGGGCGGCTTTGCGGACGGCGTCGAGGTGGGCCGGGTCGTGCAGGACGCGCCACGGGGCCGCGGAGAACTGCATCATCGGGAACAGGGCCGCGACCTGGGCGTAGCGGACGAAGAGCTCCGGGTCGAAGCCCTCGCCGTCCTCGCTCGGCACGAAGCGGAACTCGCCGCCGCCGATCATGTCGGGGCAGGTGAACGCGTGACCGGTGACCGCCTGCGCGAGGGCGTTGGGGATGAGGCTCTCCAGCCCGAACTGCCCTTCCCACTGGTGGTACTTGTCCTGCTGCCGCTGGGCGAGCGGGAGGCCGGCCGCGCGCCAGGAGTCGCGGAACTCGTTGAGCGGCCAGCCGAGTCCGAAGCGGTTCCAGGCGTGCGTGTACGCCTCCGGGTCGGCGCAGCCGAGCTGGCGCCACCACGGGGCGTCGCCGCCGTCGAACTTGAAGCCGTCCACGCCGAGTTCGTCGCGCAGCATGGTCAGGTGCGTGTTGAGCCACGCGGTCGTGTCGGGGTTGAGGAGGTCGAGGGCGGCGCTCCAGCCGTTCCACCACCAGCCGACCTTCATGCGTCCGCCGAACGCGTGCTCGTGGGACTCGGATTCGCGGACGAGCAGACCGGCGTCGTTGAGGCGGCGCGCGGTGGGCGAGTCGGGGGTCACGTACGGCACCAGCCACAGCATGACCTTGAAGCCGAGCTCGTGCAGCCGCGCGATCATCCCCTTGGGGTCGGGGAAGCGCCCGGGGTGGAAGGTCCAGTCGCCGTAGTCGACGCTCCACCGGTCGTCGATCATGATGACGCCGGGCGGGAAGCCCTCGGCGACCAGCCGTTCCGCGTAGGCCAGCACCTTGTCCT
Organism: Yinghuangia seranimata; assembly: GCF_029953285.1. Classification (GTDB taxonomy): domain Bacteria; phylum Actinomycetota; class Actinomycetes; order Streptomycetales; family Streptomycetaceae; genus Yinghuangia; species Yinghuangia seranimata. The sequence continues at coordinate 122,344 of NZ_JASAOI010000010.1, read as the reverse complement.
GCGAGGGCTCGAAGACGGTCTCGATCCACAGGTTGTACTGCGGTGCGGAGAACAGCAGTTCGTCGGGCATCGTGCCGGTCGCGGGGTAGTGCTCGCGCATCGCGTCGCGGTACGCGCCGCGCAGGTCGCCGAAGCCCTCGCCGTGGGAGATGACGGCGTCGGACTCGTGGGGCGTCGCGGTCAGCACGCCGGAGCCGATGGTGAAGGTGAACGTGCGCGTGCTGTGCACCCAGCGCCCGCGGCTGGAGACCAGCAGCGGCATGCCCTGGTTGGCCATCACGTCCCGCAGGTCGAACGAATACCCGTCCGGGAAGGGCATGTTGCGGCCGTCGGCGACCGCGCCGCCCCACCAGCGTTCGCCGTCGAGGAGGGGGAGGGTGAGCGTGGGCATCGTGCGGTCTTCTCCTCGGCGGGGGACGTCGCGGAAACGTGCTGGTGGGGCGGCGCGTGGGCCGGGACGGCGTCCACGCGCCGCCCCGGCCGGGGCCGCGCCCGCCGGCGGATCCGGGCGGGCGCGGCGGTTCAACGGCGGTTCAACGGCGGTTCAACGGTGGTGCGAAGGACGGCTCGGCGGTAGGTGCCGGCCGCCGAGCCGGGCTACTTGATGGTGAAGCCCTGCTCCTTGCCGTACGACTTGATGCGGTCCTGCCACGAGCCCAGCGCGCCCGTCAGGTCGCCGCCCGGCTGGAGCGCCTGGCCGACGGTGTCCTTGAACACGCTGTTCGCGTACACCTGGAACGGCAGGTACTGCCACTCGGGGCGCACGGCCTTCGACATGTCGGCGAAGACCTCGTTGGGCTTCTGGCCGGGGAAGTACGGCACGTCCGCGCCGCGGAAGCCCGGGTCCTCGAGCAGCGCCTTGGTGGCCGGGAACAGGCCGACCTCGGAGTTGAGCGACTTGACCGCCTCCGGGTCGGAGTTGAGCCACTCGGCGAAGGCGACCGACGCCTCCTTGTTCTTGGCCTGCGTGGTGACCGCGACCGACGAGCCGCCGTTCTCGGCGCTGACCCCGCCCGGCATCGGCGCGACGGCCCACTGGCCCTTGGCCTGCGGGATGTTCTTCTCGAGGACGGCGGGCGCCCAGGCGCCGGCCATCCACAGCGCGTACTTGCCGGCCGCCATCGACTTCCACCACTCGTCGTTCCAGCTGCCGGTGGAGTCGACGAGCTTGTCCTTGATCAGCGGGCCCCACGTGTTGGCGTACGCCTTGGCGCCGGCGTCGTCCTTCAGGTTGACCGTGACGTCGGTGGTGCCGGAGACGGTGTACGGCTTGCCGCCGAAGTCCCAGACCATGCTGTTCGAGGTGCCGGCGTCGCCCGGGTCGACGTACGTGACGTAGTTGTTCGGGTCGGCGTCGTGCACCTTCTTGGCGAGCGCGGTGAACTCCTCCCAGGTCTTGGGCGGGGTCGCGCCGAGCTTCTCCAGCACGTCCTTGCGGTAGAACATCGCCATCGGCCCGGTGTCCTGGGGGACGCCGTAGATGCCGCCGGCGACGTTGACCTGCGACCAGGCGGAGGCGGCGAACTTGTCCTTGAGGTCCGCGGCGCCGTAGTCGGCGAGGTTGACCAGCGACTTGGTGAGCGCGAACTGCGGCAGCGCGAAGTACTCGATCTGCGCGACGTCCGGGGCGCCGTTGCCGGCCTTGAGGGCGGTCGTCAGCTTCGTGTACTGGTCCTTGGACTGGCCGACGTTGGTGACGTGCACCTTGACGTTCGGGTGCTTCTTCTCGAACAGGGCGACGGTCTTGTCGATGTTCGGGACCCAGGTCCAGAAGGTGATCTCGGCCGGCTTGTCCAGCGCGCCCTGCACGGCGGCGGGGTCGGCCTTCTTGCCGTCGTCCTTCGAGCCGCCGCCCGAGCCGCCGCCGCACGCGGCGAGGGACAGGGCGAGCGCGGCGGCGGTCGTCGCGGTGAGCGCGCGGGCGACGCCGCGACCGGCGGAGATTCTGTGCATTTCGGGCACTCCAGGGGCAGGGTTGGACAGGACGGTGGACACGGGCGGGGCAGGTGGAGACGGGGGGGGGGGCGCGAGGGGCGGGGGGGCCCGCCGGCCCGCGCGGGGGCCCGGGGGGGGGCTGGGGGCGCCGGCGCGGGGGCCCACCGGGGCGCGGCCGCCGCGCGGAACAGGGGCGGACCGGTGTGGATCGACGGGTCCGGTGTGGATCGATGCGGCCCGGTGTGGACCGGTACAGCAGGGGGCGCGGCGGCTACTGCTTGACGCCGCCGGCCGCCAGCCCGGACTGCCAGAAGCGCTGCAGGAACAGGAACGCGATGATCAGCGGGACGATCGCGAGCAGGCTCCCCGTGAGCACCAGCGGCAGGATCGGGGTGTCGCCGGCACCGCTGCCGCCGTGCGCGAACGAGTCCCACTGGTGCAGGCCGACGGTGAGCGGGAACAGGTCGGGGTCGTTGAGCACGATCAGCGGCAGGAAGTAGTTGTTCCACGTCGCGACGAGCGTGAACAGCAGCACGGTGACGAACCCGGGCGCGAGCAGCCGCAGCGCGATGGTGAAGAAGATCCGCACCTCGCCCGCGCCGTCGATGCGCGCGGCCTCGAGCATCGAGTCGGGCACCGCGTCGGCCGCGTACACCCGCATCAAGTACAGGCCGAACGGGCTGGCCAGCGAGGGCAGGAGGACCGCCCACGGGGTGTTGACGATGCCCATCTCGCTGAACAGCAGGTAGGTGGGTACCGCGAGCGCGCTCGCCGGGATGGAGATCGCGCCGATGACGAGCGCGAACAGCACGCGCCGGCCGACGAAGTCGTACTTCGCCAGGGCGTAGCCGCCCATCGTCGCGATGATCGCCGCGCCGCCGGCACCGACCACCGAGTACAGCAGGGTGTTGCCGAACCAGGTCAGGTAGATGCCGTCCTGGTACGTGAAGACGTCGTGGATGTTGTCGAACAGGTGGAACCCGTCGCCGAACCACAGGCCCGGTGAGTCGAAGAGCGTCTGGTTCGACTTGGTCGCGCTGATGAACAGCCACACCAGCGGCAGGACGGTGTAGACGAGCATCAGGCCCATCGCGACGGTCAGCGCGGTGGACTTGCCCTTGCGGCGTGCGGCCCGGCGGGGCGCGCGGCGGAGGGGGCGGCGTGCGGGGGTGGTTCCGTCCGGGTCGGCCGGGTTCGCCGGCCCCGGGACGGGGCCCGCGGTGGTCGCGGTCACAGCATGCGCTCCCTTCGCGTCGTCACCAGCTGGACCGCGTACGCGACCAGCACCGTCACCAGGCCGAGCAGGACCGCGATGGCGGCCGAGTAGTTGAACTGCCGGCCGTCGAACGCGAGGTTGTACGCGTACATGTTGGGCGTGTAGTTGGTCGTGATGACCGCGGGCGCCAGCTGCTGCAGGATGCTCGGCTCGTTGAACAGCTGGAAGGTGCCGATCACCGAGAACGTGGTGGTCATCAGCAACGCGGGCCGCAGCGCCGGGAGTTTGATGCTCCAGGCCTTGCGGAACGCGCCCGCGCCGTCCATCTCGGCGGCCTCGTACAGCTCTTCGGGTATCGAGCGCAGTGCCGCGTAGAAGATCAGCATGTTGTAGCCGACGTACGACCAGGTGACGACGTTGCCGATCGACGCCAGCATCCAGTGCTCGGACAGCAGGTCGGGCAGTTCGGTGTGGAACAGGTCGCCGATCTCGCCGGCCAGGCCGAAGCGGTCGCCGTACAGGTAGCCCCACATCAGGGCCGCGACGACGCCCGGCACCGCGTACGGCATGAAGATGCCGATGCGGAACACGCCTGGCGCGCGCAGCCGTCCGCTGTCGATGGCCAGCGCCGCGAGCAGCGCGAGGATCAGCATCAGCGGGACCTGGATCGCGAAGAACAGTGCCACGCGGCCGAGGCCGACGTGGAACAGCTCGTCCTTGAAGGCCTTCGTGTAGTTGTCGAGGCCGGTGAAGACGGTCCCGCCGATCATCTTCTCCTGATAGAGGCTCAGGTTGATCGCGTAGACCAGCGGCGCGATGACGCCGATGACGAAGACCGCCAGGAACGGCAGGAAGAACGCGTGTGCGGTGACGTTGCGCCGGACGGCGCCGCGCCTCACCGCGGGCTCCGGCGGTGCGGGACGCGGTCGCGGCCCACGGCTCGCTCGAATCTCACGGAAGGCCCTCCGGTGGTCCGCGGGGTTGGGGGCGGTTGATGTTAGCGCCAACATGGCGGCGCGCTCCGAGAGTGTTCCCGGACGTTACCGGGGTGTCAATAGGCGACTTGCCGGTTTTGTTATTCGCGTGCAATGTCCGTGTTTAGTGGGGTGTTAGGCGGAGAACGCTTCCCGCAAGGCTGGTTCCGTGTGCACGTTGCGCCGGGCTGTGACCGATTTGTGCGGCGACTGTTGACCCATCGGCATGTTTGCGTAAACATGGCGGCCGTCGGCGCCCGCACCGGGTGCCGCGGGTGAGAGGATCAGCGCATGGCACAGGACGGGAAGCGGCGCGCGGGCGCAACGCCCGGCGCGTCGGCCGCGGCGCGTGCCCGGCCCCCGTCCATGGCGGACGTCGCCGCGTTGGCCGGGGTGTCGGGGCAGACCGTCTCCCGCGTGGCCAACAACCGCAGCAACGTCGACGAGGCCACCCGCGAGCGGGTGCTCAGCGCGATGAAGATGCTCGGGTACCGGCCCAACACCGCGGCCCGCGCCCTGGCCACCGGCCGGTTCCGGATGATCGGCGTCGTGACGTTCGACCTGAGGGCGCACGGCAACGCGCGCGTCCTGGAGTCCGTCGTCTCGGCGGTGCAGGACACGGACTACTCGGTCAGCGTCGTCGCCGTGCGGTCGCACAGCGAGCAGGCGGTGCGCGAGGCGTTCGACCGGCTCAGCACCCAGGCGGTCGACGGCATCATCGTCAACGAGCCCCAGATGCTGGACACCGCCGCGCTGCGGCTGCGCAGCGACCTGCCGATCGTGGTCGTCGACCGCGACGACCGGCACCGCTACCCGGCGGTCGGCTCCGACGACGCCGAAGGCGTCCGGGCGGCCGTTACGCACCTGCTCGACCTCGGCCACCACACGGTCGCGCACCTGGCCGGGCCGCAGGACTCCTACCCCGCACGGCGCCGCGCCGAGGCGTGGCACCGCACCCTCAAGGACGCTGGGCGCCTTACTCCGCCGGTCGACTACGGCGACTGGAGTGCCGAGAGCGGCTACCTCATCGGCCGCCAGATCGCCGAACGCCCGGACGTGACGGCGGTGTTCGCCGCCAACGACCAGATGGCGCTCGGACTGCTCCGCGCCCTGCACGAGGCCGGCCGCCCGGTGCCGGACGACGTCAGCGTGGTCGGCTTCGACAACCTCGCCGAGTCGGCCTACTTCCTGCCCCCGCTGACCACCGTCAACCAGGACTTCGAGGAGATCGGCCGGCAGAGCGTCGCGCTGCTCCTCGACCAGATGGAGTCGGCCCCCGCCGAGGGAACCGCCCCGCGCGGCGCCGCGGCCGTCTCCGTCGCACCGCGACTGGTGGTGCGCGGAAGTACCGCGCCCCCGCGCGCCTGAACGCCTTCCCGACCCGTACCGCACCCGCCGGCGCGCGGCCGCGCCCACCTGCCGCCGCGCCCTGCGCACCCGCCCCGAGGGACCACCACGTGACCACCACCCGCGACACCCAGTCCGCCGAGCGCATGCGCGTCCTCCGCTCCCGCCTCGGCGGCCTCGCGTTCGGCGGCGACTACAACCCCGAGCAGTGGGACGCCGCCACCCGCGCGGAAGACCTGCGCCTGATGGCCGACGCCAAGGTCAACATGGTCAACCTCGGCGTGTTCGCCTGGGCCCGCGTCGAACCCGCCCGCGACGCCTACGACTTCACCTTCTTCGACGAGGTCATGGACGGGCTCGCCGCGCACGGCGTCACCGCCGACCTGGCCACCATGACCGCGTCCCCGCCGCCGTGGCTCGGCCACGAGCACCCCGAGATCCTGCCCGTGACCGCCGACGGCACCGTGCTCTCGCCGGGCGGCCGCCAGCACTTCTGCCCGTCCAGCCCGGTCTACCGCGACCGCGCCGCCCGCCTCGTCGAGGCCCTCGCGACGCACTACCGCGACCACCCCGCGCTCGGCCTGTGGCACATCGGCAACGAGTACGGCATCCACGTCGCCGAGTGCTTCTGCGACGTCTCCGCCGCCGACTTCCGGCGCTGGCTGCACGAGCGCTACGCGGGCGACATCGACGCCCTCAACGCCGCATGGTCCACCGACTTCTGGTCGCAGCGCTACGCCGCGTTCGACCAGGTCCTGCCGCCGCGCGCCGCACCCACCTACCCCAACCCGTCGCAGCAGCTGGACTTCAAGCGGTTCAGCAGCGAAGCGCTGCGCGCCTGCTTCGAAGTCGAGCGCGACGTCCTGCGCCGCGTCACCCCCGACGTGCCGGTCACCACGAACTTCCTCGCCGGGCACAAGACCGTCGACGTGTACGACTGGGCGCCGCACATGGACGCCGTCGCCTTCGACAGCTACCCCGACCCGCACGAGAAGCACGCCCACATCGGCGCGGCGCTCTCGTACGACGCGCTGCGCGGCGCCGTCGACGGCGCGCCCTGGCTGCTGACCGAGCAGGCCCCGTCCGCCGTCAACTGGCGCTCCCGCAACGGCGGGAAGGCACCCGGCCAGATGCGCCTGTGGAGCTGGCAGGCGGTCGCGCACGGCGCCGACGCCGTCATGTACTTCCAGTGGCGGCAGTCGCGCGGCGGAGCCGAGAAGTTCCACTCCGGGATGGTGCCGCACGGCGGCGCCGACACTCGCGTGCACCGCGAAGTGCGGGCGCTCGGCCGCGAACTGGCCGCCGTCCCCGAACTGGCCGGCACGCACACCCGCAACGAGGTCGCCGTGCTGTTCGACTGGAACAGCTGGTGGGCGCTCGAACTCGACTCGCACCCCTCCGAGGGCGTGCGCTGCATCGAGCAGGTCCTCGACTACTACGGGGCACTGTTCGAGGCCGGCGTCGGCATCGACGTCGTGCACCCCTCGGCCGACCTGTCCGGCTACAAGCTCGTCGTGCTGCCCGGCCTCTACCTCCTGTCCGAGGAACACGCCGGTCGCGTCGTCGACTTCGTCGCCGCGGGTGGCCACCTCGTCGTGTCCTTCTTCACCGGCATCGTCGACGAGCACGACCGCGTGCATCTCGGCGGCTACCCGGCGCCGCTCGGCAAGGCGCTCGGCCTGCACGTCGAGGAGTTCTGGCCGACGGCGGAGGGCGAGTCCGTCGCGCTGCGTGCCGCCGACGGCGAACCCCTCGCCGGCGACGGGTCGTTGTGGCGCGAGGACGTCGTGCTCGCCGGCGCCCGCCCCGAACTCCTCTTCGCCGGGCCCGACTGGGAGGGCAGGCCCGCCGCCACCGTGCACACGTTCGGCGGCGGCACCGCCCGCTACGTGGCCACCCGCCCGCACCCCGCCGACCTGGGCGCGCTCGTCGCCCGCGCCGTCGCCGAGTCCGGTGCCGCGCCCGTGCTCCCCGGACTGCCCGCCGGCGTCGAGGCGGCACTGCGCCGCGGGGACGGCTACGACGTCCTCGTCCTGCTCAACCACGGCGACACCGCCCACGACGTCGACCTGCCCGAACCCCGGGCCGACCTGTTGGCCGCCGACCGGCCCGAGGTCCGCCGCGTCGCGCTGGAACCGCGCGGCGTCGCGGTGCTCGGCAGCCCGCACCTCGGCGGCCCGCGTCCGGACGACGCGGCCCCCGCGGCCCGGGACTGACCCGCGCCCGACCGGAAACCATCCGCGCAGGACCCCAGGGGAGGAAGGCCCGATGGACCTGATCGAGACGCGGCTCGCCGACGACCGCGAGCTCATCTACTTCTACGACAAGACGGCCCCCGAGGCCGGCGTGCCCGCCGACCGGCGCGTGCTGCCGGAGGTCGCCACCGCGACCGAACTGCGGTACGACGCGCTGCGCGGCGAGTGGGTCGCGATCGCCGCCCACCGGCAGGGCCGCACCCACCTGCCCAGCGACGACCAGTGCCCGCTGTGCCCGTCCACCCCGCAGCGGCGCACCGAGATCCCCGCGCCCGCGTACGACGTGGCCGTGTTCGAGAACCGCTTTCCCTCGCTCGCCCTCGACGTCCCGGAGCCGCCTCCCGGCTCCGAGCACCGCGCGGGCCGTGGCCGCTGCGAGGTGGTGTGCTTCACCAGCGACCACGACTCGTCGTTCGGCAAGCTGACCCCCGAGCGCGCCCGCACGGTCGTCGACGCGTGGGCGCACCGCACCGAGGCGCTGTCGCAACTCCCGGACGTGGAGCACGTCTACGTCTTCGAGAACCGCGGCATCGAGATCGGCGTGACGCTGTCCCACCCGCACGGGCAGATCTACGCCCTGCCGTTCGTCCCGCCACGGGTCCGCCGCACGCTCGACGTCGTCCGCGCCCACCGCGAGGCCACCGGCGGGGACCTGTTCGCGGACCGCTTGGCCGCCGAAGTCCTCGCGCAGGTACGCGTCGTGGCCCGCACCAGGCACTGGACGGCCTTCGTCCCGATCGCCGCGCGCTGGCCGTTCGAGATCCACCTGTACCCGAACCGCCGCGTCGCCGACCTCGTCGGGCTGGACGACGCCGAGCGCGACGACCTCGCCCGCGTCTACCTGGACGTGCTGCGCATGCTCGACGGCGTCTACGGCGTGCCCATGCCGTACATCGCCGCCTGGCACCAGGCGCCCGTGCGCGGCGCGGACCGCGAACTGGCGTGGCTGCACCTGGAGTTGTTCTCGTCGCGGCGCGCCCCGGAGAAGCTCAAGTACCTGGCCGGCACCGAGTCCGGCATGGACGTCTTCATCAACGACATCGCGCCGGAGCGGGCCGCCGAGATGCTGCGCGCGGCCGGCGCCGGCCCGGAGGGGACGCGATGACCGCCACCTTCGCCGACGCGTTCGGCGGCCTCCCGAAGCTCGCCTGGCGGGCCCCCGGGCGCATCAACGTCATCGGCGAACACACCGACTACAACGACGGGTTCGTGCTGCCCGCCGCCATCTCCTACGGGGTCACCGCGAGTGTGGCGCCCCGTACGGACGGGCTGCTGCGCATCGCGTCCGCCCAGATCGGCGGCGACCCCGCGGTCGTCCCGCTCGACGTCCTGGCGCCCGGCATCGTGCGCGGCGGCGCGGCCTACGCCGCGGGCGTCGTCTGGGAGATGAAGCGGCGTGGCCTCCCGGTGGCCGGCGTCGACATCCACCTGGACGGGAACGTCCCGCAGGGCGCCGGTCTCTCGTCGTCGGCCGCGCTGGAGGTCGCCGTCGCGACGGCGCTCGACGAACTGTGGGGGCTGGCACAGGACCCGCTGACGCTGGTACGGATCGCGCAGGCCGCCGAGAACGACTTCGTCGGCATGCCGTGCGGGATCATGGACCAGTCCGCGGCCATGCTGTCCCGCGCCGGGCACGCGCTGTTCCTCGACACCCGCGACATGGCGACCCGTCAGGTCCCGTTCGACCTCACCGCCTACGGGCTCGAGATCATCGTCATCGACACGCGCGCCCCGCACCGGCTCGTCGACGGCGAGTACGCCAGGCGCCGCCGCAGCTGCGCCAAGGCCTGCGACATCCTCGGCGTGTCCGCGCTGCGCGATATCGGAATCGACGACCTGGCCCGGGCGTTCGCGGTCCTCGACCCCGTCACCTCACGGCGCGTCCGCCACGTCGTCACCGAGAACGAGCGTGTGCTCACCGCGATCGGGCTGCTCGACGCGGGCGAGGACCCGCGGGCCATCGGCCCGTTGCTCACCGCGTCGCACCACTCGCTGCGCACCGACTACGAGGTGACGGTGCCGGAGCTCGACACCGCCGTCGAGGCCGCCCTCGCGGCGGGCGCGCACGGCGCGCGCATGGTCGGCGGCGGCTTCGGCGGCTCGGTCATCGCGCTGGTCGACACCGGGCAGCGCGACCGCCTCGCCCAGGTCGTCACGGCCACCGCGGAGCGGCGGCGGCTCGCCGAACCGGCGCTGTTCCCGGTCGTGGCGGCGGACGGCGCGCACGCGGTGGACGTCCCGGCGGCGTCCGGCGCCTCCGCGGGGACGGGGCGGGCGGGAGAGTGAGCGACGGCGTCCACCAACAGGCCGCACCCTCCGCGGCGGGCGAACCCACCGTCCGGCAGGAGCCGTTCGGGTCCGCGCCCGACGGCACGCCCGTACACCGCTGGATCCTGGAGAACCCGGCCGGCGTCCGCGTCGAGGTGATCTCGTACGGCGCGGTCATGCGCTCGTGCCGCGTCCCCGACAAGAACGGCTTCGCCGACGACGTCGTCCTCGGGCTGCCCCGCGTGCTCGACTACGCCGTGGACGACGCGTACCTGGGCGCGGTCGTCGGCCGCTACGCCAACCGCATCGCCCGAGGCACGTTCACGCTGGACGCGGTCGCGTATGAGCTCCCGCGCAACGACCGCGGCCACACCCTGCACGGCGGCCCCGACGGCTTCCACCGCCGGGTGTGGTCCGGCGTCGGCTTCACCGAGCCGGGGCAGGCGGGCGTCCGGCTCCGGCTGCGCAGCCCCGACGGCGACATGGGCTTCCCCGGGCGGCTCGACGCCGAGGTCACCTACCGGCTCGACACGGCCGGGACGCTCGCACTCGACTACCGGGCCACCGCGGACCGGACGACCGTCGTCAACCTGACCCACCACGCGTACTGGAACCTCGAGGGGCGCGGCCGCGACGTGCTGCGGCACCGGCTCGCGGTGGCCGCCGACGCGTACCTGCCGGTGGACGGGGAGGGCATACCGTACGGCCCGCCCGAGCCGGTCGCCGGGACCCCGTTCGACCTGCGCGCCGCGGCCCCGCTCGGGGACCCGGTACGCGCCGACCACCCGCAGACCGCGGCGGCCGGCGGACTCGACCACTGCTTCGTGCTGCGCGACGGCGGTGACGAAGGCGGTGACGGCGGATCCGGACCCGCCCTGCGGCACGCCGCCACGCTGACCGACCCCGCGTCCGGCCGGACCCTCGAGACGTGGACCACCGAACCCGGCCTCCAGGTGTACACCTCCAACGCCCTCGGCGCGCCGTTCGCCCCGCACGCCGCCGTGTGCCTGGAAACCCAGCGCTTCCCCGACGCGCCCAACCGTCCCGAGTACCCGACGGCCGCGCTGCGCCCTGGGGAGGTCCACCGCTCCACCACGCACTACCGCTTCACGCACCTGAGCACCTGAGCACCTGAGCACCTGAGCACCTGAGCACCTGAGCATTTGAAACCCTCTCCATCCCACTCCGCGAAGGGACTTGTGAAGGACACCGTGAAGAGACACCTGCTGCGGTCCGTGCTGGCCGGCGGGTTGCTGGTGGGGGCGCTCGCCGCGCCCGTGACCGCCGCGACACCGGATCAGGGCGCCACCGGCACGGCCGCGGCCGCCTCCGTACCGCTCGCCGACACGTGGAAGGGCCCGCTGAGCACGCGCGGGCGCTACATCGTCGACGCCGACGGGAACCGCTTCAAGCTGAAGTCCGCCAACTGGCACGGCGCACAAGGCTCGTGGACCGGGTCAGGGGACATCAACGACCCGGCGAACCACAACTCGCGGGAGAAGTCCGACGAGATGCCGCTCGGCGTCGACCGGGCGCCGATCGCGAAGATCCTCGCCGACTTCCACGCGCTGGGGGTGAACAGCTTCCGGCTGCCGTTCTCCAACCAGATGCTCCACGACACCACCCCGGTCTCCGACGCTTCGGTCGCGGCGAACCCGCAGCTGCGCGGTAAGACCCCGCTCCAGGTGTACGACGCGGTCGTCGCCGCGGCCACCGCCGAAGGCTTCGCCGTCGTGCTCAACAACCACACCAACACCTCGCGTTGGTGCTGCGGCCTCGACGGGAACGAGCGCTGGAACACCAGCCAGTCGACCGACCAGTGGGAAGCCGACTGGCTGTTCATGGCCAAGCGGTACAAGGACAACAAGCGCGTGGTCGGCGCCGACCTGTACAACGAGGTCCGGCGCACCATCACCGACGACGCGAACTGGGGCTGGGGGGACGGCCACGACTGGTACGCCGCGTCCCAGCACGTGGCCGACCGCATCCTCACGGAGGCCGACCCGGACCTGCTGATCGTCATCGAAGGCATCAACTGGCAGGGTGTCCCGGCTGACGGGCTCCCGCACTGGCGGCCCACGCTGGAGCCGACCCGGACGCTGTCGCACACGCTGGTGGCGTCGAACAAGCTGGTGTACTCGGCGCACTTCTACGGCTACACCGGCCCGAACCACACCGGCGCGACCGGCACGGGCGAGACCCACGACCCGCGTTACCGCGAGTTCAGCCGCGGCGACCTGTTCGCGACGCTGCAGCGGCAGGCGTTCTTCGTGGCGGCCGACACCGGGCAGCACTACACGGCGCCGGTCTGGATCAGTGAGTTCGGGGTGGGCGCGGACGACACGAACCCGCAGTCCCGGACGTGGTTCGCGAACTTCGTCGACTACCTGATCGCGAACGACACGGACTTCGCGTACTGGCCGGCCGTCGGCTTCGCCGGGCAGAACCCGTGGAACCTGCTCGACTACGACACCGCCGGCAACCGCTCGGGCATCCTCGACGGCGGCGACTGGCGGGTCACGGACTGGCAGCGCCTGGTCAACGCCTCCGGCAAGACCGGGCCCGTCGCGGCCGTGGACACCTGGGACATGCTCGACCTCGACCACAGCGACCAGGTCGAGTCGGCACGGGTGAAGGCGCAGGGCGACTGGGACTCGGGCGCGCGCAAGGGCGTGTGCCCGGACGGGCAGCGGGTCATCGGCGTGTCCCACAAGGACGGCCGCGGGCTGTGCACGGACGCGGGTGCGGCGGGGCTGTCCGCCACGTCCGCGCCGCTGACCGTGGTGCAGGACGAGCGCTACGTCCAGCAGGGCGACTGGGCCGGCGGCTACACCAAGTTCCAGTGCGGGCAGAACCAGTTCATGATCGGCTACAGCGTGCGCGGGCAGGCCGTGTCCGGTGTGCTGTGCGCGACCGCGAACCGGGCGCTGCCGACGACCGGGCGGACCGTGTGGTTCGACCGGGGCGACAACCGCCCGGCCGGCAACCCCGGCGGCGAGTTCGCGTCCGGCAACTACAAGGGCCAGTGCGGCACGGACGAGTACATGGCCGGCATCGCCTTCACCGGGGCGTACGCCAAGGGCAAGACGCCGGACGGGATGCTGTGCCGGAAGCTCTGACGGGGGACCGGTGCGCCCGACCCGTGGGCGAGCCTGTGAACCGTTGATCCGTTGATCCGTGCTCGACCGCATCGGCCGCGTGGACCCGCCTTGGCGGGACCGCGCGGCCGATGTCGTCGTGTCCGGAGAGGCCGGGAACACTACGGCCGCGCGAGTCGTTGATGACCTACAACGATATTGCTGATCTACGGATCATCTGCGGGCGAGGAGTGTGCGGCCGATGGCAGGACGTCAGACGGCACGACGACTGGCGGTAGGCGGCGCGGCGCTCGCCGTCGCGGGATGGGCCGCACTGCGGAACGTCCCGGCGGAGCTGGGCGGCACCGCAGAGGGCGAACGGCTCGAACGCATGCTGCGCTCGCCGCGCTACCGCGACGGCGCGTTCCACAACCCGGTGCCGGCGAGCCTCGTGCAGCCGCAGAACTCGCCGGGACTGTTCTGGCAGCTGATGCGGGAGCAGGAGCACCGCCGCCCGGCCGGGCCCGTGCCGCTCGTCGCGACGCCGGACACCCCGGCCGCGGGGCGGGACGGGCTCAGCGTGGTCTGGTACGGCCACGCCAGCGCCCTCGTCGAGATCGAGGGACGGCGGGTGCTGCTCGACCCCGTGTGGAGCAAGCGGGTCTCGCCGTCGCAGCTGGTCGGCCCCGCGCGGCTGCACCCGGTGCCGGTCGCCTTGGAGACCCTGCCGTCCGTCGACGCGGTGCTGATCTCCCACGACCACTACGACCACCTCGACCGGGCCACCGTCCTGGCCCTGACGGCCGCGCACACCGCGCCGTTCCTCGTCCCGCTCGGCATCGGCGCCCACCTGCAGCGCTGGGGCGTGCCGGACGAGCGGATCATCGAACTCGACTGGGAGGAACGGGCGGAGGTCGCGGGCCTGACCTTCACCTCGACCGCGGCCCGGCACTTCTCGGGCCGGACGCTGCGGAGGAACGACACCCTGTGGGGCTCGTGGGTGATCGCGGGTGACGCGCACAAGGTCTTCTACGCGGGCGACTCGGGCTACTTCGACGGCTACGCCCGGATCGGCGCGGAGCACGGCCCGTTCGACCTGACGCTGATGCCGATCGGCGCCTACAGCGAGAACTGGCCGGACATTCACATGAACCCGGAGGAGGCGGTCAACGCCCACCTGGACCTGGGTGGGGAGTTGCTGCTGCCGGTGCACTGGGCGACCTTCAACCTGGCGTTCCACGCGTGGACCGAGCCGGTGAACCGGCTGTGGGGCGAGGCCAAGGCGAGGGACGTCCGGATCGCCGTGCCGCGCCCGGGCGACCGCGTGGACGTGGCGGACGCCCCGCAGCTGTCGGCCTGGTGGGAGCTGACGGGGCAGGCGCCGATCCACGCCTGAGCCGCGGGCCCGCGGGCCCGGCCACCCCCCGTCGAGGTGGGTCGAGGTGGTCCGCCCGGCGCAGCCGTGCGTGCCCGCTCAGGACTCCGGGGTCGGCTGCGGCGCCGGCTCGTCCGTCATCAGGAACAGCACCACCGTCCCGCCGATCGGCACGGTTCCCTCGGCGTGAGGGGCGTGGGCGGCTTCGTGGAGTTCGGTCATCAGGGCGGCGAGGCGGGTGCGGAGGGCGTCCCAGTCGGCCGGCTTGAGCCACAGTTCGGCGTCGGTCGTGACCCCCGGGGCGTCCGGGGCGCGTCTGCCCGCCCGCTCGCGCAGGTTGTGCGCCAGCGTCTCGGCGAGCAGGGGCATGTCGACCTGCTGGTCCGCCAGCGGGGTTCCGCGGACGGCCTGGTAGCGGCGTTCGGCGCCGCCCCGGGTCGACCGGGTCTCGGTGAGGACCAGCAGCCCGGCCGCGTCGAGCGTCCGCAGGTGGTGGCTGGCCAGGGCCTGGGAGACGCCCAGTTCGCGGGCGAGTTCGGCGGCGGACTGCGGCGTGGCCCACAGCAGGGACATCATCCGCAGCCGCGTCGGGTGCGCGAGGGCGCGCAGCACCGGGTCGTTGGTCTTCGGCTGCCGTGGCATGCACACAGTCAACCACAACCGCCAAGCATTGACTTGGAGGTCGTGGTCGCGGCAGCCTCGTCCGGCATGACGACTGGTGCTGTCCGCGTGCTGCGGGACCGAAACGCCGGGCTCTATCTCGGCGGCGTGGTGGTGTCCGGGTTCGGGACGTCCGCAATGGTGCTGGCCTCGGGCGTGTGGGTGAAGACCCTCACCGACTCGAACGCGCTCGCCGCGCTGACCGGCGTGTGCCTCTGGCTGCCCACGCTGTTCGGGCCGGTCATCGGCGTCGCCGCCGACCGCGTCGACCGGGCCCGCCTGTTGGTGCGCGGCAACCTCGCGATGGGGCTGGTGCTGTGCGTCCTGCTCGGCGTGCGGTCCGAGGACCAGGTGGGGATCGTCTTCGGGGTGCTGCTCGTCTACGGGGTGAGCGGCGTGCTGCTCGACGCCGCCGAGGCGGGGCTGGTCGCCACCACCGTTCCGGCCGAGGTGCGGGGGGACTTCAACGGCCTGCGCATGACCGCGAACGAAGGCATGAAGCTCCTCGCCCCACTCGCCGGCGCGGGGCTGTTCGCGCGGTACGGAGGCCATGCGGTGGCGGCGCTGGACGCGGCGACGTTCGCGGTCGCGGCGCTGGCGTTCACGTGCGTGCGGGTCGAACGCGCCGGGCGCGAGCCGTCGGTGGAGACCGAGTCCGACCGGAGCTGGCGTCGCGACACCGTCGAAGGTGTTCGTTACCTGTGGTCCCACCCCGCCCTGCGCCGCCTGGTCGGCGCCGGGGCGCTCACCATGGCGGCGGCCGGGCTCAACGGCGCGGCGGTCTACGCCGTGGTCGACGAAGGCCTCGAGCGCGCCCCCGAGTTCGCGGGCGTGCTGTACGCCGTCCAGGGCGCCGGGTCCGTGCTCAGCGGTGTGCTCGCCGGCCCGCTCATGCGCCGCCTGTCCGAACGAGGCTTCGCGGCGGCGGGGATCGCCGTCTTCGGAGTCGGCGTCGCGATACGGGCGTTCGGCGACACGACCCTCGTGCTGACCGGCAGCGCGCTGGTCGGCGTCGGCCTGCCGTGCGTGATCATCGCGGCCATGACCGCGGTCCAGAACCGGACACCCGAAGGGCTGGTCGGGCGCGTGGCGGCGACCGCGGGAACCGTCGTTTTCGCCCCGAACGCCGTCGCCGCGGGTGCGGGCGCCGGGCTCGTCGCGGTCGTGGACTACCGGGCGGTGCTCGCCGCGGCGGTCGTGGTCACAGCGTTGGCCGGCGGCCTGCTCGTACGCCGGGCCGCCGTCCTCGCGGCTCAGTCCTCGTCGTAGTGGCGGGCCTCGAGGACGTTGCCGTCCGGGTCCGTGAAGTAGAACGTCCGCGGCGCGAACCCGCGCGCGCCGAACGAGTCGGTGATGCCGACCGAGGTGTCGCCCCCGTCGGCCTCGACCCGCGTGCGCAGCGCCTCGTAGTCGGCGAACGGCAGAGCGATGCACAGGTGGTTCACGGGGTGCCCGGACGCGCCCGGGGTCTTGAAGTTCTCGTCGATCTTCGCCGCTCCGGACTTGGCCATCAGGTCGACGATCGCCGTCGGGGACACCCGCACGCTGGGGAACGGCGCGTCGCCGTCCCGGAACTCCTGGGCGCGCACGCCCTCGAAACCCACCACGCGCTCGTAGAAGTCGAGCGAACGCAGCTGGTCTTCGACCCAGATGACGAGGTGGTCGATGGTCGCCTGCACGCCGACACGTCCTTACCGTCGAAACGGGACAAAGCTACGGAAGCCAGGCGGCCTCCGGATCGTCGAACATGGTAGCCGGGTCGGGCAGGATGACCGCGCTGAGCGGCTTGACCATCCAGTCCCGGTCGATCCGCACCCGCATGACCCGCTCCATGAGCGCCAGGCACGACGCGCCCGGCGCCTCGGTGTCGGGCCGCACGCCCTCCGCCCAACGCGGCAGCGGGACCGCGGCCCCGGCCGGTATCCGCCGGGTGTCGACCGGGTCGAAGACCACGCGCACGTCGCCGTCTTCCGCGTACATCACCTGGTGGTCGCCGTGCATGTCCCAGTACGCGCTGAAGAACCGGCCGCCGCCCGCGGACGCGCGCCGGGCGATCTCCGGGATGCTGCCGTGGTAGCCGGTGTTCTCTATCGTCACCACGCAGGTGCCGGTCGAGACGATGAGCATGGGGTGGAGGGAGCCGGCCTCGGGGAGGGCCAGCATGTCGCCGATCTGGCGGAACGTCATGAGGCGGCGTGCCGCTTGGCCGCCTCCGCCGAACGCCCGGACCACTTCGTCCTCGGTGCGGCCTGCGACGACGGTGATCGTGAGTGCGACGAGACCGTCCTGTTCCGCCCACCGGTAACGCTCCACCAGCGTGTCCAGCATCGGACCCTCCAGCTTGTCGTGATCGTCCCCACTCCAGCATGCCCGCCGGGTGCGACAGACGCGGGTGGTTCACGCAACGCGAACACCCGTCTACCCAGAAACCGGTCGCTCGAACGGTGCGGTATCGCCGTCAGTCGATCAAAAGTGTGATAGGCGGCGACGCCTTTCGTTCATCAATCGCCGGAAATGAGCACGCTCAGGTGGTCGCGCGCAGCATCCAGCGCGGCGCCGTCCGGACCCGGGACGATCCTCCGCAGATCGACTATCCCCGGACCGAGGGTACGCGCCGCGTCGGTACGGCCGAGCCGCAGCCACAGCGACTGTGCGGCGTCGGCGGCCGAACGGGCGCCGGGAGCGTCCGGATCCACCGCCGCCGCGACGCGCTGCGCGAGCGCCGCGTACTCGCGCGCGGCCGTCGCGAACAGACCGGCCGCGGCGGTCAGATGCGCGCGCACCTCGTACGCGTTGAGCGTGTACGGATGCGCGGGCCCGTGCCGCGCCTCGACACCGCGGGTCAGCTCCTCGGCGAGGGTGAGGGCCTCGATGTGGTTCTCGTGCGCCGTCGCCTCCTTGATCGCGGCGAGGTACGCGCGGACCTCGGCGGGGGGCGGGGCGACGGGGGGTTCGGGCGCCGGGTCCTCGTGGGGCGCGTCGGGCTCGGGGTGCTCGGAGGCGGGGGTGGTCGCGGGTTCGGGTTCGGGCGCGACGGGGGCGGGGGCGTGATCCGTTGTGGGTTCGGGCTCCGGTTCCGGATTGGGGTCCGGTTCGGGTTCCGGGTCCGGTTCCGGTGCCAGGACGGCCGGTTCGGGGTCGGGGTCCGTCGCGGATGCGGGCTCCGGCGCGGTGGATTCGGGCGCGGGTTCCGTCGCCGCTTCGGATTCGGCTTCGGGCCCGGGTCCGGACTCGGGCTCGGGCTCGCGCTCGGGCTCGGATTCGGCGTCCGCTACGGCGGGTTCGAAGCCGGCTTCGGACGCGCGTTCCGGCTTCGGTTCGGGCGCGTGGTCGGCTTCGCTCTCGCTGAGGGCCGGTTCGAGCGCCGCCATGCGGGCCTTCGCCCCCGCCAGCCCGCGACCGCCGGGGCCCGGCACGTGCTCGCGCAGGGCGACCAGGCGACGGCCCGACGCCTCGGCGGCGGCAGCGTCCTCGGGATCGGCCAGGCGCAGCCACAGCGCGTGCGCGTTGTCGACGGCCGCGACCGTGTCCGGGTGATCGGACCCGCCCGCGGCCAGCCGGGCCTTGGCGATGCCGAGGTACGCCTCGACGGCGTCGGCGACGTCGCCCGCCTCGGCGGTCAGATACGCCCGGATCTCCCGGACGTTCAGTGTGTGGGGGTGGTCCCGGCCGACGTCGGCGGTCAGCGCGTCGATCACGGCGTCGGCGGCGCCGAACGCCTCGGCGTACCGGCCGTCGGCGGCGATCGCGGCTATGTCCGCCAGCGCCTCCCGCAGTTCGGGTGGCGGCGGGAAGGTTTCCTCGCGCGCGTCGGGGGCCGGGTCGGGCCCGGGAGCCGTCGTAGCCTCGGGTTCGGCCTCGGGCGTGGTGTCGGGCGCCCGAGCTTCGCGGGACGGCGTCGCCGCGGCCGGCTCGGCTACGGGCGCCGCCAGCGTGGCCAGATGCTCCGCGGCGGACTCGCGGGCCCGGGCGTTCGGCCCGAGTACGAGTTCGCGCAGCGCCACGACGGCCGGACCCGACGCGCGGGCCTCCTCGAGGTCGCTGACACGAAGCCACAGCGTGTACGCGGCGTCGGCGGCGGCACGGGTCGTGGCGTGGCCGGGACCGTGGATGCGGGCGCTGCGGCGCGCCGTCTCCGTGTAGACCTCTACCGCCTCGCCGACGTGGTCCGCCCGGGCGGCGAGCCAGGCCCACGTTTCCAACGCGTCCAACGTGTCGCGGTGTTCGGGGCCGAGGCCGTACCGCGCCTCCATGTCGTGGGCGAGCTCGCGCACGAGGTCGAGGGCGACGTCGTGCTGTCCGCCGGAGACGAGACCACGCAGCTCGTGGACGCGCTGCCGGTAGAGGTACGGCCCGGCGGCCGCCGCGTGCGTCGCCGAACGGTCGGGGCTCTCCGACCGGGGAGCCGCGGCGGACGAGGGGGCACCCACGTGGTCGGCGGCGGATCCGGCGTCGGCGGAGGAACGCGCGGACGGCACCCATTTGCCGACGCCGCGTCCGTCCGACGAGCCCGAATCCGGGGCCGGCGCGTGAATGCCGTGCGCCTGTGCGGCGGTTTCCTCCGGTTGCACCACCGGCAGGACCTCGGTCGTCGCTTCGTCCCACAGCGGGTCGTCCTCGAGGTCGGCCGCGGCCGGCGAAGGGAACTCGGGCTGCCGCGGCTGAGTGCTGGGCGCGGGTTCGGCGGGGGAGGCGGCGGCCTGCGTCCAGGCCGGTTCGGCCGACGGTTCGGCCGACTCCCGTGTGTCGTCGGCGGGTTGTGGATGCCGCCACATCGGCAGCGCGTACGCCGGGCCTGTCGGCATCGTCTCGGCCGCGTCGGGTCCCGTCGTCTCGGCCTGCCGCGTGGCTGCGGCCTCGTCGGACCGCCGTACGGTCGGCGCCGGCTGAGTGACCGTCATCTGTGCCTGCGGCTGCGGCCACGCGGCCGGTCCGCCCCCGTTCGCCGGGCGTGCGGCCGTCGGCGTGCCGGTCGGGGTCAGAGACACCACGTACTGCGTCGTGTCCTCCGCCGGAAGCCGGTTCACCAGCGCCAGCGCGGTCCCCGGAGGCGGGACGATCTGCACCGTCGCGGCCGGAAGTTGTGCTCGGCTGAAGACCTCGGGGTGCATGGTCGCCGCGTCGACCAGCGCCGGGCATCCGATGAAGCCGCGGCGCGCGGCGACCGTCAGCGTGCGGGTGAAGGCGTGCGCGGGTTCGTGGTGCGTCGGCGACGGGGTCAGCACGCCCCACAGCGGCAGCCGGTCGGCGAGTACGCCCGGGGACGCGTACACCTGCCCCCGAAGTTCCTCGGACGCCGTCAGGTCGGCGATCACGAGGGTCTCGCGCGGGTCGCGGATCCGCAGGGTCTCGGCGAGCCAGGCCCACGGCAGTCCGTCGTAGCGCACGCTGTTCGACGTCGAGTCGCGCAGCGTGACGTGCAGTTCGCCGCGTCGGTCCGGCATCAGGTGCCCGGTCAGGAAGACCAGGACCGGGCCGCGCGTGACCGAGGCGCGCTCCAGGTATCCGCGTACCGTCTGCGGCCCCGAACCGGCCGGCAACTGCACGACGTCGGCCGGTGCGTCGGGGACGAGGATCTGCGGCGGGAGCCCGACCCAGCCCGCGAGCGCCGCCTCCGAGTCCTCCAACAGGCGGCTTTTGCGCCGCCCGTGACCGACCCCGGCGACGAGCAGCACGAACCCCCGGCGCTCCGCCGCGCCGTGGTGCCCGCGTCCGTGGTCCGCGATCCCGTTTTCCGCGCTGTTCTGCCTGGACATTGCCTACCCCCGCGCGATGACGCGATTCCGGCCAGCAGCGGGAACCTACCGCACGTCCCGATGCACCCGGTATGCCCGAACGGCCGTCCCCGCGTCCAACCTTCCGGTAGTGGCCGCGAGTTGGCCGGATACCGGGCACAATGCCCTACGTCTCGCACGCTTATGCGGTTCGGGGTGGTCGGAGGTACACCGGCTGGACACACGGGGGTGGCGTCGGGGCAGGATGGCGGAACCGAGGGCTGGATCGGACTCGAACGAGATCGGCGTGACGCTTTTCGGTGGGCCGGGCACCGCCCTGCGCGGACCGCCGGGGGATCGGGGGCACCATGCGGTATGCGCGTCATACACGGTTGGCACCGTTCGCACGGTCGACTGCGGCGAAGGCGGTACGTGACCCGAGGGTCGCCGGCGTTGTGCCCGGCCGCAGCCCGTTCCCGGGTGGTGCGCCGTGACGCCGATGAAGGCCGTAGGCGGCTTCCTGGCCTTCCCGTTGGTCGTGATCGTCGGCGGACTCCTCGTGATCGCCGCGATCGCCGGCGGACTGCCCGCGTCGAGCGTTGCGGGCCCGCTGAACGCGCTGTACAACGAGGCTCGCGTACCCGCCCAATACCGCCAGTGGATCGCCAAGGCCGGCCAGGTGTGCCCCGAGGTGACGCCGCAGTTGCTGGCCGCGCAGATGGAACAGGAGTCCGGCTGGGACCCGTTGATCGTCAGCCCGGTCGGCGCCCAGGGCATCGCGCAGTTCATGCCCGGCACATGGGCGACGTGGGCGACCGACGGCGACGGCGACGGCACCAAGAGCGTGTGGAGCCCGGCCGACGCGATACTGGCCGCCGCCCACTACGACTGCGCGTTGGCCGCCCAGGTGCGCGGCTACGTCGACTCCGGGCGCGCGCACGGCAACATCCAGGACCTCATGCTCGCGGCGTACAACGCGGGCCCCAACCGCATCGTCGAGTACGGCGGCATACCGCCGTTCGCCGAGACCCAGGGCTACGTGCGCACCATCCGCGCCCTGATGGACAAGTACCAGTCGATCGTCCCGAACGTCCCGCAAGGCACGGGCTTCGGCGCCACCGTCGTCTCGGTCGCGCTGCAACAGCGCGGCCTGCCCTACTCGTGGGGCGGCGGCGACGTCGACGGCCCCTCGGAGGGCTTCGGGCCGACCGGCGCGGGCATTCTCGGCTTCGACTGCAGCGGGCTCGTCATCTACGCGATCTACCAGGCGTCAGGCGGCAGGATCTCGCTGCCGCACTCGTCGGAGATCCAGGTCACGATGGGGCAGGCCGTCCCGCGCGACTTCGCGGTGATGCAGCCCGGCGACGTCATCGGGTTTGATCTGAAGAACAACGGCGACTACGGACACATCGGCATCTACATCGGGAACGGACAGATGGTGCACGCCCCCAAGCCGGGCGACCAGGTCAAGATCTCGAGCCTGACCGACGCCTTCTACGCCGGCGCCACATGGCAGGTCAGGAGGTTCGGGTGAGCGGACCGGGCATGAGCAGCGGCGCCGGAGGCGCGGGCGGCATGCGCGGCGCGGTCGCGGTGCTGGCGTTCGTCGCGTTGCTGGTGGGCGCGGCGCTGTTCGGCGGCTGCGACCTGGTCGGCAAGGAGACCACGTCGCGCGGTGGGGACGCGGCGGCGACCGCGGCCACGAGCGCGTCCGGTACGTCGGCGAGCCCCTCGCCGGTGTCGGTGCCGCCGGCCGAACCGATCCCGCGCGGCACCGCGACCCCGACCCTCCCGCTGCCGTCCCTCGACAAGACCGCGCAGAACGACCCGGGCGCGGTGTCGCAGGCGGCGCTGACGGTGCTGTTCACGTACGACACGACGACCGACACGACGGCACAGGACGCGGCGGTGCGCGCCGAACCGTGGCTCACCCCGAAGTTCGCCGCGTCCCAGCGCCAGCACACCGTGGTCGGCGCGCCCGGCGCGGGATGGACGACCTGGGCGTCGCACAAGGCGTACACGACGACCGCGCTGGAGGCCGGACACGAGGAGACACCGTCCGACCAGCCGACGGCCGCATACCGGCAGTGGATCGTGCGGTACACCCCGGTGGGACGGGACGGATGGAAAGGGGAGCCGACGACCGTGATCGCGTTTGTGACACTCGCCAGGGCGACGGCGAACGACCCTTGGCGGGTGTCGGATCTGCTGCTGCGCTCCTGATGGCGGTCGGGAACGCGGCGTGCGGCGGCCGGACGAGACGGTCCGACGCGTCGCGGTGAACGGGGTGACGAAGGGTGGGGTGGGAACGGATGGGCAACGAAAGGAACGCCCCCGGCTCGGGGTTCGGCGACCTGCCGACGCCTGCGTGGCTGCGGGACCTGGACGACGAGCCGGACCCGGCCGCGGGCGGGTCGGGGTCGGAGCGGACGGGGGAGCGTTCCGGGGAGGCCGACGCGGCGGCGACGGACGCGACGGCGGCTGGGTCGACGGCGGCCGAGGCGTCGGCGGCTGCGCCGACGGCGGCCGAGGCGACTGCGCCGCGTGCGGAGGCTACGTCGTGGCCGTCGACCGACGAGTTGCCCGCTGCGACGCCCGCGGCTGACACACCGCCGCCTGAGGTGCCGCGGACCGCCGCCGAGCCCGCTGCCGCCGAGGACGAGGACGAGGACGAACCCGGCACGTCGACGGGGTCGTTCGGGGCCGTCACGGGCATGGTGCGCAGGAGCACCGCCGACCCGGCGACCGGGGCTTGGGAGACCGCGTCCACGGTCGTGCCGGCGTGGGAGTCGGCGGGCCACACCGAATCCACGCCGGACGAGGGAGGCGAAGCCAGGACGGCCTCGGCTCCGGCGCCGGTCTCGGCCCCGGCTCCGGTCTCGGACGTGGCCCCGGCCCTGGACGCGGGTTCGGACCGGCACGGCACGACGCGGGCTCAGGGCGCCTCGCCGGAACCGGCGGGGGCATGGGATCCGGCTGGCCACATCGATTCCGCGCCTGACGCGGCACGCGAAGCCGCGACGGACTCGGCCTCGGAAGTGGGTTCGGACCGGCACGGCACGACGCGGGCTCACGGCGCCTCGCCGGAGCCGGCCGCCGCGCCGACACCGTCCGTGACCGAGGTGCTGTCCGGCTCGTTCGCCGCCGTGCCGCCGCCGCCCGCGCCGGAGACGCGTGTCGAGCCGCGCGTTCCGCAGCGGCGTGAGCCGGAGCCCGGGCCCGAGACCGCGCCGTACGGCGTGCCGACGGTCACCCGGCCCGCCGCCCAGCACGCGGCCCCGCCCGCGTCGCCGTCCGCTGTGCCTTCCGAGGCGCCGTGGCAGCGGGAGACCGCGTCGGCGCCGCCCGTTCCGCCCGCGTCACCCACGCCGCCGCCCGCGGCCCCGACCGTCCCGCGTCGGTACGAACGGGCGCCCGCACCGGACTTCGAGCCCGACCCGTTCCCGGCCGCGGCGTACGTCACCGAGGGCGCGCCGTGGGACCAGGCATCGGCCGCCGCGGCGGCCCGTACGACGTCCCACACGCCCGACGACGACGTCGAGGACACCCAGCAGCGCTTCATCCGCTACCAGGGCGAGGAGAACGGCTGGGAGGAAGGCGCGCGGCACACCCCGTTGTTCCGCCGACTGGTCATCGTGGCCGTCGTGTTCGCGGTGCTGGTCGCGGCGTTCGTCGTGCTCGCGGTGGTGCACCGCGGCGGTGGCTCCGGCGGCACGAAGCAGTCCCCGACCCCGTCCGGTGGCGGCGCGACGTCCCAACCGCCCGTCGACACCACGCCGGTGCTCCCGGCGCAGGCCCCGCCCGGCTGGTCGAAGAAGGCGGCCTGGCTCGTCAAGGTGGCCGCGCCGAGCGCGAAGGCGCCGACCATCGCGGCGTCGACGACCGCCGTCGCCGTCATCACGACGGACAACAAGGTCGCCGTGCTCGACCCCGCGACCGGGCGCGTCCGCCGCGGCTTCGACCTTCCGGCGGGCGAACACCGTGGCGTGCGGATGGCGAGCGTGGGCGGCACGCCGTCCGTCCTCGTCCAGGTCGGCGGCAAACTCATCTACGCGCCCGCCGACGGGTCCGCCGCACCCACGACGCTCGACCTTCCGGACGGCGCGGTCGTCACGTACGCGGGCGACTCGCCGCTCGTGACCGTCGGCACCGGCGCGCTGGTCGTCACCGACGGCAAGACCGTCGAGGCCAAGGTCCCGGCGGGCGCCACCGCGATGGCCGCGGACGGCACGACGGTGATCTCCGCGGTGCCGTCCGGCCAGTGGTGGCACGCCGTTCCGGGTCAGGAGCCGGTCTCCGTCACGCCCGTGCCACCGCGCACCGGGGCCACGATCTTCCGCATCGCCGCCGCCGGACACGGGCGCGTCGCGGTGATGTGGAGCGGCCCGGACGCCGCTACGGTCACCGTCGTCATGTACGACGCCGACACAGGCCAGGCGCAGATCACCGCCGACGCGCCGCTCGAACAGATGCGCAAGACCGCGTGGGTGTGGGGCGCCGACGGACAGGCCGCCGCGATCGGCTCGCTCGTCTACGACCTCAAGGCCGGAAAAGCCGCGGTACGTAATGGGTTCGCACCGGTCATCGGTTGGGGCAACCTCCTGTACGGACTGACCGGAACCGATCAGCAGACGAACTACGTACTGGACGCCACCGATCCCAACCGACCGCCCACCTCGTTGGGCACCGGAGTGCCGCTCCCGTGGGGGGCGCCCACTGGCCGATTGCTGCTCATCCTCGACGCCACACCGTCCTCGACCCCTACCTTGTACGCGCTCACCCCCGAGCAGAACGGCCCCGCCGCGAGCGGATCCGCACCGTCGGGCGGCACGGGCGCGGGCAAGGCGGGGACGTCGTGACGGCCCGCACGACCGGAACCACAGGACCGACCCGAACGACCGCGACGACCCGAACGCCCCGACGACCGAACGCCCCGACGACCGAACGCCCTTCGAGCCCACCACCGGATCCGACGAACCCCGCCAGGCCAGCCCCACGGACAAGGAGTCCGCGCATGGACCACGCGCTGCGACGCAAGCTGATCACCACGGCCGTGTCGGTGTCGTTGACCGTGGCGGCGTTCTCATCGGCGGGCGCCGCACACGCCGAAGCGGGCCCCGAACCAGCCCCGGCGCCGGGGCAGTCGGGCCCGCCGACGGGCGGCGGACCGGGGCCCGCGCCGAACGACGTACCCACGGTCCCGGCCGCCACCACCCCGCCGGCGGCGCCTCAAGTGCCGGGCGGCGCAGCGGGCGTTCCGCAGCCGGGCCCGGGAACGCCGGTGCCCACGACGCCGACGGCACCTGGCGCCCCTTCCGCACCGACGTCACCCACCGCACCGGCGCAGCCGCCTGCGGGGCCTGCTGAGGGCGGCACTGCGGGCCAGGCGCCCGGCACCGAGCCGCAGACCGGGACGGGCCCTGGGACGGGCACAGGAGTGGGATCCGGCCCCGGAACCGGCACAGGAGCGGGGACCGGCGTCGGCGCCGGGACCGGTCCTGGCGCGGGGACTTCCGTCGGCACCGGCTCCGGGACATCGGTCGGCACCGGCGCGGGGACGGCCCACGGCGGCACCAACTCCGGTCAAGGCGCTGGACGTCCGGACAAT
The DNA here is from genome assembly GCF_029953285.1 of Yinghuangia seranimata. Taxonomy (GTDB): domain Bacteria; phylum Actinomycetota; class Actinomycetes; order Streptomycetales; family Streptomycetaceae; genus Yinghuangia; species Yinghuangia seranimata. The sequence goes on along the minus strand of NZ_JASAOI010000010.1, from coordinate 95,915 downwards.
CCTGCCGCGCCGGGGTCCGCCACCGCGCCGCTCCCCGGCGCCCCCGCCGCACCGCTGCCCGTCACTGCACGCGGCCCGGTCGCCCCCGCCGACCAACCGCTGCCGGGGCCCGCGTCCGACGCCGCCGCCTCGCAGGGCGGGCTCGCCGTGCCCGGGCCCACGAGCCAACCCGTCCTCGCCGCCGACTACCAGCAGGCCCCGGGCATCGCCCCGGGCACCGGCACGGCGGTCGGAACCGGCCAACCGCAAGGCGCCCAAGCCCTCGTGGCGTTCGGCCCGTTCGTCGCCGACGACCTCCCGCTGCCCGCAGCCGCCCAACCCCTGCCCGCCGCCCAGCCGCTGCCAGGCGCGGCGCCGGGCGGCACCACCGGCCCCGCACCCCTCGCCCCGGCCGCCGACGCACGAGGCGGGCCGGCACCGATGGGCCCCTTCCTCCCCGACGACCTCCCGCTCCCGGCGCCCGCCGCCGACCTCCCGGGCCGCCCCGACACCCCGCGCGGCCCGTCCGTCCCCGAGGTCCCCGAACTCCCGCCCGCCCCCAAGCCGGTCGACCCGATACCGGCCCCGGTCAGCCCCGTCGTACCCCCCGTCGACGACTCCCAGGAACCCCCCGCCGGCCGCGCCAAGCCCCCGGCCGCCCCCAAACCACCCGCCAAGCCCGCCGCCGCCAAACCCCCGGCCAAACCCACCGCCCCGACCCGCCCGGTCATCCCCCTCCCACCCCTCCTCCCCGCGACCCCACCGGAGCCCCCGGCCGCCCCGCCCCAACCCCCGGCCCCCGCAAAGCCTGAGACCCCTCCCCAGCCGGAATCCCCGACCACCCCCGTCGCCCCGGCGCAGCCCGAGACCCCGACGACGCCAGTCGCGCCGACGAAGCCCGAAACGCCGACCACCCCGGCCTCTCCCGCGAATCCTGAGACGCCGACCACCCCAGCCGCTCCGGCGAAGCCAGAAGCCCCGACAGCGCCCGCCGTACCGACGCAGCCCGAAACCCCGGCTGCTCCGGCGAAACCGACGGTGCCCACGACTCCGACCACCCCCACCGAGCCGACCTCACCCGCGCCGACGGACCCGACCACCCCGGCGAAGCCGGCCACGCCACCCACCACGCCCGCGAAGCCGGCCCCAGGCGTCCCGGAGACGCCCACGCCGAACCAGCCGCAGGGCACCCAGCCTCAGGCGCCAACTCCGGTACCGCAGAAGCCTGACCCCGCGCCAACGCAACCGACGACGCCCGCCCCGGCCCAGCCACACGATCCCGCCCCACAGACCCCCGCCCCGGGGACCCCGAAACCCGCCCCCACCACGCCGCCCGCCACCCCGCACCCGACCACGCCTCCAACCACCTCGGCCCCGGTCACCTACACCGCCACCATCACCCCGGCCCCCGCCACCCCCGCACAAGGAACACCATGACCGGCGCCAGACGTGAACGGCAGGCTCCGTCGCCGTCGTCGGACTTAACCCACCCGAACGCCGCGGTAGGGGTTCGCCCGGGACGCGTCCGCTCGGCGGCGTCAGTTCCGCTGTTGGGGCCGCGCGCCGCAGCGCGTGGGGCGGTGTCGGAACGCGGCTACACTCCACAGCGCCGCGTGGGGCTGAACAGCGGTGACCCCGCTTCCCTCGCACGGTTCTCGGTCGGCCGCGTCCACACTCCGTCGGGGCCTGGCGGAGCGGCAGGGCGCGCGATCCCGGGTCGCCCGGAGACGCGTGAACCCGTGCGCGAAGCCTCCTTTCGTGTTTTCCCGCCCGCAGCCTGGACCGGCTGCTCCGGGCGTCGCCACAAGGCCGGTTCGGGCCTGCGGACGGCCGGTTGGCGTCGCGTCCTCCGCACGTGCGAAGAGCCCATACCCTGCCGCGGGCCGGCAGCGGGGGAAAAGCCACCTCCGTGACATCCGACGGCCCGCACACGGGATCCTGAACAGCGCATGACGTTCCCACCACGCAGGAGTTCGTATGACCGACCGACCGCACACCTGGCTCCGCCCGGTCGTTGTGCTGCTGCTGGCCGTCATGGGGGCGTTCCTGCTGGGTGGCACGACAGCGGCGGCCGCTCCGGGTGACGCGGTCGCGGTCGCACGGGCCACGGGCGACGTCACCGTGTGGCAGAAGGCGCCGACTCCGACTCCGACTCCGACACCCACGCCTACGCCCACCCCTCCGGCCACGCCGGGACCGGGCGGCGGTGGTGCGGACTTCTGCTCGCAGCTTCCGAGCCCGGCCAAAGAGGAGTGCCAGAGCCGTACGAGCACTCCGTTGAGCTTCGCCACCGACCCCCTCGGCTCCATCGCGAAGTCGACCGCCGAGGCGGCGGTTTGGTTCATTCAGAAGCTTGCCAAGGCGATCAACGCGACCACCAGCGTCGACTTCACGAACCCCGGGTTCCTCAAGCAGTACGCCGTCGTGTTCGCCGCGTCCGCGTTTCTGACGCTCATTGTCTGGATGGTCGCGGTCACCAAGCGCGCGATTCGCGGGGTGCCGCTCGGGACGGCGATCGGGGAGGCCGTCGGGTATTTGTGGCTGGCGGTCATGGCGTCGGCGTTCACGCCGGCCGTGCTGCATCTGCTGGTTGCCGTCGTGGACTCCATCACGGCGGCGATCGCGACGGGCACGCAGCAGGACACGGACCGTTTCCTGGACGGGTTTTCGAAGGGGTTGGACCCGAACAGCCTCGGCGGCGGCCCCGTCACGCTGATCTTTGTGTCGATGTTCGCGATCCTGGCGGCGATGATCCTGTGGATCGAACTGCTGGTGCGGGCCGCGCTGTTGTACGTCGGGGCGATCCTCGGCACCGTCGTGTACGCCGGGATGGTGGACCGCAACATGTGGGGCCAGGTGCGGCGTTGGGCCGGGATGATGGTGGCCATTCTGTTGGCGAAGCCGATCATCGTGATCGTGCTGGGGCTGGCGATGGCGGCGAGCACCGGTGGGGGAGACGACAAGCTCGGCGGGGTGCTGACCGGGCTGGCGATCATGTTCCTGGCGATCTACGCGTCGGTGATGGTGTACCGGTTCATTCCGGCGTTCGGCGACGACCTGGCGGCGCTGCGGCAGGGCCGCGAGCAGATGAGCGGCGGCGTGAAGGGCGCGGCGGTGCTGACGGGTGGGACGGCGGCGACCGTGCGGGCCGGCATGGGTGTGCACGCCGGTCGTACGGCGAACGCCGCGCCGTCGGCGTCCGGCGGTGGCGTCGGGGCGGCGGGAGGGGCCGCCGGGGCTGTGGCGTCCGGGATTTCAGCGCACGGTGGTGGCGGCGCGTCGGGCGGGGCCCAGTCCGGTGGGGCGACGGCCGCCTTGCGTTCGCCGAAGTGGTTGTCGGGCGGTGAGGGCTCGGGCGGGGCGCCGCCGTCGCCGCCGATGTCGTTGCCGGTCGACCCGGCGCCGGCTCCGCGGGCGCCGCTGCCGCGCAATCCGGAGCCGTAGACTCCGTCCGCCCACGTCCGCGCAGACCTTCGTCGGAGCGCTGTGTCAGGATCGGACCGCCGCGGTCGTGCCGGGGCTTTCCACGTTCCGGTTGTGACGATCCACGAGGACGGTTGCGCGTGTTCGAGCTGGTCACCGCGTTGCGCTTGGCGCCGCCGAAGGTCGCGGAGGCGTTGGTCGAGCGCTTTCGGCCGAAGGTCGTGGGCGTGTTGGAGACGTGGCTCGGGGTTCCCGAGGCCGGGGTGGAGCGGTTGCTCGACGAGGGGGCGGTCGACGCCGTACGGGCGTTGACCGCGCCGACGGAGGAGTACCGGCGGGAGCTGTTGGTGCGGGTGGCCGCGTTCGGGGTGCCCGAGGTGGCGGCGCGCGTGCTGCGCGGGGCGGACGCCGAGGATCTGGAGCTCGTCGACGCGCTGTTGGAGGGGTTGGCGGAGTCCGGCGACCGGCGGTGGGCGGAGCAGGCCGGGCTGGAGCCGCAGTTGCGGGTGTTGTTGCGGCGGGATCCGTACGGGCCGTTGCGCTGGCCGTTCGACGAGCTGGTGCGGCAGGCGGCGTTCGAGTTGTGTGCGCGGGTGCCGTACGCGGTGGCGGTCGACCTGCTCGTGGGTGTGGCGGAGCGGTGCGGCCCGTTGGCGTTGTTGCAGGTCGCCGAGACGCGCCTGGGACACGAGGGCCTGGCGGAGCTGATCCGCGCGGCGGCGGCGTCCCGGAAGCCGGCCGAGACGCTGGCCGCGGCCAGGCCCGAGGGCGAGTGGACGGACCGCACGGCCGTGCGGGCGCTGGTGCGGATCCGGGACGCGAACGGCCGTCCGCCCGCGGAGAAGCCGCCGTTGGACTGGGAGCTGGTCCGCCGTGAGCACGAGCGCCGGCCGTTCTCGCCGGATTCGCTGGTGTGGCTGTCGGCGTGGCCGGGCTGCCCGGACGACCTGGTGGCGCTGGCGACGGAGGCCAACGTCTGGCAGGCGGTGACGCACGCCGCGCGGCTTCCGTTCGAGGTGGTCGGCGACGCCAAGCTGCGCGACCACGACTACCAGTTCCGCAACGCGATGTGGCGCGGTGTGCGGGAGGGCTGGTGGTCCGCCGAGCGGGTGATCGCCGAGGCCGAGCCGGTGGTCGCGGTGCTGGGCGCGCTGCCGTTCCAGGAGCCGGTGGTGGGCGAGGCGGTCGCGAAGGCGTTGGCGCCGCTCGGCACCGAGCCCTCGGCGTGGCTGACGCTGTGTTCGCGAATACCGCGCTACAAGGGCCCGCTGGGTGCCCTGGTCGCGGAGATCGTGGAGGTGAACCCGCGTACGGGCGCCCCGCGCCGCAAGCGCGTCGAGGCGTGGCCGCGCGCGCTTCCGGCGGTGTTCCCGGCGACGGAGCCCGACAACACGAGGCGGCTGTTCCTGGACCTGCTCGGGTGTGTGTCGGAGGACGTGACGGTCGCGCTGGCACCGCACTTCGACGTCCGCGCGGTGCAGCACCTGCTGGCTTTCGGGACGCCGTCGGAGCGGGTGCGGGACGCGTTGGTGGAGGTGTACGGCCAACGGGCGCTGGTGGCGTACGCGTCCGGCCCCGACCTGCCGGAGCCGGCGGCGAAGTGGCTGGCCGCGCAGGCGGACGACGCCGTGGACGCCGCGCTGTTCCGGTACGCCCCGCTGACCCACGCCTTCCGCGCCGACCTGCTCGCCGGACGCCACCACCCGGCGGGCCCCGAACTGCTGGAGGCGCTGGGCGAGGTGCTGCCGCAGCACAACCGCTCCCGGCTGACGGCCGGGATCGGCTCGGGCGACCCGGCGGTGGCCCGGGTGGTCCTGGAGCGGATCCGGCTGGCGACGGAGCCCGCGCGCCTGCGGCTCCTGGAGAAGGTCTGGGCGGGGCACGGCCCCGACGCGGTGGCGGCCCTGCTGGACCTCGGCCGGATGCCGGCCGCGACGACGGCCGCGGTGCGCGGCGACCTCGCCGCGCCGGACGGCCTGGAGCTGCTCCGCGCCCGGCTGGTCGCGGCGGAGGCGCCGGACCGGGTCGTCGCGCACCTGTCCCGCAAGGTGGTGACCACCGGCGCCGCCCACGACCTGCTGCGGCAGTTCGAGGAGGAGGGCGGGGAACTGCCGTGGCCGGAGCTGGCCCAGGCGGTGCGCGACGGGGTCCTCGCCCCCACGGTGACCGGCGCGCTCGCGCTGCGCCCGGAGTGCACGCGGGAGTTCGCGCTCGCCGCCCTCGACGCGCAGCGGCTGCGCATCGAACGCACGGGCCGGGGCGAGCAGTACGACTCCGAGTGGCGCATCCGGCTGACGAAGGCGGGCACGCTCACGCCGGCGGACCTCGTCGAGGGCGCAGCGCAGCCCGGCCAGTACCTGCGGTACGTCGCGGCCGACCCGCAGCGCGAAGGCTCCGGCCCGGAGAGCGAACCCTGCGCCGAGGCGCGTGCTCTGACCGAGCGTCATCTCGGTGACGACGCCGAGGCGTGGACTGTCGCGGTGCGCCTGCTCGAGGAGTTCACCGGCACGCTGCCCGAACTCCTGGCGGTCGCGGGCGCCGCGACCCGCATCGCCTGACCGCGTCGGCACGGCCCGGCCCCCGCAATCGACCCCGTCCCGTCCCCGTTCGACCGAAGGAAGCCCCCAAGTGCGTGAACTGACCGCCGCGCTGCGCCTCGCCCCGCCGCGGGTCGCGGCCGAGCTCGTGGACCGGTTCCGGTCGCAGGCCGAGGAGATCCTGGCCGACCACTCCGGCATACCGCGGCACGCCGCCGCCAAGATCCTCGCGCAGGGCGGCTTCGACCTCGCCGGCTACCTGAACGACACGACGGACGACAGCGCGACGGACCTGTACCTGCGCGCGGCACGGCTGGGCGACCCGCGGACCTCCACCGACCTGTTCCAGATGCGCGACCGAATAGCCGCCTCGGTGCTGGACGAGGTCGTGGCGCACATCGCCGACCCCGACGACCCGGAGTGGCACACCGACAGGGGCCTGGTCCACCTGCTGCGCATGGTCGCGCGGGTCGACCCGGTCGAGGCGATGCGCTGGCCGTTCGCGGTGCTGACGCGCCAGGTCGCCGCCGCGGGCTGCCGCCTCTACCCGTTCGCGGTCGCGATCGACATGTGCGTCGCGGTCGCCGTACGGGGCGGCCGCGACGCCCTGCGGGACCTGGCGAACCACGACCTGGGCCACCCCGGGCTGGCCGACATGGTGCGGGCCGCCGCCAACGTGGAGTCGCCGACCGCCTACCTGGCCGAGCGCCGCCCGCCGGGCGAGTGGACCGACCGGGCGGCGGTGCGCGCGCTCGGCGCGGTGCGGCACAACACGAGCAAGGTCAGCCCCGAGGACGTCCCGCCGCTGGACTGGGACGCGGTCCTGCGGGAGCACGAGCGCCTGCCGTTCGACCGGAACCCGATGGCGTGGGTGACCGGATGGGCGGGCTGCCCCGAGGAGTTGGTGCGCGAGGCGTTCGCAGTCAACGTGAGCGGCACCGTCGAGCACGCGGCGGCGCTCCCGTTCGACCTGCTCACCAGCGCGAAGCTGCTCGACGAGGAGCAGTGGTACTTCACCAAGGGGGTGCGCCGCTGGGTCGCGAACGGATCCCTCGACACGGCGCGGATGTTCAAAGAGGTGCCCCGCGCCGGGCTGGTGCTCGCCTCGCTGCCGTACGGCGAGCCCGGCGTCGCCGAGGCGGTCGCGGAGCTCCTCGCCCCGCTCGGCACCGACGCGGGCAACTGGCTGACGTTCTACGCGCGTTTGGCCCGCTACACGGGGACCGCCGCGGAGTTCGTCGCCGAGGTGGCGTCGGGGACCGGCAAGCGCAGCGTGCGCTGGCCCCGGCCGCTGGAGCCGGCGTGGCCGGCGACGCACGCGGAGAACACCCGGGAGACGCTGCTGGCCGTGCTGCAGTGCATGCCGGACGACGTCCTCGTCGCGCTCGCGCCGCACCTGGACCTGCGCGCGGTGCAGCACCAGCTGGTGTTCGGCAACCCGTCGGACCGGGTCCGCGACGCGCTGCTGGAGGCCCACGGCCCGGCCGGATACGCCGCGTTCGGCGCCACCGCCCGGCACACCCCCGAGGTCCGGGAGTGGCTGCTCGACCAGGACGTCCCCGAGTGCGACGCCGCGTTGTTCCTGCACGGGAACATCAGCATGAAGGAGCGCGTGCGCCTGCTGGACGGCACCCGCCGCGACGGCACCCGCGGCCCCGTCCCCCAGCCGATGCTGGACGCGCTCGAGACGGTCAACCTCGGGCACTACCGCGCGCACGTGGTCGCGGGCCTGCCGTCCGGCGACGCGGGTGTGGCGCGCGTGATCGCGGAGCGCCTGCGGCTGGGCACCGAAGGCGGCCGGCTGCGCCTGCTGATCGCCCTGTGGGAGCGTGAGGGGGCGGACGCCGTCGGCCCGGTCCTGGACCTGGAGCGGATGCCGGTCAAGACCGTCAAGACCGTCCGGGAGGCGCTCGCCGAACCGGACGGCCTGGACCGGCTGCGCGCGCTGCTGGCCGTCGAGGACGCGCCGGAGAACGTCCTCAAGCGGCTGCGCAAGCGCGCGGACGACCCGGAGGCGCTGGTGCGCAAGGTCGCGGGCGAGGGCCTGCCGATGCCGTGGACGGAGCTCGCGGAGGCCGCCGACGAGGGCCTGCTGACCCCCGTGATGGTCGCGGCGCTGGCCGACCGCAAGGACTGCTCGCGGGAGTTCGCGCTGGCGGCGGTCCGTGCCACGGTCGGCCACGGGCACGCCACGTGGCACCGGCTGGACTCGCTGCTGTACCGGAAGACGCTCACGCCGGTGGACGTGCTGTTGGAGGCGCCCGAGGTGAGCCGGTTCCTGAACGACCTCGCCATCGACCGGCGTTACTACAGCCGCCGCACGTGGAGCGAACCGTGCGCCGAGGCCCGGGAGTTGACCGAACGTCACCTGGGTGGGGACACCGACGCGTGGGCGGTGGCGATCCACCTGTTCGACAGCTTCCACGGGACGTTCCCGGAGCTGCTGGCCACCGCGTCCGCCGCGTCCGCCTGACGACCGGGGCGGGCACGTACCGCCGGAACGGCGCGCGGCCCCGTCCCGGCGGTACGTCCGGGCGGGGCCGCGCGTTCGGCGAGCCGCGGGTCAGTCGGCCGCGGCCGCCGCCTTCTCCGGCGCCTCGTCGACGGTGCGGCGGGGGCCGGTGAACCAGGTGCGGGCGCTGAGGAACCACCACAGGGTGATGCCGATCAGCACCGTGCCGAGCGCGATCGGCGAGTAGTTGACGGCCGTCCAGTCGAACTCGTCCTTGCCGGGGATGCCGGCCGGCGAGAACGGCAGGACGAAGTACACCGAGATCACCGCGATCTCGCTGACCGCCACCCAGCACATCCACTTGTACTTCGGCCCCAGGTTCCACGGTCCGACCTGGAACGACTCGCCCTGCCGCAGCCGCAGCCAGATCGGGATGAGGAACGCGAGGTACAGGCCGATGACCGCGACCGAGGTGACGGCGAGGAACGCGGTCGGCTGGCCGTTCGGGCTCTTGTAGAGGGCGGGGAGGGTCAGTACCGCGGCCGCCACGGTGCCGCCGAGGACGGCGTTCACCGGCGTGCGGTTGGCGTCGACCTTGGACCACAGCTTCGACCCGGGCACGCCGCCGTCCCGGCTGAACGCGTAGCCCATCCGCGACAGGCTGGTCACGCAGCTCATGCCGCACAGGAACTGGCCGACCACCGAGATCAGGATGACGGTCTTGGCGAGCGCCGAGCTGAGCGCGGTGGTGAGCAGGACGTTGATCGCGCCGCCGCCGCCGTTGATCGCCTCGACGTCGGTGGCGGCGAACAGGAAGGCGAGCAGCAGGATCCAGCCGCCGATCGCCGAGTAGAAGATCGACTTCCACAGGCCCTTCGCGGCGCTGACCGACGCGCCCTTGGTCTCCTCGGACACGTGCGCGCACGCGTCGAAGCCGGTGATCGTGTACTGCGTCAGCAGGAAGCCCATCGGCAGGATGAAGAACCAGAACCACGACTCGCCGAAGCCCGAGTTGTTGATGCGCTCGGTGAAGACGAACGACGCGCTCTGGTGCGAGTCCGGGCCGAACAGCAGGATCGCGACGACGACCAGGACGCCGAACACGTGCCAGTACACGGAGACGTTCTGCAGCAGGGCGATCAGGTGGTGGCCGAAGATGTTGATCAGCGCGTGCAGGGCGAGGATGCCGAGGAAGATGTAGAACGTCGCGTGCAGGTCGCCGGTGTCCCAGCTGCTGTCGTACATGCCGACGAGGATGCTGGTGAAGGACGCGCAGCCGTAGTCGACGGAAGCGGTCACCGCGATGAGGCCGACCAGGTTGAGCCACCCGGTGTACCAGCCGTGCACCGGCTTGCCGAGCTTGGCCGCCCACCAGTAGATGCCGCCGGCCGTCGGGTACGCCGAGACGAGCTCGGACATGCAGAACCCGATGATCAGGATGAAGCCCGCGATCACCGGCCATCCCCAGGTGATCGCGATCGGGCCGCCGTTGTTCCACGCCTGGTAGAAGGTCGTGAAGCAGCCCGACAGGATCGAGATGATCGAGAACGAGATCGCGAAGTTGGAGAAACCGCTCCAGCTGCGCGACAGCTCCTGCTTGTAGCCGAGCTGGGCGAGCCGTTCCGCGTCGGCGTCGGCCTGCGGGGCGGGCGCGTTGCCGGGTACGTCCTCGGGCACGGTGGTCGCCATGGCACCTCCTGGGGATGGGTCGGGGGACGGAGCGGGACACATGGGGGGCCGGTCAGGGGCGGCCGCGGGAGGGTGGTCCGGTACGTCCGGCCGCGCACGCCAGCAGCGCGCCGAAGTCGGCGGCGTCCAGCGCGGCGACGGCCCGAGCCCACTTGTCGGCGGCCTCGCCCTCGTAGTCGAACCCGGGGGACGCGGCGGCGCCGGCGAGCAGGCCGTGGTGGACCGCGAACCACAGGGTCCAGGCGATGTCGGAGGCGATCCGGTAGAGCCGCACCCGCGCCAGCAGCGGCGCGGTCAGCTCGGCGCCGAAGTAGCCGGCGGCCAGCACCTCGACCAGGTCGGGGGACAGGCACGCCTCGGCGGCGATGTCGCCGAGCTCGAAGGCGGGGTCGTTCATGCCGGACAGCTGGTAGTCGATGATCCGCACCCGGTCGCCGTCGTCCAGCAGGTTGGCGGGCAGCAGGTCGTTGTGGCACGGGACGGCGGGCAGCGGCGCGGCGGCCACCGCCTGTTCGATGCGGGCCAGGTCGGCCAGCCGGTCGGCGTAGTCGGGCGGCACCGGCAGGTCGTGCCGCCGGCAGCGGTCGAGGAGCTCCTCGGCCTTGCGGAAGACGTCGAAGCCGTTGTCGAACCGGGCCGTGCCCGTGTGCAGCCGGCGGCAGGCCGCCGCGATCCGCGCCAACCGGTCGGGGTCGGTCAGGTCGGCGGCGGTCAGGGTGCGGGCGTCGATGAACTCCAGGACGACCGCCGGAGGTTCCACGACCACGCCGACGACCCGTGGGCCGACGCCGGCCCGTGCCGCGGCGACCGTGTTGGCGATCTCCCGTTCGGCCGGGACGCCCAGTCCGGCGGCGCTGACCGCGGGGTCCAGGACGCGCAGGATCCACCGCTCGGGACCGGCGTCGACGCGCACGACGCGGTGGCTCAGGCCGCCGGTGAGCGGTGTGAAGACCGGGTCCTGGCCGGGGGTGACCCCGGCCCGGACCAGCAGGTCGGCGAAGCCGGGAGGCGGCGGTCCGACGGGACCGGCACCGCCGGGGGTGGGAACCGGGGCAGCCGTCACGGTGTGTCCAAGCGGTCGGCGCTAACTGAATGGGTTGCCCTTAACCCATTCGAAACACGGCAGGCGTCAGGGCGTTTGCTGAGCAGGTGCTGGGGACTCGCGGCAGGGCTTTGACGTGCGGTGCTCCGGAAGTCTGCGAGTCTCGGCGAGCGGCGTCAAGAGTTCGCTCAGGGGAACTTTGGTCCGACCGATGCACCAATTGGTATGTCCTTTGGCGGGGTTCGGGTGATAGGAACGGCGGCATGCCCGACGACACTCCCGTCGCGACCGCCCCGGACGCGTCCCTGCGCGGCCGCGCGTGGCGCGGCGTCGCCGACACCATCCGCGCCGGCGGCTACCGGCAGGGCGACCGGCTGCCCTCGGAACGCGAACTGGCCGACCGGTTGGGCGTGAGCCGCTCCACGCTCCGGCTCGCGCTGCACGACCTCGAACGCAGCGGCTTCGTGGTGCGCCGCCCCGGACGCGGCGGCGGCACCTTCGTGGCCGCCCCCAAGGTCGAGCGCGACCTCGGCGCGTTCAGCGGACTCGCCGACTACATCCGCCGCCAGGGCCTGGAGGCCGGCGCGCGCATCCTGTCCGTCAGCCTCGCCCCCGCCGACGCGCGCGTCGCCGCCGCGCTGCGGCTCGCCCCCGACGCGCTCGCCGTGCACATCACCCGCGTCCGGCTCGCGGACGGCGAGCCCATAGCGCTCGAACGCTCCCGCTTCCCCGCCGAGTTGTTCCCCGACCTGGCCGAACAGGCGCTCGGTGGCTCGGTGTACGAGCTGCTGCGTGACCGCTACGGCCGCGCGCCGCAGCACGCCGTGGAACGCATCGAGCCGGTCGCGGCCGACCACGAGATGGCCGTGCTCCTCGAAATCCCCTACGGCACCCCGTTGCTGGCCATCGAGCGGACCGCCTACGACGCGTCCGGCGTCCCGGTCGAGCACGCCGACGACCTGTTCCGCGGCGACCGCACCCGCGTCGTCGTGTGGACCACCCACGACCACGACCACCGACCGGAAGGACCCACGCCGTGACCCGCGAACTGCCGTCCCGTGCCCGGATCGTCGTCATCGGCGGAGGCGTCGGCGGCACCAGCGTCGCCTACCACCTCGCCCGGCGCGGCGAGACCGACGTCGTCGTCCTCGACCGCGCCGAGCTCACCAGCGGCTCGACCTTCCACTCCGCGGGCCTGGTCGGCCAGCTGCGCGCCGACCCGACGCTCACCCGCATGAACATGTACTCCGCCGAGCTCTACCGCGAGCTGCAACAGGGTGAGAACCCGCCGGGGTTCGTCGAGTGCGGCGGCATCCGGCTCGGCTGCACGCCCGAGCGCATGGAGGAGATCCGCCGGCAGATCGGCTGGGCGCGCACCGTCGGACTGCCGCTCGTCGAGATATCCCCGGCCGAGGTCCGTGAGCTGTTCCCGCTCGCGAGCACCGAGGGCGTGCTCGGCGCCGCCTACCTGCCCACCGACGGCTACGTCGACCCGTCGCAGCTGACGTACTCGCTCGCCGCCGGAGCCCGCGCGGCAGGCGTCACCATCGCGACCCACACCCGCGTCGTCGCGATCGACACGCACGGCGGCCGCGTCGTGCGGGTGCGCACCGACCGCGGCGACATCGAGACCGAGGCGGTCGTCGACTGCGGCGGCATCTACGCCGCCGAGATCGCCCGCATGGCGGGCGTCCGCGTCCCGGTCGTGCCGATGTCGCACCAGTACCTGGTCACCGAACCGCTGCGTGAGCGCGACGGAACCCACCTGCCCACGCTGCGCGACCCGGACCGGCTCGTCTACTTCCGCGAGGAGGTCGACGGCCTGCTCATGGGCGGCTACGAACGCACCTCGAAGCCCTGGGCGCTCACCCGCGGCTCCCGCGACGCGGTGCCCGCCGACTTCAACGGGCGGCTGCTCGCCGAGGACTGGCCGCGCTTCGAGGAGATCGCCGAGAACTCCGCCCTGCGGGTGCCCGCGATGGCGTCGGTCGGCGTGCGCAAGCTCATCAACGGCCCCGAAGCCTTCACCCCGGACAACGAGTTCGTCCTCGGCGAGAGCGAGGTCGGCGGGTTCTACGTCGCCGCCGGCTTCTGCGCGCACGGCATCGCCGGCGCGGGCGGCATCGGCCAGGTCATGGCCGCCTGGATCCTCGACGGCGAACCCGGCCTGGACGTCCACCACATGGATATCCGGCGATTCGCCACCCACTACCGCTCGCCGGGATACACACTCAAGCGCACGGTCGAGAACTACGAGAGCTACTACGACATCCCGTTCCCGGACGCCGAGCGCACCGCCGGCCGCCCGCTCCGCGTGTCGCCCGCCTACGCGTGGCACGTCTCACACGGCGCGGTGTTCGGCGAGAAGGCCGGATGGGAGAGGGTGAACTACTACGCGCGGTCCGCCGGATCGCACGAGCCCGGGGGGTCCGGGCAGCCGGGGGAGGAACGGATTGGTGAGGATGGGCGGCACAGTCAGGGGGCAGGACTCGGGACGCGGCCCCACGGTTGGGCCGGGCGGGACCACGCGCCCGCCGTCGCGGAGGAGCACGCCGCGACCCGCGCCGCGGCCGGCCTCTTCGACGAGTCCTCGTTCGCCAAGATCGAGGTGACCGGGGCGGGTGCCGCCGGACTGCTCGAATGGCTGTGCGACAACCGGGTCGCGCGCGACGTGGGCGATGTGACGTACACGCAGATGCTCAACGCGCGCGGCGGCATCGAGGCCGACCTGACCGTCACCCGCACCGCCGAGGACGCGTTCCTGGTGGTCACCGGCACCGCCTCCGGGACGCGCGACCTGGCGTGGATCCGCGCGCACGCGCCGCGCGACGGGTCGGTGCGGGTCTCCGACGTCACCGGCGCGCTCGCCTGCTTCGCCCTGTGGGGGCCGCACGCCCGCGACCTGCTGGCCCCGCTCACCCCTGACGACCTGTCGGACGCGGCCTTCCCGTACCTGACGTCCCGTGAGACCACCGTCGGCGACGTGCCGGTGCGCGCCGGGCGGGTCACCTTCGTCGGCGAACTGGGCTGGGAGCTCTTCTGCTCCGCCGAGTACGGCGCCGCGCTGTGGCGCACGCTCGCCGAACTGCCCGGCGTGACGCCCGGCGGGTACCGGGCGATCGAGACGCTGCGGCTGGAGAAGGGCTACCGGGTGTGGGGCACCGACCTGACGCCCGAGACCAACCCGTACGAGGCCGGCCTCGGCTTCTGCGTCAAGCTCGACGAGGCCGCCAAGCCGGGCGGGTTCCTCGGCCGTGACGCGCTCGTGCGGGCCCGTTCCGAGGGACTCGCCCGCAAGCTGGCGTGCCTCGTCCTGGAGGACCCGCGCGCGGTGTGCCTGGGACGCGAACCGGTCTGGCTGGACGGCGCGGTGGTCGCGCGGGTGACCTCCGGCGGCTTCGGGCACACGGTCGGGAAGTCGATCGCGTACGCGTACCTGCCGGCCGACCGCGCCAAGCCCGGAACGCCCGTCGAGGTCGAGCTGTTCGGCGACCGCTACGCGGCCGAGGTGGGGCCCGCGGTGCTCTACGACCCCGCGGGGCTGCGGGTACGAGGCTGAGCCGCATCCCTCGCGCTCCCGCGAACCGCCAACTCGGAAAATCCGTAGGTCGTTTCATCGGATCTCACTAGGGTGGTCGACCGTGACGAAGCTGAACCAGATCATCGCCGTCGAGAAGGGCGTCAAGGCCAAGGCCTTCCAGGACCTGACGCAGGCGCACCACGACCTGCAGAAGGCCACGCTGCTGTCCGGCATTTCGCGCACCTACCAGGCCAAGGACGAGGAAGGCGAGCAACTGCCGCCCGAGTCCACCCGCGTGCAGGTCAAGGCCGAGGACGTGCTGCGCGCCACCGCGGCCACCCTGACCCGGCTGTTCGACGTCACCGCGACGAAGGACTGGTCCAACCGCGAGGCGTGCGCCGACGTGGTGGTCGCCGGCACCACGCTGCTGCGCGAAGTCCCGGTCTCCTACCTGCTTTTCCTCGAGAAGCAGCTGGTAGACCTGCACACGTTCGTGCGCAAGCTGCCGGTGCTCGACGCCGCCGAGACCTGGACGCAGGACCCGTCGACGGACGCGTGGCGCACCGAGCCGGTGCGCACCGTCCGCACGAAGAAGGTGCCGCGGAACCACGTCAAGGCCGAGGCGACCGCGGAGCACCCGGCGCAGGTCGAGATGTACTTCGAGGACGTCGCCGTCGGCTACTGGACGACCGTGAAGTTCTCCGGCGCGCTGCCCGCCCGCCGCATCAACGAACTCCTCGACCGGGTCGAGAAGTTGCAGCACGCCGTCAAGTTCGCCCGGGAGGAGGCGAACAGCGCCGAGGTGACCGACCGCAGCGTCGGCGCCGTGGTGTTCGACTACCTGCTCGGGTAGTCTCACAGACTCCCGGGGCCGCCGCTCAGGTCGGCGCCGGGACGCGCCAGGAGCGCAAAGCTCACGCTGAGGCTCGTTGTCACAACGCGGTACGGTGCAGGTTCGAATCCTGCCCCCGGCACACGCACGCCGGGGTGGCCCAACTGGCAGAGGCAGCCGCGGTCCTCGTCAACTTCTCGCTCCAGTCTGAGTATTCGCCACCACGGCCCGGATCGCCCGGGGTCGGGCGGTCGTCGTCGGATGCGGGTTCGACTCCCGTTCTCCGCGCTTCGTGCGGAGATGGTCCAATGGGAAGACACGGCGATTTCAGAATGACCCGGCCTCTTAAACGTGCCGGGCCACACGATCGGTGGCACACCGGGGCCCGGGGGCAGGCTAGACCCCCGGGCTCCACCAATTCACTCCCACTCCAGGGTGATTCGCGAAGAGTAATCGCGTGACTGCGGAGCGTGATATTCTCGGCCCCTGGGAAAACGAACCGATTGCGAACTTCACGGATCAGTCGTGATTTCGTCCGGGTTCCATGACGAGGCCGCCGCCGCCCGCCACCCCGGGTCCCCCGTTGATGTTGTGTGCGGTATCGCCTTCTCACTCCGTCGAGTGAGGAAGCGGTACACCGTTCGACGCACACGGAGGTGTCCCGTGAGTACTTGGGGCTGGAAGTGCCTGATCACGTCGTGTCCGACCATTCGCGGCAAGGACCGGCAGCGCTACCGCTCGGCCCACGCGGCGTCCGTCGCGGGGCGGGCCCACAGCACGGCGACCGGCCACCCCACCCAGGTCGTGGAATTCCGTTGAGCACACCGCGGCGGGGGGGGGGGGGCGGGGGGGGCCCCCCCCCCCCCCCCCCCCGCCGCGTCCTACGTCGGGGGCCGCTCGGTCAGGGCGACTCCCCGCCCTCGCCGAGCGCTTCCTCGATGCGCTTCTGGATTTCGTCGATCGCCGCGTACACCTGCGAGAACGTCGCCTGCTGCGCGGTCTCCGCGACCGCGGCGGAGCTGCCGGCCAGCGGCGTCACACCGCCGGACGGCGTGTACGCGGCCTGGTTGAAGGTGCTGCCGGACTTCGCGGCGGCGACCATGAACACCGGGAACGCCTTGCCGTTCAGGAACGACGACGAGATGTAGTCGCCGACCATCGGGCCCTGCGTCGTACCGGGCAGCCACGACAGGCTCATCGGCCCGGCCAGCTGCGTCGGCGCGGTCCACGTCGAACCGCCGTTGGTGGAGCTGACCTGGCCGACGTTCAACTGGCACGTGGACACGGTGCAGTTGGCCACCGGGTAGTAGTAGTACGTCAGCGACAGCTTCGCCGTCGCGCCCGACGTCGTCGGGTCGACCGCGATGCCCGGGATGAAGTGGTCGACGGTGCTGGACGTCGCGTCGATCGGGATGCGGGTGACCGCGGACCACGACGTGCCGTTCGTCGACGTCGACATCACGATGTCGTTCGACGTGCAGGACCCGCCCGAGGCCCGGAAGCGGCAGTCCTGCCACACCACGTAGACCTTGCCGGACGCGTCGATCTCGGCGCTCGGCATCGCGCTGGTGCGCAGCCCGCCGGCGACCGTCCGGCCGCTGATCGACGAGATCGTCGACGCGCTCGACCACGTCGAGCCGCCGTTGGTGGACCGGAACACGCGGATGCTGGTGGTGAACGCGTTCGCCATCGGCACGATCACCGTGCC
Source organism: Yinghuangia seranimata (assembly GCF_029953285.1). GTDB lineage: Bacteria > Actinomycetota > Actinomycetes > Streptomycetales > Streptomycetaceae > Yinghuangia > Yinghuangia seranimata. The sequence continues at coordinate 78,733 of NZ_JASAOI010000010.1, read as the reverse complement.
GTTCGGCTGGACGACCGGCTGTCCGCCGATGCCGGTGGCGTTGCCACCGGTGTTCTTCGCGGCGCCCCAGGTGCCGGCGCCGTCGCTCGACGTCGACATCTTGATGCGGTTGCCGTTCCCGTGGTCGTCCCACTGGGTGTAGCAGTTGCCGTAGAACGGGCTGGCGGGCGTGTTGTCGCACACCGTCCAGTTCTTGTCGAGGTCCGCGCCGGTGGCCACGGTGGTGGGCGCGGTCCAGGTCAGCCCGCCGTCGGTGGAGCGGCTGGTGACCACGGCGGCGCCGTGCACGCCGCCCGACTCGAGCAGGCCGAGCGACGAGACGATCCATGTGGCGTGCTTGGCGTCGTACGCCACCGACGCGTCGGTGGCCCGGTCGTAGATGCCGCCGCCCGCGAACTTCGTGACGCCGGGCAGCAGGCCGTGGGTCCACGTCGCGCCGTTGTCGGTGCTGGTCGCGAAGCCGGTGTCGGTCGCGCCGCCGTCGTTGATCCGGCCGACCTGGAACGCGGCGACCTCGGTGGAGCCGAAGCTGAAGGTGTCCGGCTCGACCTCGGCCGCGTGCTGGCCGGTCTGCGTGGTGAACGGGTCGGTGCTGATCTGGATCAGCGGCACCACAGCGCCGGCCGATCCGTTCGTGAACACCAGGGCTGCGGCGGACGCGATCGCGATCGCGGACATCCGCATGGGCCATGTGGACAAGGCTGATTCCTTCCGGGGATGTCGGGATGGAACTGCCGTGCCGTGCAAGGGGCGCTGACGCCCGGGCCGGGGGAGTACCGCACCACGGTCCGCGGGCGGACACATGCTGTCAGAGGGGCGGTCGGGCGGGTGGGCCGCAATACCGAGTGATTACCGACGATCTACCAAACTTCGGGAGATCACCGGTCAGGTCATCGCATGCTGAACACGCCGAAGGGCGGGCCCGGAACTCCGGGCCCGCCCTTCGTGCTTCGCTCAGCCCCCGGCCCTGCGCCGGGGAGGCGGGTCAGCGCTTGCCGCGCGCCGGTCCGCCGTCGCCCTCGACCAGCCCGGCCCGGCGCAGAGCGTCCGCGAGTGCGCCGCCGCCGGCCGGCGCGTTGCCGCGGCCGCGGTCGTCGCGCCGGCCCCGGTCGTCCCGCTGCCCTTGCTGCTGCGGCCGTCCTGCACCCTGGCCGCGGCCGCCGCCCTGGGTACGGCTGCCCTGGCCGCCCTGACCGCTCTGCCCGCCCTGACCGCCGCCCTGACCGCCGCCCTGGCGCCCGCCCTGGCCGCCGCCGGTCTGCGGACGGCGCGGCCCCGGCGCGGTACGGCGTCCGCCGCCGCCCTCGCCGGTGCCCGAACCGCCGCCCGCCGCGGGCTCCTCCAGGCGCAGCGTCAGCGAGATCCGCTTGCGCGGGATGTCGACGTCGAGCACCTTCACCCGGACGATGTCGCCGGGCTTGACCACGTCACGCGGGTCCTTCACGAACGTGTCGGACATCGCGGACACGTGGACGAGGCCGTCCTGGTGCACGCCGACGTCGACGAACGCGCCGAACGCCGCGACGTTCGTGACCACGCCCTCCAGCAGCATCCCCGGCGTGAGGTCGGTGAGCTGCTCGACGCCCTCCTTGAACGCCGCCGTCTTGAACGCCGGGCGCGGGTCACGCCCCGGCTTCTCCAGCTCGGCGAGGATGTCGGTGACGGTCGGCAGGCCGAACTGCTCGTCCACGAAGTCCTTCGGGCTGAGCGAGCGCAGCACCTGCCCCTTGCCGATCACCGCGCCGACGTCGCCGCCGACCGCCGTGAGGATGCGCCGCACCACCGGGTACGCCTCGGGGTGCACGCTGGACGCGTCCAGCGGGTCGTCGCCGCCGGGGATGCGCAGGAAGCCCGCGCACTGCTCGAACGCCTTCGGCCCGAGCCGGGCCACGTCCTTGAGCGCCTTGCGGTTCCTGAACGGGCCGTTCGCGTCGCGGTGCTGGACGATGTTCTCCGCCAGCCCGCCGCTGATGCCCGACACCCGGGTCAGCAGCGGGGCCGACGCGGTGTTGACGTCCACGCCGACCGCGTTCACGCAGTCCTCGACCACGGCGTCCAGCGACCGCGACAGCTGCAGCTCGGACAGGTCGTGCTGGTACTGGCCGACGCCGATCGACTTCGGGTCGATCTTCACCAGCTCGGCCAGCGGGTCCTGCAGGCGCCGCGCGATCGACACCGCGCCGCGCAGCGACACGTCCATGCCCGGCAGCTCCTGCGACGCGAACGCCGACGCGGAGTACACCGACGCGCCCGCCTCGGACACCACGACCTTGGTGAGCGACAGGTCCGGGTGCCGCTTGATCAGGTCGCCGGCCAGCTTGTCGGTCTCGCGCGACGCGGTGCCGTTGCCGATCGCGATCAACTCGACGCCGTGCGCCTTGGCGAGCCGCGCGAGCGTGTCGATCGACTCGTCCCAGCGGCGCCGCGGCTCGTGCGGGTAGATCGTGTCGGTGGCCACGACCTTGCCGGTCGCGTCGACGACGGCGACCTTCACGCCGGTGCGCAGGCCCGGGTCCAGGCCCATCGTGGCGCGCGTGCCGGCCGGCGCGGCGAGCAGCAGGTCGCGCAGGTTGGCGGCGAACACCCGGACCGCCTCGTCCTCGGCGCTCTGCCGCAGCCGCCCGCGCAGGTCGATGCCCAGGTGCACGAGGAACCGGGTGCGCCACGCCCAGCGCACCGTGTCGCCCAGCCACCGGTCGGCCGGGCGGCCGCGGTCGGCGATGCCGAACCGGCGGGCGATGCGCTGCTCGTAGTCGGTCGGGCCGGCCGGCGGGGCGAGCTCGTCCGACGCCTCCTCGGGCTCCAGGGTGAGCGTGAGCATCTCCTCCTTCTCGCCCCGGAACATCGCGAGGATGCGGTGCGAGGGGAGGCGGGTGAACGGCTCGGCGAAGTCGAAGTAGTCGGAGAACTTCGCGCCGGCCTCCTCGCGGCCCTCGCGGACCTTCGCGACGAGGCGGCCCCGCGTCCACATGCGCTCGCGCAGGTCGCCGACCAGGTCGGCGTCCTCGGAGAAGCGCTCGACGAGGATCGCCCGGGCGCCGTCGAGCGCGGCGGCGGCGTCCGCGACGCCCTTGTCCGCGTCGACGTAGCCGGCCGCGTTCGCCTGCGGGTCCTGCTCCGGGTCGGCGAGCAGCAGGTCGGCGAGCGGCTCGAGGCCCGCCTCGCGGGCGATCTGCGCCTTCGTACGCCGCTTGGGCTTGTACGGAAGGTAGATGTCCTCGAGCCGGGCCTTGGAGTCGGCGGCCATGATCTGCTCGCGCAGCGCGTCGTCGAGCTTGCCCTGCGCATCGACCGACTCCAGGATGGCGGTGCGCCGCTCCTCCAGCTCCCGCAGGTAGCGCAGCCGCTCCTCGAGGGTGCGCAACTGCGTGTCGTCGAGGGTGCCGGTCACCTCCTTGCGGTAGCGCGCGATGAAGGGCACGGTCGCTCCGCCGTCGAGCAGCTCGACGGCGGCCTGCACCTGACCTTCGCGAACGCCGAGCTCGTCGGCGATCCTCTTGTTGACAGAGGGTGTGGACGTCACCACGGACCTGAACCACCTTCACATCGGGGTACCCCGGCATTCTGCCGATCTCTCGGCCGGAATGCCGCACCGGCGTGGTCCGCGCGTGTCCCCGCCGGTCACCGGACCGGCGGGGACGGGTCGCGAGGCCGGGTCACGGGAACAGTACGCGCGCGGTGTGCTGGGTGTCGGCGTACTCGCGGACCTCGGCGATCCGGCCGTCGCGCACGACGAACACGCCCAGGCAGCGGTTGTGGTACTCGACGCCCTCTGCGGACAGCGCGTCGGACGTCCACTCGGCGACGACCTGGTCGCCGTCCGCGATGACGTTGGTCAGCCCGATCACCATGGAGCCGGGCACGAACCGGGCGCCGGCCCCGCCGAGGAAGCCGTCGACGATCTCGTCGCGGCCCCGCCAGACCTTGGACCACGGCGTCTCGCCGGGGTAGAGCCAGGTGGCGTCCTCGGCGAAGCTGTCGCGGACCACGGGCAGGTCGCCGTTCCTGACGGCCTCGACGTAGCGGATGACGACGCTCTTCGGGTCGGTGGCGGTGTTGGTGGTCACGGTGAACTCCTTTTCGGTGGCGGTGCCTTGGGGTGGGTCGACGCGTGCCGCGGGTCAGGCGACGGTCAGGACGGCCTTGCCGCGGACGCGCCGGTCGCGCAGGTCGGTCAGGACGGCGGCGGTGTCCGCCCAGTCGGCGACGCGGCCGATCTCCGGGTGCAGCCGGCCCTCGGCGACCAGCCGCACCAGCGTCGCCAGGTCGGGTCCGTCGGGTCCGTCGGCGTCGGCGGTGGCGAAGTGCCGGATCGTCGCGCCGACCGGGCCGGCGAAGAAGTCGAAGAAGTCGAGCGTGACCGGGGTGCGGCTGGCCTCGCCGAACCACAGCAGCAGACCGTGCCGGGCCAGCGTGGCGAGCGCGACCGGCAGCGCCGTGCCGCCGGTCGACTCCATCACGACGTCGAACGGCCCCTCCGCGGCGGCGACGTCGTGGACGACCCGGGTGGCGCCCAACTCGCGCAGCCGCGCGCCGCGTTCGGCGTCGGCCGTCACCGCGGTCACCTCGGCCCCGGCCGCCGACGCCAGCTCCGTGACGTAGTGGCCGACGCCGCCGGACGCGCCGGTGACGAGCAGGCGCCGACCGAGCAGCGGCCCGGCCTCGCGCAGCAGCCGCAGCGCGGTCAGGCCGGCCAGCGGCAGCGCGGCGGCCTGGGTGACGCACACGCCCTCGGGGATCTCGGCGAGCTGCGCGACGGGGACCGCGACGTACTCGGCCCAGCCGCCGGACGCCGGGTGCCCGACCACCCGCCGGCCGACCGCCGGGCCGCTGCCGTCGGCCGCGGCCTGGATGACCAGCCCGGCGACGTCCTTGCCGGGGATCAGCCCCGGGCGCGGGTTCTCCAACTGGAAGGTCTCGCCGCGGTTCACCGAGAACGCCGCGACCTTGACCAGCGCCTCGTCCGGCTTCGGGACCGGGTGCTCGGCCGTGCCGAACACCACGCTCTCGGCGGGGTCGCCGGTGGGGATGAGCGCCTTCACTTCGCACCTCTTTCGCTTCGCCGGTGCCGCGAGCCGCGGTACCGGCGCCTGTTCGTCCGCCATGTGCTTCGTTGCGGGAACAGCTCACCGCGCAGGGGGTTCCGGCGGCCAACATCCGGTGGAGGGGGTTGACAACCCGCGGTTGTCGGCAAAGGTAGGGCCGTGAACTCCGCGTCCGTCCCGCCTCCGCCCGACCTCGACATGGCGCGCGTGCGCGCCTTCGCCGTGACCGCCGAGCTGCTGCACTTCGGGCGCGCGGCGGCCTCTCTGGGCATCAGCCAGCAGGCGTTGTCCAAACGCGTCGCGCGCCTGGAGGACGAACTCGGCGCGGCCCTGTTCGTCCGCGGCGGCCCTGCGGTCGCGCTCACCGACGCGGGACTGCGCCTCGTCGAACCGGCCGCGCGGGCGCTGGCCGCGGCCGACGCCGCCGTCGCCGCGGTGCGGGGCAGTGCCGCGCGACCCGTGCGGCTCGACGTGTGGGGGCACCTCTACGCGCCCATGCGCACCGTCGCGCACGTCGTGGACGCCCTGACCGGCGTCGAGTTCGAGCCCGGCTCGGGCCGCGACCTGCCGTCCGTCGCCGCCGCGCTGCAACGCGGCGACACCGACCTGGGGTTCGGCCGCGTCCACAGCACGCCCGGCACCGAACTCACCGGCCTGAAGCACCGGCTCGCCCGCCTCGAACCGGTCGACGTCGTCCTGAGCGCGGACCACCCGCTCGCCGGGGCGGGCGAGCTGCGGCCCAGCGCGCTGGCCGACAGCGTCCTGTGGTGCCCGGCCGCGATCGAACGCCTGGACTTCCTACGCCGGTTCGCGGAGCGCTTCGGCATAGCCCGCTGGGAGGCGGGCGCGAACCTCGGCGTCGAGCACAGCGTCGACTACGTGCGCGCCAACCCGCACTGCTTCACGCTGCTGCCCGCCGACTCGCCCGTGCCCGACGGGCGCGGCGTGCGGTCGATACCGCTGGTCGCTCCGACGCCGCTGTACGCGTGGTCGCTGCTGTGGCGCGACGACCACGCCCACCCCGAACTCACCCTCGTACTCCGCATGTTCGCCGAGCAGGCCGCGGCGCGCCGCTGGCTGGAGTACGACCCGGACCACGACTGGCTGCCGGACGTCGAGCCGGGCGGAGGCGACGCGTGACGCCGTTGGAGACGCGGTCGTTCCGCCTGCCGGACCTCGTCGCCCTCGCGACGTTGGCCGGCGCGGGCGACGCGCGCCAGACCGGTCTCGCCCTCGCGCGCCTCGACGCCGACGCACGTGCGCAGGTCCTGCGGTACTGCGCGCTGCGGCCGAGCGTCGTCGCGTGGTGCCTGCTGGAGGGATCGGCCGCCGACCGCGCGGCGTTCGCCCGCAGCCAGTACATCGACCACCGGACGACGGCCGCGCTCGCCGCCGACCCCGATCCGGACGTCCGGGCGGCGGTGTTCTCCCACCACCGCACACCGGGCTCGCTGCGCCGCCGCGTGCTGGCCACACTCCCGATCGCCCCCGCGCTGCGCCGACGGCTCATGACCACCGAGTCGCTGCCCGAGCTCGCCACGGCGATGGACAGCCTCGACCCGCAACTGGCCGCCGAGACGTACCGGACCGTCCTCGGCAGGCGGCCCCTGCCGCCCGAGGGATCCGGCGCGCTGGTGGCCGGCCCCGACGCGTCGATGCCGCGCGGCCACGACTGGTTCACGGAGACGCTCGCGCTCCTGCGCCCGGAGACGTGGACCGCCGACGACTGGGCCGCGACCGCCGTGCGGCACCTCGAAAAGCCCTGGTACGACCGCGAGTGCGTGGCGCTCGTCGGCGAACCCGCCTGCCCGGCCGAGACCGTGCTCGCCTTGCTCGCGTACGGGCCGACGGACGACCCGTACACGTTCCCCGCCCGGGTGGCGCTGGACACGGGCACGGTCACGCCGGACGACATCCTGCGCCGCGGGCCCGGCGCGGCGCGCTTCCTCGGGCTGATCGACGCGTTGGACTGGGCGCCGCCCAACGACGACTGGGTGAGGGCGACGCTCGCCGAGGCCGAGGTCGCAACCCTCCGACAGGGCCTGCGCGACGCGGTGCGGGCCTCGCTCGGCACCGACACCGACGCGTGGCGCGCGGCCGCGACGCTGCTCACCCGGGACGCCGAATACCCCGGCAGCGTCCTGGCGTTGCTCGACGAGGCGGCCACCGTGCCGTGGCTGGCCCCGCCCGGCGCGGTGAAGACCCCCGCGGGCAAGGCCCCGACGGCGTGGGCGGACTTCCCGTGGCAGCTGCGTCCGGCCCGCCCGCGTTCGGCCGGCCCCTCGCCGCTGGGGCTGCTGTTGTCCTTCGCCGAGGTGGACGCGCTGCCCGCGATCCTCGCGGCGTTCGACGACGACGTCCTCCCCGCGCTGACCGCGGTGAGCCGTCCGGGCCGGGCCGTGATCGCGCCTGCGCTCGTCCTGCCGATCGCACGGGAGTTGGCGGCGCGCCGCCCGGAACTGCTGCGCGACCTCGTGGCGGACGTCGAGCGCGACGAGCGGATCCGCGCCGCACTGGTCGGACTCGGGAACGCGGCGGTCGACAGCGCGCTGATCGCGGGCCGGGCCCTCACCGGGTACCAGCGCGCGGAGCTCGTCGCCCGGACGGCGGGGACGGCTGCGGGCCCGGGCCTCGTCGCGGACTACGCCCCGCTCGGGGCCCCGGTGTCCTGGGACGCGGTCCTCGAGGAGGTCGCCTCGGGACAGGCGCAGATGAGCGTCCTCGACACGTTCAGCCGCCACCCCGCGCTGCCGGAGGCGGTCGCCGCGGCCCTCGTCGAAGCCGAGCCGCAGCGCTACGCCCGGCTGCTCCCGGCGCTGTCCCGGCCCACCGCGCTGGCGCTGCTGCCCGCCGCGGCCCGGATGTGGGCGCGCCTGGAGAGCTCGGGGTGGACGCTCGTCATCCCGGCGCTCGCCGAGTGCCTGCGCTCGGGCGCGCTCACACCGGACGACCTGCTGACGCACGCCCCGGCCGCCCCGTTCGTGCTGTGGGCGTTCGGCGACGAGCAGCGGAGCCGCAAGCAACTGCGGCCGCTGGCGGAACCGTTGCGCGCGCTCGTCGACACGCACCTCGGCGAGGACCCCGACGCGTGGACCATCGCGATGCGGCTGGTACCGGACTTCGCAGGCTCGGTCGACGAGTTGCTCGCCACCGCCGCCCGCGCGGCCGGTCGTTCGTGAGCCCGCACGGCGATGTCCCTTCCCCGGAACCGGAGTTACCGTGACAACCAGGCGTTGGGCGGGTGGCGGATGACATTCCGGTGAACGGCGGGCGGCGGGTCGCGGAAACCTCCGCGCCCGGCCACAAGCGGAGGTTGATCTTCTGCTGTGCGCAGGTAGCTTCAAATCCGGTCGTACAGAGATCGATTTTGATGCCTGCGGGGGTGGCGACACACCATGGATCGACACGGCGGCGGCCTGCGGCCGCACCGGCTTGACGACGATGGTGGCGACGGCCGCTCCGGCTCGGCCAAGGGCCGCCGGTTCGGCCTGCGCGGTGCCGACAGGCATACCGCGGAGCCGGCGAAGGCGTCCGACCCGCTCGCCAAGTCCACGGCACACAGTGTGAGTTCGAGTGTCAAGACGGGCGCAGGGAAGACCGCCGCGCTCGCGGCCGGAGCGGCGTCGGCCGACAAGGACACCGAGGGCGGCTGGCTGCGCCGCCGGCTGCGCACCAAGGCCGACCGCGTCACCGCGATCGTCGCCACGGGCGTCGTCGGCGCACTGGTCGCGGGGTCCGTCGTGGTCGGCCTCGGCGCCGCCGACGCGCTGCCCAACCTCGGCGACCTCGGCGCCTGGCTGCCCAACTCCGGCAACGGCAGTGCCTCGCACGTCAACGGACCCACCGGCCGCACCGACGGCCGCGTCCCGCTGCCGGGCACGCAGGGCCACCCGATCCAGATCACCGAGGACGGCAACCGGGTCGTGGTCGTCGACCAGCAGACCGGCGTCGTCTCGCGGATCGACCCCGCGCAGCTGACCGTTCCGTTCCGCTACGACTACGGCGCGCCCGGCCTGCGCCTGGTGTCCGGCGGCGGACGCTCGTGGCTCGTCGACGAGGCGCAGGGCACCGTGCGCCCGATCGACCCGGTCGAACTCAAGCCGATCGCCCAGCCGCTCGACCTCGGCGACAAGCCGGTCGGCCGCGCGCAGGCCGACTCGCGCGGCACGCTGTGGGTGCCGCTACCCAACAAGGGCCAGCTGCTGCCGATCAACGGCGCCACGCCGGGAGTTCCCGTCGCGGTCGCCGCGCCGGGCAGCGTGCTGCGGCTGACGCTGGCCGGCGACCGGCCGGTGGTGACCGACCCGAAGGCCGGCACCGTCACGGTCGTCGCGCAGGGCGGCCCGACGCTCACCGTGAAGCTGCCCGAGGCGGTCGGGCAGGCCGACGCCTCCCGGACGCTGACGCCCGAGACCACGCCCGGCTCGCTGGTGCCGGTGCTGTCCGGCGACACCGGCCAGCTGGTGCTGGTCGACCTCGACAAGGGGGCCGTCACGGCGGTTCCGCTCGGCATCGGCGCGACGGCCGGCTCGTACGCGCCGCCGCAGGTGCTCGGCGGCAAGGTGTACGTGCCGGACCGCGTGCACGGCAACCTGCTCGTGTACGACACCGTCAAGGCGCAGTTCGACCAGCAGATCAAGGTGACCGGGCAGGCCGGCCCGCTGGAGTCGTTCGTCCGCGACGGCATGCTGTGGGTCAACGACCAGAACTCGTCCGCCGCGACGGTCGTCGACGCGTCCGGCGTCGCGCACCCGGTCGGCAAGTACGCTCCCGACGCGCCCTCCGGCGCCGGACCGACCGCCGGGCAGAACGGCGCCACGGTCCCCGCCGACATCGCCACCGTGAACGGGGGCTTCCCGCTCGGACAGGGCGGCGGGCAGAACGGCAACCAGAACGGCGGCGGGCAGGGCCGACAGAACCCGCAGCCCACGCACGCGCGTCCGGAGCCGCCGGCGAGCGTCGAGCCCACCGGTGTCCCCGAGCCGCCGCACGGCGGACAGCCCACCGGTCCGCAGCAGCCCCAGGCTCCGCAGCCGACCGGACCCGGGACCGAGCCGGGGCCCGGCACGCCGACCGGCGATCCGGCCACCACCGGTCCGGCCACCACCGGCCCGGCGACCACGGCCCCCGCGACCACCGGGCCGACGGGCGCCCCGGCGACCACCGCCCCGGCGACGACCGCGCCCGCGACGACTCAGCCGGCGACCACCGCCCCGGCCACGACCGCGCCCGCGACCACGGCGCCCGCGACCACCGCCCCGGCCACGACCGCGCCCGCCACGACGGCACCGGCGACGACCGCGCCCGTGACGACGGCCCCGGCCACCACGAAGCCGCCGACCACGACTCCGCCGACGACGCCGCCCGGCCAGCCGCAGGCGACCTCCGGGGTCGGCAAGATCACCCTCGTGTTCGCGCCTTCGTCCGGCGGTGAACTGCCCTCGTACTACTCGCTCCAGCTGCCCGGCAACGCCCCCGCGGGCATGAAGGCCACGCCCGCGCAGGTGACCCTCGACGGGCCGTTCCAGTTCGTGGCCACCGGCGGCGACTGCGGCAGCGAGTACAGCTTCAAGGTCATCGCCCACTACCCGGGCGGTCGCACCCAGACCTCGCCGTCGTCGACGGCGGTACGCCCGTGCACCACGCCCGGCGGCGTCGGCAGCGTCAAGGCCGTGCCGAACGCGGCCGGCGACGGCGGCACCATCACGTGGTCGCCCGCCGCGGCCAACGGCGCGAGCCCGAGCCAGCTCACGTACGTGGTCGAGGTCGACGGCAAGTACAACGACAACATCACCGGCACGTCGTTCACCGTGAAGGGCTTGACGCCCGGCAAGAAGTACCAGGTCACGGTGAAGGCCGGGAACCCGGCCGGATGCGGCACGCCGACCGTCGTCACGCTCGACCTCACGCCCAAGGCGACGCCGTACGTCCTCGGCCCCAACAGCAACAACGGGGTCGACGTGGGGGTGCGCAGCGAGCCGGCGGCGAGCACCGGGCACCGCGTCGGGGCGATACCGGCGGGCTACAACGGGTCGATCGACGTGTACTGCCAGACGGCCGGCGAGCAGGTCACCCGCGACGACAAGACGGCGTCCGGGAACATCTGGGACCGCGTCGAATGGAAGGGCGCCAGCGGGTACGTCAGCGACCTCTACATCCGCACGCCGAATTCGGCGCGCGGGACGTTCTCCAGCGGCCTCCCACGCTGCTGACAGCACCACGGAGCAGGAGTAGCACCCACGTGACCACCGTCCCCGTCCAGGCCGCCAACGGCAGTTCCGCGCTGCCCGGCCCGCTCAAGCTGTTCACCGAGTGCTTCGGCGCGGTGGCCGACAACATCGAACTGGTCGTCAAGGGCAAGCGCGAGGTCGTCGAACTCGCCCTGATCTGCCTGTTCGCGGAAGGCCACGTCCTGGTCGTCGACGTACCGGGCACCGGCAAGACCACGCTCGCCCGCGCGCTCGCCGCGTCCGTCGACGGGTCGTGCCACCGCGTGCAGTTCACGCCCGACCTGCTGCCGTCGGACATCACGGGGGTGTCCGTCTACCGGCAGGACTCGGGGCGGTTCGAGTTCCTGCCCGGGCCGGTGTTCGCGAACGTCGTGATCGGCGACGAGATCAACCGCGCCTCGCCCAAGACCCAGTCGGCACTGCTCGAGGTCATGGAGGAAGGCCGCGTCACCGTCGACGGCGCAGCGCACGAAGTACCGCGCCCGTTCATGGTGTTCGCCACCCAGAACCCCGTCGAGATGGCCGGCACCTACCCGCTGCCCGAGGCACAGCTCGACCGCTTCATGATGCGGGTCACCGTCGGCTACCCCGACCACGCCAGCGAGGTCCAGGTCGCCGCCGGAACCGCCGCCGACCAGCTCGCGCAGCTGCGGACCATCGCGACGGCCCGGCACGTCGCCGAGTTCGCGCAGGTGGTCCGGGAGCGCGTGCGTGTGCCCGAGCCCGTCGCCGACTACGCGGTGCGCGTCACCGCAGCCACCCGCGAACTGCCCGGCGTACGCCTGGGCGCGGGCCCGCGCGGCAGCGTCGCGCTGGTGCGGGCCGCGCGGGTGCGCGCCGGGGCGCGGGGCCGGACGTACGTGCTGCCGGAGGACGTGAAGGCACTCGCGGGGCCGGTGCTGGCCCACCGCATGCTGCTCGCGCCCGAGTCCGAGCTCACGGGCGTCACCGCGGAAGACCTGGTCGCCGAGGTGCTGGCCCGCGTGCCGGTGCCGCAGCCGGGGGCCTTCGCGAGTGCGGAGTAGACGCGAGGTGGGGCCGGCGGCCCGTGGGGGCGCGGCCCCCGCGTCGGGGGCGACGGGCACGAACGGCGAGCAAGTCAAGGGTGGTTCGACCGGAACTGGCGCCGGCAGGCGTACCGCGGTCGCCGCGCGCACCGCGAGCGGCCCGAACCGGTGGAGCCGTGCCCGTCGCACGCTTCGCCGCTGGTGGCCGGTCACCGCACTCGGCAACCGCGTGCTCGGCCTGTCCGTGCTGCTGCTCGCGGCCGCGTGGCCGACCGGCTACCCCGAGGCCGCCGGGCTCGGCGCCGCCGGGATCGCCGCCGTCGCGGGCGCCGTCGCCTGGACGCTGCCGCCGCAGCGCGTCACCGCCGAACGCACGGTCCTGCCCGCCCGGGTGGCCCGCGGCGACCGCGCCGACGCCGTGCTCACCCTCGTCGACCGCAAGCGCCGCGGAGCGCGCCGTGTGGACCTCGAGGACCATGTCGGCGACAGCGTCGTGTACGTGACCGCGCGCGCCCTGCCGACCGGCGAACCGAACGTCACCCGCTACGCGTTGCCCACCCGGTGGCGCGGCCGCGTCACCGTCGGGCCGCTCCTCGCCGTCCGCGCCGACCCGCTCGGGCTGGCCCGGCGCGCCCGGCGCTGCGCGGCCGACACGTCGGTGCTGGTGCGCCCGCGCGTCCACCCGCTGCCGCTGCTGTCGTCCGGCCGCGCCCACCACATCGAGGGCCCGAGCTCGGCCAACGCCGACGGCGGCAGCCAGACGTTCCACACGCTGCGCGGCTACGTGCTCGGCGACGACCTGCGCCGCGTGCACTGGCGGTCGTCCGCCCGCACCGGCGAACTGATGGTGCGGCAGATGGTCGACGTGAGCATGCCGCACACGACGGTCCTGCTCGACACGCGGACGACGGCGTACCCGGAGCCGGCCGTCTCAGACGAGGTCGACGAGGAGCGCGGGGAGGCGCCGCCGCCGGACGCCGACGCCGCTCTCGACGAACCGTTCGAACTCGCCGTCGAGGTCGCCGCGTCCGCCGCGTTCAGCGCGCTGCTGCACCGGTTCCCGCTGCGCGTCCTGACCGAGACCGGCACGGTCGTCGCCGACTCGCGGCGCGGCGGCACACCCGACGACCTGCTCGACGCGCTGGCCGTTCTCGAACCGTCCGACGAAGCGACCCTCGCCGGGGCGCTCGACGAGCTCGAGCGCAGCCGCGCGGGCGGCACCCTCGTCATCGCCACCGGCCACGGCGACCTCGCGGGCATCGCCGAACTGCCGCGCATGATCGCCCGGTTCGAACGCGTGCTGGTGGTACGCACCGGGCGGCCCGCGGACGGCGACGGAACCGCGCTGCCGCAGGACGTCCACCGCATATCCGTCGACAGCCCGCGCGCGCTCGTGGCCGCGTGGCAGCGAGAGGCCATCCGATGAGCGCGGTGGGTTCCGGGTTCGGGCCGTGTGGGGCAGCGGTTGCTGTTCGTGACGGCAACGCCCTTGAGGCGTTCGCTGTTTGGTTGCCGGGACGGCGTCGAGGCGCGACCTGCGCCCCGAAGGCGAACCGGCGTGTCCAAAGCGTGTGGAGGTGACCCGTTGAGTACCGGGCTGCGGTTGCCCCGCCTCGACAAGGCCGCCGACCTCCGTGCGGTCGATCGGCCCCGGCCCGCGATCCTGGTGCACCAGGACGCCGGCAACACGCCGTACGACCCGCGGACCCGGCGCACCGCGCTACCCGCCGCGTTCCTGCTCGCGCTCGCCGCCGGAGCGGCGTTCCACCGCGTCTACCACCTGCGTGCCGTGCTCCCCGTCGCGGCGCTTGCGGCCGCCGCGCCGCTGCTGCTCAGCGCGCTGCTGTCCGCGCCGCGCCGCGACGGCACGCGGGCGGGCATGTGGCGGTCGATGCTCGCCACACCGGTCGTGTGGGCCCTGGCGGTGTGGGGGCTGCTGTACCGGGGGAGCACCCCGAGCGCGGGGCTGGTGCGCACGGTCGGCACCGACCTCCTCGACGCGCCGCACCGGGTGCTGACCACGATCGCGCCCGTCCCGTCGGACGGGGCGCTGCTGATCCTGCCGTTCACGACGGTGTGGCTGGCCGCCTACGCGTCCGCCGAACTCGCGTTGCGCACACGGGCCGTGCTGGTGCCCGCGCTGCCGCCGCTGGCCGTCCTCGCGCTGGCGTGCGTGCTCGGCGCGGGCGGGCCCGGCGGCAACACGGTGCCGGCCGCGGCGTTCGCCGGCGCGGTCGTCCTGCTCGTCCTGACGCGCGCGCCGCGCCGGCACGCGCCCAGCCGCGTCAGGCGGCTCGCCGCGCTGCCGCTGGTCGCCGTCCCGGCCCTGGTCGCGGCGCTCGCCGCCCCGGCACTGCTGCACGACAGGACGCCGCTCAGCCCGCGCGACGAGGCCGCGGCGCCCGACCCGCTGCACGTCGTCGGAGGCAACCCGCTGGACATGGTGGGCGCGTGGCTGCTCGACCCGCTGCGGCCGCTGTTCCTCGTGAAGGCGACCGCCGCCACACCGGACGACAGCGCGCGGCTCGCCGACCACGACTGGCGGCTCGCGGTGTTCGGCGGGTTCGACGGCATCACGTGGTCGCCGAGCAGCCGCCTGGCGCCCACCGGCGGCCGCATCCCCGACGCGCCCGCCGCGCGCGACGGCGTGCGGACCGTCACGCTCGACCAGCACGTCACGGTGCAGCAGCTCGGCGGGGTGTGGCTGCCGTCGTCCGACCGGCCGGGCACCGTCACCGGCGCCCCCGCGGGGCGGCTGGCCATCGACACCGACAGCGGCGCGGTGGCGACCACCACCCCGCTGCGGGACGGCGACACGTACACCGTCACCGCGCACGTCCCGCTGTTCGACGCGACGCGCGTCCAGTACGCCCCGACCGCCGACGACCCGGCCATGACCCGGCTCCCGGACTCGCCGACCCTCGAACTGATGCGCGCCAAGGCCCAGGAGGCCACCGCCGGAAGCCGGTTCCCCTACCAGCAGGCGCTCCGGCTGGCGGCGTGGCTGCGCGACAACCACGTCTTCGACGTCAACGCCGTGCCGGGGCACACCTACCGCAGCCTCGAGTTCTTCCTGAAGGAGACCAAGCGCGGCACCTCGGAGCAGTTCACCACCGCGTTCGCCGTGATGGCCCGCAGCCTCGGGCTGCCGACCCGCGTGGTCGTGGGCTTCCACCACGGCGAACAGACGCCGGGCGGCTGGCAGGTCACGGGGCAGGACGCGGTCGTGTGGCCCGAGGTCGAGTTCGCCGGCGTGGGATGGGTCCCGTTCCAGCCGACGCCCGGCGAGCGAATGGCCAACGTCCCCGCCCCGCCCGCCGCCCCGGCCGTCCCCCAGGGCGCGGCACCGCCGAGCGCCCCGCCCGCTCCGGCAGGCGCCCAGCGGCAGGCCGACGACCAGAAGATCATCGGCTCGCCCCACACCAACCCGCCGAGGCCCGACACCGTCGCGGCCGGCCACGACGGCGGCGGAACGGACTGGCGGCGCTGGTCCGTCATCGGCGGCGGGGCCGTCGCCGGCGTGGCCCTCGCGGTCGCCGTGTGGCGCGCCCTGGGCCCCTGGCGCCGCCGCGCGAAGGAACGCCGCGGCACCCCCGCCGCCCAGACCCTCGCCGCCTGGCGCCGCATCGGCGCGTCCCTCCACCGCCTCGGCATGCCCGACCCGGCGACCCTGACCGCCGAAGAGGTCGCCACCTGGGCCGTGGCCCACCTGCTCCCACTGCCCCGCAAGGCCCCCGACCCCGCCGCGTCCCTCCCGTCGCTGGCCGCCCTCGTCAACGAGATCGCCTACGCCGGCCGCCAGGCCACCCCGGCGGAAGCGGCGGCCGCCTGGCGCGAGGCAGCGACCGTACGCAAGGCCTGCCAGGCGACGGCGAAGGCCAACCGACGCGGGGGGAGGGCCGCAGCGGGGGAACCGGTCGCGACGACGTAGCCGACACCGTGTGCCGCGAGTGTGATTCGCAGGTGTGATCGCAGGTGTGACGGCGCAGGGGCCGGGGGCCGGGGGCCGGGGGCCGGGGGTTGGGCTGTTCCGCGGCGGCGTGGGAGTCGAAGACCATGCACCGTCCCGGGCCTGTTTGTCGGCGGTGGCCTCCTCCCCCTCCCGATTTCGGATTGTCCGCGCGGCCGGTCGGCTGTCAAGGCGCGGTGGACCGGTCTTCGGCCGGTGGCCTGTCGCGGGTTCGAGGGGGCGCCTTGACAGCCGCCCGGCCGCGCTTAAGAACGCGGCAACTATCGGGAGGGGGAGGCGGTGTGGAGGCGCATCGGGTGCGTTGCGTTGCCGGGTTGCGGTTCCGGTGTGGTGGCCGCGCGGCCTGCCTGGTGCCCGGCCGCGTTCCGCGCACCGGCGCCACCGGTCCTCGTCCGCCCGCCGCGTGCTGGAAACCGTTTTCATGTGACGGATCGGGCAAGATCTTGCCCAATCCGTCACATGACGCGAAGTCAACAGGGATCACGACACCCTATTGCACTGATTTGGCCGATATGTGATCCAGTCCGGGGTGTGAGGGCGGGTCACGCGTCGTCAAAACCGGCGCCCCCGACCACGGCGACCACGCTGGGGCCGCAGGCGAGCAGCGCAAAGCTCGGGGAGCGGCGCCACACTCCCCGCCCCTCCCGCTAGGTGCGAGGTTGTCAGCGCGGACGGGCCGCGGGTCAAGCCGCCCCCTGAAGCACGGGACGGGCCGCCTTTGACAGTGAGGGTTCGGTGCGGCTTGAGGCGCGGGCCGGCCGCGCGGAAAATCCAAAAGCGGGAGGGGCGGGAGGCCGTCAACAGCGCTGCAGTCCAGGAACGGTGCGGCCAGAGGTCTGCCCCCGCCCGAGATACCCTGGCCTGATCATGAACGGCTTCAGCACGTCCCCCGGTGACCTCGCGCTCGACCGGTTCCCGCACGACTCCCGGGATCCCCTGCGGGCCTGGGACGCGGCCGACGCCTACCTGCTTCGCCGGCTCGCCGGGCTGCCCGGGCCGGAGGGGGAGCCGGTCGCGGCGGCCGACCTCGGTGGCCGGGTGGTCGTTCTCGGCGACCGTTGGGGTGCCCTCACCACCGCACTCGCGGCCTTCCGTCCGACGCTGGTCACCGACTCGTACCTGACCGCCGAAGCCACCCGCCGCAACCTCGCCGCCAACGGTGCCGACCCCGACCAGGTGCGGATCACCACCACGCAGGACGCCCCGCCCGAGCGCGTCGACGTCCTGCTCGTCCGCGTCCCGAAGAGCCTCGCGCTGCTCGAGGACCAGCTGCACCGCCTCGCGCCCAGCCTGCACGAGGGCAGCCTCGTCGTCGGTACCGGCATGACGACGGAGATCCACACCTCGACGCTCGACCTCTTCACCCGCCTCGTCGGCCCGACCCGCACCACGTTGGCCGAGCGCAAGGCGCGGCTCATCCTCGCCACGCCCGACGCCGCCCTCGCCCGCCCCGCGAACCCGTGGCCGCTGACGTACGCGCTCCCGTCGGACATCGGCGTGATGGCGGGGCGCCCCGTGGTGAACCACGCCGGGGTGTTCTGCCCCGACCGGCTCGACATCGGCACCCGGTTCCTCCTCGAGCACCTGCCGACCCCGCCGGCGAACGGGCACGTCGTGGACCTCGGCTGCGGCAACGGCGTCGTCGGCACCGCCGCCGCGCTCACGACCCCCGGCGTCCGGGTGACGTTCGTCGACGAGTCCTACCCGGCCGTCGCCTCCGCCGAGGCCACGTTCCGTGCCAACACCCCGGACGCGAAAGCGGAGTTCGTCGTCGCCGACGGCCTGTCGGGCGCCGCGCCCGCGAGCGTCGACCTGGTCCTCAACAACCCGCCGTTCCACACCCACCGGGCCACCACCGACACGGTGGCCTGGCGGATGTTCCGCGACTCCCGCGCCGCGCTGCGGCCCGGCGGGGAGCTGTGGGTCATCGGCAACCGCCACCTGGGCTACCACGTCAAGCTGAAGCGCCTGTTCGGCAACTGCGAAGTCGCCGCGTCCAACCCGAAGTTCGTGGTCCTGCGCGCCGTCAGGTGACCGGTCAGGCCGCCGACGGCGCCCGGGTCATCGGCACCTGGACGATGATCGGTTCACCGTCCCCCAGGTGCATGACGCCTCGCCCGGCCTGAACCGGCTGCCCCACCAACGACCGCGCCAGACGCAGCCCGATCAGGTCGCCGTCCATCGTGTTCTGCGGCGACAGCAGCAGCCCGCGGCGGGCCTTCTTGACCTCCAGCTGCCAGCCGGTGAACCCGGTGCAGATGTCGTCGGCGTCTCCCGCCAGGATGAGCCCGAGGTCGGGTCGCGACGACCGGCGCGGGATCCGCACCAGCTCGGAGCCCGCGTCGACGTCGCGCAGCAGTTCGCCGTCGTCGACCAGCACCACGCCGGGTCCGGACAGCTTGTCGACCGCGATCGCGAACTCCTCGGCGGAGACCTCGGTTCCGGTGAACATCGCCACGACGCCCGGCGCCTCCCGCAGTTCGCGGATCGGCGACTCACGCGGCGCGAAGACGATCAGCTCGGTGCCCTCCGTGAGGTATGTGCGAGCCGCCGACAGCAACGCCGTGCTGCGCCCCGACTGCGCGGGTCCGGCGATGACGAACGCCGGTGTGCCCTGCGCGAGATCGGGCCCGAGCGCGGCAAGCGTGTCGCCGCCGACGGCGACCATGCTCCACAGCGGCCCGCCGGGCGCGGGCGCGGTGCCGCGGCCGCGCATGGCCCACGCGGCGGGGAACTCGATGCGGTTCGGCAGCACGTCGACGCCGAAGGGCCGCTGCGAGGGCAGGACGTCGGCGTCGCGCTCGTCGGCTGCCTCGGCGATGGAACGCAGTTCGGCGGCCTGGGCCTGGCCGCTCGGGTCCTCGCCGAGCAGCGCGACCTGCAGCTCGACCGCGCCGACGCGGTACGCACGGCCCGGCGGCAGCGTGTCGGGGGCCTTGCGCGACGGCAGGCCGACCAGTCCGAAGTCGCCCTTGTCGCTCATCGAGAACGCCATGCGGTTCTCGGTCAGCGTCGAGATCCGCCCGGTGAGCAGCGTGCGGTCGCCGGTGACGATCACGTGCACGCCGACGCTCGCGCCCTCGCGCATCAACTGCAGGACCACGTCGTTGTAGTCGCCGTGGTTGAGGGCGCCCAGCGACGACTGGAACCCCTCCCAGCGGTCGAGCAGCAGGACCAGGTGCGGCAGCTTGTCGGCGGGCGCCGAGTGCGCGCGCTGCTCGCCGATGTCGGTGAAGCCCAGTTCGCCGAACAGCGCCATGCGGCGCTGTACTTCCTCGCTGATCTTGCCGAGCAGCCGGGTCGCGCGCTCGGTGTCGCCCGAGCGGGCCACGGCTCCGCAGTGCGGCAGCGCCTCCAGCGCCAGCAGCGCGCCGTTTCCGCAGTCGAGCCCGTAGATGTGCACGTCGGCACAGGAGTTGGCGACGGCCAGCCCGCCCGCGATGGTGCGCAGCAGCTGCGAGCGCCCGGTGCGCGGTGCGCCCGCCACGAGCAGGTGGCCGAACGTGCTCAGGTCGACCGACCGCACCCTGCGGGCCTGTTCGGTGGGGATGTCCTCGACCGCGTACGGCGCGGGCGCGAGCGTCCCGGGCGCCACGGCGGCGAGCGCCCGGCCCACGGAGGCCATGCGTGCGCCCGCGCCCGCCGGAGCCTCGGCGCCGGGGACGGCGCCGGCCACGAGGGCCTCGCCCCGCTCCCGCGCGCCGGCCTCGGCGGCGATCTCCGCGAGGTCGTCCGGCGTCAGCAGTTCGGGCAGCGGAGGCGCCCACGGGCTGTGCTGCGGGGGGATGCCGAGCCGGGTGTTGGCGTCCCGTACGGCGTCGACGAGGACCGCGAGGTCGGTCAACAGGTCGTTGTTCTCGGCAGTGGTGCCGCGCGGTGCCGCCGGGAGCGGGGATCCGAGGGCGGACCACGGGAGTTCGACGACCCGGGGCGGCGGCAGCGTCTCGTCGTCGCGCAGCCCCGGGCGCCGGCCGCCGACGCGGGCGGACTGGAACGGGAGCAGCGAGGTCGCGCCGAGCCGGGCGTACGCGCGTCCCGGCGTCGACTTGGAGATGCGTCCGGCGTCAGGCGCGTCGATCACGTCCGAGCTCTCCGCGCCGTCGGTGACGCGGAGCGCCACCCGCAGGTTGGTGTTGGCGCGGATCTCGGGGGAGACGGCGCCACTGGGGCGCTGGGTCGCGAGGATGAGGTGGATGCCGAGCGAGCGGCCTCGGCGGGCGATGTTGACGAGCGCCGTGACGTACTCGCCCATCTGCGTGACCATCTCGGCGAACTCGTCGATGACGATGAGGAGCCGCGGCAACGACCTCAGCGACGGGTTGGTCCGCATCGCGATCTGGTAGTCCTCGAGGTCCTTGGTGTCGGCGGCGGCCAGGATGTGCTCGCGGCGCCGCAGTTCGGCGGCGAGCGACTCCAAGGCGCGTTCCACCAGCCGGGCTTCGAGATCGGTGACCATGCCGACGGTGTGCGGGAGCCGTGCGCAGTCCTTGAACGCGGCGCCGCCCTTGAAGTCGACGAGCGCGAACGTCATCTCGTCGGGCCGGTTGGCGACCGCGAGCGACGCGACGATGGTCTGGAGCAGCTCGGACTTGCCGGAGCCGGTGGTGCCCGCGACCAGGCCGTGCGGGCCGTCGCGCACCAGGTCGACGCCGAACGCGCCGTCGAAGGACTCGCCGACGACCGCCACGGTGGAGCGACCACCGAGCGCCCAGCGGGCCGCGATGGCGTCGCCCGTGGGCGGTTCGAGTTCGAGGACGTCCAACAGCCGTGAGGAGTCCGGGAGTCCGGCGGCCTCCTCGTTCTTCGCGTCGCGGATCGGCGCGAGGCCGCGCGCGAGGTCGTCGCACCACGCGGCGGAGACCGCGTCGGGGCGGACACCGTCGGCAGGGGCGGCGCCGCTGCGGGTGACCCGCAGCGTGCCGTACCACTCCTCCTCGACGACCGCGCCGCACTCCTGCGGCAGCAGGCGCCGGTCGGCGTCCAGGCACACCGCGTAGATGCCGACCCTGGGGCCGTCGCGCAGGATCTGGGTGACGCCCGGCACGGTGCGCAGGCGCCGCGACCCGTCCATGACGACGAGGACGTCCGGGTCGGGGAGCCGGCCCTCGGCGCCGTTGCGTTCGGCCAGGGCGTCCTGGCGCGTCGTCAGCAGCGCCAGCAGCTCGGCGATACGCCGCCCGACGGATTCGGCGTCGGTGCCGACGAACGCGACGGCCTGGCCGTCCTGTTCGGGCCGGCTGTGCGGCAACCACCGCACCCATTCCCAGTCGGCGCCGCCGGCATGGTCGGTCAGCACGCAGATGCGCAGGTCCATGGGGCTGTGCAGGGCGGCCGCCTGGGCGACCAGCCAGCGGCCCACGCCGCGCGGCAGCGTCCCGCCGCCGGCCACGCCGAGCACGCCCGCGGACACCAGCGGCACCACCACGGGTACGTCGGCCAGCGTGCGCGGGTCCTGGCGCCGGTGCTCCTCGCGCCGCGGGTCGGTGAGCTCCACCTCGGACGGCATCGCGCCGGTGCCGACCCGCAGGAACAGGTGGTCGGGGTCGTCGCGCCGCCGCTCCCACAGGCGTTGCCGCGGGCCGGTGGCGATCAGCGCCGCCTTGGCGGGGTCGGGGAAGGCCGCACGGCGCTGCAGCGTCTCCACGGCGGTCGCGTGCGCGACCTGTTGCTCGATCGAGGTCTTGCGCTGCTGGTACTGGGCGAGCCGTCGGCGGTACGACTTGCGGCCGTGCCGCTTGTTGGTCACGTACATGCCGATCATCGACAGCGGGCTCAGCAGCGCGAGGAAGAGCATGCGCGTGGTGTGCATGACGTAAGCCATGACCAGCGCGCCGAGCAGCGGGGTCAGCGCCATCAGCCACGGCAGCGGGTGCGGGTCGCCCTGCTCGGGGCGCTGGGGGATCTGGAACTTGCGCTGGCGGGGCAGCGGTTGGACGCGCGGCGGACGGTTGAAGTCGAGGCCGCCGCCGCCCTCGGCCGGACGCAGCGCGGTGTCGGGGAAGGTGGGAACGGCCCGCTCGCACACGGTGTGGCCGCAGACCAGCACGGTCCGGACGGGCCATTCCACGGTCCCGTCCAGGACTTCGCCGTCCAGGGTGGCCTCGGCACCGGGCAGCGCGCGCACCGTCACGGTGCCGTCGACCGCCACGTCGATCTCGACGGCCTCGGCGGGCAGCGCGGGGTCGGCGACCCGGATCCAGGCGTCGGGTCCGGAACCGAGGACGGCGGTGCTGGGGCCGAGCCGGTGCACGCCGCCCGCGTCGGGGCCGCTGACGACGTGGATTTCGGCCACTCCCTGGGCGGGCGCGTCGTGGACGGGTGTGCCGACGCCGAGCACCACGCCGTCGCGCACCGGGGACTCGCCCACCGTGAGCTCGGGGTCCATCGGCTGTCCGGCGGTGTACAGCGCGGGCGGCGCGCCCGAAGAGCCGGAGACCCCGTATTCGCGGCCGAGTTCGGCGGCCAGCACGCCCACGGTGACCTCGGGGGCGACCTCGACCAGCACGTCCGCCTCGGAGTCCGCCGTGGCCAGGCTCAGCCTGATCTCCATCGCTCTCCCCTTCGCAAGTGACCAAGCGGAAGGCTATCCCGCACATTTTTGATCGGGCTTGTCGGAGAAGGGAGTTCGCGTGCCGCGCACGAGAGTTCATCACCCTCTTCCTTCTCGTTCACCTGCGGTCAGCCGAACGATTCCTTGCGCCGGGCTAGATCTTGATGGGTCGCGATCTTCCGGCTTGACCACACCGCTCGACCCGGACGCCGAACGCGCCGGGCCGGCCGCCCAGAGAGGACGCCGACATGGCCTCCAACGTCAATGTCACGTACGAAGAGATGCGCAAGGCCGCCAACGACCTTTCGGACGGCCACGCCGACATCATCGACAAGCTGCAGGTGCTGCAGGCGTTCATCAAGACGCTGGTCAACGGCGGTTACGTCACCGACCGTTCGAGCAAGCAGTTCGAGCACTCGTACGAGGAGTTCAACACCGGCGCCAACAAGACCATCGAGGGTCTGCAGGGCATGAGCGCCTACCTCAAGAAGGCCGCCGAGACCTTCGAGCAGGCCGACCACGGCCTCGCGCAGGGCCTCAACGGCTGACGGAGCGCGCACAGAGCGGTACTTCGCACCACCGGCCCGGTGACCCCGGGCCGGTGGTGCGTGGCGTGTGGCGCGCCGACCGGCGCGCCTTACGGGGAAACGGCCCGGCACACACCGGGTCCGAACGGGGAGGGGCGGCGCCATGGGGCTGCTGCAAGGCCAGGACCTCAAGGTCAACGGCCCGATCGTCGACGAGTTCGCGCGTCGTCTGGAGGCCATCAAGAAGGACATCGACGACGCGGGGAACCTCGTCAAGGGCAAGCAGGCGGCACTCGGCGAACACTCGGCCGAGGAAGCGCTGCACTCCTTCGAGTCGAACTGGCACGACGGGCGGGAGCGCATCTCCGAGGCGATGAAGTCGCTCGCGGAAATGGCGCATTCGGTCCTCGGCGAGATGGAGAAGCAGGACACGAGCCTCGCCGCCGCGATCACGGCCGGCCAGCCCTCGCGCCCGGTGTGACGATGACCAGCGTCCAGACCCACCTTCCGGTCGGCTTCTCCATCACCGTGCCCGACGACTGGTACGAGTTCGACATCCACCCGGCCAGCCGCGACGACAACATCCGCCGCGCCGTCAACGCGCGCATTCGCGAGGCTCCCGAACTCGCCGAGCACCGGCAGGCGTTGCTCAAGGCACTGCGCGGCGTCGCGCGCGAGGCGTGGGAGACCGGTGCGCTGTACTGCGGCTGCATGGCGGACGAGTTCGACTCGGTGCCGCTGACCGCGAACCTCACGGTCTCCGTCGTGTCCACCCGTTCGCCGACCGGCGAGCTGGTCGACCTGGACCCGCGCGCGATGTCCGCCGCCCTCAAGTCGAAGGCCGCGCGGCACGGCGGCGACACCTGGCAGCGGGTCAGCACGGTCGACATCGAGGACGTGGGCCCGGCCGCGCGCACCGAGGGCGTCGAGGACCTGCCCGTGCCCGGGACACCGCGCAAGCTACGCAGCGTGACGATGCAGACGTTCGTCCGCATGCCGGGCGTCAACGACTACGTGTGCGTCGTCACCGCCACCAGTCCCCGGCACGAACTCCAGGAGATGTTCCTGGAGTTGTTCGACACCGTCAGCGGCACGTTCCGCTTCGAGTACCCCGCCTGAGCAGCCGACCCGGCCCGAGGAGGACCCGCCGTGGTAGTGATCAGCCTTACCTACGCCGACATGACCCGCATGGCCGACGACCTCTCGGACGGCCGTTCGCAGATCGCCGACCAGCTGAAGATCCTGCAGGCGTTCGTGCACACGCTCGTCGAGGGCGGCTATGTCACGGACGAGTCGAGCAAGAAGTTCCTGACGTACTACACCGAGTTCGACAAGGGCGCGAACCAGACGATCGCCGCGCTCGACGACCTCGGCAGGTTCCTGAAGGACGCCGTGGAGAACTTCCGCAAGCTCGACAAGGACCTCGCCGACGGCCTCCGCGGCTGACCTACGCGCATTTCGAGGATGACACATGGGCCAGTGGGATGTGCTCGGGTACTCGTCGGACCCCGTCCCGGGCGACACGAACCAGATCAAGCAGCTCGCGGACAGCTTCCGGACGACGTCCGACCGCGCGGGCATCGCGCAGAAGCAGACCAGTGACGCGCGCGACGACAACGACCTGCGGACGAACTGGACCGGCGAGGCCGCGAAGGCGTACGCCGAGCACTTCAAGGGCGTCCCGGACGACCTGACGAAGTTGCACGACTCCTACAAGACCGCCGCCGACGCGCTGACGGCCTACTACGGAAGCCTGGTCACCGCGCAGGCGATGCGCGACTCGGCGCTCACGGAGGCCACCAAGGCCGACGGCGACCTGAAGGCCGCGCAGACGGCCAAGAAGGCCGCGGACGGCGAGGTGGACGCGGCGGCGAAGAACCTCCAGACCATCCAGAACCAGGCGACCCCGCCCGACGCGGCCACCCTTCAGGCGGCGATCGACCGGCACAACAAGGCACTGAACGGCCAGACCACGCACGGCAACGACGTCACCGACGCGACCGGTCGGCTCAACCACGCCAAGGGAATCGTCAAGAACGCCGTCGACATCCGCGACAAGGCCGCCAAGACCCTCACGGACGCGCTGCACCAGGCGTCCAAGCAGGGCATCAAGAACCTGCACTGGTGGGAGACCGCCAT
Source organism: Yinghuangia seranimata (assembly GCF_029953285.1). GTDB lineage: Bacteria > Actinomycetota > Actinomycetes > Streptomycetales > Streptomycetaceae > Yinghuangia > Yinghuangia seranimata. Next base: position 53,265 of record NZ_JASAOI010000010.1, on the reverse strand, counting down.
CGACTGGTTCTACGACCACGTCGTGCCCTTCCTGAAGATCGCGGTCGCGGTCCTCGGCGTCATCGCGCTCTTCGTCAGCGGCCCGCTCGGCTGGATCGTGTTCGGCCTCGCCCTCGCGGTGTTCGCGACGACCGCGTACGAGGCGTTCGCCCGACACAGAGCCGGCGTCGGGGACGTCGTGTTGGCGGCCCTTGACGTGATTCCCGGCATGAAGGGCCTGACCCTGATCGGCAAGGCCAAGTTCCTGGGCGCGCTGGCCAAGTCGGGCAAGTTCCCGAGGATCCTGAACGCGTTCACCAAGACCGACGGCCTGGCCATGAAGACCGCCAAGTTCTTCAGCCCCAAGGGCGGGCTCAAGAAGGCCTGGGACGGCAAGCTCTTCAAGATGCCGACGAAGACCAGCGGCATCAAGAACGCGGCCGCGCGCGGCGCCGTCCGCACGGGCAACACCACCATCCGCTACGGCATGCAGCTGCCCTCGAACTTCGCCACCAAGTACGCCACGACGCTGGCCGCCGAGCATCTGAACGGCAACGACGTCGAGCTGTGGAACCCGGGCGCGGCGATCAACGCCGCCGCGGGCGCGGTGGTCAGCGTCGGCGGCAAGGACCTCGGCACGCTCTTCAAGCACCGCGTCAGGGACGGCAAGTGGCTCCCCGGCAAGCGCGCCGCGGACGACCACCGGGTCGGCCAGCAGCGGCCCACGGACCAGGCCCGCCAGAACACCCACGAAAAGGCCGCCACGACCGAGCGTGCGAAGGCCGACGACTACCGGAACAACGCGCAGACCAAAGAGAACGAGGCCAAGGCGCACGAGCAGACGGCCAAGGACGAGCGCACCTCCCGCGAGACCGAGAAGCAGAACGCCAAGGACCAGCGCGAGGAAGCCGGCAAGCAGGCCAAGGAGGAGAAGTCCGAGGCCAAGCAGGCGAAGGCCGAGGACAAGTCCGCCAAGGGCCACGAGAACCAGGCCCAGTCGCACGAAAAGGCCGCGGCCAAGGACAACGACACCGCGGCCAAGCACGACACGAAGGCCGCCGCCGCGGCCAAGGAGCACGAGGCGCAGACGAAGACCGCGAACGACAAGCACGCCGAGGCCCGCGGCCACGAGCAGACCGCCCAGGACAAGGCCGCGGCCGCCCACAAGAGCGACACGGACGCGAACACGGCGCGCACCAAGGCGGAGGGCCACGAGAACAAGGCCGACGACCTCCGCACCCAGGCCCGCGAGCACGAGCGCCAGCAGAGCGAGCACCAGGCCAAGGCCGACAAGGAGCCGAACAACCCCGACCACGCCAGGAAGGCGGCCGAGCACAAGGACGCCGCCGAGCAGGCGCACACCAAGGCCCGCGAGGAAGACGCGCATGCGAAGACCGAGCGCGACGCGGAGACCAAGGCCAAGGACGAGGCCACCACGTCGCGCAAGGAAGCCGACGACGCCACGAAGGCCGCGCACAAGGCCGACGAGGCGAGCACGAACGCCAAGCAGCGCGCCGACGACGCCGACACCGCGCGGCAGCAGCACGAGACCAAGGCCGCCGACGCCCGCACGTCGGCCAAGGACCATCAGGACGCGGCGGCCAAGGAACGTACCGAGCACGACGCCGCCAAGGAGCGCGCCGACGACCACCGCAAGAACGTCGAGCACGCGCAGGACAAGCACGACGAGGCGAACAAGGCCGCGAAGGACGCCGACGAGCGCGCCGACCAGCACAAGGCGAACGCCAAGGCGGCCGACAAGCAGCACGAGGCGGCGGACAAGGAGTCGGCCGCGAACAAGGAGCGCGCCGCCGAGGCCGACCGCCGGGCCGAGCGGCACGACAACCTCAAGGACAACAAGGACCCGGACGGCGACGCGCGCTACACCAAGCCGTACCACCGGCTCCTGGACTCCACCTCGGACAGCCTCAACACGCGGCGCCACTGGTACTCGGGCGGCATGAACAGCATGACGTCGAGCGTGATCGGCAAGGCCGCCGAGGACTACTGGAAGCAGTCCCACGGCGAGCAGGTCAACTGGGCGTACGACCTGACCAAGAGCGGCTTGACCGGCTTCGCCGGCGGCGCCGGCCAACAGGTCGTCAGCAAGTGGCAGGTGAACCCGGGACCGTTCAACAAGTCGTTCAGCGGCTCCGACCACCACACGTTCGGTGTGCGCGAGTGGGAGAAGCCCGGCTGGCAGTGGGAGCGCACCGCCGAGATCGGCGTGAAGCGCGTCGCGAAGGCCTTGCCCGAATTCGTGGGGCTGTGACCGCCATGGGCCAGTGGGATGTGCTCGGGTACTCGTCGGACCCCGTTCCGGGCGACACGAACCAGATCAAGCTGCTCGCGGAGAGCTTCCGGACGACGTCCGACCGCGCGGGCATCGCGCAGAAGCAGACCAGTGACGCGCAGGACGACAACGACCTGCGGACGAACTGGACCGGTGAGGCCGCGAAGGCGTATGCGGAGCACTTCAAGGGCGTTCCGGACGACCTGACCAAGCTGCACGACTCGTACAAGACCGCCGGCGACGCGCTGATGGCCTACTTCGGAAACCTGGTCACGGCACAGGCCATGCGCGACAGCGCGCTGCGCGACGCGACGCAGGCGGACGGCGACCTGCGCAACGCACGGACGGCGAAGGGCACCGCGGACCGTGAGGCGGACGCGTCCGCGAAGGACCTCCAGACCCTTCAGAACAACGGGACGACGCCCCCCGACCCGGCCACCCTCCAGGCCGCGGTCGACCGGCACAACAGGGCGGTGAAGAGCCAGACCACCCACAACAACGCGGTCAACGACGCGACGGGCCGGCTCAACACCGCCAAGACCACGTGCAAGAACGCCGTCGACATCCGGGACAAGGCCGCCAAGACCCTCGCCGACGCCCTGCACCACGCGTCGAAGCAGGGCATCAGGAACCTGCACTGGTGGGAGACCGCCATCGACTGGTTCTACGACAACATCGTGCCGTACCTGAAGATCGCGGTCGCGGTGCTCGGGATCATCGCGCTGTTCGTCAGCGGGCCGCTGGGCTGGATCGTGTTCGGCCTCGCCCTGGCGGTGTTCGCGGCGACCGCGTACGAGGCGTTCGGCCGACATCGGGCCGGGGTCGGGGACGTCCTGTTGGCCGCCCTCGACGTGATCCCCGGCCTCAAGAGCCTGAGCCTACTCACCAAGGGCAAGTTCATCGCCGCGCTGACCAAGTCCGGAAAGTTCCCGGGCATACTGAACGCGTTCACCAAAGCCGACGGCGTGGCCATGAAGACCGCCAAGTTCTTCAGCCCCGGCGGCAAGCTCAAGGCGGCATGGGACGGAAAGGCCTTCAAGGCCGCCGAAGGGGCCGGCTTCGGCAAGCGGTTCGCGGTCGGCTCGGCGAACTTCTCCACGAAGTACGGCATGCAGTTCACCTCGAACTTCGCCACGAAGTACGCCACGACGCTGGCCGCCGAGCATCTGAACGGCAACGACGTCGAGCTGTGGAACCCGGGCGCCGCGCTCAACGCCGCCGCGGGCGCGGTCGTCAGCATCGGAGGCAAGGACCTCGGCACGCTGTTCAAACACCGGGTCAAGGACGGCAAGTGGCTGCCCGGGAAGCGGGCCGCGGACGACGGGCGAGTCGGAAAGCAGCGCGAGACCAACGACGCCCGCGAGACCACGCACAACGAAAAGGCCGCGGACGAGCGCGCACGCGCCGACCGGGCCAAGGAGGAGGCGGCGCCGCACCGCGAGAACGCCGAGGACGCCAAGCAGCGCGCGGCCGACCGGCGTGACCTGCGTGACGATCAGCGCCAGACCGCCTCCCAAAAAGAAGGCGACGCCAAACAGCACGCCAAGGAAGAGCAGCAGGCCACCGGCAAGCGCGACGCCGAACAGACGTCCGCCAACCGGCACGAAAACGAGGCCGCCACGCACGACAAGGCCGCCGCCGACGACAGGGCACAGGCGGGCAGGCACGACGATCAGGCGGCCAAAGCCGACCAGGACGCCAAGGCACACGCCAAGGACTCGCGCGAGCACAGCTCCCAGGCGGCCGAACACCGGCAGACCGCGCAGGAGAAGGCCACGGAGGCGCGCGCACACGACGAGAGCGCACGCACGTCGCACGAGAAGGCGGGCGAGCACCAGAGCAAGGCCGACGAACACGGCACGCAGGCCCGCGAGCACGAGACCAAGGCCGCCGAGCACGAGGCCAAGGCCAAGCAGGAGCCGGACAACCCCGAGCACGCCAAGAACGCCGCCCACGAGAAGGCCCAGGCCGAAGAGCAGCACAAGGCGGCCGAGCGCGAGAACGCCGAGGCGAACAAGCACCGCGAGGCCGAGACCAAGGCCAAGGAGGACGCCGACCGGGCCCGCCGGGAGTCGGCCGATGCGAAGAGCGCCGCTCGCGAATCGCACAAGGACGCGGCGGATTCCCGGCAGCACTCCGAGGACGCCAACTCCGCCCGGGACCACGAGCGGCAGCAGGCGAAGGACGCGCGCGACTCGGCCGGCAAGCACGACGAAGCCGCCGCCAAGGAGCGGACGGAACGTGACAACGCCCAGACGCGGGCCGACGAACATCAGAAGGCGGTCGAGCAGGCGCAGCACGCCCACGACAAGGCCTCGGGCGAAGCCAAGCAGGCCAAGGAGGACGCCGCGGCGAACAACAAGGCCGCGAAGGAGGCCGACAAGGACTTCAAGGCGGCCGACAGGGAGGCCTCCCGTCACGAGGCGCGCGCGACCGAGGCGACGAACCAGGCCAAGCGGCACGACAACCTGGCGCAGAACAAGGACCCGGACGGCGACGCCCGCTACACCAAGCCCTACCACCGCCTCCTGGACTCCACGGCCGACAGCCTCAACACCCGTCGGCACTGGTACTCCGGCGGCATGAACAGCATGACGTCCAGCATCGTGGGCAAGGCGGTGGAGGACGCCTGGAAGTCGCACAACGGCGAGCGCGTCGACTGGGCGGGCGACCTGAGCAAGAGCGCCTTCACCGGATTCACCGGAGGCGCCGGGCAGCAGATCGTCAGCAAGTGGCACGTGAACGCCGGCGGCTTGAGCCCGTTTCGCAGCGGCGACACTCACGCGTTCGGCGTGCGCGACTGGTCCAAGCCCGGCTGGCAGTGGGAGCGCACCGCCGAGATCGGCGTCAAGCGGGTCGCCAAGGACCTGCCCGACTGGTACACGGAGGCCGAGGACAAGGTGTTCGGCCCCTGACGGCGTCTTCGCGTACGTGAACGGGGTGGTGCGCACCGGAGTCCGGGTGCGCACCACCCCTCGTGTTCCCGGGACCGGACGAGCCGGCCGAGGAACGGAGCCCGTCAGCGGGCGGGCGTCTGCTTCTTCGTGGTCTCGGGCGCGGGCGGGGACGGCGAGCCGGAGGGCTTCGGCGGGCAGACCTGCGGTGCCGGGGCCAGGCCGAGGCTGCCGTCCTGCATGCGGACCAGGGTGGTCACGGTGAAGCACACGTTCACCGGCGCCGTTCCCCGCGGGAGGCCGAAGACCGCGTTGGAGACGCCCACCGGGGTCTGGCGGCGGTCGATGACGTTGCCCTGGGGGTCCAGGGCGAGGACCAGGAAGCCGGCGACCTGCTTGGTGTCGGTCGGCGGCTGCCACGCCACCTGGACGCTTTCGCCGAACGACACCATCGCGACGTCGTGTGGCGCGAACTGCGAGCCCTGCGAACCCGGGAGCAGTTGCGCGCCGCCGCTCCCGGGCGCCGACGGCGAGCCGCTCGCCGCCGGCTTGGCCTTGTGGCCCTTGTCCTTGCCGACCTGGACGAGGGCGACCGCGCCGCCCGCGAAGAGGACGGCCGAGGTGATGGAGAGCGTCCACAGCCAGCGTCGGCGGCGGCGCCTGCGGGCCTCGAACTCCGGGTCGTCCTCTTCGTCTTCGTAGGGTTCCTCGGGCGGGTCGGGGCGCAGCAGCGGGTCCGGCTCGTCGGGTTCCGGGTCGAGGCGCGGGACGCGGTCGGCGACCGTCGCGGGGACCAACGTGCAGAGTGTGCCGTGGACTTCGCCCAGGGAGGGGCGGTCGGCGGCGTGCGGGGCGAGCATGCGCTGGAGCAAGTGGCCGAGCGCGGGCGGGATCTGGGTGCCGCGCGGGGCGGGCAGGCGGCCTTCACCGACGAGCTGGTACAGGGCTTCGGTCTTGACGTCCAGGGCGTCGGTGCGCTGCGTGGTGAGGGCCTGCGGTGTGCCGTCCAGGAGGGCGTAAAGCGTCGCGCCGAGCATGTAGACGTCGGCGGCCGGGCCGGGGAGTTCCCAGCCGGCCAGTTCGCGGGGCGCGTACGCGGGGTCGAACGGCCGGGCCGCGCCCGGGACCGCCCGGGCCACGGCGCGGGCGACGCCGTGGCCGGCCAGGTACGCCTCGCCGTCGTCGCCGCGCAGCAGTGCGCTCGGCCGTACGTCCAGGTGCAGGACGCCGCGGCGGTGCGCGGCGCGCAGGGCGAGGCTCGCGCGGATGCCGATCAGCAGCACCTCGCCGAGCGGCAGCGGCCCGGTGCAGGAGCCGTTCGCGTACCACTCGCCCACCAGGTAGCAGCGGCCCTCGGGGGTCGCGCCGACGTCGAGCACGGTCGCGGTGCACGGGTGGCGTCCGGCGGCCGCGGCGGCGAGGAGTTCGGTGTGCAGGGCCAGCAGTGCGGCGTCGCCGGTCGGGCGGACGTGCAGCACGGTGACCGCGACGTCGCGGCCCCGGGCGGTGTCGCGGCACAGCATGACGCTGCCGTGCGCGCCGACGCCGAGCGGGCGTATCAGCGCGAAGCCCTCGGGCGGGGCGGTCGCGGGGGAGAGGGTGTGGAGCGCGGACCCGGCGCCAGAGGGTCCGGACGGGGGCTCGGCACCGACGGAAACCGCGATACGCACGTGCTGCCCACCCCCGAGACCCGCTTCACCCGACCCTGGTATCCAGTCATGGCCGGGTGTCCGCGAAGTGAACGGCGAACTGCCGTGGCGTGACGGATGATCAGCCAATCCGCACGTCGGGCGGCGGTTCGCGGACACCCACCGGTTGATCGTAAAAGGTCTACACCAATGTGGCCGCGCGCGGGCAAACCGCTTGATCCACTTGTGGACGCGTGCCTAGGGTGCGCACGTGACCGACGCCTCCCCGTACCCCGCCCCGCCCACCGCCCAGGTGCTGATCTTCGACGCCGACGACACCCTCTGGGAGAACAACGTCCTGTTCGAGCGCGTCATCGACGACTACCTTGACTGGCTCGTCCACCCGGTGCTCTCGCGCGACGAGGTGCGCTCCGTCCTCGACGACATCGAGCGGGCCAACGCCGTGACGCACGGCTACGGCAGCAAGGTGTTCCTCGGCAGCCTCGCCGACTGCTTCGCGCGGCTGCGCGAGCGCCCCGCCACCGGCGCCGAGCTCGAGCACATCGCGGAGCTCGCCGCGCCGCTCATCGAGCGCGGGCACGTCGAGCTCATGCCGGGCGTCGCCGACACGCTGGCGGTGCTGGCCGGGCGGCACGACCTGCGGCTGCTCACCAAGGGCGCGGTCGACGAGCAGCGGGAGAAGATCGAGGCGTCCGGCCTCGACGCGCACTTCCGCAGCGTGCACATCGTCGCCGAGAAGAACACCGACACCTACACCGCGCTCGTCGAGGACCTCGGCCTCGACCCCGAGCACAGCTGGATGATCGGGAACTCCCCCAAGTCGGACATCATCCCCGCGCGCAAGGCCGGACTGCGCGCCGTTTTCATCCCGCACCCGCACACCTGGGTGTTGGAACAGGAAGAGGTCGACCCGGGCGACACGGGCGTCCTGCACCTGACGGCGTTCCGCGACCTGCTCCGGCACTTCTGACACTTCTGAGCACACGGCGCACCGGGCCGCTCTGGTCTACTAGGCGCGTCCCCCTCGTACGACCCCGTGGAGCACCGGCATGACCGCCCGAACCCCTTCCGTGTCCTGCGTCTTCGTCTGCCACGACGGCGACGGGCGGGTGCTGCTCGCCCGCCGCGGGCCGGAGGCGCGCGACGAGCGCGGCGCGTGGGACTGCGGCGCGGGCGCACTGGAGTTCGGTGAGGCGTTCGAGACCGCGGTCGAACGCGAGGTGCGCGAGGAGTACGTGGCGGCGCCCAAGGAGATCGTCCAGCTCGGCGTCCGCAACGTGCTGCGCGGCGACCCGGTCGAGTCGCACTGGGTCGCCGTCGTCTTCGCGGTCCGGGTCGAGCCCGACGCGGTGGCGATCGGGGAGCCGCACAAGTTCGACGCCCTGGAGTGGTTCGCGCCCGACGCGCTGCCGGGGACGCTGCACTCGCAGCTGCCGGAGACCCTCGCGCTGTTCGCCGCCGCGGCGGCGGAGGGGCGGCTGTGACGGCCGCGACGGGGGAGGCGGGGGAGCCTCCGGCCGGGGAGGCCGCGGGTGAACGCCGGGCGACCTGGTTCGAGCTGTTCTGCGACCTGGTGTTCGTGGCCGCCGTCGGGCAGGTCACGCACCGGGTCGGCGGACATCCGACGCTCGGCTCGGTCGCGGGCGCCGCCGCGCTGTTCGTCCCGGTGTGGTGGCTGTGGGTCGTCTACACGACGCGTGCCAACCGCTTCGACCCCGACGACCTGGTGCACCGCATGCTGACCATGGTCGGCATGGCGGCCGTCGCGGGCGTCACCGTTTTCGTCGGCGGCGTCGGCCACGGCGGACGCGGTACCGACGCGGCGTTCGCGGTCATGTACGTCGCCGCCCGCGCGGTCATCGTCGCCACGTACGCGGTCGCGGCCCGGCACGACGCGCTGTTCCGGCCCATCCTGCGCTCGTTCGGCGCGGGCACGGCCGCGACCTCGGCGCTGTGGATCGGCGGCGTGTTCCTGCCGTCCGGCCCCGCGCGGTACGGCGTGTGGGCGGCCGCGATGCTCGCCGAGCTGGCCCTGCCGTTCCTCGCCCGACGGCGCATATCCGGCGCCCCGGTCGACACGGAACACCTGCGCGAACGGTTCGGCCTGTTCACCATCATCGTGATCGGCGAGGCGGTGCTGGGCCTGACGAACGGGCTCGCCGCGTCCCCGCGCGCGACCGTCTCCAGCGCGCTGACCGGCGCGGCGGCGTTCGCGGTGTGCGGCGGGCTGTGGTGGACGTACTTCAACGCCAGCAGCACCCGCCGGGGCAGCCACGAGGCCATGGCCGAACGGCAGTCGCTGCGCGACGCGTACGTGTTCGGGCACCTCCCGGCGCAGCTGGGCCTGGCCCTGGCGGGCGCCGCGCTCGGCATCGCGGTGGCCGGCGACGAGCCGCACGTCCCGACCGCGGCGGCGGCCTGCCTGCTCGGCGGCGTCGGCCTGTTCTACGCGTCCTCGGCGGCGGTACGGGCGGCCTTCACGGGCCCGCGCGAACCGGCCGTGCTGACCCGCCTGCTGACCGCCCTGGCGTTCCCGGCGCTGATCCCGCTCGCCCCGCATGTCCCGGTCGCCGTCCTGCTGTTCGCGACGGCCGCGCTGATCGCGGGGACGGTCCTGATCGAGGCCCCGGCGCACCGGCGACGGGTGGCGGTGGGGGAGGCGGCCGCGGCGGGGTAGGCGCGCGCCCGGGGTACGGCCACCACGAGCGCCTGTGCCCGAGGGAGTCGCCCGACCGGCACGACCACCGAGACGGCGGCCGGGGTGCCGACGCCCGTCGCGGTGCGCGGCCGAGCTCGGCGTCCTCGGGCCCGGCGACCGTGCGGAACAGCTCCCGGGCGGGCACGCGCGAACCGACCCCGACCGTCCGTGCCGCCGCGGTGCGCCTGTCGCGATCCGTTGTTGTTCCTGTCGCGGTGGGCCGCCCGTCGCGAACCGCCCCGTCCGCCGGCCGACCGTCAGCGCTTGCGGTCCCTGAACATGCCCGACAGCCCGTTCCCGTTCTCGTCCAGCGCGTTCCGCTCCAGTGCGAAGAACAGCAGCGACGGCTCGTCCGTCCGCCCCGCCGAGGTCATGGCGTGGGCCAGCACCTCCTCGCACACCTCGGCGCGCGTGCGGCCGGGCGGCGGCGTCAGGGTGCCGCGGTAGCTGGCGATGGTGTCGGCCCACTGGACCGTGATGATCCAGTGGTGGCTGTGCGGTGCGTCAGGCATCCGCCGATGATGTCAGTCCCGCACCGCGTGTGCTCAGCGGCGCACCAGCGCGTCGCGGGTCAGACCGTCCACCGTGGCGTGGCCGGACAGCGCCGTCGTCAGGTCGAGTTCGGCCATGAGGCAGCGCAGCACGTGCCGCACGCCGTCCTCGCCGCCGAGCGCGAGGCCGTAGGCGTACGCCCGCCCCACCAGCACCGCGCGGGCGCCGAGCGCGAGGGCCTTGGCGATGTCCGCGCCGGTCCGCACCCCGCTGTCGAACAGCACCGTCAGGTCGTCGCCGACCGCGTCGACCACGCCCGGCAGGGCGTCCAGCGCCGCGATCGCGCCGTCGACCTGGCGGCCGCCGTGGTTGGAGACCACCACGCCGTCCATGCCGGCGTCGCGGGCCTGCCGCGCGTCGTCGGGGTGCAGGACGCCCTTGAGCACGATCGGCCCGTCCCAGTGCGCGCGCAGGAACGGCAGGTGCTCCCACGTCGCCGCCGGGTTGGAGAACATGCCCGCCCAGTGCGCCACCGCGCCGAACGGGTCCTCGTCGGCCGGCTTCGCCAGCCCGGCCCGGAACGCCGGGTCGGTCAGGTAGTTCGCGATCCCGACCGAGCGCAGGAACGGCAGGTAGGACCGGTCGAGGTCGTGCGGCCGCCAGCCCAGCAGCCCGGTGTCGAGGGTGACCATCAGCGTCGTGAACCCGGCTGCCTTCGCACGCGCCAGCAGGCTCGCCGCCACGGCCTCCTCACGCGGCCAGTACAGCTGGTACCAGCGCGCGCCGTCCCCGGCCGCGGCCGCCACGTCCTCCATCGGCGTCGACGACGCGGTGCTCAGCACGGACGTGAGCCCCAGCGCGGCGGCCGCCCGCGCCGCCGCCGACTCGGCGCCCTCGTGCACGATCGACAGCACTCCGACCGGCGCGAGCAGCAGCGGGGCGGTCATCTCGGTGCCGAGGACCGTGCGCGCCAGGCTCCGCGTCGAGACGTCCCGCAGCATGCGCGGCACGATCGCCCACCGGTCGAACGCCTCCCGGTTCGCCCGAGCCGTCGCCCCGGTGCCGGCCGCGCCCGCGACGTACCAGAACGGCCCGTCCGCCAGCACCGCGCGCGCCGCGTCCTCCAGCGCCGCACCGTCGGTCGGATACGCCGGGACCCGGTCCTCCAGCAGCCCCTGCAGGTAGATCTCGTCCTGGAACCCGGACAACGGCCCGAGCGCGGGGCGCCCGGCAGCCGACCCGGCGGCGTCATCGGTGGTCATCCGACCTTCTTACACCGAAGCCGCGGCCTTGTGTCCCTTTCCCGGCGCGACCATTCTCGACAGGTCGTGATCGGGTGGCGTGCCACAGCCGACACCCGGCGCGGCGGTCATGTCCGAGACCGGCACGGGGGAAAACGGATGGAACTCGACGACGCGACACTGCACTTCCCGTTCGACACCGGACCCGGCGGGACGCACCCGACCGAGTTCGACGCGCTGCGCGGCTTCTGCCCCGTCGCGCCCGTGGTCCTGCCGTCGGGGGACCGGGCGTGGCTGGCCAGCCGCTACGACGACATCCTGACCGTGCTGGGCGACCCGCGCTTCAGCCGCCGCCCCGACATCCCGGGCGCGCCCAGGCTGGTCGCCGCCTACGACGGCACGATGGTCAAGGACATGATCGTCGCGATGGACGCGCCCGAGCACACGCGGATCCGCCGCATCGTGCAGGGCGCGTTCACCCCGCGCCGGATCCGCACCTGGCAGCCCCGCGTCCAGGCCGTCGCCGACGACCTGCTGGACGCGTTCGCGGCGTCGCCGGGCCGCACCGGCGACATCTACGAGGGCTTCGCGCTGCCGCTGCCGATCCGGATCATCTCCGAACTGCTCGGCATACCCGAGGCCGACGCGGCGTCGTTCCGCCGCTGGACCGAGATGGGGCTGTCACTCACCCGCTGGACGCGCGAGGAACTCGTCGCCGCGCACCGGGAGTACATCGCGTACGTCGCCACGCTCATCGCCGAACGCCGCGCCGCGCCCCCGGTATCGGACGAGGACGACGCCGACCTGCTCGACGCCCTCGTCTCCGCCCGGGACGACGACGACCGGCTCAGCGAGACCGAACTCGTCAACCTCGTCAGGGCGTTGATCTCCGCCGGGCACGAGACGACCGCCACCGTCTTCAGCCGCGGCCTCTACACGCTCCTCACCCACCCGGAGCAACTGGCGCTGCTGCGCGCCGAACCCGAGCGGCTGAACGACGCGGTGGAGGAGATCCTGCGCTTCGTCCCACCGGGCTCGGGCGGCACACCGCGCATCGTCACGACCGAACTGGAGCTCGGCGGCGTGACGGTGCGCCCCGGCGAGGGCGTGGTCGCGCCGTTCGGCGTAGCCAACCGCGACCCGGCACGGTTCCCCGACCCGGACCGCTTCGACATCACCCGCGACCCCGCCGGGCACATCGCCTTCGGGCACGGGCCGCACCACTGCCTCGGCGTCCATTTGGCGCGCCTCGAACTGCGGACCGCCTTCGAAACCGTGCTCCGACGCCTCCCGGACCTCGAACTCGCCGTGCCCGCCTCCGAGCTGGCGTGGTCGGAGGGCCTGCGCGTACTCAAGCTGCAGGCCCTCCCGGTCCGTTGGTGACCGCCGGCGGCTACTGCTGCGGCGCGCTCGTGATCAACGCGAACACCGCGCCGAACGGGTCGAGCACCATCGCGATACGGCCCGCCATCGGCACGTCCATCGGCGGGATCAGCAGCATGCCGCCGAGCTCCCGGGCCTGCATGGCGGCCTCGTCGCAGTCCGCCACCTCGAAGTACGGATGCCACTCCGACGTCGACCCGGCCGCCAGGTTGTCGGGCGGCAACTGCATCAGGCCGCCGTGCATGGTGGTCGGGCCACCGCCGCTGGGGGACACGATCGAGTACGCGAGGCCCTCGCCGCCCATCGGAGCGTCCACGATGTCCCATCCGAACACCGCACGGTAGAAGTCCTTGGCCGACGCCGCGTCCGTCGTGTACAGCTCGAGCCAGCTCATCGACCCGGGGGAGTTCACGTCCTCCAGGCCCGTGACCTCCCCCGGCTGCCACACGGCGAACTCGGCGCCGGTCGGGTCGGTGAACGCGGCCATCCGGCCCTTGTCGTCGACGTCGAGCGGCTCGACGCGCACACTCCCGCCCGCCTCCAACACGGCCTTCGCGGTGCCGTCGGCGTCACGCGTACCGAAGTACACCGTCCACCCGGAACTCGCACCCTCGGTCAGCGGCCCGATCCCGGCGATGGTGCGCCCGCCGAGCTTGAACCGCCCGTAGCCGTTGTTCGTCGCGTCCCCGGGCGTGAACGTCCAGCCGAACAGCCTGGTGTAGTACGCGGCGTGTGTCTCGATGTCAGGGGACCCCACGTCCAGCCACGTGGGACCGCCCGGGGTATTGGTCGAGGTGAGCATGCCACCCTCCGACGAATCGTCGTGACAAACCGCACGCAGCCGAATCCGCGCACGACCCCGTTGGAGCCAGCCTCGCAGGCCCTACCGACCCACCCAGGGCAACGGCACGCCGGGAAGCCCCGATATTCGGAAGCGAAGGTCAGTGGGCTGTCCAGCCGCCGTCTATGGGGAGGATGGCGCCGGTCAGGAAGGAGGCGGCGGGGGAGGCGAGGAGGAGGGCGGCGGCGGCGAGTTCGGTGGGGGCGGCCCAGCGGGCGGCGGGGACCTGGTGGGTGAGGAAGGCCTGGACGTGGGGGTCGTGGTCGACGTCGGCGTTGAGCGGGGTCCGGAAGGGGCCCGGGGCCAGGGCGTTGACACTTATCCCGGTCCCGGCGAGCTCGGTGGCGAGGCTCCGGGTGAGTTGCACGACGGCGCCCTTGCTCGCGGCATACCCGGTACGGCCCGCGGCGCCGACGAGGCCCAGGGCGCTGGCGAGGGTGACGATGCGGCCGTAGCCGGCGTCGCGCATCACCGGCACCGCGGCCTGGCAGGCGAGGAAGGTGCCGACCACGTTGACGTCGAGGCAACGACGCAGGTCGGCGGCGGTCAGGGTGTCGATGGTGCCGCGCGCCTGGATGCCGGCGCTGGTGACGAGGATGTCGAGGCGGCCGGTGCGGGCCGTGGTCTCGGCGACGAGGGCCCGCACGCTGTCCTCGTCGGAGACGTCGCAGGGCAGGCCGTGGACGTCGGTGCCGGTCTCGTCGGTGATGGCCACGGCGGCCTCGGCGCACGCGTCCGCGCGACGGCTCGCGACGACGACGTCGGCCCCGGCGGCGGCGAGCGTGCGGGCGATCTCGAGTCCGAGGCCTGCGGACCCGCCGGTGACGAGGGCGGTCTGCCCGGTGAGGTCGAGGTCGGTGCGGAGTGTCGCGCGGGATCCCATCGGGGCCTCTCCGGTGTGTGCTGGCCGGGCACGGTGGCCACCGCACCCGCTCCCCGAAGTCGATCACCGCGAGGGCGCCGGCTGCATCCGAATATCGGGCTCCGCGTACCATGCGCCGCATGACAACGGGCTTCGACCCGCGCACCGAGCTCGCAGCGATCCGTGACACACCCACGGCGCTGCGGTTCATCGAGCGCTACGCGGCGGCGTGGTGCACGGCGATCCGCCCCGGCGACGGCTGCCCGGAGGACGAACTCCTGGCAGCCGAGGCCCGGCTCGGGGTCGCGCTCCCGCTCGCGCTGCGCGAGACGTACCGGTTGCTGGGGCGTCGCGCCGACCTGACGTCCAACCAGGACGTACTGCTGCCGCTCGACCAGCTACGGGTCGAGGGCGACGTGCTGGTGTACCGGATGGAGAACCAGGCCGTCTCCGAATGGGGCGTGCTTCTGGACCCGGACGACCCCGATCCGCCGACGGCCACCCGGCCGTGCGGGTGGCGCGACGAACAGTGGGAGCCGTGGTTCGACCGGTTCTCGCTCGCCGCCGTCGAGATGGTGCTGTTCGAGAGCGTGTTGGCCGGGGACGACCAGTGCGACACCCTCGAACTCGCGGACGTCGCCGAATACGAGGCGCTGAAACAGCGATACGACCACCTGCCCTTGCCGGACTACGGGCGGGCCGGCCCGGACGATGAGGGGTCCCGCTGGTATGCGAATGCCGAGACCGTCGTCTGGGTGACCGAAGGCGCCTGGGCATGGGCACGCTGGCGTGACGCCGCGAAGGAGCCGTGGCTCAGCGCGCCATAATGGCCGCCATGTCGCGACGCAAGGTGAACACGCGCTCCAAGGCTCCTGCCGCCTCCGGAGTCTCCGACGGGGATCCGTGTCCGTGCGGGTTGGACGGTGGGGCGTATCGCGACTGTTGTGCGCGGTACCACCGGGGTGCGGCCGCGCCGACGGCGGAGCGGTTGATGCGGGCGCGGTACAGCGCCTATGCAGTGGGAGACCGGGAGTACCTGGTCCGGAGCTGGCATCGGGATTCGCGGCCGGACGAGCTGGACCTCGACCCGAAGACGCGGTGGCTCGGGCTGGAGATCACGTCGACGACCGACGGCGGGCCGTTCCACG
Organism: Yinghuangia seranimata; assembly: GCF_029953285.1. Taxonomy (GTDB): domain Bacteria; phylum Actinomycetota; class Actinomycetes; order Streptomycetales; family Streptomycetaceae; genus Yinghuangia; species Yinghuangia seranimata. The sequence goes on along the minus strand of NZ_JASAOI010000010.1, from coordinate 37,785 downwards.
ACCGGGGGGTCGTCGCGTTCCGCGCGCGGTATCGGGAGCGCGGGCAGGAGGGCGTGCTGGAGGAGACCAGCCGATTCGTTCGCGACGAGGCCGGGGAGTGGGTGTACGTCGACGGGCTGGTGCGGTGACGCAAGTGTGACGCGGACACCCCCCAATGAGGGAGTTCTGGTGATTCGCATACGTGACGGCAAAGTGATGGGGGGGCGAGGCCGTGCCCCCGGCCGACTCAACCAGGCGCGGCCCCACGCTGGAACGAAGCCCGGCAGCGCAACGAACCCGAGCAACAAAACCCGCCTGGAACCCCAAGCGAAACCGCAGCCCGGCGGCGCAGCGCCAGGAGCGGTGAAGCAGCACCGCAAAACTAAGCAACACCGCAGCCCGGCAGCGCAGCGCCAGGAGCGGTGAAGCAGCACCGCAAAACGAAGCAACACCGCAGCCCGGCGGCGCAGCGCCAGGAGCGGTGAAGCAGCACCGCAAAACGAAGCAACACCGCAGCCCGGCAGACCAATAAAACCCAAGAGCCACCACACCCCGCGCCCCTCCCGCCAGGTGCGAGGTAGTCAGCGCGGACGGCCCGCGGGTCAAGGCGCCTCCCGAACCCCGGGACAGGCCAACTGTCCACCAAAGGTCCACCGCGCCTTGACGCGCGGGCCGTCCAAGCGAAAATCAAAAAGCGGGAGGGGCGTCAGGCCGCCGAAAACGAACCAGGTCAGGAACGGTGCAGCCAAAACGCCGCTCAGGACCGGTGCAGCCAAAACCCCGTCAGATCAGCTGCAAAGGCCGGAACGCCCCCGCCCCCCGCAGCAGTTCCGTCGTCGAGTCCAGCCCCTCCTGCGTCGTCCAGTCGATAGGCGCCATACCCGCCCCGCCGTCCTCCCGCCGGTTCGGGTCGGCGCCACCGGCCAGCAGGGCCCGGACCGCGTCGTCGTGCCCCCAACAGGCGGCAGCACACAACGGGAGGCCCTCGTCGCCGTGCCCGCTCTCGCGGTTCGGGTCGGCGCCCGCGGCGAGCAGTACGTCGGTGATCTCCGCATCGCCGTGCACCGACGCCGCGTACAACGGCGTCGTCCCGTGCGAGTCCGGGCGGTCGGCGTCGGCCCCCGCCCGCAGGAGGCGCCTGGCGGCCTGCAGGTCGGCGTACTGCACGGCCAGCACGAGGCGATTGGACAGCTTCTTGGCCTTGCGGCGCTTCATGGGGTGCGGGTCCTTCAGTTGTCGGTGATGCGGCCGGACTCGACGCTGATGCGCCGGTTGGTTTCGACCGCGTCCAGCATCCGCCGGTCGTGCGTCACGAGCAGGAGCGTGCCGGCGTACGAACCCAGCGCCTGTTCCAGTTGCTCGATGGCGGCCAGGTCGAGGTGGTTGGTCGGCTCGTCGAGCACCAGCAGGTTGACGCCCTTGGCCTGGAGCAGCGCCAGCGCCGCCCGGGTCCGTTCGCCCGGCGACAGCGTCGCCGCGGACCGCAGCACGTGGTCGGCCTTGAGCCCGAACTTGGCGAGCAGCGTCCGCACGTCGGCGGGGAGCATGTCGGGGACGGCCGCGCCGAAGGCGTCCAGCAGCGCGTCGTCGCCGAGGAACAGCCCGCGCGCCTGGTCGATCTCGCCGACGACCACGCCGGGCCCGAGCGCGGCCTGCCCCGAGGACAGCGGGACGCGCCCGAGCAGCGCACTGAGCAGGGTGGTCTTGCCGGACCCGTTGGGTCCGGTGATCGCGACCCGGTCGCCCCAGTCGATCTGCAGGCTGACCGGCCCGAGCGTGAAGGCGCCGCGCCGCACCTCGGCGGCGTTGAGCGTCGCGACGACCGCGCCCGCGCGCGGGGCGGCGGCGATCTCCATCCGCAGCTCCCACTCCTTGCGGGGCTCCTCGACGACCTCGAGCCGCTCGATCATGCGCTCGGTCTGACGGGCCTTGGCGGCCTGCTTCTCGCTGGACTCCGACCGCAGCTTGCGGCTCATCTTGTCGTTGTCGGACGCCTTGCGGCGCGCGTTCTTGACGCCCTTGTCCATCCACGCCCGCTGCATGCGGCCGCGCTCCTCGAGGCCCGCCTTGGTGTCGGCGTACTCGTCGTAGCGCTCGCGGGCGTGCCGCCGGGCGACCTCGCGTTCGGCGAGGTACGCCTCGTAGCCGCCGCCGTACGAGCGGATCTGCTGCTGCGCGAGGTCGAGTTCGACGACGCGGGTCACGGTACGGGTGAGGAACTCGCGGTCGTGGCTGATGACCACGGTGCCGGCGCGCAGGCCGGTGACGAACCGCTCGAGCCGGTCGAGGCCGTCCAGGTCGAGGTCGTTCGTGGGCTCGTCGAGCAGGAACACGTCGTACCGGCTGAGCAGCAGCGACGCGAGCCCGGCCCGCGCGGCCTGGCCGCCCGACAGTCCGGTCATCGGCTGGTCGAGGCCGACGGTCAGGCCGAGGTCGGCGGCCACCTCGTCGGCGCGCTCCTCGAGGTCGGCGCCGCCGAGGTCCAGCCAGCGCTCCAACGCCACGGCGTACTCGTCGTCAGCGCCCGCGCGGCCCTCGACGAGGCCCTCCGTGGCGTCGTCGAGCGCGGCCTGCGCTGCGGCGACCCCGGTCCGGCGGGCCAGGAACGCGCGCACGGTCTCCCCGTCACGCCGCTCCGGCTCCTGCGGCAGATGCCCGACGTTGGCCCCGGGCGGGCTGAGCTGGATCGACCCGCCTTCGGGCGTCGCGAGCCCGGCCAGCATCCGAAGCAGCGTCGACTTGCCGGCGCCGTTGACGCCGACGAGCCCGACAACGTCGCCTGGGGCGACCACCAGGTCGAGCCCGGAAAAGAGGACGCGGTCCCCGTGCCCGGCGGACAGGTCCTTGACGACGATCGTGGCACTCATAGGAAGGAAATCGTATCGGCCCAAGACAGGCCTCCCTGCCGGGGCGGGCGCTCTGACGAGGACGGCCGGACGAACCGCAGGATCGGGGCGGCCGACGCAGGCAAGCACGTGAGCCGAGGGGACAGCAGCCCGGTGGGCGCCGGTTGCGGCGCGCCGAACGCAAGCGCGGCTGTCGGTCGGCCTCCGGACGGGGCGGATCCAACCGTCTGACGGCAACGAACCGGAGCACGTCGGTCGAGGCGGGAGCCGACGTGGGCCCCGCTCCGCCTGGGGCTGACGGGGCTGAGCCCGCCGACGCACGCGAGGGACGGGGTCGGCGGGGGAGCGCGGTCGTGTGGGGGCCGGACGCGCGGTGCGGTGCCGCGCATATGCGCGGTCAGCGGCGGGCCTTCGGGCCGGGGCGGATCCGACCGGCGTTCTTCGTCGTCCCCGCCCGACGGTCGAACGACTCCGCACGCGAGGCCCGCTCGTCGAGAGCGGGCCCGTCGGTCAGATCGACCCGTCCGTCCCCGCCAGGCGGGCGGCCTTCAAGGCCATGTGCACCAACAGCCTGTGCTCGCCGTTCGACAGGTCCAGGCCGGTCAGTTCCTCGACCCTCGACAGGCGGTAGTACAGCGTCTGCCGGTGGATCGCCAGCAGCTCCGCGGCCTTCGTCGCATGCGCGGCCTGGTCGAGGTAGATCTCGGCGGTGCGGGCCAGTTCCGCGTGTTGGGGGGTGAGCAGCACAGCCACCGCCGGGTCGGGGGCCGCGCCGCCCGGGGCTTCGGCGAGGCGGGCCAGCATGCGGTACGGGCCCAGGTCGGTCCAGGTCGAGACCGGGGCCCGTTCGGGGAACGCCGCCGCGGCCCGGGCCGCCGCGCGGGCCTGGCCCAACAACGGGGACGCGCCCCGCAGTTCGGCCACCGTCGCGGACACTCCACCACGCGCTGCCCGGCGGCCCTTCGCGATCCGCCGCGCCGTGTCGGCCGCCGGGCGGGGCGAGCGGACCAACGCCACCAGCTCGCCGACGGGGTGGGCGGCCGCGTCGGCGTCGGCGTACGCCGCCACCACGTACGGCAGCGCGTGCACCGCCAGCGGATCCGGTACGTGCTGGGCCGCGTCCCGCACCACCACGACCGCGTAGCCGCCGACGCCGACCCGTGCCCCCGCAGCCTCCAGTGCGGCGACGGCGCGGGCCTCGTCGGCACCGGCCAGCAGGTCGCGCAGGCGTTCGCCCAGTTCCGCCCCGGCGTGCGCCTCCTCCGCGAGCAGGTCGCCCGCGCGTCCGGCCAGCGCGAACGCCGCGGCCAGGTCGTCGGCGGCCCACGGCTCGGCGTCGGGCACCCCCGGGTCGAGGAGCCACATGTACCCGTACGTCACGCCCCGGTGCCGGGCCGGCAGGCACAGCCGGGCCCGGACCCCGGTCGCCGGGTCCGCCGGGATCCGCACGGGCTCGGCGGCGCGGCTGATCCCGAAGCTCTCGAACCAGGCCTTGACCTGCGGCGACGAGGTACGGCTGAGGATCGACCTGGCCCGGACGTCGTCGGCGTCCGCCGCGTCGCCCTCGTGCGCGCAGAACGCGACCAGGCCGAAGTCGCGGTCCTCGAGCGTGGCCGGGGCGCCGAGCAGCGCGGCGACCTCCTCGACGAGGCGCTGGTAGTCGCGCGGCGCTGCCATCGGGCTCCGTTCGGGTCTCGCGGTCGTTCGGACGGTGCAGAAGGTTCAGACGGTTCGGAAGGTGCGGCCGGGGCGTTGCGGTCCGGTCCGGTCCGGGTCGTTGTCGTCGGGTCGGTGCTGTCAGGTCGGTGCCGTCGGGCCGGCGCCGTCAGGTTGTAGGCAGGGTCGTTCCATCGCGGTTCCCGAGGCCGCTCCCCGGCTCGTCCCCAGGCCCTTCCCCAGGCCCTTCTCCAGGCCCTTCCCGCCTCCGCTCCGACCTCCGCCCGGACCCCGTCCCGACCCGCCGACCCCGTTCATACATGTGTACAAGATGCGACCCCGGGAACGCGACTGCGGTCCATGTCGCCCCCGCCACGCCGCGATCTACCGTCGCCTCGCACCGGCATATCGCCCGTGCCCCGCCCCTCCGGAGGACCACCGTGCTCGGCCGCATGCTGCTCACCGCATCGCGGAGCGACCGTCTGCGCGACTTCGTCGCGACGGCGCCCGTGACCCGTCCCGTCGTCGACCGCTTCGTGGCGGGCGAGGAACTGTCCGAGGCGATGGCCGCGGTCAGCGCCCTGACCGAGGCCGGCCTCGACGTCACGATCGACCACCTCGGCGAGGACATCACCGAGCCCGCCCAGGCCGAGGCCAACCGCGACGCGTACCTGGCGCTGCTGGCGGCCGCCGAGGAGCTGGGGCTCGGGTCGCGGGTCGAGGTGTCGGTCAAGCTGTCGGCGTTCGGCCAGGGCCTCGGCGCCGACGGCCACGCGCTCGCGCTGGAGAACGTCCGTCCGGTCGCCGAGGCCGCCTCCCGCGTCGGCACGACGGTCACGCTGGACATGGAGGACCACACCACCGTCGACTCGACGCTGGACATCCTGGACAAGCTCCGCGCCGAGCACCCCGGCACGGGCGCGGTCCTCCAGTCGTACCTGTTCCGCACCGAGGACGACTGCCGCAGACTCGCCGTGGAGGGTTCGCGCGTGCGCCTGGTCAAGGGCGCGTACCGCGAGCCGGCTTCGGTCGCGTACCAGGACCGGCGGGAGGTGGACCTGGCGTACGTGCGCTGCCTCAAGATCCTCATGGCGGGCGACGGCCACCCGATGGTCGCGACGCACGACCCGCGCCTGATCGCCATCACCCGCGAGCTGGCGCTCGTCAACGACCGCGTGCCGGGCTCGTACGAGTTCCAGATGCTGTACGGCATCCGCGCGGCCGAGCAGCAGCGGCTCGTCGAGGAGGGCGAGCGCGTGCGCGTGTACGTGCCGTTCGGCACCGACTGGTACGGCTACTTCACCCGCCGCCTGGCCGAGCGCCCCGCGAACGTCGCGTTCTTCCTGCGCTCCTTCCTGCCGTCGCGCTGACCCGACCGCCGACCCGACCGCCGACCCGACCGCCGACCCGACCGCCGACCCGACCGCCGACCCGGCCGCCGACCCGGCCGCAAGCCCCGCCGGCCCGAACCGCGCCGCCCGCGCCGCATCCCGCAGCCTCCCCGATCCGATCGAAAGGGCTCCTCGTCATGGACGCCGTCTCCAACGTCCCCACACCGGTCAACGAGCCGGTGCACTCGTACGCCCCCGGCAGCCCCGAGCGCGCCCGTCTCGAATCCGCGCTGAAGGAACTCGCGGCCAACCCCGTCGAGCTGACGCAGACGATCGGCGGCGTGTCGGCCCTGGGCGGCGGCGCGCGGGTGGACGTCGTGCAGCCGCACCGGCATGCGGCCGTGCTGGGGTCGTTCGGCTCCGCGACGCACGAGGACGCGCGGGCCGCGGTGGCGGCGGCGAAGGCCGCGGCGCCGGGGTGGCGCGCGCTGTCGTTCGACGACCGTGCGGCGGTGATCCTGAAGGCGGCGGACCTGCTGGCGGGTCCGTGGCGCGAGCGTCTGGCGGCGGCCACCATGCTCGGGCAGTCGAAGACCGCGCAGCAGGCGGAGATCGACACGCCGTGCGAGCTGGTCGACTTCTGGCGCTTCAACGTGCACTTCGCGCGCCGGATCCTCGCGGAGCAGCCGATCAGCTCGCCCGGAGTCTGGAACCGCCTGGACCACCGCCCGCTCGACGGCTTTGTCTACGCCGTTACGCCGTTCAACTTCACCGCGATCGCCGGCAACCTGCCCACCGCCCCCGCCCTGATGGGCAACACGGTCGTGTGGAAGCCGTCCCCGACGCAGACGCTCGCCGCCTGGCACCTCATGCGCCTGCTCGAAGAGGCCGGGATGCCGCCGGGCGTCATCAACCTGGTCACCGGCGACGGCATCGCCGTGTCCGACGTCGTCCTGGAGGACCCGGACCTGGCCGGCATCCACTTCACCGGCTCGACCGCGACGTTCCGCCACCTGTGGCGCACCGTCGGCATGAACATCGAGAAGTACCGCACGTACCCGCGGATCGTCGGCGAGACCGGCGGCAAGGACTTCATCGTCGCGCACCCGACCGCCGACCCGGCGGTGCTGAAGACCGCGATGGTCCGCGGCGCGTACGAGTTCCAGGGCCAGAAGTGCTCGGCCGCGTCCCGTGCCTACGTCCCGCGCTCGCTGTGGCAGAGCGGTTTCCGCGACGAGCTCGTCGCGGAGATCGAGGGCCTGAGCATGGGCGACGTCACCGACCTGAGCAACTTCATGGGCGCGGTCATCGACGAGCGCGCCTTCGCGAAGAACAAGGCCGCGATCGACCGCGCGCACGCGACCGCGTCGGTCGACGTCGTCGCGGGCGGGACGTACGACGACAGCGTCGGCTACTTCGTCCGCCCGACCCTGCTGGTCTCGGACGACCCGACCGACGAGATCTTCCGCGACGAGTACTTCGGCCCGATCCTCGGCGTCCACGTGTACGACGACGCCGACTGGGAGCCGATGCTCCGCCAGATGGAGTCCGTGTCGCCGTACGCCCTGACCGGCGCGGTGATCGCGCAGGACCGCGCGGCGCTGGCCGAGGCGACCGGGTTCCTGCGCTTCGCCGCCGGGAACTTCTACCTGAACGACAAGCCCACCGGCGCCGTGGTCGGCCAGCAGCCCTTCGGCGGCGGCCGCGCGTCCGGGACGAACGACAAGGCGGGCGCGGCGCAGAACCTGATGCGCTGGACCAGCACCCGCACGATCAAGGAGACCTTCGTTCCCCCGACCGACTACCGCTACCCGCACATGGGGGGCGGGAACTGACGGGCCGCTTGGGCCACAGGGTGTAGGTCAGCGCCACCAGGGCGTTGATGCCCGCGATCCAGAGCATGCGCACCTGGGCCCAATGAAGTGCCTTGGTGCGCGTGGCGTCGCCGACCATCCAGATCGCCGCCTGGAGCAGCACGAGCGCGATCGCGCAGGACAGGGCGGTCCGGGCGGCGATCTTCCACTCGTGGACGGCCCGGGCCGTGCCGTACTTGGGCGGCTTCGGCGGCCTCGGGCCGTCCGCGAAACGGTGGAGGAACCAGGAGTCCGCCCAGCGCACCAGGTAGTGGCCGTACGCGACCGAGAAGCCGATGTAGGCGGCGGCCAGCCCGTGGGTCCAGTCGGCGGTGGCGCCGCGGCGCAGGTCGACGATCGTGGCTGCGAGCAGCACGACGTCGACGAGCGGCACGGACACCAGCAGCACGGTGCTGGTACGCCGCCACCGCAGCAGGTAGCGGGCGACCAGGCCGGCGCCGAGGATCAGCCAGAAGCCGATCTCACAGGCGACGACCAACGCGAGCAACATGGGGACTCCTCGGACGAGGGGGAACGACCGGCTGTGGCACCGGTTCGGCGACCGTGCCTCCAGGCTTCCCGACGCGCCCCCGCCCGCGCGTCGTCGGCGCCGACGACCGGCGGCTGCATCGTTCGATGTACGCCTGGCCGCCCGGGACACACCCCGCAGACGACGGAGCGGCGTAGTCGGGCATGGTCGGATGGAGCCATGGCATTGGAGCGTCCGCACCCCCACGACATCGCGATCGCCGTGGGCGGGCTCGTCGGCGGGTTCGTGCTGTGGTGGTTCGGGCTCCAGAACGCGTACTACGACGCGATCCCGCGGGTGCTGCCGCTGGTGCCGCTCGTCGTCATGGCGGCGACCGAGCTGTTCCGGCGCACCGCGCCGCGTGCCGCCCTGGTCGTGGGCTTCGTCGCGCTGGCCGGGGACCAGGTGACGGGCGGCAACCTCGCCACCATCGTCATGTTCACCGACCTCGTGTACGCGTCGGCGCTCTACGCGCCGCAGCGTTGGGCCCGGCAGGTCACGCCGGCCGCCGTGACGTTCACCGTGGTCGTGACGGTCGTCGCGGTCGGCGCGCTGCGCAGGCCGGAGGCGCTGCTGCTGGGGGTGTTCGCCGGGCTGGTCGCGGTCGCGCCGGCGGGGACGGGCTGGCTGATCCGCACCCACCGCGACGCGGCCGCCGCCGAACGCCTGCGGGCCGAACAGACCGCGCTGCTCGCCGAGATGGACCGGCGCCGCGCCGTCGAACAGGAACGCGCGCGGATGGCCCGCGAACTGCACGACGTGGTCGCCAACCACCTGTCGGCGATCGCGATCCACTCGACGGCCGCGATCTCGGTGGCCGCGGGCGACCCCGAGGCGACCGCGCGCTCCCTGGCGGTGATCCGCGAGAGCAGCGTGCAGGGCCTCGCCGAAATGCGAAGGCTGATCGGGCTGTTGCGCGCCGGCGGCGGGGGAGAGGCCCTCGACGGGACCTGGCCGCAGACCGCTGACGGCGACACGGGGGCGGGCGGCACGACCCGAACTCCGAACCGCGCCGCGCCCGCGGGCTCCAACGGACAACGCACGGCGCCGGGGGACCCGGCCGCCCCGACCGCAGGCACCGGCAACGCCGACGGAACCGGCACCGGCGACGGGACCGGCTACGGCACCAGCCACAGCCACAGCCACAGCCACAGCCACAGCCACGCGACACCCACCACCCGTCGCCCCACCGCCCCCGACCAGGCCTCGCCCCACCCCACCGACCCCTTCGACTACCCCCTCGCCGACACCGAGGTCTCCGCCGCCGTACCGCGCCTGGACTCGCTGGACGCGCTGGTCGCCCGCGCCTCACGCAGTGGCGAGGCGAGCGGCCTGTGCTTCGAACTCCGAGACGAGCGCCGGACGAACGGCGGCGACCCGACCCCGCTCCCGGCCCCGGTAGAGCTGGCGGCGTACCGGATCGCTCAGGAGTCGGTGACCAACGCCCTCAAGCACGCCGCACCGGGCGTGGTGACGGTGACCCTGACCGTGACCGAAGGAGCGGCCCGCTGTCTGGCGGTCACGGTCGAGAGCCCGTACAAGGCAGAACCGAACCCCCGCGCCCCGGGCGCGGGTGCGGGCCTGGTCGGCATGCGCGAGCGCGCGGCGCTGCTCGGCGGCCACTTCGAGGCCGCCCCCGCCGACGGTGCCCACAGGGCCGACGGCGCCCACGGCACCGACGGCACCGACCGCGCTGACCGGGCCCACGGGCTCTGGCGTGTCCGCGCCGACCTCCCACTGGACGTCCCGGCGGACCGCCCGAGGCGTGCGCGGGGGGACGCGTGACGGCCAGGCGTCTGACAGCCGTTCGCGACCGCCGTCACCGGCCTCGTCCTCACGCGCGCCGCTCCGCCGCCGAAGCCCGCGCCCGAACCCGCCGAGGCCGAGGCGTGCGTGGAGGACGCATGACGCCCCAGCATGCGGCGCTGCTCGGCACCCGCTTCGAGGGCGCCTGGGCCGACGGCACCCATGACACCGACGGCGCTGACCGAGCCCACGGACTGTGGCGCGTCCGAGCCGAACTCCCGCTGGATGTCGTGGCGGACCGCCCGAGGTGTGCTCGGGAGAAGCGCATGACGCCCCAGCGCCCGATGGCCCCTCGCGGTTGCCGTCATCGGCCTTGTCCTTACGTGCGTCGCTGCGCCGCCGGAGCCCGCGCCCGAACCGCCCAAGGCCGAGGCCTCCGCCCGGGCCTGACCGGCCCCTCGTCGCCGCACCGCGTGGGAGTCTCGCCCCGTCGCCCCGTCGCCCCGTCGCCCCGTCGCCCCGTCGCCCCGTCGCCCCGTCGCCCCGTCGCCCCGTCGCCCCGTCGCCCCGTCACGCGGTCACGCGGTCACGCCCGTGAGGACCGCCACGTCATCGCGCCCGTCGCGCCCGTCGGGCCCGTCACGCCGTCACGCCCGTGACGCCGTCGCCCCCCGTCCCCCCTCCACCCCCGCTCAGGAGCCCGCGTGACCGAGACGTCCGCCACCCCCACCCCCATCCGCGTCGTCGTCGCCGAGGACCAGGGCGCGGTCCGGGCCGGGCTGGTCATGATCCTCGGGGCCGCGTCGGGGGTCTCGGTCGTCGGGGAGGCCGCTGACGGGGAGGAGGCTGTTCGGCTCGCCCGTGTGCTCCGCCCCGACGTCGTCCTCATGGACGTCCAGATGCCCCGGATGGACGGCGTCGCCGCCACACGCGTGGTCGTCTCCGAAGGCCTGGCCGACGTTCTCGTCCTCACCACCTTCGACCTCGACGAGTACGTCTTCGGCGCGCTGCGGGCCGGTGCGTCGGGGTTCCTGCTCAAGGACTCCGACGCGGCCGCTCTCGTCGACGCGGTGCGGCTCGTCGCGCGGGGCGAGGGCATGATCGCCCCGGCCGTCACCCGTCGGCTCATCGCCGCGTTCGCCTCCTCCGGGCACGCGCCGGACCAGGCGCCCGACCCCCGGGCCGGTCTCGTCGACACGCTGACGCCGCGCGAGCGCGAGGTGCTGGTCTGCCTGGGCCAGGGCATGTCCAACGCGGAGATCTCGGCACGCCTGGACATGGCGGGGGCGACCACGAAGACCCACGTCAGCCGCATCCTGCCGAAGCTCGGCGTGCGCAGTCGCGCGCAGGCCGCGGTGCTCGCGCACGAGCTGGGGCTGCTCGACGGGACCCACTGATCTGACGGTGTGTCAGAATCGCTGCGCGGGGCGGCACCGGCGAGAGGACACGGCATGCACGAGACCGCTGCGGACGACACGGGCGCGCCGGGCGCCGTACACCCCGTCCCCGCGGGCGACGACCTCGCCGCCCGGGTCGCTCGGCTCGAGGCCCGCGACGAGATCCGGCAGCTCGCCGCCCGCTACGCGCTGGCCCTCGACAGCCGCGACGTCCCCGCCCTCACCTCACTGTTCGTCGACGACGTCGAGACCGGCGACGGCGGCGTCGGCCGCGACGCGCTGGCCCGCTGGTTCGACCCGGTGCTGCGCCCGTACGGCATCACGTTCCACCTGATCGGCAACCACGTGATCGACCTGGTCGACGAGGACCACGCCACCGGCGTCGTCTACTGCCGCCCCGAGCACGAGGTCGGCGACCTGTGGGTGGTCATGCCCATGCAGTACTGGGACCGCTACGAACGCCGCGACGGCCGCTGGTACTTCCGCAGCCGCAAGCCGAAGGTGTTCTACGCCGCCGACGTCCTGGAACACCCGCTGAGCGTCGCCGACCGCTACCACTTCCCCGGCAACCCGCTCATCACCCGTGCGGAGCTGCCCGAGCGGTGGCCGTCGTGGCAGGAGTTCTGGTCGCGCACCGGCAGCGTCTGAGGCGGCGTCCGAAGGCCGACCGGCGTGGAACCGGACTCGCCGACGACGGCGTCCACCGCGCACTCAGGCGCCGCGAACGCGCGACCGCCCCAACGCCACGCATACCCGCCCCCCGCGCCGGGTAGCGTCGCCGCCATGCGAACCGTCATCGCCGGTGGACACGGCCAGATCGCGCTGCGCCTCGAACGCCTGCTCGCGGCACGCGGCGACAGCGTGGCCGGGATCATCCGCAAGCCCGAGCAGTCCGACGCACTGCGCGCCGCCGGCGCCGAGCCGATCGTGTGCGACCTGGAGGCGGCGTCGCCGGACGAGGTCGCCGCGCACCTGGCCGGCGCCGACGCCGCCGTGTTCGCCGCGGGTGCCGGGCCCGGCAGCGGCGCGGCCCGCAAGGACACCGTCGACCGGGCGGCCGCCGCGCTGTTCGCGGACGCGGCCGAACGCGCGGGGGTGCGCCGCTTCCTCATCGTGTCCTCGTACGGCGCGGGCGCCGAGCCGCCGCCCGGCACCGACCCGGTGTTCGCCGCCTACCTGCGCGCGAAGACCGCCGCCGACGTCGACATCAGCTCCCGCGCCGGACTCGACTGGACGATCCTGCGCCCCGGCACGCTGACCGACGACGCGGGCACCGGCCTCATCCACCTCGCGACCTGGACCGGCCGCGGCACCGTGACCCGTGACGACGTCGCGGCCGTCCTCGCCGCGCTTCTCGACGCCCCGAACACCGTCGGCAGCACGCTTGAACTCATCGGCGGGACCGTCCCGGTCGACAAGGCCGTCCGCACCGTCGCCTAGAAGAGCCCGTCCGGACCAACGCGTAGGACCGGAAGTCGACGCGTCACGCCCGCAATTCACCCGTTCGCCGACCCGTCCGGCGCACGTGCCGCAGCGCTTGGGGTAAATCACCTCATTCCTCCCGTACCGTCGATCTCGTGATCTCCCGCGCGCTCAAATGGCCGTTGGTCGCGGCCGCCGTCGCGGTGGTCCTCGCGATCGCCGGCGTATGGCTGCAGCTCGGCGAGCGGATCCACGCCGACCGGCGGTACCACTCCGGGGACGCGAGCGCGCCCGACCGCGTCGACGTGAAGGCCTCCATCCAGCGCGTGGACGCCGCCGGTCGCGAACTCGTGCTGCGCGTGCTGCCCGAGCCGCGCGGGGCGCTCGCCGACGAAGGCGCCTTCAGCCCGGCCGAGGACCTGGTGCTGCAGACCTCGTCGTCGGTCAAGGGCGACCTCGACTACCCCGCGCACACGCGCATCTCCGGCACCGACGTGGCGGTCGCCCTGACCGGCGGCGCCATCACCGACTACCCGTTCGACGGGTACGACACCGTGATCGCGTTCTCCGCCAAGTCCGGCGGCCGGACCGTTCCCGTGTGGGTCACCCTCTCCAACAACGACGTGCTGTTCTCCGCCGACGTGACCCCGGGGGCCGAGGGCGCCGGCGCGGGCTTCGACGTCGGACTCACCCGTTCGGACAGCGTCCTGTTCTTCGCGACCTTCATGATGACCGCCATGTGGGGCCTCGCCTTCGCCGTGGCGCTCGGCAGCCGCTTCCTCGTCACCCGGCGGCGCGGCCTGGTCTGGCCCGCGCTCGGCTGGATGGCGGCGACGCTGTTCGCGCTGGCCGGATTCCGCAACACCGCGCCGGGTTCGCCGCCGATCGGCTCGCTGATCGACTACCTGGCGTTCCTGTGGGTCGAGGCGCTGATCGCGGTGTGCGTCATCGTCACGGTGATCGCGGGCAACCACGCCGAAGGCCGGAAGCCCGGCACCGATACGACGACGGCCCTCCCCGACGCCGCCCCCTAGGCGCCCCCTAGGCGACCCCGTCGTCGGACTCCGGCGGGTACGGCCGGTCGGTGAAGTCGCGGACCGGGCCGTACCGGTGCTGGGCCGCCGCCGCGGCGCCGTCCGCGGCGGCCCGGATGCCGGAGGCGAGCAGGATCGGGTCCCGGCCGCCGGCGCGCACCATGTGCAGGCCGACGATGCCTGCCGAGCCCGCAGCTTGAGGGGACGTCAGCTCCGTCGCGGCGGGCGTCGCGACGAGCAGGCCCCGGGTCAGCGCGAGCCACGACCCCGCTATGGTCCGGATCATCAGCGCCTCGGGGTCGACCCGGTCCGCCGCGCGGCGCGGCCACAGCCGCGTCTCCAGCACCGGCACGAACGGCAGCGACAGGTGCCCGGCCGGCAGCCACGGCCCCACGTGCGCCAGCCCGGTGCGGGCCTCCGCCTCGGTGAGCCGCCCCTCGCGGACCTCCCGGGCGGCGGCCGCCTCGGCGTCGAACCACCAGGTGAGCCACACCCCGGCGTAGTGCGTCGGGAGGCTCGGCCCCCAGGTCGCGGCGGTCAGCGGCGTGCACCCGTCCGTCGGGTCGACGCCGATCGGCACCTGGAACATCAGCAGGCCTCGGGTGGCCGGAAGCAGCTCCGCCGCCATCGGGAGCCGCAGGTCGACGGACGCGCTGCGCAGCGCCCGCACGGCCGGCTCGTCGACCGCGTACGCGGGGCTGTCCGCGACCCGCTCGACCTGCACGCGCGCCATCCGCTCGGCCTGTTCGGCGGGCGGGCCGTCGCGCCACTCGGCCGGCGCCATGCTGCGCGCGCCGTGCCGGATCATCGCCGCCCAGTGCCGGGGCGCGCGCTCCATGAGGTACGCCAGGAAGCGGGCACGCCGGTCCGCGCAGCGTTGCGCAGTCCAATTTCCGGGCATATCTACGAAGTTAGACCCGGTTGGTTGCCGAGGGGACCGGTTTCTCCGGATTTCCCGGATCGTGACATCAAGTCCCCTCCGCTGACTACAATTTCGCCCCTCCGCCACAGCCGCCGCCGCTCCCCGGCCGTGAACGTCGCCGCTGACGGGAGCCTCCGCGCGGTCCGGGCGGGCGTCCGGCGCACCGCCGCCGGCGTGGCGGAACCGACACCGTCCGGCGGCGCCGGTGACTTGCAGGAGCGTCCGGCGCTGCGCGATGCTGACCCCGCATCGGCCTCCGCCGGTGCGGGGAGGGCGTGGCCAGGAACCCGGTGCGAGTCCGGGACGGTCCCGCCACTGTGACCGTTCGCGCGGCCGGCCTGACGGCGGCGGACGGGAGTCAGGAACTGCGCGTCCACCCCTGTTGTCCGATGGGGCGAGGACCCCGGAGAGGCGCGCACGGTGACGACTCCGTCCTGCGTTCGCTCGCGCACATCCCTGCGCACGACCACGTCCATCCACACCCGCCTGGGCGGCTCGCGCGGGACGGCGGTGGCGTCGTGACGATCCTCTTCCTGTCCACCTCGGACACCGACCTGCTCAGCGCGAAGGCGAGCGAGGGCGACTGGCGCCTCGCCAACCCCGCCCGCGTCGCCCCCGCCGACCTGCCCGCGCTCGTGGACGGCACCGACCTCGTCGTCGTCCGCCTGCTGGGCGGCCGCCGCGCCTGGGAGGCCGGCCTCGACGCGCTGCTGGCGGGTCCGCGCCCGGTCGTCGTGGTGTCCGGCGAACAGTCGCCCGACGCCGCGCTGATGGAGCTCGCGACGGTCCCGGCCGGGGTGAGCGCGCAGGCCCACGCGTACCTCGCGCAGGGCGGCGCCGACAACCTGACCAACCTGTTCCGCTTCCTGTCGGACACCGTGCTGCTGACCGGCTTCGGCTTCGAGGCCCCGGTCGAGGTCCCGGCGTGGGGCCGCCTGGAGCGGTCGACCCGCAATCCGGACGCCCCGGCCGTCGGCGTGCTCTACTACCGCGCCCACCACCTCGCCGGGAACACCGCGTTCGTCGGCGCGCTGTGCGACGCCATCGAGGACGCGGGCGGCCGCGCCGTCCCGCTGTGGTGCGCCTCGCTGCGCGGCGCCGAGCCCGCGCTGTTCGAGGCGATCGGCGAGTGCGACGCGCTGCTGGTGACCGTGCTGGCGGCGGGCGGCGCGCGCCCGGCCGAGGCGTCGGCCGGCGGCGACGACGAGTCGTGGGACGTCGGGGCGCTCGCCGAGCTCGACATCACCGTCCTGCAGGCGCTCAGCCTGACCACCAGCCGCGCCGACTGGGAGGCGGGCGACGCCGGCTTGTCCCCGATGGACGCCGCCACCCAGGTCGCCGTCCCCGAGTTCGACGGCCGCCTGATCACCGTGCCGTTCTCCTTCAAGGAGACCGGCGCCGACGGACTGACCTTCTACGCCGCCGACCCGGAACGCGCCGCGCGCGTCGCGGGCATCGCGGTACGGCACGCACAGCTGCGGCACGTCCCGGCCGCCGAGCGCCGCATCGGCGTCGTGCTGTCGGCGTACCCGACCAAGCACGCCCGCATCGGCAACGCCGTCGGCCTCGACACCCCGGCGAGCGCGGTCGCGCTGCTGCGCGCGATGCGCGAGGCCGGCTACGACGTCGGCCCGGTCGACGGCGCCGACGCGCTGCCCGGCCTGGAGCCGGCCGACGGCGACGCGCTCATCCACGCCCTGATCGCCGCGGGCGGCCAGGACCCCGAGTGGCTGAGCGAGGCGCAGCTCGAGGGCAACCCGGTGCGCATCAGCGCCGCCGAGTACCGCGCCCGGTACGCGACGCTGCCGGTCGGGCTGCGCGCCAACATCGAGGAGCACTGGGGCCCCGCACCGGGCGAGCTGTACGTCGACCACTCGCGCGACCCCGAGGGCGAGATCGTGCTCGCGGCGCTGCGGGCCGGCAACGTCGTGCTGATCATCCAGCCGCCGCGCGGCTTCGGCGAGAACCCGGTCGCCATCTACCACGACCCGGACCTGCCGCCGAGCCACCACTACCTGGCCGCCTACTGGTGGCTCGACGCCGCGCGCGAGAACGGCGGCTTCGGCGCGAACGCGCTGGTGCACCTGGGCAAGCACGGCACGCTCGAGTGGCTGCCCGGCAAGAACCTCGGCCTGTCCGCCGAGTGCGGGCCCGACGCGGTGCTCGGCGACCTGCCGCTCATCTACCCGTTCCTCGTCAACGACCCGGGCGAGGGCGCGCAGGCCAAGCGGCGCGCGCACGCCGTCATCGTCGACCACCTCGTGCCGCCGATGGCGCGCGCCGAGACGTACGGCGACCTGACCCGGCTCGAACAGCTCCTCGACGAGTACGCCAACGTCTCCGCGCTCGACCCGGCCAAGGCCCCGGCCGTGCAGGCGCAGATCTGGACGCTCGTGCAGGCCGCCCGCCTCGACCACGACCTCGGCATCGGGGACCGGCCGCACGAGGCCGAGTTCGACGACTTCCTGCTGCACCTCGACGGCTGGCTGTGCGAGGTCAAGGACGCGCAGATCCGCGAGGGCCTGCACATCCTCGGCACCGCGCCCACCGGCGCCGGACGCATCAACCTGGTCACCGCCATGCTGCGCGCCCGCCAGGTGTGGGGCGGCCGCAGCGCGGCGCTCCCCGGCCTGCGCGAGGCGCTCGGCCTCGTCGAGGGCGGCACCGCCGGCCGCCGCGAGACCGACGACGCCGAGGCGGCCGCGCACGCGCTGGTCTCCGGAATGGAGGAGCGCGGCTGGGACCCGGCCGCGGCGCCCGACGTCATCGACGCCGTGCTCGGCGCCTCCGCGGGCCCGGCGGTCGCCACCGCCGTCGCCGACGTGCTCGCCTTCGCCGCCACCGAGGTCGTGCCGCGCCTGGACCGCACCGGCGACGAGATCAACGCGGTCCTGCACGCGCTCGACGGCGGCTACGTGCCGGCCGGCCCGTCCGGGTCGCCGCTGCGCGGCCTGGTCAACGTCCTGCCGACCGGCCGCAACTTCTACACCGTCGACCCCAAGGCGGTGCCCAGCCGCCTCGCGTGGGAGACCGGCCAGGCGCTCGCCGACTCGCTGCTCGCCAAGTACCGCGAGGAGACCGGGACATGGCCGTCGTCGGTCGGCCTGTCGGTGTGGGGCACCAGCGCCATGCGCACCAGCGGCGACGACGTCGGCGAGGTGCTGGCGCTGCTCGGCGTCCGGCCGGTGTGGGACGACGCCTCTCGGCGCGTCACCGGCCTGGAGCCGATCCCGCTGGAGGAGCTCGGGCGGCCGCGCATCGACGTGACCGTGCGCATCTCCGGCTTCTTCCGGGACGCGTTCCCGCACGTCGTCCTGCTCCTCGACGACGCCGTGCGGCTGGCCGCCGGGCTGGAGGAGTCCGACGAGGACAACCACGTGCGCGCGCACGTCCGCGCCAACCTCGCCGAGCACGGTGACGAACGCCGGGCCACCGCCCGCGTGTTCGGCTCGCGCCCGGGCGCCTACGGGGCCGGGCTGCTGCCGCTCATCGACGCCCGCACGTGGCGCGACGACGCGGACCTGGCCGAGGTGTACGCGACGTGGGGCGGCTACGCCTACGGGCGAGGCCTGGACGGCGTGTTCGCGCGCGAGGACATGGAACGCGCGTACCGGCGCATCGCGGTCGCGGCGAAGAACACCGACACCCGCGAGCACGACATCGCCGACTCCGACGACTACTTCCAGTACCACGGCGGCATGGTCGCGGCCGTGCGCGCGCTCACCGGCACGGCGCCCGCCGCGTACATCGGCGACTCGACGATGCCGGACGCGGTCCGCACGCGCACGCTCGAGCAGGAGACCGCGCGCGTGTTCCGCGCCCGCGTGGTCAACCCGCGCTGGATCGAGGCCATGCGCAAGCACGGCTACAAGGGCGCGTTCGAGCTCGCCGCAACCGTGGACTACCTGTTCGGCTACGACGCGACCACCGGCGTCGTGCAGGACTGGATGTACGAGAAGCTCGCCGCCGAGTACGTCCTCGACCCGGCCAACCGCGAGTTCATGCGCGGCGCCAACCCGTGGGCGCTGCGAGGCATCGCGGAACGCCTCATCGAGGCCGCCGACCGCGGGCTGTGGGCCAAGCCGGACGCGGCCACACTGGACGGGCTGCGCGAGGCGTACCTGGAGGTCGAGGGCGACCTGGAGGGCGGCATAGACGGGGACGGCGGCGGGAATGGCTGAGGCCGCGGGGGGATCCGCCCCGGAGGCCGGGCACCCGCGCGAGCCGGTCGCCACCCTCGTGCCGGGCCTTCCCGACGACGCGTACGCCCACGACGGCCAGTTGACCAAGCGTGAGATACGCGCCGTCACCCTCGCCGCGCTCGCGCCGCGTGCCGGCGCACTGCTGTGGGACATCGGCGCGGGCAGCGGAAGCATCGGCATCGAGTGGATGCGCGCCCATCCGTCGTGCCGCGCCGTCGCCGTCGAGGCCGACACGGCGCGGGCCGAGCGGGTGCGCGCCAACGCGGACGCCCTCGGCGCGCGCGGCCTCGTCCTGGTCACCGGCACCGCGCCCGCCGCGCTCGACGGGCTGACCGTCGCGTACCCGCCCGACGCGGTGTTCGTCGGCGGCGGCCTGACCGTGCCCGGCGTGGTCGAGAAGTGCTGGGCCGCGCTGCGCCCCGGCGGGCGGCTGGTGGCCAACGCGGTGACTGCGGAGACCGAGGCCGAACTCGTGCGCCACCGCTACGCGTTGGGCGGCGACCTGACGCGCATACAGATCAGCCGTTCGGCTCCGGTCGGGAAGTTCACCGGCTGGCGGCCGCTCATGCCCGTGACGCAGTGGGTCGCGGTCAAGCCGGAAGGACCCGCCGCATGACCGTCCACTTCGTCGGCGCGGGCCCGGGCGCGGCCGACCTGATCACCGTGCGCGGCCTGCGGCTCATCGAGAACGCGGCGGTGTGCCTGTACGCGGGCGCCATCGTCCCGCGCGAACTCCTGGACGCCGCACCGGCGGACGCCCGGCTCGTCGACACCGCCGACCTGACCCTCGACGAGATCGTCGCCGAGATCGTCGCGGCGCACGACGACGGCCTCGACGTCGTCCGGCTGCACTCGGGCGACACGTCGTTCTACAGCGCGGTCGGCGAACAGATCCGGCGGCTGGACGCGTTGGGCATCGGCTACGACATCACCCCGGGCGTCCCGGCCTTCGCGGCCGCGGCCGCCGCGCTCGGGCGCGAACTCACCCTCCCGGGCGTGAACCAGACCGTCGTCCTCACCCGCGTCTCCAACAACTCCACGGCGATGCCGCCCGGCGAGGAGCTGGCGACCCTCGGCCGCTCGGGCGCGCTCCTCGTCCTGCACCTCGCGGTCCGCGAGACCGCGCGCATCGTCGCCGAACTCACGCCGCTCTACGGGGCGGACTGCCCGGTCGCCGTCGTCGCGCGGGCCTCGCGCCCCGACGAACTCATCGCCCGCGGGCGCCTCGCGGACCTGGAGGCGCTCGTGCACGACAACGGGATCAAGGCCGTCGCCGTCATCATGGTCGGCCGCTCCCTCGGCGACGCCACCGGCTTCTGCGAAAGCCATTTGTACTCCCCGGAACGGGTGCGGTGACCGAGACCGGCGACCGCAAGGTCTCGATGTACGCCGCGAACCGGCTCCACGTCGACGCCCGGCTCGCCGCCGACGGCACCCTGACCATCGAGGGGCAGGACCTGAACGGCGGCGAGTACGAGTACGTGGTCACGGTCGCCGCCGGTGATGTTCCGGTCGTCATCGCGGCCCTCGGCGGTGCGCCGGGCGACGACGTCCTCGCGCTGCTCGCCGCCAACGGAGCCGCCGTCGTGCGGCAGGGCGAACGGGCCTGGCTGCGGGGGCTGGGCCTGGAACCGCGGTTGTGGGGGCGGCGGGAGCCGGACTGAACGGCCGCCGGTCGTCCGCGTGCAGCGATCGTCCATCGGTCGTTCATCAGGTGTCGGCAGTGTCGAGGACGTCCGGGCCGCCCGCCGCCTCATCCGCGGCGGGCGGCCTCAGCCACGTCCGAGAGAACGACGGTGCCCCAGCCCTTCCCGTCCCCTGCGCGCCCGACCGTACGCCGGGCTTCCGGCGTCTGCCGTGCCCGATCGCTCTTCTGCGGCGCCGCGTTGGTCCTCACCGGCGTGCTCGTTGCTCCCCTCCTGCCGTTCGGCTCGGCCGCCGCCGCCCCGGCCGGGGACCAACCCGCCACCGGCCGACCGGAGTTCGGGATCGAGTCGCTGGACATGCTCAAGACCCGCCTGGACCGCACCGCGATCCGGCTCCGGGAGTCCGGAACGCCGGTCTACGGCAACTGGGCCGTGGATGTTCCACTGAACCGCGTCGTGCTGCACCTGTCGCCCGCCACACCGCCGGACGTCCTCGACGTGTTCCTCGCCGAAAGCGGCACGGACGCTGCGGATCCGAGCCTGGTCGTCGCGTACGACGCCCCGGCCGAACCGACGTGCCTGCCCGAGGAATGACGCGCCGAGGTCACGCCTCGCCGAAGTCCACCTGCACCTTCAGCTGCATCTGCTGCGACTGGCCCCGCAGTTGGTCGAACTTGCCGCCGAAGCCCGCGTCCACGCCGATCAGCAGGGTCTCGAGGCCGAGCGCGAAGGTGATCTCCTTCTGCGCCTCGGACGAGATGTCGAGCAGCACTTCGTGCCGCGTGAGCGGGTTCGCGGTGTAGCGGCGGCCGTCCAGCAGCCCGCCGATCATCGGGTCGGCGCGCAGTCCGCTGCGGGCGGCGACCTGTTCGGCCTGCTCCTGGTCGCGGACGCCGGTCTGGTACTCCCACACCGAGTGGAAGCGCTGTGCGATGCGCTGGAAGTTCGCGCTGCCGCCCGCGCCGGACACGTCGGCGATGCCGGCGCGCAGGTACGCCACCGCCACGCGCTGGCCGGTCGCGGCGTACTCGCGCAGCTCCTCGACCTCCAGGCTGCGGGCGCCGAGCAGTTGGCAGATGCGGGCGAACTCGCGGAACTTGGCCAGCGAGATGGCCTCGTACGCGCCGCCGGTCTCGACGTACCGGTCGCCGTCGAAGCGGTTCCGCACGAAGATGGCGCCCGGGCGCAGGTCGGCGCCGATCGGGGCCAGCCCGTCGAGCCCGGTCCAGGGCGGCCGCAGCGGGAAAGGCACGACGGTGGTCAGCGGATCGGCGAGCAGCCGCGGGCTGGTGATGCGCGCCTGGTTGTACGCGTCGCGGGTGAGGACGACGAGGCGCTGGTTCAGCTGCGGCCGCGGGGTCATGGTGTTCCTTTCGAGCAGCATCGCGGAACCGGAGAGCGGCTCGGGGGCCGGCGGGCGCGCGAACAAACGTGCGAGGCGGCCGAGGAGGCGGGAGAGCCGGCCGCGCGTGACCCACTCGGCCCGGTCGAGCACGACGGGCAGCGGACGCATCGGCGCGGGGAGCCCGTTGCCGTGGAGGACCGCCTCGGCGAGCTCGCCGAAGCCCGCGGTGCGGTCGCGGAGGAACCCGCCGCCGACGTGCGCGGCCAGGGTCACCGCGAGCGGCCGGCCCACGTCGTCGTGCCCGTCGAGCGGCGTCTCGACGAGCAGCCAGCGGCCGCACCGCACCGCGCGCGTACGGTCGAACTCGCGGCGGCGCGCGGCCGCGGAGACGATGCGGGCGAACAGTTCGTGGGCGGACTGCCGTGCGTGGAAGGCGCTTTCGGGGGCGACTGTGCCGTCCATCCAGAGGAACTCGGTGTGTCCGGGGCCCTGGTCGACGAGGACGACGCGCAGCCCGTCCTGCGCGTCGGTCAGGCGAGGGGGCGGGGCGGCGGCGTTCATCGCAGCCAGCCCAGGATGGCGTCGGTGAGTTCGGCCGCGCCCGCGGCGTCGGCGAGGCTGCCGGTGACGACGTGGACCTTCTCGGAGCCGCCGAGCTTGATGATGACGCCGTCGAGCTGTTCCTCGACGTGCGCCTGGTAGTGGACGCCGAGTTCGGCGTAGCGGTCGTCGCGGTCCCGGTGCGTGACGGCGATGACGCACCGGTCGACCACGCCCGCGTCGACCAGGGGTCCGATGATGCCGGCGTCGTCGCCGATGCGCTCCCAGGCGGCGGTCTCGCGGTCGGACAGCTCGTACTCGACGAGGTGTTCCGCGTTGACCAGGTACACCACGACGCGCGTGTCCTGGGCGACCTCCTGCCACCCGCTCCACGAGTACTTGCTGCCGCTGACGTCGGTCAGGCCCGGCATCAGCACGCGCCGGCCGCCGGACGTCATCGCGACGTGGGGCAGCGGCTGGGGAGCGCCGGTGGGGCTGTAGGCCGCGCTCCCGACCCGGCGGGTGCTCCAGTAGCGCAGCAGGGTGGTCTTGCCGACGGCGGGCGGTCCGAGGACGGCGACGGTCCGGATGTGGCGGCGCCTGACCCACGCGGAGACCCGTGTCCCGAGACTGACCGGCATGAAGGCCAGTGTGCGGCAGGAACGATTGCCCGTGTCGGCCGAACGGGCTTATTCGAGGGGGCGGCGGGCGGCCGGTTCGCCGGCCGCCCCCCCCGGGGGGGGGCCCGCCCCCCCCCCCCCCGGCGGGGGGGGGGGGGGCGGCGGGGCCGCGGCCCCCCCGCCCGGGCGGGGTCAGCGCACCCACACGACCGTGTGCGACTCGCGGTCGACGACGATCTTGTGGCCGACGACGACGTGCGTGGACTCCCACTGCTTGACCTTGACGTCGGCCTGTGCGGCCGGCGCGGCGACGCCCACGGCGGCGAGGGCGAGCGCGGCGGACGCGATGATGCGGCGGATCTTCATGCTGGCTCCTAGGGCATGGGGGACGATTTACCAGTCACTAGAGCTACTGCACATCCAGGTTATAAACGGCAAATTGCCGCGACCGTGGGCGTGTCCGACGGACGTCGGCCGGCGCCCGCCGCGCCGCCGGCACGATTCGGGCGATCGTGGGCGTGTCCGGCGGGAACCCGTCCGTGGCGCGATGTGTGGGATGCGCGTCCTGGCCTGTACGGGGCTGTCCGGTTTGGGTCGCTAGGCTGGCGGCATGGCGACCGTTGTTGATCTCTTCACCTATCCCGTCAAAGGCTGCGCGGGCGTCCCGCTGCGCACCGCGCCGGTCGGGGCCGCGGGCGTCGCGCACGACCGCACGTTCATCGTCGTCGACGAGAACGGCGTCTTCCGCAGCCAGCGCACCGACCCGAAGCTGGCCGTCGTCCGGGCCGCGGTCGAGGCGGACGGCGCCAAGCTCGTGCTCTCCGCCGACGGGGTCGAGGAGTTGCGGCTCGGCGTCGACCCCGACGGCGAACGCGTCGCCATCGAGATGTTCAAGCAGCCCTACCGCGGCGTCGACCAAGGGCCCGACGCCGCCGCCTGGTTCACCGAAGTCCTCGGCGCGCCCTGCCGCCTGATGCGCGTTCCGCCCGCCGCCGAGCACGGCCGCGTGACCAAGGGACTCCTGCCCGGCACCGCGGCGTTCGCCGACGGCGGCGCGGTGACGATCGCGTCCCTCGCCTCACTGCGCGAACTCAACCGCCGCCTCGCCGAGGCCGACCGGCCCGCGCTGCCGATCGGCCGGTTCCGGCCCAACATCATCGTGGACGGCTGGGACGAGCCGCACGCCGAGGACCGCGCCCGGCACATCCGCGTCGGCGGCGCCGAACTCGGCTTCGCCAAGGTCGCCGGCCGCTGCGTCGTCACGACCGTCGACCAGCAGCGCGGCGTGAAGGCCGGGCCCGAGCCGCTCCGCATCCTCGCGACGTACCGCCGCGGCCCCGAGGGCGGCGTGCTGTTCGCCTCGCAGTACTCCGTCGCCACCCCGGGCACGGTCACCGTCGGCGACGACGTCACCGTCACCCAGTGGGCGGAACCGGAAGCCCCTGCGACCGACTGACCAACCGCTCCACAACCCCGATCCGCGCCAGGCCCGGCGCCAACTCGCGAGCCACCCGCAACGCGGCCGCGGCCTGCTCATGACGCCCGGCAGCCGCCGCCACGCGCGCCGCGGTGCACTCGATGTGCGCTGCGGCGTACGGCGTGACGGCCGCGCCCCGGGCCTGCGCGACGGACTGCGCCGCGCGCTTGGGCTCGCCCCGCAGGTGCCAGTAGAGCGCGAACGCGTCGGACGCCCGCGGCCCGAACGGCACACACGCCACGACCGTCGCTGCGGCCTCGATGTCGTAGCCCGGCGCGGGGAGCGGGGAGCCCTGCGCTTCGGCCTCTTCGTGCAGGTACACCGTCGCGCGGACGAGCACCTGGGCGAACTGACTGCCCAGCAGGCCCAACGGCTGCCGCGGCCCGAACTCCGCGGCGAGCACGCCCGCGTCGGCGTAGCGCCCCTCGTTCAGGGCCAGCTCGCAGCGCAGCACCGCCGCGAACGGCCGGTCCGGCGCGGCCGAGTCCAGCGCGGTACGGCACCCGTCGAGGTCGCTGAGCGCGGCGGCTCGGACCGCCGAGGCCTCGGCGTCGTCCCAGGTCACCTGCGGCAACACCGACGCGTCCGCGGCGGGCAGACGGAACAGCATCCACCCGGGCGCGTTCGAGACCCCGGGGAGGGGCAGCGCCAGCATCGCGACGACCATGATGAGCCCCAGCGCCGGCAGCGTCACCCAGACGCTGGAGGCCACCGCCAACGCGACCGCCGCGCAGCCGAGTTGCAGCAGCAGCCAGGCCGCGTACGCACCCCACAGCCGCAACCGCCCGACCCCGGCGTCCGCCATCGCGACGACGCCCCACGGAAAGGCCGCGGCACGGCGGACGACCACCATGCCCGACCGCGTCACCCTCACCCCACGCAGCCGCCCGCCCCCCGCCACGACCATCCTCGCCCGCACCCCGAACCACCGCGCGGGCCCGAGCCACCACAACGGATTCAGCACGAGCAGCCCGAGATACGTCCCGACGAGCATCCCGCCGATGGTCCGCCACAAGGCCGAGCCCTGGACACCGAACGCAAGGAGGAGCCCGACCGACAGCACGGCAAAGGGCACGGCCACGAACCGGAGCGCTCGCCGATTGAGCCGCAACTGCTCATCGACGCTGATGGGTGACGACATGCCAGACGATCATGCCAGGCCTCCTACAGACCCCCGGCCGGCCCCTGCGCCCACGCACCCCAACGTCGGCCTGGGCCTGCCATCGCGTCCGCAGGGCACTCGCGCACCACACCCATCGATGCCACGTCCGCGCGGATCCGCCGCCAGGCCACCCACCAGGGCAGCCACAGTTCCTGATGCCGCGCCCATAACCGCGCCGCCGGCTGCTGAGCGGCGGCTGGCACGGGGAACTCGGCAGCGCCGCACCCTTGCAGCCCGGCACCGCGTCCTCGCACCCGCGCGAGCAGCTGCGGCCTGCCGGCGCGTCCGCAGCCGGACCCGACGCCCCAGAACCGCCAACGGCACCGACAGCGCCCGAAGCCGCCAACCGCCCCCCGAACCCACGTCGCCCCGCCCCGCCCCGCGCCGCGCCGCGCCGCGCTGCCTCGCCTCGCCTCGCCCCGTGCCGCCTCGCCCCGTGCCGCCCCGCCCCGCTCTGCCTCGCAGCCCCGGTCTGCCCCGCCCCGCCGCGCCCCGCTCTGCCTCGCCGCCTTGCGTCGCCCCGCCTCGCGTCGCCCCGCGCCTTACGTCGCCTCGCCCCGCGGCGCGTCGCCCCCGGCGCCCCGCGGTCGGGTTCTTTGTCTGGTGGCATCACCCGTTCCGGCGCGGAGCGTTGACGTGTGGGTTCGTCGGGGGCACCGTGCGTGCGCGTGTCCTCCCTTCCTTCCTCTTGCCCGAGCTGCTGTGATGCGCGTCGGAACTGCTGTACGACGGAGGAGGCATCCCCATGCGCGCCGCACTGCTCGAGTCCCAGCCCGGTGAGCTCGTCGTCGCCGACCTGCGGGTCGACGCGCCTGGGCCCGGGGAGGTGCTCGTTCGTACGGTGGCCGCCGGGCTTTGTCATTCCGATCTGCATGTGCTCGACGGGAGTGTGCCCGGGACGCCGCCGACGGTGCTCGGGCACGAGGCGTCGGGGGTGGTCGAGGCGGTCGGGGCCGGGGTCACGCGGGTGGCGGCGGGGGATCACGTCATCGCCTGTCTGTCGGTGTTCTGCGGGCGCTGCGCGCTGTGCCTGCGCGGGGAGACCTGGCTGTGCGTCGACCGGCAGGCCACGCAGCGGGCGGCGGGTGAACCGCCGCGGTTGAGTCGTGCGGACGGGGCCGAGGTCGGCGCGCACGCGAAGATCGGCGGGCTCGCCGAGCGGCTGCTCGTGCACGAGAACGCCGTGGTCGCGATCCGCAAGGACATGCCCCTGGACGTCGCGGCCATCATCGGCTGCGCGGTCACCACCGGCGTCGGAGCGGCCTGCAACACCGCGGACATCCGCGCGGGCGACACCGTCGCGGTGGTCGGTTGCGGCGGTATCGGGCTCAACATCGTGCAGGGCGCCCGGCTGCGCGGCGCGGCCCGGGTCGTCGCCGTCGACCTGCTCGCCGCCAAGCGCGAGCTCGCCCGTACCGTCGGCGCGACGGACGACGTCGATCCCGGGGCGGGCGACCCCGTCGCGGCCGTGACGGCGTTGACCGGCGGTGTCGGCGTCGACCACGTGTTCGACGCCGTCGGGGCGAAGGCCACCAACGCGCAGGCGCTGGCGATGACCCGCCCCGGCGGCAGCATGTACGTCGTCGGGATCGGCGGCATGACGGCCACCGTCGACATCCCCGCGTACGCGCTGTGGGGGCAGGGCAAGTCGGTGCGGGGCGTCCACATGGGCTCGAACAACTTCACCGCGGACATGCCGCGCTACGTCGAGCTGTACCTGCAAGGTCGGCTGATGCTCGACGAGTTGGTGTCGCACCGGATCCGCCTGGAGGACGTCAACGACGGCTACGCGGCACTGCGGCGCGGGGACGTGGCGCGCTCGATCGTGGTGTTCGACCAGGCGTAGGAGCCGGCGGGCAGGCGGGGGCCGTCGGATCGGTGCGGAACGTGCCGCCCGCGTCCGGCCTGTCGCGGTGACCTCCCTCGCGAAGCCGGGTTGAATTCGGGGCAGGCCGACCGTCCCCGCCCGCAAGGAGTCCCGTTGTGAGCACCGAGCAGCAGCAGACAGGCGCCGACCCCGCCGAGGAGTGGTTCGACGTCGTGGTCGTCGGCGCCGGCCCGGTCGGGGAGAACGTCGCGGACCGGGTGCGGGCCGGCGGGCTCACCGTGGCCGTCGTCGAGCAGGAGCTCGTCGGCGGGGAGTGCTCGTACTGGGCCTGCATGCCCAGCAAGGCGCTGCTCCGCCCCGTGCAGGCCGTCGCCGACGTGCGGCGGGTGCGGGGTGCGCGGGAGGCGGTGACCGGGCGGCTGGACACGGCGGAGGTGGTGGCGCGGCGCAACGCCGTGGTCGGGGACTGGGACGACTCCGGCGCGGCCGGGTGGCTGACCGGCATCGGGGCCGAACTGGTGCGCGGGCACGGCCGGCTGGCCGGGCCGCGCCGGGTGGTGGTCAGCCCGTCGGACGGCGGCCCGGAGCGCAGGCTCGCCGCCCGCCACGCCGTCGCCATGGCGACCGGCAGCGACCCGGTGCTGCCGCCTCTGCCGGGCATGGCCGAGGCCCGCCCGTGGACCAGCCGCGACGCGACGTCGGCGAAGGCCGCGCCCGCCCGCCTCGCGGTCGTGGGCGGCGGGGTCGTCGGCGTGGAGATGGCCACCGCGTGGCAGGCCCTCGGCTCGTCGGTCACGCTGCTGGTGCGCGGCGGCGGACTGCTGCCGAACATGGAGCCGTTCGCCGGCGAACTGGTCGCCGACGGGCTGCGCGAGGCGGGCGTCGACGTGCGGTTCGGGGTGTCCGCGACCCGGCTCGCGCGTCCCGCCGCCGACGGCCCGGTGACGCTCACCCTCGACGACGGGTCGACGCTGGAGGCCGACGAGGTCCTGTTCGCGACCGGCCGCAAGCCCCGCACCGGCGACCTCGGCCTCGACACAGTCGGCCTCACGCCGGGCGCGTGGCTGGACACCGACGACACGCTGCGCGTGACGGACGTCGAGGACGGCTGGCTGTACGCGGTCGGCGACGTCAACCACCGCGCGCTGCTCACCCACCAGGGCAAGTACCAGGCCCGGATCGCCGGTTCGGTCATCGTCGCGCGGGCGCGGGACGAATGGCAGGACACCCTGCCGTGGGGCGCCCACGCGGCGACCGCCGACGTGCACGCCGTGCCGCAGGTGGTGTTCACCGACCCCGAGGCGACCGCCGTGGGCCTGAGCACCGAGCAGGCCGAGCGCGCCGGGATGCGGGTGCGCGCGGTCGATTACGACATGGGCTCCGTCGCCGGCGCGTACCTGTACGCCGACGAGTACAAGGGCCGGGCCCGCATGGTCGTCGACCTCGACCGGGGCCGCCTGGTCGGCGCGACGTTCGTCGGCCCGGGCACGGCGGAGCTGCTGCACGCGGCGACGATCGCGATCGCGGGCGAGGTCCCGATCGACCGGCTGTGGCACGCGGTCCCGGCGTACCCGACGATCAGCGAGGTGTGGCTGAGGCTGCTGGAGGCCTACCGGGGGTGAGGGCCAGGGCGTGTCCGGGGGATCTCTCCGGGCCCGCGTCGCGTGGCACGCGCGCTCGCGACGTCCCAGGACCTCGCGAGTACGACCGAGTACGACCGAGTACGAGCAGCCGGGCCTGGCGGCCGTCCCAAGCAAGGCGCATGGGAGGGCCGCTGGACCCGGGGCGCACGCACCACGCGACGCGGGCTGATCCAAAGAGATTCCCCAGACACGCCTCGGGAGCCGGACGACAGCGGGGCGCACCGGCGACGTCCGTCGTGCGGGAGGCCGTCCGGCCGCGCCGGGGCGAGAGACGGCCTGCCGGCGCACACCGGCCTGCACGGCGGCAACGTCTTCCCGCGCGTCGGGCCCGGGCGACCGCTGCGCTTTCTGCCGACGCCCGTCTTGCATCGTCCCCCCGCGCGGCCAAGCACGGTTGGTGGCCTACCGGAGGTGGGGACGACGGACCCGGGCGACGCGTCACGGCCCCGCCCGGCCCACCACCGTCCCGCCCCGGTCGATGGCGATCACGTCCACGGTGATCGGTACGGCCGACCCCGCCAGCACCTCGGCCGCCTTCGCCCGCGCCGCCTCCGCCACCGCGTCCCCCAGCGGGAGGCCCGCGGCGCGGGCCAGTTGGAGGGCGTGCAGGGCGGTGTTCGCGCCGCGGACGGCCTCGGTGAGCTCCGCGCCGGCACCGAGCCCCTCGACGCGTCGGGCCAGCGAATCCAGGTCGACCTGCGAGCGGCCCGAGTGCAGGTCGAGGTGTCCGTCGGCGAGCTTGGACAGCTTGGCGAAGCCGCCCGCGATCGTCAGGCGCGGGATCGGGTGGCGGCGCAGGTACTTCAGCAGCGCGCCCGCGAAGTCGCCCATGTCGAGCAGCGCCGTGCCGGACAGCCCGTACGCCTCCGCGCCCACCCGCTCGGACGTCGTCCCGGTCGCGCCCAGCACGTGGAGCTCGCCGGTGGCCAGCGCCACGTCGATGCCGCGCCGGATCGAGTCGATCCACGCCGAACACGAGTACGGGATCACGATGCCGGTCGTGCCGAGGATCGACAGCCCGCCGAGGATGCCCAGGCGCGGGTTCCACGTCCGCTCGGCGATCGCCTCGCCGTCGTCCACCGACAGCTCGATCTCGACCGCGCCCGGGTCCCCGAACCGCTCGGCGAGCGCGGCCACATGCTCGCGCATCATGCGGCGCGGCACCGGGTTGACGGCGGGTTCGCCGACGTCGAGCGGCAGGCCGGGAAGCGTGACGGTCCCGACGCCGGGCCCGGCGCGGAACGTGACACCGGCCCCCGGCGCGGTCCGGCGGACCGTGGCCCGCACGAGCGCACCGTGCGTCACGTCCGGGTCGTCGCCGGCGTCCTTGACGACGCCCGCCATCGCCGAGCCCTCGCGCAGCTCCTCGACGGCCAGCGCGAACGCCGGGCTCTGGCCGCCCGGCAGGGTGATCGTCACCGGGTCGGGGAACTCGCCGGTGAGCAGCGCCTGGTAGGCGGCCGTGGCGGCCGCCGTCGCACACGCGCCGGTCGTCCAGCCGCGCCGCAGGGGACCGGAAGGGCGGGTCACGTCAGAGCCTCGGCAGGGGGAGTGGTGGGATGGGGGATCGGAAGACAGACGACGGGCGAGGCGGGGTGCGGGCGGTGGCGGACCGGCGGACGGTGCTGATCCTCGGCGGGACCGCCGACGCGCGGGCGCTCGCCGCGAGGCTGGCCGACGCGTTGCCGGACGCCCGGATCGTGTCGTCGCTGGCAGGCCGCACCAGCAACCCCGTGCTGCCGAGGGGCGAGACCCGCATCGGCGGGTTCGGCGGCGCGGCCGGGCTCGCGACGTGGCTGGCCGCGGAGCGGGTCACCGCCGTCGTCGACGCGACCCACCCGTTCGCGGCCCGGATCTCCGCCAACGCCGTCACCGCGTGCGGCGAGGCCGACGTGCCGCTGCTGCGCCTGCAACGCCCGGGCTGGACCCCGGAACCGGGCGACGACTGGCGACACGTGGGCTCCGCCACCGCCGCGGCCGCCCTGCTGCCGGAGGTCGGCCGCCGGGTGTTCCTGACCACCGGCCGCATGGAGACCGAGCCGTACGCCCACCTGGACGACCTGTGGTTCCTCCTCCGCAGCGTCGAGGCGCCGACCGGCCCGGTGCCACGCCACTGCGAACTGCTCCTCGCCCGA
This sequence comes from Yinghuangia seranimata, assembly GCF_029953285.1. Classification (GTDB taxonomy): domain Bacteria; phylum Actinomycetota; class Actinomycetes; order Streptomycetales; family Streptomycetaceae; genus Yinghuangia; species Yinghuangia seranimata. The sequence goes on along the minus strand of NZ_JASAOI010000010.1, from coordinate 6,472 downwards.
GGCCCGTTCGACGTCGCCGACGAGATCGCCCTGATGCGCAGGCACGAGGTCGACGTCATCGTGACGAAGGACAGCGGAGGAACCCTGACCGCCGCAAAGCTGCGGGCTGCCCGCGCCCTGCGGATCCCGGTCGTAATGATCGACCGCCCAGAGGTGACGGCCGACCAGCAGGTGGCAGCCGTGGCCGACGCGGTGGAGTGGACGCAGCGAATCGTGGCCTGACGCGACGGGCCCACGGTGGCCTGACGCGACGAGCCCGCGCGACGGCTGACCCAGGCCCGACGGGTGCGGGCGGCTCGACGTGGCACGGCTGCGCGGGATACGGAGGCCGTCCGCGCAGGTGACCGACACGCCGAACACGCATTCAGCGAGCGCGCTTTCGCCGACACAGTGCGAGGGCCGCCCGCCGCGCGCAGGCGCAGCAAGCGCGCTTGCGTACACGCCCGCGCTGATCGCGGGGACCTCCCGCCCTGCGTGGTGAGCTCCCCACCAGCCAGGGGGTCCAGGCGTCGGCCGTCCACGCCCGGCGCGGGCGAGCAACCTCCGCCCCAGCGCCGAGACTGCCCCCATGGCCTGACCACGACCTCGCGGCCGTGGTGGTTGGAGCGCTTGCTGGCCGACCGTGCGGCGGGTTGCCGCGGGACAACAGGCCATCGGGTCCGTCGTCGCGCAACCGCCGCGTGGAGCGTCGGCCCGGCGACCGTGGCCGACGGGGTGGAGTGGACGCAGCGAATCGTGGCCTGACGCGACCGGCCCGCGCCCGGTGAGCAACGGCTGGTCCCGGTCCGACGGGCGCGGCGAGCCCGTGCGGCGTGCCGCGCCCGGCGTCGTGCGTCCGCTGCGTGGGGCTTCGGCTCGGCGGCCGTCGTCCCGCCCCGCTCGACTCAACCCCGTCAATCCAGGCATTTCGCTGACCACTGTTCCACACCTGTCCCGCCGTCGACCGGACCCGGCCGCGCGGCCGCGCGTCAGGCCAGGTAGCGGCGTGGGCAGGTGCGGGTCGTCGACGAGCCCACGAACAGCAGCGTGTGCATGCGCCCGGTCTCCGAGTTCAGTTCGCGGAGCGCTCGTGAGGGGTGTTGGCGCGGGGCAGCAGACTGTCGCGCCCGTCGTTGCGCAGCCGCTGTGCGGGGCGGCTTTGTCGCGCCGCCCCGGCCGTTGCCGTCGTCGGGCTCGCACGGCCGCCAGGCCCCTGCGTCAGGCCGGGTAGCGGCGCGGCGTGTAGACGCCGACCGTGCCGTCGGGGCGGGGGTAGGTGCGGGTCGTCGACGAGCCCACGATCAGGAGCGTGCGCATGTCGACGATTTCCGGGTCCAGTTCGCCGAGCGCGACCACCCGCACCGCCTCCGTCGGGCCGCCGACGTCGCGGGCCACCACGACCGGGGTCGCGGGGTCGCGGTGGGCGAGGAACAGGTCGCGGGCGTCGGCGATCTGGTGGCGCCGGGTCTTGGACGCCGGGTTGTAGATGGCCACCGCGAGGTCGGCCTGGGCCGCCGCCGTCAGGCGTCGGGCGATCACGTCCCACGGCTTGAGCACGTCGGACAGGCTGATCACGCAGAAGTCGTGCCCGAGCGGCGCGCCCGCCCGCGCCGCGACGGCCTGCATCGCGGACAGCCCCGGCACGACCCGCACGGGCACCGGGCTCTTGGTCTCGTCCGCGGCCTCCAGCACCGCAGACGCCATGGCGAACACCCCCGCGTCGCCCGACGACACGACCGCCACGCGCGCGCCGGCCTCGGCGAGGGCCAGCGCGTGCCGGGCGCGTTCGGCCTCGACCCGGTTGTCGGTCATGTGCCGCTTCTGGCCGGGCCGCGGCTGCACGCGCGCGACGTACGGCCCGTACCCGACGAGGTGGTCGGCGGCGGCCAGCACAGCGTGCGCCTCAGGGGTCAGCCATGTCGGCCCGGCCGGCCCGAGGCCGACCACGTCGACTGAGCCCGGCTCGCCGGTCGGTTCGGGTACCGCGTAGTCGGGCTCGACGACGGCCGGGGTCCGGTTGGTCGCGAACGGGGTGCCGGGCGCGGCGGACGGGGTGACCACCAGCGAGAAGTACGGCACGTCGGCGGCGTCCACCTCCGTCAGCGGCGCGATGCGCTGCCGCGCGGTCGTCGCCCGCTCGACGTACCACGTGCGCCCGTCGGTCCCGGCGTCCTCGAACGCGGCGCGCACGTCCTCGAAGTGCCGCCGCCCGAGCTTGATGACGGCCGCCGAGTCGGCGGTACGCAGCCGCGCGGCCAGCACGTCCGGCGGCAGCGTCCCGGGCAGGATCGTCAGCACCTCGTCGTGCTGCACCAGCGGACGGCCGAGCATCGCCGAAGCCCCGCTGACCGACGTGACACCCGGCACGACCTCGGCCGGGTAGCGGTCGGCGAGCCGCTCGTGCCAGTACATGTAGGAGCCGTAGAAGAACGGGTCGCCCTCGCACAGCACGGCGACGTCGCGCCCGGCGTCCAGGTGCGCCGCGATCTCGGCGGCGGTCTCGTCGTAGAAGTCCGCGAGCGCGCCGTCGTATCCGCCCGGGTGGTCGGTCGTGCCGGTGGTGACCGGGTACTCCATCGGCAGCCGGATCTGGTCGTCGCTCAGGTAGCGGCCGGCGATGGTGATCGCGACGCCCGGGGCGCCCTTCTTCACCGGATACGCCACGACCTGCGCGGACGTGATCAGCCGGTGCGCCTTGAGCGTCATCAGCTCGGGGTCGCCCGGGCCCAGCCCGACGCCGTACAGACGGCCGGTGGCGGCGGGCGCGCCCTGGGGCTCGGCGGCGGACGGGACGGCGGGGTCGGTGGTCACGGAGGCTCCGGCGGGTCGGGACGTACGGTCGGGTCGGACGAGGGGTGCGGCGGTGCGGGGCGGCGCGCGCGGGCTGCGTGCTGCGGGACGGGTGCCCGCGGTTACTCCTTCTCGCTGGCCATCGCGTTCAGCGCGGCGGCGGCCATCGCGCTGCCGCCGCGACGGCCGTGCACCACGAGGAACGGGATGTCGCCCGCGCGTTCGGCGAGCGCCTGCTTCGACTCGGCGGCGCCGATGAAGCCGACCGGCACGCCGATGATCGCCGCGGGCGCGGGCGCGCCCTGGTCGAGGAGTTCGAGGAGCCGGAACAGCGTCGTGGGCGCGTTGCCGACGGCGACGACCGCACCGGCCAGGTCGTCGCCCCACAGGTCGACGGCGGCGGCACTACGCGTCGTGCCCTGCTCGGCGGCGAGCGCCGGCACACGCGGGTCGGACAGCAGGCACTTGACCTGGTTGTCGCGCGGCAGCCGCGCCCGCGTGACGCCCGACGCGACCATCTGCGCGTCACACAGGATCGTCGCCCCGGCCCGCAACGCGTCGCTCGCCGCGCGGGCCACGTCGGGGTGGAACCCGACGTCGGACGGCAGGTCGGTCATGCCGCACGCGTGGATCATGCGGACCACGACCCGCGAGACGTCCTCCGGGAACCGGCTCAAGTCGGCCTCGGCACGGATGGTCGCGAACGAGCGGCGGTAGATCTCGGCGCCGTCCTTCAGCCAGTCGTCCACGGGTGGGGAAACCTCTCGTACGGGGAACTCGACGGGTGGGTCAGGGGGTTGGTCGGATCGACCACGCTCAGCGCATGGTCGGGGCAATCGTCAGGGCGGAGGCGGCTCGTCGACGACCCGCAGCGCGGCACCGGGCGGCTTGCCGCAACCGCGCTCACACGCCGCAAAGTGCACCGCCCGGACGGGATCCGCCTCCCCGGACGCGACGAACGCCCGTGCCATCCCCCGGACATCCGCCCGAGCCCGACGACATTCACCGACCCCGCTGCACGCACTGACCGCCCGCCACGGCGAGGCGGGATCAGCCGGCAGCCCAGCAGCCTCCAGCGCAGCAGCGACCTGATCGGCAACACCGGCCGACACATCGACGAGCACAACCCCACGCCAGGTGGTCACCCGAAGCCGGGCGCCGTGCAGGTCGCACAGGTCAGCGAGCAGCACGAGCTGCGCCTGACCGAGCCGCCCGAGCGGCACGAGCACCGAGACAGAGGCCAGGCCGTCCCGCTGCCGGACGACCCCGACGGGCGGTTCGACGCGAGGGCGGAAGAGGACGGCGGGCGCAGGGTTGGACGCGGGGCCAGGCGGCGTGGACTCGGATGCGGGACCGGGGTACGAGTCGGCGGAAGCGAGGCTGGCGAACGCGTGACCTCGCGCAGCCGTTTCCGCAGCGGCGGACGTGGGGCCGGCCGGCATGGACTCGGACGCGGGACCGAGGTGCGCCTGGGCGGCCGCGGCGTTTGCGATCGTCTGCGCCTGCGCGGCCGGTTCGGCGGCGCCGGGGGTAAGGCTGGGCGGAGTGGACTGGGCCGCGAGGCCCTGGCGCGTGCCGGCGGCCGCACGGTCGGCGGTCGCCCGTCCCTGTGCGGCTGATTCCGCATCGTTGGAGGTGGCTGTCGTGTGCGTGTCCGTGTGCCTGTGCCCGTGCCTGTGCGTCTGGGCGCTGCGCCCGGCAACGGTCTCGTCGCCGCCGCGCAGGGCGTCAGCCAGCGACTCACCGCCGCCAGGCAACTCGCGGACGTGCCAGGCTCCGTGGGCCTCGCCTGCCGACCCGCGCAGGCGGAGGAATGCGCGGGCGGCCTGCAACGCGGCGTGGGCGGCTTCGTGTTCGGGAACGCGGATGCCCGTGTCGACGCCGCCCACGGCCAACGCGAGCTCGTCGGGGCCGACAGCCACCAGCGCGACGTCGTGGCGGGCGGTCGCGACCGGCAGGCCGCCGTCGTCCACCGCGAACAGGAACCGTCCTGGCAGCACGCCGAGTTGAGGGTCGTCGCACAGGCCCTGATCCAGCGCCGTCACGATCGCCTCGGCGTCCACGTACGCCCGCGGGTCGCGCCCCACTCCCGCGAACGGGCTCGCGACGATGTTCCGGGCCCGGTCGTGGGTCGCCGACGGGTAGAGCCCTGCTGTGGCGAGCCGTCCAGCGAGGGCCCGGACGCCGGTCTCGTCGAGTCCGCGCAGCTGGGCGTTCCCACGCACCGTCAGGTCGAGCTCCCCGGTACCGAGTTCGGCGGCACACGCGGCCAACACGCGCAGGCCGGCGGCACTCAGCCGCCCGCCCGGCAGGCGGACGCGGGCGATCAGCCCGTCGTCGGCCGGCGCGGCGTCGATGGTGCCGGGACACGCGTCGGGGCGAGTGCGGACGGCGGCCTCATGCGTACGGTCAGACTGCGACGCACCCGGTGCCGCCTCGGCGTTCGCCGTCGCGTCGGTGATCGAGCCGGTCGCCGGGCCGGTCATCGGCTCGGTCATCGGCTCGGTCGTCTCGTCAGTCGTCGGGACGGCCGCGGGGCGGGTCGTCGGGTCGGGCGTTGTGTCGACCGCCGGTGCCGCGGCCGCGCAGGCCGCTGCCGGGGGAGCCGTCACCACGGCTGCCGCCGCCCGCTCGTCCGTCGTCATGCCGCCGCACCTCCCCTCGCGTCGCCCCGCCTCGCCCGCGGTCCGCCTAGATGCAACACTGTTGCATATGGACGACGGATCGCCACCCCCCACCCCCGCCCCCGACGACGCCGAGACGGCCGACCGGGTCGTGGCCGAGGCGGTTGCGCGCATCCGTGCGCACGGTGAACGCGTCACCGTCGCCCGCACCGCGGTCCTGCGGGTGCTGGCCGACACGTCCGGATTCCTGACCGCGGACCAGATCTTCGCCGAGGTCAACCGCGCCGCCCCCGGCGTCCACCGCACCACCATCTACCGGGCGTTGGACGCGCTGGAGCGGCTCGGTCTCGTCGTCCAGACCAGGATGGGTCAGGACGCCGCCACGTACCAGCTGGGCGAGGCGGGCACGTACGTCCACCTCGTGTGCCGCGACTGCGGCCGTGTCGAACGCGCCCCGGGCGACCTGCTGGACCCGGTCGCGGCCGACCTCGTGGAGCGCTCGGGCTTCCGGCTCATCCCGACGGGCGCGGCGCTGACCGGCGTGTGCCGTAGCTGCTTCGACTCCCTGCGGTACCGCAAACCCCGACCGGACGCCCCGACGGCGTGGTGGCAGTAGGGCGGGGTTCGGGGCATTCGGCCCACTCCGTCGCGGAGTCGCGTCGCGGACGTGCGAGCCAGCCGCCGTCTGCGTTGCGGGGCTCGCCCGTCGCGGCGTGGACGTCAAAGACCTGCACCGTCCCTGACCCGTCTGCCGGCGGTGTCCTGGCGCCCCTCCCGACTTTTGATGGTCCGCGCGGCCGACCGGCTGTCAAGCCGCGGTGGGGTCATCGAAGTCCCGGCGGCCTGTGACGTGTTCGAGGGGGCGGCTTGACAGCCGCCCGTCCGCGCAGAAAACCCGGCAGCTATCGGGAGGGGCGCGGGGTGTGAAGGCGCGCGTGGTCTCGTTCGCGTCGCCGGGCTGCGGTCCCAGCGCGGTGGCCGGGCGGGCGGTGTCGGTCGGGTGCGGCGCCGGGCTGCGGCCGTCCGCCCCCTTACCGGGAACGGTTTTCAAGAGACGGAAACGGCAAGATATTGCCGTT
>NZ_JASAOI010000085.1 GCF_029953285.1 Yinghuangia seranimata | reverse complement strand
TGACCACCGCGCTGCGGCGTGCGGTCCGGCAGGAACGGCTCTATCAACGCCCACTGGCCATCGGTCAGGCCACCACGAACACCCACATCACATCAAACGACGATCACATTCATCAGACACGGCCTAGCGGAACGGGGCCCGGACGCCGCGGCGTTCAGGCCCCACCACGCTCTTGCCGACATGGTGTCGGCAAGTGTAGGAACATCGTATGACGCAAATCCTCACCTCCCCCGGCGCGTTGTTCGCCTCACTCCCGGACCCGGACGCACGGCTGTTCGTGCAGTTGCTCGGTCGGCCGGACGGGCGGGACATGCTCTACCGGATCAGCGGCAAGGTGCTGAACCACGTGCGCGGCAACGCCTACGGCGACGCCTTCCCGCACGGCGCGACGCTGTTCGGCGTCGAGGGCTTCAACATCCGGCGCCTGGCCGCCGATCCGGGGACCGGCGACCTGCACCTGCTGTCCCGCGAGATCGTCTTCTACACGGACCCCAAGACGGGCACGCCGCTGACCTCGTGGACGAACCCGCTCGACGGCCGCACGCGCCCGCTGCCGCCGATCGCCAACGACCACGTGGACTCGCGATACCGCGTCCGGGACGGCGTCCTGTACGGGCTGTTCGGGCCCGCACAGGTTCCGCTCGGGGACTCGGTGACGCCCGCGCGGCTGCACGACTCGCTGGTGTGGACGGTGGACGCCCCTCCGCTGTACAGCCTGGCCGAGCGCTACCGGATCGACGACGACTTCGGGCTGGCGAACCGCACCTACGCGGCCTGGGAGCTCTTCGACTTCCTGGTCGACCGCCGCGAAGCCGAGGCGCGTGCGACCGTCGGCGGCGCGATACCGCACGGAGCGATGCGGATCGTCAACTGCTGGACGCGTGCCTGCCCCTACATCCCGGCCATGGCCATCGCCGAGGCCGAGGCGCACGGCAACCTCGTCTACCACGCCAGGAGTTGGACCCTCGACGCGTTCACCGACCTGGAGCCCTGGCTGCGGGACGCGGTCAACGAGCGGTTCCCGCTGTACGCGGCGGCCCCCGATGCCCCCTCGGCCGCGCCCAACGACACGACGTGGACCGCGTTCCACGCGCGCGAACTCGCCCCGCGGGGCATCTCCTGGCGTGCATGGTGCGCCGAAAGCGCCTGCTGACCGAGCGGACCGGGCAGGACGCCTGCATCAATCAGACGGTTGATTTATGAGTGCGCCGTTCGGTGCGCGCGGTGCAATCGTGGGCGCGATGCGGGCGCCCTTGCCGACCAAGAACAGTAAGGGAAAGAGCGCCACCACAAGTCCGGGGCCACGGCCAGCGCGGGAGCGGGGGAACGCGGCTCGTGTTGCCCCGACGGCACGGAGAAAGGACGCCGTGATGTCTGCCCTGCCTCACCCGCGCGCCTCGCACCAGCCCGACACCACCCCGCTGCACGTGGCCGGCCCCGAACTGACCCGCGACGCGTCGCGTGCCCTGCGCGCGGCGGCGGTCTCCCGTGTGGAGTCGGGGTCACCCGGCCTCGTCGTCGACCTCGACGGTGTCGAGTACATCGACATGGAAGGCGTCGCCGCGCTCTTCCACCTCCTCCGCATCGCGGATGCCCGCGGCGGCTCGCTGCGCGTCGTCAACGCCGGCAGACGCGCCCTGGTCCGCCTGCGCATCGCCGGACTCCCCCGGTTCGCGACCGTGGAGGCCGCACCGGACTCGGCGGCGTGATCCGCAAGGATCACGACAATCCGTCGCGAAGGATTGCGTCTCTCCCAGTGGAACACTTGATCGCCATGTGAAACAGAATTTAGTATGGCGCCTATCGGCGGCCATTCCGCACGCCGCCTTCGGGAGGGACACGGGTATGACCGTCCACAAGGCCCAACTCGGCCGCTTCCTCGAAGACTTCGAGGTCGGAGACACGTACCAGCACCCGTTCGGGCGCACCATCAGCGAGGCTGACTCGACCTGGTTCACCCTGTTGACCTGCAACACCAACCAGAACCACTTCAACGCGCACCTCGCCGCGACCAACCCGATCACCGGGGGCCGGATCATCGTCAACTCCGGCCTGACGGTGGCCCTGGTGCTCGGCCTGTCGGTCATCGACACCAGCCAGAACGCCGTGGCGAACCTCGGCTGGACCGACATCAGGCTGCTCAACCCGGTGTACGTCGGCGACACCGTCTACGCGGAGAGCCTCATCACGGACAAGCGGGAGAGCGGCTCGCGGCCCGGCATGGGCATCCTCACCATGAAGACCCGTGGACTCAACCAGGACGGCATCGAACTGGTCACCTGGACACGGTCGGTCATGGTCCCCGCCCGCACGTCCGGCCTCGGGCAGGACTACTTCCCGACCTGCACCGCCGGCCCGCTGGAGGCCTGAGATGGGTACCGCCCGGCGTCCCCTGGAGGACGTCCGCATCATCGCCGTCGAGCAGTACGGCGCGGGCCCGTGGGGCTCGCTGCACCTCGCCGACCTCGGAGCCGAGGTCATCAAGATCGAGGACCCCGGCGCGGACGGCGACGTCGGCCGCTACGTCCCGCCGTATGCGGACGGCGAGGACTCGCTGTTCTTCGAGGTGTTCAACCGCAACAAGCGCAGCCTGTCGCTCGACCTGGCCTCCGCGTCGGGGCGTGCCGTCTTCGAGGAGCTCGTGCGGGTCTCCGACGTCGTCTACTCGAACCTGCGCGGCGACGTCCCGGCGAAGATCGGCATCACCTACGCCGACCTGAAGCACCTCAACCCGCGCATCGTGTGCTGCTCGCTGTCCGGTTTCGGGATGTCGGGCCCGCGTGTGAAGGAGCCGGGCTACGACTACATCCTTCAGGGCCTGCTCGGCTGGATGGACGTCACCGGTGAGCCCGACGGGCCGCCCACCAAGTCCGGGCTGTCGATGGTGGACTACTCGGCGGGGTTCATCGCGGCGATATCGCTGCTGGCGGGCGTGCACGCGGCCCGCCGCGACGGGATCGGCATGGACTGCGACGTCTCGCTGTTCGACACCGCGCTCGCGCTGCTGAACTACCCGGCCGCCTGGCACCTCAACGCCGGGTACGAGCCGCAGCGCACCCGGCACTCGTCGCACCCCTCCCTGGTCCCGTTCCAGCTCTTCGAGACCGCCGACAAATGGATCGTGGTGGGCTGTCCCAAGGAGAAGTTCTGGCACCGGCTCACCGAGGTCGTGGGACACCCGGAGTGGGCCGCCGACCCGCGGTTCGCCACCTTCGCCGACCGGGAGCGCAACCGCGAGGCGCTGCTCGCGCTGCTGGAGCCGCTCTTCCGCACCCGCCCCGCGGCCCGCTGGCTCGCCGACCTGTACGCCGTCGGCGTGCCCTGCGGCCCGGTCAACTCGGTCGCCGAAGCCCTCGCCGACCCGCACACCGACGCGCGTGACATGGTCGTGGAGACCGACCACCCCCGCTACGGCCGCCTGCGGCTTCCCGCCACCGCGGTCCGGGTCGGCGACCTGCCCCGCCCCGACCGGCGCGCGCCGCGGCGCAACGAGGACTTCGGGTACGTGCTCTGCGAGGTCGCCGGATTCACCGACGACCGCGTCGCCGAGCTCGTCCGGAACGGCGCCTTCGGCTCGACCGACACCGTCCCCGGCATCCCGGACCGCTACCGGGAGGCGGCCGAGTGACGACCGTTGCCGAAGAACTCGCCGGCTGGGGCACCGGGCTCCAGGACGCGGCCGTGCCGCACGAGGTGCGCGCGGCCGCCGTCCGCCACCTCGTCGACGGCGTGGGCACCGCCTTGGCCGCGCGGCGGCTCGACGCCGTCGACCACGGGATCGCCCTCGCCGTCGGCCTGGGCGGCCCCCCGGAGTCCTCGGTGCTCGGCACCACCGAGCGGCTCTCGGCACCGGTGGCCGCGTTCGCCACGGGCGTCCTGGTCCACGGGCTCGACTTCGACGACACCCACGCCGGCGGCCTGATCCACCCGACCGCCGTCGTCCTGCCCGCGGCCTTCGCGGTCGGCCAGCAGGTCGGCGCGACCGGCACCGAGGTGCTGACGGCCTGTGTGGTCGGCTACGAGACCGCGTGCCGGATAGCCGCGGCGAGCCCGTACGGGTTCCACGCGCGCGGGCTGCACGCCACCCAGGTGGCCGGGGTGTTCTCCGCCGCCGCGGTCACCGCCAAGCTGCTCCGGCTGGACGCCCCCACCACCGCGGCGGCCCTCGGCATCGCCGGCTCGAGCGCCGGCGGGCTCCTGGAATTCCTCTCCACCGGCGACGCCACCAAGCAGCTCCACCCGGGCTCCGCGTCGATGTCCGGAGTGATCGCCGCGCGCCTGGCCGCCTTGGGCGCGAGCGGGCCGACCACCGTCCTGGAAGGCCCGCGCGGGGTCTACGCCGCGCTGTCCGCGCGTGAGGCTCGCCCGGAGCAGGTCACCGACCGGCTCGGAAGCACGTGGGAGACCACCCGCATCACCATCAAGCCCTATCCGTCCTGCCAGTTGATGCATGCCGCGCTCGACGCCGGCGCGTCGGTCGTGGCGGCCGCAGGGCGGCTGGCCGAGGCCGACGTCGCACACATCACGGTGGAGGTCCACCCGGACTCGGCCGCCGTCGTGTGCGAGCCCGCGGAGGCGAAGGCCCGGCCGCGAAACGCCTACGACGCCAGGTTCTCCCTCCCGTGGAGCCTGGCCGCGCTCCTGACGGACGGGGTCCTGACGCTGGACACCTACGCCGACGTGTCCCTCGCCCGTCCCGATGTCGCCGCCCTGGCCGAAACGATCCGGACCGTCACCGTCCCCGGCCCGAAGGTGGCCGCGGACGCTGCGGCCCGGGTCACCGTCCGGCTGACGGACGGCCGCGTGCTGACCGGCCGCGTCGGACGGAGCCACGGCGGACCGGACACCCCGCTCCCCCAAGCCGCCCTGCACGCGAAGTTCCTCGGCAACACGGGCGGCGGCGGCACCGCCGAGGAACTGCTCGACCGCCTGCTCCACCTGGACGACGAAGCCGATCTGACCCGGATCGCGGAGCTCGCCGCCCGCGTCGACAAGGACTGAGCCGTGACCATTACTTCGCCCATCGAGCCCGACGTCTTCCCCTGGTACGACCCGCGGGGATTCACCTTCTCGCTCGCGCTGCGCCACGGCGCGGACGTCTGGTGCTCCGGACACTCCGGCTCTTCCCTCGACCCGGCCACCGGCCGTCCCGACGTGGCCGGCGGGATGGCCGAACAGGCCGGCGTCGCCTACGCCAAACAGGCCGCGGTGCTGGCCGCTGCGGGGCTGGACTTCTCGCATGTCACCCGGGTCGTGGAGAACGTCACCGTGGCCGGCCTCCCGCACTACGCCGAAGCCGAGGCGGTACGCCGCGAACTGTTCGGCGCGCACCGGCCTGTGGTCGTCACGGTCGTGGTCGACCGGCTGGTGCGCCGCAAGGCGCTCATCGAGGTCGAGGTCCACGCGACCGCGGATCCGCCGTCTGACCGACCGGCCGAGGTGCGCGTGGAACACGGCGGCACCGTCCTGCTCCCCTCGCTCACTCCCGTCGACGCCGACGGGGCCGTCGTGGCCCCCGGCGATCCGGCCGGCCAGTACCGCTACTGCCTGGAGGAAGCCGCCCGCCTGCTCGACGGAATCGGCCTGGACCTCGGCTCGCTCGTCTCGGCCGTCGAGTTCCTGAGTCCCGAAGCCCAGCGCGCGGCCGCGGATCTGGACCGGGTGCGGTGCGACCTGCCGGGCCCGGTCTTCCCGGCGGGAACGCGGGTGCACACGCAGGCCCAGCTGCGTCCCGGCGTCCTCGTCTCCCTGGAGGCCACTGCGTCCCGGCACCCCGCCACCCTCGTGGACCCACGGGGCCTGGCCGACCCCACGATGGGACGCAGTCCGGCCGTCCGCGCGGGTGGACTCCTGTTCCTCAGCGGCCTCGCGGCGCCGCCCGGTGTGCCGGACCTGCGTGGCCAGGCCGAGACCCTCTACGGGCGACTGCTGCACACCATGCAGGCAGTGGGTGCGGGCCCGGAACACCTGTTGTCCACCGTCGAGTTCGTGGCCGCCGACGCGCTCGCCGACTACCGCGAGGTCGCCGAGGTCCGGCGCGCGCTCCTGAAGGAGCCCTACCCGGTGTCCACGGGGATCGTGTGCACCGGCACGGCGTACTCCGGCGCGCTCCTCGACGTGGCCGCGGTGGCTGCGATACCCGAGGGGGCCTGATGCCGCTGCTCACCGACGACTTGCGGGCGCGCGTCGGGGAGATCCGCGCCTACACCGCCGCCGAGCCGTTGTCGCGGGCATCGATCCGCTACTACGCCGCCGCGGTCGGCGACGCCAATCCGCTCTACACCGATCGCGACAGGGCGCGGGCGGTCGGCTGGGCCGATGTCATCGCCCCGCCGACGCTGCTGTGCGACAGCAACCAGTACCTCGGAGGGACCGAGCGGGACGCCGACGGGTTCGCGGGACACAGCTGGGGCATCGAGCCGCCGAACTGCCGGATGGTGCGCGGCGGCAACGACTACGTGTTCCACCGGCCGGCGTACCCCGACGACGTTGTCACGGTGACATGGCGCCTGGCGGACATCAGCGAGCGCACCTCCGGCGCCGGCCAGGAGATGCTCATCGTGACCAGCGAGGCGACGTTCACCGATCAGCACGGCACTCTCCTCCTCGTCAACACCGAGACCATCATTCACATCGCACTCGGCGAGGTGGACGCATGACCGCGATCGAGGCCGGCACCGAACTGCCCCCGCTGCAGCGTGCCGTCACGCTCACGGACATGGTGGCCTACGCGGGTGCGACGTGGGACTGGCACCGCCTGCACTACGACCCCGGGTACCTCGCCGAACGCGGGCTTTCCGCACCGGTCGTGGACGGCCAGATGCTCGCCGCACTGCTCGCCGAGCAGGCGCAGGATGCGCTCGGCCCGTCCGCATTCCTGCGCCGCCTGCAATTCCGGTTCAGGAACCTGGTGTTCGCCGGGGAGACCGTGCGGTGCACCGCCCGGGTCACCGCCTGCGAGGGCCTCGCCGACGGCACCGCGCTGGTCACCCTGGCGGCGTCGGTCGGGGTGGTCGGCGCCGACGCGCGGGTGGCCGTGGCGCCCGCCCACCTCGAGGTGCACGTCCGGTGAGCGGCATCGCGCTGGCGGGAGCTGCCGAGTGCGACCTGGGCAGCACCGGAATGTCCGTCCTGGACCTGCAAGTCCAAGCTGTGAAACGGGCTTTGGACGACGCCGGGCTACGGCTGGCGGACGTCGACGGGATGGCGACGAACAACGTGGGGCGCTTCTCTACCACCGCGCTCGCCGACTACCTGGGGCTGCGGCCCGCGTGGGTGGACTCGTCGTTTGTCGGCGGGTCGGCGTTCGAGGCGTATGTGGCGCGCGCCGCGCAGGCCATCACCGCCGGGCAGGCCGAGGTGGTGGTCGTCTCGTACGCGTCGAACCAGCGCTCGGCACGGTCGCGCAGCCTCGGCGGGGTGCGCGAAGACCACCTGCCCGAGGCCCAGTTCGAGGTACCGTACGCGCCGCTGTACCCGATCTCCTACTACGCCATGGCCGCGCAGGCCTACCTGCACCGGTACGGCGCGACCCGCGAACAGCTCGCCGAGGTCGCCGTGGCCGCGCGGGCATGGGCGCTGCTCAACCCCGCGGCGTTCCGGCACGGCGCGGGGCCGCTGACCGTCGCCGACGTGCTCGCCGCGCCCATGGTGTCGTCACCGTTGACCACCGCCGACTGCTGCCTGGTCACCGACGGCGGCGGCGCGGTCGTGGTCACCTCCCTGGAGCGCGCACGCGACCTGCGGCATCCGCCGGCCGTGGTGCTCGGCTACGGCGAGTCGACCAGCCACACGGCGATGGCCACCCGCGACGACATCCTCGACACCGGCGCGGACCGCTCCGCGCGGGCCGCGTACCGCCGTGCCGGGCTCGCCCCCGGCGACGTCGACGTAGCCATGGTGTACGACTCCTTCACCATCACCCCGCTGCTGTCCCTCGAAGCGCTCGGGTTGTGCCCGCCCGGGCAGGCAGCGGGGGTCGTGGCCGACGGACACACCCGGCCCGGCGGGCGGCTGCCGGTGAACACCAACGGCGGCGGCCTGTCGTACTGCCATCCAGGCCAGTACGGCGTGCTGCTGCTGGTCGAGGCCGTGCGTCAGCTGCGCGGCACGTGCGGCGCGCGGCAGGTCCCGGGCGCCGAGGTCGCGGTGGCGCACGGCACCGGCGGCATCTTCAGCCATTCCGCGACCGTGCTGCTGGGAGTGGACCGATGACCGACGACATGCTGCCGCCGGTGGACGACCTCACCGCCCCATGGTGGGACGCCACGCGCGAGCGGCGCCTGCTGCTGCAGAAGTGCGGCGCCTGCGCCGCCGTGCAGCACTACCCGCGCCGGGTGTGCACATCGTGCGGTGCGGTCGACGCACACACCTGGGTCGAGGCGTGCGGCCTGGGGACGGTGGACAGCTACACCGTGGTGCATCGCGCCCCGGCGCCCGGGGTGGCGGTCCCTTACACGGTGGCGCGCGTCCGCCTCGCGGAGGGGCCGTTGATCCTCACCCGACTCACCGGCGTGCCGGACGACGGCACGGCCTTCGACGCGGAACTCGAACTCACCTGGCTGCCCCTCGCGGACGGCCGCCACCTGCCCGCCTTCCGAGCCTGCGCGGTCCCGTCCGCCGGGCGGCGAGGAGACTGACGATGGATTTCGAACTCTCCGACGAGCAACGCATGTTCCGGGACACCATCCGGGACTTCGTGGCCCGTGAGGTCACCCCGGTGGCGCAGGAGTGGGAGCACACCGGGCGCTATCCGGCCGAGATCGTCGAGACGATGAAGCAGCTCGGCCTGTTCGGCATGACCGTGCCCGAGGAGTACGGCGGCCTCGGCCTCGACATGGTCAGCTTCGCGATCGTGTTCGAGGAGATCTCCCGGGGGTGGATGGGGGTGGCCGGCATCCTCGGCTCGCATTCGCTGGCGTGCTGGATCATCGCCCGGTACGGCACCGAGGAGCAGAAGTCCCGCTACCTGCCCGAACTCGCCACCGGGGAACGGCGGTCCGGGATCGCCCTCACCGAGCCGGGGGCCGGCACCGACCTGCAGGGCATCACCACGCGCGCGGTCCGGGACGGCGACGCGTATGTGGTGACCGGCAGCAAGACCTGGATCACCAACGCACGGTACGCCGATCCGCTCCCCGTCCTGGTCAAGACCGACCCGCACGCCGCACCCGCGCACAAGGGAATGAGCGTGCTGCTCGTGGAGCAGGGCACCCCCGGCTTCACGGTCAGCCGCGACCTGCCGAAGCTCGGCTACAAGGGCCCCGAGTCGTGCGAGGTGGTCCTCGACGGCGCCCGGGTGCCGGCCGCCAACCTGCTCGGCGGCGTCGAGGGCCGCGGCATGCAGCAGGTCCTGTCCGGCCTGGAGACCGGCCGCATCAACGTGGCCGCGCGCTCCCTCGGGGTCGCCCAGGCCGCCTACGACGCGGCCCTGAAGTACTCCCGCGACCGCCACGCCTTCGGTCAGCCGATCTCGGACTTCCAGGCGATCCAGATCAAACTCGCCGACATGGCCACGAGCATCCAGGCCTCCCGGCTGCTGGTCTACTGGGCGGCCGCGTGCGCGGACCGCGGCGAACGCGTCGACATGCAGACGGGCATGGCCAAGCTGTTCGCCTCCGAGACCGCCGCGACCGCCGCCCTGGAGGCGATGCGGATCCACGGCGGCCACGGCTACTCGCAGGAGTTCACCGTCGAGCGGCTGTACCGCGACGTCCCCCTCATGGTCATCGGCGAAGGCACCAGCGACGTCATGCGCACGGTCATCGCCCGCGCCCTGACCTCCGGCAAGGAGAAGGTCGGTTGAACCCTCCCGTCGGGACTGCCCTGCGGTCCCACCTCTATGTGCCCGGCGACCGGCCCGACGTGCTCCGCAAGGCCGTGGCGCGTGGCGCGGACGCGCTCATCATCGACCTGGAGGACGCGGTGGCGGCCTCCGCCAAGGACACCGCGCGCCGCGTGGTCGCGGACTTCCTGGCCGAACGCGTGGCGGACGGAACACCCGCGTTGTGGGTGCGCATCAACCCTGCTGCCGCAGGCCGGGTGGACCTCAAGGCCGTGGTGAGTCCCGCAATCAGCGGTATCTGCATCGCCAAGGCGGAGTCGGTGGACGCGGTCGCCGAATGCGCCGCTCTGGTCGACGCGCTGGAGCGGGAGCGGGGCATCCCGTCCGGTCGGATCGCGCTGTCGCCACTGCTGGAATCCGCCGCGGCCGTGTTCGCCGCGCGGGACATCGCGTCCGCGCCGCGCGTGGTCCGGCTCCAGGTCGGCGAGGCGGACCTGCGCGCCGACATCGGGGTGACGCCTGGTCCCGACGAGCGCGAACTGCTGTGGGTGCGCAGCCAGGTCGTGCTGGCGTCCGCGGCCGCCGGGATCGAGCCGCCGGTCGGACCGGTCAGCACGAACTTCACCGACCCGGGTGGGCTGCGTGAGTCGACGCTGGCGCTGCAACGCCTCGGCTACCTCGGCCGGGCGTGCATCCATCCGAACCAACTCGCCGTGGTCAACGAGGTCTTCACCCCGAGTGACGACGAGGTCGAGAAGGCTCGCGTACTGATCGCCCGCTATGAGGCGGCCTCCGCCTCCGGAGAAGGGGTGTTCGTGGACGAGAGCGGGCGCATGGTGGACTTCGCGGTGGTCCGGAGTGCTCGGCGCACCCTGGCCGCGGCCCGGCAGCGATGAGGACGGAGCCGACGATGCGGATCACGTACGGCCCCTGGGGCGAGACCCTGGACGAACTCGCGGACGCCGCACGGCGTGCGGAACGGGCCGGGGCCGAGGTCCTGTGGGTGCCGGAGCTCCACCGGAGCGCCACGGTGCCCGTCGCGGCGCTGGCGCAGGCCACGGAGACCGCGAGGGTGGGAACGGGCATCGCCCTCGCGTTCACGCGCAGCCCGATGGTGCAGGCGCTGGAGGCCCTCGACCTGGACGAGTTGTCCCGGGGCCGGTTCATCCTCGGGCTGGGCACCGGAGTGCAGCGGCTCAACGAGGACTGGCACAACGCGCGGTTCGGCAAGCCGGTCGCGCACCTGCGCGAGACGGTGCGGAACCTGCGGGCATTCTGGGACCTGGCCCGCAACGGAGTCCCGATCGACCTGCCGGGCGAGCACGAGCCCATGCGGATCCGCGGCTACCAGCGGCCGTTCCACCAGCAGCGGGACACGATTCCGGTGTATCTGGCGGCGATGGGCCCGGCGATGACCAGGCTGGCCGGCGAGATCGCCGACGGCTGGATCTCGCACGAGCTGCACTCGGCGCGATACCTGTCCGAGGCGGTGCTTCCCGAACTGGAGAAGGGTCTGGCCAGGGGCGGTCGTTCGCGCGGCCGCATCGACGTCGTCGCCTCGGTTCTCTGCGCCATAGACGACGATCCGGCCCGCGCCAAGCGGTGGGCCGCCGGGACGGTCGGGTTCTACGCGTCGGTGCGGACATACGCCGACTTCTGGGCGTTCCACGGTCTCGCCGAGGAGCAGCAGGCCGTGGTCGCGGCGTTCCGCGGCGGGTTGTCCGCGGACGACCTGGCCGACGCCGCTCCGGACCACATGGTGGACGCGGTCACCGCGTCGGGCACGGCGGACGACGTCCGCGCGAAGATCCTGTCCTTCGCGGGCATCGCCGACTCGGTGAAGCTGTCGCCGCCCGCCCACAGCCTGGACGCGTCGGTGACGCGGCGCTGCCAGGACCGGATCATCGACCTGATCGCCACCCTGTAGCAGTCTCGGATATTTGGCGAAACATCGTTTCGGAGAGACGACTTGGCGTGCCCGCGTTCCGACGCGGGCACGCCTGACGCATTTTTGAAACGATGTTCCATTCTCTCTTGGTTCTTTACGACAACGTGTCGTAAAGTGGTCCGCAGATCGGCGCACGGCTGCCGCGATCGCCTTACGCGAGCCCTCGTTCCGCGCTCCGTTCGCCTCCCGCACGCGCCCCCTTTGCAGGCCGGCGGCCCCAGTTCCACTCCCGGATTCGGAGGAACCCCCTTATGACCACGGCTCCTGATGCCACGTCGGCCAGCGCCAAGTTCTCCGAGGCACTGAAGAGCATCACGTGGGACGACCACGAGAAGGCCGAGTACACCGAGTACATGCAGGCGATGCTCGGCGGAAAGCTGAACATCTCCGGCTACAGCGACATGGTCGCGCAGCACTACTTCGCCTACGTCGTGCTCGAAGAGGCCGCCGAGGCCATGCGCGACGACGCGGTCGGCGGCAAGTTCGTCTTCGACGGCCTGCTGCGCACCAAGGCGCTCGAAGAAGACCTGGAGCACCTGCTCGGCGCCGAGTGGCGCGACAGGATCGCCCCGAACGAGGCCACCAAGGAGTACGTCGCGCGGATGCGCGAGGTGTGCTTCGACTGGCCCGGCGGCTACGTCGCGCACAGCTACACCCGCTACCTCGGCGACCTGTCCGGCGGCCAGGTCATCCGCGCCTCACTCGTCCGCGCCTTCCCCGAACAGCTCGGCGACGGAAAGGGCGTGGCCTTCTACGACTTCCCCGCGATCGAGGACTTCAAGGCGTTCAAGGTCGACTACCGGCTCCTGCTGGACACCGTCTCCTGGTCGGATGAGGAGCAGCAGAAGGTCATCGACGAGGCCCTCGTCGCGTACCGGGTCAACACCAAGGTCCTCGCCGAGCTCGGCCGCGACCTGCCGCGCTACCTCGCCGCCGCAAGCTGACCCCGAAGGCACCACGACCACGATGAAGACCCACGGCAGCGTGCACGGCCCGCCGCAGGCCTCCCGTGTCACCGCGGCGGTCGCCGGATCCGGACCGCTGCTCGGCACCGACCCGGCCGGGCGCGAATCATTGAGGGCGTACCGGGAGTCCGGGGGCTACCCGCGTCTCCCGTCGCCGCAGGCGATACGCGACGCCGTCCGCACGGCCGGCCTGCGCGGCGCCGGGGGCGCCGGCTTCCCGACCGCGGTCAAGCTGGACGCCGTGGCCGCCGCCGCGGGCCCGCGCGTCGCGGTCGCCAACGGAGAGGAGGGCGAACCGGCGTCCGCCAAGGACCGGTGGCTGATGCGCAACCGCCCGCATCTGGTCATCGACGGGCTGCGCCATGCGGCCCACGCGGTCGGGTCGGAGACCACCCACCTGTATGTCTCCGACCCTGCCGCCGCCGAGGCACTCCGCAACGCGCTCGCCGAGCTGCGTGCGGACCCCGCGACGGCCCAGGTGTACGGTGCCGGCTTCTCCCCCACGGTGGTGGAGGTGGAGCCGGCGTACGTCGCCGGCGAGGAGACCGCGGTCGTCCGCGCGATCGGCGGCGACGTCGCCAAGCCGTTGCCGAAACCGCCACGGCCGTACGAAAAGGGGGTCGGCGGCCGTCCGACCCTGGTGTCCAACGTCGAGTCGCTGGCCCGCGTGGCGCTCGCCGCGCGCGCCGCCCCGGGCACCGCGGGCGACGGCACGGTCCTGCTCACTGTCGTCGACGGTGCGCGGGCCTGGATCACCGAGGCTTCCTCCTCCGCGGCGCTCCGCGCGGTCGTGGAGCGGCTGCGCGGCGGGGCGGACGGCCTGGCCGCGGTGCTCCTCGGCGGATTCGCCGGCGGCATCTGGCGCCCCGACATGCTCGACACCACGGTGTCGCACGACGGCATGCGCGCACGCGGCGCCCTGCTCGGCTGCGGCGCCGTCGTGCTGGTGGGGGCGGACGACTGCCCGGTGGGGGCGGCCGCTGACGCGGCTTCGTACCTGGCGGCGTCCAGCGCGGGCCAGTGCGGGGCGTGCGTGCGCGGCACGGAGATTTCCGCGGCGCAGCTCGTCGCCATCGCACGCGGCGCCGGAACACCGGAGCACCTGGCGGTGCTCCGACGGCGGACAGCCGCCCTGCCCGGCCGCGGCAACTGCGCGCTGCCCGACGCACTCGCCGCACTGCTGCGCACTCTCGTCGACAACTTCGCCGACGAGATCCAGGCACACATGGCGGCGCCGTGCCCCGTGTGCGCCGACCGGGTCGCGCCGACCAGCTCGGCCGACACCCGGTTCCGTGTCCGGTTCCCGGACTGAATCCCCCCGTCAGGCAAGGAGCGAGCATGAAGGTGACCGTCGATGCGTCACGCTGCGAGGGCCGCGGCTACTGCGCGCGGCTCGCGCCGCTGGTGTTCGAATCGGATGAGGACGGCTATCCGCGTGTCCTCGTGACCCAGGATCTGGATGAGGAGCAGCTCGCCGACGCCCGCACGGCGGTGTCCGCGTGCCCCGAGCAGGCGATCGCCCTCCAGGACTGAGAGCGGGCCGCACAGGGTCGCGGCTGGGAGCGGCGGCGGGGAGATCCCCTGCCGCCGCTTCGGCCTGTCCGGGGTGGGGCTCAGCGCGCGGCCGGGAAGCGCCGGGGCCTGCCGTCCGCGGTGAGCCGGGCGCCGAGGCCGCGGAGGACATAGGTCACGGTCGCGTCGATGGCGTGTTCGAGGCGGTCGGCGGACAGATCCGCGGTGCTGCGGCCGGCGATGGTGGCGGTGACCAGGGGCAGCAGCAGCTCGACATCCTCGTCGGGCAGGTAGCGTTCCGCGACGGCGTCGGCGATGATCTGCCGCAGTGTGCCCCACAGCGGGGCGACATGCTCCGCCATCTTCTTGTGGCCCTCGTCCGTGAGGACTCCGGCCACCGAGGCCGCCGCGATGTGCCCGGTCGCCAGGTGTTCGAGCTGCATGCGCACATACACCCGCAGTTGGTCGACGGGCGTCGACACCGTCTCCAGGGCGGCGCGCAACTTGTCGAGGTAGAGCGCGGTTTCGTGCGCCGTGTACGCGATGAGCAGCGTCTCTTTGTCCGGGTAGTAGTTGTACATCGCGGTGCGCGCCAGCCCGGCCGCGGCGGCGATCTCGGCGAGGGTGACGGCGTCGTAGCCGCGCTCGTCCAGGAGACGCGCCATGGCTTCGAAGATGCGCGCGTTGGTGCGGCCGCGGTGGTCTTCGAGCGAAACCCCGGAGATTCTCGGCACTGTCGCGCGGCTCCCTGTGCGTGAAGAACAGCGTGAATGAGGAACAGCCCGGCGCGGGCGCCGGGCTGTGCTCTGGTCCAGTGCTCCGGTGGTGTCGCTAGTGCTCCTCGGCGGGCCTGGGCTCCACCCCCAGCGCAGCACACGCATCGTAATACATTCGGGTCACCTCCACCCGGATCTGCGGGCGCTCGGAGATGGGGGCGCTCCACGGCACCCGGACCGTCTCCTCTGCGCCGCCGACGACGGCCTTGAAGTCGATCCCCTCGCCGTCCAGGCCCACGGTCTCGGCGGATGTGGCCTCAGGACGCTGCCCGAGCGACCGGACGATGAGCAGGGAGTCCTCGGGGTGGTCGAGGTTCATATGGTCGACCACCGCCGCGATGATCTGCTCGCCGAACGGATTGGCCTGTGCCGCCGCACCGGCCGACACCCTGGTCTCGTTGATGAGGGTGCGCATCTCGAGTTTGCCGTCGCGCAGCCACTGCCAGGTGCGGCTGCGGTGGTTGCCGTCGTCGGAGAGCACGATGAGCTCGAACAGTCGCAGGTCCGAGCCCTTTTCCTTGTAGATCCAGGTGAGGTAGATGGTGTTCTCGTCGAGCCCCCAGGTGACACCTTTGATGCGCTCGGTGTCGAAGTGCATGCGGCCGTAGCCGTCATAGGTGCCCGGGAACTCGTGCACCTCGGTGCGGCCGTCGGGCCACGTGTAGGTGTTGGTCTGGTGGTACGGGTATTCGCTGTCCGCCGGGAAGGCGCACGTCAGATGCGACCGGTGCTGGTCGATGATCTTGCCTTCCGGGTCGACGTACGTGTACGTCCCCTCCCAGTCGCCTTCGTGCTTGGCGAGCAGGGGCATTCCTTCGCGGATTCCCATGGCGTTCCTCGAGGTCGTCGGATGAGGGGTTCGGGCGTCGGGCTCACGGGGTGTGCCACCACGGGTCCGGGCCCGTGGCGGAGTTGGTGATGAGCGTCTGGCGGCGCACGAAGCGCCGCAGCGCGGCCTCGCCCATGCGCGAGCCGCCGAGGCCGCTGTAGCGGAACGAGTTCTTCTCGCCTTCGTGGACCAGGGCGGTCAGCGCGGCGTCGTTGATGCTGACCGCGCCGACGTCCAGGCGGCGGGCGAGGGCCTTGGCGGTGTCCTGGTCGGCGGCGAAGACCGCACCGGACAGCCCGTACACCGAGTCGTTGGCGAGGGCGACGGCCTCGTCGGCGCTGCCGAACCGCATGACCGGCATGAGCGGGCCGAAGGTCTCCTCGCGCATGACGGTCATGGTGTGGTCGACGCCGGTCAGCACGGTGGGCCGTATCCAGTGGCCGCCGCCGTGCCGTTCGATGCGGCCGCCGGTGTGCACGGTGGCGCCCTTGGCGGTCGCGTCGGCGAGATGGGCCCCGATGACGGCGGCCTGCCCGGGGTCGATGAGCGGCCCGATGGCGCCGTCCGCGGGGCCGGGCAGGGCCAGGCCGACGCTTTCCGCCTTCGCCGTCAGCCGCCTGACGAACTCGTCGTGGCTGCCGTCCTGGACGTAGATGCGCTCGATGGACAGGCAGGACTGCCCCGCGTTGGCCACCGACCCCCACAGGACGGCCGAACTCGCCCGGTCGAGGTCGGCGCCGTCCAGGACGACCGCCGGGTCCTTGCCGCCCAGTTCGAGGAACACGGGGACGAACGCGCGCTGTGCCGCTTCGCCGACCAGGCGCCCGGTGGCCACACTTCCGGTGAAGCACACCGCGTCGACGAGGCCGACCATCGCCGCGCCGGTCTCCGGACCGCCTTCGACGACCTGCAGCACCTCGGCGATCTCGGGGACTTCGTCGATGGTCCGAAGCAGCGGTGCGATGAAGCGGGGGGTGACCTCGCTGGGTTTGACGAGGACGGCGCAGCCGGCGGCGAGGGCCGGGATCGCGTCGATGAGAGCGAGCAACAGCGGGAAGTTCCAGGGGCTGATCACCCCGACGAGCGGGTAGGCGCGTGAGCCCGTCTCGATGCCGATCCCGGGGAGGGCCGTGGAGCGTTCGGCGGGGGCCAGCAGCGGTCCCGCCGCCGCTGCCCAGCGCCGGGCCATGGCCGCGACCTGCGCGGTCTCCATGCGTGACTCGTAGTCGCGGCCGGTGTCGCGGATCAGGGCGTCGGTGAGCGCTTCGGCGTGCTTGTCCAGGACGTCGGCCCAGGTGCGCAGGACGGCGGCTCGGCCCTCCGGGCCGCGTGCCTCCCAGGTCGGCTGCGCGGTCCGCAGTGCGTTGACCCGCGCGGTGAGTTCGTTCTCGCCGGGCGGGTCGAGGAGGCGTTCGACCTCGCCCGTGCGGGGCGACCTGACCTCGATGCCGCCCATCACGGCGTCCCGGTGCGCGACGCGGCCTGCGCTCGGGCGATGTTCTCCCGGTGGCGCGTGGCGAAGAAGGCGCGTTCGGGGGCGACGCCCTTGAGCCCGTTGGGCTCGTCGACGGGGTGGCGGGCGTATTCCTCCGCCCACAAGGTGGATTTCACCCGGGCGGGGAGGTTGGCCATGGACGGGCGGAGCCGTTCCCGGCGCACTGCGGCGAGGTCGATCTCGGCGGCGGCGACGAGGCTTTCGCCGCTCGCGGCGCGGGCGAGCGAGCGGCCGAGGTGGTCCACGATCTCCGAGTGGCCGTTGGTGGAGTCGCCGGACAGCGGGATGCCGGTGATGCCGGCGCTGTTGGCGGTGACGACGCAGGCCAGGTTCTCGGCGGCCCGGCAGCGGCGCGCGTACTCCTTGACCGTGGGGTCGGGGCTGGTCGCCTCGCTCGTCGAGTGCACGAACACCTCGGCGCCGCGGAAGGCGAGGGCGCGCAGGAGTTCGGGGTAGAGGATCTCTTCACTCGCGACCGCGGCGAGGTTCCCGATGGCGGTGCGGGCCACCGGGAGGACGCCGTCGAGCCCGTAGTGGTCCAGGTAGGAGTCCCACACGTCGTAGGGGCTGGGGGTGTACATCGAGTGCAGGCGGCGGTACCGCAGCAGCGTCTCGCCGGTGGGGCCGAGGACCACACAGCCCTGGAAGTACAGGTCCGGGTAGTGCGGGTCGGTCTCGTACGCGTTGACCGCGAGGTGGATGCGGTGTCGCTGGGCGACTGCGGCCAGGCGCTCGTACTCGGGCCCGTCCGGCGCGATCGCGGCCTTGTCGGCCCACGCGCCGATCGCGTCGCCCATCGGGAAGCCGGTCAGCGCGTACTCGGGCAGTACGACCAGCGCGGTGTCCGGGCCGTGCCAGGCCACCGCGGCGGCGATCTGCGCGGCGATCCGGTCGATGGACGCGCCGATCGCCGCGCGCGCTTCGTCGACGCCGAGGGCGTTGACCGCGTGTGTGGCGGTCTGCAGTGCCACCGCGCGGTACGCGGGGCCCGGCGCGGGAGGCGGTGTGTCGGTCATCGCCCGACCTCCGATCGTGTTCGTGGATGCCGTGGTGGGATGGTGTGGCGAGAGGCCGGGGCCGGCATCGCTCAGACCCTGGTCAGCTTGAGGACTTCCCCGAAGTCGCCGCGGCCGTCGGCCATCGCGACGACCGATTCGAGCAGCGCGTCGACCCGGGCCCGCGGCAGCGCGCGGACGGCGTTGAGGCGGAATTTCTCCAGCAGTTCCCGGCGGGAGAGCGGATTTCCCGGTCCGCCCAGCGACGAGTCGACGCGATGTTCGAGGACGTCGCCGTCGCGGGTGGTGACCCGGAGCACCGCCGCGAACGAGTTCGGGAACAGGGACGTGGCGCGCTGGTCCGCCACGACGTCGACGCGTGCGGCCAGCTCGCGCAACCGGGGATCGGCGACCCTGTCGTCCGCGAAGTCGTCGAGGTGGAGCCCGAGTCCGCCGCCGCCGAGCAGGGCCCGGGCCACGGTGTACGGGCCGCTGAACTTGGCGTGGTAGCCGCTGTCCGGCCGGATCTTGTTCTCCCGGGGCTCCGCGATGGTGCGCAGCACGGGTTCCGCGACCCCGAGTTCGACGCTCTCCACCTGCTCCACGGCCAGGCCCCGGGCGCGCAGTGCGAGGGCGCAGTCGATGGCCGGGTGCGTGAAGTGGTTGCTCGGGTAGGGCTTGTACACGGTGCGCAGCAGCTCCCACCGGGTGCCGAGGTCGCCGAGCAGCGCCGCGGCGTCGTAGCCGCCGTCCAGGTAGGCGCGGAAGAAGCCGAACCGGCCTTCCAGGACGGTCGGCGGGCCGGTCACCCCGGCGTGCGCGAGCGCGGCCGCCACCACCCCGCTGTGTGCCGCCCACCCGCAGTGGATGCGCTTGACGGTGCCTCCGGTGCGGTTGGCCTCGATCACCCCGGCGCCCATGCTGGCGGCGATGCCCAGCGCGGAGGCGAGCGCGTCGGCGTCGAGGCCGTAGAGCAGGCCGGCGGCCGTCGCGGCGCCGAGCGCGCCGCAGATCGACGTGGCGTGCAGGCCCTTCTCGAAGAAGACCGAGTTGCCGAGCGCGGTCGAGTACGACGCCATGCCGAGGCGGTTGGTGACCTCGACGCCGGCCGCCGTGGCGGCGAGGAGGCGGGGGGTGCTCGCGCCGACGGCCTCGGCGACGGCCAGGGCGGCGGGCACCACGTTCGCGGTGGGGTGCAGGACGCTGGGCAGGTGGGTGTCGTCGAAGTCGAGGAGGTGGGCGAAGGTTCCGTTGGCCAGGGCCGCGCTCGGCGCGGGCAGCCGCTCGCCGGATCCGATCACGGTCGCCTCGGGTCGGCCTCCCCATCCGCCGACCACGCGCAGGACGGCGGCGTCCGGTGCCCGCTCTCCTTCCGATGCGGCGCGGCCGGCGAGGCAGTTGCCGAGCGTGTCCAGGATGCGGTGGACGACGTCCTCGGTGACCTCGCAGGGCAGGGGCTCGTCGCGGCAGGCGGTCGCGAAGTCCGCGAGTTCGCGCACGTGGGTGCGGGGGGCGCTCACGTGGCCGCCACCACGGCGAGCGGCCGGGCCGGCGCGCCGGTGGCTCCCACGACGTTCAACGGGGCCAGCACGAGCAGGAATTCGCCTACGCCGGTGTCGAGCAGCTCGGTCAGCCGCATGGTCTCGACGATGTTGATGCCGTGGTCGACGAGGAACATTCGGTGCACGGGCAACAGCGCGTGCCCGGCGCCGGGCTTGATCTGCTCGAAGGCGATGGTCTCGCCGCCCGCCAGGCGGGCCCCGGCCTGGATGAGCCACTCGGCGGCGCTCTCGTCCGGCCCGGGGACTCCGGCTTCGGCCCCCACGAACTCCTCGCGCCGGTCCCACAGACGCGACCATCCGGTGCCGACGAGGACGGCGTCTCCGGGGCGTACCTCGGTTCCCGAGGCCTTTTCGGCGGCGGCCAGGTCCGCGGCGGTGACGCCGTACCCGGGGGGCAGCGTCTCGGTGCCGTGCACCCGTGCCACGTCCAGGAGGACGCAGCGGCCGACATACGGCACGAACTCGTCGATGCCCAGGACGCCGAAGCCTTCGTGCGAGGTGACGGTGAACGCGTCGACGTCGCCGTGCAGCCGGCCGCGATGGCTCACGTGGGCGAGGGCGTCGACGTGCGTTCCGACGTGACCGCCGGTGACGATCAGTTCGTTGGCCGCCGACGAACCGTCGTCCCTGATGTAGTCGCCGTGCCTGCGCACGAGGGACATCTGGAACGGCGGGTGGTTCGGAGACTGGGGCATGCCCCGCCGCATCGGCTGCGCCAGGTCGATCACCCGGGAGCCGGCCAGCGCGGTCCAGTCGAAGGTCATGCGGTCTCCCCCGCGATCACGCCCGCCGCGGCGAGCCGGTCGAGTTCCTGGTCGGTGAGGCCGAGCCGATCGTGGAGCACGCGGTAGGTGTCCGCGCCGCGGGGCCGGCCGGTCCAGGCGATGCGGCCCGGACTTGCGGACAGCCGGTAGAGGAGGTTCTGCATGCGCACCGGGCCGAGGACCGGGTCCTGGACCGTCGTGATGGTGTCCAGCGCCTGGTACTGCGGGTCGGCGAAGACGTCGGCGATGTCGTAGATCGGGGCGGCCGCGGCTTCGGCCGCTTCGAACGCCGCGACGACGTCGGCGAGATCCCGTTCGGCGATCCAGGCGGCCACGTAGCCGTCCAACTCGTGTGCGTGTGCCGCGCGTTCGACACCTGAGGCAAACCACGGCTCGCGGGTGACCTCGGGGTGCCCGACCAGGTGCATGACGCGCTCGGCGATCGACTGGGCGGACGTGGACACGGCCACCCACTTGCCGTCCCGGCAGCGGTAGGTGTTGCGCGGCGCGTTGTTGACCGAGCGGTTCCCGGTGCGCCGCTGGACGGTGCCCAGTTGGTCGTACACGATCGGCTGTGGGCCCAGGACCGACAGAATGGGCTCGATGATCGCCAGGTCGACGATCTGGCCGCGGCCGCTGCGGGCGTCCCGCTCGTAGAGCGCGGTCATCACCGCCTGCGCGGTGGTCAGGGCGGCGATGCCGTCGGCGAGCCCGAACGGCGGGAGGGTCGGCGGGCCGTCGGGCTCCCCGGTCATGGCCGCGAAACCGCTCATGGACTCGGCGAGCGTGCCGAAGCCGGGCCGGCGGGCGTAGGGGCCGAACTGGCCGAAGCCGGTCACCCGGGCGACCACGAGGCGTGGGTTGCGTTCCAGCAGCTCGGCCGGGTCCAGCCCCCAGCGCTCCAGGGTCCCGGGGCGGAAGTTCTCGATCAGGACGTCCGCGTCGGCGGCGAGCCGGCGCATGACATCGGCCCCCTCCTCGGTGTTGAGCGCGAGACCGATCGTGTGCTTGTTGCGGCCGAGCATCGTCCACCACAGCCCCACGCCGCTTCGGCTCGGCCCGTGGTCCCGCACCGGGTCGCCGCGCTTGGGGTGCTCGATCTTCACGACGTCGGCGCCGTAGTCGCCGAGGATGGTCGCGGCCATCGGCCCGGCGAACAGCGTTGCGGCGTCCAGAACACGTACTCCGGAGAGCGGAGGGTCGCGGCGGCGCTCGGCCGTGTGCGGATCGGTCGTCATGGAAAGGGTTCTCCTCCATCTCCCTTGGCGGACCCCACCGGCGGTCGTATTGTCATCATAGCCACAGCATTCCATTCAGCGAAACGCTGTATCACTTTCTGACGACCGCACGACAGGAGAAGCAGCGACCCATGGCCAACTACGAACTCGTGGTCAAGGACGGGACGATCGTCATGCCCGGAGGCGCGCAGTTGCGGGCCGACCTCGCCGTGCGGGACGGCAAGGTCGCCGTGATCGCGGAGGACATCGCGACCGCGGAGGCCGACGACGTACTCGACGCCGCGGGCAAGGTCGTGCTGCCGGGCGCGGTGGACGCGCACTTCCACATCGGCATCTACCGCGACCTCGGCCTTGACGCCTTCGAGGAGACCCGCTCGTCGCTCGTCGGCGGCGCGACCACGGTGATCTCGTACTTCCGCACCGGCGCCCACTACCTGAACCGGACCGGCCCGTACCGCGAGGTGTTCCCCGAGGTGCTCGCGGCCGTCGAGGGCAAGGCGTGGACCGACTACGGCTTCCACCTGGCGCCCATGACGGTCAAGCAGATCGAGGAGATCCCCGAGCTGGTGCGCGAGCACGGGGTCACGTCGTTCAAGTACTACATGTTCTACAAGGGCTTCGACCTGGCCTCCAACAGCCGCGACGCGCGGGCCTTCACGATGGGCGACGAGTACGACCTCGGCCACCTGTTCCTGCTCATGGAGAAGATCTCCGAGGCGCAGGCCGAGCATCCGCACCTGCGGCTGTCCCTGTCGCTGCACTGCGAACAGAGCGAGCTCATGCGCGTGTTCATCGACCGGGTCAAGGCGGCCGGGGACCCGCAGACGCTCAAGGCCTACCACGAGGGCCGGCCGCCGCTGACCGAACGCGTGGCCATCGGGGAAGCCACCACGATCGCGTCGCACACCGGCACGAACGTCAATCTGCTGCATCTGTCGAGCGCGGACGCCGCCGCGGCGGCCAGGCAGGCGCGCGACGCGTACCCGCACATCGACATGCGCTTCGAGACGACGCTCCACCACTTGTGCCTCGACCACGACACACTCGACGCGCGCGGCGGCCTGGGGGGCAAGGTCAACCCGCCGATCCGCACCACCGCCGACAACGAGGCGCTGTGGGCCAGGTTCGCGGCCGGGGACATCGACTGGGTCGCGTCCGACCACGCCTGCTGCATGGAGGAGCTGAAGGGCGATCAGATCTGGCCCGCCACACCGGGGTTCGGCGGCACCGCGCTGCTGTACCCGGTGATGCTCTCGGAAGGCCACCTGAAGCGGGGCATCCCGCTCTCCCGGATCGTGGAGGCGGTGTCGACCAACCCGGCCCGCGCCTACAACCTGCCCGGCAAGGGCAACCTGCTCCCCGGGTGCGACGCCGACCTCACCGTCGTCGACCTCGGCAAGACGCAGACGGTCACCACCGAGCTCTGCCGCTCCGGTCAGGACCACTGCCCGTTCGAGGGCGTCGACCTCACCGGGTGGCCGGTGCACACGGTCGTGGGCGGCAAGGTGCGCTACCGCGACGGCGCCGTGGTCGGCGAGCCTTCGGGGGCGTATCTGCGGCGCGGCTGAACCGGTCTCCGCGCCCCGTCGGCGATCACCCAGGCTTGCCGAGGCGGTCGCGCAGCTCCCGCTTGAGCACCTTGCCGCCCGCGTTGCGCGGCAGCTCCGGGACCACGGCGAGCTCCCGCGGAACCTTGTATCCGGCGAGCAACGGCCGTACATGGGCGGCCAGTTCCTCGTACGTGAGATCGGCCCCGGCGGCCAGTACCACCGCGGCGGCGACCTGTTCGCCCCACTTCTCGTGCGGGATCCCGACCACGGCGACGTCGTCCACGGCGGGATGGCTGAGGACCGCCTCCTCTACTTCACGCGGGTAGACGTTGACGCCACCGCTGATGATCACGTCCTTCTTGCGGTCGACGATATAGAGGTAGCCCTCCTCGTCCCGGACGACGATGTCGCCGCAGGTCACGAAGCCGTCCCCGGTGGTGCACTCCTCGGTGGCCGCCGCGTTGTCCAAGTAGCCGTTCATCAAGTACGGGGAACGGCTGAACAGTTCACCCGGTTCACCGGGTGCGGCCGGCGTGCCGTCCGCACCGAGGACCCGCACCTCGGTCTGGAACCAGGGGTGCCCCACGGACCCGGTCTTGCGACGCGCGTCGGCGGGACGCAGGTTGGCGATGATGCCGGACTCGGTGGACCCGTACAGCTCGTGCACGCCTGCCTGCGGGAAGGCGTCCAGCACCCAGGCCTTGAGCGGCCCGGGCAGCGCCGCGGCGTTGAAGAAGATCGTGTCCAGTGCGGACAGGTCGTACGACGCGATCGCCTCGTCGCCGAGCGCGCGCAGCATGTAGGCGTGCGTCGGCACGAGGAACACCGATTGGATGCGGTCGCGTTCGAGGAGGGCCAGGCACTTCTCGGGACTCCAGGACCGCAGCATCGACACCGTCCCTCCGGTGTGCACGGGCGCGTAGCCGAACGCGAAGCCGGCGCCGTGGTACATCGGCGCGACGGCCAGCGACCGGCGGCCGATGCCGAGGTTCCACTCCAGGGCGCTCATGTAGAACGTGAGAGCGCGGGAGCGATGGGATATCACGACTCCCTTGGGGTTTCCGGTGGTTCCCGACGTGTAGGCGATGCAGAAAGCATCGCTCTCGACCAACGGCAGGTCGGGGTCGGAGGATTCGGCGCCTGCCAACGCATCCTCGTAGGCGCCCCCCAACGTGGTTCCGTCGATCGAGAGCACGAAGGGCAGGCCTGCGGCGGACTCGCCCGCGATGGGCGCGCCCGCGTCGTCCGCGATCAGGGCCCGACTTCCGGAGTGCCGGACTATATACCGCACTTCGGCGGACGTGAGCCTCGGATTGAGCGGCACCATCACCATGCCGGCCTTGGCGATGCCGGCCGCGATCTCGCAGTACTCCAGGCGGTTGCCCAGCAGGACCGCGACACGCTCGCCACGGTCGAGCCCTGCGGCAAGGAGCGTGTTGGCGACCCGGTTCGCGCGCTCGTCGAGATGCCGATAGCCGAGCGTGCGGTCGCCGTCGATGACGGCGGCAGTGTGCGGTTGCGCGGCCGCGAAGCCGCGCAGCCCGTCCACGATGGTCAGGGGTGCGCCCCCAGGCGTAGTGCCCACTCTTGTCCTCCCGCGCGATGCTGGCTTAACGTCATGACCACAGGATTGGAACGTCGTCCCGACTATCGAAACATTTCTACTGCGTAAGGGATGTCGAATGCGACCCCATGTGGAGACCATCCAGGAAAACGACTACGTCTGGCACGCCGCCGAACTGGTCGCCGGCGAGGGCCGGGCGAGCGAGCGGCGCCTGTCGGTCGACGAGGAGGACGGCTCGTCGTCGCTGCGCATCGACTTCCACACCGACTGGGGGCGCGGGCCCGGCATCCACCACGCCGACACCGAGTACTACGTGGTGGAGGGCGAGATGCGCTACGGGGACCGGGTGATCGGCAAGGGCAGCTACGTTCACGCGCCCAAGGGCGTCCCCGTCGAGGCGGTCCGGTTCGCCGAGGGCACCCGGATCCTCCACTACCGCGAATACGGCGACGCCGGCTTCGACCCCGTCGACTCCGTGGCCGCCCCGCCCCGCGCCGACGCGCGCGGCGAGGTCACCGTGCACGACAGCGCGGGCATGGACTGGATCGCGGTGCCGAACGCGGGACCGATGCCGGGCCTGTTCGTGAAGTACCTGCACGTCGACCCGGTCAGCGGCTTCTACACGCGGCTCGTGCACTCGGCGGAAGGCTGGGCGGACCACCGCCTCGCCCACCACCCGTGCTACGAGGAGGCGTACACGCTCGAAGGAAAGATGTCGTACAACTTCGGCGACCTCGACCCGGGCACTTACTTCTTCCGCCCCGCGCGGGTCAAGCACGGCCACTTCGTCGCCATGGAGGGCGGCACCACGTGGCTCATGCGCTCAGACGGCGAGCTGGAGAACTGGTACACCCAGAACGAGTGGGTGCGCTGGGGCGGCGACGCGGTCAACTACGGGCCCGAGGGCGGCCGCATGACCTGGTCGTACTCGTCGCACGACCTGGCCGGCGGACAGAGCTGGCGCAGCGACGAGGACCTGCGCGTGCTCGGTACCGCACTCAACTTCCAGAAGGAACACGGCGCCCCGGACACGGACTACGTCCAGCACGGCACGGGACCGGACCGCAGCCTCGTCGCCATGGCGCAGGCCTTCGACCTGGCACGCCTCGCCCAGGGACACGGCGACGGCGACCACACCCACGACCACGACCACGACGGCCACGGCGGTCATGGTCACGACCATGGCACGCACTCCCACGTCACGCTGGGCTGGCCGGCCCCGGAGAGCCTCGAGCACCCGGACGAACGCCACGACGGGCAGCGGCACAACTGGGGAGTGGGTCGTGCCTGGAAGCGGGGCGTGGACCAGCCCCTGCCGCCGATCATCTCCACGCTCCCCGTGCGCAGCCGCTCGCTCGGCCGCTGGGACGGCGACGGGATGTAACCGGAGCCACGGCGGACGGAGGCCGGGGCGACCCGTCCGCCGCCGCGGACCGCGGCTCGGGAGCTCGGCGGTCCGTTCACGGCGCCGCACCGGGCACGCCGCTGCCCGGTGCGGCACCCCTTCCACGCCGACGCGAGCGGCGACCCGCGCGTCGGTTCTTCAACCCGGTGCCGCGGCAACGCCTCGTCGAGGTCGTCCCCTCCCAGCTCACCGAGGACGATGCGGTGCGCCGTGCCGAGGAGTTCGTCGTCGGCGGCCTGGGCAAGACGGCGATCCGCGCACCCGATCGCGCCGGCTTCATCGTCAACGCCCTGCCGCTGCTGCGACGCCTGGTCGCCGCGGGACGGCTCGGCCGCAAGCCCGGCCGCGGCTTCTACGAATACCACCCATGAGCCGCTCAAGTGTTAACTCTGTTCCATACATCGGAACAAGAGTAAAGAAATCCCGGAAGTCCGCGGAAGACGATTGACCACCTGCCGACCGGCTGCCTAGGCTGCGGCGCACCCAGCAGAACCTCGTTTCTTCAGAAGAAACACCGTTTCATCTGCGGTCGATCCGCACGCTGCTGGACTCATCATCCGACGACAGGGAGGCCCCTGTGCAGTCCGCAACACCCTTGCTGCGGCGTGGAGTCGCGCTCGTGGCATACATCGCCGCGGCCGCGGGGCTCGCCATCGCCACCGCGTCCCCGGCGTCTGCCGCGGGGGCGATATCCGTTTCGGCGTCGAGCGGCCTCACCGCAGGCCAGGAAGTCACGGTCACGGCAAGCGGATTCGGCGCCGGCGACACACTGATCTTCGCGCAGTGCGCGGCCGGCGCGACCAGCCAGGACGGCTGCGCGGCAGGCGGGGCGGCCACCAAGAAGGCCGGCGCCGACGGCGGCGCCTCGGCCACCCTGAAGATCGTGGTGGGCGCCGTGGGCACCAAGGGCGGCGTCTGCGACGCCGCGCATGCCTGCGAGATCGCGGTCACCGACCTGTCCACCATCGGCCAGCCCGGCGGCCCGACCGTGGTCACCAAGTCCATCACGTTCGCCGCGTCCGGCGGCGGCACCGAGACCAAGACCCCGACCGCGACCGCGAGCACCAAGAAGCCCGCATCGTCCGGAACCTCCAAGCCCGCGTCGTCCGCCCCCGGCAGCGAACTCGCCCACACCGGCGGCGACGGCAACACGACCCTGCTGATCGGCGCGGCAAGCGGCGCCCTGGTGCTCCTCGGCGCAGGCGTCATGTTCACGGTCCGCCGCCGCGGAACCCACGCGAACTGACCGACCCCACCCCGCGCCCGAGCACCACCCCGGTGGGGCCGCCCGAAATCGGGCGGCCCCACCGTCGGATTCCGGCAACAAGTGCGGCCGAGGGCCGACGCTGCGAGGACCACCGGCCTACCGCGGCGCCTGATCGCCGCGCGGTGGCGGCATCCGCGGATGCCTGCGGCTCGGACGACGCGGCGGGTCACCCGGGTTCAGGCGATCGACCGGGAACCGGGTCGCCGGGCCCAGCGCGTGCGGGGCTCGGGCGGGTGGTGGGCCCGCGACTGCGGACCGCTACGGGGGCCGAACGTCGCCTCGACGACGTCGAGGAACGCGGCCCCGGCCGGGCTCAGGTCGGCCGCGGACGGTGTCGCCAGCAACAGGGTCCGCGGCGCCGGCGGGCGGAGCGGAAGGGCCACGGTGCCGTCGTCCGCGTCGCGGAGGGCCAGGGACGGGACGACGCTTACCCCGAGGTTCTCGCGGACCATGGCCAGCAGCGTGGACATCTCGTGGATCCGGTGCACGGGCTCGAACGCGACGCCGGCTTGGTGGTAGAGGCTGCGGATCATCGGCTCGCAGCCGCCGCTGGAGACCAGGAACGGGTCGTCGGCGAGTTCCGCCAGTTCCACGTCGGGCTCGGTGGCCAGCGGGTGCTCCACCGGCAGGACGGCGACCAGTTCGTCTTCGGCCAGCGGCACCATGCACAGGTCGGGCCGCGGCCCGGTCACCACGCCGAGTTCGACCACCCGGCGGCTGATCCACTCGTTGACTTCCTCGTCGGTCCCCTCCAGCAGGACGACCTCGACCGCGGGGTACAGCTTGCGGAAGCTGCGGATCAGCGGCGGCAGCAGTCGGCAGGCGCTGGGGAAGGCGCCAAGGTGCAGCCGACCGGTGACCAGTCCGGCCGCGGCGGTGGCCTCTTCGGCGAACCGGTCCACGTGGCGCAGCGCTTCGACCGCGTGCGGCATCAGGCGTCTGCCGACTTCGGTGAGCCGGCAGCCGCTGCGTTCGCGGATGACCAGCCGCAGACCGAGTTCGCTCTCCAACGCGGTCAGCGCATGGCTCACCGCGGACTGCGTGACGCCGATGAGGTCGGCGGCGCCGGTGACGCTGCCGGCCTCGTGCACGGCCCGCAGTGCGCGCAGTTGGGCGAGATTCATGAGCATCCCTCATGCGTCGAATGAGTCGTACTTGTTTGTTTCATGTATGCGCCTGCCCTATCAAGAGGTACACGCGACAACTCCGAGGGGACGACATGCGTCTGGTTGATCTCGTCATTCTGTTGGCCGTCGGCGCGCTGTGGGGCGCGTCCTTCCTCTTCATGCGGCAGGCCGCCCCGGTACTCGGACCGGTCGGCACGATCGAGGCACGCGTCCTGCTGGCCGGGCTGGCGCTGCTCGCGATCGCGGTGATGGTGCGCAAGGTTCCGGACTTCCGCCGCGATCTGTCCGGCTTCCTCATCCTCGGGGTCCTCATGGCGGCCGCGCCGTTCACCCTCATCGCCGCCGCGGAACTGAAGATCACCGCGTCGCTGGCGGCGATCCTCAACGCCACCACCCCGCTGTTCGCGCTCCTGGTCTCCGCCGTTTGGCAGCACAAGCGCCCGCACCGCCGGCAGCTCGCCGGTGTCGCCCTGGGGCTGGCGGGCGTCGCCGCACTCGTCGGACTGGGCCCGTTGGAGGTGGACGGCACGCTGCTCCTGGCCGTCGCCGCGAGCCTGCTGGCCGCGCTGTTCTACGCGCTGGGCGGCGTGTACGCCAAGGTCCGGTTCCCCGACACGCCCCCACTGGTCACCGCGACGGGCCAGCAACTCGGGGCCGCGGTCTGCCTGCTGATCCCGGCGCTGGCCATGCCGCCCCGGGAGTCCGTCTCCGGCACGGTCGTGCTGTCGGTGGTCGCGCTCGCGCTGGGCTGCACCGCACTGGGCTTCGTACTGTTCTTCCGCCTGGTCAACAGCCTCGGCCCGACCGGCGCGCTGACCGTCACGTTCCTCGTCCCCCTGTTCGGGGTGCTGTGGGGCACGGTGTTCCTCAGCGAGCCCCTGACCTGGAGCATGCCGGTGGGCATGGCCATGGTGCTGGGCGCGGTCTTCTTCGTCACCGAACGCCGGCCCTCTGCCGCCCCGGCGCGCACCGCTCAAGCCTCGACCGTCGCCGACGGATCGGCGGCGGGCTGATCCCCCGCGGCCGGCCGGACACCGAGGGCCCGCGCCCGATCCGCCTCCTCCTGGGTCGGTTCGATGCGCCGCATGGCCCTGCGCAGAACGGGCGGAGCTATCAGTGAGGTGACCAGGGCGGTAAGCACGATGATCGTGTACATCTCCGGTGTCAGGACGTTGATGCGCAGCCCCACCGTGGCGATGACGATCTCCACGACCCCCCGTGCGTTCAAGCCCGCGCCGAGCGCCACGGCCTCGCGCCTCCCCAATCTGCCCAGCCGTGCGCCGAGGTAGGCCCCGGCGAACTTCCCCGCGACGGCGAGCGACAGCACGAGCAGCGCGACGACGAGCACCTGCGGGGAACGGAGCGCGGACAGGTCGATGCGCAGTCCTGCGGCCGCGAAGAACAGCGGCGCGAGCACGCCGAGGACCAGGGTGCGCAGCGGCGCCAGGTGCCGGGGGGACAGCGCGCCGCTCGAAACGAGGGCCATCCCGCACATGAACGCCCCGAAGACCGGCTCAAGTTCCAGGGCCTGAGCCCCGGCGGCCGCAAGCAGTACCAGGGCGACGATCGCGGCGACCGTCGTCCCGTGTTCGGCCGCCCCGTCCCCGCCGCGCAGGGCCTTGCGGGCCAGCGGTCGGACCACCAGACGCGCGACGACGACCACGGCGATCAGCGACAGCGCGGACAGCGCGATCCGTTCGCCGCTGAACCCGGCGGTCGCCGCCGCCGAGACCACCGACAGGAGCAGCCACCCCACGATGTCGTCGACGATGGCCGCCGCGAGGGTGAGCTGCCCGACATCCCGGTGGAACAGGTCCATGTCCATGAGCGTCTTCGCGATCACCGGAATGGCGCTGACACACAGCGCCACACCGAGGAACGCCGCGAACACCGCGCGGTCGGTGCCCTCGACGACGAACGAGTCCGGCAGGAACAGCCCCGCCGAGACCCCGAACACCAGCGGAACGACCAGGCCGCCCACACTGACGTACGCCGCGACGCGCCCACACCTGCGCACCATGCCCAGGTCCATCTGCATGCCCGTCATCCCCACCAGGAGGATGACGCTGAGCTGGCCGACCGCGTCCAGGAGGTGGAACTGGTCCGGCTGCCGGGGAAACAGCCAGTCCGAGGCGCCGGGCGCCAGATGGCGCAGCACCGAGGGCCCGAGGAGGACCCCTGCGCACAGCTCACCGGCGACGGCCGGCCAACCGAACCGAACGGCCAGCCGCCCCAGCGCCGTAGCGAAGGTCAGGAGCAGGCCCACTTGCAGAAGGAAAATCTGCAGGGCGTGGCTGCCGAGGGGCGACACGGGGGCGAGCGCGAGTGCTGTCATGCTCCTCTACTCCCTGAGTGGGCGGGATCGGCGCGCTGTCCTGACCTGGGTGAGGAACGCGCCGGACGGAGGGCGGGAAGGACCAGTGCCAGCCAGATCAAGCCGAAGCCCGCCCAGCGGGCCGCCGGCAGGTGTTCGTGGAAGACCGTCACCCCGAGCACGAACTGCAGGATCGGGGCGACGTAAAGGATGATCCCGAGCGTGGACAGCGGGATCCGGACCGCGGCGGCCCCGAAGCACAGCAGCGGACCCGCCGTGACGAGGCCGCTGCCGACGAGCAGGAGACTGTGGCCCGCGCCCTGCGCGGCGAAGGTCGAGCGGCCGGCCACGGTGAGCGCGAGGAGGCCGGCGAGCGCGGGGAGAACCAGGACGAGGGTTTCCGCAGCGAAGCCGTCCAGGCCCGGGAGCTGCAGGGATTTCTTGAAGGCCCCGTAGGCGGTGAAGGTGAGTGCCAAGGCGAGCGCGATCCACGGGGGGCGGCCGTAGTCGACGGTGATCACGCAAACGGCCGCGGCACCCAGGCCGACCGCCGACCACTGGACGGCCGACAGCCGCTCGCGCCACAGCAACACGCCCGCCGCGACCGTCGTGAGTGGTGTGATGAAGTAGCCGAGCGACGTCTCGACGACGGCGCCGCTGTTGACGCCCCAAATGTAAATGCCCCAATTGAGCGACATCGCCCCGGCGGCGAGGACGACGTGCAGCCGTTCCTTCGGCCGTGCCGCCAGAGCGCGGAGCTGCGCCCATCGGTGCCGAACCGTGATGATCAGCGCGGCGAGCACGCACGACCACACGATCCGGTGGAGGAGGATCTCCGCCGCGCCCGCCGGTTTCAGCAGCGGCCAGTAGAGCGGGAAGAGCCCCCACTGCGCGTACGCCGCGATCGCCAGGAGGACACCGCCGCGATGCCGTGTCATCGGTCCGACCCGCAGATCAGCGTCGAGCCGGTCCCTTCGCGTAGCCGGTAGCCGACTTCGATCGACCGGGTGTGGACGCCGACGTCGGCGAGCAGCGACGTGAGCCGTGACAGGTCCGCGTACGGTCGTCCGCTGGTGTCGGTGACGGGGTGGATGCGTACTTCGGCCGCGACCCTCGTGAGCTCGCGCAGCGCGCGGACGTGCCAGGCGAGGTCGAAGAGGTTGGCGTAGGCGAACAGCAGGTTCGGCACCAGGGCCAGAGTGAAATGCCCGTCGGGGAAGGGCAGTGTGTCGGGGAGGGCGGCCTGCACGTAGTGGCCCTCGCGGCGGGCGTAGTCGGCAAGGAAGCGCCGGGCGGCCGTGGCACGCCGGTCGAGGTACGCGTCGAACCCGCCCGCCCACGAGAAGTCGTAGAGTTCGCGGGCGTCGTGCGCGTGCTGGACGCCGCGCCGCAGTTCGTCGTCGACCAGCCGGGCGAGTCCGGCCAGGCTCGCTCCGTAGATCGGGTCGACCGCGACCGCCTGACCGCCCAGTTCGCGGAGCCGGGCGCCGAAGTCGCTGGCTCCGCCCGGACAGTCGAGTACCCGTCCGGTCAGGAGGCGGTCGGGGACGACGTCGAACATCGCCAGGTACTCGTCGAAGTCGCGGGAGGTGACCAGTACCCGGTCGAGCGTCGGCGGGCTGGGCTCCGCAGGTGTCGGGGAACTCATTCGTCCTTCTTCTCGGTCGGTGTGGTGGCGGCGACCAAGGTGCTGACCACGAGGCAGGCTTCGGCGGCGGTCAGCTCGCCGAAGCCGGGAGGTTCCAGGAGCCTGCTCTCCGGGAGCGGCTCCGGGGTCGGGGCGAGGCGGCTGCGCCACTGGAACCGGGCGCGGAACTCCTCGGACGTCGGGTGGTCGCGCTGCCACCGTGCGACGGTCTGCCGCGCGACGGGCGCCAGCGCGGCGACCCGGTCGCGTCCGGGGGCTTCGGCCGCCCTGATCCGTGCCAGCAGGTCGCCGATGGCCACGAGGTCGTCCTTGCAGCGGTCCGGTGTCCACAGCAGGAAGGGGGCCACGGGTGCGATGACGAACACGACCGGCGAGGCCCATGCGAGTTCCGACACGACCGCGTCGTACATCCACCGGACCGAGTCCGCCCGCCGCGCGAAGTACCCTTTGGAGCCGGGCGGGTGGCCGCCCATGGCGAGTGCGCCCCAGTGGATGTGGACGTCGGGGCCGCCGTCGCCCGCGGGTGCGCGCTCGGGGCGGTGTGTGCCCAGGAAGGCGTAGCTGAGCGCGACGACGTCCACGGTGGCCAGCGGAGCCTCCTCGGGGAGGTCGCGGATGACCGCCTCCAGGTCCTCGTCGGCCGTGGCCGCCACCAGCGGGGCAAGGGCGGTGTCCACCAATGCCGCGGGTGTCCGGTACCAGGATTCGCCGAGCCGGATCCCGCCGCGTTCCCGGGCCGCGGAGGCACGCCGCACGCTGCCGTTCCGGTGGATCGTCCGCGCGAACACCTGGGAGAGGGCGGCATCGTCGGGGGCCCGGTCGAGCAGCACGCGCAGGACTTCCGCGAGGCGGTCTCGATGCCGCGTCCAGACGGCGGAGTGGTGGTCGGCCGCGACGGACGCGCTGTCGTCCTGTCGGTGCAGGCGCACCAACGGCATCCGCGTGCCGGC
Organism: Yinghuangia seranimata; assembly: GCF_029953285.1. Taxonomy (GTDB): domain Bacteria; phylum Actinomycetota; class Actinomycetes; order Streptomycetales; family Streptomycetaceae; genus Yinghuangia; species Yinghuangia seranimata. The sequence continues at coordinate 24,201 of NZ_JASAOI010000085.1, read as the reverse complement.
CCGGTCGACCTGGACGTAGGGGAGGAAGAGCGGCTCCGTGCGGTCGTGGGGGACGAACCGCGTGCCGTTCCACCGCAGGAGGCGCAGCCGCTCACGGCGGCCCCCGCGAACGCGCGATCCGGGGAGGAAGAGGACGTCGCCGTCGTCGAGTCCCGCTGTCTCCGTCTGGGTGAAGTCGTAGAGCAGGGGGTAGCCGATGTCCAACTCACGGCAGACGACGGCGTTGTAGTCGAGGATCCTGCTGCGTCCGCGCCAGATGTCGTCCCAGTCCGCAAGGTGTCCGGTGCGCGGAGGGCGCCCGGGAACCGCGCGCAGGGTGTCGACGAGCGTGGCCATGGGGACGTCCGAACGGCCCAGGTGCCGCCAGGCAAGGCCGCTTCGGCGTGCGGCCAGGGCTTCCCAGTCGTGGTCGGTGCGCGCTCCGCCCAGTCCCAGTCGGCGCAGTACGTCGGGGCCGCTCACCGCGCTGCCGCCTGGGCGAGGACCGCGCGGGCGATGAGCCTGGACACGTCGAAGACGGCGCCGCCGCGACCGCCGGTGTCGAGGTAGCCGGCGAGCGGCGAGATGTCGGTGCAGCCGATGAGGATGGCGTCCGCTCGGGCGCTCCACCGCCGAGCGAGCACCGCGTCCAGTCGGCGGCCGAGGTCCGGTGTCGCCCCGGTGGCCTTGACGCTGTCCACCAGCGTCTGGATCTCCCGCTGGTCACCGTCGTCGGGGTAGTGGACATGGATGCCGACGTCCCGCAGCGGCTTGTCCAGCAGCCCCAGATCGCGCGCCGGGCCGGTGACGGCGAGCGCGATGCGGGTGACCCCGGCGGAGGTCAGACTCGCGGCCACGGCCGTGCGCCCGTCCACGATGGGTGTGCGGACGGTGTCGGAGAGCTCTTGGTAGTAGGCGTGCGTCGTGATGGACGTCAGTGCGATCAGCCCGCAGCCGTACGCTTCGAGGCGGTGGGCCACGGTCGCCAACCGCGGGACGGGGGACGGGCCGCGTCCGCTCAAGTGGTCGAGTCGACTCGGGACGGCGGGGTCCGAGATCAGGACGACTTCCGGGTGATCCGCGTCGCGGCGGGCGGACGTCTCCTCCACCAGGTGGCGGTAGAACGTGGCGCCGGCGAGCGGACCGAGTCCCGCGATGACCCCGATCGGAAACGGGTACCCGCTCATGAGCCGAGCAGGACGCGCTTGAGATGCCGCCCGCGGTCCACGAACGCGTTCCGGGAGTGGATCATCCGCCAGTTGTCCCAGGCCAACAGCCCGTTCCGGACGATGGAGACGGCCCGGTGCTCGCGTTCGAAGAATCGCGTCCCTTCGCGGATGACCCTGCCGAGCAATTGGTCGCCGGTGGGTTCGACGTTGTTCTCCGAGAAACGCAGGATCCAGCGGTCCCGGTGCCGGGTGACGATGGGATGGCGGTTCTCGATCACGATCCCTTTTCGGGCCAGTCCCTCGCTCGAGCGCCACGTGTAGCGAGCGTCGCGCATCGCCGCGCGGTCGTCCGGGCTGAAGCGCTCCAGCAGGGCATATCCGTCCGCGAGTGTGGTCTCTCCGCCGACTCCCTCGGCGGGGCGCACACACCACAGGGCGACGTACCGCGGCGGGAGCCCGGGCAGTTCGTAGCCTTCCGTATGTGGGACCAGCGCCTGGGTGTTGCGCGAGTGGTAGACGTCGTCCATCCCCGGTTCCGGAACCAGGTCCCACACGCGCCGACCGTCGTACTGCGGGAGCACCTCGCCGAGTCCGCTGAGGAACTCCAAGTGGTCGAACCCTTGCGGCAGCTCGGCGAGATACGCGTATCCCTCCTGGTCGAGGAGCCGCCGCACTTCGTTCAGGTCGGTCATTCCACCGTCCGTTCGGCTTCGAGGAATCGCAGCACGGCTTCGGCCACTTCCCGGGGACGTTCCTCCTGCGGGAAGTCGCCGCAGCCCGGCAACACGGTCAGCCGCGCGTCGGCGAGCAGCTCTTCGAACCGCCGGCCGGTCGACACGGGCACGAGCGGGTCGGCGTCCCCGAACACGAGCAGGGTCGGCACCGTCAGCCCCCGGATGGGCTCGGCCAGCGCGTCGAAGGTGTCCCCGTAGCTCATCCGGATCCCGAGACCGAAGGCCGCCATGGCGTTGCCGCGGGCACGAAGCTGCGCGAGGTAGTAGGCGAAGGCCTCCGGGTCCCGGAGGTGCCCTGGACCGTGTGCGGCCCACCACCGGCCCTCGAACGCCCGGCGCGGGAAGTGCCGGGCCAGCCTGGGGCCGATCACCCGGTGGGCGAGCGCCCGGTACAGCGTGAGGTTCGTCGAGGTCTCCCCCAGCACGCCGGCCGCCATCACCACGAGGCGGCCGACCCGTTCGGGGTGGGAGGCGGCGAACCACGCGGCCAGCGAGCCACCCATCTGGCTGCCGACCAGCACCGGTGCGGTGAGGCCCTCCGCGTCGAGGAGTTCCGCGAGCAGGTCCGCGAACCGGTCGGCCGTCCAGTCGCGTGTCCGCGGCGCCGGGGACCGGCCGCTGCCGGGGAGGTCGAGGAGCAGCACACGATGGTCCCGGGCGAGGAGCGGGAGCATCCCCCGCCAGGTGTGGGCCGAGGTGAGGAATCCGTGCAGCAGCACGATGGCCGGGCCGTCAGGACGGCCCTCGTCGTAGATCCGTACGTCCGCGTCGCGGAGGGAGACCAGCCGCCCCGCGCTCTGTGAGGCCGCCGTCCCGGTCACCGGGTGCCCCCGAAGAAGTCGACGACGACGTCGTTGAAGGCCCGGGGCGCTTCCACCGGCGGGATGTGCGCCGCCGGCAGCATGACGGTGCGCGAGCCCGGCACCAGGCCGGCGAGTTCCTCGGTCATGGGCGGGGGGAACAGCATGTCGTACCGCCCCCCGATCGTGAGCGTCGGGCAGGTGACGGCACCGAGCCACGCGGTGCTGTCGTGGACCATCGCCTGCCCGTAAATGCTGCGGAGGCTCGCCACCTCGTACTGGTCGAACATCGCCGCCTTGAGCGCGGCCTCACGGCGGTCCAGCAACTCGGCGTTCGCGGCGGAGAACAGGAAGCTCTTGAGCACTTCCCAGAAATTGGGCAGGTCGTCGCGGTCGAGGAAGCCGTTCAGCATGCGCAGGAACAACTCGGTGCCGTCGTGGGCCTTGGCGAACGTGGCGACGAGCGCCAAGCCTGCGAGCCGGTCGTGATGCCGGTCCGCGAAGTGCTGCGCGACAAGGCCTCCGTGGGACAGACCGACCACCACGGCCTCGTCATAGCCCCAGGCCGTGAGGAGTTCGGCCAGGTCGTCGGCGTGCTCCGCGTTCGACGGGAACCCGGTCGCCGATGGCGAGTCCCCGAATCCGCGCATGTCGTAGGTGATGACGGTGAAGTGCTCGCTCAGGACGCGGACCTGCCGCAGCCAGGTCCCCATGAGGGTGGAGAGCAGGACGAGCGGCGGGCCGTCTCCGCGGATCCGGTAGCGGATCGCGCCGTCCTTGAGCTCGACGGTGTCCGCGCTCATGTCTGTTCCCCCCTGATCGGTGCGGTGGACGCGGCCGCCGGCCCGCGCCGCACGGACTGCCAGGCCGCGCCGCGGCCGTGGATCTCGTCGATCTTGTGGCGGCGCAGCTTCATGGTTTCGGTGACGGTGCCCTGCTCGATCGAGGGGAGGCCGTCGATCAGCGCGAATCTCCGGATCCGCTCCCATGGATGGAGGGATGCGTTGAGATCGCGCAGGTGCGCGCCGCACGCCTCCGCGTCCCCTGGCCGGTCGGGGTCGAAGAAGAGCAGCGCGCCCAGGCCGGGCGCCTCCGTCTGGGACAGGACGCAGTGGACGGCGCCCGTCGCGCGGACCGCCGACTCCTCGATGGGCCGGACGAAGACCTTCTCGCCGCTGCTCAACGCGAGGAAGTCGCGCAGGCGGCCGCGCACCGTCAGGTACCCGTCGGGGTCCAGCTCGCCCACGTCGCCGGTCGGCCACCACGTACCCGGCGGCCGCTCCTCGACGGCGATGCCGCCGTTGCCGAGCCGGCCGTACAGGAACGGTGTGGGAGTGCGGACCAGGATCTCGTCGGTCTGGGGGGCGAGCCGTACCTGCCCCCAGGGGATGGGGCGGCCGACCGTGCCGGGCCGGGTGCCGCCGGGGCGGTTCAGGCCGATCATCCCCAGTTCGGTGGTCCCGTAGACCTCGTAGACGGGGAGCCCCGCGTCCAGCAGTTCGGTGAGCACGTGGGGATCGGCGGGCGCGCTGCCCACGAAGATCGCCCTGATCGACGGCCCGAACGCGGCGCGCAGGGCCGCCGCGCGGTCACCGCCCGTCCGCTTCGCCTGCTCGACGGCGCGCCAGTGCACGTGCTGCAGCGATTTGGGCACCGCGACGTGCAGCGTCGGCGACAACGCGGCAGTGTCGGCGACGAAATGGCCGGGGTCGGACAGGACGAAGTCCATGCCCGCGGCCAACCCCCAGTACAGCATCATGCGTTGCGGGAGGTGCGAGAGCGGCAGGTACAGCAGCAGGCGGTCGCTCCCGCCGATTCCGTAGAGTTCCGCGAACCGGTCCATGGTGAACAGCAGCGGAGCGGAATGCACGGCGAAGAGCTTGGGTTCGGCCAGGGTCCCACTGGTGGAGACGATCGTGAACGGTCCGTCGGGTCGGGCCTCGGTCACCGGCGGCGCCGCGCCGGATTTCAGGTCGCCGACCGAAGCCGTCACGCCCTCGGGGGCGTCGCCTTCGCCGAGGAACACCACCTCGAACCCTGCCGCGCGGAATCCCGCGACGTAGCCGGGGTTGTCCGTGAAGACGAGCCGGCACCCGCTTTCCGCCGCGGTGCCGATGGCCCGCGTCACGGGGGCGCTGGGGTAGAGCGCCACCGAGACGGCTCCCGCGAGCAGGCAGCCGAGGTCGGCCAGCACCCACGCGTAGGACGTGTCCCCGTGGATGGCGACCCGGTCCCCGGGGCGTACTCCACGCTCGCGCAGCAGTGCCGCCACCGCGAGTGCGTCGCGGTGGCACTGGGGATAGGACGCGCCGGCCGACTCGCCGCCGCGGCGATAGTGGAGCATGCCGGCCGGTTTGTCCGGCATCGCGTCCACTATCGCCCGCAGCCTGCACGGGGCAGTGGTCACGGCGCGCCCCGTTCGAGTGCGTCGGTGAACAGCTGTCCGTACGCCCGCAGGGTGTACTCCCAGGTGGCCGTCATGAGCGCGTAGCGCTCCGGCGACTCGGCGAGGCGGTCGAACGCCTGCTTCACCCGCGCGATGTGGTCCTGGTCCTCCATCGCGTGCACTTGGAGGAAGGCCGAGGCCTTCAGCGCGAACGGGTACTGCTGCAAGGCCGCGGCGACCTGGGGGCCCAGGGTGGCTCCGAGCCCCTCGGTCGCGGCGGCGAAGCCGAGGATGCCGGCGGTGTCGGACATGGCGGCCAGGTAGTGGTTCTGCCCCACCATGGTCCACGTGCCCAGTCCGGGCAGGCCCGCGAGGTAGGAGTCCGGGTCGTAGCCCAGGTTCCTCAAGTCCCGCACGCACAGCCGGTCGTGGTGGCGTTCGTCGACCGCGAGGTCGAGGAACCAGTCCTGCAGCCATTCCTCCTCGGTGCGTGCCGCGGCCGCCGCAAGGAAGTGCGGCGTCTCGCCGACGAGGTGGAAGGTCTCGCGGAGGTAGGCCGCGTACACCGGTTCGGTGAGCTCGCCCCGCACGATCCGTTGGATGAACGGATGCTCCACGACCAGGTTCTTGAGGACGGGGGCGACGTCCGCGAGCGCGGTCTCATATCCCTGCGCCATGGTTCAGGCCTCCTCGAGAATGCCGAGCTCGGACATCGTGGAGCGGAAGCGCTCTTTGGTGCGGGGGATGTAGTCGTCCGCGACGAAGCCCGCCTCGACGGCCCAGCCGATCTTGTCGGCGAGCTCGCCGCCGAGGTAGCCGTCGAGGTGTTCCTGGTACCAGTTGCAGTACGCCGTGGCGCGCTTGCGGTTCTCCGCGCTCTCGGCGAGCAGCCGCTTGGCCACCGTGACGCCGAAGCCGACGTGCCTGCGCTCCTCGCGTTCGATGCGGTCGAACTGGTAGAAGTACTGCGGCTTGCCCCGGCCGAGCTGGTAGAGCTCCTCCATCGCCAGGACGCCCTCGGCGTAGAGGTTCAGGCCGATCAGGACCTCCAGTTCGTCCTCGCTGTCGAACAGCTTGCGGAACCGGTCGTCGATGTCCTGGATCTTGTACTTGGCATGGTCGAGCTCGTGCCACGGCTGCCCGAGACGCTCCACCCCCTCGCGGAAGAGGCGCGCGTGGGTGACCTCGTCGGAGGCGTGGTGGACGAGGTACGTCTTTTCGCGCAGGTCGGTGCGCCGGGGGATCCAGCGGGCGCACAAATCGATGATCTCCAGCTCGGAGTCGTGGAAGTTCACGTAGACGGTGAGGATGAGGTTCCAGACGTCCTCGCCGTAGGTCTCGATGATTTCGTCGCGGGGCGTCACGGCGGCGGTCATGCGGAGCTCCTGCCAACGTTGTCGAAAAGGTCCTCCACCTCGACGGACAGCGCTTTCAGGAAGCGGCTCGTGAGGTTGTACATGCCGATCGCGACCACGATGTTGACGATCTCGGGGTCGGTGAACGCGGCCCGCAGCCGGTCGCGCAGATCGTCCGTGATGCTGTCGGGGTCCTGCGTCAGGGTCTCGGCGAGTTCGAGGGCGACGGACTCGCGGTCGGGAAAGACGTTCCGCTCGACGATGGTGTCGCCGATCGCCTGGATCTCCCGGCCCACGAGCCCGGCTCGTACGGCGGAGGCGGTCATGTGCGCCACGCAGTAGTCGCAGTCCTGGGCCTTGGCGGTGCCGAGCGCCGCCAGCGCCCGCATGCGGGGACCGATCGTGGGCGAGCTGTAGACCTGCCCCCAGAACGGCACGAACGTCTGGAGGAGGTCGGGGCAGTTGGCCAGTGCGCGGAGGATGTTCGGGACGAACCCGTACTGCTCCTCGACGGCGGCGAACACCGCGCGGACCTCGGGATCCGCGCCCTCGGTGGCCACGAGCTCAACGAACGCCATCGCGCACCTTCTCGACGCCGGTGAGGAAGCCGTAGCTGACGGACTCGTGCACCAGGTTCTGGGCCTGGTCCTGGCCGCAGGCCCCCTGGTCCACGAGCGCCTCCGTCAGCTGCCGGCCGGTTCGGGAGCCGTCGGCGGCCAGTTCCAGGAGCAGCTCCATGGCCGGGGTGAGGGCCAACGAGGCGCCTTCCCGGGTCTCCAGGGAGACCGACTCGCGCAGGTGCGCGCCGTCCACCGCGAAGCCGTCCGCCTTCGTGAAGTCCTCGCCTGGTATCAGGACCGAGTCGAGGTCGATGTTCGCGCCGGCCGACTTCCCGGCGAAGATGCTCTCGATCGTGCCGCGCAGCTCTGCCGGGACGTCGAGCCGTTCGAGATAGCGCCGGTACCAGGACCGGTGGGTGAAGGCGCCCGCGATGAGCGAGATGAAGGCCTTCTCGGGATCGATCCCGGGCACGTCGAACTGGCTGCGCGCGTGCCAGAAGTACGAGTCCTTGCTGCTGCCGTGGCCGCCGTAGAGGAAGTACACCTGCGCGCGCAGCCGCGCGAACTCCTTGCGGTAGGCGTTCTCGTAGAAGTCCAGGACGCGTCCGCGGTCGAACTCGGGCTTGTCCAGGACGGTGTTCACCGTGACGGCGGCGAGGAATCCGCTGAGCATGGCGAGATGGACGCCCGTGGAGAAGAGCGGGTCGATGAAGCAGGCGGCGTCACCGCAGGCGATGTAGCCGTCGCCGGCGAACCCGTCGTAGATGTACGACCAGTCGCGCTGGACGCGGATCTCGTCCACCTGCTCGGCGTCCTTGAGCCGGTCGGCCAGTTCGGGGGTCTTCTCGACGCACTCCTTGTAGTACGCCTCCAGGCCCATGCCCTTTTTCTCCTGGAAGGCCTGGCGGTCCACCACGGCGCCGACGCTGGTGATGTCGTCGCGCAACGGAATGAACCACCACCACCCGTCGGAGAACGTGGGCAGGAAGGTGTTGCCCGCGTCCAGGCCCGGCGGGCGCTTGGCACCCTTCCAATAGGTCCAGACGGCCATGTTCCGGAGGTAGTCGTCCCACTCCTGTGTGTGGAGGCGCTTGGTGACCAGACCGCCTTGGCCCGACGCGTCCACGATCCAGCGCGCCGTGACACGGCCGGTTTCCCCGGTCGCGGTGTTCTCGAAGTCGACCGTGGCCGAACCGTCCGGGGCGATCGCGAAATCGGTCACCTTGTGCTGCTCGCGGGCGTCGACGCCGTGCTCCCGCGCGTTTTCCAGGAGCATCTGGTCGAAGGGGCCGCGCTCGACCTGGTAGCCGTAGTCGTACGGCATCGCGAGCGCGTCCTTGAAGTACACGGTCCACGGCTCGCGCCGGTCGCCCCAGACCCACTCGACGCCGTACTTCTTGATGTAGCCGGCGTCCTCCAGGCGGTCGAGCACACCGATCCGCTTGAGCAGGTCCGCCGTACCCGACAGCAGCGATTCTCCGATGTGGTACCGCGGGAACTTCGCAGTCTCGAAGAGCACCACCGATTTTCCGAAATCGGCGAGCAGGGTGCTCGCCATCGAGCCACCGGGACCGCCCCCGATGACCACGACATCAAAGTCCGCCGAGATCCTTGTCATCCGGTACTCCGTTTCCCCGTCAGTTGTACACGTCGACGAATTCGTCGTACTCCATGAGGTAGCGATAGAACGGACTGGCGGTCCGGAAGGTCCGGGAGAACAACTCCCCGGTCCGGAGCAGCAGCGCCACGCTCGAACCGGCCTGGGAAAGCTCGGTATCGACGAACTCCTTGCCGGTTTCCTCGAAGCCGAGCGCCCGCAGCGGGCCGATGGGCGTGGTGGCGGTCTGCGTGAAAAGGTCGGCCAGAATGTGCGTGACACCGTTCGCCAGACACCAGTGGATGCACCCCTTGACCAGGCCCGCCAGCACCCCCTGCGGGAATTCCGGGAACCGCCGGTTGCGGAACTCCGGGAGGATCATGAGGCGCTGACACTCGATGAGGCGGCGTCCCGGCCTGATGTCGTCGATACCGACGAACTGCTCGATGGGGAGGCCACCCGCGGAATCGGCGACGAGGCGCATCGTGCCGACCACCTGGTGTTCGACACGGGCCAGCAGGTACGTCGCGTTCTCGTGATACCGGTCCTTGTAGGCCGGCCCGGTGCCTGAGGGCAGCCAGCCGAATTCCGCGCCGTAGACGTCGGCCCAGAGCCCATCGATGGCCACAAAGTCCGCATCGCTGGCCGCGCGGTACACCGAAGAAGGCAGGTCAGGATCCCTGACGTGCGGAACGAATTTCCATCCCGGCAGAGCGGTGGCGGCCGCATCGCCGCCGACTGAACGAGAGCCCACTGCTTCCCATCCCCCTTGAGAGCAATCGGGTCCGACCATTCGACTCGCCGGTTGGACCATGAGCAGGGAACACCCATCGGAGAGACGAAGTCAATGAATTATGCGCAGCCGAGAGGCTACCTTGCGTAATACCCACAGGTAGGAATGGGCGCACCAGGTGTACATTTAACAGCGTCGTAACGGAAACCGGAATCCACGCCTACCGGAGGCGCCTAATCCGCTTCACCATGAGCGGGTTTCATGCACGCAAATGCCTGGCGTTCATTTATCGGGATCCGAAGAGAACGCCCCCCGGCTTCCCGAATTCATGAAGTCGCCTCTGCGTAAAGCCACTTCGCCGCGGCAATCGCGTGGCCCCTGCCGCACGAGGCGCCGAGGCCGCTGTCGCGCCGGCCAGCATGAACGCGCCCGAATCGGGCGAGCGGCCGCGACCGACCGACCCGGCACGACCGACTCGGCGGCACCGTCCACGAATACCAGCATGTGGCCTGACCTGGGTGGATGGGATTTCGGCACCCACAGGGTGGACGCACCGTGCCAAGGTGCTCGTCGCGGCACCGCATCAGGCCATCTGCTGACATCCCGCCGCCGGGCGATACTGGTAGCCACCGAGAGGTTTTCGACGGGGTCCTGGAAGCGGTCTCAGCGTGCACGAACAGCACCGATTGGTGGCGGGGCTCGGGCTGCCATCGGAATGGGCGGAACGTCTTGCGACGACCGTGTTCTCCCAAGGGTCGATCGGCCTGGTGGTCTTCGACGCCGACCTGCGGGTGATCGCCACCAACGCGAGTGCGGAGGTCCTGCAACGTGCTCCGGTCCGGGTCGGTGACCCCGCGGACGCGGCATTGACAGCTCTCGGCCTTGACGATGCTCTGCCGCTGCTCCGACAGGCACTCGCCGCGGACGCCCCGCTCCTCGACCGGCAACCGCTCGCCGCCCGTGGGCAGGACGGCCACACGCTGTACCTCAGACTCGCGATGCTCCGCGTCCCCCCAAGCGGCGGCCAGCCGCTCGGGCTGCTAGTGACATTCAACGATGTCACCGAGCAGGTACACGCCGAGGCCCGGGCCGCCATCGTCCACGAAGCGGCAGCGGCAATCGGCGCTTCCTTGGACGTCACGGAGACCACGCAGCAACTGGCCGACCTGCTTGTGCCAGGCTGGGCGGACCTGGCGGCCGTGGACCTGGCCACGGCGGTCTTGGCCGGCGAGGAACCTGTGCGAGACCCGTCAACCGGCTACACAGCCGCAATCCGAACCGCGGTCGCCGCGACCGGGGACTCGTGGCCGCCGTATCTTGTCCAGGTCGGGGAAGAGCCATTGGTCCCGCTGGACAGCCCGGAGGCCCGGACCATCGAGCGCGGCGCGACGCTGCTGCTACCGCAGGTAGTCGCGAGGCCAGGCGACGGTCCCGACATTCTCCGGCGGCTGATCCCAGTCGGCGGCCACAGCAGCCTCGCGGTCCCGTTGTTCGCCCGCGGCCACCTGCTCGGTGCTGTGCAGTTGTGGCGCACCGAGCGCCCAGATCCTTTCGACGAGGACGATGCCCGACTCCTGGAGGAAGTTGCCTCACGCGCCGCGCTCAGCGTGGACAACGCACGCCGATACACCCGCGAGCACCGTGTCGCGCTGGCCCTGCAGCACAGTCTGCTGCCCGACAGGCGAGCGGACGAACCGGCTGCAGAGACGTTCGGTGCCTACCTGCCCACAGCGACCGCCGCAGGCGTGGGCGGCGACTGGTACGACGTGATCCCGCTGTCGTCGACGCGGCTGGCCCTCGTCGTCGGCGACGTCGTCGGCCACGGCTTGGCGGCAAGCGGCACGATGGGGCGGCTGCGCACCGCCGTTCAGGCACTCGCCGATATGGACCTTCCCCCGGACGAGTTGCTAGCTCGCGTGGACGACCTCATCCTGCGGCTCTCCGGCGAACCCGAAAGCCCGCAGGCGATCGCCGGCGCGACCTGCCTGTACACCGAGTACGACCCGGTCTCCGGCCATTGCCGCGTGGCCTCGGCCGGCCATCCACCGCCTGCGGTCATCGAGCCCGACGGACGCGCACGCTACATCGAGCTGGAGCCTGGGCCGCCGCTGGGCGTCGGCGGCATGCCCTTCGAGTTCACCGACATCACCTTGGCTCCAGGAAGTGTCCTGGTCCTGTACAGCGACGGCCTGGTGGCAGGCCCCGACCGCGACCTCGACAACGGCATGCGCAGATTGCTGGACCAGATCGAGCGATTCGACGTCGCGCACCGGGACTTGGACAAAGCCGGCCACGACCTGCTCGACGACGTCACCGCGCCCCGCAACGACGACACAACCCTGTTGCTGGCCCGCGTACATCGGCTGCCGGACGAGGACAGCGCCACCTGGGAGCTGCCCGCCGACCCCGCCTGCGTCGGACCGGCCCGCGACCTGGCCACACGACAGCTCGCCGCCTGGAACTTGGACGAACTCGCTTTCACCACTGAACTCGTCGTCAGCGAACTGGTCACCAACGCCGTCCGCTACGGGGGAGGCGGTCCCATCACGCTCCGCCTGATCCGCGGGAACGTGTTGGTCTGCGAAGTGTCCGACCCCAGCAACACGCAACCGCGCCTGCGCCATGCCCGCACCACCGACGAAGGCGGCCGCGGACTCTTCCTGATCGCCCAACTCACCCAACGGTGGGGCAGCAGATACCAACAATCCGGCAAGACCATCTGGGCCGAGCAAAGCCTGGCCGACGAGCCGGCACTCGCACGCTGAAGCGGCATACAGCTTCTGCGCACCGACGCACCCGGGTGGCTGTCAGGCGCCGGCCGGGCCTGACTGGACGGGTCGGGCCGCGTACTCCTGGAGTGGGTATGCGTGGGCGCCTTCGAGGTGGCGGACCGCGTAGCGGTAGGCCAGGGTCTCGTCGCCGTCGGCGATCAGGTCGATGAGGTGTTCGTGTTCCCGGACGCCGGCGCGGCGGATGTCGGCGCCTACCTCGGCGGCTGAGCGCTCGGCCCAGAGTTGCTCCTGGCGCGCCCAGAGGGTCTCGACCATCCCGAGGACGATCTGCATGGTCTGGTTGCCGCATGAGCCGACGATCGCTTCGTGGAATTCGCGGCTGGCTCGGATGTAGGCGAGGCCGTCGTCGACGGTCAGGGCCATGCGTTCGTGGACTTCACGCAGGCGGGGCACGACCGCGTCGGCCCGGTCCTCCCGCCCTGCGCACAGGGCGACGCACACCGGTTCGAGGCGGCGCAGCGCCTGAGCGAGGTCGGCGAGGGTGACGTGCCGGGTGTGCATCACCATGCCGAACATGCGTGCCGCGTCCTCGGGCGTCGGCTGGTGCACGACGGAGCCGCCGACTTTGCCGCGGCGCACGGTGAGCAGGCCTTCGGTCTCGAGAATGCGAATGGCCTGGCGAAGTGTGGTGCGGCCGACGTCGAACTCCGCCATCAGCTCGTCCTGCTTGGGCAGTACGTCGCCGTCGGCGAGTTCGCCGTCGAGGATGCGGCGGCGGAGTACGCCGGCGACGACCTCGGCGATGGCCGCGTAGCGGATCTCGTCGGCTGCCTCGCCTGCCGGGCGCTGCGCGACCCTGACCCTCCCGGGGCTGTCCACCATGGTGTCGATCATAGCTATGTAGCGACCACGTCCGGGCGGATGTCGTGTCCTGCCCGCGGGTTCGGTCGCGCTCTAGCGGTCTAATCATAGCTATGTTAGACATGTTAAGCCCCTTGACTGCGAGAAGGAGCTTCATGACTGCCGACCGCTACACCGTCATCTCTTCCGACTGCCATGCGGGTGCCGACCTGCTCGACTACCGCCCCTACCTCACAACCGAGCACCATGAGGCCTTCGACGCGTGGGCGGCGGCGATGGTCAATCCGTTCGAGTCCGAGCACCTGCTGAGCAAGAGCCAGGAGTGCAACTGGGACGGCGCCGTACGCGACGCCGACCTGCTGGCGCAGGGGATCGTGGGCGAAGTGGTGTTCCCGAACACCGTGCCGCCGTTCTTTCCGCAGACCCAGTTCTTCGTCCCGCCGCCACCGACCAATCGCCAGGAGTACGAGCGCCGTTGGGCTGGGCTGCGGGCACACAACCGCTGGATGGCCGACTTCTGCGCGGCGTCACCGGGACGGCGAGCCGGGGTCGCGCAGATCATGCTGAACGACATCGACGACGCGGTCGCCGAGGTCCACTGGGCCAAGGCGCACGGGATGTTCGGCGGCATCCTCGTCCCTGGCGTACCGCCGGGCGCCGCGCAGGCACCGCTGTTCGATCCGGTGTACGACCCGATCTGGCGCGCGTGCGAGAGCGAGGACGTGGTCGTCAATCTGCACAGTGGCGGCGGAGTACCCGACTATCCGCACGACCCGCGCGGCCTGGCGGTGTTGCTGTCGGAGATCACCTGGTTCTCCAACCGGGTGCTGGGGCACCTCGTGTTCGGCGGCGTGTTCGAGCGCTTCCCCGGCCTCAAGGTCGTCTTCACCGAGCAGGGTTCCGCGTGGGTGCCCCGGGAGCTGGCGAAGCTCGACCAGTTCGTCCGCACGATGCCGCTCGACGGCACCGCCCAGCATTTCTTCGGCGCGGACATGGCCGAGGGGTTGAGTCTTCTGCCGAGCGAGTACTTCGCCCGCAACTGCTTCATCGGTGCGAGCCCGCTGCGGCAGGCGGACTGCGCCACGCGTGACCAGATCGGCGTCGACCGGCTGATGTGGGGTTCGGACTACCCGCACGCCGAGGGCTCGTTCCCGTACACGCTTGAGTCGCTGCGCCTGACGTTCGAGGGTGTGCCCGAGGCCGAGGTCCGCGCGATGCTTGCCGGCAACGCGGCGCGCGTGTATGGCTTCGATCTGGACCGGCTCGACGCACTGGCGGCGCAGGCGGGCCCGTTGGTCGCGGATGTCGCGGTCCCTCTGGATCGCGGCGAAGTCGCGGCCGATGCGCTCGGCTCGGTGTTCATCGACCACTTCGGCGCCGACCATCCGGCGCTCGCCCTGGAGCGGGCAGCCGATTGACGCCCGCGGAGGAGCCGGGTGCTGTACAGCTTCAACACCTTCAACCATTCGACCTACTACGGCCTGGCACCGTCCCTGCCCGAGCAGATCGCCGCGGCTGCGGCGGCAGGCTATGACCGCATCGGCCTCGACGTCTTCTCGGTGCTGGCCCACGAACGCGCGGGGCTGCCAGTCGAGGCGCTGGCGGCACTGCTGAAGGAGTACAAACTGCCGTGCTACGAGCTGGTGTCCCTCTCCATTTCGGCGGATGCGGATGCGACCCGCAGAAGTCTGGCGCGGGTGCTTGAGGCAGCGGCGGTCCTGGAACCGGCTGAGGTTCTGTGCGTGGTGACCGGTGAGGTCGACAGGGGCGTCGTGGCCAACACCGCCATGTGCGCGGCCGCGCTGGACCGGGAAGGCATCGGTCTTTCGGTCGAGTTCCTACCCACCCGGCATCTGGACTCGATTCCCGAAGCGGTGCGCCTGCAGGACCGCGTCGGTCATCCCAACCTGCGCATCGTCGTGGAGAGCTGGCACTTCTTCCGCGGCCCCAGCGGCTGGGACGACCTCGCGGCGCTGCCGTTGGGCCGGATCGGCTTCGTCCAGTTCGCGGATGCGCCGGCGCCGGTGTCGGACGACGTGCACACCGAGTCGATGCACCGCCGGGTGATGCCGGGGCAGGGCGAGTTCGACCTCGCCCGATTCTGCGGGGAACTCGTCGGCAAGGGCTACGACGGTGTCGTCAGCGTCGAACTCCTGTCGGACGAATGGCGCGCCGCGAACCTCGACGCCTTCGCCGACACGGCGCTGACCACGACCCGCGCGGTGTGGGAGGCCGCGGGCGCCTGAGCGTGCCGGCCCCGATGCTCGGCAGCGGGCGGTTCACGCCGGGTCCGGCGCGAGCGCCAGCGCGTCCTCCAACGGGTCGGTCCCCAGACCCGGGTCGACGAACATGATGACCGGAACGGTCACACCGTTGTCGACGTAGCGCTGGATGGCCGCGCGGCACTGCGCCGGGGTGCCGTGCACGATCAGGTCGTCGACCACCTCGTCCGGGACCGCCGCGAGCGCGCGGCGGCGGTCACCTGCCGCCCAGGCGTCCCACATCGGCTGCAGCAGCTCGGTCCGGCCCAGCCATCGCTGGTAGTTCGCGTAGCCGGGGACGTTGAGGTACGAGGTGACCATGCGGCGGCAGACCGCGCGGGCCGCGTCGGCATCGTCCGTCGGGCACACGAAGATGCGGCCGACGATCTCCTTCCCAGGGCCACCTTCGTGTACGTAGGGCACGACCTTCTTGACGTCGTCGGCGGACAGCCAGTTCAGGATCACGCCGTCGGCCTCGCGGCCGGCCAGCCGCAGCATGCCCTCGCGCAGCGCGGCGAGGTAGATCGGAGGCGGCGTCTGCGGCGGACGTGCGAGCCGGAAGCCGTCGACCGCGAAGGTCTCGTACCGCTCGGCGACCCGTTCCCCCGCGAGTGCGGCGCGGAGGAATCGGACGGTGTCGCGCACGCGTTCGTACGGCTGCTCGAACGCGGCCGCGTTCCAGTTCTGCACGATCGGCCGGGACGCCGAGCCGATGCCCAGGTGGAAGCGCCCGGGCGCGAGTTCGGCGAGCGCGGCGGCGGTCATCGCGAGGACGGCGGGGCCGCGGGTGAAGGGCGAGACGATCGCGGTGCCCAGGTGGACATCGGGGGCGCCGGTCGCGGCGAGGGCCAGCGGCGTGAAGCCGTCGAGGCCGTCGACCTCGCAGCTCCAGATGTCGGTGTAGCCGACCGCAGCCAACTCGCCTGCGATGCGCGGGTGGTCGGGCAGCGGTGCGGAGAACGGCAGCGTCATCCCGTAGCGGAGCGGGCGGGTCATGGGGCGGTGATCCTTTCGCAGTTCCGTTCTCGCGTGCTCAGCAGGTCAGTTCGTCCCACACGGCCGCCTCTCCCCCGGCGAGCGCGAGCTGCCCCAGGTACCGGGCGCAGTCGGCCTCGGCGCCCGCCTCTTCGGGCCACGACCACAGCCGCTTGGTGTAGTGGTGCAGCGGATACTCGGCCGTGACGCCCATTGCCCCGTGCAGCTGGTGCGCCGTTCGGGCGCAGGTGGCCGCGGTCGCGGCCGCCGTGACTCCGGCGGCGGCCGCGGCGGCGAGGAACCGCTGCGAGGTGCCGCCGGAACGGGCAAGGTTCGCGACGGCCCGTTCCAGGGCGGCGTCGAGTCGCACGGTCGCCAC
Organism: Yinghuangia seranimata; assembly: GCF_029953285.1. Classification (GTDB taxonomy): domain Bacteria; phylum Actinomycetota; class Actinomycetes; order Streptomycetales; family Streptomycetaceae; genus Yinghuangia; species Yinghuangia seranimata. Next base: position 7,680 of record NZ_JASAOI010000085.1, on the reverse strand, counting down.
CCGCATCGTGGCCAGCGCGGTCGCGACCGCGGGTATGCGGGCAAGCGGCTTCCCGAACTGCTCGCGCTGCATGACGTATCCACGCGTCAGCGTGTACGCCCCGACTGCCGCGCCGGCCACGGCCACAGACCTCAGCAGTCCGAAGCGGGCACGAGCCTCCGCCAGGTCCGGTGCCCCGGGCAGGTTCGGCATCGCCGCGCCGCGCAGCACCAGGTCGTCGCGTGGCTCGCCGGCCAGGTTCACACCCTCGTGGACCTCGACACCCGGCGCGTCGAGGTCGACGTACGTGGCTCCGCCGCTTCGGCCGTAGACAACAACTGCGCTCGCCTGCCGCAGCCAGGGGACGCAGGGGATGCGCACCACCGACAGGTCGTCCTCGTACACGGCGTCCATGCCGAAGGCGAGTGTTACCCGCTCCCCCGCGGCGCGGTCGTGCGCGAGCGCCCATGACGCGAGGGCGGATTCGCCGACGGGCAGGCCGGTCGCGTGCTCGCCCAGGGCGCGCACGACGGTCACGAGGTCGTCGTAGCTCCCGCCGGACCCGCCCGCAGCCTCGTCGACCCCGACAAGGGGCAAACCCAGCTCGGCCAGCTTGCGCCACACCTCATCCGACGACCGCGCCTCGACCGGCGTGCCGCCGACGACGTCGCTGACGAGTCCTCGCAGTTCCTCGGCATACTCGCTCACGGCCGGGTCTCCTGTTTGGCGATGATGGACAGCAGGACATCGGCGGCGCCGCCTCGGATCGTGAACCCCGGAGACGCGAGCAACGCCTGGGCCCATGCCGCGTGCAGTTCGGCCCGATCGGGTGTGCACACGCGGCGGGCGAAGTCGACGACGTCGTTCTCGAAGGCGTTGCCCAGGTACTTCAAGGTGGCGGCGTCGACGACAGGTGCGGCGCCCTGATCGAGACTCGCGGCCACCTGCCACGTAAGGCGCCGCAGCGTGGCGAGGTCGGCGACGAGCCGGCCGAGCCGTTCCTCGGTGTCGGCACCGTGCGCCTCGGCGTCGCGCAGCGTCAGGGCGAACAGCGGGTACGTGGACAGGAACCGCTCCGGCCCACCCCGCTCGAAGGACAGCTGCTCGGTGACCTGCCGCCAGGCGTTCCCGACCGTACCGAGCACCCGGTGCTCGGGGACGAAGACGTCGGTGAAGGTCATCTCGTTGAAGTGGTGGTCACCGGCGAGGTCGACGATCGGCGACACCTCGATACCGGGCGTGTCCATGTCCACGATGAACTCGGTGAGGCCCTCGTGCTTGCGCTCGGTGCGCTCCGTGCGGGCGAGCAGGTAGGTATGGGTGGCCTTGTGGGCGCCGGTCGTCCAGATCTTCCGCCCGTTGACCCGCCAGCCACCGTCGACCCGCGCGGCGGTGGTGCGGACCGCGGCCAAGTCGGAGCCGGCCTCCGGTTCGCTCATGCCCAGGCAGAAGACGTACCGGGCCGCGGCGATGCCCGGCAGGATCTCCGCCCGTAGCTCGGGGGTTCCGTGGCGGAGGACGGCGGGGCCGATCTGCCGGTCGCCGATCCAGTGCGCGGCGACGGGGGCGCCCGCGCGCAAGAGTTCCTCGTTCACGGCCAGCCGGGCGGCCTGGCTGCGGCCCCCGCCCCCGTATGTGCGCGGCCAGGTGATGCCGATGAGGCCGCGGGCCGCGAGCTCGCGGCTGAAGTCGGGGTCGAAGCCGCGCATCCAGTTGTCGCTGCGCGGCTCGTAGCGGCCGTCGGCCCGCCACTGGCCGGTCAGTTCGCGGACTTGGGTGCGCAGGTCCGCGAGCTCGGGTGCTTCGGGTGATGTCGTGGTCGTCATGTGCGCCTCAGCGGCCGGTGTAGGTGCCGGGGCGCTTCTCCCGGAAGGCGGCGAGTGCCTCCTGGGAGTCCTGCGTCGCGGTGACGACGGCCTGGTGCGACGAGATGAGGTCCAGTGCGGTGCGCAGGTCGTGCCGCTCGCCTTCGCGGACGGCGCGCTTGATCAGCTGGACGGCCACCGGGGGCTGGGCCGCGAGGCGCGCCGCGAAGGCGCGGACTGAGGCGGCGAAGTCGGCGTCGTCGTGCACGGCGCTCACCAGGCCCATTCCGAGTGCTTCGTCGGCGTCGACGAAGTCGCCCGTCCAAAGCAGGCGCAGCGCGGTCGCCGTGCCCACGATGCGCGGCAGGTACCAGCAGCCTCCGTCGCCGGGGACCAGGCCGACACGGATGTAGCCCTCGCTGAAGCGGGCGGAGCGCGCGGCGATGCGGATGTCCGCCATGAGTGCCATGTCCATGCCGGCGCCGACCGCGACGCCGTTGACCGCGGCGAGGTACGGCTTGGTCAACGCTTCGGCAGCGAAGGCGACTTGATGGATGCGGTCGGTCAGCAGGCTCTTCTCCGCCCACGGCGTGCGCTCGCGTTCGGCGAAGGCCTCGAGGTCCACGCCCGAGCAGAACGCGTCTCCCGCGCCGGTGACCACGACGACGCGTACGTCCGGGTCGGCCTGGGCGCTGCGCAACGCGTCCGCCCACGCGTCGACCACCTCCATGGTGAAGGCGTTCTTGCGGTCCGGGCGGTTCAGCGTGATCGTCGCGATGTGGTCCGCGACGTGGTAGTCGAGCTCGCGGCTCTCCGAATCACTCACTCTGGCTCCTGGCGTGACGAAATCAGACGTATGGGCTACGGCACGATGCTGGCGCGGACGACCTCGCGGCGGTCGGCGGCGAGGAACGCGTCGTTGATCTCCGCGAGCGGGAAGGTGGTGCTCTCCAGCCAGCGCTTGGGCAGCCGGTCGCGTACCGATTCGAGGAACACCAGGCTCTTGCCGAGCGCATCCGGCTCGTAGAGGGACACGCCGATGATGCTCTTGTTGGTGAGGGTGAGACGCGACGGGTCGGCATCGTACGCCTGGCCGTGGCCGATGTTGCCGACGCTCAGATAACGGCCAAAGCGCCCGAGCATCTTGATCCCCTCATTGACGACGCCCGGGGAGCCGACGAGTTCGACCGCGACGTCCGCACCGCCTCCGGTGAGTTCGTGGACGCGCCTCACGCGGGCCCGCTCGTCACTCTCGGCACTGATGTCCACCACCGCATCAGCACCGAGTTCGCGGGCCAGCTCCAGGCGTTCGGCCACGGCGTCGACCACGACGACCGTGGCGGCCCCGCGTGCCTTGGCCAGCGCGGTCGCGTACAAGCCAAGTCCGCCGGCACCCTGGATGACCACGGTCTCCCCGAAGGTGAGCTGTGCGCGGTCGAAAGCCTGCATGACCTGGGCGAGCGCGCAGTTGGCGCCGCTGACCACCTCGTCGGACAGGCTGTCGGGGACGGTGTAGACGAGCGCGCCGGCCGGCAGGAGGAAGTAGTCCGCGAATCCTCCGACGTAGTAGGGCGGTTCGGCCGAGCTCGCCAGCATCGCCATGGTCATGCGTGCGCAGCTCGCGCTGCGCCCGGCCACGCAGTATCGGCAGACGCGACACGGGAAGAAGTACGGGAAGACCACCCGCGCGCCCTCGGCCAGCGCCGCGCCGTCGGCGTCGCGCGAGACGCCCTCGCCCAGCCCCGCGATCACCCCGACCATCTCGTGGCCCAGAACCGTGGGCAGCTTGCCGCCCAGGCCGCGGGTGTTGAAGCGGCCGTGCCAGGCGTGCAGGTCGCTGCCGCAGACGTTGGCCCGGGTCACCTTGACGAGAATCTCGCCGGGCCGCACGCCGCGGCCGGCGAGGGAGACTTCACGGATCTCGAACGGCTCGTTCGGCGCGACGAATTGCGCGATACGTCCTTCGAACACGAGAGGCAGCCTTCCTGGGTCTCCGCGCTCTGCGCGTGCTCGGAGGCGGTGCGCCTCACGTGACCCGACGGTGACAGGATCTTGTAATTCCTGTACATGAAATACATCATCACCAGGGTTGAACGTCAAGGCCCGGGCCTTCGCCGAGGCGCACCGCCCGGGCGCGCAAGGAGGCACTTCATGTCCCGTTCCCCCGCGAAACCGCTGTACGTGGACGGCCAGTGGTTCGAAGCATCGGGCCAGAATCGGATCGCCGTGACCAACCCCACGACGGAGGAGGTGTTCGCTTACGTCCCCCGTGGGTCCGCATCCGACGCGGACCGCGCAGTCGCGGCGGCTCGCGCGGCCCAGGACGCCTGGGGAGCACGGCCGCAGGCAGAGCGCGTCGCCGCCGTGGAGTCGCTGCACAAAGCGCTCGAGGCCCGGGCGTCGCAGCTCACCGAGGCCGTCGTCGACGACGTCGGCACCCCGCACCGCATCGCCGACAAGCTCCAGACGCAGCTTCCGCTGGCCGCCGTCCGGGATTTCATCGGCGCCGCCGACGGCATCGAGGAGCCCGTCCGGTTCCGCAATTCGCGCATCCACCGCTCCCCCGTCGGCGTGGTCGCGGCCATCACCCCGTGGAACTATCCGCTGCTCCAGACCATCGGCAAGGTGGTGCCCGCCCTTCTGAGTGGCAGTACGGTCGTTCTCAAGCCCAGCGAGGTCGCACCCCTGGTGCCGTATGTCCTGGCGGAAGCCATCCACGAAGCCGGCCTGCCGCCTGGGGTCTTCAATATGGTCAGCGGCGTCGGTCCGGAGATCGGGGCAGCACTGGCCGGGCACCCGGACGTGGACATGGTCTCCTTCACTGGCTCGACCGCCGGCGGGCGGGCGGTCGCCGCGGCGGCGGCGCGGGGGATCAAGCGCGTGGCGTTGGAGCTGGGCGGCAAGTCCGCCGCGATCGCCCTCCCCGACGCCGATCTGGAACGCGCGGTCAAGGCGACGGTAAGCAGCTGCCTGCTCAACTCCGGGCAGACCTGTCTGGCGATCAGCCGTCTCCTCGTCCCCCGCGAGCGCTACGCCGAGGCCGTCGAGCTGGCCGCGGCCATCGCCGCCCGGTTCACCCCCGGCAACCCCCGCGAGTCGGCCACCAAGCAGGGACCGCTCGTCTCCGCGACGCAGCGCGACCGTGTTCGCGGCTTCATCGACCGGGCCGTCGCCGACGGGGCAGCCATCGCGACGGGGGGCGCGGCGGTGCCAGACGGGCTGGACCGCGGCTATTTCGTCCGTCCGACGGTCATCGCCGACGCCGATCCGGGCAGCGAAATCGCCCAGGAGGAGGTGTTCGGCCCCGTGCTCGTGGTGCTGCCGTACGAGGGCGTCGACGACGCCGTGCGGATCGCCAACGGCACGCCGTACGGCCTGTCGGGCGCGGTGTGGGGCCCGGACGAGGACTCCGCCGTCTCGGTCGCGCGCCGACTGCGCAGCGGCCAGGTCGACGTCAACGGCGGGGCCTTCAATTCCGCGGCCCCGTTCGGCGGTATGAAACTCTCGGGAACCGGGCGGGAGTTCGGGCGCCTCGGGCTCGAGGAGTACTACGAGGTGCAGTCCCTCCAGCTGTAGGCCAGTCTCCACGCCCGGAGGAGACACGCGTGGGGCGGAGCCGGCCGGATGGTCGGTTCCGCCCCACGCTGTCGTCCGGGCCGGGATCAAACCGCTCGGTGCTCGGCGAGCGTCACGGCCTTCATGGTGTCGAGGACGACGTGCACCTCGCCGAAGCGATACACCCCCTCCTCGCGCCGCAGCACGGCTCGAACGATGCCGCTGGCCAGGTTCGAGGGAAGCCCGTCCTGCGTCGTGGTCACGAAGATGTACGACGACACCGAGACCTCGTCGTCCGTCTGCGCGGTGATGTGGATGTTCGTGCCATTGTGGCGCAGCGGGTACGGGCTGCCGAGCCGGTGCTCGCGCTGCCACGTGAGGACGTCCGCGCGGCCGCGGTTGTCCGAGGCGATGAACTCCTCGTGCGGGTGGTTGCCGGTGTCCGTCCGGGTGGTGAACCACACGTCCTCGGTGAAGGCGTCCTCCCAGGCGTCGAAGTCACCTTCGTCGTAGATGAACCACCAGCGCTGCAGGAGCTCGTGGACGGCAAGGCGGTCGTGCATAGTGCGGGTCTCCTCGGATCAATACGGACGGTGCGCGCGGGCGCGGGGTTCAGGAAGGCAGCGCCAGCGGGTCGCCCATCCGGGCATAGGACTCGGCGATGTTCCCCGAGAGGAAGCCGTCCCGGACGTCGGCCGCCGTCTCCGCGAGCTCCTTCTCATAGAACTCGACCGGGGTCAGGTTGCCCTCGAAGTGCGGGATGTCGGAGGAGAACACCGCGACGCCCGGCAACTGCTCGAACAGGTCGAAGGGCAGCTGGCCCGCGTTAGGCAGCGGCGTGATGCGCACGTTGCGCTGCACGTACTCCGAAGGCTTCAGCGGCAGCTTGTACTCGTGCAGGAACACGGCCGACTCCGGGGTGGCCCGACCGTCCATGTTGGCGACGGTGTACGGCACCCAACCGACACCCAGTTCGGCGATGAGCGCGGTGAGCTTGGGGTGCCGTTCGAAGACTCCCCCGAAGACCATCGCGTTGAGGAAGACCTCGCCCATCTGGTGGGTCTGCGCCGTGGCGATGTGCGTGAGGACGCTCGGGTCGGGGGTGTTGGCGTATCCCGGATCGAACGCCGCGTTCGCGAGGCCGACGTGCAGGATGGCGATCATGCCGAGGTTCTCGGCAGTGGACCAGAAGCGGTCGAAGTCCCGGTGGAACAGCGGGACTCCGCCGACAGCTTCGGTGGTGACGTGGAAGGCGCGGCTGCCGAGCGCGCGCATCCGGGTCAGCTCCTGGATCGACCAGTCGAGGTCGTCGTAGCGCAGCAGCGTCACGGGGAGAAGGCGGTCACGGTGACCGGCGGTCGCCTCGGCCATGTGGGTGTTGAGGGAGCCCACGGCGAGCTTGCCGAGTTCCGTATCGCGGATGAGGGACATGTACACCATGCCGAGGCCGCTCATGATGTTCTGGAGCGCGATGCCCTGCTGGTCCAGCAGCCGTATGCGGGCGGCGGTGTCGACCTCCTGCCACTGCGAGTGCCCGCCGAGGTTGAAGTCCGCGGGCCGCTCCTCGGGGAAGATCGCCCGCATGAACGGCGTGGTCATGTCCGACATCGGGACGCGCCCGTCACGGGCGGCGGCCTGCCGGAGCGGGAAGGCGGCGTACGCGAAGTGCTCGGGCGTGTTCGGCGCGAACTCGGGGTCGTCGTCCGGCAGCCACGCCGGGAGCCGGTCCCGCAGCTTCGGGAACTGGTCCAGCCAGTCCCGCGCGGGTTCGAAGTGGGCGTCGACGTCGATGACGGCCATGGGGTGTGCTCCTCGTGGTGAAGCCGTGCGAAGGGGCTCGGGCGCGCTTCGGGCGCCCGCCCTGACGAAATAAAATATGGGTTACACAAAAAAGGCAAGGGAGTGCCCCGCCCGCTCTTGAGGCCCGCACCGGTTTGTGTAACCGTTACGCCACGACCCCCGCCGGACCGTGGCGACGCCTGCCTGCGCGCAGCCGGACCGGACCCTGCCAGCCAAGACCAGCCCAGACCAGCAAGGAGGGCTCCCTGTGGAGTTCGGTCTCTTCCTCAACGGATTCATACCGGGCCTCGCCGCCCACGACCGCCCCTCCGAGCACCTGGCGCTGATGCGTGAGCTGGAGCTCGCGATCAAGGCCGACAAGCACAACTGGAAGTACGTCTGGTTCGGTGAGCACCACGCCCTGACCGAGTACTCCCACATGTCGGCCCCCGAGGTCGCGATGGGCTACGTCGCCGCGAAGACCGAGCGCATCCACCTGGGCACCGGCATCAACTCGCTGTCGCCCCGCAAGGAGCACCCGGTCCGCTTCGCCGAGCGCGCC
>NZ_JASAOI010000084.1 GCF_029953285.1 Yinghuangia seranimata | reverse complement strand
GACGTCTCCGGCGAGATGCTGGAGCTGAAGAACACCGTCAACACGATGGTCGACCAGCTCTCCGGGTTCGCCGGCGAGGTGACCCGTGTCGCGCGCGAGGTGGGCACCGAGGGCCGCCTCGGCGGCCAGGCGCAGGTGCCGGGCGTCGCCGGAACGTGGAAGGACCTCACCGACTCGGTGAACTCGATGGCCGGCAACCTGACCGGCCAGGTCCGCAACATCGCGCAGGTCTCCACCGCCGTCGCGCGCGGCGACCTGTCGCAGAAGATCACCGTCGACGTCTCCGGCGAGATGCTGGAGCTGAAGAACACCGTCAACACGATGGTCGACCAGCTGTCGGCCTTCGCCTCCGAAGTCACCCGCGTCGCCCGCGAGGTCGGCAGCGAGGGCCGGCTGGGCGGACAGGCCCGCGTCGTGCCCGGTGTCGCGGGCGTGTGGCTCGACCTCACCGACTCCGTGAACTTCATGGCCGGCAACCTGACCGGCCAGGTCCGCAACATCGCCGACGTGACCACGGCGGTCGCCCGCGGCGACCTGTCCAAGAAGATCGACGTCGACGCCCGCGGCGAGATCCTCGAGCTGAAGAACACCGTCAACACCATGGTCGACCAGCTGTCGGCCTTCGCGTCCGAGGTGACCCGCGTCGCCCGCGAGGTGGGCACCGACGGCATCCTCGGCGGCCAGGCGCAGGTCCTGGGCCTCGGCGGCGTGTGGCGCGACCTGACGTACTCGGTGAACTTCATGGCGGGCAACCTGACCGGTCAGGTGCGCTCGATCGCCCAGGTCGCCACCGCGGTCGCC
>NZ_JASAOI010000083.1 GCF_029953285.1 Yinghuangia seranimata | reverse complement strand
GCGGGGCGAGATCCTCGAGCTCAAGACCACCATCAACACGATGGTCGACCAGCTGTCCGCGTTCGCCGGCGAGGTCACCCGTGTGGCCCGCGAGGTCGGTACCGAGGGACGGTTGGGCGGACAGGCGGACGTCAAGGGCGTCTCCGGTACGTGGAAGGACCTCACCGAGTCCGTCAACGTCATGGCGGGCAACCTGACCGGTCAGGTGCGGTCGATCGCCGAGGTCACGACGGCGGTCGCCGGCGGCGACCTGTCGCAGAAGATCACCGTCGACGCCCGCGGCGAGATCCTCGAACTCAAGGACACCATCAACACGATGGTCGACCAGCTGTCGGCCTTCGCGGACGAGGTCACGCGCGTGGCGCGCGAGGTGGGCACCGAGGGCATCCTCGGCGGCCAGGCACGGGTGCGCGGTGTGTCGGGCACCTGGAAGGACCTGACCGACAACGTCAACTCGATGGGCAACAACCTCACCAGCCAGGTGCGCAACATCGCGCAGGTGGCGACCGCGGTCGCGTCCGGCGACCTGTCGCAGAAGATCACCGTGGACGCGCGCGGCGAGGTGCTCGAGCTCAAGAACACCCTCAACACCATGGTGGACACGCTGCGTTCGTTCGCGGACGAGGTCACGCGCGTGGCGCGCGAGGTGGGCACCGAGGGCATCCTCGGCGGCCAGGCGCACGTGCCGGGCGTCGCGGGCACGTGGAAGGACCTGACCGACAACGTCAACTCGATGGCCGACAACCTGACCGGTCAGGTGCGGTCGATCGCCGAGGTCACCACGTCGGTGGCGAAGGGCGACCTGTCGCAGAAGATCACGGTCGACGCGCGGGGCGAGATCCTCGAGCTCAAGACCACCATCAACACGATGGTCGACCAGCTGTCCGCGTTCGCCGGCGAGGTCACCCGTGTGGCCCGCGAGGTGGGCACCGACGGCATCCTCGGCGGCCAGGCCGAGGTCGAGGGCGTGTCCGGGACCTGGAAGCAACTGACGGAGAACGTCAACGAGCTGGCGGGCAACCTGACCCGGCAGGTCCGCGCGATCGCCGAGGTGGCCACCGCGGTGACCCGCGGCGACCTGACGCTGCAGATCGACGTCGACGCGCGCGGCGAGATCCTCGAACTCAGGGACAACATCAACCAGATGATCGCGAACCTGGGGGAGACCACCCAGGCGAACCGCGAACAGGACTGGCTCAAGACCAACCTGGCCCGTATCTCGGGCCTCATGCAGGGCCGCCGCGACCTGATGGCGGTCGCCGCGCTGATCATGAGCGAGCTGACGCCCGTCGTCTCCGCGCAGCACGGCGCGTTCTTCCTCGCCGAACTGACCCAGGAAGACCACGTCGAACTGCGCCTGATCGCCAGCTACGGCTACCAGAACGGCGGTGCCCCGACCCGGTTCCGGCTCGGCCAGTCGCTGGTCGGCCAGGCCGCGCTGGAGAAGCGCTCGATCCTGGTGGAGCAGGCGCCGCCCGGGTACATCAAGATCTCCTCGGGGCTCGGCGAGGCCTCCCCGGTCAATGTCGTCGTGCTGCCGGTGCTGTTCGAGGACCAGCTGCTCGGCGTCCTCGAACTGGCCTCCTTCAGCCCGTTCACCCAGGTGCACCGCAACTTCCTGGAGCAGCTCAACGAGCAGATCGGCGTCACGGTCAACACGATCATGGCGAACTCCCGGACCGAGATGCTGCTCGCCGAGTCCCAGCGGCTCACCGAGGAGCTCCAGGAGCGCTCCGAGGAACTCCAGCGGCAGCAGGGCGAGTTGCGCCACTCCAACGCCGAACTGGAGGACAAGGCGGAGCTGCTCGCCCGGCAGAACCGCGACATCGAGATCAAGAACAGCGAGATCGAGCAGGCCCGCCAGGCCCTTGAAGAGCGCGCCGAGCAGCTCGCGCTCAGCTCCCGCTACAAGTCCGAGTTCCTCGCCAACATGTCGCACGAGCTGCGCACACCGCTCAACAGCCTGCTGATCCTGGCGAAGCTGCTCGCCGACAACGTCGAGGGGAACCTGACCCGCAAGCAGGTCGAGTTCGCCGAGACCATCCACGCCGCGGGCTCCGACCTGCTGCAACTGATCAACGACATCCTCGACCTGTCGAAGGTGCAGGCCGGGAAGATGGACGTGCGCCCGGCGCGGATCGCGCTGGTCCAGCTCATGGACTACGTCGAGGCGACGATCCGGCCGCTGACCGCCGAGAAGGGCCTCGACTTCACGGTGCACGTGTCGCCCGAGGTCCCCGCGACGCTCTACACCGACGAGCAGCGGCTGCAGCAGGTCCTGCGCAACCTGCTGTCGAACGCGGTCAAGTTCACCGACAACGGCTCCGTCGAGGTGGTCATCCGGCTCACCGAGGACATCCCGGTGGGCGGCACCGACCTGGACGGCGCCGAGCACGCCATCGCCTTCTCGGTCGTGGACACCGGCATCGGCATCGCCGAGGACAAGCTCAAGGTGATCTTCGAGGCGTTCCAGCAGGCCGACGGGACCACCAGCCGCCGCTACGGCGGCACAGGGCTGGGCCTGTCGATCAGCCGCGAGATCGCGTGGCTGCTGGGCGGCGAGATCCACGCCGAGAGCGAGCCGGGCCGCGGCAGCACGTTCACGCTGTACGTGCCGCTCGACAACGTGCTGGCCGACGACGACCACACCTCGGTCGGCGCGGCGTTCGGCCGGCTCGTGCCCGAACTGCCCGCGCCCTCGGAGCGGGTGTCGCGCCCGCTCGACGGCGTGCGGCCGTCCCCGAACGGGGGCGTCGTCCTCGGCGGTGTGCTGCCGCCCGCGGCCGCTCCGGTCGAGGCGGCCGGCGCGGTGCCGGAGCCGGGCGAGCCGGGGCGGATGGTCGTCCACACTCCGCACGTGTCGCGGGCCCGGGTGCTCGCGGTCGAGGAGCCGCAGCAGGAAGGCGGGCCGATCGTCACCACGCTCGCCGGGCTCGCCGAGGCGGTCGACGTCGCCACCGCCGCGACCCCGGCGGAGGCGACCGCGGCCATCGAGCTGTTCTCGCCCGCGTGCGTCGTCGTCGACCTGCGGCTGGCCGACGACGGCGGCTGGCGGATCCTGGAGTCGCTCGCCGACCGCGGCGACCTGGCCGGGCTCCCGGTCGTCGTCCACGTGCCGGGCAGCCCCACCCGCTCGGAGGCCGCGAGGCTTCGCGCCTTCCGCCGCCGGATCGCCACGCTCCAGCGGGTCTCCAGCCCCGACGCGCTCGCCGCCGCGGTGGCCGACGCCGTGCGGCCGGTCCCCGCGGAGGCCCGGCCGAAGCCGGCCGTGCACCCGTTCGAGGGGTCTTTCCATGGCGAAAAGGTGCTGATCGTCGACGACGACGTGCGCAACGTGTTCGCGCTGACCAGCGTGCTCGAGCAGTACGGGCTGGTGGTCACGTACGCGGAGAACGGCCGCGAGGGCATCGAGAAGCTGGAGGCCGAGGACGACATCGCCATCGTCCTGATGGACATCATGATGCCGGAGATGGACGGCTACGCGACCACCGCGGCGATCCGCCGGATGCCGCAGTACGCCGGGCTGCCGATCATCGCGCTGACCGCGAAGGCCATGAAGGGCGACCAGGAGAAGAGCATCGCGTCCGGGGCGTCCGACTACGTGGCCAAGCCCGTGGACACCGCGCATCTCCTGGGTCTCATCCGTACCTGGCTGGAACACTGAGGAGGGGCGCGGGGCCGCGGCGGTGATCAGCCGCCCGGGATGTCCGGTTCGCCGGGGAACCGGTGGGAGAAGTAGGCCGATTCCCGGCGGAATCCCGTCTGTCGGGAACCGGGGGGATGTCGCGCGCGTTCGATCCGTGGGAGGGTTCAGCGAGACTGTTCCGGCACCGTGCGTTGGTTTTCGGTTACGCCCTGCGGTCGCTGCTTCCGGAACCGCCTGCCCTGGTCAGGTCCGGAGCACTAGCATGACCGGGACGACCACTGACCCCGACCAGTATGTGTACGAAGCGGCAGAACACTGAGCCAGAGACGAGCGGAGCCGACCGGGACGCGGGCCTGCCCGGGTCGCCGGATCGAAGAGGGTGGGCCATGACGGAGAAGGCCAAGATCCTCCTGGTCGATGACCGTCAGGAGAACCTGCTCGCACTTGAGGCGATCCTTTCCGCGCTCGACCAGACCCTGGTGCGCGCGCACTCGGGCGAGGAGGCGCTCAAGGCGCTGCTGACCGACGAGTTCGCGGTGATCCTTCTCGACGTGCAGATGCCCGGTATGGATGGGTTCGAGACAGCGGCGCACATCAAGCGCCGCGAGAAGACCCGGGACATCCCGATCATCTTCCTCACCGCGCTGAACCACGGCCCGCACCACACCTTCCGCGGCTACGCGGCGGGTGCCGTCGACTACATCTCCAAGCCGTTCGACCCGTGGGTGCTGCGTGCCAAGGTCGCGGTGTTCGTCGACCTGTACAAGAAGAACTGCCAGCTGCGCGAGCAGGCGGCGCTGCTGCGCGGCCGTCTGGAGGCGGCGCCGGGTGACAGCCGGCCCAACGACGTGCTCGCCGAGCTGTTCACCCGGCTCGCGGCGCTCGAGGAGAGTGCCGACGGCATGGCCAAGCAGCTTGAGCTGGCGGCCGACCCGGCGTTCGCGGCCTCGGCCAACCACGTGCTGAGCCGTATCGCCCGGCTGCGCGCCGCGCTGGACGCGCTGGTCCCGGCGCCTGCGGGGCACGGCGGAACGGCCCCGCCCGAGCCGCGTCCGACGATTCCGCCGCCGGCCCGGCGCACCCCCGACCCCGCCTAGCCCGTCCGGCCGGGTGCCGGGCGCGGGTTCGGCCGGCAAATCGGACCAAACGACGACACGATCACATGAGTGCCGCTGTGGCGCGTGAGACGTACGTGCTCGGAGGGTAACCTCGGCTTATGGCCACGCGTACGTCCGGCGGCGGCGCCCGGACCGGCGGCGCCGCGAAGAAGAAGGCTCCGGCCAAGAAGGCCGCTCCGCCCCCTCCGCCGCCCAAGCCGGGCGTGTTCGAGCGGATCGGCGACCTGGTCTTCCGGCTCGTGAGGGGCATCTGGCTGGGGCTCGCACACGGGCTCGGCGGGGTGCTGCGAAGCATCGGCCACGGCGCCCGCGGCCTCGATCCGGCGCACCGGCGCGACGGCGTCGGCCTGGCCCTCCTCGGTGTGGCGATCGTGGTCGCCGCCGGGGCGTGGGGCAATGCGCACGGCGCGGTGGGCAACGCGTCGACCGCTGTGGTCGCCGGCACGGTGGGCCGACTCGACGTGCTGGTGCCGTTCCTGGTGGCGGCGCTCGCGGTGCGGGTGATCCGCCACCCCGACCGCGGCGAGGCGACGGGCCGGGTCATCATCGGCTGCGTGGCGCTCGTGGCGGGCGTGCTGGGCCTGGTGCACATCGGCGCCGGCATGCCGCGCCCGTCGTCCGGAGCGACCGCGATGCGCGACGCGGGCGGCCTGATCGGCTTCGCGTTCTCGGTGCCGCTCGCCGACTCGCTCACGGTGTGGGCGGCCATACCGCTTCTGCTGCTGGTCATCGCGTTCGGCCTGCTGGTGGTGACGGCCACGCCGGTCGCCGCGGTGCCGGACCGGCTGCGCAGCTACCTGGGCTTCCCGGGCGGCGAGGAGTCCTACGAGGACTACGAGCCGTACGAGGACGACGAGGAGGAGGCGCCCCGCCCGCGGCGCCGCAAGCCGCTGCCCGACGACGACGCGGACCTGCCCGCGAAGGCCGCCGCGGGCGAGGAGAAGCCGCGCCCGAAGCCGCGCCGCCGCCAGGGGGCGTTCGCCGAGGGCCCGGACCCGATCGACGTCGCCGCCGCGGCTGCCGCCGCGTTGGACGGTGCCGCGCTCCCGGTGCCGGGCGCGCGGGGCCGCAAGGCGTCGGTGCCGGACATGACGCGGCAGCCCGCGCCGCCGCACTCGGCCGCGCCGCCGCGCAGCGAGCAGCTCAAGCTTTCCGGCGACATCACCTACCACCTGCCGGCCGCCGACATGCTCAAGCGCGGCGGCCCCGGCAAGGCGCGCAGCAAGGCCAACGACGACACGGTCGCCGCGTTGACGCAGGTGTTCGCGGAGTTCAACGTCGACGCGCGGGTGACGGGCTTCACCCGCGGCCCGACGGTGACCCGTTACGTCGTCGAGCTGGGCCCGGCGGTCAAGGTCGAGCGGATCACCGCGCTGGCGAAGAACATCGCCTATGCGGTGGCGAGCCCGGACGTGCGGATCATCAGTCCGATCCCGGGCAAGTCCGCGGTCGGCATCGAGATCCCGAACACCGACCGCGAGATGGTCAACCTCGGCGACGTGCTGCGCTCGGACGAGGCGGTCTCCGACCAGCATCCGATGCTCGTGGCGCTGGGCAAGGACGTCGAGGGCGGCTTCGTGGTCGCCAACCTGGCCAAGATGCCGCACGTGCTGGTCGCGGGCGCGACCGGCGCCGGCAAGTCGAGCTGCATCAACGGGCTGATCACCTCGGTCATGATGCGCGCGACGCCGGACGAGGTGCGCATGGTGCTGGTCGACCCCAAGCGCGTCGAGCTGACCGCGTACGAGGGCATCCCGCACCTGATCACGCCGATCATCACCAATCCGAAGCGGGCCGCCGAGGCGCTGCAGTGGGTCGTCCGCGAGATGGACATGCGGTACGACGACCTGGCCAACTTCGGCTACCGGCACGTCGACGACTTCAACGCCGCGCTGCGCTCGGGCAAGCTGACGACGCCGCCCGGCAGCGAGCGGGAACTGGCGCCGTACCCGTACCTGTTGGTGATCGTCGACGAGCTGGCCGACCTGATGATGGTGGCGCCGCGCGACGTTGAGGACTCGATCGTGCGGATCACCCAGTTGGCCCGGGCC
Organism: Yinghuangia seranimata; assembly: GCF_029953285.1. Lineage (GTDB taxonomy): Bacteria > Actinomycetota > Actinomycetes > Streptomycetales > Streptomycetaceae > Yinghuangia > Yinghuangia seranimata. Next base: position 54,793 of record NZ_JASAOI010000083.1, on the reverse strand, counting down.
GCCGGCATTCATCTCGTTTTGGCGACGCAGCGCCCTAGTGTCGACGTGGTGACCGGCCTGATCAAGGCCAACGTGCCGTCGAGGCTGGCGTTCGCGACCAGTTCGCTGGCGGACAGCCGGGTCATCCTCGACCAGCCGGGCGCCGAGAAGCTGATCGGCAAGGGCGACGGGCTGTTCCTGCCGATGGGGGCCAACAAACCGGTCCGTATGCAGGGCGCGTTCGTCACCGAGGACGAGATCGAGGCGGTCGTCCGCCATTGCAAGGAGCAGCTGCAGCCGGAGTACCGCGAGGACGTGGCGGCGGCCGGCGGGCAGAAGAAGCAGATCGACGAGGAGATCGGCGACGACCTCGACCTGCTGTGCCAGGCCGCGGAGTTGGTGGTCTCGACGCAGTTCGGTTCGACGTCCATGCTGCAGCGCAAGCTGCGCGTAGGGTTCGCGAAGGCAGGCCGCCTGATGGACCTGATGGAGTCGCGTGGGATCGTCGGTCCGAGCGAAGGTTCCAAGGCCCGCGACGTGTTGATCAAGCCGGATGAACTTGATCAGGTGTTGACGACGCTACGCGGGGAATGAGCAAAAGGCTTCACTTCTGATCGTTTGTGTTGCGGCTGCGCCACACGAGTGGCTTTCCGGGTACTCAGCCGTAAAACTCCCGTTCTGCCCGGCCCTAGACTGAATTCCGCCGCAGTGGTCGCACGCACGGAGGCGCGCACGTGTCCATCGGTCAGACTCTCGCCGACGCCCGCAACGAGGCGGGTCTCACCGTCGATCAGGTGAGTGAGGTCACCCGGATCAGGCCACCCCTGATCGAGGCCGTCGAACGGGACGACTTCTCCGGCTGTGGCGGGGACTTCTACGCGCGCGGCCACATCCGCTCGATCGCCCGCGCGGTCGGCCTCGACCCCGAGCCGCTGGTCGCCGAGTTCGACGGCGCGCACCGCAGCACGCCGGTGCCGAGCCCGACGGTGATCTTCGAACCCGAACGCGTGCGCCCGGAACGCCGGTTGGCGCCCAGCTGGACGGCGGCCATGGCCGTCGCGGTCGTCGTCGTGCTCGCGTTCGTCAGCTTCCAGCTCGTCAGCGGCTCCGACAGCGAGTCCACCGACACCGCCTCGCCCAAGGCCGCCGGCCCGGCGTCCACCTCGCCGCAGGCGGCGCCCGTGCCCGTCACCCAGGCCCCGCCGCCCTCCGAGGTCGTCGCGCAGGCGCCGGCGCAGGTGAAGGTGCGCGTCGACGCCGTCGACGGCAACAGCTGGGTGCGCGCGACCGACACCACCGGCAAGACCGTCTACTTCGAGGGCATCATCGACAAGGGCGGGAACAAGGAGTTCGCCGACCCGACCGAGCTCAAGCTGATCATCGGCAACGCCGACCAGGTCCGGCTGAACGTCAACGGCAAGGACATCGGCCCGGCCAGCACCAACCCCAAGGTCACGGTGGCCCGGCTGAGCTTCAAGCCCGGCGACCCGCGGCAGGGCTGACCAGCGCTCCGATCGACCACGGCGGGCGTGCGGCGGCCGCCCCCGGGCGCGCGGCGAGACCTTCCCGCGCGCCCCTGGAGAGCGCCCCACGCACCCCACCGATACCGTCCGTCCCACGACCCGGTGACGCGGAAGCCTTCCCGCGTCCGGTCCGGGTCCCGTCCTGACGTAGGCTTTCCGGCATGCCCGCCCCCCGCACCCCGTCCGAGCCCCGCCCCGCCGACGCCCTGACCGCGACCGCCCCCATGGGCGCGGGCCGCACGGTGGCGCTGGTCACGTTGGGCTGCGCCCGCAACGAGGTGGACTCCGAAGAACTCGCGGGGCGCCTGGAGGCCGACGGCTGGCGGCTGACCGAGGACGCCGAGGACGCCGAGGTCGTCCTCGTGAACACCTGCGGCTTCGTCGAGTCCGCCAAGAAGGACTCGATCGACACGGTCCTCGAGGCCGCCGACCTGAAGAAGGACGGCGGCGTCACCCAGGCCGTCGTCGCGGTCGGCTGCATGGCCGAGCGCTACGGCGACCAGCTCGCCGGCGCGCTGCCCGAGGCCGACGCCGTCCTCGGCTTCGACGACTACGAGGACATCGCGGGCCGGCTGCGCGCCATCCTTTCGGGCGAGAAGCACACCTCGCACGTCCCGCGCGACCGCCGCACGCTGCTGCCGCTGAGCCCCGTCGAGCGGCAGGCCGCCGCCGGCGCGGTGCCCGGCCACGGCGAGACCCCCGAAAGCTCGGTGCCGGAGGACCTGCCCGACGGCGTCGCCCCGGCGTCCGGCCCGCGCACGCTGCGCCGCCGGCTCGGCGACGGCCCGGTCGCGTCCGTCAAGCTCGCGTCCGGCTGCGACCGGCGCTGCTCGTTCTGCGCCATCCCGTCCTTCCGCGGCTCCTTCCTCTCCCGCCGCCCCACCGACCTGGTCGCCGAGGTCCGCTGGCTGGCCGGCGAGGGCGTCCGCGAGATCGTGCTGGTCAGCGAGAACTCCACGTCCTACGGCAAGGACCTGGGCGACCTGCGCCTGCTCGAGGCCCTGCTGCCCGAGCTCGCCGCGGTCCCCGGGATCGAGCGGGTCCGGGTCAACTACCTGCAGCCCGCCGAGATGCGCCCCGGCCTGATCGACGTGCTCACCGGCACCGACGGCGTCACGCCGTACTTCGACCTGTCCTTCCAGCACGCGAGCGAGCCGGTGCTGCGCCGCATGCGCCGCTTCGGCTCGCGCGAGGCGTTCCTCGGCCTTCTTGAGCAGGTGCGCGCGAAGGCCCCCGAGGCCGGCGCGCGGTCGAACTTCATCGTCGGCTTCCCCGGCGAGACCGAGGAGGACGTCGAGGAGCTCGTCGGCTTCCTCACCGGCGCCCGCCTCGACGCGATCGGCGTCTTCGGCTACTCCGACGAGGAGGGCACCGAAGCGGCCGGCTACGACGGCAAGCTGCCCGACGAGGTGGTCGCCGAGCGCCTGGAGCGCGTCACGCGCCTCGCCGAGGAGCTCACCGCCCAGCGCGCCGAGGAGCGCGTCGGCAGTGAAGTGCGCGTCCTGGTCGAGGAGATCATCGGGGTCGACGACGACGGCACGGTCACCGCCGAGGGCCGCGCCGCGCACCAGGCCCCCGAGATCGACGGCCTGACCGTGCTGCGCGGCCGCGATCTGGAGGTCGGCACCTTCGTGCGCGCCCTCGTCGTCGGCAGCGAGGGCGTCGACCTCGTCGCCGACGTGCTGGAGGACGCCGAGCCGGCCGCGCCCGACGCGCAGCCCACAGCCGCGGGATCCGCGCGGTGACCCAAGACCCGACCCCGACTTCGCCGGGCCGCCCGCGCCCCTCGGAGGCCGCCAGAGCCGCCGCCGCGCAGCGCGCCGAGGCCGTGCGCGCCGCGGCCGCTCTGCGCGCGGAGGCGGTCCGGGTCGCGGCGTCCCAGCGTGCCGAGGCGGTCCGCGCGGCGGCCGCGCACCCGGCCGAGGCGGTCCGTACGGCGGCCGCCAACCACCCGCCCAAGCCGGACCGGCTGGGCGACCCGACCACGTCCGTCAGCGTGTGGAACGCCGCCAACGCGCTGACCATGCTGCGCATCGCGATCGTCCCGCTGTTCGTGTACCTGCTGGTGCAGGACGGCGGCCACGACCCGGTCTGGCGCGCCTACGCGTGGGCCGCGTTCGCGGTGGCCTCCATCAGCGACCGCTTCGACGGCATGCTGGCCCGCCGGCACGGCCTGGTGACCGACTTCGGCAAGCTCGTCGACCCGATCGCCGACAAGGCGCTCATGGGCGCGGCGATGATCGGCCTGTCCGCGCTCGGCGACCTGCCCTGGTGGGTCACCGGCCTGGTGCTGTTCCGCGAGGTCGGCATCACGCTCATGCGGTTCTGGGTGATCAAGCGCGGTGTGATTCCCGCCAGCCGCGGGGGCAAGCTCAAGACGATGCTCCAGGGCACCGCGATCGGCATGTACGTGCTGGTCATCACGGGGCCGCTGGCCAGCTTCCGGTGGTGGGTCATGGCCGCCGCGGTGATCGCCACCGTGGTCACCGGCCTCGACTACGTCGTGAAGGCGATGCGCGGCGGTCCGAACGGCGGCGACGAGGACACGGACGGCGTCGACGGGACCGACACCGGTCCGGCCGACGGAACCGGCGCGGAGGCCGCCGACGGAGGGGTCCCGGCGGGCGCCGCCGACTCCGGCCGGGGCGGCGAGTAGGCAGCGAGGGCGGGGCGACCCGCGAGGACGCGAGCGGAGTGGGGGATCCAGCGGTGAAGGTCGAACTGGTCGCGGTGGGCGACGAGCTGCTCAACGGCGACGTCGTCAACACGAACGCGAGCCGGCTGGGCCGCGACCTGACCGACGCGGGCCTGCGCGTCACCGGGGTGTCCACGGTCGGCGACGGCCTCGACGAACTCGTCGACGTGCTGCGCGTCGCGGTCGAGCGGGCCGACGCGGTCATCGTCAGCGGCGGCCTCGGCCCCACCTCCGACGACCGCACGCGCGAGGCGATCGCCCGCGTGGCCGGCGTCGAGCTGCACCGCGACCCCGGCATCGAGCAGTGGCTGCGCGACCGCTACCGCGGCACCAACCGCACGCTGGCCGGGCTCGGCCTCCAGCAGGCCGACGTGCCCGAGGGCGGCCGCATCCTGCCCAACGCCAACGGCAGCGCGCCCGGCGTCACGATCGAGATCGACGGGACCGTCCTTTACGCGACGCCCGGCGTGCCGTCCGAGATGGCCGCCATGTTCGGCGACCAGGTGCTCCCCGACCTGCTGCGCCGCTCCGGGGCGCCCGCGCCGCGGGCCCAGCGCGTGCTGCGCACGGTCGGCGTCGGCGAGGGCGTCGTCGCGCAGTACCTCGAGCCGCTGGAGAAGGACCTCGCCGCGGCGGGCGCCGTCGAGGTCGCCTACCTGGCGGTGCCCGGCGAGACGCGCGTCAAGCTGACCTCGACCGGCCCCGGTGGCGACGAGGCGGTCGACGCGGCCGCGATGCGCGCCTACGAACTGCTCGGCGACTGCGTGTACGCGGAGGGATCCGAGCAGCTGGTCGCGGTCGTCGCGCGGCTGCTCGTCGAGCGCGGAGTGACGCTGGCCGCCGCCGAGTCGCTCACCGGCGGGCTGCTCGCGTCGACGCTGGTGACGGTGCCGGGGGTGTCCGCGGCGTTCCGCGGCTCGGTCACCGCGTACGCGACCGACGTGAAGTCCGGTGTGCTGGGCGTCGACCCGGAACTCCTCGCGGCCGAGGGCGCCGTGCACCCGCAGGTGGCACGCGCGATGGCGGAGGGTGTGCGCGGGCTCCTGTCGGGTACGTACGGGGTGGCCACGACCGGTGTGGCCGGCCCCGAGCCGCAGGACGGTCGGCCCGTGGGCGAGGTGCACATCGCGGTGGCGGGTCCGGAGGGCACTGTGGCGGTTTCCGTACATCTGCCGGGAGACCGTGACAGGATCCGAGCCCTGGCCGTGGTGCGGGCCCTGGAGCTGCTGCGCCGCGTGCTGCTCGGCCTTCCGCACGAGCGGACCCGGGAATTCCCGGGCTGAGAGGGGGGTTGTGCGACCGATGCGGAACGTACGGAACGAACAGGACAAGCCGTCGTCCGGGAGGGCTCGGCGTCACGCCCTCGGTGAACAGGACGACAGACCCGGTACGCAGTCGAGGTCTGCCGGGTACGGTGGGGCTGTGTCCGTTGCAGCCGCGGTCCTAGGAGGGAGCGACCGATGATTCTGCTCCGTCGCCTGCTGGGTGACGTGCTGCGTCGGCAACGCCAGCGCCAGGGCCGCACCCTGCGCGAGGTGTCGTCGGCGGCCCGGGTCTCGCTCGGGTACCTCTCGGAGGTCGAGCGCGGCCAGAAGGAAGCGTCGTCCGAGCTTCTCGCGGCGATCTGCGAGGCGTTGGACGTGCGCATGTCGATAGTGCTCCGGGAGGTCAGCGACGAGCTGGCGCTCGCCGAGCTGGCGCACAGCGAGGGCCTCACCGCGCGTCCGGTGCTGGAGCCCGTCGGCCCGTCCGCGGGCGAGCGGGTGCCGGGCCCGGGCAGTGCGTCCCCGGTCAAGGCCACCAGCCAGGTGGACGTCGTGGTGGCCGCGTAAGGCCGGTTCCACGGCGGCGCGGCCCGGGGGCCCGCACCGCGAGCGCTCTTCGAGGGCGGTACGGACCGAACGGTCCGGTACCGCCCTCGCGCTTTCCGCGCCGGTTTCCGCGTTGTGCGGCCTGCCGCGGGGATCTCGTTCGGGTGAACGTCGCTCTGTGGCCGCGCGCGGCGTGTCGTCACCGAGTGTCACCGGAATGTGGGCCGATCGGGTGACAGTGGCGGCCTGGCCTGGCCCGACCGGTTGTTCCCGGGTGACGCTGAAGGTCCCCCGTCAGGGGAACCGAGGAGGCCGACCATGAACAGGGTTGGGCAACACGGGCGACACCTTGGCGACACGGCACGGCGTTCCGGGCGCGGACCCGGGCGCGCGGCACGGGCTTCGCGCCGTACGGCGCACGGCCTGGTGCACAGCACGGTACGGGAGCGTGACGCGGCCACGTGGCTCCTCGCCGCGGTCCTCACGCTGGCCTGGTGGGCCGGGCTGGTGTGGGCCCTGCGCGCGGACACGGCCGGGGCGTCGGGCGCCGCGAGCGCGGCACTGCTGTGCGGCGGCTGGAGTCTGACGCTGCTGCCGGTGCACTGCGCGCGCAGGTGGCGGCGGGGCGGCGAGTAGCGGCCGTGGCGGCCGTGGCGGCCCGGCGCCGGTGCGGGCGCCGGGCTCGGCGGAGTGCCGCGGGCGGCGTCACCAGGGCATGTTGACGCCGCCGTTGGGGCGCAGGATCTGCCCGGTCATGAACTTGGCGGCGTCCGAGGCCAGGTAGGCGACCGCGTACGAGATGTCCGTCGGCTCGCCGACCGTGCGCAGCGGCGACAGCCGCTTCATGGGCGCGGCGACGGCGGCCTTGCGGTCCTCGTCCTCGGTGCCGTCCTCGGCGGTCCAGTGCCGGCCGGTCATGCCGGTGACGATCCAGCCGGGCGCGACGGCGTTGACGCGCACGCCGCTCGGGCCGACCTCGGTCGCGAGGGTCTTGGTGAGCTGGACGACGGCGACCTTCGCGGCGCTGTAGCACAGCAGGTTGGGGTTGCCGGCGTCGATCGCGCCGGACGCCATGTTGATGATGCTGCCGGAACCCTGCTCCACCATGACGCGGGCGGCGGCGCGGCAGCCGTAGAAGACGCCCTTGAAGTTGATGGACAGGACCCGGTCGAGGTCCTCGTCGCGCGTCTCGATCACGCTGCTGCTGTGCATGATCCCGGCGATGTTCGCCATGACGTCCAGGCGGCCGTGGTCCGCGACGGCGCCGGCGACCAGCGCGTCGACGGCGGCCGCGGAGGAGGTGTCGACGGCCGTGGCGGTCGCGACGCCGCCCGCGTCGGCGATGGCCTTGGCGGTGGCCTCGGCGCCGGCCTCGTTGATGTCGGCGCACACCACGGTCGCCCCGAGGTCGGCGAGCACCTCGGCACTGCTGCGTCCGATGCCGCTGGCGGCACCGGTGACGACGGCCACGCGTCCGGACAGATCGAGGGCTGTGCGCAGCACGGCTTCCCCTCCCACGAGTTCCGATCGGTTCTCACCGACTTGCCGGACCGGGCTACCGGGTCCAGACGGACCGTAGATTCGATCTGACGAACAGTCAATAAACCTCGGCTGTGGGGCGCGTCGCCCAGTGCGGGCGCTGTCGGTGCGGTGGTTGCTGCTGCCGGCACCAGTGGTGGGCGGTGCCGCCGTACGGGAAGACGCCGTACCGCGCGAGGCCGTCGCACACGTCGGCCGACAGCGCCGCCCCGGGTGCGGACGAGGGCCTGGGCGCGGGCGTCGCGGTGTGCTGCGGACCGGGGCGCCGCGGCGGCTGACGCGTCGGCTCGGCCTCGTCGTCGGACTCATCGGCACCGGTGGTCGGTACGGGCGTCGGCCACACCAGGTGCGGCGGCGACCCGGTGTCCGGCGGCGCGGGCGCCGGTGTCGCCGGCGTCGCGGCCGGGGCGGCCTGCACCCGCGGCGCGGCGGCCGTCACGGACGGCGCGGGCGAGAGCCCGCGCGGCGAGACGGTGACGCAGCCCGCGACCAGGGCGGCCGCCGACGGCAGAAGCAGGAACGGGACGACGTGCCGGGCCGCGAGCCGGTGCAGGGCCAATGCTCCTCCGAGGTGTCGCGCTGACGCCCTGTAGGACGACCGGCCGGGGGAGTGGTCACCGCAAGTCGCCCGGTCGAGTGCCCTCAGGCCGACGCCGCGTCCTCCGGCTGGCACTTCGGGCACCAGAACACCACGCGCGGCGGATCCCCCGCCTCGACGCGGCGGACCTGGGTGCCGCAGCGCAGGCACGGCCGCCCCGCGCGGCCGTACACCCAGTTCTGCCGCCCCGGGCGCGGGTCGCCGGTCGTCACGTGGCCCGGCCGGTCGCGGTTCGCGTCCAGGGCGCGCCGGGCGAGGTCGGCCATCGCGTGCAGGTCGCCCGCCCGTTCGACCGGGGCGAACGGGGAGACGCCGCGCAGGAAGCACAGTTCGGCCCGGTACACGTTGCCGATCCCGGCGAGGTTGCGCTGGTCGAGCAGCGCTTCGCCGATCGGGCGCGCGGGCTGCCTCGCGAGCCGGCGGGCGGCCTCGTCGACGTCCCAGTCCGGGCCGAGCGGGTCGGGGCCCAGGTGGCCGACGACGCGGGACTCCTCGCCGGTCGGCAGCAGGTCGACCACGGGCAGCCGCATGCCGACCGCCGCGTACGCGTCGTTCCACAGCACCACCCGCACCGCGTCCCGCCCGCTGTGCGGCACCCGGGCGTGCGCGGGTTGGATCCGCCACGCGCCGTCCATCCGCAGGTGGGTGTGCAGCGTCAGGTTGCCGGTCATCCGAAGGAGCAGGTGCTTGCCGCGCGACAGCGACTCGAGGACCTCGCGGCCGCGCAGGTCGACCGTCGCGTAGCGGGGCACGCGGAAGTCCGTGCGCGTCAGCGCCCGTCCGGCCAGCGCACCGCGCAGACGGGCCGCGGTCTGGTACACCGTGTCGCCTTCGGGCATGCGCCGATTCTCCGCCCCGCCACGCGTTCGGACAAAAACCGGCGGGCAATCGGACGGAAAACGCCACAACCGGTGTCGCGCCCGCGCGGCCAGGAACACGTGCGCGACACCGGTTGTGATGCCTCTACCGTGGCGCGTGCAGGGTCGCCACGGGCGAGGCGCCTCCCGGGCGGGGAGGCGGGACGCCTTCGCGTCCATGCACTGAATGGTGGGCGACGTACGTGACCGGGGTGTTTCGTACGTCGGGCAGCCGCGTAACGAATCAGTCTCAGCCGCGCAGGCGCAGTCCCCGCGGCGTCGCGTGGAACCCGGCCGCCTCCAGCGCCCGCCCGAGCGACGACGTCAAGATGCCTTCGCCGTCCGCCCGTTCGACGGTCAGCTTGCCCAGCGCGCCCTCGCGTACCGCGAGCGCCAGCGCGTCCACCGCGGGCTGCAGCCGCACCGGGTCCTCGGTCCAGGTCAGCAGCGACCGGCCGCCGCGCTCGACGTACAGCACCAGGGCGCCGTCGACCAGCACGACGAGCGCGCCCGCCTTGCGGCCCGCCCGGTGCCCGCCCGCGGCCTCGCCCGGCCGGTCCGGCCACGGCAGCGCGGCCCCGTACGGGTTCGCCGGGTCCGCCGCCGCGATCAACAGCGCCCGCGGCCCCTGATCGGCCCGAGCTCCCGCGCCGCGCGGCGCGAAACCGCCCCGGCCGACCGCGTACGGGCCGCCGGGCCCCGCCGCCCCCAGCAGGTCCTCGGGCGCGCCGGGCGATCCGAACCCGCCCTCGCCCGCCTCGGCACGCCGCTCGGCGGCCTGCTGCAACGCGCGCAGCCGGTCGACCGCGCCGTCCGCCGCGAACTGCGCGGCGCCCAGCCCCTCGACGAAGTAGCCGCGGCGCACCCGCCCGGTCTCCTCGAACGCCGACAGCACCCGGTACGCCGCCGAGAACCCGCCCGGGCTCCCCTCCGCGACCACCGCCCCGCGCGTGACCACGCCGTGCCGGTCCAGCAGGGTCTCCGCGAGCGCGTGCGCGCGCCGCGTTGGATCCGTCTCCCGGTCCGGCACCAGCGACCAGCGGCCCGCCACGATCGGCGGCGCCGAGCGCACCGCGCCGAGCGGCGTTCCGCCGCGCGACAGGCCCGCGTAACGGCCGCGCGGCGTCGACCGGCGGGCGCGGTGCGCGGTCGAGCCGGCGGTGCGGCCCGACCCCATCAGCGCGCGCAGCGGAGCGAGCGTGTCGCCCGTGACGTGCCCCGCCCACGCCAGGTCCCACAGCGCGGTCACGATCTCGCCGTCCGCCGGCACCGGAGTGTCCGGCGGCAGCAACCCCGGTACCCGGTCCGCGATCTGACGGAAGAACAGGCCGTAGCCGCCGGCCAGCGCGGCCAGCACCGCGGCGTGCACCGGCCCGAGGTCGGACGGCGCGGGCGGCGGCATCAGCAGCGGCGCCGCGTCCGCGAGGTACAGCGACATCCATCCGTCGTTGCCGGGCAGCGCGCCGTGCCCGGCCCACACGACCTCGCCGGTCGCGCACAACTCGTCGAGCAGCGCGGGCGAGTAGCCCGACACCCGCGCGGGCAGCACGAGCTTCTCCAGCGCCGACGCCGGCACCGCCGACCCCTGCAACTGCTCGACCGCGCGCACCAGACCGTCGACGCCCCGCAGGCCGCCCGCGCCCGCGCCGACGCCCTGCCACACCGGCAGGAACCGGGCCAGCGCCAGCGGCGGCACCGGCTCGACCTCCTGCCGCAGCGCGGCCAGCGAGCGCCGGCGCAGCATGCGCAGCACCTCGGCGTCGCACCACTCGGTGCCCGCGCCGCCCGGCCGGAACTCGCCCGACACGACGCGGCCGCTCGCCGCGAGCCGCTGGTAGGCGCCGTTCACCACGGCCGCGCCGAGCCCGAACCGGGCCGCCGCGTCGGCCGCGTGGAACGGGCCGCGGGTCCGTGCGTGGCGGGCGAGCAGGTCGCCCAGCGGGTCCTTGACCGGCTCGGTGAACGCTTCCGGCACGCCGACCGGGAGCGGTGTGCCCAGCGCGTCCCGCAGCCGCCCGGCGTCCTCGATCGCCGCCCACCGCTCGACGCCCGCGATCCGCACCCGGATCGCCCGCCTCGCGTCCTCCAACGCGACCAGCCACCGCGCGGTGTCCGGTGCGTCGCCGAGGCTGCGCGCGACGACCTCGTCGGTGCCCAGCGGGCCGAGCAGCCGAAGGAGGTCCGCGACGCCCTCGGCGTCCCTGGCCCGCCGGTCGTCGGTCAGCCGCTGGAGCTCGGCCTCGGTGCGCTCGACGACGTCGGCGTCGAGCAGCTCGCGCAGCTCGGCCTGGCCGAGCAGTTCGGCGAGCAGCCGCGAGTCCAGCGCCAGCGCGGCGGCCCGGCGCTCGGCCAGCGGCGAGTCGCCCTCGTACATGAACTGCGCGATGTAGCCGAACAGCAGCGACCGCGCGAACGGCGACGGCTCGGGCGTCGTGACCTCGACGATGCGGACCTTGCGCGCGGCGATGTCGGCCATGAGACCGGCCAGCCCCGGCACGTCGAAGACGTCCTGCAGGCACTCGCGCATCGTCTCCAGGACGATCGGGAACGAGCCGTACTCGCTTGCCACCGACAGCAGTTGCGCCGCCCGCTGGCGCTGCTGCCACAGCGGTGTGCGGCGGCCCGGGGCGCGGCGCGGCAGCAGCAGGGCGCGCGCCGCGCACTCGCGGAACCGTGACGCGAACAGCGCCGAGCCGCCCACCTCGGCGGTCACCAGCGGCTCGACCTCGGCCGACTCGAACACCGCGAAGTCGGGCGGCAGGCTGAACTCCGCGTCCGGCTCGCCGTTGCCCTCCATGCCGAAGGGGTCGCCGGTGTCGGGCAGCCGCAGCACGATGCCGTCGTCGCCGTGCATCGTCTGGACGTCCAACCCCGTGCGCTCGCGCAGCCGCGCCGCGACCGCCAGCGCCCACGGCGCGTGCACCTGCGCGCCGAACGGCGAGTGCACCACCACGCGCCAGTCGCCCAGCTCGTCGCGGAACCGCTCGACCACGATCGTCCGGTCGTCGGGGATGTGCCCGCACGCCTCGCGCTGCTCGTTCAGGTAGCCGAGCAGGTTGTCGACCGCCCACGCGTCCAGTCCGGCCGCGGCGACCCGCTCGCGCGCGGCCTCCGGCGCCATCGCCCCGACCTCGCGCAGGAACGCGCCCAGCGCGCGCCCCAGTTCGATCGGGCGGCCGAGCGCGTCGCCGTGCCAGAACGGCAGCTTGCCGGGCACCCCGGGCGCGGGGGAGACCAGCACCTTGTCGTGCGTGATGTCTTCGATACGCCACGAGGAGGTGCCGAGCGTGAACACGTCGCCCACGCGCGACTCGTAGACCATCTCCTCGTCGAGCTCTCCCACCCGTCGCCCACCGGAGCCCTTCTTCTCCGACGCCGCGTCGCCGGACGCGAGGAAGACGCCGAACAGGCCGCGGTCGGGGATCGTGCCGCCGCTGGTCACCGCGAGGCGCTGCGCGCCGGGACGCGCGCTGAGCGTGCCTGCGACGCGGTCCCACACCAGCCGCGGCCGCAGTTCGGCGAACGCGTCGCTCGGGTAGCGCCCGGCGAGCATGTCCAGCACCGCCTCGTACGCGGACACCGGCAGGCCCGCGAAGGGCGCCGCGCGCCGCACCACCGCGAGCAGCTCCTCGACGTCCCAGTCCTCGACCGCGACCATCGACACGACCTGCTGCGCCAGCACGTCCAGCGGATTGCGCGGCGGCCGCACCGCCTCGATCGCGCCCGTGCGCATCCGCTCGGTCACCACCGCCGTCTGCACCAGGTCGCCGCGGAACTTCGGGAACACCACGCCGCGCGAGACCGCGCCGACCTGGTGTCCCGCGCGGCCCACGCGCTGCAGCCCGGACGCCACCGACGGCGGCGACTCCACCTGCACCACCAGGTCGACCGCGCCCATGTCGATGCCCAGCTCCAGGCTCGACGTCGCCACCACCGCGGGCAGCCGCCCGGCCTTCAGGTCCTCCTCGACCAGCGCCCGCTGCTCCTTGGACACCGAGCCGTGGTGCGCCCGCGCCAGCACCGCCGGGGCGCCCTTGGCGCTGCCGGCCTGCGCCATCAGCTCGGCGGGCGGCCCCGACTCGGCCAGGGCCTCGCCCGTGGCCCGCTCGTGCGCGATCTCGTTGAGCCGACCGCACAGCCGCTCGGCCAGCCGCCGCGAGTTCGCGAACACGATCGTCGAGCGGTGCGCCTCGACCAGGTCGACGATCCGCTCCTCGACGTGCGGCCACACCGACGCCCGCTGCACCTGGCCCAGCTCGTCGTACTCGGCGGGCCGGTTGGCCAGCTCGCCCATGTCCTCGACCGGCACCACGACCGAGAGGTCGAAGGTCTTGGCGGCGGGCGGCTGGACGACCGTGACGTCGCGCGTTCCGCACAGGAAGCGCGCCACCTCGTCCACCGGCCGGACGGTCGCGGACAGCCCCACGCGCCGCGCGGGCTTGTCGAGCAGCAGGTCGAGCCGCTCCAGGGACAGCGCCAGGTGCGCGCCGCGCTTGGTGCCCGCGACCGCGTGCACCTCGTCCACGATGACCGTGTCCACACCGCGCAGCGCGTCGCGGGCCTGCGAGGTGAGGATCAGGAACAGCGACTCGGGCGTGGTGATCAGGATGTCCGGCGGCTTCGTCGCGAAGCGGCGTCGGTCGGCCGCCGGGGTGTCCCCGGAACGCACCCCGACCTCGACCTGCGGCTCCGGCAGCCCCAGCCGCACCGCGGCCTGCCGGATACCGGCGAGCGGGCCGCGCAGGTTGCGCTCGACGTCGACCGCGAGGGCCTTCAGCGGCGAGACGTACAACACACGGCAGCGCCGCCGCGCGTCCACCGGCGGCGGCTCGGAGGCCAGCCGGTCGAGCGCGGACAGGAACGCCGCGAGCGTCTTGCCGGAGCCGGTGGGCGCCACGACCAGCGCGTCGCGGCCCTCCGCGAGCGCGGTCCACGCCCCGGCCTGCGCGGCGGTGGGTGTGTGGAAGGCCCCGGTGAACCACTCGCGGGTCGCGGGCGAGAAGCCGGCCAGGGAAGCGGACGGGTCGGCGGCGCCGTCATGGGTCTGCATAGCGCTTCCATGGTGCCAAGCCGCGCCGACAAACCGCCGGAGACCGCGCGCGACCTGGGATAATCGGGGGATGCGACTGACCGACTTCTGGGAGCGGATGCGCGCCCACTTCGGAGAGACCTACGCCGACTCCTTCGCCAACGACCACGTGATGGCGGAGCTGGGCGGGCGCACCGTGGTGCAGGCGCTCGACGCCGGCTTCGAGACCAAGGACGTGTGGCGCGCGGTGTGCCGCGCGATGGACGTCCCGGCCTCGCAGCGCTGACGCGCGGGTCCCGGGCAGGCCCGGGACGTGTCAGGGACGTGCCGGGGCGGGCCCCGGACGGGTCGCCGGCAGCCTGAAGGCGGTCAGAAACCCGGCATAGACCGGCATAGGGTGCATGCCGTGACAGCCAGCCGCACGACGCCCCACGACCCCACCGCCGAACCGCCCGCGCCGGACGGCGGCACCGCCGCGCCCGGCGGCCCGGACGGCCCGGTCGGGCCGGAGGCGCGCGTCGCCGCGGGCGCGTACGACCGCGACCGCATGCCGCGCTGGCTGCCGCGCGCGATCCTCATGGTCTTCGCGGCCCTGGTCGGCTTCATATTGCTGCGCTGGGCGTTCGGCCACCTGCGCGGCTTCCTGACCGACCTGCTGATCGCGTTCTTCCTGTCGCTGGCCATCGAGCCCGCCGTGGACCGGCTCGCCCGCCGCGGCATGCGGCGCGGGCTGGCGACCGGCCTGGTCTTCGTGGTCGTGCTGCTCGCCATGGCCGCGGTGCTCGCCGCGATCGGCTCGCTCATGGTCGACCAGGTCGCCACCCTCGCCCGCGACCTGCCCGACCACATCCAGTCGCTGCTCGACTGGATCAACGGCCGCTTCCACACCGACCTGACCATCGAGAAGATCCAGGGCGGCCTGTTCAAGGACTCCGACACCGTGCAGGGCTACGCCGAGACGGTCGCGGACAACGCGCTCGGCTTCGGCGCGGCGGTCGTCGGCGGCCTGTTCGAGCTGTTCACCATCGGGCTGTTCACGTTCTACTTCGCCGCCGAGGGTCCGCGGGTGCGGCGCGCGTTGTGCTCGCTGCTGCCGCCGGGCAAGCAGGCCGAGGTGCTGCGGGCCTGGGACATCGCCATCGACAAGACCGGCGGCTACCTGTACTCACGCGCGCTGATGGCGCTGGTCTCCGCCGTCGCGCACTACGTCCTCTTCCTGGTGCTCGGCCTGGACTACGCGATCGCGCTCGCCCTGTGGGTCGGCCTGGTCAGCCAGTTCATCCCGACCGTCGGCACCTACCTCGCGGCCGCGCTGCCCGCCCTCGTCGCGCTCACCAAGGACCCCGTCGACGCGTTGTGGGTGATCGCCTTCGCGACGGCGTACCAGCAGTTCGAGAACTACCTCCTGCACCCGCGCATCACGTCGAGGACCGTCGACATCCACCCGGCCGTCGCGTTCGGCTCGGTCATCGCGGGCGCGGCGCTGCTCGGCCCGACCGGCGCGCTCGTGGCGATCCCCGCCACCGCGACCGGGCAGGCGTTCTTCAGCACGTACGTGCGGCGCTACGAGGTCACCGAGCACCGGCTGGCACCGCCCGCGCCGTCGCCGGACGGGGGCGGGCAGAGGAAGCGCCGCTACTTCCAGAACTGGAACAGGTGATAGCCGAGGGAGGCCCACGCAGGCGACACGTTGAACGCCTCGCAGACCGAGTCCACCCGGTCGAAGAACCAGTTGTTGATCTCCGGCGTGAACAGCAGGCCGAAGAGCAGCAGCGGCGCGAACGGCGCGTACGGCGCGATCGCGCGGCGGAAGTCGTAGGACAGCCACGGCTCGATGATCCCGAAGCCGTCCAGGCCGGGCACCGGCAGCAGGTTGAGGATCGAGGCGATGATCTGCAGCTGCGTGAAGAACACGAACGCCGCGTGGAACGCCGCCGACGCGTTGTCCAGCGCACCGGAGTTGATGACGGTGATGCAGACGGCCGCGAGCGCCACGTTCGTCAGCGGGCCGGCCGCGGACACCAGGCTGTTCTGCACCCGCCCGCGGATGCGCCCGCGTTCGATGTAGACCGCGCCGCCGCTGAGCGGGATGCCGCCCATCAGCACGAAGACCGCCGGGATGATGAACGTGAACAGCGGGTCGCTGTACTTGATGGGGTCGAGCGTCAGATAGCCCTTGCCTATCACCGACGTGTCGCCGGCCCGCAGCGCGGTGAAGGCGTGCGAGAACTCGTGCAGGCACAGCGAGATCAGCCAGCCGGTCATCACGAACAGGAAGACCGCCATGCGCTGTTCGCCGTCGCCGCGCCAGGCCGTGACGCCGGAGATGACGAACACCAGCACCAGGGCGAGGAACAGTGGCGCCGGCCGCACGTGGCGCAGCTGGGAGCCGGGCCGGGTCCAGGCGTCGGTCACGATGACGGCTCCCCGCTTTTTCTCTCTGGACGGTCAGGTATGTCGTCACGAGTATGCCGCGTCCCCGGCCCGCACACAGCAGGCCGGGGACGACGGTGGCGCGATCGGGACCCAACCGGAACGCGGAGCGTCGAGGCCGGGTCGGGCGGGAGCGGCGGACGCCGTCAGTGGAACGCGTGCTCCGGGCCCGGGTACTCGCCGCCCACCACGTCGGCGGCGAACGCGCGCGCCGCGTCGCCGAGCGTGGTGCGAAGGTCGGCGTACTGCTTCACGAACTTCGGCAGCTTGCCGGGGGTGAGGCCCGCCATGTCGGTCCACACCAGGACCTGCGCGTCGCACCCGGCGCCCGCGCCGATGCCGACGGTCGGGATGTCGAGCATCGCGGTGACCTTGGCGGCCAGTTCCTCGGGGACCAGCTCCAGGACGACGGCGAACGCGCCGGCCGCCTGCATCGCCTTGGCGTCCGCGAGCAGTTGCGCGGCGGCCTCGTCGCCGCGGCCCTGCACGCGGTAGCCGCCGAGCACGTTGACGGACTGCGGGGTCAGGCCGATGTGCGCCATGACCGGGATGCCGGCCGTGACGAGCGCCTCGACCTGGTGCGTCATCGCGACGCCGCCCTCGAGCTTGACCGCGCCGGCGCCGGCCTCCTTGAGGAAGCGCGCTCCGGTCTCCAGGGCCTGGGCGGGGGAGACCTGGTACGAGCCGAACGGCAGGTCGGCGACCACGAGGGCGCGCTTGGTGCCGCGCACCACGGCGCCGGTCAGCATGACCAGCTGGTCCACGGTGACGGGGATGGTGTTCTCGTAGCCGAGGTGGTTGTTGCCCGCGGAGTCGCCCACGAGCAGCACGGGTATGCCGGCGTCGTCGAAGACCGAGGCGATCATGGAGTCGTACGCGGTCAGCATCGGCCACTTCTCGCCGGACTGCTTGGCGCGGGCCAGGTCGCGGACGGTCACCCGGCGGCCGGTTCCGGTGCCGCCGTACAGCGTCAGGCCCGGGCCTTCGGGGACGGCGGGGGCGGGCGACGCGGGGGGCTGCGACTGCTTCTCGGACATGGTCAAACTCCTCATCTAGAGGCGCTCATTCGGCGTCCCCTGACTGATTGCCATGGTGACACGTGCTCCGCCCGGGCGACAGGGGCGGACGTCGCCCCGGGTTTGCCGACTATTTACGATACGAGACTAGACCGTTTCGATAAGCGCCGACTACGCTCATTGCGAAACGATACTGTGTCGTATCGAAACACAACGAACCCGTAGAGGGGGAACTCCATGGCCGGCACCGCCCCCGGCGCGGCCCTCCCGCCGCGCACTGTCGACCCGACCGTGCACAAGCGCCGCTGGTACATCCTCGGCGTGCTCGTCCTGAGCCTGCTCGTCGTCGTCCTCGACAACTCGATCCTCAACGTCGCCATCAAGGTCATCGCCGACCCCGACCAGGGCCTCGGCGCCTCGCAGAGCCAGCTGCAGTGGGCGATCAACTCCTACACGCTGGTCTTCGCGGGCCTGCTCTTCACCGCCGGCATCCTCGGCGACCGCTTCGGCCGCAAGAAGCTGCTGCTGTTCGGGATGGTCGTCTTCGGCGTCGCGTCGCTGCTGTCGTCGATGGCGCAGAGCCCCGGCCAGCTGATCGCCGCGCGCGCCGTGATGGGTTTCGGCGCCGCGTTCGTGATGCCCGCGACGCTGTCGATCATCAGCAACGTCTTCGAGCCGCACGAGCGCGCCAAGGCGATCGGCATCTGGTCCGGCGCGGTCGGCCTGGCCATCGCGATCGGCCCGATCACCGGCGGCGCGCTGCTCGAGAAGTTCTGGTGGGGCTCGGTCTTCCTCATCAACGTCCCGATCGTCATCGTCGGCGTCCTCGCGATGATCTTCGTGGTGCCGGACTCCAAGGACCCCAACCCGGGCCGCCTCGACCCCGTCGGCGTCCTGTTGTCCATCGCCGGCCTGGTCTCCCTCGTCTACGGCATCATCAAGGGCGGCGAGGACTCCTGGACCAGCGTCCAGGTGCTCGCGACCATCGCCGTCGGCCTGGCGATCCTCGGCTTCTTCATCTGGTACGAGAAGCGCAGCGACCACCCCGCGCTCGACGTCCGCTTCTTCCGCGAGCGCTCGTTCTCCGCGGCCGCCGCGGCGATCGGCCTGGTGTTCTTCGCCCTCATGGGCGTGACCTTCTTCATGGCCTTCTACCTGCAGAGCGTGCGCGGCTACACGCCGCTGCAGACCGGCCTGTTCCTGCTCCCGCTCGCCGTCGGGCAGTTGCTGTTCGCGCCGCGCAGCGCCACCTTCGTCACCAAGTTCGGGGTGCGCGCGGTCACGACCACCGGCATGGTCATGATCACCGGCGCCTTCCTGCTGTTCCTGGCGATGGGCCGCAGCACCCCGATGTGGATCCTGTGCGTCGTGTTCTTCGTCCAGGGCCTCGCGATGTCCCTCGTCATGCCGCCCGCCACCAACTCCGTCATGGCGTCGCTGCCGCGGGAGAAGGCCGGGGCCGGCTCGGCGGTCACCAACACCGTCCGGCAGGTCGGCGGCGCGCTCGGCGTCGCGGTCCTCGGCTCGCTGCTCTCCTCGGTCTACCGCGACCAGGTCGCCGGCAACGGCGTCCCCAAGGGCGCCGACGAGTCCGTCGAGGCGACGCTCGGCGCGGCCGCGCACGCCGGCCCGCAGGGCGCCGGATGGGTGGATCCCGCCAAGGACGCGTTCATCACCGCGATGCACAGCGCCGCCCTCGGCTCGGCGGTCGTGGCCGCGATCGGCGCGGTCGTGGTCGCACGGTGGATGCCCCGCAAGCCCGCCGCCCCGACGACACCGAGTGTGCCCGAGCAGGTGCGCACCGACGCTAAGGTCTGAGCGATGAGCTCCATGACGGACGACACCGCCGCCGGCCCCGCCCCCCAGGGCGGCCCGGCGGCGGTGCCGCGCGCGCAGCGCGGTCGGCCGCGCAGCGCCGCCGCCGAGCGCGCCATCCTCGACGCGACCCTCGCGCTGATCGCCGAGCACGGCAACATCGGCGCGCTGTCGATCGAGGCGGTCGCGCAGGCCGCGGGCTGCGGCAAGGCGACCATCTACCGCCGCTGGTCCAACAAGGAGGCGCTCGTCATCGCGGCCGTGGAGGCCGCCGAGGAGCCGATTCCCGAGCTCGCCGGCGAGAGCGTCCGCGACGACCTGGTCGCGCTCCTCGTCGCGATGCGCCGCAACCTCCTCGACCAGCGCGCCGAAGGGCTGCTCCAGAGCGTGCTCGGGCACGTCAAGCAGCACCCCGAGCTCGCCCGGCGCTACCACGAGGTCGTCATAGAGAAGCGCCGCGAGGCGATGCGCGTCGTGCTGCGCCGCGGCGTCGCCACCGGCGAGCTGCGCGCCGACCTGCCGATCGAGGTCATGAAGGACCTCTTCAGCGCCCCCATGCTGGTCCGCAAGATGATGCACGACGCGCAGGACCTGCCGCCCGAGCTGCCCGAGCAGATCGTCGACTCGGTGCTGACCGGGCTCGCGGTGCCGGAGGCCGCGCGCCCGCCGCGCGACGCCGACGGACCGGAAATGTGACCGTCTCGTCCCAGAACCGTCCCGGGCGCTCGGTGGGGGAACCCCGCGGCGCACGGCGTGCGTCCTGTGAGGACGTATGCGACATTCGGCGCACACGCCGGACACCCCGCGGGCGGACCCCCGGGGAGCCGGCGTCCACAGCGCGCGCCGAGCGACCCCGGGAGTGACACATGACGTGGCCCACCACGACGCCGACCCCCGCCGGGCCTGAGACGGCCGGGGCAGGGCGCGGCCGTCGGCGTGGCGTCCCGAGCCGCGCGGACCTGGCCGCGCTCATGCGGCGCCCCGCGTGGCGGCGCGGACGCTTCGTCGCGGCGTACGCCGTGCTGGTCGCGCTGCTCATGGCCGGGCACTCCCTGGTGCCGAACACCCCCGGGCAGATCGGCTCGCTGCTCGAGACCTTCCTGCCGTGGACCGGGTTCTTGATCGTCCCCGTGCTGCTCGGCGCGGCACTGCGCCGCTCGTGGACCGCGCTGGTCGCGGCCGTGCTGCCCGCCGTGGTGTGGCTGGCGATGTTCGGCGGCGCGCTGTTCGGCTCGGGCGGCGGAGGCGGCCCGTACGACCTGCGCGTGGTCACCCACAACATCAACGCCGAGAACCCGGACCCGGCCGGCACGGCCCGCTCGCTGCTGAACGCCGGTGCCGACGTCGTCGCGTTGGAGGAGATCCCGAGCGGCCAGCGCGGCCGCTACGGCGCGGTCCTCGACGGCGCCTACGCGCACCACGCCTCCGAGGGCACCGTCGCGCTGTGGAGCCGGTTTCCCATCCAGAACGTCACCCCCGTCGACGTCGGCATGGGCTGGACCCGCGCCCTGCGCGCCGAACTGGCCACGCCCAAGGGCACCGTCGCCGTGTACGTCGCGCACCTCGCGTCCGTGCGGTTCGGCCCGGGCGGCTTCGGGATCTCGCAGCGCGACGACACCGTCAAGCGGCTCGCGCAGTACGTCGACGCCGACCCGGCGCGGCACGTCGTCCTGCTCGGCGACCTGAACGGCACGGTCGCCGACCGCGGCCTCAAGCCGCTGACCGACGGCCTGACCGACGCGCAGGACGCGGCCGGATCGGGCTTCGGATTCACGTGGCCGGCGTCGTTCCCGATGGCCGCGATCGACCACGTGCTCGTGCGCGGCCTGCACACCGTGGACGCCTCGGTGCTGCCGAAGACCTCCAGCGACCACCGCCCGGTGAAGGCCGACCTGAAGTTCTGACGCCCCGGCGGGCGGCCCCGGGTCAGGCGAGCCGGCCGCCACCGTCCACGTGCAGCACGGTGCCGGTGACGTACGGGTTGCCCATCGCGAACAGCACGGCGTCCACCAGGTCCTCCGTCGTCCCGACCCGGCGCGCGGGGTTGCGCTCGGCGACCCCGCGCAGGAACGCCTCCTTGTCGGAGCCCAGGCCGTCCCACGCGCCCGTGTCGACGATGCCGGGGGAGACCGCGTTGACCCGCACCGGCGCGATCTCCACGGCCAGCGCCTGGACGAGGAAGGCGAGCGCGCCGTTGGACGCCGCCATCACCGTGCGCTCGGGCGCGGGCCGCCATGCGGCGACGCCCGAGAAGAACGTGAGCGACCCGCCGTCCCGGACCTGCGGCGCGAGGTGCTTGGCGAGCAGCAGAGGGCCGAACACCTTCGCGGCGAAGGCGCGGTGCACCGCAGTGAGTTCGAGGTCGGCGAGCGGGCCGTTCGCGGGCATCGCGGCGGTCGACACCAGGTGGTCGAAACGGCCGGCCTCGGCGGCGAGCGCGGCGACCGAGGCCTCGTCGGCGAGGTCCACCGCGACCGTCTCGGCGCGACCGGGCAGCTCGCCGGCGGTCCACTCCAGCGTGCGCGGGTCGGGACCGGCCAGGACGACGTCGGCCCCGGCGGCCGACGCGGCGTGCGCGATCCCGCGGCCCGCGCGGGCGCCGGCCCCGACGACGATCACGCGGCGTCCGGCGAGGGCGGCGGCGTGGTGCGCCGCGGAGGGGGATCCGGTCAGGGGCGTGGTGGCGGACATGGTGGTGCTCCTCGTTCCGTGGGTCTTCGTGCCTTACGACGACGAGCCTGCGCCCCTGCGGTGCCATGCGTCCAAGGCTTGGTTTCTTGCTCTGCGATAAATTCTGTTCATGACGACCCTCCGGCAGCTCGAGTACCTGGTGACCGTGGTCGACACCGGGAACTTCACGCGCGCCGCCGAGCGGCTGCACGTCACCCAGCCCGCGCTGTCGCACCAGATCCGCGCGTTGGAACGCGCCGTCGGCGGACCGCTGCTCGAACGGCTGCCGCGCGGCGTCCGGCTCACGCCTATGGGCCGCGCGGTCCTGCCGCACGCCCGTGCCGCGCTCGCCGAGGCGGACCGGCTCGCCGCCGCGGCGCGCCGCAGCGCGGGCCTCGACGGCGGCGAACTGGAGGTGGCCGCGGTGTACTCGGTCGGCCTCGGGCTGCTGCCGCCGGTGCTGCGCGAATGGCGCGGCCGCCACCCCGGAGTCCGGGTGCGGCTCAAGGAGTTCGCGCACGCCGACGAACTGCGCGCGGCGATGGCCGCCGGACAGGCCGACCTCGCGGTCGGACCGCTGCCGGACGACTGGGAGGGGCCGGTCCGCGAGCTCGGCGTCGAGGAGTTCGTCGTCGTGCTTCCCGCCGACGACGCCCTCGCCGAGCGGCGCGCCGGGATCGCGGTGGCCGAACTCGCCGACCGTGACTGGGTGCACTACGCCCCCGGCCACGGCCTCGGCGACCTGCTCGACAGCGTGTGCGCGGCGGCCGGCTTCCGGCCCCGGGCCGCGGTCCGCACCGAACAGACCTCCGCCGCACCGCTCCTGGCCGCCGCGGGCATCGGACCCGCGCTGGTCCCTGCGAACATCCTCCCGGCCGGCTTCGACGGCGCCGTCCTGCGCCCGGACCCGCCGGTGCGGCGCACGCTCGCCGCGTACACCCGCACCCGCCCGGACCGGACGACGGCCGCGTTCGCCGACCTGCTCGCCGAGCACGTCCGCGTGGCCCTGTCCGCGTCCGCGCGCTGAGCCGCAACGCCGCCGCGCGAAAGGGACATTCGGGGAGGCCCGCGGTCCAAGATCGTTTACGCTCCGGTCGGCATCCGGGGGAGGGAAGCCGCCACGAGGCTCCGCGGTGCCCGCGCACGCGACCGCACCGTGATCGGGGACTCATGGCAGACAACATCGCAGACGAAGCGGCCGGAGCCGGCCGCGCCGCCGAGGCCACGGACGCGGCGGGGCCGGCGGAGACCGACGGCTACGAGGTGCGGAACTCCTGGGACGCGCACCAGGCCAAGGCCGTCGCGTTCGCCCTCGGTGGCGCGGCGGTGCTCGTGGGCTGCCGGTTCGTCCCCCAGGGCGACGCCGACGACCGCAGTCCGCTCATGCGGTTGCTCGTCCCCGTCGGCGAGATCGCGTTGCTCCCCACGGCCCTGGCGCTGGTCGTATGGGCCGTGCTCATCGCCCTGCAGCCCGCGCTGCGCACGCTGGTCCTGCGGGTGGACGCCGAGGGCATCGCGCTCGGGCGCGGCTCGACGTCGTTCCCGCCCGGCGACGACCTGCGCGTCGCCTGGCGGGACGTGAGCGCGGTCATCGTGTGGAAGTACCCGTCGAGGTACGGGAACTTCACGATGCTCAGCCTGGTGCCCGCGCCGGGCGGGACGCTGCCGCGCTTCCAACGCCTGTTCCCGAACCGGGCGTACCCGCAGGGACCGCCGACCCGGACGCACCTGAGCCTTGCGGAGGACGGCCCGGTCGACGTCGCGCGCGTCGCCGACGTGGTCCGGCGTGTGGCGCCGCAGGTGTCCTTCCTCGACTACGCGAACGGCACCGCCGTCGTCGCGCCCCACGAGATTCCGCCGGGCTCGGTGCCGGACGCCCCCTGACGCCCCGGCTAGCCGGGGGCAGGGAGTCCGAGCACGCGGCGGGCGACGATGTCCCGCTGGATCTGCGCGGTGCCGCCGTAGATCGACGCCGCGCGGGACCACAGGTAGCCGGTCATCGCGTCCGCGCCGAGGACGTCGAGCCTGAGCCTGCCCACGAGTTGGTCGACGCGGGTGAGCAGCAGCTTGTCCACCGAGCCCTCGGGGCCGGGGTCGCCGTCCGGGGTGCGGTCGCGCAGGCGGGCGCGGACGCGCAGCCGCAGCGCGTACAGCCAGCGTTCGGCGTGCGCGAGTCGGTCGGCGAGCACCGGGTCGAGGCCGCCGTGTGCGCGGAGTTCGGCGACTGAGGCGGCCAGGCGCGAGGTCCAGCCGATGTCCGCCGGGCCGCGCTCGTAGCCGAGCAGCGCCATTGCGATGCGCCAGCCGTCGCCTTCCGCGCCCAGCCGGTCGGCGGCCGCCACCCGGGCGTCGTCGAAGAACACCTGGGCGAACTCGCGGGTCTCGAAGGCCGTGGTGATCGGCTCGACGCACACGCCCGGCGCGTCCATCGCGACCAGCAGCACCGTCAGTCCGTTGTGCCGCCCGCCGGGCTCGCCGGTGCGGCACAACAACAGGCACCGGTCGGCCTCGACGGCGCCGCTGGTCCAGATCTTGCCGCCGGTGACCCGGTACGCGTCCCCTTCCCACACCGCCCTGGTCGCCACCGCCGCCAGGTCCGAGCCCGCCTCGGGCTCGCTGAACCCCTGGCACCAGGCGACCCGCCCCGCCAACAGCCCCGGCAGGTGGGCGGCGCGCTGCTCCGGGTCGCCGAACCTCCGCAGCGCGTGCGCGAGATGCCCGATCGGCGGCACCGGCGGCAGTCCCCGGAAACCGAGTTCGTCGTTGACGATCGCCTCGTACGCGGGCGGCAGGCCGCGCCCGCCGGCCTCGGTGGGGAAGGACACGCCGACGTACCCGGCGTCGTACAGCGTGCGGTGCCAGCCGCCGCCGTCCTCCGGAACGTCGGTCAGTGCACCGATCCAGTCGGCCAACTCCGCGCGGAACACCGCCTCGTCAGGTGTGTCCAGGGCGCGCAGGTCAGGCAGGGAACCGGACGCGGGCGGGCGGCCGGCGAGGAACAGTCGGCGGCCGTGCACGCGGCGCAGCCTGACGTGCGCCAGGTGATCCCACGTCATGCCGATGCCGCCGAGCATCTGAACCGCCGTCTCGCACACGGACGTCGCCGCTTCGGCGCACAGCAGCGCCGCGGCGTGCGCGACCGCGTCCGCCTCGTCGGGCCCGAGCGCGTCGGCGGCCCACGCGGCGTGCGCGGCGATCGCCTCGGCCGCGGCCAGGTCGACGGCGGCTTCGGCGGCGAGGTGCGCGACGGCCTGGAACGCGCCGACCGGTCGACCGAACTGGCACCGCACCCGGGCGTATTCGACGGCGTCGTCAAGGGCCCCGCGTGCGGTCCCGACGAGCTCGGCCGCGACCAGCGCGGCACCTCGGGCCCGGCCGACACCGCCCCGGCACAGTTCCGCGTAGTCCACGGGCGTGAGGGCGCGAGCGAGTTCCTCGGCGACGACGGCCGCGTGGAGGGCGGACGCCCCCGACCCGGGCGAGCCGAGGTCGTCGAGGCCGGTCTCGCGCAGCGCTTCGGCCGCGGCCGAAGCGAGCGCGCTGTCGTGGAAGTGCCGTGTGCCGGACGGGCGGTGCGCGTCCGCGATGCGGGCGGCCGTGGCGCGCAGCAGGCGCAGTTCGTCGTCCACGCGCGCACGCTAACAGCGCAATCTTTACAAGGAAAGGCTGCCGACAGAGCGAGCGTCGGTGCCCCGCGCGCTGTGTTCGGCGGCGGGGCACCGGGGCCCGCGGATCAGCTCTCGCGCCAGCGGCTGGTGATCGGCAGGCGCCGGTCGCGCCCGAACGCCTTCAGCGAGATCTTCGTGCCCGGCGGGTACTGCCGGCGCTTGTACTCGGCGGTGTCGACGAGCCGGAGGATCCGGTCGACGAGCGCCGGGTCGAAGCCGGCCGCGACGATCTGGTCGCGCCCCAGGTCCTGTTCGACGTAGTCGTCCAGGATGTCGTCGAGCAGCTCGTACTCCGGCAGCGAGTCGGTGTCCTTCTGGTCCGGCCGCAGTTCCGCGCTCGGCGGCTTGGTGATGGAGTTCTCCGGGATCGGCGGCACCTGGCCGAGCCGCAGCGCCTCCTCGTTGCGCCACCGCGCGATGCGCCACACCACGGTCTTCGGCAGGTCCTTGATCGGCGCGAACCCGCCCACCGCGTCGCCGTACAGCGTGGAGTAGCCGCACGCCAGCTCGCTCTTGTTGCCGGTCGCGAGGACGAGGTGGCCCTCCTGGTTGGACACGCCCATCAGGGTCGTGCCGCGCACCCGCGCCTGGAGGTTCTCCTCGGCCAGCCCGGTCAGCGCGAGCGCGTCGAGGTAGGCGTCGACCATGGGAGCGATCGCGACCTGGCGGTAGTTGAGCCCGATCCGCTCGGCGGAGTCGGCCGCGTCGTCCTTGGAGTGCTCGGAGGAGTACTTGCTCGGCATGGAGATGCCGTACACGTTGCCGGGGCCGACCGCGTCCGCGGCGATCGCGGCGACGAGCGCCGAGTCGATGCCGCCGGACAGGCCGAGCAGCACGGACTTGAAC
Organism: Yinghuangia seranimata; assembly: GCF_029953285.1. GTDB lineage: Bacteria > Actinomycetota > Actinomycetes > Streptomycetales > Streptomycetaceae > Yinghuangia > Yinghuangia seranimata. Next base: position 28,314 of record NZ_JASAOI010000083.1, on the reverse strand, counting down.
CCGTTCTTCGCCGCGTAGTCACGCAGGCCCACGACGAGCGCGCCGTAGATCTCCGCGTCGTCGGACAGCCGCTCGGCGACGCTCGGCGCGAGCGGCTCGTACGGCACGACGGGCGTCTCGGAGAGCGTCGTCAGCTCGATCGTCAGGCCGTCGGCGACGACGTCGCCCGCGTTGAACACGCTGTCGTCGGTGGACGCGGCGGGCAGCTCCAGGTCGGCGACCAGCAGCGCCTCCTCGAACTGTGGGGCCCGGCCCAGCAGTTCACCGTCCGGGCCGACGACCAGCGAGTCGCCGTCGAAGACCAGCTCGTCCTGGCCGCCCACGCAGTTCACGTACGCGAGCGCGCAGCCCGCCTCGGCGGCCCGGCGGCGGGCGAGCTCGAGCCGCACGTCGTCCTTCGCCAGCTCGTACGGCGACCCGTTGACCACCACCAGCAGCCCGGCGCCCGCCGCGCGCACCGCCGCGACCGGTCCGCCGTCCTGCCACAGGTCCTCGCAGACGGCCAGCGCGACGTCGACGCCGTGCACCCGGACGACGGCCAGCTTGTCGCCCGGCACGAAGTAGCGGAACTCGTCGAACACACCGTAGTTCGGCAGGTGGTGCTTGGCGGAGCGGGCCACCACGGCGCCCTCGTGCAGGACCGCGACGGCGTTCTGCGGCGCGCCCGCGGGCAGGCCGAGGCGCGGTGTCGCGGTCGCGCGGCGGTCGAGGTAGCCGACCACCACGGGGGTGCCGCCCAGGCCCTCGTCCGCGAGCCGGGCCGCGAGCGCGTCCAGCGTGCGGCGGGAGGCCTCGACGAACGAGGACCGCAGCGCGAGGTCCTCGACCGGGTACCCGGTGAGCACCATCTCGGGGAAGGCGACCAGGTGCGCGCCCTGTCCGACCGCGCGCTTGGTCCACGCGACGACCTGGTCCGCGTTGCGGGCGAGGTCGCCGACCGTCGGGTTCATCTGGCTGAGGGCGATCCGTAGCTGAGGCACGAATTCAGGCTACCCGAGACTTGACGTCAATGTGACGAATAGTGGTGCGGGTCTCGTGACGTGTCGCCGCCCGGCACCCGGCGCGGGCGGCGACGCTCGTGGTCGGCCCCGGTCCGCGGGGCCGACGGACAGGGCGGCCGGGGGCGGGGCGGCGGAGCCGCTGTCCGCGTGCAGCAGCGTCAGCAGGCGCTCCTGGACACCGCGGTACGCGGGCTGGTCGATCACCGTCACGCGGTCGCGCGGCCGCGGCAGGACGACGTCGATCGTGTCGACGACCGACGGCCCCGGCGGGTTGCCCATCACCACGATGCGGTCGGCGAGCAGGATCGCCTCGTCGATCCCGTGCGTCACCATGAGCACGGTCTCGGTCGTCGACTCGGTGCCCCACAGCTCGAGCAACTGCTCCTGGAGCCGGGCCCGGGTCAGCGCGTCGAGCGCGCCGAACGGCTCGTCCAGCAGCAGGATCCGCGGCCCGACGGCGAACGCCCGTGCCACGGCGGTGCGTTGCTGCATACCGCCGGAGACCTGATGCGGCAGCTTGTTGCGCTGCTCCCACAGCCCGACCGCGGTCAGGTAGCGCTCGACGGCCTCGTCCAGCAGCGCCCGAGGCCGGTCGGGACGCGCCGCGCGCGCCGCCTCGCGGACGTTGGCCAGCAGGCTGAGCCGGGGCAGCAGCGAGTAGTTCTGGAACACCATCGCCCGGTCCGGTCCCGGTCGCGTGATCGGCTCGCCGCCGAGCGACACCTCCCCGGCGTCGGCGTGCTGGAGGCCGGCGACGATGCCCAGCAGTGTCGACTTGCCGCATCCGGAGTGGCCGATCAGCGACACGAACTCGCCCTGCCGGACCGTGAGATCGACGTCGCGCAGCACGTGCTGCGGCGGTACGCCGCGCCGTCCGCCGAACGACTTGTGAAGACCTTTGATGACGAGATCACTCACGGGGTCGCCGCCTTTCCGCCCACCAGCCGCAGCAGCCACAGGAAGAACATGTCCAGCGCGAAGCCGACGCCGCCGATGAGCACGATCGCGCTGATGACCTCGGAAAGGTCGCCGCCGTTGTACGAGTTCCACACGAACGAGCCGATGCCGGTGCTGCCGGACAGCATCTCGACGGCGACGATGACCATCCACGCGATGCCCATCGACAGCCGCAGCCCGGTCACGATCGACGGCAGCGAGTGCGGCACCATCACGTGCCGCACGTACGCGAACCGGCCGAACCGGAACACCTTGGCGACGTTGCGCTGGTCGTCCGGCACCGACGCGGCGCCCGCCGCGGTGTTGAGGACGGTCGGCCACAGCGCCGTGACGAAGATGACGAACACCGCCGCCTGCGGGCTGTCCTTCAGCACCACCAGGCCGAGCGGGAACCACGCCAGCGGCGACACGGGGCGCAGCAGCTGGACGACCGGGTTGACCGCCTGCCACGCGCGCTTGCTGCCGCCCATCAGGAGCCCCAGCGGGATGCCGACCAGTGCCGCGAGCCCGAAGCCCGTGAACACCCGCTGGAGCGAGGTCAGCAGCTGGACGCCGATGCCCTTGTCGCCGGGGCCGCGGTCGTAGAACGGGTCGCCGAGCAGGTCGCCCAGCGTGCTCAACACGTCCGTGGGCTTGGGGAGTTCCGGGGTGTCGGCGGCTGCCCACAGCCACAGGCCGACCAGCACGGCGAGGCCGACCAGCGACCACGCCGCGGCGGACGCCGCGGCGCGCAGCCGACCGCCGCCGGCCCGCCGAGGCGGCGGGGGAGTGGCGGCGCCCCCGTCCGCCCCGGCCTGCGCGCCCGGCGCGGCGTCGGCGAGGACCGCCGTCCCGGCAGGGGCGTTCCCGCTCTGCGTCGTCATGCTCTGGCCACCTCCTTGGCGAGGTCGTTCGGGTCGAACCGGGCCGCGTCGAGCTGCACGTCGAACGGCTGCATGTCGGGCACGACGCCGACCTTCGCGGCGTCGGCGACCTCCTTGTAGAGGTCGGACAGGATGATCGAGTCGACCAGCTTGGCCGGGTCGGCGACCGGGCCCTTCGCGATGCCGAGCCGCTGGTACTGCGCGAGGAACCACAGGCCGTGCGCCTTGAGCGGCGTGTTGACCTGGCCGTCGTCGAAGAAGCGCATCATGTCGCTGGTGTACGTCTTGTCGGGCAGGCCGGCGCCGAGCTGGTAGCGGCCGGTCAGCCGCCCCTCGATCTGCGCGGCGGGCGCGTTGACGTACTGCTGCTGCGCGATGGTCGCGGCGGCGCTCTTGCGGTTGGTCGGGTCGTCGAGCCAGCGGCTCGCCTCCAGCACCGCGGCCATGACGTCCTTGAGGGTGTCGCGCTTGCCGCTCGCGAACGCCTCGTTGACGACGAGCGCCTTCTCCGGGTGGCCGCGCCACAGGTCCTGGCTGGTCAGGTGGGTGAAGCCGATGCCCTGGTCGACGGCGACGGCGTTCCACGGCTCGCCGACGCAGTAGCCGTCCATGGTGTCGACCTTCATGTTGGCGACCATCTGCGGCGGCGGGATCGTGATGATCTTCAGCGCCTTCGGGTCGACCTTGGCGGCGCGCAGCCAGTAGCGCAGCCAGATGTCGTGGGTGCCGCCCGGGAAGGTCATGGCCAGGGTGTTCTCCTTGGCCTCCAGTGCGGCCTTGGCCTTCGCCAGGTCGCCGTAGCCCACCGAGGACAGGCCCTTCTTCAGGGTGATCGCCTGCCCGTTGTGGTTGAGCACCATGGCGATCTTCAGGGCCGTCGAGCCGTCTCCGCCGATGCCGCTCGCCACCGAGAACGGCATGCCGAACAGGCAGTGCGCGCCGTCGATCTGGCCGTTCAGCAGCGCGTCACGGGTGGTCGCCCACGACTGCTGCTTCTCGACCGTCACGTCGAGGCCGCGCTTCGCGAAGTAACCGAGCTCCTGCGCCATCACGATCGACGCGCAGTCGGTCAGCGCGATGAACCCGAGTTTCACCTTGCGCTTGGGCCCGGAGGGGGCGGCGCCGGATCCGGCGGGCGCGGCGGTCTTCTTGTCGTTCCCGCCGCCGCACGCGGCGGTCAGGCCGGCGGCCACGGCGGTGCCGCCGGCGGCGCGGAGGAAGCTTCGTCTGTCCATGCCCCGGAAGGTAGGGACGGCGCTCTACGGGGCTGTTTCCCCGCCGTCACCGCGCAGTGAAGGTCTGTCGCGGGCGCGCGGGGGCGCCGATGATGCGGCCGACTCAGTCCGGAAAGCGTTCCGACGCGCCCGGGAAACACAGAGCGTGCGGCGGAGTCGGGATATGCGAGATCTTGTCGGGATTGGCGACCGCCTGGATCCCCACGATGTTTCCGCCAGACGTCTCGATGCTCATGACCAGGCGCTGCGCGCCGAGGTCGGCGAGCAGCGCCGGGGCGCCGTTGACGTCGACCGCGTGCCACGTGAACGTCCGCGCGCGGCGCTGGATGCCGAACAGGAAGCGGGCGATCTTCTCCGGGCCGTAAATCGGGTTGAGCGTGGCGCGCGCCTTGCCGCCGCCGTCGCTCCACAGCACCACGTTCCGGGCGAGCAGCGACTCCAGCCCCGAGCGGTCGCCGGTGGCGGCCGCGGTGACGAACCGGTCGACGAGCGAGCGGTGCTCGGCGGTGTCCACGGTGAACCGGGCGCGCTCGCCGTCGAGGTGGTCGCCCGCGCGGCGGTGCAGCTGCCGGGCGTACGTCGCATTGATGCCCAGTACGTCGGCGATGTCCTGGTACGGCAGCTCGAACGCCTCGCGGAGCAGGTAGACCGCGCGCTCCGGCGGTGAGAGCCGCTCCATCATCCGCAGCGCCGCGAGCGACACCGTCGCGCGCTGCTCGGCGGTCTCCGCGGGGTCGCCGGCGAGCCTTCCGGACGGCACCGGCTCGGGCAGCCATTCGCCGACGTACGTCTCCCGGCGGTGCCGCGCCGAACGCAGCTGGTCGAGCGCGAGCCGGGTCGTGACGGTGACCAGCCAGCCGCGCGGGTCCTCGACCGTGCCGGGCTCGGCGCGGCGCCAGCGGAGCCACGCCTCCTGCACGGTGTCCTCGGCGTCGAACCAGCTGCCGAGCATGCGGTACGCGAGGCCGAGCAGCACCGTGCGGTGCTGCTCGAACGCCTCGTCGTACGCCTCGCCGGCCGGTGCGGCGCCCGGCCGCGCGGCCGTCCCGGCGAGGGTGTCCGTCACAGGGCCGGCGGCTGCAGGTGCGTGCTCACGCCGATCCGGTTCCACACGTTGATCGTAGCGATGGCCAGGATGAGGTCGGAGAGCTCACGGTCGGAGAAGGCGTCCTGCGCGGCCGCCCACACCTCGTCGGTCACGCCGTGCTCGCCGAGCCGGGTGACCTCGTCGGTGAGCGCCAGGGCGGCGCGCTCGACCTCGGTGAAGAACGGCGCCTCGCGCCACGCGCCGACCGCGAAGAGCCGGCGCGCGTCCTCACCCGCCTTCAGCGCGTCCTGGCTGTGCATGTCGACGCAGAACGCGCAGCCGTTGAGCACCGACGCGCGGAGCTTGACCAGCTCCAGGAGGGTGTGGTCGACGTTGGCCCGCACGTACTTCTCCAGCCCGAGCACCGCCGAGTAGCCCTCGGGGGAGACCTCGGACATGTCCATCCGCTGCTGCATGGTTCGCCTCCGTGTCGCCCGCCGCCCGGTGCGGCGCGGCCACGGGAACGACGGGACAGCCGGTCCCGGATGTGACAGCCCGGCGGCGCGGCCGGATGTGATGCCCGTCACGTTCGCATCGCCGCAGGTCAGAACGGTTCTGCGGGCCGGATCGCGGGCTCGTCGCGGCGCGGGCGTTTTGTTGGAGGGCCCGTAATGTGTTCGCAACCGGGACAGGCCAAGATGTACCCATGGATAAGCAGCAGGAGTTCGTGCTTCGCACCCTCGAGGAGCGCGACATTCGGTTCGTGCGCCTGTGGTTCACCGATGTTCTCGGCTTCCTCAAGTCGGTCGCCGTGGCCCCTGCCGAGCTCGAGCAGGCGTTCGCGGAGGGCATCGGGTTCGACGGCTCGGCCATCGAGGGCTTCGCGCGCGTGCACGAGTCCGACATGCTCGCCAAGCCGGACCCTGCCACGTTCCAGATACTGCCGTGGCGGGCCGAGGCGCCGGGCACCGCGCGCATGTTCTGCGACATCCTGATGCCGGACGGTTCGCCGTCCTTCGCCGACCCGCGGTACGTCCTCAAGCGCACCCTCGAGCGCGCCTCCGACCGGGGCTTCACGTTCTACACGCACCCCGAGATCGAGTTCTTCCTGTTCAAGGACATGCCGCTCGACGGCACGCCGCCGACGCCGGTCGACCACAGCGGCTACTTCGACCACACGCCGCAGACGGTCAGCCACGACTTCCGCCGCCAGGCGATCACGATGCTCGAGAACATGGGCATCTCGGTGGAGTTCAGCCACCACGAGGGCGCGCCGGGCCAGCAGGAGATCGACCTGCGCTACGCCGACGCGCTCAGCACGGCGGACAACATCATGACCTTCCGCCTGGTGGTCAAGGAGGTCGCGCTGGAGCAGGGCGTCTTCGCGTCCTTCATGCCGAAGCCGTTCTCGCAGTACCCGGGCTCGGGCATGCACACCCACCTGTCGCTGTTCGAGGGCGACCGCAACGCCTTCTACGAGGCCGGCGCCGAGTACCAGCTGTCGAAGGTCGGCCGCTCCTTCATCGCGGGCCTGCTCAAGCACGCCGGCGAGATGGCCGCCATCACCAACCAGTGGGTGAACTCGTACAAGCGGCTGTGGGGCGCGTCGGCGCGCACCGCGGGCATGGGCGGCGAGGCGCCGTCGTACATCTGCTGGGGCCACAACAACCGCTCGGCGCTCGTGCGCGTGCCGATGTACAAGCCCACGAAGGGGCAGTCGACCCGCATCGAGGTCCGCTCCATCGACTCGGCCTGCAACCCCTACCTGACCTTCGCGGTGCTGCTCGGTGCGGGCCTCAAGGGCGTCGAGGAGGGCTACGAGCTGCCGCCGGGCGCCGAGGACGATGTGTGGGCGCTCACCGACGCCGAGCGCCGCGCGCTCGGCATCGCGCCGCTGCCGCAGAACCTCGCCGAGGCGATCGCGCTGATGGAGCGCAGCGACCTGCTGCCCGAGGTGCTGGGCGAGCACGTCTTCGAGTTCTTCCTGCGCAACAAGCGCCAGGAGTGGGAGGAGTACCGGCAGCAGGTGACCCCGTTCGAACTGGGGAAGTACCTGCCGGTGCTCTGAGCCCGGCGCGAGCCGTGCGTCGACGCCGCGTCGACCCGGCCGTCCTCCCTCGGGAGCGGCGGCGGTCGGCGCGGCGTTCGTGTGTCCGCGCCCGCGCGGCCCTTACGCCTGGGCGCGGGGCGGGCGGAGCAGCTCCATGACGTACCGCTTGTAGGCGTCGGCCTCGTCGCCCTGCGGCAGCAGCTGCGGCGCGCCGCGGCGCACCAGCGCGATGCCGACCGCCATCATCCACGCGGTGAGCGCGTGCTGGCGGGCGACCTCCGGCGGCATGCCGAGCTCCTCGTTGAGCGCCGCGCCCCAGGCGATGCGCTCCTGCGTGACGCGTTCGAGGAACGGGCCGACGACCGGGTGCTGCGAGTTCACCAGCAGCGTCGTCGTGATGTCCGCGCCCTGCGGGCCGGTGAACGCGAACTCGGTCAGCCAGCGCCCGCGCTCCGCCGGGTCGGTGATGCGCGCCGCGGCGGCCATCATCGCGTCCGACTCGGCGACCCACATCTCCAGCGCGGCGTGGATGAGCGCGTCACGGTCCTTGAAATGCCAGTAGAAGCTGCCCTTCGTCGTGCCCAGGCGCTCCGCGAGCGGCTCCACGGCGATGGCGCCCAGGCCGCTCTCGCGCATCGCCTCGAGGGCGGCACGGGCCCAGTCGTCCCGGGAGAGCGTGCGTCGGCCGGTCCTGGCGGGTCTTTCGGTTCGGACATTGTCCGCGGGAACACCGTTGCGCATGCCCACACGCTAACGTAGGGTGACTTCCCGTACGGTGGCGTATGGAGAACTGGTACGACGGAGGATCCCCCGGGCCGTGGGACGGACGGCCCGGCGGGACGGTTCGCCAGAGGCCACCGGGCGGGAGGCGCGTCACCACCGGTCATCGCGGTCGGGGGACTCGATGATCGGGACGCGCTCGCGGCGTGCGGCCGTTGGGGGCACACTTCGACGGCCGCACGCACCGCGCCGGTGTCCCCCCTGCCGCCGGTGACCTGGGCCGATACGCTCGCTAGGTGACCTTTAGGGATTCGGGAACCCCGGGAGTGTCGACCGCCCGCCTCGTGCGCCTCGGTTTCACCGACGCGGCCGTCGCCGCCCGCCGCCTCGAGGACCCCGCACTCGCCGAGATACGCGACGACACGCAGCTCCTGGACGCGCTGTCCGCGACCGCCGACCCCGATCTCGCCCTCCTCGGGCTGGTCCGGCTCGCCGAGGCCGCCGAGGACCGCTCGGTGCTGCTGTCCACGCTCGTCTCCGCGAAGCCGCTCCGCGACCGCCTGCTCGGCGTCCTCGGGGTCAGCGCCGCACTCGGCGACCACCTCGCGCGGCACCCGGACGACTGGCGCACCCTCGTCACCTACGACGTGCAGGACGCCCACCCCACGCCCGAGTACTTCCGCCGCATGCTGTCGGGCGCGCTCCCGGCGAGCCGCCCCGCGCCCGACGGCGCCCAGCCGGCCGGCGAGGAGGCGCTGGACGCGCTGCGCGTCGCGTACCGGCGCTGCCTGCTGTCCATCGCCGCGCGCGACGTGTGCGGCACCGCCGACGTCGCCCAGATCTCCGCAGAGCTCGCCGACCTCGCGGGCGCCACCCTCGACGCCGCGCTCGACCTGGTGCGCCGCGAGCACCCCGTCGACGCCGCGCAGTGCCGCCTCGCCGTCATCGGCATGGGCAAGTGCGGCGGCCGCGAGCTCAACTACGTCAGCGACGTCGACGTCGTGTTCGTCGCCGAGGCCCCGCCCGGCGTCGAGGAGGGCGTCGCCCTCGCCGCGGCCGCGCGCATCGCCGCCGCCATGATGCGCGCCTGCTCGCACACCACCCGCGAGGGCGCCATCTGGCCCGTCGACGCCAACCTCCGCCCCGAGGGCCGCAACGGCCCGCTGGTGCGCACCCTGGCCAGCCACGCCGCCTACTACGAGCGGTGGGCCAAGACGTGGGAGTTCCAGGCACTGCTCAAGGCCCGCCCCGTCGCCGGCGACCTCGCGCTCGGCCGCCGCTACGTCGAACGCCTCGCTCCGATGGTGTGGACCGCCGCGCAGCGCGAGAACTTCGTGGCCGACGTGCAGGCGATGCGCCGCCGCGTCGTCGAGTCGATCCCGCACACCGAGGTCGAGCGCGAGCTCAAGCTCGGCCCCGGCGGGCTGCGCGACATCGAGTTCGCCGTCCAGCTGCTGCAACTGGTGCACGGCCGCGCCGACGCGTCGCTGCGCAGCGGCTCGACGCTGGACGCGCTCGCCGCGCTGTCCGCCGAGGGCTACGTCGGCCGCGCCGACGGGGCGTCGCTGGACGAGGCGTACCGCTTCCTCCGGCTGCTCGAGCACCGCATCCAGCTGCACCGGCTGCGCCGCACCCACCTGCTGCCGACCGAGTCCGTCGACCTGCGCCGGCTCGGCCGCTCACTCGGCTTCCGAGCCAACCCGGTCGGTGAACTGGAGGCCACCTGGCGGCGCACCCAGCACGAGGTGCGGCGGCTGCACGAGAAGCTCTTCTACCGGCCGCTGCTGGACGCCGTCGCCCGGCTGCAGCCCGGCGAGACCCGGCTCACCCCCGAGGCCGCCGCGCAGCGCCTGGAGGCCCTCGGGTACGCCGACCCGGCCGGCGCGCTGCGCCACCTGGAGGCGCTGGCCTCGGGCGTCAGCCGGCGCGCCGCGATCCAGCGGACGCTGCTGCCGGTGATGCTCGGCTGGTTCGCGGACTCCGCCGACCCGGACGCGGGCCTGCTGGCCTTCCGCCAGGTCTCCGACGCGCTCGGCAACACGCACTGGTACCTGCGGCTGCTGCGCGACTCCGGCGCCGGCGCGGCGGGCGGCGCGGCCGCCGAGAACATGGCCCGTGTGCTGGCGTCCGGTCGTCTCGCCCCCGACCTGCTGCTGCGCGCGCCCGAGGCGGTCGCGCTGCTCGGCGACCCGGACGGGCTGCGGCCGCGGTCGCGTGCCGCGCTGGAGTCCGAGGTGCTGGCCGCGGTCGGCCGGGCGCCGAGCGCCGAGGTCGCCGTGCAGATCGCCCGTAGCGTGCGGCGCCGCGAACTGTTCCGGATCGTCGCCGCCGACGTGCTCGGGCGGCTCGACGTCGACGCGGTCGGCCGCGCGCTGTCCGACGTCACGGCCGCCACGCTGACCGGCGCGCTGCGCGCCGCCACCGACGCCTACGCGCGCGACGCGGGCGGCCCCGTGCGCACCCGCATCGCGGTCATCGCGATGGGCCGGTTCGGCGGCCACGAGCAGGGCTACGGCTCCGACGCCGACGTCATGTTCGTCCACGAGCCCGACGAGGGCGTCGACGAGCCCACCGCGGCCAAGCAGGCGCAGGCCATCTGCAACGAGATGCGCCGCCTGCTGCAGCTGCCCGCCACCGACCCGCCGCTGGACATCGACGCCGACCTGCGGCCCGAGGGCCGGCAGGGGCCGCTCGTGCGCACCCTGGCGTCGTACCGCGCGTACTACGAGCGCTGGTCGAAGCTGTGGGAGAGCCAGGCGCTGCTGCGCGCCGCGCCGGTCGCGGGCGACCCCGACCTCGGCGCCCGGTTCCTCGACATGATCGCGCCGCTGCGCTGGCCGTCGGCCGGGCTGACCGACGCCGACGTGCGCGAGATCCGCCGCATGAAGGCCCGCATCGAGGCCGAACGGCTGCCGCGCGGCGCCGACCCCACCACGCACACCAAGCTCGGGCGCGGCGGGCTGGCCGACGTGGAGTGGGTCGCGCAGCTGCTGCAGATGCAGCACGGCTACGACGTGCCCGCGCTGCGTACCACCGGCACCCGCGACGCGCTGTCGGCGGCCTTGGAAGCGTCGCTGCTGGACGCCGAGGACGCGAAGGTGCTCGACGACGCGTGGCTGGAGGCCACCCGGGTGCGCAACGCCGTCATGGTCGTGCGCGGCCGTTCCTCCGACCAGTTCCCGTCCGACGTGCGCGAGCTCGCCGGGGTCGCGCGGCTGCTCGGCTACCGCGCGAGCGGCTCCGGTTCGGTCGGGGCGGGCACCGTCATCGAGGACTACCGGCGCATCACGCGGCACGCGCGCGCCGTGGTCGACCGGGTCTTCTACGGCGAGGGCGAGGAGACCGCGGCCGGCTCGCGCTGATCGTCCCCGGGCCCGCCGGCCACCGGCGCGGTGTCGCCCTCCTCCGGTGGCCCGGTGTACTCGTCGGAGCGCGGGTCGTCGGGCGTGTAGCGCGGGAACTTGTACGCGGAGCGTCCGTTGAGCATGCACTGGACGGCGAAGCCCGCGGTCAGCGTGACCCAGCCGCCCGCCGCGTCGAGGATGAAGTGGTTGCCGGTCGCCATGATCACGATCAGCGTGAACACCGGGTAGAACAGGCCGAGCACGCGCACCCACAGCGGCTTGGCGAACTTCCAGATGGCGATCGCGCACCACGTCGACCAGCCGATGTGCATCGACGGCATCGCGGCGAACTGGTTCGAGACGTTCTTCATGTTGCCCGACGCCATCGAGCCCCACGTGTTGTGCACCAGCACCGTGTCGATGTAGTCGCCGCCCGGGAGCAGGCGCGGCGGCGCGAGCGCGTAGAAGAAGTACCCGAACAGGGCGAGGCCCGTGGTGACGAACAGGACCGTGCGGACCGCGCGGTAGCGCCCGGGATGCCAGTGGAACAGCCAGACCAGCACGCCGATCGTGATGACGAAGTGCAGCGTGGCGTAGTAGTAGTTCATCCCGACGATGAGCCACGTGACGTTGTTGACCGCGTGGTTTATCGCGTGCTCGACGTCGATGTGCAGCGTCTTCTCGAAGTCGAGCAGGTCCTGCGCGCGCCGTATGGCCAGTCCCTCGCGGTTGGGCACCGCGTTGCGGATGAGCGAGTAGATCCAGTAGCTCAGCGCGATCAGGGCGAGCTCGACGACGAAACGCGGCCGGCGCGGCGTACGGAGATACGTCCGCAGCCGCTCCGCGAACGAGATCGGCTCAGTCGTCGTAGGAACCCCCATAACGTCCCAGTCTGCCAGAGCCCGGGCGGGGCCCGATCACCCGGAGGGACGGTCCGGGGCCGTTCGTGTAGTCCTCAGGGGGTAGCCGGGGCCCGCGGGTCGGTGCACGGGCCCCGGACGCGCGCCAGGCGACGAACGTGCCCTGCGACGCGGTCGGATTCACGGTCACGTGCAGGTGCGGGGTACCTCGCACCTGCACGCCCGCGTCTGTCAGGCGACGGTGAGCACGACCTTCCCGCGCACGTGCCCCGTCTCCACCAGTCGCTGTGCCTCCGCGGCGTCGGCCAGCGGCAGGACCGCGGCGAGCGGCAGCGTCAGGTTGCCCGCGACGTACAGCTCGGCGGCGGACGCCAGGGCCCGCAGCAGGTAGTCCTCGCCGTCGTGCCCGGACGAGAACCGCACGCCGTTGGCGCCGGCGTCGGCCGGGTCGACGATGCTGACGGCGCGCGCCGGGTCGCCCGTCAGGGCGACGGAGTCGCCCAGTACGCCGCCGCCGACGAGGTCCACGGCCGCGTCGACGCCCTGCGGCGCGGCGACGCGCACGCGGTCGGCCCAGCCGTCGCCGTACCGGACCGGCTCGGCGCCCAGTTCGCGCAGGTAGGCGTGGTTGGCCTCGCCCGCGGTGCCCACGACCGCGGCACCCCACGCGCGGGCGAACTGGACGGCCAGGCCGCCGACTCCGCCCGCGGCGGCGTGCACCAGCACCGTGTCGCCCGCGGCGACGCCGACCTCGGCGAGCGCCCGGTAGGCGGCGTCGGCGGCGGTCGGCAGCGCGCCCGCGACCTCCCACGGCAGGCCGGCCGGCTTGGCGACGAGGCGGTCGGCGCCGGCGAGGACGTACTCGGCGTAGGTCTTGGTGCCCATGCCGAACACCTCGTCGCCGACCGCCCATGCGGTGACGCCTTCGCCGAGCGCGTCGACGACGCCGGCGAGGTCCTGGCCGGGGATGTGCGGCAGGTCGACGGGGAAGATCGCGGCCATCACGCCGGAGCGGATCTTGCCGTCGATCGGGTTCACGCCGATCGCCTTGACGCGCACCCGGACCTGGCCTGGGCCGGGCTCGGGCAGCGGGACGTCCGTGACCGCGAGGACGTCCGCGGGACCGTGCGCGGCGAACGCGACGGCCTGGGCGGTGGTGGCGGGAGCGGTGGTGGCGGCGGTGGCGGACATGGTGGATCACCGTGACTTTCCGGGGTCGGCTACTAAACCACACCGTTCAGTGTTGTCATCACACTGAACGGTGTAGTTAAATCTGTGGAGAGGGGCGGATCTCGCCCCGCTCTCCGGGAACACCTCGACCCTGCCTGCGTTCTCGCTTCATGAGGAGCGGACCGCGCTGGCTAGGATCGCCGGTCCCTGGATGCCGGCCACCAAAAGGCGAAGGATCTCTGGGTATGGACATGGACCGCCGCGAACTCGCCGACTTCCTGCGCCGTTCCCGCGAGCGGCTGCGCCCCGCCGACGTCGGACTGCCCGAGGGCCCGCGCCGCCGCACGCCCGGCCTGCGCCGCGAGGAGGTCACCTCCCTCGCCGGCATGTCGCCCGACTACTACATGCGCCTCGAACAGGCGCGCAGTCCGCAGCCGTCCACGCAGATGCTCGGCGCGCTCGCCCGCGCGCTGCGCCTCAACGACGACGAGCGCGACCACCTCTACCTCCTCGCCGGCCACCGCCCGCCCGCCGGGCGACAGGCCGGCGAGGCGATCAGCCCGGCCCTGCGCCACCTGCTCGACAACGTCGAGCACACCCCGGCGCAGATCATCAGCGACCTAGGCGACCTGCTCGCGCAGAACGCCCTCGCGCAGGCGCTGTTCGGCGGCGTGTGCACGGTCTCCGAGCACGGCCGCAACATCACCTGGCGGTGGTTCACCGACCCGGCGGTGCGCTCGGCGTACCCCGTCGACGAGTGGGACCACTACAGCCGCGTCCACGTCGCCGACCTGCGCTCGGCGGTCGCCCGGCGCTCGTACGACGGGCCGAGCACCCACCTGGTGCGGCGACTGCGGGACGCGAGCCCGGAGTTCGCGGGGCTGTGGGAACTGCACGAGGTCGGCGTGCGGCGGCGCAGCCGGATGAGCGTGCTGCACCCCGTGGTCGGCCGCGTCGACCTCGACCTCGAACGGCTGCTCACGCCGAGCGAGGACCAGGCGCTGATGATCTTCACGCCGCCGCCCGGTTCACCGTACGCGTCGCAGTTGGACCTATTGCGCGTGGTCGGTGGCGAGACCTTCGCGACCGGCGACACGGGGGCTACGGTTGCCACATGAGCGATCTTGATACGAAGCCGACCGTCAAGGTCTGCGGCGGCCTCACCGACGTCTCCGCGGCACCCGTGCACGAGCTGATCCACGGCCGTGAGACGTCGATCGGCGACGGTCGCCCGGTGCGCCGCGTCCTGCCGACCCTCGGGCGGCGGATGGTCGGCCCGTGGTGCTTCGCCGACCAGTACGGGCCGGACGACATCAGCACCGAGGACGGCATGCAGGTCGCCCCGCACCCGCACATGGGCCTGCAGACCGTGTCGTGGCTCAAGCAGGGCGAGGTGCTGCACCGCGACAGCCTCGGCAGCCTCGCCCGCGTTCTGCCCGGCCACTTGGGCCTGATGACGTCCGGGCACGGCATCTCGCACTCCGAGGAGTCGCCCGACCCGCACCCGGTGTTCCTGCACGGCGCCCAGCTGTGGGTCGCGCTGCCCGGCGAACACCGCCACGCGGCGCCGGCCTTCGAGCACCACACCGAGCTCCCGACGTTCACCGCGCGGGGCCTCAGCGGCACCGTGATCATGGGCGAGTTCGACGGCGCGCGCTCGCCGGGCACCGCGTACTCGCCGATGACGGGCGCCGACCTCACGCTGACCGCCGGCGCCGAGGTGAAGGTGCCACTGCAGCGGGACTTCGAGTACGCCGCGTTCGTGACGCTGCCCGGCGCCGTGGTCGACGGCGTCGAACTGCCCGTCGGCTCGCTGCTCTACCTCGGCTGCGGCCGCACCGAGCTCGCGGTGCGCGCGAACGTCGACACCAACATCGTCCTCATCGGCGGCGAGCCGTTCGAGGAGGAGATCGTGATGTGGTGGAACTTCGTCGCCCGCACCGGCGAGGAGATCGCCGAGGCCCGCGCGCAGTGGCAGGCCGAGGAGGCCCGCTTCGGCGCCGTGCACGGCTACCACGCACCACGCCTGGACGCCCCCGCGCTCCCGGCGACCCCCCTCAAGCCTCGCGGCCGCGCCCGCTGAGCACCGCCTTCGCCCGGCCGGGGCCGCCGGTGCCCGCACCGGCGCCCCGCCGCGCAGGTCGGCCAGGCCGTCAGCCAGGCCGCCACACCAACAGGCGTGTTCGCGGCCCCCGTCGAACTCGACCGGCGCCGAAAACCCCCGCGCGCCCCCACTCCACGCCGCGCTAAGGTCGGTCCGCGCCCGGCTCCCGGTGCGTGGGGCACGGCTGCATCTGGAGCCCGCAAGGGCGGTGAAGGACGGCCTCGGCCGCATATACGCCGCGCCCGCCTTGATCTCGGGAGCCCAGGCGCCGCATCCTCCGCCGCCCGGCTCCGCTGCGGCGGACCCGGCGCGCCCATGGAGCCCTTCTGATGACCCGGAAGCCCTCGGCCCGCCCGATGAGCGGCATCTACGCGGCCGACCTGCACGTCCTCCGCCTCTACCCGGACGGCCTCGTGCTGAGCGTCTTCGTCAAGCCGGCGCCGCGACCCTCCGACGGCGAAGTCATCGAAAGCTGGCTCCGCCGCGACGAACCCCGCCCCCTGGTGCGGCGCTGCCACTACACGCTCGATGGATCAACCGTCTTGCTCCGCCTCCCACAGGGCTCCCCGCTGAACGACGAACCGCTCACCCTGCACGGGACCTGGGGAGCGGACCACCTCGTCCTGAACGTCCGGGAGGGCACCCAACGCCAGGCGACCCCTACCCGCTACACGGCCCTCTGGCTCGCCCGGCGCGCGGGGCGCTCCGCCCGCCCCCGCTGAACCGGCAGGTGCCCCGTCGGCCGCGCGCGCCGACGCCGGTGGGAACGACGACGGCCCCCGCCAGAGCGAGTCATGGCGGGGGCCGTCGAGCCGTGCGGTACTTCGGGTCGGCCGGGGCGGGTCAGCGTCCGGCCGGGGTCCGATCCGGGGTGGATCAGATGTCGAAGTACATCTCGAACTCGTGCGGGTGCGGGCGCAGACGGATCGGGTCGACCTCGTTGGTGCGCTTGTAGTCGACCCAGGTCTCGATGAGGTCCTGGGTGAAGACGCCGCCCTCGAGCAGGTACTCGTGGTCGGCCTCGAGGGCGTTGAGGACCTCGGGGAGGGAGCCCGGGACCTGCGGGACCGCGGAGTGCTCCTCCGGGGCCAGCTCGTACAGGTCCTTGTCGACCGGCTCCAGCGGCTCGATCTTGTTCTTGATGCCGTCCAGGCCCGCCATCAGCATCGCCGAGAAGGCGAGGTACGGGTTGGAGGACGGGTCCGGCACGCGGAACTCGATGCGCTTGGCCTTCGGGTTCGAGCCGGTGATCGGGATGCGGATGCACGCCGAGCGGTTGCGCTGCGAGTAGACCAGGTTGACCGGCGCCTCGAAGCCCGGGACCAGGCGGTGGTACGAGTTCACCGTCGGGTTCGTGAAGGCGAGCAGCGACGGGGCGTGCTTGAGCAGGCCGCCGATGTAGTAGCGCGCCATGTCCGACAGACCGGCGTAGCCGACCTCGTCGTAGAACAGCGGCGCGCCGTCCTTCCACAGCGACTGGTGGCAGTGCATGCCCGAGCCGTTGTCACCGAAGATCGGCTTCGGCATGAAGGTCGCGGTCTTGCCGTTGCGCCACGCGACGTTCTTCACGATGTACTTGAAGAGCATCAGGTCGTCGGCCGCACCCAGCAGGGTGTTGAACTTGTAGTTGATCTCGGCCTGGCCCGCGGTGCCCACCTCGTGGTGCTGGCGCTCGACCTGGAGGCCGGCGGCGGCCAGCTCCAGGGAGATCTCGGCGCGGAGGTCGGCGAAGTGGTCGACCGGCGGGGCCGGGAAGTAGCCGCCCTTGTAGCGGACCTTGTAGCCGCGGTTGCCGCCCTCTTCGACGCGGCCGGTGTTCCAAGCGCCCGCCACCGAGTCGATGTGGTAGTACGACTCGTGCGCGTTCGTCTCGAAACGCACGTCGTCGAACACGTAGAACTCGGCCTCGGGGCCGAAGAACACGGTGTCGGCGATGCCGGTGCCGGCGAGGTAGCGCTCCGCCTTCTTGGCGATGTTGCGCGGGTCGCGGCTGTACTCCTCATCCGTGAGCGGGTCGTGGATGAAGAAGTTGATGTTGAGCGTCTTGTCCTTGCGGAACGGGTCGACGCGGGCGGTCGAGAGGTCCGGGCGCAGGGCCATGTCCGACTCGTGGATCGCCTGGAAGCCGCGGATCGACGAGCCGTCGAACGCCAGGGTCTCGTTCGGCTCGAAGATCTCGGCCGGGATCGTGAAGTGCTGCATGACGCCAGGCAGGTCGCAGAACCGGACATCGACGAACTTGACGTCGTTGTCGGTGATGTACCGCGACACCTCGTCGGCGTTGTTGAACATCCATGCCTCCTCGACCCGGCACCGGGCTCGGGTAGCTTCTCGTTCTCGGGGCGGCCCTTCTCCCCGCTGGCCACTGGACCCGAAGGTAGGACGAGGCGGTTTCCCGCCGGTGTCCCGAATGTTTCACACAAGTTACGCGGCCGCCCAATCGGGCCAGTACGGTTGCGCACGGCCCGAAGCTCACGCATCCTTCGCGTTTGCCCCGGTGGGGGTGTGCCCCACGTCACTCATCTACCGTGGTGGCGTGGACAGGAAACAGACCGCTAAGAAGGCCGCCGGGCGCCCGCCGGCGAAGCGCGCTCAGACGCCGCCGCGTCCCGCGGCGGAGCGGACGGTGCCGCGGCAGGCGCCGCAGGCCGACGAGGACGACTTCGGGTACCGCGGCAAGCGCCTCGGCCTGCCGGAGGACGGCCCCGGCTCCATGGCGGGCACCGGCAGGCGGCTGATCGCGCTGCTGGTGGACTGGCTGCTGTGTTACGTCATCGCGCTCGCGTTCATAGGGCGCGGCGACCTGAACGCGGCGGGCACCAGCTTCGGCACGCTCGCCGTCTTCGCCGCCGAGAACATGCTGCTGCTCAGCACGCTCGGCTACACGGTCGGCAAGCGCCTCATGGGCCTGCGCGTGATCTCCGTGACGCAGCCGCACCTGACGCCGCTCGCGGTGGTCCTGCGCACGCTGCTGCTGTGCATGGTGGTCCCGGCGGCGGTCTACGACCGCGACGGCCGCGGGCTGCACGACAAGGCGGTCGGCACGGCCGTCGTCGCGGCCTGAGACGTCCCGGCAGGGCCTTGGGCGCGCGGGGAGCCTCAAAGAAGCGCGTAGGGGCCCGAGCGGGTCCCACGGTGGCCGCACAGCGCGGGCGGTGGCCGGAGAACGAAGAACGGCGGTGGCGGTGCGTCCTGGGGTCTCCAGGCCGCACCACCACCGCCGTGGCGTTTGTGGGGGACGTGCGTCGGCGTCCGGTGTCGCCGGCCGCCGGTCGGGTCAGCGGCGCGGGCCGCGCGGCATGCGCGTGCCCTTCGGCATCGGGCCCTTCGGCACCGGCATGTTGTCCAGCAGCCCGCCGAGGGCGCGCAGCCGGTCGTTGACCGTGGCGACCTGGCTCTTGGACATCGTGCGCGGCAGCTTGACCATGTGGCCCTGCAGCTTGCGCAGCGGGACCTGGCCCTCGCCGTCGCCGACGATGATGTCGGTCACCACGACGCCGTCCGCGATCTTCGACATCTTGCGCTTCTCGGCCGCCAGCAGGTTCGCGACCCGGCTCGGCTGACCCTCGCCGACCAGCACGATGCCCGCCTGGCCGACCGCGCGGTGCACGACGTCCTGGTTGCGGGTCACGGCCACCGTCGGGGTGACGACCCAGCCGCGCCGCAGCGACTGCAGGACGGC
Source organism: Yinghuangia seranimata (assembly GCF_029953285.1). GTDB lineage: Bacteria > Actinomycetota > Actinomycetes > Streptomycetales > Streptomycetaceae > Yinghuangia > Yinghuangia seranimata. Next base: position 9,301 of record NZ_JASAOI010000083.1, on the reverse strand, counting down.
CAGGGCGGCACCGGGGGTGCCCTCCATCTGCCCGAGGACGGCCTTCTCGGCCCGGCGCCCGAACACGAACGCCGCCGCCACCAGGCCGAACAGGAAGCCGAGGACGCCGAGGATGATGGGGTGGTCGATCAGGAAGCCCAGCGCCAGGAACGCCCCGAAGACGCCCAGGCCCCACACCGCCACGACCAGTCCGACCTTCTTGTCGGACTTCTTAGTCATCTGGTAGGCGAGCCGGATCTGCTTCAGCCGGCCGCTCTTCTCCGATGATTCCTTGCTCGCCATGCGCACAGAATACCCAGGTCGTGTGGCCGTTCAGCGGGGGCCAAGGGCACGACTTCCGGGGACCCCCGCGCGCGGGCGGTTCAGCGCTGGGCCGCGCTGCCCGCACGGGCCGGGCCGGACGCCTGGAGGCGGTCCAGGATGTCGGTCGCCTCGGCGCGCGCCCGGGCCCTGCGCCGGTCGTCGCACACCGAGTCCCAGGCGTTCCGCCGTGCGGTGCGCTGCCCGCCCTGGAAGAGCAGGAGCGACTCCACGGTGCGCAGGGCGGCGCCGACGGCCGCCTTGCGGGCCGACGCTCCCCGGTCGAACGCACCGCGCAGTGCGGCGGCGTTGCCCAGCGCGATCCGACCGAACGGAACGTTTCCGACCTGCATGGCCAAGGCCCCCTGTCGCCGAGTTATGTGGATGTGTCCCAGCCTCGCTACCCCGTGTTACCAGGCGATGACGCGAGGGTCAAACCATCGTGAACAACCGTGTCGCGTGTCGGCCGGTTCCGGCCAACACGCGATCGCACGTAGGTTCTAAGAGAACGGATTCCAAATACCGGGCGAAGGAACCGGTCAGGCGGTCGTCGCGGCCTGGTCGCCGAGCGACTCGCGCGACTCCAGCGCCTGGCGGTACAGCCGGCCCGCGCGGTACGACGAACGCACCAGCGGCCCCGACATGACGCCCGCGAAGCCGATGTCCTCGGCCTCCTCCTTCAGCCCGACGAACTCCTCCGGCTTGACCCAGCGCTCCACCGGGTGGTGGCGCACGGTCGGCCGCAGGTACTGCGTGATCGTGAGCAGTTCGCAGCCCGCGTCGTACAGGTCCTGCATCGCCTGGCTGATCTCGTCGCGCTCCTCGCCCATGCCGAGGATCAGGTTCGACTTCGTGACCAGCCCGGCCTCGCGGGCGGCGGTGATGACCTGGAGCGAGCGCTCGTACCGGAAGCCCGGCCGGATGCGCTTGAAGATGCGCGGCACCGTCTCGATGTTGTGCGCGAGCACCTCGGGACGCGACGAGAACACCTCGGCCAGCTGGTCGGGCTGCGCCGTGAAGTCCGGGATCAGCAGCTCGACGCCGGTGCCCGGGTTCAGCTCGTGGATCTGCCGGGTCGTCTCCGCGTACAGCCACGCGCCGCCGTCGGGCAGGTCGTCGCGCGCGACGCCGGTCACCGTGGCGTACTTCAGGCCCATCGCCTGCACCGACTCGGCGACCCGGCGCGGCTCGTCGCGGTCCAGGTCGGCCGGCTTACCGGTGTCGATCTGGCAGAAGTCGCAACGCCGCGTGCACTGGTCGCCGCCGATGAGGAACGTCGCCTCGCGGTCCTCCCAACACTCGTAGATGTTGGGGCACCCGGCCTCCTCGCACACGGTGTGCAGGCCCTCGCGTCGGACCAGGCCCTTCAGTTCCGTGTACTCCGGGCCCATCTTCGCGCGGGTCTTGATCCACGAAGGCTTGCGCTCGATGGGGGTCTCGGCGTTGCGGACCTCAAGGCGAAGCAACTTGCGGCCGTCGGGTGCGACAGCGGACACGCGAGCTCCTTATGTGGAGATGTTTCAGTGCGAGTCGATCCGGGTGGTGCGTGCGGTCTGTCCAGGGTACGCCCCTTTGGGTGACGCTCTGGCGCCGGGCGTCCGGGACCGCTTCGGAGACAGCGTCCGAGGACGCGCCGTTGTTCCGCCGGACCGTCAGACGCCGATCGGCGCGAACACCTCGGCGAGGTGGCGCTCGACGAGCGGCATGACCTCGGCCACCGTCACCCGGCGGCCCAGCTCCGCGCTCAGCGACGACACACCCGCGTCCCGGATCCCGCACGGCACGATGCGGTCGAACCAGGTCATGTCCGGGTCGCAGTTGATCGCGAAGCCGTGCATTGTCACCTTGCGGGACACCCGGACGCCGATCGCCGCGAGCTTGCGGTCGTCACCGCGCTGGCCGGCGTTCGACGGCGCGTACTCCGGGCCGGCGAGCCGCGGGTCGAACTCGGGGTCCTCGCGCGGGTCCGGAACGGTCAGCCGCGGGTCCAGCTGCAGGTTGAGCCCGCCGGTCGCGGGTGCCGCCGGGATCGGGTCGCCCAGCACCCACACGCCGCTTCGGCCCTCGATGCGGGTCGTCTCCAGGCCCAGCTCGGCGCACGTGCGGATGAGCGCGTCCTCGAGCCGGCGCACGTGCGCGACGACGTCCACCGGCTCGGTCAGCCGCACGATCGGGTACCCGACGAGCTGGCCGGGACCGTGCCAGGTGATCTTGCCGCCGCGGTCCACGTCGATGACGGGCGTGCCGTCGACCGGACGCTCCGACGCCTCCGTGCGGCGCCCCGCCGTGTAGACGGCCGGGTGCTCGAGCAGGAGACACGTGTCGGGCTCGTCACCCGCCACGACGGCGGCGTGCACCCGCCGCTGTTCCTCCCACGCGAGGTCGTAGGGGACGGCCTGGTCGCCGATGCCGGCGTGTACGAAGCGCAAGTCAGCCACGGATCCAGCGTACGGCTCGCCGGCGGGAGCCTTCGGCGGGGGCAGGCGAGGCGGCCCGTCGGGGGCTGCCCGGGGTGTGCGCGGGCCGCCGGCTCAGCGTTTGAACTGGCAGGTGGCTCCGCTGATTACACACGTGCTACCACCGCGGCCGGTGACGTAGTACTCGATCTCGATGCTCTCGCCCGGCCCCAGAGGCCTCGTGGAGGCCGCCGAGCCGACGGTGCCGTCGCCGTTGGTGTCCGCGCTGAACCCGGTGCCCTTGGAGCGGGTGAAGTAGTAGAAGAACTGGTCGCCGCTCAGCGTGACGGTCAGCGCCCACGAGTTCATCGGCGCGGTCTGGTTGTTGTTGGTGATCGTCAGCGTGCCGTGGCCGGATTGCACGCCCAGGTCCGAGGCGGAGGCCGAGGGCGGCGGGGGCGGCGGCGGCGGTGGCGCGCTCGTCGTCGGGGCCTTGGTCGTCGGCTTCGCGGTGGTCGGGGCCTTGCTCGTGGTCGGAGGCTTCGACTTGGTCGGCGAGGCCGACACGGTCGTCGTCGACGGGAGGGCCGTGGTCGGGATGCCGGACAGCGTTGGCTCCGTCGGCGGGGCCATCGACGGCACGTTCAGGCCTATCGGCTCGCGGTGCTTGTTTTTGTCGCCGCCCCTCGAGCCGCTGAACAGCCACACGCCCGAGGTCAGAAGGAGGCACACCACCGCGGCGGCTATCAAGGGCAGGGCGACGCCGCCCGCCGTGCCGTCGTTGCGGCCCCGGCCGGCGGGACGTGCACCCTCGGCCGTGCCGTCCCCGTGCCGGCCCAACGCCGTCCCCGCCCTTCGTTCATGTGACGTCCGAAATACGCCGGTTCGGCAAGCCCGTCCGGGATTCGCGCATGCAGCCTACGCGGCCAGAACGTGTGCGGCGCATGTTGCCCGACCCGGCACGCACCCGCAAGAACCGGACGCGGGTGATCGGAGATCGGTTCGCCGGGGTGCCTTCGCTATGGCGTACGGGACCCCCGGCATCACCCGAAAGGGTCATTCTCGCCGTCATGCGGCTCGTCGGCCCGCCGCGATCGCTAAATTCTCGCGCGATCCGACCCCCGCACCCGGGAGGCGTGCACAGGAATGACGACCAGGGCCGAACGGCGCCCCAACCACCGGCTGGCCTCGCTCGTCGAGGAGGCCGGTTTCTCGCACGCCGGCCTCGCCCGACGGGTCGACCAGCTCGGTGCGGACCAGGGCCTCGACCTCCGCTACGACAAGACCTCGGTGGCCCGGTGGCTGCGCGGCCAGCATCCGCGCGGCATCGTGCCGATACTGCTGGCAGAGGTGTTCACCCAGCGGCTGTCCCGCAAGCTCAGCGCCGAGGACCTCGGCATGGCGGGATGCCGGCCCGACTACGCGGGGCTCGAATACGCGAACGGGCCCGCGGAGGCCGTGGAGATCGTCTCCGGCATGTGGCAGGCCGACTCCGCGCACCGGCCGGCGCTGGTCGAGGCGGCGTTCACGCCGGGCGCGTTGGTGGTGCCGAGTCGCGACTGGCTGATCGGCGCGGGCGACGAGGAACCGCAGCGCGCGGACGGAGGGCGGGTCGGCTCGGGCGACGTGGCGGCCGTGCGGGCGGTCGGCGACGCCTTCCGCAGGCTCGACAACTCGTTCGGCGGGGGACACGCCCGGCAGGCCCTCGTGCGGTACCTCGACGCGGAGGTCGCCACGATGCTGCGGGGCACCTACGGCACCGGGGTCGGGCGCGAACTGTTCTCCGCCGCGGCGGTGTTGACCCGGCTGGTCGGGTGGATGGCGTACGACGTGGGCGTGCACGGGATGGCGCAGCGGTACTTCGTGCAGGCACTGCGGCTGGCGCAGGCGTCGGGGGACCGGGCGTTGGGCGCGTACGTCCTCGCGACCATGAGCCGCCAGGCGGTCTACCTCGGGCACGGGCGCGAGGCGGTACAGCTGGCGCGCGTCGCGCAGCAGGGCGCGCTGACGGTGGCGACGCCTCGCGTACGGGTGCTCCTGCACGCCGTCGAGGCGCGCGGCCACGGCCTCCTCGGCGACGGCCGCGCCTGCATGGCCGCCCTGGTCCGGGCCGAACAGGCACTGGGCCGGTCCGGCGACCCGACCGACGACCCGGACTGGGCCCGCTACGTCGACGAGGCCCAACTGGCCGACGAGTTCGCCCACTGCTACCGCGACCTGGAGGACCACCGGCGGTCCCGCGAATACGCCGAACGCAGCCTGAAGCTCCGCGAGGCCGAGTACGCCCGCAGCAGGCTGTTCTGCCAGACCGTCCTCGCGACGGCCCTCCTGGGCATGGGCGAACTCGACCACGCCTGCGCCGTCGAAGCCGAAGCCACCGAAGCCGCCGGAGGCCTCCGCTCGGCCCGAGCCGTCGACTACGTCCGCGAGTTCAGCCTCCGCCTGACCCCCTTCAAGGACACGGCGGCCGTCCGCGACTTCACGGAACGAACGGGCGAGTTCCTCCGCACAGCGTCCTGACGAACCCCCAAAGGGTGCGCGGAGCCGACCACCTCCGCGCACCCGGCCAGCCCTGCCTCCGACGCGTGGCAGGCCCCGACGAGACCGCGCTGTCGACGCGCAGGTATGCCGCACGCCCGGGCGCGGGCCGGCAGGGCCGCGCTCCGCGGCCGGCCAGGGGCGACGAGCCATCGACCACGTCGAGTTCGGCCTGAGCCTGCGCTCGGGCACGTCCTCGCGGGCCCCCCGTTGCGCGCGGAGCCGACGAGCCCCGCGCACCCGGCCGGGCCTGCCTTCGACGCGTGGCAGGCCCCGACGAGACCGCGCTGTTGACGCGCAGGTATTCCGCACGCCCGGGCGCGGGCCGGCAGGGTCGCGCTCCGCGGCCGGCCAGGGGCGACGACGCCGTCGGCCACGTGCGCGAGTTCAGCCTGCGTCTGAGGCTGTTCAAGGGCGCGGCGGAGGTCCGCGATCTCACGGAGTGCACGGGGCGGTCCCGCGCACGTGACTGTGGCGGCTCGTGGGGCGCTACGCCGCTGGGGCTTTGCCTCCTCCCGGCCTTGCGCCTGCGGCGAAGGCGGTGAGGGCGCCGAGGTCGGAGAGGGCGGACCTGGCGGCTCGGCGGCCGGAGGCGAGGGCTCCTTGGATGGAGCTGGAGTCTCGGTGGTCGCCGCAGACGTAGAGGCCGGCGAGGACGCGGACCGGGCGGCGGAAGTTGTGGCCCGGTTCGACGATCGGGAGGGCGTTGGGCAGGTCGCGGGTCGTCAGGTGGGACAGGTCGCGGGTGGCGACGCCGTAGACGGCGGCCAGGCGCTCCCTGACGACGAGTTCGAGTTTGGCGAGGTCGCCGCCGTCGTGGGCGAGGACGGTGGAGCACACCAGGGCGCGGCGGTCGGGGGAGTAGGTCGGGGCGACCGTGCTGATGACGGCGGTGTGGGTCAGCGGGCCCGGGTCGTCGGCGTCGGCGATGAGGACCGGGTCGGCGTGCGGCGCCGCCGGGAGGACGTGCCAGAGCGTGGTGACGCGGTGGAACCCGGGGCGTCGGAGGCCGGGAAGGAGCGCGACGGCGGTCTCCGGGTCGGTGGCCACGACGACCGCGCGGGCGCGGATTTCGCCGTCGACGTCGGTGGTGACGCGGTCGGTGGCGACGGAGGTGACGCGCACGCCGTAGCGGACCGTGCCCGCCGGGAGCCCGGTGGCCAGCTGTTCGGCGGCGGCGCCCATGCCGTGGGCCGGGACCGCGGAGCGGCCGCGCAGGTAGCCGCGCATAACGAGGTCCGCGAAGCGGCGTGAGGTGGCCAGGTCGGGGTCGTGCAGGAGTGCGGTCAGGAGCGGTCGCAGCGCGGGCGGCCAGCCGGCCTCGTCGGTGGCGGCGTCCGGGGTGGCGAGGATGCGCGGGACGGGCAGGACCGCGGCGCGGGCGAGCGCGGCGCTGACGCGGGCCCGGTCGGTGCCGGTGGTGCGCAGCGCGCTGAGGGCGTCGCGGACCCGCCCACCCGCCGCCCCCCACCGCCCATGTTCGAGTCGCTTCGCTCCCGCCCTTGTTTCCGCCGCCCCCCACCGCCCATGTTCGAGTCGCTTTGCTCCCGCCCTTGTTTCCGCCGCCCCCCACCGCCCGTGTTCGAGTCGCTTCGCTTCCGCCTCTGGCTCCGTGGCCCCCGACCGTCCGTGGTCGAGTCGCCTCGTTCCCGCGCTCGTCTCCGCCGCCCCCCACCGCTCCGCGCCGGCGGCCCTTCCGATGCGTCGGCCTCCGGTGCGCCACACGCCGTCCAGCGCGGCCTCGCCGAAGACCTGCACGCCGGGGCCGAACGCCCTGAGGTCGAGCCGGGCCAGGTCGAACCGGGCGGCGACCTGGGGGCACGCGGTGGCGATCTGCTGGAGCCCGGTGTCGACGCGGAACCCGTCGACGAGTTCGGTCCGGATCCGGCCCCCGGGCCGGTCACCGGCTTCCAGGACGGTGACGTCGACGCCCGCGTCGGCCAGCCGCCGCGCGGCGCTGAGCCCCGCGAGTCCTGCTCCCACGACGATCACATCGGTGCGGTGTGCCTCGGCCACGGTGACCCCTCCCGTTGCCCCTGGCGCGGCGCGTGCGGCCGCGCGGTCGCCCTGGACTCATACCCAACGGAACCGCCGGAAAGCGCGTATCTGTGACCGCCGGCGTCGCATCAGGGGCCGGGAGAGATCGGTAAATCCCTTGTGGGGTACGGATGTTGATCGGTCGTGTCGGATTTCGGTCAGGCCGCCGAAAGGGTGACGCGGTGTCAGCCGTGCCGCGCGACCGCCAGCGCCCGGTCGATCGTCGGGTGCGCGAACTCGAACCCGGCGTCGAGCAGCGCTTTGGGCAGCACCCGCTGGCTGCTGAGGATGTCGTCGGAGAACTCGCCGACGATCGCCCGCAGCGCGGGCCTGGGCACAGGGAACAACGCGGGCCGCCGCAGCATGCGCGCGAGTTCGCGGGTGGCCTCGGCGTTGGTGACCGGGTTCGGCGCGGTCAGGTTGGCCGCGCCGCGCACCCCGTCCGCCGTCAGCAGGAAGCGGATGGCGTTGATGTGGTCCCGCAGCGAGATGAAGCTCCAGTACTGCCGCCCGTTGCCCAGCCGCCCGCCGACGCCGAACCGGAAGGCGCGGAACAGCGGCCCCCAGGCGCCGCCCTTGCCCGCGACGACGAGCCCGGTGCGAAGGTGCACGACGCGCACGCCGGCGTCCTCCACGGGCGCGGTCGCGGCCTCCCACTCGACGCACAGGTCGGCCAGGAACCCGCTGCCGGGTGGCGCGGACTCGTCGACCGCGCGGTCGCCGGTGTCGCCGTAGTAGCCGATCGCCGAGCCGGACAGCAGGACCGCGGGCGGCCGTTCCAGCCCGGCCAGGGCCCGCGCGAGGGTCCGGGTACCCAGCACCCTGGAGTCGCGCAGCGTGCGCTTGTACGCGGCCGTCCAGCGGTGGTCCCCGATGCCCGCGCCGGCCAGGTGCACGACCGCGTCGACGCCCAGCAGCGCGTCGGTGTCCACCGTGCCGCCGACCGGGTCCCAGCGGGCCTCGTCGGCGGCCTTGGGCTCGCGCCGTACCAGCCTGACGAGTTCGTGCCCGTCGGCGCGCAGCGACCGCACCAGGGGGGTGCCCACGAAGCCCGTCGATCCCGTCACCGCGATACGCATGACCGACATACTGTCCGCTCCGCGGCGGGGGCACACGCGGCGCGGCCGGAAACGCACGCCCCGGCGGAAACGCGTGGGCGGCCCCGGGACACGTCCCGGAGCCGCCCACGCGGACTTCACATCACCGTCGGCGCATCCGCCGACGCGGGGGTTACAGACCCAGGTCGCCCTCGAACGCGCCTTCCTCCAGGCGGGTCTTCACCGTGGTGAGGAACCGCGCCGCGTCGGCGCCGTCGACGATGCGGTGGTCGTACGACAGGGCCAGGTACACCATGTCGCGGACCGCGATGGTCTCGCCGAGGTCGGGGTGGTTCACCACGACCGGACGACGCACCGTCGCGCCGATGCCCAGCATCGCGACCTGCGGCTGGTTCAGGATCGGCGTGTCGAACAGCGCGCCGCGCGAACCGGTGTTGGTCACCGTGAAGGTGCCGCCCGCCAGCTCGTCCGGCTTGACCTTGTTGTCGCGCGTGCGCGCGGCCAGGTCGGCGGTCTTCTTGGCGATGCCGGCGATGTTCAGGTCGCCCGCGTCGTGGATGACCGGGACCATCAGGCCGCGCTCGGTGTCGACCGCGACGCCGATGTTCTCGACCGCGTGGTACGTGATGCTGTCGTCGTCGTTGACGCGCGCGTTCACGACCGCGTGCACCTTGAGCGCCTCGGCGACCGCCTTGACGAAGAACGGCATCGGCGACAGCTTGACGCCCTCGCGCGCGAGGAAGTCGTTCTTCGCCTTGTTGCGCAGCCGCATGATGTTGGTGACGTCGACCTCGACCACCGTGGTCAGCTGCGCCGACACCTTCAGCGACTCGACCATGTGCTTGGCGATCGCCTTGCGGATGCGGGTCATCGGCACCGTCTGGCCGCGCAGCGCGGACGGCTCGGCCGGGGCCGCGGCGGGCTTGGCGGCGGCCGCGGGGGCGGCGGCCGGGGCAGCGGCGGCGGGCGCCG
>NZ_JASAOI010000082.1 GCF_029953285.1 Yinghuangia seranimata | reverse complement strand
CGGCTGAAGGCCTTCCGGGCGGTCGCCACCCGCTACGACCAGCGCGCCTACGTCTTCCACGGCACGGTCACCCTTGCCGCCATCCGCCTCTGGCTCAGACCTTGATCCCCAAAACGCTGCCTAGCCCAGAAGCAACCCGCGAGCAGCCCAACCGGCTTTCTCCCGCACCGGTTTCGAGTTGACGGGTAAGTACGGCGCCCGGTTACTCCTGGTCGCCTGAAGGGCGTTCGGTGGTGACCCACGGTGGTTTCCGGTGTCAGGATCCCGGAGCACGGTCCGCGATCCGGACCGTGCGTCCCCCACACCGACGAACCATCGGGAGAAGCATGAGCATGCGCAAGAAGGCGACGATGGCGGTAACCTCCGGCGTCCTCGCGTTGGGTGCGATCGCCGCCACCGCGGGCAGCGCCCACGCGGACAACGTGCCGTCGGGCTGGTTCGAGATGCGGCGCTGGGTCGCCAACACCAACCTGTGCCTGGACATCGAGGGCGCGAGCACGGCGAACGGCGCCCACGTCGTCCAGTTGCAGTGCACCGGTCGGCGCAGCCAGGCCTGGTTCCGCGAGTACGACGGCAACGGCCGCCCGCGCCTGCGCAACGCCAACAGCCTCAAGTGCCTGGACGTGCCGTACGGCAGCAAGTCCCCGGGCGTCGGCCTGATCCAGTGGGACTGCAACAACGGGACCAACCAGGTGTGGAATTGGGCGAAGGCCACGGGCGACTACAACATCGCGTCGTTCACCAACGCCAACAGCGGTATGGCGATCGACATGCCGCACGACAGCACGGCCGCGGGGACCCAGGTCGAGCAGTACTACTACAACGGCAACGAGAACCAGGTCTGGTACATGGACCAATCGCCCTGGTACTAGGCCGGTGGGCAAGGCCTTAGCGGGCGAGGCCGAAGGCAAGAGCGGGGAAGAGTGTTCGGAGAGGACGGGCGGGGCGGGGCGGCGTACGGCGAGGGAGCGCGGTCGACGGGGCCGGCCGCGATCCGGCCCGCGGCGTGGGAACTGGCCGCGTGGGAAAAGCGGGTGTCGACCGCCGTGGCGACGGTCAGGGACGGGGCCGTCGCCCTCATCCTGGCCGGGCAGATCGGCGCCGCCGAGCGGGTCGCGGCGGTGCTCGGGGCGAAACTCCCCGACCCCGCACGGGTGTTCCTCGTCGACACCCGGCCCGAGGCACGGGGCGACGTGCTGGCGCACCCGCTGATCGCGGGCGACCCGTCGTTGTGGGCCGGCCGGTGCCCGAACCGACGGCACACCGTCGTGATCGCGCCACCGTCCGGCCCGCTGTTCTCGGCCGACGACGCGCACCCGAAGTGGCGCGTGACGGCGAGCGTGAGCGTGCCGCTGCGCGACATCGCCTCCGCGTACCGGCACGCACTCGCGGACATGCTCACACCACCTCGCGCCGCGGGCCGGGACAGCGTGCCCCGCGGCCTCGAGAGCGGTCTGGCGTCCGTGGCCGGGGACGTCGGGCGCCGCTGGGCCGCGGCGTTCCTGCGTCCGCTGCACGAGCACGAGCCGGCCAGGGCCCAGGACCCGGCGCGTGACGACCTGGTCGCCACCGCACGGACCTGGCTGCTGTCCGCACGGGACGCGCCGCGGCGGTTGTTCCTGCACCGGAGCACCGTCGCGGCGCGCATCCGGCTGATCGGCGCGCTGCTCGGGGTCGACCTGGCCACCGTGGGCGCGCGGGCGAAGCTCGCGCTGGCGCTGGGCATCGACACCGGCCGCCGCGCCGAGAGCGTGTCCGTCGCAGGCGGCGCCGAGCGGTTCGCCGACGTCCTCGCCCAGCCCGCCGCGACCGCGTGGGCGCTCGGACTGCTCGGCGACGTGCTGCACGCCCATGGCTCGGTGGACGCGGTGACGCTGAGCGTATGGCTGCAGTGCGACTGCGAGATGCAGGCCGTGGCCCACATCCTCTGCATCACCGTGCCCGGCTTGCGCAAGCGCCTGATCAGGCTCGGGGAACGGCTGTCGATGGACCTGCTCACGCCGCCCGCACAGCACGACCTGTGGCTCGCCATGCGGGCGCTCGACTGCTGACCGCCGGCCTCACTGCCCGAACGCCATCAGGCCCATCGCCGCCATCATCCCCGCCGAACAGGCGTACGTGACAGTCGGGTTCGCGGCCTCAACAGGAATACCGACAGGCGCCGCGCGCCGCCGAGCCTCAACCGCCGCCAGTGCCACACGGCAGGTGAACCACACGCACAGCAAGCCGATATAGGGGGCCTGCCACCAGCCGGTCGCCGCTGTGGCCTCGTGGTGGTGCGGGCCGACGTTATGCGCGTGCACTGCCGGCATCAGAAGCGTCAGCACCCCCATCGCGTACAGGTCGAGCGCCAGCGCCGCCCGCCGCCCCGAGATCCCGGTCCGGCCGGGACGCGGCCGCCCCATCGCCCACGCCGCCGCGCAGCCGAGCAGGAGCATCCAGCCGGCGGGACCCAGCGGATCGCGCGCCGGAACGGCCATGGCCGCCATCGCGGCGGCCATCAATAAGTGCGGCAGCCAGGCACGCACCCGGCCCCTGCGGTGGACGTACGCTCCGATCAGCCCCGTGGCGACTCCGAGTTCCGCGGCGAGCAGCTGCGCGTCCATGCATGGGGTCTTCCCCACACATGGGCGGATTGATCCGTTCCGGTGCGGTCTGGCGGTTACTTCCGCCCCGGGCGGACCAGGCCGGTTTCGTACGCGAACACCACCAACTGCGCCCGGTCGCGCACCGCGAGCTTGACCATCGCCCGGCTGACGTGCGTCTTCGCGGTCAGCGGACTGACCACCAGGTGCTCGGCGATCTCCTCGTTGGACAGGCCCTGTCCGACGAGCGCGACGACCTCGCGCTCGCGCGCGGTGAGGAGTTCGAGGTCGGGGGTCTGCGCGGGCGGGCTCGCCTGAGCGGCGTACTCCTCGATCAGACGCCGCGTCACACCGGGAGACAGCAGGGCGTCGCCCTCCGCGACCGACCGGACGCCGCGCAGCAGTTCGGACGGCTCGGTGTCCTTGACGAGGAACCCGCTGGCGCCGTTGCGCAGTGCCTCGAACACGTACTCGTCGAGGTCGAACGTCGTCAGGATGATCACCTTGGTGTCGACCAGGTCAGGGTCGGCGGTGATGCGCCGCGCGGCCTCCAGGCCGTCGCCACCGGGCATGCGGATGTCCATCAGGACGACGTCCGGCTTGTGCTCGCGCACCGCCTCGAACGCGGAGGCGCCGTCGGCGGCTTCGGCGACCACCGTCATGTCCGGCTGCGCGTCGACGAGGGCGCGGAACCCGGCGCGCACCAGCGCCTGGTCGTCGGCGAGGACCAGCCTGATCACGCGTCATCAGCCCTTTCGATGATGAGGGTCGGCACCCCGTTGAAAGCCTTGAAAGCGTTCATCCTGCCGTATCCGACCGCCCGTTCGAGGTGCCCGTGCCCGTATTCGGCGCCGGCGCCGGCGCGTCGTCACGGCTCAGCGGCAGCACCGCGACCACCGCGAAGCCGCCGCCGGCTCGCGCGCCCGTGGACAGCGTGCCGCCCAGCGCCGTCGCGCGTTCGCGCATGTTCCGCAGGCCGTGCCCTCCGCCGGCCTGCGGCGCCGGGTCGGCGTCGGGGCCTCGGCCGTCGTCCTCGACGGCGACGCGCAGGGCCTCGTCGCCGTCCGTCAGGGCGAGCCGCACGGTCACCACCGACGCGCCGGAGTGCCGCACCGCGTTCGTGACCGCCTCCTGCACGATCCGGTACGCCGCGAGCCCGACCGGCCCGGTCAGGTCGGAGACCGCGTCCGCCCGTTCGAGCCGCACCGCCAGATGCGCGGTGGAGGCGCGGGCGGCCAGGTCGTCCAGGTCGGCGATGCCATAGGTCGGCGTCCGCGGTGCGGCCTCCGCGTCGTCGCCGCCCTTCAGGACGGCCAGCACACCCCGCAGTTCGCCCAGCGCCTCGCGGCTGGCCTGCTTGACCGCGGTCAGGGCGCTCCTGGCCTGCTCGGGGTTGGCGTCCATCAGCTCGAGGCCGACCGACGCCTGCACGTTCATCAGCGAGATGTGGTGCGCCAGGACGTCGTGCAGCTCGCGCGCGATCCGCAGCCGCTCCTCACCCGCCCGCCGCCGCTCGGCCTCGACGCGCGCCGCCTGCTCCTCCGTGACCCGGCGCTGCTCCTCGGCCGCGCGCATGCGTTCGGCCGCCGCGTACTGCCGGCGCACGCGCACGACCTCGCTGAACGTCGCGAGCACGAGCAGCCACGCGGCGACCCCGCCGGCCCACGCGGCGTCCGGGAGCGAGTTGTCGCGCACCCAGGGGCCGAGCCAGCCGAGCGTGAAGTAGCCGACGACGAGCATGACGTACGACACCGCGCGGTGCCCGGCGGTCATGGCCGTGAACAACGCGACGATCAGGGACAGGTAGATCGGTCCCGGCGGGTAGTCGCGCAGCGTGTACGCCAGCGGCGGTAGCAGCGACAGGACGAGCACCGCGACCGGATGCCGGCGCCGCGCGAGCAAAAGCAGCGGCCCGACGCACACCAGGACCAGAGCAAGAGCATCCAGGCCGCGCAGGTCCGTGTCGTTGCGCTGCCCGTGGGCGGCGCCGATCGTGCCGACGGTCTGCAGCACGAGAACGAGCGCGCTGACCGCGACGTCTCGCGCCAGCCACGCGAAAGGCCGGCCGAACCGCGGCCCGAACCGGCCCGGCGGCGCGGGCTCGGCGGGGCCGGCGGAGGTGTCGATGGCGGTCATTCGGCCACTGTAGGACGCGCGCGTGCCCCGGGGCGTCGCCTGACGGCGGTGCGCGCCGGGCCTCCCGACGAAGCATCCAGCCGGGTGCGGATGCTCCCGGGGGAGTACGCCGGGAGCCTCCGGACAGGCCCGGTGACCTGCGGCGGGAGGCCCAAGACTGCCTCCCGGAGCGGGACGATCCGCGGCGGCCGGACGAGCAGGCTTGGGGACGTCAAGCCGTGCGACGCCGACCCGGTCGGCCGAAGCAGACCTGGCGCCGGATCCCGCCAGGGCCGCACCGCACAGCGCCGAACCGCGCACCGAACAACGCGCACGGCCTAAGCGCACGGCCGAAGCGCACGGCCGAAGCGCACCGCATAACGCACACCGCATATCGCACTCCGCACAACGCACATCACACAAAAGCCGCGGCGCAAAGACGCACACCACTCGCGTAGCCGCGCATCGCATCAGCGCAGCCAGCCAGCCACCGTCCGCCTCCTCTCCGGGAGTCCGCCATGTCCGGCACGTCTCCGTCCCCCACCGCACGCTCGGCCGCCGCCGAGTCGGGCGGCCGCTATGCCGCGTGCACTGTGCACGCCGTCCGCGCCTACGGGCGTGGCGACACCGAGGTCCGCGCGCTCGACGACGTCACGCTCGGATTCCCCTTCGGCCGCTTCACCGCCGTCATGGGCCCGTCCGGGTCCGGCAAGTCGACGCTGCTGCACTGCCTGGCCGGCCTCGACACGCTCACCGGCGGCCAGGTGCTGCTCGGCGACACCGACCTCGGCACGCTGTCCGACAAGGAGCTGACCCGGCTGCGCCGCGACCGGATCGGGTTCGTGTTCCAGGCGTTCAACCTGCTGCCGACGCTGACGGCGGGGGAGAACGTCACGCTGCCCGCGTCACTCGCCAAGGCCCGCCTCGACCCGGAGTGGGTCGACCGGGTGATCGGAGCCGTCGGCCTCGCCAATCGGCTGGGGCACCGGCCGAGCGAGCTGTCCGGCGGCCAGCAGCAGCGCGTCGCCGTCGCCCGCGCACTCGCGACCCGTCCCGAACTCGTCCTCGCCGACGAACCGACCGGCAACCTCGACTCGCGCAGCGGCGCCGAGGTCCTCGGCCTGCTGCGCGACGCCGTCGACACGCTCGGCCAGACCGTCGTGATGGTCACCCACGATCCGGTGGCCGCGTCGTACGCCGACACCGTCGTCTTCCTCGCGGACGGCCGCACCGCCGACCGCATGGACGGCCCGACCCCGCAGGCTGTCCTCGACCGCATGAAGGCGTTCGAACTCCCCGGGAAGGCAGGCGTCCGGTCATGAACATCCCCGCCACGCAGGGCACTTCCGCACACAACACCGTCGCGCGCATCAGCCTGCCCCGGCTCGCGCTGCGCAACCTGCTCGCGTACAAGCGCCGCATCGCGGGACTGCTGATCGCCGTCATCCTGGGCACGGCGTTCCTGTCGGGTGCGCTGATCCTGTCCGACACGGTCCAGGACTCCGTCAGCGGCCTGATCCGCGACAACGGCGCGGGCACCGACGTCGTCGTGCGGAACGCCACGGACGTCACCGACCAGCCCGGCACCAACCGGGCGGCCATCCCCGCCGGCACCACCGACCTGGTGCGCGGCGTGCCGGGCGTGGCCAACGCCGAGCCGGTCATCATCGGCTACGGGCAACTCGTCGACAAGGACGGCAAGATGATCGCGGGCAACGGCCCGCGCATCGCCTCGAACTGGATCGGCGACCCGGCGCTCAACCCCTACCGTCTCGCCGAGGGCCGCGCGCCGCAGGGCCCAGAAGAGGTTGTGGTCGACCGCGCCTCGGCCCGCACCGCGCACCTCAAGCCCGGCGACCACATCACCGTGCTGACCCCGGCGCCGGTGGCGGCGACGATCGTCGGTGTCGCCACTTTCGGCGACGTCGACGCGTTCGGCGGCAGCTCGTACGCGGGCTTCAGCCTCGAAGGCGCCCGCGCCCACGTCGCCCGCACCCCGGGCGAGATCACGTCCGTCTCCGTACGGCTCGCCGGCGACCCGGACAAGGCCGGCCAGCGCGCCGCCGCCGCCACGATCCAGAAGGTCCTGCCCCCGGGCACCCAGGCCCTGCCGGGCAGCGACGCCACACAGGAGCAGGTGGACGCCGTAGCGGACGGATTCCTCAAGGTCTTCCGCACGTTCCTGACCGCCTTCGCCGGGATCGCGCTCGTGGTGGCGGCGTTCAGCATCAACCACACGTTCTCCGTCGTGTCGGCGCAGCGCACCCGAGAGGCCGCGCTGCTGCGCGCGCTCGGCGCGTCGCGCAGGCAGATCCGGACGCAGGCGCTGGCCGAGGCGCTGATCATCGGCGTCACCGCGTCGGTGCTCGGCCTGCTCGCCGGTGCGGGGCTGGCAGCCGGCCTCAAGGCGCTGTTCAGCGCGGTCGGCATGGAACTCCCGGGCACGGGGCTGACGCTGCGTGGCGTGACCGCCGCGATCGTGCTGCCGGTGGGCATCGTCGTCACGCTGGTGTCGGCGCTCATCCCGGCGCTGAAGGCGTCGAAGGTCCCGCCGGTCGCCGCACTGCGGAGCTCGGCCGCCGAGACATCGGGTATCCCGGCCCGGCGCACCATCGCGGGGGTCGCGCTCACCGTGGCCGGCGCGGTGCTGGTCGCCCTCGCCGACAACGCCCTGGTCCTCGCGGCGGGAGCGCTGGCCGCACTCGCCGGTGTGCTGCTGGTGGCGCCGGTCGTCGTCCGGGCCGTCGGACGCGTGCTGACCGCCCCGTTCGCGAAGCTGGGCGCCGGCCCGATGCTGGCCCGCGGCAACGTGCTGCGCAGCCCGCGCCGCACCGCCGGAGCCGCGACCGCGATGGTCGTGGGCATCGCCGTCGTCACGGTCTTCGCGGTCTTCGCGGCCTCGCTCAAGCACGGCACCGAGCACGAGACGAACAGCACCCTCACCGACGGAGTCGTCATCGCCTCCTCGACCGGCGGCTACGCCGGCACCGGGCACAGCCCCGAACTGACCCGCAAGACGGCGGCGTTGCCGGGCGTCGCGGAAGCGGTGGGGCTCCAGCGCGGCAACATCCTGGCGAACGGCTCCAGCGTCGCGGTCATGGCCGGCGACACGGCGCACCTCGACCGCGCGCTCGACCTCGACCTCACCCACGGCACCGCCAACGCGCTCGGCACCGACAAGATCGCCGTCTCGCGCAAGGCCGCCGACGAGGACGGGCTCAAGGTCGGCTCGACCGTGCACGCCCTCTACCCCGACGGAGCGAAGGCCGACCTCACCGTCGCGGGCGTGTACGAGCGCAACTCGGTCGTCGGCGACTACCTGATCGACCGCACCGCCTGGGCCCCGCACTCCGTCGCCGACCTGGACGCCCTCGCGGTCCTGGCACTCGCGCCGGGCGCGAAGGCCGACACGGTGAAGGCCGAAGTGGAGGCGCTGGCGACCGCGTACGGCAACCCGAAGGTCTACGACCGCGCGGGCTACGTCGACGCCTCGCTGGCCCTGGTCGACATGTTCGTGATGGTCGTCTACGTGCTGCTCGCCCTGGCACTGCTGATCGCACTGGGGGGCATCGCCAACACGCTGTCGCTGGCCGCACACGAACGACGCCGCGAGATCGGCCTCCTGCGCGCGATCGGCGCCGAACGCGGCCAGGTCCGCGCGTCGCTGCGCTGGGAGTCCGCGTACGTCGCGGCCCTCGGCGCGCTGACCGGCGTGCTCCTCGGCGGCTTCCTGGCCTGGTCGGCGGTCGGCGTGCTGTCGGGCGCCGAGGACATCCCGGTCAGCGTCCCGGCGGGCCAGCTGGCCATCCTGGTCGCGGCAGGCGTACTCGGCGGCCTGCTGGCCGGCACCCGCCCGGCGGCCCGCGCCGCGAAGATGGACGTCCTGAGCGCGGTGGCGGCGGACTAGCAGTACTGCCTCGTGGGGTGGGCCTCGCCTGTTGCGGCGTGGAAACCGCCGGCCATGCACGGTCCCCGGACCTGCACGCCGGCGGTGGCCACCTCCCCCTCCCGATTGTGGATTGTCCGCGCGGCCGGTCGCCTGTCAAGGCGCGGTGGACCGGTCCTCGACAGGTGGCCTGTCCCGTGTCGGGGAGGCGCCTTGACAGCCGCCCGGCCGCGCTTCAAACCGCGGCAACTATCGGGAGGGGGAGGCGGTGTGGAGGCGCAATGCGTGCTTCGCGTCGCCGGGCTGCGGTCCCAGCGTGGGCGGGCGACCGCCTTTGACGACCGGTGACCGGGCTCCATGGGTCTCATATCGCACCAAATCCGGGCATTGGGGCGGCCGAACCCCTATTGACTTTGCGTCAAAAGAACCAAATGGCCACATGTTGCCATCTGGTTCTTTTGAAAACCGTTGTCAGTGAGAGGTGAGAGATCGGCGACCGCGGCCCGGCGGCGCGACCCGTCCCGGCACCCGGCCGACACCGACCGGCAGCGCCGCGCGCCCACCACGCTGGGACCGCAGCCCGGCGACGCGAAGCGAGGGAGCGGCGCCACACCTCCCGCCCCTCCCGCAGGTGCCGAGGATGTTCAGCGCGGACGGCCCGCGGGTCAAGCCGCCCCCTCCTGCACGGGACAGGCCGCCGGTACTTCAAAGGTCCACCGCGGCTTGACGCGCGGGGCGGCCGCGCGAAAATCAAAAGCGGGAGGGGCGGGAGGCCACCGACCACGGAGCAGGCCAGGAACGGTGCAGCTCAAAAGTGGTGCCAGCCGCAACGGACCAGGCCGGCAACGGTTCAGCCCCAACGCAGCCCCGACAGCAAGGAGGAACCACCCTTGACGACGTACCAGCCGCCCACCGACGCCGACCCCACGGCCATCCCCGACCCCACGGCCATCCCCGAACCCGACCAAGGCCTCCGAGACTTCGTAGCCTCGCTCCCCGGCGACCCGTCCGCGTCGATGGCCCTCATCCTCGACCCGGACCAACGCCTGGTCGTCGTCAACCCGTCCTACAAGGACGGCTGGGAGCTCCCCGGCGGCATGGTGGAGCCAGGCGAGTTGCCGCACGAGGCCATGGTGCGCGAGGTGGCGGAGGAGATCGGACTCGACGTCGTCCCCGGGCGCCTCCTCGTCGTCGACGCCACCTCCACCGCGGTGTTCGGCCGGGTCATCCTCAACTTCGTCTTCGACGCGCCGCCGCTCACCGCCGACCAGACCCGCGACCTCCAAGCCGTCGACATCGAGCTGATCGGCGCCGCCGCGCTGCCCGTCGACGAGGCGCTGGCCGCGCTGCACCCGCGTACCGCACGACGCGCGGCCGCCGCACTCCGTGCCCGCGAGACCGGCGGGTGTGCCTACCTGGTGAACGGTTGCCCGTTGCCCGGCGCCCAGGATTTGTAGACTCCCTGCACAACGGCAAGAGATACACCGAACACAGGCAAACGAACCGAAACCCACTCACAACCCCGGACCTGATCACGGACACAGCAACCCCGTCGAACGAAGCCGCACCGGTCCGCCGCATGCGCCGAGTCGAGCGCCGAGAGCAGATCCTGGACGCCGCGACCCGAGCCATCGTCCGGACCGGCTTCGCGAACACCAGCGTCGACGACATCGCCGCCGAAGCCGGCATCACCCGCGTTCTGCTGTACCGCCACTTCGACTCGAAGCACGACCTGTGCCTAGCCGTCTTCGTGCGCGCCCGCGACCGTCTGATGGCAGGCGTCGGATCGGGGAACTACGGCGAGCACAGCCTCGCGGCGTTCCTCCGCGCGGCCGCCGCCGACCCCGACGGGTTCCGTGTGCTGTACCGGTGCGCCGCACGCGAACCGGAATTCCGCGAGCTGTACGACGAGTTGGCCCAGGTGTCGGAGCATCTGGCCGGCCGCAGCCTGGCAGGCGTCCTACCACCCGGCGCATGGACGGACTGGGCCGCGCGTCTGCTGCCCGGTGTCGCCGTAGACGCCGTCATCGCGTGGCTCGATCTCGGACAGCCGGACCCGGAAGAGGCGGCCGACCGCATCCTCAGAGTCATGAACGGCGTCCTCGACGCAGCGCGTTCTAGCCGGACGTAGCCGGGAAGCCGCAGCCACCACCACACGCAACCCCGGCAAGAAACACGAACACAACCCACAGCAACAAACACGGACGCCGCCGCGCCCGCTCCCCGGGGCACGGCGGCGTCGGCCGCTTAGGCGTGGCGCGTCAGCTCGCGAGCGCCGCCTCGATCTCCAGGTCGATGCGCACCTTGTCCGCGATGGCGGCCTTGCCCGACGGCAGCGGGTAGTGCGGTCCGACCTCGAAGTCGCTGCGCAGGATGGTCGTGGTCGCGCTGAAGCCGGCCTTGAGCGCGCCGCTCTGCGGGTCGGTCTCGGTGCCGTTGAAGGTCAGCGTGAGCTCGACCGGCTTCGTGACGCCCTTGAGCGTCAGCTCGCCCTTGACGTCGAACGTCTCGGCGTCGACCTGGGACACCGCACTGGACGTGAACACCGCGGTCGGGTGCTCCTCGGCGGCGAAGAAGTCGGGGCTGAGCAGGTGCCCGTCGCGGGCCTCGTTGAAGGTGTGGATCGACGGGATGGCGATCTCCGCCCGCACCGAGCCGGCGAGGACGTCCTCGCCGACGGTGATCTGGCCGGAGAACTCGCGGAAGCCGCCGCGCACGGCCGCGAGGCCGAAGTGCCGGACGCTGAACGTCACGGCGGAGTGGGCCGTGTCGATCACCCAGGTGCCGGCGGAGAGTTCGGGGCGTGCGAGGGCGGTGGTCATGGTGACTCCCGGGGTGCTGTGGGGGGTGTGAGCCTGACGCCGGGCGGAGTCGCGCGCCCCCGCTGCGGTCGTTCCGAATTCAACCACCAGATCATTGCGTCTTCAACCATGTTTGAAGATCAACGATTTTTGTTCATCAATAATTAGCATCAGACCCGCCCGGCAGGCCCGGCACGCCCGGCAGCCTCGGCAGGCCCGGCACGCCCGACAGGGCCGGCCCGAAGGGCCACCAGCGCCGCCCGGATCCTCGGCAGGTCGGTGGCCCGGGCCGCGTTGAGACCCGTCAACACGGCGATCCGCCGCACCCGGTAGTCCACCGTGTTCGGATGAACATGCAATCGAGCCGCGGCCTTCCGCCGGCTCAACCCCGACTGCACGAACACCTCCAACGTCTCCAGTAGTTCCGGACGCGTCGCCAGCGGAAGCAGGAGCCGGGCAAGCTGCTCCCTGGCCTCGCCCGGACGGCTCAGTTGGTAGTCGAGCAGGACGTCCGCCAGCCGGAACAGCCCCGTCCCACGCCCGGTACGCCGTACCAGGTCCACGACCTCCGCGGTCTGCCGCGCCGCCTCCGGCACCCCCGACGGTGCGGCCACAGCACCCGCCGCCGTGATCTCCGCTCCGGCGGCCTTCGCCGTACGGTCCACCAGCCCGCACAGTTCCTCCCATGCCGGAGGCCCGCCCGCCGCGGGAAGCAGCACCGTCCCACCGCTCGCATCGATCACCATCAGCGCGGGCTCGTCGGTGAACCGCTCCAACTCGCCCTGCACTCGCCGCAGTTTGCGACGGGCCGCGATCTTCGGGCTGCCCGAGCCCGGCGCCTCGTCGGGGTGCGGACCGATCACCAGCGTGAGCACGACGTAGTGCGGCGCCGGACGCAGTCCCGCCCGCTCCGCGATGCCGTCGACCGGGTCGCCCGCCATCAGCGCGGTCATCAACGACCGGCGGCCGTGGTGCTCCTGCGTCTCCAGCGTCCGGCGCTCCTCCAGATACGCCGCGCTCACCGCGACCGTCACCTGCCGTAGCATGTGGAGCAACAGTCGCAACGCGGCCTTCACATCAGCGATTTCGTCTGGGGCGGCGGCCTCGGACAGCTCCTCCCACGCCGCCTGCATGCCGACGTGGTACGCGCCGAGCACCGCGTCCAACGGCACGCCTTCTTCGGCCCGCCGTGCCGCCGACAACCGCTGCGCCGCCAGTTCCTCCTCCGAGGCCCCGCGCCGGTCCGCGAACACCCGTGCCAGCACGCGCAGGTTGTGCTCGACGATGTCGGCGATCTCGCCGGTGACCTCCTCGCGCGGCAACTGCCGGTACACCGGCAGCTCGTCGACGATCCGCCGTACGACGTCCCCGCTCATCCGCGCCGCGCGCCCGGCCAGCCACTCCCCGATCGGCCGCCCTCCAAGCGTGAGCGGAGGCACCGCAACCGACGGAACGTCAGAACACGCGGCGGAGCCGACTTCCGAGCTGGGGCCGGGCCGGGCGCCACCCCCCGCTCCGGGGGCCTTTGCTCGGCCCGCACCACCCGCTCCGGGGGCGTCGGGCCGTGCGCCACCATCCGCTCCGGCCTTGTGACGGGTCACCACGCACCCCCGTTAAGTCTGCGTAACTTCCCAGGTGGCATTGCGTTGTTCGACCAGCAGGATGTCAGTGAACCACGTCCGTCGCAGGCCTCGCAGGTCCGTCCCAGGCTCGTCCCAGGCTCGTCCGCGTCGTTCCCCGGAGGTGGCCCGTTGCGTTCCAGACCCCTGTCCGACAGCATCCGCCCCGCTGCCCGATCCGCCCGGCGGAGTCGTGCGTTCGCCGCGGTCGCGGCCTGCGCGCTCGTCCTCACCGGGCCCGCGGCGACCGCGTCCGCAGACACGGGGGCGGGAAGCGACCCCGGTGACGGCGGCGAACTCGCCGCCGCCGAGGCCGCGTCCACGCCCAGCTGCGACCCGATCGACCCGACTGCGTGCCTGCTGCCGTTCCCCAACGACTGGTACACCGTGCGCGACCGGTCGACCGAGACCGGGCGTCGGGTCGCGTTCACCTCGGCGATGCTGCCCACCAACGCCCTTGGCGCGTCCGTCGATCCGGCCGCGTGGAACCGCTCCGACGGGTTCTCGCCAGGCTCGATGCTCGTCGTCCACGTGCCGGGGCTGGACCTCGCCCGCAGCGGCGCGGCGCCCGTCACCGACGTCGCCCGCTCGCTCGCGCCAGACGCGCCGATCGTCATCGTCGACACCGAGACGGGACGCCGCTGGCCGTACTGGGCCGAACTCGACGCCACGGCCACCGACCCGGCGCGCCAGGCGCTGCTCGTCCACCCGGCCCGCTCCTTCACGCCGGGGCACACGTACGCCGTCGGCCTGCGCGGGCTGCGCGACACGGCAGGCGCGCCCATCGCCGCCGGGCCGGTCTTCAGCCGGCTCGTCGGCGGCAACCTGCCGCGCACCGACCCGCTGTGGGCCCGGCAGAAGCGGCTGCGGCCCGCGCTGCGCGAACTCGCCGACCACGCACACGTGGATGTGCGCGGGCTGTACCTCGCCTGGGACTTCACTGTGGCGAGCACCGAGAACCTGACCGGGGCGCTGCTGCACATGCGCGACGACGCGTTCCGGGACCTGCGGGGTAAGGCGCCCTCATACACGATCACCTCGGTCACCGACCGCACGCCCGACCAGGACCCGCGGATCGCGCGGGAGGTCAGGGGCGTCGTCACCGTCCCGAGCTACCTCAACCAGCCCGACGGGCCGCCGGGTTCGTCGTTCAACTACGGGCGCGACGGGCTGCCGCGGCAGCTGCCGGGCAACACCCAGCAGGCGGCGTTCCAGTGCGAGATCCCGCGCTCGGCCTTCGACGCGCCGTCGCAGGCCTCGCTGTACGGGCACGGCCTGCTCGGCAGCGAACGCGAGGTTGCCGCGGGCAACGTCAAGGCGATGGCGCAGGAACACGACTTCACGTTCTGCGCGGCGAAGTGGATCGGCATGAGCGAGGACGACATCCAGGTCGTCGCCGGCAGCCTGACGAACATCGCGAACTTCCCGGCCGTCGCGGACCGGCTCCAACAGGGCGTCCTCGACACGCTGTTCCTCGGCCGGCTGCTCGCCCACCCGAAGGGGCTGTCCGCCGACCCGGCGTTCCGCACCCCCGACGGTCGGCCGCTCGTCGACCAGCGCAAGGGCGTCGTGTACGACGGCAACAGCCAGGGCGGCATCATGGGCGGCACGGTCGTGGCCGTCTCGCAGGACGTGCGCCGCGCGGTGCTCGGCGTGCCCGGCATGAACTACAGCCTGCTACTGAGCCGCAGCACGGACTTCGTGCCGTTCGGGCAGCTGATGAACCAGAGCTACCCCGACAAGCTCGACCAGGAAACGGTTTTCTCCCTCCTGCAGATGCTCTGGGACCGCGCCGAACCCGACGGCTACGCCGCGAACATGACGGACCATCCGCTGCCGGAGACCCCGCGCCACCAGGTGCTCATGCACATCGCCTTCGGCGACCACCAGGTCACCAACGTCGCCGCCGAGGTCGAGGCCCGCACCATCGGGGCCCGCGTCCACACCCCGGCGATCACTGACGGCCGCAACCCCGACGTGACCCCGTACTGGGGCATCACGCCGATCGGCGACTACCCCTACCGGGGTTCGGCCTTCGTCGTCTGGGACAGCGGCAGCCCGGCCCCGCCGACCACCAACCTGCCTCCGGTCGGACCGCAGTACGGCCGCGACCCGCACTCGGATCCGCGCAACAGCGCCCTCGCCCGCGAGCAGAAGGCCGTGTTCCTGACCACGGGAACGGTCGTCGACGTCTGCGCCGGCGCGCCGTGTAAGGCCGGCTGACCGGTCACCCGGCCTCGGGGCCACCGCCGTCGTCCGGCGGCGGCCCCGAGGAGAGCACCGAATGACGGTGTAGGCCTCGGCTGTTCCGGCGTGGACGTCGAAGACCTGCACCGTCCCGGGCCCGTCTGCCGGCGGTGTCCTGGCGCCCCTCCCGACTTTTGATGGTCCGCGCGGCCGAACGGCTGTCAAGCCGCGATGGATCTTCGACGAACAGGTGGCCTGTCGCGTGCTGTTGGGGGCGGCTTGACAGCCGCCCGTCCGCGCAGAAAACCCGGCAGCTATCGGGAGGGGCGCGGGGTGTGAAGGCGCTTTGGTCGCGTTGGTCGTGCCGGGCTGCGGTCCCAGCGTGGTCGCCGCCGACTCCGTCGCCGGAAAGGCCCGCACCCCGCTCCCTCGCCACCCGCTCCACGACCCTGGGAACCCAATGGACGCTGAGCGTCCATTCCGTTCCCACGATCATGAACAGCCCAGCCAATATGCCGGATTCAGGGCCTTTATGCTCGCTGGGAGTGCGGAATCGGTGCCCGCCGCCCTCCCACATCATGATCATGAGAGGTGGGGGGCCACCGAGTTGCGGCGCCCGGGCCTGAACGTTGTAAGGCCGGGCCCCCCCACACCATTTACCTGAGCGGGGCGCGCAAACATATCCCCGCCAACCTCTCATGATCTTGGAAAGCCCGGGCCGCCCCGGCGCCCACCACGCTGGGACCGCAACCCGGCAACGCGAAAGCACCCGATGCGCCTCCACACCGCCTCCCCCTCCCGATAGTTGCCGAGGTCTTTAGCGCGGCCGGGCGGCTGTCAAGGCGCCTCCCCGAACACGGCACAGGCCACCGGTCCGTACATGATCCACCGCGCCTTGACAGGCGACCGGCCGCGCGGACAATCCACAATCGGGAGGGGGAGGTGGCCGCCGCCGGCAGACAGGTCCGGGACGGCACATGGCCTGCGGTGTCCACGCCGCAACAGGCGAGGCCCATCCCGGCGATCCGGGGCATTGCGTCAGATCCCCCGTGACAGCGCGGACTGAGACCCGACGCCCCGTTCGTTCCGGCGCGTCGTCCGGACGACGACGAACAGGACCGCCAACGCACAGGCGGCCTGGACCAGGGCCAGGGCGATGCTGCGGTGGACGAAGTCGACTTCCACGTCCACCTGCTCGTCGCCCGGCAGCCCGGGCGACTCGCCGAGCGGGCCGGTCACCCGCAGAAACGAGGTGTAGAGGAACACCAGGGCGGTGAGCCACAGCACCCACGCCGGTCCGATCGCTGTACGCCGCGCCCCGGGAGTCCACCGATCAGGGCTGTACGCGCCGGCGAACCCGCGCGACCGACCGTAACGGGCATCGCGATTGCGGAGCGCCAGCACGGCCCATCGGATGAGCAGGACGACCGTCACGAGCGCTACCAGCGCGATCACCTTGACCATCGTCGTCGTGGCCTCGTTGCCGTGCGGAACGATCTTGTGGGTCGCATGCAGCGCCGCTCGCTCGTCGGGATCGTCGACGCGCGAGGCGAGTTCGGTGCGCCAGCGGAGGTAGACGACGCAGGCCATGACGTTGACCAACGCGAAGGCCGCCAGCCCGGCGGAGGCTGCGAGGCTCCAGCGGCGCAGGCGGCCGGGTGCGGCGGGATCAGACGGCTGCCCCGGATCGGGCTCGTGTGGCCATCCCGGTGAGAACGTCGACGAATTCGGCATGACGCCGCCCCCCGTTCGGAACGTGTGCGTCCCCGATGCTGGTCGTCTCGGGGGCAGACCGACCAGACGGTGGGCCGGTTCGTGCGCGAATCGTCACCGTGCCGTGTCGGGCCCGCTAGGCAGAACGCGGCCTGGCGGCCTCGTGCGACGACGGCGCGACGCGTCGGCGAGACGTCCCCGAACCCCACGTTGGGCCGTACGGGTGGACTTCCGGGTGGTCTCCGGCGCTTGGGCATCCGTGGGCGTTATCAACCCGTGATGATCTTGTAGCGTCAACCGCTCCGACATCCGACGGGAGGAGCGGCGCTGTGCGCACGCGCGGAAGGGCGGCCTTGGCGGCCGCCACGGCGGTCATGACCCTGGCCTTCACCGGCCCTGCCGGTCAGGCCGCGGCGGGCGGGGCGGCGGACCCTCGTACGGACGAGCCCGGGTGGCACGTGTGGCCGCTCGGTTCCGCGCGCGACCAGCAGGAGTTACGCGCGGTGGCCGCACTCGGGCCACGCGACGCGTGGGCGGTCGGCTACCAGGGCTCGCTGGACACGGCACGCCCCCTCGTCCAGCACTTCGACGGCATCGCCTGGCAGGCCGTCAACGTTCCGGGCCACGGCCTCAGCGGCCACTTCGAGACCGTGCTGCCGCTCGGCGCGCGCGACGTGTGGGCGATCGGGCACTGGAACGACATGGCCGCGCACAACGACCGTGCGCTCGCGGTGCACTTCGACGGGTGGACGTGGCGCGAGACGCCGATGCCGTACGAGCCCGAGGACCGCTCCGCCTACCCGTTCGCCGCCGCCGCGCTCGGGTCCGACGACGTGTGGGCGGTCGGCGCGACCGCCACCGACCGGCTCGTCGCGCCCGCGCCGCTCGCGTACCACTGGGACGGGCTCCGCTGGCGCTCGGCGCGTACGCCCGACACCGGCGGCGACGCCATCCTCCTGTCGGCCGCCGCGGACCGGGCCGGCGGCGTGTGGGCGGTCGGCGTCGCGTACGACAAGGACGGCGTCGGGCGGCCGCTGGTCGAGCACTGGGACGGCACCGCGTGGCGCCTGGTGACGGTGCCGTTCGACGCGCAGCACGCGTACAGCCTGGAGGGAGTCACCGCGCTCGGCCCCGACGACGCGTGGGCGGTCGGCAGCGTCAGCACGGAGTCGGGGGAGTCGCGGCCGCTCGTGTACCACTGGGACGGCGCGGCGTGGACGCAGGTGCAGGCCCCGGCCATCGACGCCGCACTCCACGCGGTCTCCGCAGACCCGGCCACCGGCACGGTCTGGGCGGTCGGCGGCCGCGCGACCGGCGAGACCCCGGCCCTGACGCTGCGCTGGGACGGGGCGGGCTGGCGGGAACTCCCGGCCGCGCCCGAGCCGGGCGGCGTCGGCGCGTCACTGTTCGCGGTCGCCGCCGTGCCGGACGCCCAGCCGGGCGGCGTCACGGTATGGGCGGCCGGCTCGAACCTGCCGTCCACGCCCGAGACCAACTGGCACGCCGTCATCGAGGGCTACGGCACGGCCCCGCGCCCGGCTGCGCCGGCCGCCGCGACCCAGGCGTCCCCGCTCCCCGGCCCGGCCACGCCCAGGGTGCTGCCGCGCGGCGGAGCACACGACCACGGCGTCAGGTCGCACTGAACAGCGGATCAGCGGATCAGCGGATCGGCGGAACGGCGGATCAGCGGAACGGCGGTCGCTGGACCGGTGATCGGCCCGCGATCCGGAGCCGGTCGACAACCGCCTATGACCCGCCTCGCGCGGGCGACCACACCTAGCGACGGGCGAGCGCCCAGCGCCGTGGAGCGTGTCCGCGGCACCCGACGACGCACGGCACGCGGAAGGGCCGACTGGGCCCGGCGCGACGGGCGGGTTCCGGTCGACGGCGTCCCCTGGACAGGCCCGAGCCGGGCCCGCGACGGGTGCCCTCGCCCGCCCCCGCGGCCCCACCTTCTCAGGCAACGTTCAGGTTGCCCTCAGAGCCCTACCAGGTGGGCTTGCCACGGTGGAGTCCATGAGCCGGATTCCCCCGCGCCGGGCGCACCCTTCGACGGTCATCCTGTTCTCGCTGCTCGCCGTCATCGCCGCTTTGGCGGTGCTGATCCGCAGCCCGTACGGCCAGGTCGCCGAGGAGGCGGATCCGACCGCCACCCCCGACACGGGCACCGCTCAGGACAGCGCCGCACCGGTCGGCGCCACCGTGCCCACGGCGCCCGCCTCGTCGGCGGCGCCGACCCCGGCCGACACCGCCACCACTCCGGGGGTCGACACCGCCACCACTCCCGCGGCCGACACCAGCACCGCACCCGCGGCGGAGACCGCCCCCTCCGCAGCCGTCACCAGCGACTCGTCGGTGCAGTCCCGTGTCGTTCCGTCCCTCGACGAGCGTCTCGCCGCCGCGCTGCCGCAGACCGCGGGCAATGTCTCGGTCGGCGTGCTGGACATCGCCACCGGGGTGTCCGCGACCAGCGGCGGCGACCGCTCGTACGCGACCGCCAGCATCGTCAAGGTCGACATCCTCGCGACCCTCCTCCTCCAGGCCCAGCAGGACCGCCGCACGCTGAGCGCTTCCGAGCGCCAGACCGCCGAGGCCATGGTCGAGGAGAGCGACAACGACGCCGCCGACACGCTCTGGGACGAGATCGGCGGCGCGCACGCCCTCGCCACCGCGAACGCCGCCCTCGGCCTGACCTCCACCGTCCCCGGCGCCGACGGCCTGTGGGGCCTGACCTCGACCACGGTCGGCGACCAACTCGCCCTGCTGCACGACGTCATCGCGGAGGACTCGCCGCTGAACGCCTCCTCCCGCGCGTACCTCCAGGACCTGATGGGCTCCGTCGACGCCGACCAGGCGTGGGGCGTCTCGGCGGCCGCGGACGGCGGGGACACCGTGCTGAAGAACGGCTGGCTGCCGCGCGACGAGACCGGCCTCTGGGTGATCAACAGCATCGGCCGGATCTCCTTCCAGGGCCACGAACTCCTGGTCGTGGTGCTCTCGGACGGCCAGCGGAGCGAGGAGGCGGGCGAGGCCCAGGTCGAGGCGGTCGCGAAGGCCGCGGTGCCTGCGGTGGTGTCCGCCGCCGCGTGACTCTAGGTTGACCTGGTCAAGCAAAACCGGGTGCAGCGGAGGCAGGCATGGCGGAAGCGGCGGAAACCGTCGTCCACGAACGGCACGGGCGCGTCCTGGTGATCGCGCTGCGCCGCGAGCACAAGCGCAACGCCGTCGACCAGGACATCAGCGACGGCATCGAGGCCGGGCTCGACCTCCTCGAGTCCGACCCCGACCTGTGGGCCGGCGTCATCACCGGCACGACGACGGTCTTCTCGGCCGGCACCGACCTCGCGGCCGGCTACGCGCCGAAAACCGAGCGCGGCGGCCAGTACGGCGTCATCCGCCGCCCCCGCACCAAGCCCCTGATCGCCGCCGTCGAAGGCCTCGCGTTGGGCGGGGGATTCGAGATCGTCCTGGCCTGCGACCTCGTCGTCGCCTCCCGCACCGCCGCGTTCGGCCTGCCCGAGGTGCGCCGCGGCCTGCTCGCCAACTGCGGCGCGATCTTCCGCGCGCCCCGAACCCTCCCCGTCAACGTCGCCCGCGAACTGCTGCTGACCGGCGAACCCACCGACGCCGCACGCCTTTACCAGCTCGGCGTCGTCAACCGCCTGACCGAGCCGGGCGAGGCGCTCGCCGGCGCGCTCGCGACGGCCGAGGCGATCTGCCGCAACTCCCCGACGGCCGTGTCCCAGACGCTCCAGGCGGTCGAACGCGCCATCAGCGCCGACGACGAACTCGGCTGGCAGGCCACCGAGGACGGCTTCCGCACGGTCGTCGCCTCCGCCGACGCGACGGAAGGCCTGACCGCCTTCTTGGAAAAGCGCCCCCCGGAGTGGACCGGCCGCTGACCGCTCGGCTCGTCCCCAGCCGATGACTCGCACCCGCATGGACACCACCGCCCGGTGGGCGACAGGATCGGGGGCGTCCAGGTGGTTGACGGGTCCCGCGGCGATCCCGCACGGGTCCGGCGGGGAAGGCGGGTGTCCATGCGGTTCGTCGTACACGGGGCGGGCGCGGTCGGCGGGGTCGTCGGCGGGCGGTTGTTCCAGGCCGGGCACGAGGTGGTGCTCATAGCCAGGGGCGCGCACGGTGCCGCGATAGCCGAGCGCGGGCTGCGCGTGGTCGCGCCGGACCGGGACGACACCCTGCCCGTGCCCGTCGTCGCCCACCCGCGCGAACTCGCCTTCCGGGACGGCGACGTCGTCCTGCTCGCGGTCAAGACCCAGGACACCCCGGCCGCGCTGCGCGACCTCGCGCTCGCCGCGTCCGCCGACACCCCGCTGGTGTGCGCCCAGAACGGCGTCGCCAACGAGGACCTCGCGCTGCGGCACTTCGCGAACGTCTACGGCATGCGCGTCGTGCTGCCCGCGCTGCACGTCGAACCCGGCGTCGTCCAGGCGCACTCCGCGCCGTACGCCGGAACCCTCGACCTCGGCCGCTACCCGCACGACCCCGACGCCGCCGACCCCACGGCCCACGCGATCGCCGAGGCGCTGCGCGGCGCGACGTTCGGCGCCGAGGTGCGTCCCGAGATCATGCGCTGGAAGTACGCCAAGCTGCTGCTGAACCTGTCCACCGCCGTCGAGGCCCTGTGCGGTCCCGAAGGCCGCCGCAACGCCGTGCAGCGGCTCGCCCTCGCGGAGGGCCACGCGGTGTACGAGGCCGCCGGGATCGTCCCGCTCGACGACCCGGCCGATCCGCCGCGCCGCGAACGGGTCGTCGACCTGCCGGTCGGCGGCGTGCCCCGCCCCGGCGGCTCGGCGTTCCAGAGCCTGCTGCGCGGTGCCGGCTCGATCGAGACCGACTACATCAACGGCGAGGTCGTGCGGCTCGGTCGGCTGCACGGCGTGCCGACCCCGGTCAACGAGGCGGTGCACCGCATCGCAGTCCGGCACGCCGTGGAGGGCCGCCCGCCGGGCACGGCGACCGTCGCGGACATCCTTGCCGAGGCCGACGCGATCACCGCCCGGCGGCGGTCGGGCCGGCTCACGGATGCATCCGCGCGCCCTTCATGACCTTGTCGACGGCGTTGCGCGGGCCGTGCACCGCGATCCCGACAAGGTCGAGCGCGTCGCGCCGCACCGCCCGCACGGCGGCGCGGTTGTCGCGGTCGTTGCCGGTCGCGAACAGGTCCGCGGTGAACACCGCGACCGCCAGCCCCCGGTCGAGCGCCCGCTGGTGGGCGGTGGTCAGCGTCTCCGCCGCGCCCTCGAACACCAGCACCGGCTGCCGGAACATCGCCAGGTACGCGGTGCCGTCGGCGTCCGCGTAAGGCTCGCCGATCAACTCCGGATTGGCCGCGGTGACGCCGCTGACCAGGAACGAGCACACGTTCAGGCGCTGCCATACCGCCAGGTCGTCGCGCAGCAGCACCGAGATCTTGGTGTCGAACCGGACCGGCGCGAGGTCCGGGGACACCACGTCGGACGGGGCGGCGGTCGGCGGGGCGTCGGGCGTCGTCAGGGAGTTCATGCCGGAAGCCTCGCCGACGCCTCCCGGGCCGGTCTTGTACGTTCTTGTCCATGGCACGAGGCGGCGTTACCGGCGACGCGGCGGCGAAGGAGACCGTCGCGGCGTGGCGCCCTGAAGTGCCCGGTGTCGCCGAGGTGCTGTACGCCCGGTTCATCGAGCACGCCTACCCCGCGCACACGCACGACACCTGGACGGTCCTGCTCGTCGACGACGGCATGGTCCGCTACGGGCTCGACCAGCGCGAGCACGGCGCGCCGACCGACACCGTCGCGCTGCTGCCGCCGCACGTCCCGCACACCGGCCGGGCCGTGCACGAGACCGGGTTCCGCAAGCGCGTGCTGTACCTGGACGAGGACCAGCTGGGCACCGAGCTGATCGGCGCCGCCGTGGATCGGCCGAGCGTGCGGGATCCCGCGCTGCGCCGCCGGCTGCACCAGCTGCACGGCGTGCTCGGGCAGCGCCATGAGGAACTGGAGGCGCAGAGCCGCCTCACGCTGATCCGCGAGCGGCTCACCCAGCACCTCACCGACCGGGTCGGGCCGCCGGAGGCGCCGCGGGACCGGCGGCTCGCCGGCCGGCTGCGCGAGCTGCTGGACGCGCGCGTCGCGGACGGCGTCACGCTCGACGAGGCCGCGGCCGTGCTGGGCGCGAACCCGGCGTACCTGGTGCGCGCGTTCCACCGCGAGTACGGACTGCCGCCGCACCAGTACCTGACCGGCCGCCGCGTCGACGTCGCGCGCCGCCTCCTGCTTGCGGGGCAGCGCCCGTCCGAGGCGGCGGTGGCCGCCGGCTTCTACGACCAGTCGCACCTCAACCGGCACTTCCGCCGGGTGCTCGGGACCAGCCCGGGCCGGTTCATCCGGCAGCCGGATCGGTGACCTGCGGGATTCCCTTCGCGACGGCGATCTCCGCGGCGACCTCGGCGAACGCGCGCACCCGGTGCAGCTCGCCCGACGTGCGCCAGACCAGGCCCCACAGGATCGGGTCGGCGTCCCTGATCGGGACGTAGGCGAGGCTCGGGCGCCGGTAGAACTCGACGACGTGCTCGGACGCGAACGATATGCACTGCTCGGTCGCGACCATCGTCAGCAGTTCCTGGAACGTGGCGGCGCTCGGCCCGCGGCGGATGGGCGCGCCGCTCTTCGTGAACGCCGGAGCGTGCCCCTGCTGCCAATAGGCGGGCACCGGCGCGCTCGCGTCCACCGAGACGACCAGCTCGTCCGCCAGGTCCTCCAGCGACACCGACTCGCGGCCGGCGTACCGGTGCCGGGCGGAGACGCACAGCACGTTGCCCTCGCGGTGGACGACCGGCCCGACGGTCAGGTCGGGCTCGCGCACCGGCATCCACAGCACCGACAGGTCGATCTCGCCCGACCGCAGCCCGCCGAACGGGTCGCTGAAGTGGACCTCGCGGATCTGCACCTCGCAGTCGGGGTGCCGCTTGGCGAACCCGTCGAGGACGTCGATCAGCAGGTGCCCGACGGCGCCCATGATGCCGACGCGCAGCACGCCGCCGACACCGCGCGCGGTCGCCCGGGCCCGCTCGATCGCGTCGCCGATGCCGTCGTAGAGCGGCCGCAGGTCCTCGTACAACCGCGCGCCGAGGGGAGTGAGCAGCACCTTGCGGCTGGTCCGCTCGAACAGCGGAGCGCCGACGTAGCGCTCGATCTTCTGGATGGTCTGGCTGACCCGGGCCCGGGACACCAGCAGCCGGTCGGCCGCGCGCGCGAAGTGCAGCTCTTCGGCGACGGCCAGAAACGCTTCGATCTCGTGGCGTTCGAGCACGCCCGGCCCCTCCCCGCATCGCGCCTACGGTCGACCTCGTGGGTGGTCGTTCAGACCGCCGATTGTGTCACCGGCGGGGCGCTGGGGCGGGGGAGGGGCCGGACATCCCGGAGAAAACCGCCGGTTTCCGCGTTGTCTGGACAGTCCCCGGAGTTTCAAGACGCCCTACAGGGCGGCCCGCAGGACCGCCGCGTAGTTCGCCTCGCCGCGCTGGTTCGGGTGCAGCGGCGCGGCCAGGTTGGTCGGTACGAAGCCCTCGATCCAGCGGGCCGACGAGGACCGGCAGATGTCGTGCCCGGCGCTCGGGCCGCGCACGTCGACGTACTGCGCGCCGTGCGCGGCGGCCTGCGTGGCGATGACGGTGTTCAGCCGGTCGACGTTGGCCTGCAGGTAGTCGGCGTCGGTCGGCAGCACGGGCTGGACCGGCCAGCAGCCGCCGGGCTTGACGTACAGGCCGTACCCGGTGACGACGACCCGCGCCGCGGGGGCCTTGGCGTGGATCGTGTCGAGCACCGTCGCGAGCCGGGGCCCGACCGCGTCGACGCGCTGCGCGACCTGGTCGACGCCGCCCGCGGTGTAGCGGCTCTTGCAGGTGGCCGCGAACGGGTTGAGGTTGACGCAGTCCTGGGCGACCCCGACCAGGCCCGCGTCGTTGCCGCCGATGGTGAGGGTCACCAGCGTCGTGTCGGCGGACAACGCGTCGAACTGCGGCGCCGCGTACCCCATGTCGACGCCGAGCAGCGACAGGTGCTGCGGCGACGTCATGTCGCCGGTGTCGGCGCCGCTGCACGTGACGTCGCGCAGTTCGTCGACGCCGAGCGAGGCGGCCAGTTCGTGCGCGTAGTTGTGCGTGGACCGTGCGCACGCCAGCGGCCCGGTGACGTCGGGGATCAGCGGCCCCGACGCCATCGAGTCCCCGAGCGCGACGTACACCTCGCGTTCCACGGCGGCGGAGGCCTGTCCGGCCCCCGCCCCCACGGCCAACCCCGCGAGCGCCACGGCTGCGAGCACGCCCCGGCCGACCCCGAGCCGCCGACTGATCACCGTGCGCCAGAACCCTTGCCGGTACGAGGACTTCATGTTTCCCCCTACTGATGGCGGAGAGCGGAATGCGCTGCCGCACATCATGCAGGCTGGGAATGTCCCGGTTAACTGGCCGGTACGGCAGAAATCCGCACCGCGGGTTGTGACGCGTGACAAGCCGGAACGAGTCAGAACTGGCTGTTGCGGAACGGCTGTTCGGGTGCGCCGAGGTTCGGCTTGCCGAGCACGTCGCGCGACGACAGCGCGTAGATGCCGTGGTTGGTCAGGACCCACACGATGTTGCGGTCCCACTCCACGTACACGCCGTGCGTCTGGTTGCCCTTGGCCCAGTCGGGGAACGTGCCGTCCTCGGTCGGCCAGTCCTTCGTCGTCGTGCCGTACGCCTTGGGCACGAAGTACGCCTCGATCTCCGGCTTCGCGGGGTTCTTGACGTCGAAGATCTGCGCGCCGGCGTTGTAGAAGCCGTACACCAGCGTCCCGTTGTCGTGCTTGCCCGGGTTGGTGTAGTAGCCGGTGCGCTTGGGGCCGAAGCTGCCGCGCCGCTGGCAGTAGTCCGTCATGCCGGACGACTTCGGCGGCGTCGGCCTGGGCAGCTGCCCGACGATGCGCGGCGCCGCCGGGTCGCGCACGTCGACCTGGAAGACCGGCTTGTAGGGCTCGTAGCAGTCCTCGGTCAGCGGGTAGCCGGACACGTAGACCATGCCGGTCTTCTCGTACTGCGACACGTCGATGTTGTCGCCCTCGGTGCCCGCGACCGACGGCGGCAGGTCGAGGTGCGAGACCTGCTTCATGTGCGCGGGGTCGGAGATGTCGAGGACGGTCATGCCGAAGCCGCCCTGCACGGCGAACGCGTACCGTCCGCCCTGCTCGACGGGCTTGGGGACGAACAGCGGCATGCGCGCGCCCATCCAGCTCGTGCGGTTGCCGCAGCGCGGGTTCTTCGCGTACGCGGCGTCCTCGCCCTTGACCTGGCCGGGGAGGTGCCAGGTGTCGAGCAGCTTGGGGTGCGCCGGGTCGGACATGTCCCACGACTGGTAGCCGGCCGAGTGCAGGTTGGTCGGGTACTCGGTGTTGGAGTAGGTGTCGTTGGGGGCGACGGCGATGAACATGTACTTGCCGCCGTCCCACATCGGGACGTCGAGTGAACCGGACCCCTGCTGCGGCTTGGTGAGGTCGCTGTGCAGCGGGTCCTGCTGCGTCGAGTCGGTGGAGACCGTCGCGAGGAGCTGCCAGTCCTTCTTGGTGGGGCCGTTGAGCTTGAAGACCTTGAAGCCCTTCAGGCCGAGTTTGGCGCGCACCGCGGCGACGCCCGCCTGGTTGTCGAACTTGTCCTTGCCGGGCTCGGGTTCGAGCTCGTGGATCTGCCGCTTGTCCTCGAACGACATCACCATCACGTACGCGTTGAGCGCGGCGTTCCACTGGATCGTGGTGCCGCCCCAGTAGTCGTAGGCGTTCCACGAGCCGTTGGCCTTCGACTCGTCGCCGTCGACGTCGTTGCGGCTCATCCGCTCGACGACGGTGACGTGCTTGACGTCGGTGATGTCGTAGACGCGCCCTTCGGAGCGGTCGTACTGGAACATGTACCGGCGGCCGTTGAAGTCGACGATGTTCTGCCACGTGTGGAAGAAGTCCGGGGTGAAGGCCTCGCCCTCGTAGGACGCCTCCACCTTGACGTTCTTGCTGTAGGACCGGCCGTCGTAGTCGTCCATGCGGCCCGGGAACGCGTGCGGGTTCTCCTCGTCGACCGGGGTCGCGGCCGGGCTGAGGAAGCTGCCGTCGAGCTGCATGCCGTAGCTGCCGGGGTCGACCGGCTCAGGGCGGCGGTTCTCGCAGACGAACGGGATGTTCGGGTCGGTGCCGTCGGGCGCGGCGGCGACGGGCGCCGTGCGCGGGGTGCCGCCGCCGGACGGCGCGAGCAGGGCGGCGGTCGTCGCGGTCGCCACGGCGGCGGCGACGAACGCCCCGGATCTGCGGCCGAGCGGTGGACGGGGGAGGGATCTGGGCGTGCGCATATAACGGTCCTTCCTCGGGGGATGTGCGGAGGGCCGGTGCAGGGGATGGGGGTTGCTCAGGTCACGGTCGCGCGGGCCGCGTACCTGTCGTCGGCGTACTCGCCGCCGGCTGTGACGCGCAGCAGCTCGGCGACGACGCCGTACACGTCGCGGTGCGTGACGTACAGCGCGTTGAAGCCGAACCGGAGGATGTCCGGCGCCCGCATGTCGCCGATGAAGCCGTGCGCGGTCAGCGCCTGCACCATCGGGTAGGCGTGCTCGTGCCGCAACGAGACCTGGCTGCCCCGGCGTTCGGGCTCGCGTGGGGTCGCCACGGTGAAGCCCAGGCCGTCCAGGAGGATGTCGGCGCAGTCCAGGAAGAACCCGGTCAGGGACAGCGACTTGGCGCGCAGCTCCGGCAGTTCGACGCCGTCGAACGCGGTCAACGCCGCCTCCAGGGCGAGCATCGACAGCAGCGGCGGCGTGCCGATCCGGGCCCGGGTGATGCCGGACGCCGGGGTGTAGGTGCCCTCCATCGCGAACGGCGCGGCGTGGCCGTGCCATCCGGTGATCGCGTGGTCGAACGCGTCCTGGTGGCGGGCGGCGACGTAGACGAACGCGGGCGCGCCGGGGCCGCCGGACAGGTACTTGTAGCCGCAGCCGACCGCGAAGTCCGCTTCTATCGCGTCGAGTTCGACGGGAAGTGCGCCCGCGGCGTGGCACAGGTCCCACAGCACGACCGCGCCCGCGCCGTGGACGGCGGCGGTGAGGGCGGCGGTGTCGTACAGCTCGCCGGTGCGGTAGTCGACCGGGCCGTACGCCGCGACCGCGACCCGGTGGCCCTCGGCCGCCAGCACGTCCGGGAGCTCGGCGACCGGTACGCGGCGCACGGTCAGCCCGAGGACGCGCGCGACGGCGTCGGCGATGTACTGGTCGGTGGGGAAGTGGTCCGGGTCGGTCAGCAGCAGCGTGCGGTCGGGGCGCAGCCGGGCGGCGGCGGTCAGCGCGTTGTAGAGCTGCACGCTGGTGGAATCGCCGCACACGACCTGGCCGGGCGCGGCGCCGACGAGCCGGCCGATCGCGTCGCCGATCCGGGTCGGGGCGTCCCACCACGCGTTGTCGTTCCACGAGCGGATCAGGTCGGTGCCCCACTGGCGGCGCACGGCGTCCTCGACGGCGGGCGGCACGGCGGCGGGCAACGCGCCGAGCGAGTTGCCGTCCAGGTAGACGACGCCGTCGGGGAGCAGGAAGCGGTCGCGCAGGTGGGCCAGTTCGTCCGCGGCGTCGAGCAGCGCAGCCCGGTCGGCCAGGCGCTTCAGCGCGCCGGCGACACGCGTGTCGGGGTCGGTCACGGCTGCTCCTTCCGGGCCGCCTCGGCGCGCGCGACCAGGTCGAGCGCGACGTCCGGCAGCAGGTCCTCCTGGCCGCCGACCATGCGGCGCGCGCCGACCTCGACGAGGATGTCGCGCGTGTCGACGCCGTAGCGGGCCGACGCGACCTCGGCGTGCCGCAGGAAGCTCGAGTACACGCCCGCGTAGCCGAGCGTGAGGGTCTCGCGGTCGACCCGCACCGGGCGGTCCTGGGTCGGCCGCACGAGGTCCTCGGCGGCGTCCATCAGCGGGAACAGCGAGCAGCCGTGCTCCCAGCCGAGCAGGTCCATGACGGCGACGAACGGCTCGAGCGGCGCGTTGCCGGCGCCGGCGCCCTGCCCGGCGAGCGACGCGTCCACGCGCCGCACGCCGTTCTCCACCGCGACGACGCTGTTCGCGACGCCGAGCGCGAGGTTGTGGTGCGCGTGGATGCCGATCTCGGTCGCCGGGTCGAGCACGTCGCGGTACGCGCGCACGCGGTCGCGTACGCCGTCCATGGTCAGGCGGCCGCCGGAGTCGACGACGTAGACGCAGTGCGCGCCGTACGACTCCATGAGCCTGGCCTGCGCCGCGAGGAGCTTCGGCTCGGCCATGTGCGACATCATCAGGAAGCCGGACACGTCCATGCCGAGCTCGCGGGCCAGGCCGATGTGCTGGGCGGAGATGTCGGCCTCGGTGCAGTGCGTCGCGATGCGGATCGACGCGACGCCCAGGTCGCGGGCGCGACGCAGGTCGTCGGCGGTGCCGATTCCGGGCAGCAGCAGCGACGTCAGCTTCGCGCGGGTGAGCACGGACGCGGCGGCCTCGAGCCACTCCCAGTCGGTGTGTTCGCCCGGCCCGTAGGTGAGGGAGCCGCCGGACAGGCCGTCGCCGTGCGCGACCTCGACGGCGTCCACGCCGGCCGCGTCGAGTGCGGCGGCGATCGCACGGACCTGGTCGAGGGTGTAGCTGTGCCGGATGGCGTGCATGCCGTCCCGCAGTGTCACGTCCTGCACGTAGACGTGCGGAGTCGGGGATATGCCTGTGGAGTCGGTGGTCATGCGGCGGCCCTCCCGGCGGCCAGGTGCTCGGCGGTGCGCAGCGCCGCCGCCGTCATGATGTCGAGGTTCCCGGCGTACGCAGGCAGGTAGTGCGCGGCGCCCTCCACCTCCAGGAACACGCTGACCTGCCAGCCGCCTTCGGCCAGCCCGGCCATGCGCGCGGCACGGTCGGACGCGGCGACCGGCAGGAACTGGACCTCCTGTTTGAGCCGGTAGCCCGGCACGTACGCCCGGACCCGCTCGACCATCCCGTGCACGGACTCCCGGACCGCGTCCGCGTCGGCCTCGGGCACCAGGCAGTGCACGGTGTCGCGCATGATCAGCGGCGGTTCGGCCGGGTTGAGGACGATGATCGCCTTGCCGCGGCGCGCGCCGCCCAGTTCCTCCAGGGCGCGCGCGGTGGTCTCGGTGAACTCGTCGATGTTGGCGCGTGTGCCGGGGCCCGCGGACCTCGACGAGATGGACGCGACGATCTCCGCGTACGCGACCGGCGCGACCGCGCTCACCGCGGCGACGACCGGCACGGTGGCCTGGCCGCCGCAGGTGACCATGTTGACGTTGGCCGCGTCCAGGTGCGCGCCGAGGTTGACCGGCGGCACGACGTACGGGCCGATCGCGGCGGGCGTCAGGTCGACGAGCCGCTTGCCGTGCGCGGTGAGCGTGTCGTGGTGGTGCCGGTGGGCCTTCGCGGAGGTGGCGTCGAAGACGATGCCGATGTCGGCGAACTCGTCGAGCTTCACGAGGCCTTCGACGCCGTCGGCGCTGGTGGCGACCTTGAGGCGGCGGGCTCGGGCGAGGCCGTCCGAGTCCGGGTCGATGCCGATCATCGCGGCCATCTCGAGGTGTTCCGCGCCGCGGATCACCTTGATCATCAGGTCGGTGCCGATGTTGCCCGAGCCGATGATCGCGACCTTGGTACGGGTCATCGGGAGACCTCCGAGGGGAGCGTGCGGGTGCCGGCCAGGTGTTCGAGGCCGAACAGCCGTACGGCGTTGGCGCCGAGCAGCAGGGCCTGGTCGGTCGCGGACAGCGCGCTGGACCGGATCAGCGCGCCCGGCTCCGCCTCGCCGAGCGGGAACGGGTAGTCGGTGCCGAGCAGCACCCGGTCGGCGCCCATCACCTCGACGAGCAGCCGCAGCGAACGCTCGTCGAACACCGCCGAGTCGACGTGGAACCGGTCCAGGTAGCCGGACGGCGGCAGCGCGCTGTCCTTGCGCACGATGTCCCGCCGGTGCCACGCGTTGTCGGCGCGGCCCAGCAGGTACGGGAACGCGCCGCCGCCGTGCGCGAACACCAGCTTCAGGTCGCGCGGCAGCCGTTCGAACGCGCCGGACAACGCCAGCCGCAGGATCGACAGGTGGGTCTCGGCGGTCATCCCGACCAGCCACGCCAGCATGTACTGGTCGGTGCGGCTGTCGGCGGCCATGTCCCACGGGTGGACCAGCACCGCGGCGCCCTCGTGCGCGCAATGCGCCAGGAACTCCACGACCGCGCCGTGGTCCAGGTCGCGCGGGCCGACGTGGTTGCCGAGGTGGACGCCCTTGTGCCCGGCGCGCACCGCCTTGCTGACCGCCTCGCAGGCGGCCTCGGTGTCCTGCAGCGGCACCTGGCACAGCGGCACGAGGCGGTCGGGGGCGGCGGCGCAGTGCTCGAGCATCCGCTGGTTGACGAGGTCGCACCACTCGGCGGCGCGCGCCACGTCGGCGTCGTACCCGAACATCAGCGGGGTGCTGGACACCACCTGGACGTCGACGCCCACGGCGTCCATCTCCGCGACGCGGACGGCGGGGTCCCACAGGGCCTGCGTGACCGGGCGGTACTCGGTGTCGCCGGCCATCATCATGCCGGTGCCGTCGCCGTGGTCGCGCAGCCACGGGCCGTCCTGGTCGCGCAGCACGCGCGCGTCGGCGCGGGAGATCCGGGGGAAGACGTGCGCGTGCACGTCGATGACGGTCATGGTGCGGGGGCTTCCTGACGGTTCGTGGGGTCGTCGGGTGTTCCGGGCCCGCCGGCTTCCGCGGCGGTCCGGGCGGTCTGCGGCCGCAGCTCCTCGGGCCAGTCGCGGCCCGGGTGCAGGGCGCCGCAGTGCGGGCAGGTGCGCGCGGCGTCGTCGCCGTAGAAGGCGGCGAAGAGCGGCGGCAGGTCGTCGACGATCGACTGGAGCTGCACCTCGCTGCGGTGCACCAGCCGGTGGCACGCCGTGCAGTACCACTCGAACGCGTCGCGCACGCCCTCCGGACGGGCGAACTCGACGACCAGGCCGATGCTGCCCGGCTCCGGGCGCTGCGGCGAGTGCCGCAGGTGGGCCGGGGCGAGGAACAC
Source organism: Yinghuangia seranimata (assembly GCF_029953285.1). Classification (GTDB taxonomy): domain Bacteria; phylum Actinomycetota; class Actinomycetes; order Streptomycetales; family Streptomycetaceae; genus Yinghuangia; species Yinghuangia seranimata. The sequence goes on along the minus strand of NZ_JASAOI010000082.1, from coordinate 31,790 downwards.
GTCGCCCTCGCGGATGGGGATGTCGCGCGGCGGCTCGCCGTCCTCCTCGTGCACGCGCAGCACCATGTCGCCGCGCAGCTGGTAGAAGAACTCCTCGATCGGGTCGTCGTGGAAGTCGGTGCGCCGGTTGGGGCCGCCGACCAGGGTCACCATGAGATCGGCGTCCTGCCACACCTGCACGTTGCCGACCGGGGGCTTGAGCAGGTGCCGGTTCGCGTCGATCCAGGCGTTGAGGTTGAACGGGGCGCGCGGCCTTGCGCCGGACATGGGCGCTCCTCGGTGTCTCTCGGTGTCTGGTGACGATCGGTCAGCGGGCCGGTGCGGAGATCGAACGGGGTGATCCGCCCGGAATTTCCGGAAGGTACGCGGTCGCGCTGATCTCGATCAAGAGGTGCGGATGGGGGAGCTGGTGCACGGCCACGGTCGTGCGGGCCGGGCCGGTCTCGTCGAAGAACTCGGCGTAGACCTCGTTGTAGCCGCCGAAGTCGTTCATGCTGACCAGGTACGTCGTGACGTTGACGAGGTCGGTGAGCGACCCGCCCGCGGCGGCGAGGACGGCGCCGATGTTCTCGATCACCGCGCGGGTCTGGGCGCGGATGTCGAGGTCGGTGACGCCCATCGGGTCCGCGGAGGCGCCGGCGAACGTGCCGTCGGGGCGGCGCGAGCTGGTGCCGGAGACGAAGACCAGGTCGCCCGCGCGGCGGAAGTGCGGGAAGCGGCCGCGGGGCACGGCCATGCCGGGCACGACGAGCGCGTCGGTCACGACGCCTCCCGCGGCACGGACGCGGTGACCTCGACGGCGCCGAGGCCGGTGACCGTGGCCCGCACGTGCGCGCCGGGGGACAGCGGCACGGCGGCGGTCGCGGCACCGGCGAGCACGACCCATCCGGGCTGCAGGGTCGTCCCGGCCGCCGCCGCGAGCCGGGCCGCGGCGGTGAGCGACCGCACCGGGTGCCCGAGGATCGCGGCGGTCGAGCCGGCCTGCGCGAGCCGGCCGTCGACCTCCAGCAGGACGCCGAGGTTGTCGACGTCGCGGACCGGTTGCCAGGCGCCCACCGCGAAGCCGGCGGAGGACGCGTTGTCCGCGACGACCTCGGGAAGCGTGAACGAGAAGCCTGTATACCGCGAGTCGATGATCTCGAGCGCGGGCGCGACCGCGGCGACGGCGGCGAGCGGTTCGGTGTTATCCGCTCCCGCGCCCAGCGGTTTGTCGAGCAGGAACGCGACCTCGGGCTCGATCCGCGGGTGCAGCAGCGCGCCGACGTCGACCGTGCCGCCGTCCGCGACCCGCATGCCCTCGGTGAGCCAGCCGCTGATCAGGTCGTGCACGCCCATCTGCCGCATCTTGGCGACCGAGGTGAAGCCGAGCTTGAACCCGGCGATCCGGTCGCCGCGGTCGAGCCTGCGGCGCACGAGCGCGCGCTGCACCGCGTAGGCGTCGGCCAGCGACACGTCCGCGAGCTCGGTCGGCCCGGAGAGCGGCTTGCGCCCGGTCGCGGCGTCGTCGAGGGCCGCCGACCAGCCGTCCACACGTCCGGTCATTCGTTGGCTCCGTTCTTCGCGAACGCGGCACGGACGCTGCCGAGCCCCTGGATCCGCGCCTCCATGACATCGCCCGGTGCGGCCGCGACCATCGGGCCCAGGGCTCCGGTCAGTACCGTGTCCCCGGCCCGGAGCGGATCCCCGAGCTTGACGAGTGCGTCGGCCAGCCAGAGCGCGGCGTTGAGCGGATGCCCCAGGCATGCCGCCCCCGCGCCGACCGAGACCTGTTCGCCGCGGCGTTCCATGACCATCCCGGCCTCGCGCAGGTCGATGTCCCGCAGCAGGGTCGGGCGGCCGCCGAGCACGTACAGGCCCGACGAGGCGTTGTCGGCGACGGTGTCGACGATGGTGATGTCCCAGTCGCGGATCCGGCTGCCGACCACCTCGATCGCGGGCAGCACGAACGCGACCGCGCGGATCACGTCCGCGACCGTGTGCCGCTCGTGCGCCAGGTCGTGCTCGAGGACCAGCGCGACCTCCGCCTCGGCCCGCGGCTGGAGCACCGCTCCGACCGGGATCTCCGCGCCGTCCGGCACCGCCATGTCGTCGAACAGCACCCCGAAGTCGGGGCTGTCCACGCCGAGCTGGGCCTGCACGGCGGCCGACGTCAGCCCGATCTTGCGGCCGACGACCCGGTGCCCCGCGGTCATCCGTCGTTCGGTCTGGAGCTGCTGCACCTGGTACGCCGCGGCCACGTCCCCGCGCGGCAGCACGTCCCGCACCGGCGGACACGGCGTCCCGTTCCGCCGCGCCCAGTCCAGCTGATCGGCGGCTTCCTTCAGCGCTTTCGCGCGTTCGTCGGTCACAACTTCACACACACATTCGTCGGTTCGGAGAAGAACTCGAGGGAGTGGACGCCGCCTTCGCGGCCGATTCCGGAGGACTTGACGCCGCCGAAAGGGGTGCGCAGGTCGCGCAGGTTCCAGCAGTTGACCCAGGCGATGCCGACCTCCAGGCGCGGCGCGACACGGTGGGCGCGGGAGACGTCGGAGGTCCAGACGGTCGCGGCGAGGCCGTACGGGCTGTCGTTGGCCAGCCGGACCGCCTCGTCCTCGGTGTCGAACGGCGCGAGGTGGCAGACCGGTCCGAAGATCTCCTCGCGGACCACCGGGTGGGACTCCGGCAGGCCGGCCAGCACGGTCGGCTCGACGTAGAACCCGCCGTCCCGGTCGTCGCCGAACTCCGGTACGCCGCCGCCCGCGAGGACCGCGCCGTCGGCGGCGGCCCGCCCGTAGTAGCCGAGCACCTTGGCGCGGTGCTCGGCGGAGACCAGCGGCCCGAGCCGGGTCGCGTCGTCGTACGGCCGGCCGAGCACCAGGTCCGCGGCGCGGGCCGCCAGCGCGGCGGCGAACTCGTCGAAGATCTCGCGCTGCACGTACACCCGCTCGGTGCACAGGCACACCTGGCCGCCGTTGGTGAAGGCGGACGCGACGGTGCCCTCGACGGCCTTGTCCAGGTCGGCGTCGGCGAAGACCAACCCGGCGTTCTTGCCGCCGAGTTCGAAGGAGACCGGGGTGAGGTTGCGGGCGGCGGCGCGCATGATCGCGGTGCCGGTGCGCGTCTCGCCGGTGAAGGCGATCGCGTCGACGCCCTCGTGCGCGGTGAGGAACTCGCCCGCGCTGCCCGTACCGAGGCCGTGCACGAGGTTGAACACGCCTGCGGGCACGCCCGCTTCGTCCATCACCTCGGCGAGCAGGGTGGCCGTCGACGGCGTCAGCTCGGACGGTTTGGCGACGACGGTGTTGCCGGCCGCGAGCGCCGGGGCGACCTTCCACGTCAGGAGCAGCAGCGGCAGGTTCCAGGGGGACACGACCGCGACGACCCCGAGCGGGCGGCGCACGGTGTAGTTCAGCGCGCCGAGGCCGTCGGGGGTGGTGGTGCGGTACGCCTCCTCGGCGCGGCCGAGGGCGAGGTCGGCGTAGCTGCGGAAGTTGGCGATGCCGCGCGGGATGTCGACGGTGGAGGCGAGCGCGTACGGCTTGCCGGTGTCGGCGATCTCGGCGGCGGCGAACTCCTCGAAGCGCGCCTCGATGCCGTCCGCGACCCGGCGCAGGACGCGGCACCGCTCGGCGGTGTCCATCGCGCCCCAGGGCCCGGTCAGCGCGGCACGCGCGGCGGACACCGCACGGTCCACGGTGGCCGCGCCGGCCTGGGGGACGCGGCCGAACGCGCGCCCGGTGACCGGGTCGACGAGCTCGAACGGGTCGCCTTCGCTCGTGGCGTCGAACCGGCCGCCGACGTAGTGCTCCCATCGGGTCGGCTGCGGCGCGGTGCGGGGCGGCGGCAGGGGCACGGGAACGCTCTCCCTCGGAACAGGCGGATCCGGGCCGAACCGCTGGGGGCCGGAACCGTGGCGCGATTGCTTACAGCACGCATCATGGAGCCGCCGAGCCATGCCGAACCAATGCTGATTCTGCTGGCTCGTATATCCACATCGGTATAACGTGGCCGACATGACCTCGCTCGACCTGCTGGACGGCCGCCTCAAGTTCCGGCACCTCACGCTGGCCACCGCGATCGCGGACCACGGCAGCGTCGTGCGCGCCGCCGAGGCCCTGCACCTGACCCAGCCCGCCGCGACCCGCAGCCTGCGCGAGCTGGAGGAGCTGGTCGGCGCGCGGCTGTTCGAGCGCGGCCCGCGCGGCATGACGGCGACGGTGTACGGCACGGCCTTGGTCGACCACGCGCGGCTGATCCTCGCCGAGGTCCGCCGCGCCGGCGAGCACCTCGCGGGGCTGCGCGAAGGCCAGACCGGCACGGTCACGGTCGGCACGCTCCTGGCCGGCACCAGCGTCCTGCTGCCGCGCGCGGTCGCGGCGCTCAAGCGGGAGCGGCCGCAGGTCACCGTGGTGGTGCGGGAGGCCACGTACGACGTCCTCTACCAGCAGCTGCTGGCGGGCGAGGTGGACCTGGTCGTGGGGCGCCTCAGCCCGCCGCCGGAGCCGGGGCGGGTACGGCAGCACACGCTGTACCACGAGCCGATCCGGCTGATGGCCCGCCGCGAGCACCCGCTGCACGCCGCCCGCGGCGAACTGGCACTCGCCGACACGCTCGCCCACCCGTGGATCCTGCCGCTTGAACAGACCACGCTGCGCGGTGAGTTGGAGGGCGTCTTCGACCGGCACGGCCTGCCGCTGCCGACGGACCGGGTGGAGTGCACGTCGATCCTGACGGTGCGCGCACTGCTGACGGCGACCGACATGATCGCCGCCCTGCCCGAACTGGTCGTCACCGGCGACGACCGGCTCGCGGCCCTGCCGGTCGCGCTGGAGTCGGTGCGCAGGACCGTCGGCACGACGCTGCTCGCCGACCGGCCCGCGACCCCGGCGGTCCGCGAGTTCCTGCGGCACCTGGAGACGGAGGGCGACGCGCTGCGCGCGGCGTTGAAGGGGTGATGCCGGAGGGGCGGTGCGGTCGGAGCTTCCCCACTCCGTTCCGCACCACCCCCAGCGACTCCCCGGGCGGCCTGGCGTACTTCCCCGACGGCCGCCGCCCCGTCACTGCCCCATAAGCGCCCCCACATTCATCGCGGAGGTGCCCAACCGGGCGGGAGGCCCGGCGATCACCGAGGGGGACGGCACCGAGGTCGCGCCCCGCGGCGGGCGGCCCGGAGCCGCACCGAAGTTCCGGCGCAGGTCGTCCTCGGAGTAGCGGGCGGCCGCGCGGTGCCAGTGGAGGAGGCCGGCCATCCAGTCCTCCAGCTCGTGCGTGTACGCCTCCACTTGCTTGCGGGTGCCCGCGTCGAGTTGCAAGTCGTCGCACAGCATGGGTAGTTCGTGCTCGGCGACGTGCCGGAACTGGCTCATGCGCGAGTTCATCAGGTCGGCGACGACGCGCATCGCGGTCGGGTAGTCGCAGCCGAAGAACCGCTCGACGACCAGCACCGCGTTGTGCATCTCGCCTTCGAACTCCACCTCCTTCTGGTACGAGAACAGGTCGTTGACCAGGCACCCGTAGTCCGCCGCGGCGTTCTCCAAGGACCGCATGGGCCCGCTGCGGAACACCGCCTCCGGAATGCCCGGGTGGCCGAGCCGGCACAGACTCGTCGTCAGGTCGGACCCGAACGTGGCGCGCCGCATCTCGATGTAGTCGACCGGGTCCGGCACGCGCTGCTGCGCGAGGTTCGCGACCTCCCAGACCCACGACTCGAGCATGACCTTGTTGGCGTCGCGCAGCGCGCGGCGCTGTGTCTCGTCGAACTCCTTGGTGGTGCGCTCCCATACGTCGGCCAGGCCGCGCTCGATCGCCGGCGTCGCGGGCGGGGCGGGCGTGCCGTCCACGGGCATCTGACGCAGCAGTCGATCGACCATGAGCTTCGCGCCGACGACGTCGCCGACCGCGCCGAAGCGGGCCGGGAAGTAGTCGTCGGCGTACGTGCCCCAGGTCAGCCACAGCGTCGACGTGAGCAGTTCCGCCTCCGTCGCGTCGGGGTCGAGCCCGGCCGCGCACAGGGCGAAGTCGAAGCCGGCGAGCTTGGCTTCGTCCCACACGTGCGAACCGGGGTCGCCGGGCTGCGGATCGAGCAGGCCCACATCCCGGGCCCACGCGATGGAACCGCGGCGTGCGGAGTCGAGGTGCGGGTTGATGGAGACCTCGAACGGCATGGCGAACTCGGGGAGCAGCGAAGGCCCGACGGGGCGACGGGTGTGGCCGCGCCGACCGAGGCGGGCGAGCGACGCCATGACGTTCGCCGCGGACATGCCGAACCCGGTGGGGGCGGCGCCGAAGACGTTGCCCGCGAGGTTCGCGTGTTCGTTCATGTAGCGGCTCGACCGCATGTGCCACTCGTGGCCGCCGGACTGCCAGTCCTGCAGGCCCTTGACGTACGCGAGCACCTCGGCGGCCTGCCTGCCGTCGATGCCGTGCTCGGCGAACAGCGGTGCCAGCTCGGTGAACACGGTGTCCTCGAACTGCTGGAGGCGCGAGGTCAGCACGTCGTTGACGGCGTTCGCGGCCTCCTGCGTGCCGCATTCGAAGAACGTCTCCAACACCAGGACGCCGTTGCTGAGTTCGCCCTCGTCGCCGACCTCCCGTTCATAGGAGAAGAGATCGTTGCGCAGGTGGACGCCGTCCGAGAACGCCTCGCGCAGAACACGTAACGGACGCGATTCGGCGATGACGGACGGGACTTCGGCGCCGGCCGCGAATTCGACCAGGTTCGCCGACCACGGAGCGCCGCCGACCTTGCGGCGCATCTCGATGTACTCGACGGGATTCGGAATGCGACGCGCATTGATGTTCGAGAGTTCCCACAGGGATTCGTTGAGCAGGTTCGCGGTGTGCTCCGCGAAGCGCGCCCGCCATTCCCGTGACATTTCCGGGCAGGTGCGCGCCCAGAGGTCCGCGAGCCCCGCCTCGACGGGATTCGTCGGCTCCGGGAGCTCGGCGTCCAGGTCGAGCGGCATGAACAGCGGCAGCCGGTCCAGGTACGCCTTGCCGCCCTCCCGGTCCTGGCTGCGCTTGAACACCTCGAGGAAGTGGTCGTCGAAGAAGAAGACCCACACGTACCAGTCGGTGACGAGCGAGAGCTTCGGCCCCGAGGTGTCGGGGTGGGTGTACGCGCACAGCAGCGCGTAGTCGTGCGCGTCGAGGTCCTCTTCCGTCCAGATCCCGGACCCTTCGAGCATCCCCATCTCCCGGGCCCACGCCTTGGTGTGCGCGCGGGCCTCCTCGAGACGCGGATTCAGGCGCGCCGGATACGGCAGATAGAAATCCGGCAGTTCGAACGGCTGTGCCACGGAACGAAACCCCCTCTGCGATCCCGGTGATCCACACCCGGACGAGAGGGCATTACCCGGTACGCCACACGGGCTATTCGCCCGCCGGAAAGGTCATACAAACTGCCGGGGTTCCGCGGTGACGCCGTTCAGACGGCCGCGCCGCCCGAGCGGGCGAGCTGCTCCCCCGCCGTACCCGTGCGCTTCATGCGCTGCCAGCGCACCCGGTTGCCCAGCACCGCCGTCACCACCGACTGGATGACCACCAGGTACATCAGCTGCCGGTACACGAACTGCTGGAGCGGCAGGGTCCACAACGGTCCCGGCTTCTCGTGGTCCAGGTGCAGCGCGTACAACGCGGTCAGCAACTGGGCGACGAGGAACGCCGACCAGATCGCCAGCGTCTGGCCCAGCCCGAGGAAGACCAGGCCGTACAGCGCGAACACGTCGACCACGGGGGCCAGCAGCGGCATCATCACCTGGAACAGGAACAGGTACGGCAACCCGCGCCGTCCCAAGTGCCCCGCGGCACCCCGCTCGACGACCGCGCGCCGGTGCTTCCACATCGCCTGGAGCGTGCCGTAGCACCACCGGTAGCGCTGCCGCCACAGCTGCCGCAGCGACTCGGGCGCCTCCGTCCAGGCCAGCGCCGTCTCCTCGTACACCACGCGCCAACCCGACCGGCACAGCGCCATGGTCAGGTCGGTGTCCTCGGCGAGCGTGTCCTCGCTGACGCCGCCCACACCGGCCAGCGCCTCGCGGCGGAACGCGCCGATGGCACCGGGTACCGTCGGCATGCACTTGAGCACGTCGAACATCCGCCGGTCGAGGTTGAACCCGATCACGTACTCGAGGTGTTGCCAACGCCCGAGTACACCACGCCGGTTGCCGACCTTCGTGTTACCGCTGACGGCACCCACGGCCGGGTCGGCGAACGGCTGGACGAGCCGGTGCACGGCGTCCGGCTCGAACACCGTGTCGCCGTCGATCATCACGATCAGCTCGTGCGTCGACCACGCGATGCCGGTGTTCAGCGCCGACGCCTTGCCGCCGTTCTGCTGTCGGATCACCGTGACGCCGGGCAGCCCCAACGATTCGGCGATGTCCGCGGTCTCGTCGGTCGAGCCGTCGTCGACCACGATGATCTCGACGTTCGGGTGCGTCGACGCCACGAGCGAGCGCAGCGTCGCCTCGATCCCGGCCGCCTCGTTGTACGCCGGGACGATCACCGACACCGGGTCCCACACGGCCGGCGGCCGCTCCCCGCGTCGGCGCGTACGGCGCACCCGGCGCACATGCACGCGCGCGGCGATCAGCATCACCACCAGCCGCAGCACCGTGATCACACCGGCCGCGGTGAGGATCCAGGTCATCGCGACCACGAACCAGTGCGCCCCGCGCTGCGCCCAGATCAGCGCGCGGCCGCGCCACACCGCCGCGGTCCCGGCCTGTTCCTCCCGGGGCAGGCCGAGCCCGTCGGAGACCGTGGTGAAGCGGTAGCCGTCCTTCTGCAGTGTGGTGAGCAGCCGGTCCAGCCCGTCCACGGTCTGCGCGCGGTCGCCGCCGCCGTCGTGGAACATCACGACCGCGCCGCGGCCGCCGTGCGGGGTCGACGCGCCCACGATCGAGTCGACGCCGGGCCGCGCCCAGTCCTTCGAGTCCAGGTCGGCGGCCACCACGAGGTAGCCGTCCGCGCCGATGCGGCGCACCGCGTCCCAGGTGGCACCGCAGAACGCCGACGGCGACGACGAGTAGGGCGGGCGCATCAGGCGCACCTGTACGCCGGCCGCCCCGGCGATCGCGTTGCGGGTGAGCGAGAGTTCGAGGTCGGTGCGCCAGGCGGGCAGCGCGCCGACGTCGGCGTGGGTGTACGTGTGCGAGCCGATTTCGTGGCCGGCGTCGTGGACCCGCCGCACCAGGTCGGGGTGCTCGGCCGCCTCGGCGCCGATCATGAAGAACGTCGCCTTCGCGCCGTGCCGGGCCAGCACGTCGAGGATCCGCGGCGTCCACGTCGGATCGGGCCCGTCGTCGAACGTGAGCGCGACCGTCTTGGCGGGCATCGCGGCGGACTGCGTGTCGCCCGGGGCGTTCCGGATCACCGGGCCGCCGTCGCGGATCTCGGGCGGTGCCGGGGTGCAGGACGCGGGGTCGGCCGACGCCGACACGGTGCCGGCGTCGCCGACCGTGTGCCGCGCATAGCCGTCCAGCAGCAGAGCGGCGGCGGCGACCAGGAGGGTGAAGACGAGGACGACCCAGTGCGCGCGGGCCTCCCGTGGCCGGCCCCCGGCCGCGGCACGGCGCGGGGCGGCGGGTGCGGTCGAACGAGCCGCGGCCGGACGGTCTTTGCGGCGCTGACCCGCCACTAGCGCCCGCCCTTGTTGGTCTGCGCGTTCGTCGGTGCCGCGGTCGGCCGGTGAGACTGCCCGGGCGGCTCTGTGGGCGCGTTGCCGGGCTTGGTCGTCGCGACCGTGGGGGCGGCGGTGGTACCGGGCACAGGTGCGGGCGCGGCCGGGTTCGTCGCCGAGCCCTGGGGGGCCGGTGGGTTGGGTGCGGCCGTCGCGCGCGCCGTGGCCGGTGCCGTTTTCCCGCCGCGCGTCGGCGTGCCGGGGGTTCCGGAGCCGGGCTTTCCGGATTCGGCGCCCGCGGAGGCGTCGTCGGACGGTTTTTTGTCGCCGTCGTGGTCCCCGCCGTTGTCGTTGTTGGCCACCCAGGGCGGCGTGCCGAGCGGCGAGGAGGAGACCACGCCGGTCGCCAGGAGGCCCAGGTATGCGGCGCAAGGTATGCAGAGCCCCAAGGCGCCGCGCCGCATCCAGCGCTTACGGCGTCCGCTCGCGTCGACGAATATCTGCTCGTCGGAGGGCGTGTCCGGGCCGGCGACACTCGCGTGCCGCCGGGAACGCCGTGAGGGCGGGGTCATGGCGCGGCAGTCTAGGGCCCCGCGGGTTCCGTTCACCACGGTGTCGGGCGCACATGCGGGCGTGTCGGATAGTCGATGACAAATCGGATGGTTGGCGGAAATTGTTATGGTCGAGCGGCCGTCCAGATGATGCCAAAAGGGACGTGTGGTACGGGCGTTGGTTGACGTGGGCGGTGTGGCGCAAGAAGGTGAGCGCCTCATTGGGAGCCTCTGCCTGGGTCCCCATCACGTCACAAGGACGATCGCGATGCGTCTTGCTGTCTCCGCCCCGGCCCGCGTGGCCGGCGCCGTCGCCGCCACCACGGCCGCGACCGCTCTCGCACTGCTCCCGTCGGCCGCGTTCGCCGTCGCCGCGGACAACGGCACGGTGAAGGTGCACGACGCGACCACGGGCGAAGAGCTCACGAAGAACGAGCCGCACGTCTGCACGTTCTACCTCGACGCGTTCTTCTTCGACGCCGAGCAGAAGTTCAGCTGGGAGATCCAGGTCTGGGCCCCGGGCGACGACGACAAGGGCACCGTGGTTAAGACCGGCGGCCTCGTCGGCGACAAGGACGGCCACAAGCGCACCGAGGACATCGCCCTGCCGGACGGCCACTACAAGCTGTTCTGGAACTTCGCGGGTGAGAAGGGCGCGGCGAAGCACAAGGTCTTCTGGGTCGAGTGCGAGAAGCCCGGCGGCACCACGGGTGAGACGACCGGTGGTCAGACCACGGGTGGTCAGACGACGGGCGGCCAGACCGCGGGTGGTCAGACGACCGGCGGGCAGACGACGGGTGGCCAGACGACCGGGGGTCAGACCACGGGCGGCCAGACTACGGGTGGCCAGACGACCGGTGGCCAGACCACCGGCGGCACCACCGCGGGCGGCCAGACCACCGGCACCACGGGCGGCAGCGCCGCCGCCGGCTCGACCACCACGGGCGGGACCACCAACACCGGCAGTGGCGGCGGCACGCTCGCCCAGACCGGCGGCTTCGCGGTCGGCGGCATCGCGGCGGTCGCCGCGGCGCTGGTCGGCGGCGGCTACCTGCTGCGGCGCCGCGCGGCGGCTGCGGCTGCGGCCCACGGGGGCGACGAGTAAGGCCTGCAACGCACCTCGGGGCCTGCGGGGCTCGCCGAAGTTTCGGAGTCGAGCGCCGTACCGCATGCCGCGGTGCGGCGCTCGGCCGCGTTGGGGGACGGAATGGGTCGCGGGGCGGAGTGGGTCCGCGGTCGGTGTGGGTCCGGAGTGGTCTTGGGTCGCGGCGGGTCCGGCTAGCGTGCTGGCATGGACATGACTGACGACCTGGGTTTCGATGTTCCGCTCACCCGGCCGGTGCGCCGTGTCGTGTCGCTGGTGCCTTCGCTCACCGAGGCCGTCGCCGCGACGGCGCCCGGGGTCCTCGTCGGGGCCACCGACTGGTGCACGCATCCGGGTGGGTTGGATGTCGCGCGGGTGCGCGGGACGAAGAACCCGGACGTCGACGCGGTCGTCGGGCTCGCGCCCGACCTGGTCGTGGTGAACGAGGAGGAGAACCGCGTACCGGACCTCGACGCGCTGCGGTCTGCCGGCGTCGCGGTGTGGGTGACGCGGATCCGGACGCTCGACGAGGCCTTCACCTCGCTGGAACGGCTCTTCGCGGAGGCGTGCGGCTTCGGTGTGCCGGCGTGGCTGGACGACGCCCGGGCCGCGTGGGACGACGTCCGGCCGCTCGCCGACCGGCCGGTTCCGGCCGTGGTGCCGGTGTGGCGCAAGCCGTGGATGGTCGTCGGCCGCGACACCTTTGCGGGGGACGTGCTCGAACGCCTCGGCGTGCGGAACGTCTACGCGGCGCACGCCGACCGCTACCCGCGGATTCCGATCGATGAACTCGGTGAGTGTGGCGCCGAGTTGGTGGTTCTGCCCGACGAGCCGTACCGGTTCACCGCCGACGACGGGCCCGAGGCCTTCGCCCCCGTCCCGAGCGCCTTGGTGAGCGGACGTCACCTCACCTGGTACGGCCCGTCGTTGGTCGAGGCGCCGGACGTGCTTGCCAGGCAGCTGGCGGCCGCCTTCCGCTGACGCGACGGCAGGTCAGGGGTGGTAGGTCAGGGGCGGTAGGTCAGGGGTGGGGGACGCCGATCGGGTTGGGGACGAGGAACAGGCCTCGTTCCGAGATGCGGCGGCCGATGGAGACGGCGAGGGTGAGGGCCTCCTCGACACCTTCGGTTCCGAGAGTGTCGGCCTGGGACGATGCGAGGCGGTCGGTGGTGTCCTCGATCTCCCGGCGCAGGTTCCGGCCCTTGTCGGTGAGCCCGCCGCCTTCGGCGATCAGTCCGCGGGTGGTGAGGCGTTCGACCGCCTGCTCCCACTCCTCGTCCGTCCACGCGCGCGTGGTCTGGATCAGCTCCCGCGACACCTCGCCCGTGGCGACGTGCGTGACACCGGCCTCGAGGCCGCTCAGGCCGTGGTATGTCACCGCGATGACGTGGCCGTCGCCCCGGTGTTCACGTAGCACCGCGGTCGCGAGCCACAGCCGGGCCTCCGGGTCGGCGGGGCGCGGCACGTCGGCCCATCCGGCGGCCAGTGCCCGGCCCTCGAACGCGCAGCCTTCGACGGCCAGTTCGAAGAGATCGGCGAGCCGGGCGATGGCTTTCCGCTCTGCGCCTGCGCCTTTCAGCGTGGTGGACACCGCGTCGAGGCGGGCCTGAACGACCTTGTCGGGGGCGGCGATGGCCCAGGCCTCCGGTATCGCGCGCTCGACGCGGCGCGGGGCGAACGCGAAGCTGAGCGCGGATGCCGTACGTGCGTCCACCGCTCCGACGGGAGCGAGCCGCCCGGCGAAGTAGCCCATCCAGTAACCGATCAGGCCGAGACCGCGGGTGGCCTCGATGGACTCGGGGGCGTAGTAGGCCACTCCGTGGATCGGCTCGATCGCCCGCCAGAGACGGCGCGCGAGTTCGGGCGTCACGGTGGTTGTCATCGGCGCCCCAGGTGGTGGTCGGGCCTTGACGGCACCTAAGCATGGATGCCCGTCATGTTCACTCGTTCGGCGGTGGTTTTGTTTCCGGGGTTGTGCTGGCGGTGTGTGGTCGGGGGGCTTTGCAACCGTCTTGCGGACCTTCTGACCTGGGGCGGGAGCGGAAAGTGACCGCTCAAGAGGCGGAGAGTGACGAGCGGTGTCACAGTGAAGAGGAGTCCGGATCCAACGGATTCATCCGGTAGGGGCCGTAAGGCCGTCAAGGAGGATCACCCCATGGCCAAGCAGAAGGCCAAGCCGCACATGCAGAGCAAGAGCCCGATGTTCGCGGACGCCGCTCGCGCGGCACACGGCGACGAAGAGCGCGCGCACGAAGGCGCGACGCTGGTCTCCGAGCGCGACAACGCCCAGCAGCAGCGCCCCGCAGCGAAGGGCCGCAAGCAGTCCCGCGGCCAGCAGAACGGTCCGCGTGGCCGCGGCCGCCAGTGACAGCGGCCGATTGATCGGAACCGCACCTGAAGCGCGCTCGGCGTGACGCCGCCCGCGCGTGCGGCCGCCCGGTCCCGAGGGCCGACGGGATTCACCCCCGTCGGCCCTCGTTGGCGTCCCGTCCTGCATTCATGTGGACGGATCCGGGTACGTCTTGATCGCGGGGATATTCCGCTGCGATTGAAGGTTGCCATGGCCACCCACGAGCGCGCGGTCGAGGTCGCCGCCCCGCAGGACACGGTGTTCCACCTGCTGGCCGACCCGCACCGCATTCCCGACTACCTGGACGCGGTCGTCCGCGTCGAAGAGCACGGTCCCGACTCGGTGTGGCTCACCGCCGCGGAGCGGGACGGTACGACCCACCGGTCGATCCTGCGGACGTTCGCGGACTGGGATCTCTGGCACGTCTCCTGGGAACTCGACAGCCCGCGCTGCCGAGGGGAGGTCGCCGTCACTCCGGGGCCGGACATGGACGGCTGGAACTCCTGCATCGTTCGGGCGAAGCTCGACGACACCGCGTGGGGGCTGCGTCCTGACGGGACTCCCTGGGGTCATGCCCATGCCCCTGGACGCTTCGGTGGCTCCCCTGGCTACGAGGGGTTGGCCATCGGGAACGTGTCCGGGCACCCTGGGTTGGTCGATCCGCAGGGGGGCGGGGCGGTCGGGCCCGGGGAGACGCTCGAACGGGCGTTGGCGGGGTTGCGGGACTTCATTGCCGCGGCGCGGCTGAAGACCTGACCTTGGGTTGCGGGCTTCCCTGCACCGTTCCTGACCTGGTTTTCGGTGGTGGCCTGACGCCCCTCCCGCTTTTTGATGTTCCGCGCGGACGGCCCGCGCCTCAAGCCGATGCTGGCAGCGTTTGGTCATTTGGCCTTGTCCTGTTGCGGCTTGACCCGCGGGCCGTCCGCGCTGAACCACCTCGCACCTGGCGGGAGGGGCGCGGGGTGTGGATGCGCTTGTTTCGTTTCCCCGCCGGGCTGCGGTGTTGCTTCGTTTTGCGGTTCTGCTTCACCGCTCCTGGCGCTGCGCTGCCGGGCTGCGGTTTCGCTTGGGGTTCCGGGCGGGTTTTGTTGCTGGGGTTTGTTGCGCTGCCGGGGGTCGTTCCAGCGGGGGCCGCGCCTGTTTGAGTCGGTCGGGGGCGCGGCCTCGACCCCCCATCACTTTGCCGTCACGTATGCGAATCACCAGAACTCCCTCATTGGGGGGTGTTCGCGTCACACCTGCGTCACACAGTGGTCAGGGCATCCATTACTTCGCGTCGGCGTAGCTCTCGACGATCGTCGGGACCATCGGCAGGCGCACCGGGGTCTGGCCGAAGGTCAGGCGTTTGGCTTCGTCGGCGGATTCTGTGATCAGTTCGGCGACCCGCTCCGCCAGTTCCTTCGGGGCGTGGACGACGATCTCGTCGTGCTGGAAGAACACCAGCCGGGCCGGCGCCGCCTCGTCGTGCAGTCGGCCCCGGAGGACGGCGAGCAGGACCAGGGCCCAGTCGGCGGCGCTGGCCTGGATGACGAAGTTCCGGGTGAACCGGCCGCGGGAGCGGGCCGAGCGGGCCACGTCGTCGTCGGCGCGGTCGGCGCGGTCGGCGCCCGGTTCCAGGCCTTCGGTGCGGTCGAGCCACTCGGCGGACGGCGGGGGACAGGTGCGGCCCAGGACCGAGCGGACCAGGCCGCCGTCCTCGCCGGTGCGGGCCGCGGCCTCGACGTAGCCCATGGCCGCCGGGTAGCGGCGTCGCAGGGTGGCCAGGAGCGGGCCGATGTCGCCGCTGGTCTGGCCGTACATCGCGCCGAGGAGGCCGAGCTTGGCCTGGTCGCGGTCGCCGCCGAAGGCCTCGGCGGCGAGGGCTTGGTACAGGTCGCCCTCGGCGGCCGTGCGGGCCAGGCCCGCGTCGCGGGAGAGCGCGGCGAGGACGCGTGGTTCGACTTGGGAGGCGTCGGCGACGACGAGGCACCAGCCCGGGTCGGCGACCACCGCGCCTCGAAGGATTCGCGGGATCTGCAGCGCGCCGCCGCCTCGTCCCGCCCAGCGGCCCGAGACGACGCCGCCGACGACGTATTCGGGGCGGAAGCGTCCGCCGCGGACCCAGGCGTCCTGCCAGGCCCAGCCGTGTGCGGCGTGCAGCCGCGACAACTCCTTGTAGTGGATGAGGATTTCGGCGGCCGGGTGGTCGATCTCCCGCAGGTGCCGCGTGCGGGTCGAGGCCAGTCGTACGCCCTGGTCCGCGAACGCTTTGATGACCTGCGCGTGGGAGTCGGCGTTGAACGGCCTTCCGCCGAGGGCCTCTTGCAGTCGCTGTGCGGTCTCGGCGAGCTTGGCCGGGAGGGCGCCGCGCGTCACGGGGCGCGGGCCGAGCTTGTCGGCCAGCAGCGCGTCGTGGACGTCGTTGCGCCAAGGGAGTCCGCCGTACGCCATTTCCGCCGCGACCAGCCCGCCGGCCGACTCCGCGGCGACGAGGAGTCGGAACCTGGCCTTTGTTCCGTCGCTGTCGTCCAGCGCGGCGACGCGCCTTTGCTGGTCGGCGTGCACGGCGACCACGGCGGTCAACGGGTCGGTGCCGGGCGGTAGTTGGAGGCGGTCGGGGGCGAACAGGCTGTCCTGGTCGCCACTGTCCGCGCCGACGCCGAGGTCGTCCGGCACCGGCAGACCGTGCAGCCGTGCCCATGCGGCGCCGAGCGAGCGCGGTTGTCCGAAGGCGCCGTCGTGTGCGACCAGGAGTGCCTCGGTGAGGGCCAGGTCGTGGCATCGGGTGACGCGTCCCGGGAGCATGGGCGTGTAACCGCTGTCGGCGGCCGCCCACACCCAGCGCGGGGCGGTGCCTCGCGCTTCGACTGCGGCGACGGCGGCCCACACGTCGGCGGCGCGGGCGGCGGGGCCGGTCGGGGTGCCGTCTTCGGCGAGGGGCTGGAGGCGTCCTCCGCCGCCCTGCGGGTCCGGTACCAGCGCCGCGCGCGCGGCCCGGTCGGGCCAGCCTTCGGGCACGGGGTCCGCCGCGCTCATACCGCCTCCTTCTCGCCGGATCCGGGCCCCCAGGCCGGTGCCGTTCGTTGTCGTCCTCGCCCGGGCCGGGTTCGGTGAGCCCGTCGCTTCGGTCGGGGCCGATGGTGGGGCGCCCTTGACCTTACGGGTTGGCTCCGACACTGCGGTGCGACCGTCCGTCGCCGCGTTTTGGTCGCGGAGGGTGACGGGTGCGGCTCGGACTGGTTTGCGTCACACCCGTTCTGCACCCGCGTTGTGCTGCGCCACATCACCTTCGCGGGCGCATCCGAGCAGGTCGACGCGCGTCTACAGAGTGTCTACGTTTCGTCTATATGGTCACGCTACGATCCGTTCGGTGTGGATCGGGGGGCACCGCACCGAGGGTCCCCGAAGGTTTCCAGGGGGGAATCCTTGACACCCTTCAACGTGCTGGGCCCCTTGGAAGTCGTGCGCAATAACGTTTCTGTGCCGCTGGGGGGCGTGCGTCGGCGCGCCACCCTTGCCTACCTGCTCCTGCATGCGAACTCCACGGTTCCGGTCAGCCGCCTTGTCGATGCTTTATGGACCGAGGAACAGCCCGACACCGCCCGCAAGATCCTCCAGAACGCCGTCTCCAGCCTGCGCCGCTCCGACGAGCTGCTGTGCTCGATCGTCACCACCCGCGACGGCTACCGCCTCCAGGTGGCGCCCGAGCACATCGACCTGTCCCGCTTCCGCGACCTGGCCGCGCGCGGCCGCGCCGGACTGGTCGCCGGCGAATGGGCGGACGCTGCGGCTCTGCTCCGTCGCGCGCTCGGCCTGTGGCGCGGCGAGGCCCTCGCCGACCTGCTCGAGGCAGGCCTCAAGTGGCCCGAACTGGCCGAGCTCAACGAGGCGGGCCTGGCCGCCTTCGAGGACCGCGTCACGGCGGACCTGCTGCTCGGCCGGCACACAGACGTCGTCCCCGAACTGCACGTCGCACACCACACCGACCCGTCCCGCGACCGGCTGTGCGGGCAGCTCATGCTCGCGCTCTACCGCAGCGGACGGCAGACGGACGCCCTGGACGCCTGCCGGCGCACCCGCCGCGCCCGCCAGACCGGCCCCCTCGGCCGGGCCGATCAGGCTCAGGAAGGCAGGCCGCCCGACGGCCTGCGCGAGCTCGAACGCGAGATCCTCACGCACGCGCCCGGCCTCGACACCCCGGAAGCGGCCCTGCGCTTCGTCCACTGGCCGAGCCCTGGCACTACACATGCGTTACCCACGTGACCGCGCACCCCCGAGCGCACCGGAGGCAGGATGCCGTACGGAACGCAGTTCAGGATCCTCGGGCCACTCGCCGCCGTACGCCACGGCAGCGAACTGCCCCTCGGCGGAACCCGGCAACGCGCCATGCTCGGCTACCTGCTCCTGTCCCCGAACCAGGTGGTCGCCACCAGCCGCCTGATCACCGCCTTGTGGGGCGACGCGGCGCCCGCGTCGGCGCGCAAGGTCCTGCAGAACACCGTGTGGCGGCTCCGCAGGCTCTTCGAACCCGAGCCCGGCACGCCCGAGTCCATCCGCCCCGACGTCGAACTCCTCACCCGTGCGCCCGGATATCTGTTGCGCGTCGAGCCCGCGCACGTCGACCTGCACCGCTTCCGCGCCCTTGCTGCTGAAGGCCGTTCCGAACTCGACGCCGGGGCGCCCGCGGCCGCCGCCGAACTGTGGCGCGACGCGCTGGCGTTGTGGCGCGGGCCGGTGCTGGCCGATCTTGTGGAGGACGGCGTCCGCTGGCCCGAACTGCGCGCCGTCGGCAATGCCAGGCTGGACCTGCTCGAGGACTTCTTCGAGACCGAGCTGGCGTTAGGGCGGCATGAGGCGGTCGCCGCCGACCTCCAGGCGACGGTACGCGCCGAACCGCGCCGCGAACGCCTGCTCGGGCAGCTGATGCTGACGCTGTACCGCTGCGGCCGCCAGACCGAGGCCCTGGCCGCCTTCGACGCCGCGCGTGCCGACCTCGTCGACGAGCTCGGGCTCGAACCGGGCCGTGAGTTACGGGACTTACGGCAGGCGATCCTGACGCACGACGCGCGGTTGCTGTATCCGGGGCCGATGCGGACGGACCGAGGGGGTCCGGCTTCCGCTGTGGTGGGGACAGCGGGAGGGGTCCCGCCTGCCGTCGGGGTGCGGACGGATCAAAGGGTCCCGGCCTCCGCCGTGGTGCCGTTGAGGGAGGGGGTAGGGGGCGAAGGTTCCGTGTTCGTCGCGCCGTTGACTGATCCCGGGCGCGGCTTCGCCGCCGAGTCGGGCGTGTGTGCCGCGGCTGATGTCACCGTGACCGAGCGCAAAGAGGTTGCCACCCTCGTTCTTCGGGTCACCTTCGAGCCGACGCAGGGGCGCGCCGACGCCGAGGACATCGACACGGCGCTTGAGCGCGCCGACACCGCGATCCGGCGTGAGATCGCGCGTTTCGGCGGCCTGCTCGCGACCCGGATCGGCTCGCTGTGGGTGGCGTTCTTCGGGGCCCGCCGCAGTCGTGACGACGACGCGCTGCATGCGGTGTTCGCGGCCCTGGCGATTCGGCACCGGATCGCGGGGAGCGGGTCGGCGACGGCGCTGCCCGGGGTGTCGGTGCGCGCCGCTGTCGCCACCGGCTCGGCGTTGGTCCGGTATCAGGCGGAGGCTGCGCAGGCCGGTCGCGCGCCCGAGGCCGCGGGTGCGCCGCGGGTGACCGGGCCGGTGCTCGACCTGTGCCAGTCCGCACTGCCGCTGATCCCGCGTCAGGAGGTGTGGGTCACCGAGGAGACCCGCCGCAACACGGACACCCGCGTCGGCTATGAGCCCGCCCGCGCCACCGCGTGCGCCTGGTCGGCGGCGGGGCTGCGTGACCCGGCCGCCGAGTCGTCCCCCTGTGCTCCGTTGTTCGGCCGGGACGACGAACTGGCTTTTCTGGTGGAGGCCTTCCGTGCGGGTCGGGGTGGCGGGCCGGTGGTCGTGACGGCCGAGGCCGGGCTCGGCAAGAGCCGGCTGCTCGGCGAGTTCGAGGCGGTCGTGCGCCGCGACGCCAAGCGGGAGGACACGGACCCGCTTGTGGTCCACATGGTGCCGAGGCTCGTTGATGAGAGCCTGCTCGGGCTGATCGCCGAAGGGCTGTGTGTTTGCTGCGGGTTGGTGTGTGAGGGCGGGGTGGGCGTGGAGGTTGGGGGCGGCGTCCGGGCTGCTCGGACCTCGGGGGCCGCGCTCGGCGCGGCTGTTGCCACGCCCGAGGCCCTGCGCGAACGGCTCTGGGAGCACGTCCACGCCGCGGCCGAGACGCCGCGGGAGGCGGAATGGCTGCTGTCACGGCTCTATGCGGCCTTCGGCGCCGGGCAGGAGCTGGGCGAGACGATCGACCTCGAATCGATCGTCACCGCGTGGTGGGTCTTCCTGGAGCGCCTCTCCGCGCGGCGTCGGGTGGCCGTACTCATTGACGACCTGCATGCCGCTGACGACACCGTCCTGGATCTGGTCGATCGCACCGCGCGCGGTGTCTCCGGGCGCGAACAGTGCGCCGACAGCGGCCTGTTCGTGCTTGCGGCGGCTCGTCCGGAGCTCGCCGGCCGGCGTCCGCAGTGGAGCGCCGCCGACACCGTCACGCAGGTGGCCCTCCGGCCGCTGTCGGACCAGGACGTCGACCGGCAGGTCCGGTACCTGCTTCGCGAGCACGGCCTGCCGCCGGAACCGGCCGTCGCGTCGGACGACGAACTCGCCGCGCTGCTGGTGTCGTTGGCGGACGGCAATCCGTTCTTCGCCGCCGAGTTCGTCCGTTCGTTCGTGGACGGTGTGCGCCCGGGACGTGCCGTTCCGGCGCCCGACCTCGCCGCCCGTCTGCTGCCGAAGGCCGTCCGCCGCGTCATCGCCGCCCGCCTCGACCTGCTGCCGGACGAGGCCAAGACGGTGCTGCGTGATGCCGCGGTCGTCGGCGACACCGTGTGGTCCGGCGCCGTGGCCGCTGCCTGTGAACGTGGCACGCGCGAGACCGAGGCCCTGCTGGACGCCCTGGCCCGTCACGGCCTCCTCGACCGCGCCCCCAGCAGCGCCGTCGACGGCGACGCCCAGTACACCTTCCGGCACGGCCCGGTACGCCACGTGGCCTACGCCCGCATGCCGCGCGCGGCCCGTGCGGCCGCCCAGGCGCGGGTCCAGCACTGGCTCGAACAGCGCGACGACGCCGAGACGTTGCGTGCGCTGACGGCGGCGGGACCCGCGTCGAACGGGCTGCTGCGGCTTGCCGCGTTGACCGAGCGCTGGAGTCCGCCAACGGGATAGTGGGGCCCGGTCGTCCGACCTTTGCGCGCCTACGACCGTCCGTCCGTGTGGTTACGCACATTCACCCCTTCGGCTGGGGTGTGTCGCTTAAAGGGATGAAATGCCCGGCCGCAGCATGAAATGCGCCGCGGCAAGTGGCCACGGCGGAAGGAGAAGACGGATGAGAAGGACTTCGTGCGCCGGTACCGACCGGCGCCGTGGGGGGAAACGACTAGGCGGCGCGTTCATCCTGGCGGCGGCCATCGTCGCCCTGGGCCCGGCCGGTGCCGCCATGGCCGACACCATGGACGACCAGGACGCGTCCCGGGGCATCGGCGTGGAGTACCCGGAGCACTCGGAGCACTGGGGGCTGTGGGTGCACGGCCACGTTCCGTGGACCCCGCCGTCCTGGCACAAGGACGACTGCCCGCCGCCGCCCTGCCCGCCGGAGCACAAGCCTCCGGAGCACAAGCCGCCGCACGTGCCGCCACCGCACGAGCCGCCGTGCCCGCCCGAGCACAAGCCGCCGGAGCACAAGCCCCCGCAGCATGAGCCGCCGTGCCCGCCGGAGCACAAGCCGCCGGAGCACAAGCCCCCGCACAACCCGTGTCCCTAAACGTTTAGCCCGCCACAGCTCGTGCCCAGGCCGTCCGGCCTGGGCACGAGTCGTTAGGGGGCGTCGCCCTCGGGCTGCTCGTGCGGCCGCTCTTCCAACTGCGTCTTGAGGGCCGCGAGCGTGGCCTGCATGGTCCGCCGGTTGTGCGGGGGCCGGTCGCGTACGCCCGTCACCACCGTGCTGAGCGCCTTCATCAGCATCCCGCGCCGGTCGTACCAGGTCTCGGTCACGACGGTCCCGGTTCCGTCCTCCGTCGGCGCGAACTCGTAGCGCCAGGAGGAGATCGGGAAGCCCGCGGACGCGACGTCGAAGGCGAACTCCCGTCCCGCGTCCGCCGCGACGACCGTGCAACGGGTCGACCAGCGGAACCGCCCGTTGCGGTTGTGCCCCGTGAACCGCGACCCGACGGCCAGCGCCCGGGAGTCGCGCAGCGTCACGCCGACGGTCTCCGGGCTGCGGCTGCCGATCGAGCCCACGTCGACGACGACGTCGTACGCCGGCTTCGGTCCGACCGCGATGGTCACGGACTCGGTGACTGCTCCTGCGGCTGAGATGATCCCTCCTCGGAGGCGGCCGTCCATGGCAGGTAGTGAGGCAGGTCCTTGCCGATCCGACCCGGGAAGTGCGGGTCGCGGCGGTGCAGGAAAGCGTCGAACCCCTCGGTGGCGTCCGGGCTTTGCAGGCTGTCCGCCATGAGCCTCGAGTCCAGGCGGTGCGCCGGGGCGGGAGACTCCAACGCGCTCATCCGGTATACCATCCGCCTGATCACGGCGACAGACACCGGCGCGGTCTTCGCCGCGATGGCCCCGGCGAGGCGGTACGCCTTCGGGAGCAGCTGGTCGGGTTCGTGGACGCTGTGCGCCAGTC
This sequence comes from Yinghuangia seranimata, assembly GCF_029953285.1. Classification (GTDB taxonomy): domain Bacteria; phylum Actinomycetota; class Actinomycetes; order Streptomycetales; family Streptomycetaceae; genus Yinghuangia; species Yinghuangia seranimata. The sequence continues at coordinate 9,476 of NZ_JASAOI010000082.1, read as the reverse complement.
CGGACGCCATCGCCTCGCGCGCGTCGAACGCCCGTCCGGTGATCAGCCAGTCCAGCGCGACGCCCAGCCCGACGATGCGGGGCAGGAACCACGTCGACGCGGCCTCGGCGTAGATGCCGCGCCTGCTGAAGACGAAGCCGAACCGGGCGTCGCTCGCCACGAGCCGGTAATCGGCGGCGAGCACGATCGTCGCCCCCGCGCCCACCGCCGCGCCCTGGACGGCCGCGATGACGGGCTTGTTCATGGTGAACATCCTCATCGTGCACGCGCCTGCGGGCTCGGACCACTCGTCGCCTTCCCCTTCCGGGGCGTTCGCGGCTATCGCGGCGATCTCCTCGGGCGCCAGGTCGAGTCCGGCGCAGAAGTGGTCGCCGGCCCCGGCGAGGACGACCACGCGAACGTCGTCGTCCACGTCCGCGCGGTCGAAGGCGTCGACCAACTCCTCGCTCATGCGCAGCGTGTAGCCGTTGCGGGCGGCGGGGCGGTTGAGGGTGATCGTGGCGACGCGGTCGGCGACCGCGTACGTGATCTGCTCGTACGGTTCGGCGGAGGGCGCCGGACCGGGCTGGATGCTGTCCACGCCGCCAAGCTAGCCATGAGCGCCGGGAGTCGACCCACCGCGCGATAACCGTGCGGTCGCGGCGTCGGCGAAACCGGGCGGTTACCCGACGGTGGACGTCGGCCGTCCGCGCGTGGGTAGCTTGGCTCGCGTGTCTGATGACAAACGAGACGAAACACCTTTTGAGTCCCGTGAGTTGGCCGAACCATCCGAGGTCGTGGAGCCCTTGGATCGTTCGGACATCATCGATCTCTACCGCAGACATCTGGGCGAAGGCCAGGGCCGGGTCGCGACGTTGCTCGACCTGCCCGTCGAAGAGGCCGCCCAGGGCGCGCGGGTGCGCTGCCAGGACGGGCGCGAGCTGCTGAACTGCGGCGGCTACGGGACGTTCTTCGTCGGCGCCGGGCATCCCGCCGTACTCGCCGCCGTGCGCGGCCAGCTGGAGCGCCAGGCGCTGTCCACGCGCGTGCTCATCAACGAGGCCGCGGCGCGGGCCGCCGCCGCGCTGACGCGGATCACCCCGCGGGGTATGGACAAGGTGCACTTCTCGTGCACGGGCGCGGAGGCGGTCGAGACCGCCATCAAGATCGCCCGCGCGAACGGGCGGCGGCGCCTGATCTCCATGGTCGGCGGCTACCACGGCAAGACCATGGGCGCGCTGACGCTGACCGCGCGCGCCGTCTACCAGGACCCGTTCCGGCCGCTGCTGCCCGACGCGGTGCACGTCGCCTACGGCGACGCCCCCGCCCTGGCGGGCGCCTTGGGGGACGACGCGAGCGACGCGTGCGTGATCGTCGAGCCGATCCAGAGCGAGGGCGGCGTCGTCCTGCCGCCGGGCGGCTACCTGAAGTCGGTCGAGGCGCTGTGCCGCGAACGCGGCGCGATGCTGGTGCTCGACGAGGTCATGACCGGCCTCGGCAGGCTCGGCGCGTGGTGGGGCGCGGACCTGGAAGGCGTCGTGCCGGACGTGATCCTGGTCGGCAAGTGCCTCAGCGGCGGGATGGTGCCGGTCGCGGCGACGGTGGTCAACGACGCCTACTTCGCGCCGTTCGACGCGGACCCCTACCTGCACACCTCGACGTTCTCGGCGGCCCCGGTCGCGATGGCGGCGGTGCGGGCGACCGTGGAGACGATCGAACGCGAGGGGCTCGTCGACCGCGCGCGGTTGCTCGGGGAGCGGTTGCTCGCCGCGCTGAACGGGCTGGTCGACACGTACATCCCGCACCTGGTCGCCGACGTCCGCGGGCGCGGCGTGCTGATCGGTGTCGAGTTCGTGGACGGGCACCTGGCCGCGGAGTTCCTGCTCGACCTGCTGGACGCCGGCGTCATCGCGAACCACTCGATGAACGCGCTGCCGGTGATCCGCTTCACGCCGCCGGCCGTCCTGACCGAGGACGAGGAACGGGCGCTGGTCGAGGCGGTGGAACGCGCGTGCGCCGCGTGCGCGAAGCGGTTCCCGCGCGGGGCGGAGGCCCGGCGGTGAGCGGCCGCGCGCGTGTGCTCGTCACCGGCGCGAGCGGTGTGCTCGGGACGGCTCTGCTGGCCGTCCTCGACGAGTACGAGGTCGTCGCGGCCGTGCACCGCCGACTGCCCGCCGGGTCCGGGCGGGTCGTACAACTCGACCTGACCGCGCCCAGGTTGGGGCTGGAGGCGGGTGACTACCGCAGACTCTGCGCCGAGGTCGACGTGGTCGTGCACTCGGCGGCGATCGTGAACTTCACCGCCGACCAGGCCGAGGTCGACCGCGTCAACATCGAAGGCCTGGGTCGTGTCGTCGAGTTCGCGGCGGACGCGGACGCACTGCTCGTGCACGTGAGCACGGCCTTCGTCGTGCGGCACGTCGACCTGGGCGGCACGCTGGGCGCGGTCGACGCGGCGAAGTCGTCGGCGCGGCCGGACGAGTACGTCAGCTCCAAGCTCGCGGGCGAACGCATGGTGCGCGGCTGCGGGTTGGACGCCGTGATCGTCCGGCCGTCGGTCATCATCGGGGACTCGCGCACCGGCGAGATGCGGCAGTCGCAAGGCGTGCACAGCCTCGCGGAGGCGACGCTGCGCGGCACGATCCCGTTCATCCCGGCCGTCGAGGGCGCGCAGGTCGACGTGGTGCCGCAGGACTATGTCGCCCGGTGCGTCAGGGCCGTGCTGGACAGCGAAGTCCGGGACGGCGACTACTGGGCCACGGCGGGAGAGCACGCGCTGTCGATACCGCGCTTCATCGAACTCGTCCGCGAGGTCGGAGGCGAAGCGGGTCTGGTCGTACCTGAGATCCGGATCGTGGAACCGTCGATCGTCGACCGGCTCGTGCGGCCCGCCTTCGAGGACGTGCTGTCACCGGAGGACCTCAAGAAGCTCGACGGGCTGCTGGCGGTGTGCGGGTTCGTCGTGATCCCGGACAAGCTGCCGAGCTCGCTCGACGCGCTGATCGCGGGCGAAGTACCGCTCGGCAGGGACGACTACGAGGAGGCGTGGCGGGTCTCCGTCCGGCGCCTCATCCGCGAACTGAACGCGCCGAACCGGCACGCACCGGCGTTCTCGTGGGCCGACTAGGGGAGGAACCACCCAGATGGAATGCTCGGTTGTGCTGGACGCCCGACTGCCGGGCCGCCGGCCCGACGACGCGTTCGCCCTCGTCGCGGACTTCGAGCGCTACCCGGAACTGACGGACAACGTCCGCAACGTGACGGTCCGCCACAGCTCCTCCGACGGGCTGCTGGACTCGACGTGGGAGGTCACCTTCCGGCGCGGGATCCTGATCTGGAGCGAACGCGACCACCTGGACCCGGCCGCGCGCGTCATCGAGTTCACCCAGACCAAGGGTGACTTCGCGAAGTTCACCGGCACCTGGCGGATCGACGAGACGCCGGACGGGTCGCTGGTCACCTTCACCAGCCGCTTCGACCTAGGCATCGCCTCGCTGGCGTCACTCGTCGACCCGGTGGCGTGCGCGGCGATGCGGGACGGCATCACCGACATCCTCAAGGGCCTGTTCGGCAAGGACACCGAGGTCCGCGAGATCGAGGCGGCGCCGATCGGTTGAATCCGCGTCGATGCGCGGCGGCTCCTCGTCTACGATCCGTCAGATGACCATCCCCCCGATCGGCCGCGTCCTCGTCCTGACCGGCCCGCCCGGCGCGGGCAAGAGCACCGTGGCGGGGCTGCTGGCCCAGGAGTTGAGGCCGAGCGTCCACCTGCGGGGCGACGATTTCTGGCACGTCATCAAACGCGGATCGATCCCGCCGTACCTGCCGGAGGCGAACCGCCAGAACGAGGTCGTCACCCAGGTGTTCGCCGAAGCCGCGACCGGCTACGCGTCCGGCGGCTACCAGGTGGTCGCCGACGGCGTCGTGGGCCCGTGGTTCATCGACCGCTTCCGCGACGCCGCCCGGGCCCGCGGCGTCCAACTGCACTACGTGGTCCTGCGCCCGGACGAGGCCACCACCCTCGCCCGCGCCACCGCCCGCGACCCGGACGCGCTGACCGACCCGGAACCGGTCCTCGACCTCCACCGCCGACTCCGCGACCTCGGCACCTACGAACCCCACGCGCTGGACTCGACCCACTGGGACGCCGAGACCACCGCCGACGCGATCCTGAACGGCCTGGTCTCGGGCGCGTACCTGATGTAGCCGGATATCCCGTTGCCGGGCGCGCGGTCCGCCGTGCACTATCCCCGGCATGATCGAAATGCACGTGTTGTCCGCCGACGACTGGCCCCTGTGGCGTGACCTGCGCCTCCAGGCCCTGACCGAGGCGCCGAACGCGTTCGGCACGACGCTGGCCGAATGGCAGGGCGACGGCGACCGCGAGGAACGCTGGCGCGCCCGCCTCGACATACCCGGCTCGTACAACCTGGTCGCCCTCGTCAACGGCCGGCCGAGCGCGATGGCCTCGGGCATCCCGGGTCCGGACGAGGAGCCGGGCGTCGCCGAACTGATCTCGATGTTCGTCACCCCGCCTGCCCGCGGCCACGGCGTCGTCGACGCTCTCATAGCCGACATCGCCCGCTGGGCGGCGGAACGCGGCAACACGGTCCTGCGCCTGTCCGTGGTCCCCGACAACACCCGAGCCACCCACGCCTACGAACGCAACGGCTTCCAGCACACGGACATCCTCGGTGACCCCACCCCGGACGGCCTCAGCCGCGAGCTGGTCATGGAACTGCCGTTGGCGTGACGGCCTACTGACGGCTGAGACCAGCGGTCATCGCCGCCCATGAGGTGATGGGGACGGTGAGGACACCGCGAGAGATGTCCTTGCTGTCCCGGACGGGGATGAGGGCGGATTCGCTGTGGGCGACTTCGACGCATTCGCCTTGCTCGCTGCTGTACGTCGACTTGCGCCAAACTCGCCCCGTGTCGCTCACGAACCCTCCATACGAGAGTGGATCAGCTGCGCGGACTTGTCTGATGACAAGGCTTCCGTCAACAAAAGATCGTAGCGACGCCGCAGGGACGCAACTCTCATGAAGTCCGAGATCACCAGTCCACCGCCCGGCGGCTCGACGTATCCGAGGTCGTCGGAGCCGGTGAACGACAAAAGAGTTTGAGAGCCGTCGCGGCCCGCATGCACGCCGTGGTTGATCGGAACCACGAGGACCGTAACGTTGGGCAAGTCGCCCAAGTCGAGCAGCGTCTGCAGTTGGGGCTTGACGATGGAAGCGCCTGACGGCCAGCGCATAAGCACGACCTCGTCGAGCACGATCCAGACCTGAGTCGGGTCGGCACGCGTGAGGATCTCTTTGCGTGCCATCCGAGCCTCGACCTTGGCCTCGATCTCGTCGGGCGAGAGCGGTGGTTGGGCGGAGGAGTAGATCGCGCGGGCGGTCCCGCCACCGGCCGACGACGGCGCCGTGGACGGGCGCGGGCTCGCCGTCCTCGCCTCGCTCGGAACCTGGGGCGCGGAGCGCCGCCCGCACGGCAAGGTCGTCTGGGCCGAGATCCCGGTCCCGCTCAGCCCTCGCTGGACACAGGAATGAAGGGGCGCGCTAGCATGTCGCCTCAGCAGCGAACGAACGTTCGTTTGCAGCCAATTGTCATTCCAGGCCCGTCGGTTGCGCCGCTCCGCGGCGACGCGCGAGCGCGCCTGAGGACGCGATCAACGGGGGATGATGCGTCGTGCCTTCTGCATGTCCGAACACTCCGGTCGGGCGCCGGGCAGGTCGAGCATGAGTGGAAATCCGGCCGCGTACCCGAATCTGGGCTTCGACCCTGCCCAGGGTGTGCCCGACAACGTGCAGGGCCTCGTCGACGCGCTGAACCGCGCGAAAGTCGCGCTCGACGAGGCACGTTCGGCGACGCAGACCGTGGCCAACGCCGACAGCTCGGCCTGGCAGGGCAAAGCTGCCGACGCGTTCCGCAAGGACATGCGGGAGAACCTGCCGAAGCGCCTCGACAAGGCGCAGCAGTCTTTCGGTCGTGCGGCCGGTGAACTTGCCCAGTGGCACACGATGCTGATGGGCCATCAGGACACCGCCCGCAACCTCGAGGCGGAGGCCGCCGCCGCGAAGCAGAAGCTCGCCGCCGCGGACCAGACCGCGCAGCAGGCGTCCGGCAACGCCGACCTGAAACTGGCCGGTGCGAAGGCTGAGACGGACGCCGAGCTGAGCAGCCTCCAGCAGCGCTACGACGCGGCCGTCGGCGCGGTGAACCGGGCCAACGCCGACCTGAAGAACGCGCAGGACGCCCTCAAGGACATCAAGCGCCGTGCCGAGCAACTGGACGACCGGCACGACGACGACGCGAAGGGCGTCGCGTCCCGCCTCGACGACGCCGACGACATCGCGCCGCACAAGCCGAAGAAGAGCGTCTGGGGTTCGATCAAGGACGCGGTGAAGGGTGCGATCGACAAACTCGCCGACGCGGCCGACGTTCTGGCCATCGTCGCGGGCGTGCTCGCGACGGCCGCGCTCATCGTCGGAACGGGCGGAACCGCGGGCGTGGTTCTGCTGATGGCCGCCGGCGCGGTCAGCGCGGCCGCGGCGGCCGGGCACAGCAAGGACCTCATCCAGAATCCGGGCGACTGGAAGAACTGGCTCTCCGTCGGTGCCGACGTCGCGGGCGTCATCCCCGGCTTCGGTGCGGCGAAGTCGGTGGTCACCGGAGCCGTCGCGGGCGCCCGGGCGGGCACCGGCGTGGTGTCCGGTGCCGCGCAGGGCTTCCAGGCCGCCGTCGACGCCGCGAAGAGCGGCGGCGCGAACGTCCTTGTGAACGCGGCCTCCGAGGCGATCGAGGGGGCGAGGGCCGCGAAGAACGGCCTGATGATCCCGCTCGGCTCCGTGGCGGTCACCGCCGAGGACATGGGCAAGGCCCTGGCCGCCACCGGGGTCGCGGTGAGCGGTACCGCATACGTGGCGGACAAGTTCGGCGTTGACGTCGACACGTCGGCCTTCGACTCGCTCGGCCTGCTGACGAGTGTCGGTCCGGCCATCGTCGCGACGCGCTGACCAGGAGAACATCGTGCTTGATACAGCGGTTGAGCGGGGGGCGGCGGTCGCGGCGTCCGAGCGGTCTGTGTGGCTGTCCCTTCCTCCGGGATTCCACGCGGTTCCGCTGGCCGGAGACCCGAATGAACTCGCACTCCGATGCCGAGAGTTCATCGACTCGTTCGCGGACGACGCGGGGCGGCGGCAAGCCGAGGCGGCGGTGGGAGCCGCGATGAGTCTGGTGCTCGATCTATTGGGTCAGGGCGTACGCCTGTTCGCGATGGGGACCTTCCAGCGGGAGGACGGCACCATGAGCACCTGCTGCCTGACGCTGACCACGCTGACGTGCGAGATACCCGACAGCGGTACCACCCGGCATGCCGTGGCCGGACTCGTGCGGGGGAAGTGGGCCTGTGAGCCCGAGGAATTCGACGTGCCCGCGGGCCCGGCGGTGAAGTGGTCGAGCAGCGTTCCGGTCACGGCGACGGGTGTCGGAGGCGACGAGGACGGGCGGCGAGAGGTCGGACTGGCCCACCAGGCGCACGCGGCCGTCGTGGATCCCACCGGAACGCTCATAGCGGTCCTGGAGTGCTCCACGATCGACGGGGACGTCCTGGGTGAGTACGAGGAACTCGTGGCGGGGATCGCGACGACGTTCTGGTTCGACGGTGAACCACCGAGTCTCTCCTCACCGGTTCCGCCGCCCGCTGGCGGCACGGACATTCGGGCGATCCTCGGATGAGTAGCGACGCGAAGGTGGGCGACGACCTGTTGCTGCGCGCCAACCGCGAGCGGCGGGGGCGTGTGGTGGTCAGCACGTTCTTCCTCGCTGTCGGTTGGGCCTGGTTCTTGATCGCGGTGGCCCGGCTGGTGCCAGAGGACTCGGCGATGGCGGTTGCGGCCCCCGTCGTCCTTGTCGCGGCGTGGCTTCAGTTCATCGGCTTTGTCCTGACCGGCCGCGCCGACGCCCGTTCCGTCCGTCGCCTGCTCACGGCGTTCCCCGTGGAACCGGCGACGTTCGAAATGCAGCCCGTGGACGGAAAGTTCAGCAACGTGACGGTGACGGTCGGCACGCGGCGCGGACGCATTCCCGGTCCGCCCTGGCGACGCAAGGTGTGGGAGAGCGTCCCGGGCGGCGGGACCGGATCCGTTTTGTGCGCAGGGGACCTGCGGAGCGGCATCGTGCTGGCCGTGGCCGGTGCGGGCCGGGTTCGGTACGTTCCGGCGCCGCCGATGCCGTACTGGCCGGTCACGGACGTGGAGTCGGACCGGCGTGCTCTGGCGGCCGGGGTGTTTCCCGCAAATACGCCGTTCGTGGCTGTCGTCGACCGCCGAGACGTCGATTTCAACCTCGAAGCGCCCTTCGGCTACCTGCCGCGGTCTTCGGTCGAGTCGGTGCGGCGTGACAAGAAGGGGCGCCCGATCGGCAACGTCTCGTTGAACACCGCTGGTTGGCACAAGGACGCGCCCGAGCCGGTCTCGCTCCGCTGGGACCAGCTCGAAGAGGTCGTCTTCCTGGGGCAGTCCGTGTTCGGCGTCGTGCGGAGCCCCGCCGACGCGGTCGCCTGGGGCGGTGCCCGGCTCGGATGGGCCGGGGTCTACGTACCGCTGATGGAGCGCGCCGACGCCTTCGGGGTGGCCGACGACGTCGACGCCATGGCCCGGTTCCAGGCTGATCTGGTCCACATCGCCGACAGCTCGGGCAGCGGTGTACGGGTTCTGCTGCCGATCGGCGTGCGGGCTTACGCAGGTGAGGAGTTCATGGCGCAGGCCGGGCTCCGTTCGACAGGCAGGGGAGTCTGATGGGTACCGAGATGTTCCAGGTCAACGTCGACCAGATGCGCGCTTTGGTCACCAAACTCCAGGCTGCCCAGGCCGCGATGACCGACGCCATGGCGGCCATGAACAAGACCGACGCCGACCGCGTCGGGACCAAGAAGCTCGACCAGGCCTGCAACACCTTCCAGAAGAAGTGGAAGTACGGCCTCGACCAGATCGAGAAGGACATCGACGCGACGATCAAGGGCGTCGACGAGGCGATGAAGGCCTACCAGGAGGTGGACAAGGCCCTCGCCGGCCTGTTCCCCTCACCCGGCGGCCCGTGACCTTCGTTTCCCGTGACTCCGGTGGCCTCGTCCCGCCTCAGCGTTTGCCGCGGCTGCGGACGGCGAGGGCGGCCATTGCCAGCAGCACCGGTTCGGGGTGGGCCTGTTCCGTTGCGGCGGGGACGGCGCCAGGCTGCACCGTCCCGGGCCTGTATCGCTGTTGGCGGCCTCCCGCCCCTCCCGCTTTTAGATTTTCGCGCGGCCGGCCCGCGCGTCAAGCCGCGGTGATCCATCCACGGACAGGCGGCCTGTCCCGGGGCCGAGGGGGCGGCTTGACCCGCGTGCCGTCCGCGCTAACGACCTCGGCAACTAGCGGCAGGGGCGGGGAGTGTGGCGCCGCTTTGCCCGGCTGCCGCTGCCCGCCCGCGGCCCCAGCGTGGTCGCCGGATGA
>NZ_JASAOI010000081.1 GCF_029953285.1 Yinghuangia seranimata | reverse complement strand
GAACGGGCAGCCAGCCCGTTCCGCCCGAACCGCCTCCGCCGGTTCCGCCCCCTCTCGCAGCACCCGAGGCCCCGTTTCGGAACCGCTCCCGGCACGGTGCGCCCGTTCCCCCGCCGAACTCGCAACCGCAGGAGACACCCATGACGGTCACCGGACCCGCGGGCGGAACACCCGCCTTGCGCGACTCGTCGGTCCGCAGCCGGATCGGAGCCGTGTTCATCGCGCTCCTGGTCGCGATGGCCTCGTGGACCGTGCTCCCGGCGCCCGCCGCGCACGCCATCGGCAACAGTCAGTGGTCGATCGACCCGCTGGTCACCGACGCCAACAAGCAGAACGACCGGCGCTACTTCTTCCTGGACGGAGCCCCCGGGACCACGGTCTCGGACGTGGCCGTCCTCTCGAACACCTCCGACCACGACATGACGTTCAAGCTGTTCGGCTCGGACGCGTACAACACGCCGCGCGACGGCGCCTTCGGCATCAGGCAGATCACCGACCAGCAGACCGACGTCGGCCTGTGGCTCAAGGTGGCCGGCGGCCAGACCGAGGTCACGCTGAAGCCGAACCAGCAGGCGACCATCCCGTTCACGATCACGATCCCGCCGAACGCCCGCCCCGGCGACCACGCCGGCGCCATGACCGCGCTCAACACCGAGGTGTACAAGCGCGAGCAGAAGGGCGACTTCCGCGTCGACGAGCAGATGCAGATCGGCGCCCGCATCTACCTGCGGGTCGCGGGCGACGCGCTGCCCGGTGTCGAGGTCCGCGACGTGCGCGTCGAACGCAGCACCGGCTTCGGCGACTTCTTCGGCTCGGACAAGGCCGTCATCCACTACACGGTGGTCAACCGCGGCAACGTCATGATCACGCCGAGCTACGTGCTCAAGGCCGACGGCCTGTTCGGCAAGCTGCTGAACAAGACCAGCACCGCGCCCGAACCGCTGCTGCCCGGCCAGAGCGTCGAGCTCTCGCAGGTGTGGAACGACGCGCCGCTCATGGACCACGTCTCGGTGTCGGTGAAGGTCATCTCCCAGTCGAACGGCCAGAAGCTCGAGGACAGCGAGAGCACCAGCTACACGGCGGTGCCGTGGCCCGCGCTCGTGACCCTGGCGTTCCTGCTCGTCGTCGCCGGGTTCGCCTGGTCGTACCTGCGCAACCGCCGTGCCAAGGGCGGAAGTTCCGGTGGCGACGGGGCCAAGCCCAAGAAGCCCGACACGCCGGGCGACAACGCGGCCGACGAGCCGAACTCCCCCGCGAAGAAGGACAAGAAGCGCGGCGGTGCCGGAGGCGGCACGCCCCAGCAGGAGCCCACCGCCGACCCGGCGGGGGTCGGCGGCTGATGTCCTTCGCACCTCCCCGCTCCACACCTCCGGCGCGGTCGGCGGTCAGCCGACCGCGCCCGGGGGCGTTCTTGTGTGTGCTCGCGTTCCTCGGACTCGTGCTCGCCGCGCTCGCGGCGCCCGCCACGGCGGCGACCTCCGCTCCCAGCCCGAAGCCGTCCGCGTCCGACAACGGGACCGGGCCCGCATCGCTGTCCCTCGACCCCGGCAAGAGCAAGGCCGACGCGGTCGTCCGCGTCACCGGCGCCGGCTGGCCCAAGGGCGCGCTCGTGAACATCTCCGTGTGCGGTCAGAACGCCCTCGGCGGCACCCGTACTTGCGCGCTGCCGTCAGCCGTCCAGACGCCCGTCAGCGACGCCGGCATGATCAACGTGTCGCTCAAGGTCGCGCTGCCGCCCGTCCCGTGCCCGTGCGTGGTGCGGGCGGTCACGGTCACCGGCACCGACCAGCAGGACCACACCGCCCCGCTGGAGATCGAGGGCGCGCCGTTCGCCGCGCTGCCGGCGGACGTGAAAACGCCCGGCCGCCTGGTGTTCCTCACCAGCAAGATGACCGGCAAGGACACGTTGTTCACCTGGTTCGGGTCGCCGGTCAGCCGGCGGTTCGAGATCGAGGTCGGCAACATGGGCCAGAGCCCGATCGTCAACCCGCGGTTCAAGATCGCCACGTTCGAGGGCGTGTTCGCGCCGACCTGGTCGACGTGGGACTGGCAGGGCACGATCAACCCGGGCCAGCGCGTCACCGTCAAGATCCCGATCGAACTGGAGCCGCGCCAGCACGGCCAGTTCCGCTACCGCGTGATGTACGAGAACCAGGTCGTCGACGAGCAGGTGCTCAACGTCGGACGGCCTTGGGGCGTCTACCTGTTCGGCGGCCTCCTGATCGTCGTCGCCCCGATGACGGTGTGGCGGCTCGGCGTCTCGCTGGTGGGAGCCGTCCGCAGCAACCGCGAGGAACGCGCCATCGAGAAGGACCGCGCGGTCGGGCTGCCGGGAGGCTCGGTCATCAAGGAGGCGGCCGGCAAACGCGGCGGATCCGCGCCGGCGGAGACCCCGTCGCCCGCGACGGCTCCGGAGCCCGCGCGTGAGCCGGTGCTCGCGGTCGGCGGCGGGACACCGCGCCGTTCGGTCTCCGAGACCGTGGTCATCAGCGGTCCGTTGTTCTCCGAGTCGTCGGCCAAGCCGTCGCCCGCTTCGGACTCCCCTGCGGTGGACACCACTTCGTCCACCGCCGTGCCCGCGCCGCCGCCCGTCGCACCGCCCTCGCCCGAACCCGCGCCCGGACGCCGGGTCGTCAGACCCGAGGACGTCGCGCGCGGCCTCGCCTGGAACCCCGGCGAGGGAGACGATGCCTGATGTCGTACCGGCCCGGGCGGGGGACCGCGGCCTTGCTGGGGACGGCGTTCGCCGTCTGCGTCAGCACGCTGGTCCTGGCGACCTTCCTGCTCTTCCCGGCCGGCGGCTGTGCCGGGCCCGACTGCGGCGACGCGGCGGACCCGCAGGTCGAGTCGGTCGCGGAACCGCGGGACACCCCGGGGGTCATGCCGGAGACGCCGCCCCCCGCGCCGCCGCAGGCACCGCCCCCGAGCACGCCCGCCGCGCCGGGCCAGGACGGCACGTCGCTGGTCTACGACACCCGGGTCGTCCAGGCCGGCCCGGCGGACCCGGGCGGCATCCAGGTCGCCCCGGTCGGCGCCCGGATCCTCGCGGGCCCGTTCACCGTCCGGGAGACCGAGGCGTCGGGCGAGCCCAAGCTCGTCGTCATGCCGATGACCCGCACCGCCGTCGGAACGCTCCCGGCGCTGCTGGTCCAGGACTTCCGCGGCTCGCGGCTCGGCTGGTCGCTCACCGCGACCATGTCGGACTTCGCGACCACTCGTGGCGACAAGCTCGGCGCCGACGGACTGGACTGGCAGCCGCGCTGCGCCCCGCGCGACGGCGCGGGGCCGTACCCGAGCAAGGCGGTCCCCGGATCGCGCACCGACAAGAGCCGTACCGCACTGCTGTGTTCGACGCCGTCGGACCGAGAGGTGACGGGCGGGCAGTTCGAGGTCGGCGGCGACTTCTCGCTGCGGCTGCCGGCGTCGGGCGTCGTGCCCGGCTCCTACACGGCCACGCTGACCCTCACGCTCGTCTGACCCACCTCGGCGGAAAGGAGTAGGGAAACCGATGATCGCAAGGAGGACCGGGATCGCGCCCACGGTGGCAGCCGCCGCCGCGAGCGTGCTTCTCGCGTCGGGGGGACTGCTGGCATCGGCATTCACCGCGCAAGCCGCCGATGCGGACGGGCCGTTCGACCAGACGTACTCGTGCTCGTTCGCGGACGCGTCCCAGCCGGGCACCCAGGTGCCGTCGACGTTCACCACCCGGGTGGTCGTCAACGCGCCCGCGAACGCCGTCGCCGGCGTGGAGTTCACCGTGCGCGTGGCGGTCAGCTCCGACCTGGCGGTCACCGCGCGGCTCCAGTCGCCGCCGGCCCAGGTCGCGGTGACGCAGGGCCTGCGGATCCGGATGGCGCGGCAGGGCGCGGCCGACAAGACCGCGGACCTCCAGCCGCCCGCCGCACAGACGACCCCGCAGGCCGACGGACAGTACGCGGTGGCCGACGAGTTCACCGCCAAGGTGAAGCTGGGCGACGCGGGCACCTACCGCATCGCCCCGACCACCTTCTCCCTTTTCCTGTCCGAACCCTCCGGGGCTGGCGAGTTCGGTCGCATGCAGTGCTCCTCCGACCCGGGCGACCACGGCGCGACCGTCGTGGTGGCGCCCAAGGACGCGCCTACCAGCGCCTCGCCGAGTGAACAGCGCACTCTGCAGCAGGACGTGCAGGGCGGCGTGAAGGACGCGGGGACGGGCACGCCGACGCCCACCGCGACCGACACCGCGACGGCCACCACCGGCTCGTCGGGCACGAGTTCCGCTTCCGGCGGCGACCTCGCCCACACCGGCGGCGGCGGACCGGGCCTGACCGCCTTCGCGTTCTTCACGGCCTCCCTACTGATGGCGGGCCTGGCCGTGATCCTCGCCCTCCCGCACCGCCGCGGGCGCCGCGCCCAGACCTGACACCGCTTCACCGCTTCGCGATAACGGGGTCGCTCCACTTCGAGATTGGGACATCCAGCTCATGATGAGAGTCAGTAGGAGAACCGCCGCCTTCCTGGGGGCGGTGACAATCGCCGGGACGGCGGGCCTGACCGCCATCGCGTCCTCCGCGTACGCGGGCAGCGTGACGCGAGACGCTACGTGCGATGTACCCGTCATCGGCAAGAAGACGGGCCCCCAGACGATCAAGGTCGACTTCGACAAGACGACCGGGCCCGGGGGCGTCACCGTCACGGCCACCGTGGACCTCGGCCCGCCGCCCATCACCAGCCCGATGGCCTTCAAGGGCGCCAAGGCGCAGAGCACCCTGACGCTCAGCATGAGCGGCGCCGCGACCGGCACCGTCAGCCTGGCCGGCCCCGAGGTGACCCTGGACATCGCCGCCGACGTGCCGATCGACCCCGCGCCGTACACCGCGACCTTCACGATCCCGGCGGCGGCCGTGGGCGACATCCAGTTCACGCCGACCGGCACCGCCAACGTGACGGACCTCCCAGGGCTGGGCAAGCAGACCGCGCCGTGCACGTACGCGGGTGCCAACGGGGTCGTCGCCACGTTCACCGCCGACTCCCCGCCGGCCGGCGCCGTGACGCTCGACGTCCAGCCCGGCACCGTGGAGCCCGGCAACGAGATCACCCTCAGCGGCGCCGGCTGGCCCGCCGGGACGCCGACCGTCGAGCTGTGCGACGCGGCCGGCGCCAATTGCAAGGCGGACGGCTTCTCCGCCAAGTCCCCGTCGGTCGCGAACGGAACGCTGTCCGGCAAGGCGACCGTCGCCGCCGGCACGGCGGACGGCGACTACACGGTCAAGGTGAGCTCGGGCGACAAGAACAAGACCGCCCCGCTCAAGGTGAAGAAGGCGCCCGCGGCCGAGCCCAAGGTGGGGATCGACCCGTCCTCCGGCCCGGTCGGCACCAAGGTCAAGGTCAGCGGCAAGTCGTTCACCCCGAACGCGGACCTGATCGTGTTCGGCGCCGTCCCCGGCGCTGACGGCAAGGGCGACAAGTCCACCGACCCGGTCGTCCAGGTCAAGGCGGACGCCAAGGGTGAGATCAAGGACGTCGAGTTCGTGGTCAAGGACCCGAGCACGGTCGGCATCGGCGTCGCGGAGAAGAACAACACGGACCGCGCCGACGGCGCCGCCTTCACGGTGACCACGCCGCCCTCCGGCGAGAAGCCGATGGATCCGAGGCAGGTCGACGTCCAGTACGAGTGCAAGACCACGGTCACCGGCATCGACATCGACATCCCGGCGATGCAGACGACCGTGCCGATCAAGCTCACCGTTCCGGCGAACGCCGCGGGCGGCGACACGGTCGACGTCAAGGCGGAGATCCAGGGCAACGTGATCGGCAAGGCCCCGAGCATGGTGCCGGCGAACAGCAAGCTCTTCGTCACGCCGAAGCTCACCGTCGACGTCGTGCAGGGCACCGACACCTCGTCGTTCGAGGTGACCGAGCCCAAGCACGAGATCACCGTGAGCCCCGGTGACGACCTCACCACCGCGGGCGCGCTCACCGGCACCTTCAAGGTGTGGGGCGGCGGCATGTTCTCGTTCTCGCCGGGCACGCTGACCATCCAGACCGAGGTTCCGCTGGGCGGCCAGACGATCACCTCAATGACCAAGTGCACCGCCCAGAAGACCGATGTGTCGGCGCAGCTGCTCGCGTCCGGTGACAAGGGCACCCCGCCCCCGTCGGCGGAGTCCAGCGGCGGCACGTCCGCGACCGGCGGCGACCTGGCCAAGACCGGTTCCGGTGGGGACACCATCAGCGCGTTCGCGCTGGTCGCCGGCACCGCGGTGCTCGCGGCCGTCGGCACGCTGCTGCTGGTGCCGTACCGGCGTCGGCGGCTGCAGGCCCGCGGCTGAGGCGACGACGGGCAGGCGGGCGTGAGATGACGCCCAAGCGTTAGGCGGGTCCTCCCTCCGGAATCTCCCCGGAGGGAGGACCCTTCGCGTACTGTGCCCTGCGAAGACCGGCGCTCGGCAGCCACCGTAGAACCGATGAAGGGACCGCGATTTCCGATGGCTCGACGTATAGCGAGGGCCGGTTTCGTCCTGGGACTGACGTCGGCGAGCGTGGCCGCGTCGGTGATCGGCCTCGCGCCGACGGCGTACGCCGGGACGACGGTCCCCATGCAGGTGCACTGCGAACTGCCGCTTGAACAACCGGCGATCGAGGGCGAACAGCTGGTCACGCTGGACGGCCCCGCCGAGGCGGTGCGGCCCGGCGCCAAGGTGAAGATCCGCGTCACCCTCGGCCCCAACGCGGGCACCAGCCCGATCCCGTTCCCCGGCACGCTCCTCACACCGTCGATCGACCTGACGATGTCGGGCGGCGCGAGCGGCACGGTGCGCCTCCAGGGACCGCAGATGCGCGTCGACATCCCGGGCGCGCCCCACCAGATCGTGGTCCCGCCCTACGAGGGCGAACTGAGCATCCCCATAGAGGCGCGCGGCGACATCTCGCTGACCCCGGGGAAGATGGTCACCAACACGCAGACCTTCGGCGACCAGATCACCACGTGCTTCCCGACCTCCCCGGTCGGCGTCTCGACGGTCATCCGGATCACCGCGCAGGACGCCCCGCCGAACCCGGCGCAGGGCCCTGCGGGCACCAGCACCAGCCAGAGCCCCCAGGCCGCCGTGCCGGTGGCTCCGCAGTCGCCCCCGGCATTCGGCACCGCGACGGGCACCGGAGCCCCCGAACCGGAGCGCTCCAGCGCGACCCTGAAGGCGAGCGGCGCGGCATCGTCCTCGGACGGCGGCGGCATGTCCGGCGCCGCCCTGTTCGGCATCGGCGCGGGCGTCCTGGTCCTGGCGATGGCCGTCGTGACGATGCTCCTGTCGTGGCGCCGCCACACCGAGGACGACTGACCCGGACGAACCGGCGGGCGCGCAGCGCGGCCCGGTGACCACCGGCCCCGCGGCCTCCAGCGCCGCGGGGCGGCTTCCGGCTGCGCGTTTTCCGGCCTCCACAGGGCCCGTCGGGGGTGCTCGGGAGGCGATCGGGAGTGGACAGGTGGGGACAGGTACGGGACCAGCGGGCCCGTGGGTTCTACGATCGGGCACATGACCCGCGTACTGCTCGCAGAGGACGATGCCTCCATTTCCGAGCCCCTGGCACGCGCGCTGCGTCGTGAGGGCTACGACGTCGAGGTGCGTGAGGACGGACCGACGGCCCTGGAGTGTGCCGCGCAGAGCGGGGTGGACCTCCTGGTGCTCGACCTCGGTCTGCCCGGCATGGACGGACTGGAGGTCTGCAGACGACTGCGTGCCGAGGGCCACGGTTTCCCGGTCCTCGTGCTCACCGCACGCGCCGACGAGGTCGACACCGTCGTCGGGCTCGACGCCGGCGCCGACGACTACGTCACCAAGCCCTTCCGGCTGGCCGAGCTGCTGGCCCGCGTGCGGGCGCTGCTGCGCCGCGGCGCGGCCGAGGTCGGCCAGGGCGTGCACGGTGTCCGGATCGACGTCGACTCGCACCGCGCGTGGATCGGGGAGGAGGAACTCCAGCTCACCGCGAAGGAGTTCGATCTGCTCCGGGTCCTGGTGCGGGACGCCGGCCGGGTGGTGACGCGCGATCAGCTCATGCGCGAGGTGTGGGACACCACGTGGTGGAGCTCGACGAAGACCCTCGACATGCACATCTCCTGGCTGCGCAAGAAGCTCGGGGACGACGCCGGCAACCCCCGCTACATCACCACGGTGCGCGGCGTCGGCTTCCGCTTCGAGAAGAACTAGAGCGGACCGAAAGGAACCCGGAACGGCCGTATCCGTGCGCCGCAGGCTCATCAACACCACGCTGGGAGTGGTGCTCGTCGTCGTCGCCGTGCTGGGCATTCCCCTGGCGTTCGTCGAGACGCGCGCCATCGAGACGACCGCCCGGGACAACCTGAAGGCCGAGGCCTCACGGCTCCTGGAGATCGTCGACCTGCGCCTGTCGTCGGGCGACCAGCCGGACGTGGCGGTGCTGCAGCGCCAGGTGGCGGAGGGCCGCTACGCGACGGTGGCGATCCCGCAGCGGGCGCCGCTGCAGTTCGGCGACAAGCCGGGCGGCAAGACGTTCGAGGTGACGATGACGGGCCCGCAGGGCGAGACCGTCACCGTCGGCGAGTCGCGCGACCGCGTCACGCGCGACGTGCGCGAGTCGCTGCTGCTCATCCTCGGCGTGGCGCTCCTCGCGGTGGCCGCGGCGACGGCGCTCGCGGTGTGGCAGGCGCGCCGCCTGGCGCGTCCGCTGACCGATCTCGCGGAGACCGCCGAACGGCTCGGCTCGGGCGACCCGCGGCCGCGTCAGCGCCGGTACGACGTGCCGGAGCTGGACCGGGTGGCCGAGGTGCTGGACACCAGCGCCGAGCGCATCGCGCGCATGCTGACCGCGGAGCGCCGGCTCGCCGCCGACGCCTCGCACCAGCTGCGTACGCCGCTGACCGCGCTGTCGATGCGCCTCGAGGAGATCATCGTCACCGAGGACCCGGCGACCGTGAAGGAGGAGGCCGCGATCGCGCTGTCCCAGGTCGAGCGGCTCACCGAGGTGGTCGAGCGGCTGCTGACCAGCACCCGGCGCGGCGCGGCCGGGCGCGACCCGCGCACCGCTTCGGCGGTGACGGTGCGGGTGGACGACGTGGTGCGCCAGCAGGTCGACGAGTGGCGCCCGGCGATGGTGGGCGCCCACCGCGCGATCCGGGTCGCGGGGGAGGGCGGCCTGGAGGCCGTGGCGACGCCCGGGGCGCTCGCGCAGGTGCTCGCGACGCTGCTGGAGAACGCGCTCATGCACGGCGGCGGCACGGTGACCATCAGGACGCGCCGGACCGGCACGTCGGTGGTCGTCGAGGTCGAGGACGAGGGCGCCGGGGTCTCGGACGTGCTGGGCGCTCGGGTGTTCGAACGCGCGGTCAGCGGCCGCAACTCGACCGGTCTCGGCCTCGCCGTGGCCCGCGACCTCGCGGAAGCGGACGGCGGGCGCCTGGAGCTGCTCCAGCTGCGCCCGCCGGTGTTCGCGGTGTTCCTGGCGGCCAAGCCGGCCGACGACTGACCCGGGGCCGGGACGCGGCCCGGGAACGGGCCGGCGAGGGTCGGTCCGGCTAGGACCGTGTCCGGGTGGTCGACTCCTCGACCAGCTGCTCGGCCTCGCGGTCTATGTCGCGCGCGCGCGTCCCGGTGAACACCCACGTGCGGTAGGACCAGAACCGGAACAGCGTGCCGATCGGCAGGCCGATCGCGTAGTTGGCGATGTTGTTCGCCAGCAGGCTGGTGAAGCCCAGCGCGTAGTTCGAGACCGCGACGATGCCGGCGGTGATGCCCATGCCGACGCCGCTGAAGACCAGGAACAGCACCATCTCGCGCCGCCGGTCCTCGGAGCCCTTGTGGCGGTAGGCCCAGTACCGGTTGCCGAGGTAGTTCACGGCGATGGCGGCGGCGGTCGCGATGATCGTCGAGCGCACCGGCGCGAGGTCCAGGTGGTCGAGGCAGAGGTTGAGCACGACGACGTTCACGATCACGCCGAATCCACCCACCGCGCCGAACTTCAGCAGTTCGTGCACCAGGTGGCGGAAGCGCCCGTAGAACCCGCGGATCCCCGTCACGACTCACCGCCCGCGTTCGACATCGCGGGCGCGGTCGGGCGCGCCGGCTCCGGTTCCTTGTGCTTGAACACGAAGGTGCGGAACGCCCAGAAGCGGAACAGGGTCCCCAGGGCCATACCTACGATGTTGCCGGAAATGTTGTCGGCAAGCGGGCTGGTGTAGCCCATGACGTGGTTCGAGACGAACACGCAACCTGCCTGGATTCCCGCCGCGATGGCGCTGAGCAGGAAGAACATCGTGTACTCGCGGCCGACGCCGGTCCGCTCGCGGTGCCGGTAGGTCCAGTACCGGTTGCCGATGTAGGCGACTATGGTCGCCGGCACCGACGAGACGATCTTCGCGGTGACGCCGTCGAGGCCGAGGTACAGGCCGAGGTTGAAGACCGCCACGTCGACGACGTACGCGAGTCCGCCCGCGATCAGGAACTGGGCGACCTCGCCGCGCATGCGCGAGAGGCGGCCAGGACGCCGGGAAAGCTCAGGGGTGCCGCTCACCGGCGCCTCTGGCGGTACGTATGACTCACCCGACGAGGGTAGCCGCAATTCCGGGCGCCTCCCCCAAGCAGGGCACGGACCGGTTACACACTCTTGACCGTTTGGTGAACGGACCGCCCGGCCGCGGTTCCGGTTTGCCGGGTTGGCTGTGTTGTAAGGGCCGCGAGGCCGCGGCAGGCCGCGCCCCGGCGGCCGGATACCCTTGGTGCCCGTGACATACCCGATCGTCGGCATGGTCGGAGGCGGCCAGCTCGCCCGCATGACCCATCAGGCCGCTATTCCCCTCGGTGTCCGCTTCCGCGTGCTCGCGGCCGCCCCGGACGAGTCCGCCGCCCAGGTGGTCGGCGACGTCGTGCTCGGCGACGAGAAGGCGCTGGCCGACCTGCGCGAGTTCGCGCGCGGTGCCGCGGTCGTCACCTTCGACCACGAGCAGGTCCCCACGGACCACCTGCGCGCCCTCGAGGCCGACGGCGTCGCCGTGCGGCCCGGCCCGGACGCGCTCGTGCACGCGCAGGACAAGGGCGTCATGCGGGCCCGCCTCGCGGAGATCGGCGTGCCGTGCCCGCGGAACCGGATCGTGGCCGGCCCCGAGGACGTCGCGGCGTTCGCCGACGAGGTCGGCGGCTGGCCCGTGGTCCTCAAGACGGTGCGCGGCGGATACGACGGCAAGGGCGTGTGGGTCGTGCGGGGCCTCGAGGAGGCCGCCGCGCCGTTCCGGGCGGGTGTCCCGGTGCTCGCCGAGGAGAAGGTGGATTTCGTCCGCGAGCTGGCCGCCTGCGTGGTCCGCTCGCCGCACGGCCAGGCGGTCGCCTACCCGGTCGTGGAGAGCATCCAGGTCGACGGCATCTGCCACGAGGTCATCGCGCCCGCGCCGGACCTGCCGGAGGAGCGCGCCCTCGAGGCGCAGCGCATCGCCCTGGCGATCGCCGGCGAGCTCGGCGTGACCGGCCACCTGGCGGTCGAGCTGTTCGAGACGCGCGACGGCCGCATCCTGGTGAACGAGCTGGCGATGCGCCCGCACAACTCGGGCCACTGGACCATCGACGGCGCGGTGACCTCGCAGTTCGAGAACCACCTGCGGGCCGTCCTGGACCTGCCGCTCGGCGACCCCCGGGCGCGCGCCAAGTGGACCGTGATGGTCAACGTGCTCGGCGGCGACTACCCGGACATGTACCACGCGTACCTGCACGTCATGGCGCGCGACCCGGGCGTGAAGGTCCACATGTACGGCAAGGACGTCAAGCCCGGGCGCAAGGTCGGACACGTCACGGTGTCCGGCGACGACCTGGCCGACGTGCGCGAGCGCGCCGGCCACGCCGCGGCCTATCTGCGAGGGAGCATCACCGAATGAACAGCACGGAGGCGGCGCCGGTCGTCGGCATCGTCATGGGCTCGGACTCCGACTGGCCGGTCATGAAGGCCGCCGCCGAGGTCATGGACGAGTTCGGCATCGCCTACGAGGCCGACGTGGTCTCGGCGCACCGCATGCCGCAGGAGATGATCGCGTACGGCCAGGGCGCCGCCGGGCGCGGCCTGAAGGTCGTCATCGCGGGCGCGGGCGGCGCGGCGCACCTGCCGGGCATGCTGGCGTCGGTGACGCCGCTGCCGGTCATCGGCGTGCCGGTGCCGCTGAAGTACCTGGACGGCATGGACTCGCTGCTGTCGATCGTGCAGATGCCCGCGGGCGTCCCCGTCGCGACGGTGTCGGTCGCCGGCGCCCGTAACGCGGGCCTGCTGGCGGTGCGCATCCTGGCGGCGCACGAGCCGGCGCTGCGGGGGCGCATGGAGGAGTTCCAGGCCGACCTGAACGCGCAGGCCACCGAGAAGGGTCGCAAGCTGCGCGAGAGCCTCACCGAGGGCTGAGAGCCCGGAGGCACGGAGGAACTCACGCGGGCCCGCCTGGTGCGGGCCCGCGGTGCGTCAGACGACGCTGGTCAGCCCGATGCGCTGCAGGGCGACCGCGGCGCAGCGGTCCATGACCATGTCGAGACCGGCCGCCATGGTGCGCTCGTAGGCGTCCTCGTCGACGACGTCCAGCTGGAACCACACGGCTTTCGCGCCGACCTTCACCGCCTGGTCGGCGATGTCCCCGGCGAGCGTCGAGTTCACGAACACCTGTACGACATCGACCGGGAACGGGATGTCGGCCAGCGTCCGGTACCCGGGTTCGCCGTGCACCGTCTCGGCCTTCGGGTGCACCGGGACGATGCGCTTGTCCCACTGCTGCAGGTGGGCGGCGACCCCGTACGCCGCGCGGTGGGAGTTGGTGCTGAGGCCGACGACCGCCCACGTGCGCTGGGAGAGGATGCGCCGGATGGTCGCCTCGTCGCCGTACGGCATGCTGTGCCCCTCACGGTGTTGGGGTGTGTTGCGGGAGCGGCGCCTCAGGCGCCGATGAGCCGGGGCCATTCGATCGCGGGGCAGCGGTCGACGACGACCTGGAGCCCCTCCTCGAGGGCGAGCTTGATCGCGTCCTCGTTGACGACGCCGAGCTGGTACCAGATCGCCTTGGCGCCGACGGCCGCGGCCTGCGCCGTCACCTGTTCGGCCAAATGGGCGTTGACGAAGACGTCGACGACGTCGACCGGGAACGGGATGTCGGCGAGCGTCGGGTAGCCGGGCTCGCCGTGCACCGTCTCGGCCTTTGGATGCACCGGGACGATGCGCTTGTCGTGGCCTTTCAGGAATCCGGCGACACCCCAGGCGGGCCGGGCCATGTTCTGGCTCAGCCCGACCACGGCCCAGGTCTGATGGACGATCAGGAGGTCCCGGATCGCGGTGTCGTCGGTGATGACCCCGTCAGCGACATATGCCATGCGGCCAATCGTGCCCCGAGGACCGCCCGTCCACCACAGGACGGGGGGAGGTCAGGGCCGTCCGAGTGCGCGGAACGTCCAGCCCGCCGCCCGCCAGCGCACGGCGTCCAGCGCGTTCCGGCCGTCGATGATGTGCTTCTCGGCCACCACGTCGCCCAGCGCGACCGGGTCGATCTCGCGGAACTCGCGCCATTCGGTCAGATGGAGGACGACGTGCGCGCCGTGGGCGGCGCCGAAGGCGGTTTCCGCGTAGGCCAGCCCCGGGTACATCTTGCGGGCGTTGTCGGTCGCCTTGGGGTCGTAGACCGTCACCTCGCCGCCCTGCAGCTGCACCTGGGCGGCGACGTTGAGGGCCGGCGAGTCGCGGATGTCGTCGGACTCCGGCTTGAAGGCCGCGCCCAGCACCGCGACGCGGCGGCCGAGGAAGCCGCCGCCGCACGCCTCACGGGCCACGTCGACCATCTTGAAGCGGCGCCGCATGTTGATCGCGTCGACCTCGCGCAGGAACGTCAGCGCCTGGTCCACGCCCAGCTCGCCGGCCCGCGCCATGAACGCGCGGATGTCCTTGGGCAGGCAGCCGCCGCCGAAGCCGAGCCCGGCGTTGAGGAACAGGCCGCCGATCCGCGGGTCGTACGACAGCGCCTGCGACAGCTGGGTCACGTCGGCCCCGGCCGCCTCGCACACCTCGGCCATCGCGTTGATGAACGAGATCTTGGTCGAGAGGAAGGCGTTCGCCGACACCTTGACCAGCTCGCTGGTGGCGAAGTCGGTGACCAGGAACGGCACTCCGGCGCTGATCAGCGGCGCGTACACCTCGCGCAGCGCGGCCTCGGCGCGCTCGCTGCGGACACCCACGACCAGCCGGTCTGGGTGCAGCGTGTCGTTGATGGCGTGGCCCTCGCGCAGGAACTCGGGGTTCCAGGCCATCTCGGCGTCGGCCCCGACGGGCGCCTGCGCCTCCAGCCGCTCGGCGAGCCGGGCCGCGGTGCCGACCGGCACGGTGGACTTGCCGACCACGACGCAGGGCCGGGTCAGGTGCGGCGCGAGCGCGTCGATCGCGGCGTCGAGGTAGCTGGTGTCGGCGGCGAATTCACCCTTGCGCTGCGGCGTGCCGACACACACGAAGTGCACGTCGCCGAATTCGGCGGCCTCTTCGGCCGATGTGGTGAAGCGCAGCCGCCCGGACTCCAGGTGCGGCGCGAGCAGCTCCTCCAGGCCCGGCTCGTAGAACGGGAGCCGCCCGGACTGGAGGGCCGCGGCCTTGTCGGGGTCGACGTCGACACCGAGGACCTCGTACCCGAGCTCGGCCATGCACGCGGCGTGCGTCGCGCCGAGATAGCCGGTGCCGATCACGGTGATGCGGGGCGCGGGGGCCACACCGCCTCCAGACAGGGGTCTCTGCGCGGTCGAGCGCCGGTGCTCGAACGCGGGTCGTGCGTTCTCCACGGATGGTAGTCGCGATCCGTCCGGTCCACGGGCGCTCCGCTGGTCCGAATCGGCATAGAATCGGCTCACCTGATGTTTACCGGTGAGTAACAAAAGTCTCGACGTCAAGAGAGGCAGGCCGCACGTGGCAGGACGAGGCGACTTCGATCTGTTCCGCATCGGCGAGGAGCACGAGATGCTCCGCGACACCGTCCGCGCGCTCGCCGAGGCGAAGATCGCGCCCTTCGCGGCCGAGGTGGACGAGCAGGGCCGGTTCCCGCAGGAGGCGCTCGACGCGCTCACCGCGGCCGACCTGCACGCCGTGCACATCCCCGAGCAGTACGGCGGCGCCGGCGCGGACGCGCTGGCCACCGTCATAGTGATCGAGGAGGTCGCGCGTGTCTGCGCGTCCTCCTCGCTGATCCCCGCCGTCAACAAGCTCGGCTCGCTGCCGCTCGTGCTGTCGGCGTCCGAGGACCTGAAGAAGCAGTACCTGTCGCCCGTCGCGCGCGGCGAGGCGATGTTCTCCTACTGCCTCTCCGAGCCGGAGGCGGGCTCGGACGCCGCCTCGATGAAGACCCGCGCGGTCCGCGACGGCGACGACTACGTCCTCAACGGCGTCAAGCGCTGGATCACCAACGCCGGCGTGTCCGACTACTACACCGTCATGGCCGTCACCGACCCCGAGAAGCGCTCCAAGGGCATCTCGGCGTTCGTCGTCGAGAAGTCCGACGAGGGCGTCTCCTTCGGCGCGCCGGAGAAGAAGCTCGGCATCAAGGGCTCGCCGACCCGCGAGGTCTACCTCGACAACGTGCGCATCCCCGCCTCCCGGATGATCGGCGACGAGGGCACCGGCTTCGCGACCGCGATGGCCACCCTCGACCACACCCGCGTCACCATCGCCGCGCAGGCCCTCGGCATCGCCCAGGGCGCGCTCGACTACGCCAAGGGCTACGTCCAGGAGCGCAAGCAGTTCGGCAAGGCCATCGCCGACTTCCAGGGCATCCAGTTCATGCTCGCCGACATGGCGATGAAGCTGGAGGCCGCCCGCGCGCTGACCTACCAGGCCGCGGCCAAGTCCGAACGCGGTGACAACGACCTGACCTTCTTCGGCGCCGCCGCCAAGTGCTACGCGTCCGACGTCGCGATGGAGGTCACCATCGACGCCATCCAGCTCCTGGGCGGCTACGGCTACACCCGCGACTACCCGGTCGAGCGCATGATGCGCGACGCGAAGATCACCCAGATTTATGAGGGCACGAACCAGGTCCAGCGCATCGTCATGGCCCGCAACCTGCCGAAGTAAGCGGGTCGTCGGATCGGCTCAGCGGCCCCCGTGGACGGTTCGTCCGCGGGGGCCGCTGTGTCACGGGATCAACCGCAGATCCGGACCGGCGGCGACACCAGCTGCCGGTCCGTGTACCACGTGAACTGGGCGACGCCCACGATGTCGAAGCATCCGCCGCCGATCTTCTGGAGCGGCCCGTTGCAGTAGCGCCAGCCCTGGCCCGGCGCCTCCGCCGGACACGTGTTGCTGGTCGAACCGAAGGGGATCGCCACCGTCGTCGCGGGGTTCAGACGCGCGTCGGTCGATCCGTTGACGAAGATCGAGTACGGCACGACGTACGAGCCCGAGTATGTGAGACAGGCCATGATCGCGCTGTCCGGCGTCGGGTTGAACGCCTCGGAGCACACTGCGGAGCCCAGGTTGGTCCCATGAAGGCTCCATGCCTGCGCGGCCGCGCCGGCCTGGCCCTGCCCGGCGGCGATGAGTCCGACCGCTGCTCCGGCTGCGGCCAGTGCCTTGCTGATGACTCGCTTGTTCATGGTTGGCGATCCCTCCGTATCCAGGCGGCGACCGACGCTCCACCATGCGGACGGCGTGCCGCATTCGTGTGGTGCGCGTGGAGCCTGGCACGGGGTCCGGCGGAAATCCACCGATTCGGTTGGTCGGCACGTGTCGAGCTTTCAACATTCACAAACGGAATGCCTCAGGCGAGTTCGGTGCGGAGCCGGGTCAGGTGGTCGGCGGCCTTAGTGGCGCGGGTGGTGCGGCAGATCAGGAGGGCGTCGTCGAGGCGGGCGGCGGCGAGGGCCGGCATGTCGAGGACGTGGTGTTCGACGCGGGCGGCGAGTTCGACCATCTGCGCGTACTCGGACTCGAACCGCGGGAGCGTCAGTTCGAGGCGAGCGGCCGCGCGGTCGGCCACGCGAAGGGCCTCGTCGTCCTCGTCCGCGTTCCACAGGATCTGGGCGAGCTGCCATTCCGTCTGGACGCGCTCGTGCGCACGATCCAGGTCCTGGGTGTCGGCGGGAGCCGCGTCGAGGAGCGCGAAGGCCTCGTTGAAACGTGCGACCGCGGCCCGTACCAGCTCCGCGTGCTCGTCGGGCGCGCGCGACTCGCGGCCGTCGACGAGGTTCCACGCCGAGGCGCGCAGCATGCGCACGGCGTCACCGGTCAGGCCGAGCCCGCGCAGTTGGGCCAGTGCCGCGCCGAAGGCCGCCTCCGCCGCGTCGCGGCGCCCCGCGAGGCTCAGCGCGTGCGCGGCCTCCGACGCGATCTCCGCCCTGGTCTCCGGCGGGGCGTGCGTCTCGGCGAGTCCGGCCGCCAGCACGAGCTGTTCCGCGGCGGGCGCGGGCTCGCCGGTCCGGGCCAGGCCCGTGCCGAGCATCCAGTGCGCGCGCAGCGCGGTCGGCGGGTCCAGGTAGCGGTCGACGTCCGGCAGCAGCTCCTCCAGGTACGCCACGGCGTCCGCGACCCGGTCCTGGTGCCGTAGCCAGTTGGCCACCGTCAGGCGGCAGTTCGCGGCCATCGCCGGGTCGTCGGCGGTGTCGAACCAGTCGGCGGCCGCGCTCGCGCGGGTCATCGCGTCGTCGATCCGGTCCAGCGCGGACGCGCAGTTCGCCGCGTCGACCAGCAGTTGGCCGAGCGGGAACCGCGGGTCCGGGTACGCACGGGCGACCTCGACCGCCTCGGCGAAGGCGGGTTCGGCCTCGGCGACCCGCCCGTGCGACTGGAGGACGGAGCCGAGGGTGGCCAACGGGCCGAGGGCCGGCCACGGACGGTCGGCCGCACGCGCGACGGCGACGGCGGCGCGAAGGTGCTCGACGGCGTCGTCGTGCCGACCGCGCGCGAGGTCGGCCTGCGCGGCCATCTCCTCGGCCTCGATCTCCCGGTTCGGCAGGTCGTGTTCGCGTGCGGCCTCCCGGAGTTCGGTGCACAAGGCGTCGAGGCGGTCGAGCGCGTCGGCGCGGTCCGGACCGTTGTCCACCGGGACCGTGTTGACGGCCGCCGCGGCGGCGCAGGTGAGGATCACGAGGTACTCGCGAGCCGTGGCCTGCCGCGCGGCGAGCAGCGACGCGCCTTCCCTCCGAAGGAGGGCGAAGTCGGCGTGCATCGCGACGCGGTCGACCGGCGCGGCCGTGGTGGAGGGTGCGGTGGCGGCCGCGTCGGCCGCGACATGAGCGGTCGATCCCGTGGCGTCGACACCGCCCACCGGCTCGACGTCGACCAGCTCGTCGACGAACACCTCGTCGCTGTCGACGGATTCGCCGAGCGGAAGCGCATCGGCCAGCTCCGACTCGACCAGTTCCGCCTCCTCGACGGTCTGCTCCGCGTCCTCCGAGGCCGCCCGGTGACGTTGGACGAGCGCGGCCACGAGCCGGGCGTACTGCGCGCGCGCCTCCGCGGCCAAGGCCCTGCCGGGCAGACGCGCGGCGCGGAACCGGGCCGCCGCCTCGTCGTACGCCCGGGCCGCGCCGGCGCGGTCGCCCTCCGTCGCCAGGTCGTGCGCCCGCCGGGTCGCGCGATGCCCGAGGTCCTCCTCGGTGGACGGGACTCGCCCTTCGTCGAGTGCGGCGAAGTACCGCTGCCACGCCCGCGAGGCGTCAGGGTGGCCACGCTCGTCCAAGGACTCGGCGCGGGCCTTGAGGTCGGCCGGAATGGTGGGCTCCGCCGACGAGGACTCCTCGTCGGAGGCCGGGCCGACCGCGGGCGCCGCCTCCGGCACCGGACCCGTCGGCGCGGGGATCACCGACCGCAGCCCCAACCGCAACGAGCCGATCAGCGGCGCCCGTTCGAGGCGTTCGCGGGTGCGTGTGGTGACCGCGTCGGTGCCGTTGCGGGCGTCGAACCGGGCGGTGATGCCGGCGATCTCGGCCTCGCAGCGCGCGAGGAGCGCGCCCGCCGTCCCGTCCGTGCCCGGTACGTCGGCCACCGGCACGTCGCCCCGCCCGAGCGCCGCCAGGCGCCGCAGCAGGACCGTCGCGCCCTCCAGGTAGCCGAGGTGGTCCAGCAGGTCGCTGTGCGGCGCGGCGAGCCACGCGCGGTGCTCGGCGAGGATCTCGACGCCGCGGCCCTCGTTGCCGGTCAGCGCGCAGAACTCGATGTGCTCGGCGACGGTGTCGTAGGTGCTCACCTTGCCCCGCACCAGCCGGTATCCCCGCAGGTGGTGCGAGCGTGCCTCGTCGGTCCGGCCCAGTCGTAGAAGCGGGATCATCGACGTGGAGAGCGTGAGCTGCGGCTCCTCGGCACAGGTGCGCGACCCCGCGAGGGTCGGCGCGAACAGCTCCAGCGCGCCCGCGTCGTCGCTCTGCCGGACGAGCCAGCGGCCCTGTTCGCGGCGCTCGCACGCGTCGCAGTCGCTGAGCGTGTCCCGGTCGGCGGCCAGCCACGCCGCGAACCGGCGCCGGGCCTCGTCGTCGTCGCCGACGTGCCGGGCCAGGTAGAAGGCGCTCTGGTGGACGGGCCGCAGGCTGTGGCCCGCGGCCCGGTAGCGGCGTTCCATCTCCGCCTGGTAGCCGCGGATCGTCGCGAGCGGCACCTCCGGCACGGCCATCAGCGACGAGGTGATCCACTTCAGGTGCCAGAACAGGCTGTGCGTGAGCCGCTCGTCGAAAGCTCCGGGCCGTTCGTCGTACAGCCGCAGCAGACGGGACATCGCGACCGGGCCCTTGGGGGACTCGCCGCCGTAGTTGTACGACTTGATGAGGTGGACGAGCGCCCACGCGGTCAGGTCGTCGCGCCCGAGGCGTTCGGCGGTGCCGACGAGGGCTTCGGAACGGGCGCTGCGGGCCGTTCCGTACGGCTCGTCGTCGGTCTCCCAGAGCGCGTTCCAGAAACGGTTCTCGTCCCGGATGTCGTCGTACATGCCTGGTGCCCCCGTCACTTGTCTTCGGTCGCCGGCTCGTGCAGGGCGCGTTCCAGCAGCCCGAGGAACGAGCGGTTGAGCAGCGCGCCCTCGGCGGCCGTCATCGGGCGGCGGCTCATCAACAGCGCCTGCCCGTAAAGCCCTTCGACGCCGGTGCGGGCGAGGCCCGGGTCGGACACCGAGGTCATCCGGCGGACGAGCGGGTTGAGGTGGTTGAGCACGAGCCGGGCGCGCGGCGCGCCGCCGCGCAGCGAGCCGAGGATGCCCGCCCACAGGTCGTCGCCGGCCGCGGTCGCGTCGGACTCGGCCTGGGCGCGCGTGCGTTCGTTGCGCTCGTCGCGTCCGTCGAGCAGCAGCGCCGGGACGGTCACCGGGTGGAACGCGCGCAACGACGCGTCGCACGAGAGCGGTTCGAGGACGCCGCGGGCCAGCGCGAGGAAGGGCCCGGCGGCGAGTTCGACCGACGGGTCGACGGAGTCGAGGTGCGCCGTGACGGTGTCCGGGTCCAGCCGGTCGACGACCGTGCCGGGCCGCAGTACCGGCAGCCTGCGCACGAGGTCGGCGTCGTACGTGTAGCCGCCGTTGACGACGCCGAGCCCGGCGGCCGCCGCGATCGGCGCGATCTGCCGGAACTCCTCGACGGTGTCCGTCAGATGGATGACCGCGTGACGGCGCGCGAACTCCTCCAGGCCGACCTGGCCGTCGGTGGTGTCGAACGGCAGCCACGGCAGCATCAGCGCCAGGAGTTCGTCGTCGTGCCGGGCCATCGCCTTGACGCCGAGGTGGTGCACCCGCAGGAAGTCCCGCAGCCGCTCCGGTTCGCTCGCCGCCAGCCCCGTGAGCCAGTCGCGGAGGCGCACGCCGAGCGCGTCGCGGACGGCGGCCAGCGCCTCGTCGTCGTACAGGTTCTCGCGGGACGCGGTCGGCCGCAGCGCCTCGGTGTCGACGGCGCAGCGCACGAAGAACGCCCAGTCCGGGAGCAGCGCGTCGGCGGTCTCGGTGAGCAGCATGCCCTTGAGGTGGACGCGGTGCCGGCCGCGCATGGCCGGGCTGACCGCGCTCGGCAGCACGAACGCGGCCCCGCGCACGCCGGCGAGCGGCACGTCCAGGTCGATGACGTCCAGCGGGACGAAGCCGAGCGTCTCGTCGCAGTAGCGGGACAGCGCGGCGCGGCGGGCGTCCGGGGTGGCGAACGGCCGGTCCCACACGGCGGGTGTGTCGGTGACGGGCAGGGTGCGGCCGGTGGCGGCGTCCGTGACCGTGATGTCGTACGGCAGCAGCGCCCCGAAGTCGCGGGCGAGTTCGACGACGCGGTCGGGCGCGAACCAGTCCTCGGAGCCGCGCCGCGGCGCGAGCAGCACCGTGGTGCCGGGCTCGGGCCGCGCGTCGTCGGGCAGCACGCGCACGGTGTAGCGGCCGTCGGCGCCCGCGCGCCACTCGACGGGCGGGGCGTCCGGCGCGGTCGCGGAGCGCGTCACCACGGTGATCTCGTCGGCGACCACGAAGCAGGCCAGCAGCCCGATGCCGAACTGGCCGAGGTACTCACGGCGCGCGGTCTCCAGGGCGTCGCGCTTGGAGCTGCGGCCGATGGTCGCGAGGAAGCGGTGCACGTCCGCCTCGGTCAGCCCGACGCCGGTGTCCTCGACGCGCAGCCCGCCGTCGGCCGCGGTCAGCCGGATCGCCGCGGGAGCCCCGGGGTCGGCGGCCTGCCGCGCGGTGATGGCGTCGACGCCGTTCTGCAGCAGTTCGCGCAGGTACACCCGAGGGCTCGAGTACAGGTGGTGGGACAGCAGGTCGACGAGGCCGCGCAGGTCGACCTGGAAGGTGTGGTCGGCGGCGGTGCGCGGGGCGTTCTCCACGGCGTCGGGCATGCTCGTGATGATGTCCGACACGGCGACGGCGGGGCCACCCAATAGCGGCCCCGCCGAAGCGAAGTGCGTTGCGTCACACCGGGACGCGGCGGTGCGGTTACCGGGGAGCCGGCTTGCCCGCCCGCAGTGCGTCGAAGAGGGCCTTCATCTTGGCGTCGTCCAGCTGGAGTCCGCAGTTGCTCGCCGACGGGTAGCAGGAACGGCTCTTGACCGGCGCGGTGATGGTGCCGCCCTCGCTGTCCGAGACCCCGCCCATCGACTTGAACAGGTCGTAGATGTCGAACAGGCCCGCGTCGTCGTCGACGATGAGCGCGCCGAGCCCCGCGTCGGCCAACGGGAACGACTTGAACGGGTTGAGGATCACCGACGTCGACTTGGCCTCCTTGGCCACCGCCGCGAGGAACTTCTGCTGGTTGCCCATGCGGGCGAAGTCGGACTCGGCCGGGTTGTAGTAGCGCGACCGCACGAACGCGAGCGCCTCCGGGCCGTTCAGCGTCTGGCAGCCCGCCTTCAGGTCGGCGCCCGACTTGGGGTCCTTGACGTCGGAGTCCAGGCAGATGTTCACGCCGTCGAGCGCGTCCACGATGTCGACGAACCCGGCGAAGCCCAGCTCGGCGTAGTGGTCCAGCCGCATGCCGGTGACCTGCTCGACGGTGCGCGCCAGCAGCGGCGCGCCGCCCAGCTCGAACGCCGCGTTGATCTTGTCCTTGTGCGCCTTCATCTGCTTGCCGTCGCGCGTCGTGTACGCGGGGATCTCCACGTACGAGTCGCGCGGGATGCTGATGAGCGACGTACCGCCGTCGCCCTTGTGCAGCAGCATGATCGAGTCGGTGCGCTTGCCCTCGGCGCTGCCGGTGTGCAGCTTCTGCTTGTCGTCCTTCGACAGGCCCTCGCGGCTGTCGGAGCCGACGATCAGCCACGTCGTGCCCGCGGTCGAGGCGGGGCGGCCCTGGTAGTCCTTGAGCACGTCCTCGTGCTGGATCTTCGAGTCCAGCCAGAAGTACGTGAACGTCACGAACGCGAGCACCAGCGCCAGGAACACCGCGGTGCCGATGAGGATGCGCTTCTTCCAGTTCGGCTTGCGTCCCGGCGGGCGCGGGCCCTCGCCCTCACCCGGGCCGCCCGGGCCCGAAGGCCCGTCCGGGCCCTGCGGCCTCGGCTCGGTCCGCGGCGGGACGACGGCCGGCCCCGCGGCCTGGCGCGCGGCCTCCGCGGGCGGGGGCTGCGTCGGATAGCCGGACGCCTGCTGCCCCGGCACGCCCGAACGGCCCGGCATGACCTGCGTCGGCTGGGCGTCCGGCGACGCCGGCGACGGGGCGCTGTGCGGACGCGGCGGCACACCGCCGGCGCCGGGCGCGGCCGGCGGCGCGCCGGGGGCCGGGAGTGTCCCGGCCGGGCGGTCCGGCGTGGTTCCGGGCGGCGGTATCGGGCGGCCGAAGCGGTCCCGCGGCAGCACGGAAGTCGGCTCGCCGGCGGGCGGGTCGCCCGCGTCGTCGCGGGGCGGCCCGCCTCGGCGCGCGTCGTCCTCGGCCCAACCGGGCGGCCATGAGTTCATGGCTTAGAACCTGCCATCGGCGCGCGCCGTCGGGCAAACGCTGTACGGGACTCGGACGCATCTGTGTCCCGGTTGGTACGCGCCGTCACCCATGGTGACGGCGCGTGCGCCTTTCGACTACTTGCAGACCACCTTGTCGCCGGTTGTGGTGGTGTACGACGGGCTGGGCGCCGCCGACGGACCGCCCGCGCCGGGCGACTTGCCGGCGTTCGGTGCCGCGGGGGCCACCGCGACCTGCGTCACCCCGGTGTACGACGAGCCGACGACCACCTCGATGGTGCGGCCGAGGCCGTCCACCGGCTCGAGGCGCGAACCGGGCAGCGCCGCCGCGACGGTCTGCACCGAGCGGTCCCAGCGCGGGTCGTACCGGACGACCGTCTGCGTCGCGTCGGTCACACCGATCGCCTGACCGCCCTTCGCGGGCGCGCTCATCTTGAAGCCCAGCCCGGCGAGCGCGTCGTACGCCTTGCCGCCCATGCCCGGCGTGGTCGTGCCGTTGTAGACCTGCAGCCACACGTCCGACGGCGCGACCTCGACCGTCGTCGCAGCGCCCGCGGTGCCGCCCGACGGCGAGCCGCCCTTGGCCGGCGGGGTCGTGGACTTGCCGGGGTTCGCCACGTCGCGGTCGTCGCGGATCGCGTCGAAGAGCACGCGCGCCGCGGCGTCGTCCCACAGCACCGTCGAACCCCAGTCCTTCACCTGGTAGTCCATCGTCTTCAGCGGGATCTGGGCGTAGGTGACACCCGAGTTCGACAGGCCCTTCAGCTTCGTGCCGAGGTCCAGCAGGGCCTGCGCGCTCAGGCCCTCGTCGACCTTGATCGAGCCGAGCACCGCGTCCAGCACGCCCTTCAGCTTGAGCGGGTTGGTGAGCGTGCCGGTGCTCGTGGCGCGGGCCAGCACCTGCGTCATGAACTTCTGCTGGCGCTGCGTGCGGCCGATGTCGCCCGTCGGGTCGCTGGAGATGTAGCGGGCGCGGACGTACTTCAGCGCCTCCACGCCGTCCAGGTGCGTCGTGCCCGCCGGCAGGTCCAGGCCGGACTTCGGGTCCTTGAGCGCGATGGGCGTGCACATGTCCACCCCGCCGATCTCGTCGACGACGCCCACGAAGGAGAGGAAGTTGACCTCTATGTAGTGGTCGATCCGGACGTTCGTCGCCCGCTCCACCGTCGCCACCGTCAGCGGCGCGCCGCCGAGCGTGTAGGCCGCGTTGATCTTGCCCTTGGACTCGCCGACGTCCCTGCCGGTGTTCTTGTCCTTGTGCGCCGGGAACGTGACGTAGCTGTCGCGCGGCACACTCACCACCGTCGCCTTGTCCCGCTTGGCGTTCAGGTGGACGAGCATCATCGTGTCGGTGCAGTCACAGGAGTCGCCGCCCGCGTGCAACTGGTTCAACGTCGACTTCGGCACGCCCTCGCGGCTGTCCGTGCCGACGATCAGGAACGTGGCGTCGTCCGAGGCGCCGGTGTCCGGCCGGTCGCCCAGCCCCGCGAACGGGTTGATGCGGTCGATCTTGCCGTCCAGGTACTTCACCCACGCCCAGCCGACGCCGCTGGTGACGAGCACCAGCACGGCGAGGAGGCCGGCCAGCGTCATCGGCCAGCGCCGCGCCGGGGGAGGGGGAGGCGGGGTCCGTTTGGCCGCCGAATTGCGCGTCGCCATGCCCTGCTCTTCCCCTCCTGCGGCCGGTGCGATGGCCCCGAGGGCCCCAAAGGCCCTCGAAAGAAGGACGTATTGGGCCGCGTGACCGGTTGCGGACATCCCACCTTAGGGTGACCTCCGCGCACGGGACGGCAGACGCGCCCGGCGGTCACCTGCGCCCGGCGGTAACCGGGCTCGCCCCGGGCCGGCCCCGCATCCGGCCCGCCCGTAACCGGGCCGGCCCCGTGCCGGGCCCGGTTCCGCCGCCGGCCGGTCGGTCGCCGGGCCCATCCGCAGTACGCTCGGGTCTCGATGAACCCCACGTCCCCTGAGCCCGCCGCCACCGCGCCGACGCCCGCACCCGCCGGGCGGCTCGGCGACCTGCCGCCGCTCCCGCCGAACCCGCCGGTCTCCATCGTCATGCCGGTGCTCAACGAGTCCCGCCATCTCGCCGAGGCCGTCCGCAGGGCGCTGTCCCAGGACTACCCGGGCGAGCTCGAACTCGTGATCGCGCTCGGCCCGTCGACCGACGACACCGACGAGATCGCGGCCCGGCTCGCCGCCGAGGACCCGCGGGTGCGGACCGTTCCCAACCCCAGCGGCCGCACGCCGAGCGCGCTCAACGCCGCGATCGGCGTGGCGCGGCACCCCGTCGTCGTACGGGTCGACGGGCACGGCATCCTGCCGCCGGACTACGTGCGGGTCGCCGTCGACCTGCTCAACGAGACCGGCGCGGCCAACGTCGGCGGGATCATGGCCGCCGAGGGCACCACCGACTTCGAGGACGCCGTCGCCCGCGCGATGACCTCCAAGCTCGGCGTCGGCAACGCGAGCTTCCACACCGGCGGCGGCGCGGGGCCGGCCGACACGGTCTACCTCGGCGTCTTCCGCCGCGAGGTGCTCGACCGGCTCGGCGGCTACAACGAGGAGTTCGTCCGCGCCCAGGACTGGGAGCTCAACTACCGCATCCGCCAGTCCGGGCACCTGATCTGGTTCTCGCCCGACCTGCGCGTCTCCTACCGGCCGCGCCCGAGCGTCAAGGCGCTGGCGAAGCAGTACCGCGACTACGGCCGCTGGCGCCGCGTCGTCACCCGCCACCACCGAGGCTCCGTCAACCCCCGCTACCTCGCCGCCCCCGCCGCCCTCCTCGCGGTCGCCGGCGGCACGGTCGTCGGAACCGTCGGAGCCGTCGCCGGCCGAGGCGCCCTGACCGCCGCCTTCGTCCTCCCCGCCGGCTACGCCGCCGCCATCCTCGGCGGCGCCGCCTGGGAAGGCCGAGGCATGCGCCCGTCAGCCCTCGCCCGCCTCCCGATCGCCCTGGCCACGATGCACGGCTCCTGGGGCTGGGGCTTCCTGACCAGCCCCCGCAGCCTGGCCGACCAGGTCTCCATCCGCCCCGTCGCCGACGTCCCACCCCAACCCGACGCAGAATCCGCCCCCGACGCGAGGTAACCCGCCGGCACCGAACGCCCGACGAGTGACCAACGCGCCCAGCGTCACACCCGCGACGCCCCGACGGCAGCCGGCTGACCGACCCGACGGACCGACGGAACCGAGGGACGGACGGTCGCTCAGCCCTCGCGGGGGGAGGCGCTGCCGCCGCGCCTTGCCGACGCACGCGTTGGCCGGTTGGCGCTGCTGCGGCCAGGCGCAAGCCGCTTGCACGGACCGGGCCGCGGTCCAGGTCGTTGCGCTGGTGTTCGGCGTGCTCTGAGTCCGCGCTGCCGCGCGGCGGCCGACGTGTGAATCGTGGAGCCGCACGGCGGCTCACCCGGGCCGCGCCCGGAGCCAGGTCGGACGACGGTCGGGTAGCCGTGACGGTCCACGCGCCGAGGTTGTGAGTAGCGCACGCGCGCTGGCGACCGGCTCCGCGCGTCAGCCGTTGCCGCTCTGCCGTGCCTGGTTACGCGGCGCGGCGGCTGAACGAGCCGTGCCCGACGCCAGGTCGGACGAGCGTGACGGAGGCGGCCTTACACGGGGAGGTGCTGCCGCCGCGCCGCGCCTTGCCGACGCACACGTCGGCCGGGTGGCGCTGCTGCGCGGAGGCCCGGCGAGCGTGGCCACATCAACGCGCGGGTGTTCTGAGCCCGTGCTGCGCTGGGTGCCGTGCCGTGCCGTGGCGTGCGGGTCGGGTCGTTGCGTGGCCATGAGGCGGTCCTGCGTCGCGTGTTCGGCGTGCTCTGAGCCTGCGCTGGGGCGCGACGTGTGCTTTGTGCCTGGGCGGCGCCGTGGTCGGGGTGTCGATGTGGGCCGCTCGGGGGTGCCCTCACGGGATCGGACGGTGACCTTGGCGTGGGGCGGGTCGTTTGGTGGGGGAGCGGGGTGGGTGTGGGCGCTTGTGGGAGTGCCGCCTGGCCAGCGGTCTGGAGCAGGTCGTCGTGAAGGTCCTCATGCTCGTGATCACGTCGGTCGCGACCGATACCCGCGTTGTGCGGGAGGCGGCGACGTTGGCGGGGGCCGGGTATGAGGTTCATGTGATCGGGCGTGGGGTGCCGCTCGATTGGGTGGCGCCGGTGGGGGTGACGGTTTCGTCGGTGGGCGGGGCGTCGGTGTTCCAGAAGGCTGGGGCGCCGGTCGGCGGTGGGCGGGTGTTGCCGGTGCACCTGAGGGCGGCGCGGTGGGCGTTGTTGCCGCAGCATCGGGCTTCGGCGTTCGCGGCGTGGGCGCGGGCGGCGCGGGGGGACGCGGGGGACCGGGCGTTCGACGTGGTGCACGCGCATGACTTCAACACGTTGGAGCTCGGCGCCGAACTGGCCCGGGAACGCGGTGTCCCGCTGGTCTACGACACGCATGAACTCTGGTCGGGCAGGCCGCGCGTCGGTCGGCCCACCCCTGTGCGCTCGGTGCGTGAGGCGAGGGCCGAGGCCGAACTCGGGCGTCGGGCCGCCGCGGTGCTGACCGTGGGGCAAGGGATCGCCGAGGCGTTGCGTCGACGGTACGGCTGGCCGCACGTCACGGTGGTGCACAACTCGTTTCCGCGCGGGACTGCCGCTGAAGATGTTCCCTTGCCCACGTCTCCGGTGGGCGCGGTGTACGCCGGTCGGGTCGCGCCGTACCGCGAGATCGAGGCCATCGTCGCCGCGGCGCGGCAACTGCCGGGCCTGGAGATCTCCTTGGTGGGCCCGTCGGACGACACCTATGTCGCCGCGCTCGACCGCGGCCCGGCGCGGTTGCGCGAGGCGCTGCCCGTCGACGAGGTCGACGCGTTGCTGCGGCGGGCCGGGCTCGCGCTGGTCACCCACTCGGACCGGTGGGAGAACCACCGCCTCGCGATGCCGAACAAGCTCTTCCACGCGGTCCGTGCCGGTGTCCCGGTCGTCGCCACCGACGTGCGTGAACTCGCGCGTGTGGTGCGCGAGCACGGCCTCGGCACGTTGTACCGGCCGGGTGACCCGGAGTCGTTGGCGGCGGCGGTGCGTGAGGCGATCGCGCGTTACCCCGAACTGACCGACAACGTCCGGGCCGCCGAGCCGTTGTTGTCATGGGAGCACGACGCCGAGGTCCTGCTCGG
The DNA here is from genome assembly GCF_029953285.1 of Yinghuangia seranimata. Lineage (GTDB taxonomy): Bacteria > Actinomycetota > Actinomycetes > Streptomycetales > Streptomycetaceae > Yinghuangia > Yinghuangia seranimata. The sequence continues at coordinate 35,819 of NZ_JASAOI010000081.1, read as the reverse complement.
CGTGTACGCCACGCTGGCCGAAAAGCCCGCCGACCCGTCGGCGCCCTGATCCAGCAGCCGGAACGGAAAGACCGCCACCATGACGCGACTCCGCGTGCTGTACGCCCCCCGCGACATCGCCGGACAACCCAGTACGTGGGCGCGCGGCCTGCGCGCGCTGGGCGTCCACGCCGAGGTGTGGAGCTTCGGCGAGCCCGCTTTCGGCCTGGTGGCCGACCGGGTGTGGGACGCCGACCGCCTGCTGGCCGATCCGGCGTACCGCTGGGAGGTACTCGACCGGGCGGTGCGCGGCTTCGACGTCGTGCACCTGCAGTACGGGCGTTCGCTGCTCAACGCGCACGAGCCGCTGCTTCCTGCGCTGTGGGACGTCCCGCTGCTGCGGTCGCTGGGCAAGAAGGTGTTCATGCACTGGCACGGCTCGGACGTGAGGCTGCGCAGTGTGCACATGGAACGCGAGCCGGACTCGTACCTGAAGGACGCGGTGGTCGACGAGGCGCGCATCCACGCGATGGTGGAGATCGCCCGCCGGTACTGCGACCGCATGTTCGTGTCGACGCCGGGCCTGCTCGACTACGTGCCGGACGCCGAGCTCGTGCCGCTGGCGATCGACCCCGCCCAGTGGGCGACGGCGCGCGGCACGGAGCCGGCGGTGCCGGTCGTGGTGCACCTGCCGTCGAAGCGTGCGACGAAAGGCTCGCACCTCGTGGACGCCGCGTTGCGCCCGCTCGACGCGGAGGGCGTCGTCGCGTACCGCCCGCTGTCGGGCCTGTCGCGCGCCGAGGTCGCGGCGGAGTTCGCGCGCGCGGACATCGTCGTGGACAGCCTGACGATCGGCGACCACGGCATGGTGGCGGTGGAGGCGATGGCGTGCGGCGCGATCGCGGTCGCGCACGTTCACGAGCGCAACCGTGCGCGTACGCCCGGCTGCCCGGTGGTGGAGGCGGTGGGCGCGGACCTGGCCGACGTGGTGCGGGCGCTGGCCGCCGACCCCGACGAACGGGCTCGGCTGCGAGAGGAGTCCGTGGCGTGGGTCGCCAAGCGGCACGACGTGGGCGCGGTGGCCCGGCAGTTGCTGGCCGCGTACCGCGAACCGCCGGTCCCCGTCGTCGCGGACCGCCCCGACTGGCCGCTGGTGGACGGACGAGGCCGGGTGACCGCGCTGGAGGCGGAGATCTCGCGGCTGCGCCAGGCCCTCGGCCGGCACGGGGCGCGCGCCGCGACGGTTCCGCCGCGCTCGGCCCGCGCGCGGGTCGAAGACCGGCCGCGCCTGCACCTGTTGGTCCGGCGGCTCGACGCGCTGCGCCGGCGGCTGCGGGCGGCCGTGCGGACACAGGCCGGGAAGGCCCCGAAGAACACGGCGTGATGCCCGCGACTTGCGGGTGGCTTTCGATCCGTTTCGTGATGGTTTGGTGATTCCCTGACACCCGGTCGCGAAGCCCCCGGCGCGTACCGTCCGCCGTGGCACACTGGCCGCGGGAGCCGGGCCGCGCACCCGAGCCGACCGCCCACAAGCGTGAGAGCGAGCGAGCAGTTGAGCCATCCGGCAGCACCAGGCGGGCCCGCGGCGGGCGCGCCGGAGAGCGCCGCGACCGGCCCGGAACGGCGGCGGCGCGCGGTCATGGTCGTCGGCAACTTCGTCGACGGGGACTCGCGCGTGCAGAAGACCGCGCGGTCCGTCGCCGAGGCCGGCTGGGACGTCGTGCTGCTCGGCCGGGCGCGCGGGGTCACTCGTGAGGAGTACGCGATCGGACCCGCACGGGTGATTCGCCTCCCCCTTCGGATGACGGCGCAGACCTTCCGCAGGGACCACCCGCCGCGCGGCGTCGCCGGCCGGCTCGGCTACCGCTCGGGCGAGCAGGCGCGCATGCGTGTCGACGCCCGCCGCGCGCTGCGCGCCGACCTCGCCGTCGAACGCCGCCTCGCCGAACTCGACGGCGACCTGGCGGCCCGCCTGCGCGTCACGGGCCTGACCGCCGTCGACCGCGCGCGCGGCTACTGGATCGAGGCCCGCCGCCGGTTGTACGACCGGTCCGCCGCGCGCGCCGGCGGCCCGACCCGCACCCGCCTCGCCGTGGGCCTCGGCCGGGACGGCGGCGCGTGGCTCACCCAGCCCCAACTGGTCGACTTCGACGCGGCGTTCGCCCCGGTCATCGCCGAACTGGCGCCCGACCTGCTGCACGCGCACGACTTCGACACCATCGGCCTCGCCACCCGAGCCGCCCTCAAACTGCGCGCGTCCGGGCACCCCGTCAAGGTCGTGTACGACGCGCACGAGTACATCGCCGGCTGGGAACGCCCCGGCGACCCGGCGTTCCGTCCCGCCATGGCGGCGCAGGAGCGCAAGTACATCCGGCTCGCGGACGGCGTCGTCACCGTGTCCGACACCATCGCCGGGCTGCTCGCCGACGACCACGGGCTCGCCGAGCCGCCCACCGTCGTGTGCAACGCCCCGACGGTGGCCGAACTCGCGGCCGGGGACGACGCGGAGCCGCTGCCGGACGTGCGCGAGGCCGCAGGGCTCGGCCCCGACGTGCCCCTGCTCGTCTACTCCGGCATGACCGCCCCCGAGCGCGGCCTCGACACCGCCGTGGCTGCGCTCCCGGCGCTTCCCGGCGTCCACCTCGCGATGGTCACCGCGCGCAACCCGTACGTGGACGCGCTCGAGGCGCAGGCGACGGGGCTCGGTGTCGCCGACCGGCTGCACATGCTGCCCTACGTCGAACCGCGGCGGCTGGTCGCGCACCTGGCGGGCGGAAGCGTCGGCGTCGTCACGTCGCTGCACTCGCCGAACTACGAGCTGTCGCTGCCCAGTAAGTACTACGAGTACCTGAACGCGCGGCTCCCGCTGGTGGTCTCCGACCTGCGCACGGTCGGCGCCTTCACCCGCGAGCAGGGCATCGGCGAGGTCTACCCCGCGGGCGACCCCGCCGCGTTCGCCGCCGCCGTCACCACGGTGCTCGCCGACCGGGCGCGCTACACCAAGCCCTACGCGGGCGACCTCCTCGACCGCAACACCTGGGAGGCACAGGTGCCCGCCCTACTCGGACTGTACGAGCGGCTGGTGCCCTGATGGCCGGCGAGGCGGCGGCACCGCGCCTGGTGCTGCTGCGGATGAACTGGATCACCGGGGACTCGCGGGTCCAGAAGCTCGCCCTCGCGATGGCCGAACGCGGCTGGGACGTCGTCGTGTTAGGTCGCTCCCGCACCGACGCGCGCGAGGTCACCGTGCTGGGTGGGCCGGGGCCCGGGGCCGCGACCGTCATCCGCGTGCCGGTGCCGGCACTCGCCGCACCGTACCGGCGCGCCCTGCGGCAACGCGGCGTGCTGGGGCGCGTCGGGTTCCTCAGCCGCGACGACGAGGTCGCCGACCGTGCCGCGGTGAACTTCAAACGCCGCGAACTCGCCGCCGACCAGGGCCAGGCGACCACAGCCACGGCACGCGCCGTGCACGGCCTCAAACGGGCCGGGGTGAACGCGGCGCGCGCACGGCACATGCTGCGGCGCACCGCGACCCGGCGGCACAGCGCGCACATCGCCCGCGTCGCACGCCCCGGCGCGAAGGCCCGCGCGGCCGTCTACACGTGGCTCGCCGAAGGCTCGGGCTGGCGGGCGACACAGCCCCAACTGGTCGACTTCGAGGCCGCGTTCGGGCCCGAGATCGACGCGCTGCGGCCTGCGGTCGTCCACGCCCAGGACATCACGGCGCTCGGCGTCGGCGCCCGGGCCGTGGGCCGCGCCCGCGAAGCCGGGCTCCCGACCGTCCTGGTCTACGACGCACAGGAGTTCATCCCGGGAGCCGGGTACCCCGACCCGGTGCAGAAGGCCGCTTACGTCGGCCTGGAACGCGAACTCATCGGCCGCGCCGACGGCGTCGTGACGGTCTCCGGCACGCTCGCCGACCTGCTCAAGGCCCGGCACCGGCTGCGGGCGCGACCCACCGTCGCCACCAACGCGCCCCGGCTGGCCAGGCCCGAAGGAGCCGCGCCCGGCGGCGGCGTACGGGGTGCGGCGGGGCTGCCCGACGACGTCCCGGTCCTGGTCTACTCGGGCTGGCTCGCGCCGGAACGCGGCGTCGACACCCTGGCCGAGGCACTCGTCTCCCTGCCGGAGGCGCACGCCGTGGTCGTGGCGGGCGACCGGCGGCCCTACTTCGACGAACTTGAGGCACGGGTCGACGAACTGGGGGTCGCGGGCCGGTTCCACTTCGTGCCCTACGTCGAACCGGAAGCCGTCGTCGACCACCTCGCGACCGCGACCGTCGGGATCATCCCGCTGCGGCACCTGCCGAACCACGAGATCTCGCTGATCACCAAGTACTACGAGTACATGCACGCCGGACTGCCGATCGTCGTGTCGGACGTCAAGACGATGGCGGCCTTCACCCGGTCCCTCGGCTGCGGCGAGGTGTTCCGGGCAGGGGACGCGGCGGGACTGGCCGCCGCGGTACGGAAGGTCCTCGACGACCGGGCCCGCTACGTGAAGCCGTACGCCGAGGACGGGCTGCTCGCGGAGCACTCGTGGGACCGGCAGGCGGACAACGTGGCCGACCTGTACGAGCGCCTGACGGGCCTGAGGCCGGAACCGGGCGCGGGCGGCACCCTGGCCGACGAACCGGCGCCCGACGGGTGGTTCGCCTCCGACGAGGCCACCACGGTCGAACACGCCGACGCGACGGCGGTACCCGCGCTGGGCAGACCTCCGGGCGAACTCACCGACGCCGCAAACGTAGAGGCACCCCCCGCCCGTGCCGTCGTCCTGGTCGGCAGCCCGGCAGGCCTCGACCGCCCGGGGGTCCGGTCCCTCGCCGCCGGCCTGCGCGCCGACGGCCTCGACGTCGTGCTGATGGCCCCCGACCCGGGCGGCCCCGGCGCGAGCACCCGCGACCCGGTGGCCGCACCCGACGCCGTCCAACTCCTCAGCGTGCCGACCCCCCGAACGGTCGCCGCCGGCCGCGACCGCCGCCGCGGAACCGACGAGACCCAGGCCCGAGCCGCCCGGATCTACGCCGAGTTCGTCGGCCACGAACCACCCCGCCGCAGGATCCCGGCCCTCCCACCCCTGACCTGGCCGAACGCCCTGCCGGACGCCGTCGACGCCGAAGTGGCGCTCACACCGGTCCTGCGCGCGCTGGCCCCACAGACGATCCACGCGTGCGACCCGGTGGCGCTGATGATCGCGTCCCACGCCGCACACACCCTCCGATCCACGCGCGTCACCTACCACCGACCCGCGGCGCCGCCCGACGAACGTCGGCTCGTCCGGCGAGCGCTCAAGGCGATGGAACGGACGTGCCTGCCACGCGCCGACGAGATCCGGGTGCTCGACGAGGGGACGGAGCGGGCCGACGGCCCGCGCGGCCGACGAGCACGCGCGAAGTCGCGAGGCGACGAACCGCCGTCCCTCGTCATCGGGCCCGCCAATATGGCCGGGCAGGGTTGGGCGTGGGCTCGTAGCGTTGAGGCTGCTCTCCCCTCGGCGCGGGCGGAGGTGCTTGCTTTGCGGCGGGAAGGGCCGTTGGCGTTTCCCGCTGACCGGTGGTTGTCCTCCGGCGGGTGGGAGTCCGCGTCCGTGCATCTCGCGCTGCGTCGGCACCTCGTCGGGGCGGCGACCCATGTGCTGATCGAGTCGGGGCTGCCGCTCACCGGCAGGGCGGCCGGGTCCGTGGCTGCGGAGGCTCGGGTGCTGCGGGAGGCGGGGCTCGATGTCGGGCTCGTCTTTCACGGGTCGGATATCCGGGACCCGCGGCGGCATCGTCAGCTCTACGCCGAGTCGCCGTTCGCGGATCCGAACGCGCAGGTGTCGCAGGAGCTCCAGCCCAAGGTCGACGCCCGGGTCGCCGATCTCGTCGGGTGGGACGGGCCGGTGTTCGTGTCGACGCCTGATCTGCTCGACTTCGTCCTCGACCGGTGGCCGCAGGCCCGTTGGCTGCCGGTGGTTGTCGACGTGGCGCGGTTCGGGCCCGGGGCGGAGCCGCTGAGGCGGGCTCGGCCCGTTGTGCTCCATGCTCCGTCGCGCGGGGCGCTCAAGAGCTCGTCGGTGGTGGACGCCGTGGTCGGCGAGCTCGCCGGGCGCGGGCTCGTCGAGTACCGGCGGGTCGAAGGGGTGCCGCCCGCCGACATGCCGGCGTTGGTCGCGGACGCGGATGTGGTCGTCGACCAGTTGGCCGTCGGCAACGTCGGCGTCCTCGCCGCGCAGGCGATGGCCGCGGGCCGGCTTGTGGTCGGGCACACCGCGTCTGCGGTTCGGGCCCGCTACGGGACGCCCGCGCTCCCACAATGGGAGGCGACGCCGCGCACGTTGCGCGCCGCGTTGGCCGCCGTTCTCGACGACCGTGACGCGGCCCGCCGACTGGCCGCCGAGGGGCCGGGGTTCGTGGCCCTGCACCACGACGGCCGGCGTTCGGCGGCCGTGCTCGCGCAGTTCCTCGCCGTTTCGTCAGGTCCGCCGCTCGACTCCAAGGAGACTTCCGATGGCTGACACGGAATCCGAGACCGTCGCGACCGTCGCGCCGGAGCCCGAGCCGGAGGCGGAGACGCCCGAGGTCGCGGCGCCGCCCCCGGCGGGCCTCCCGCGCGTCGTCCTGGCTGCGGACGCGCCCGCCGATCCGTCCGGGGCGGTGACGGCGGAGGCCCGCGCGCTGGCCGAGGCCGGGAACTACGTGCTGCTGGCGACGCCCGCGGAGGCCGCCGAGGCGGCGACGTCCGCGGAGGTGGTGGGCGCGGGTGTGGTGCGGCTGCTCACGGTGCCGGTGGACGCCGCCGCGGCGGCCGAGATCGCCCTGGCCCGTGCGGACGTCGCGGCGCTCGCGGGCCCGGGGCTGGTGACGGGGATGCGCCGCAGGATGGCCCGCCGCCGGTTGGAGACGGTGCGGCGGGACGTGTGGGCCGAGGCCGCGGCCGACGCGGGCTGGGCGGTCCGCTGTGACGCCGCCTATCAGCCGTACGTGGAGGCGTTCGCGCCCGTCGCCCAGGCCTCGTCGGGCAAGGCGGCCACGTTGGACGCGAAGGCCGCCCAGCCTGAGGGCGTCGTGCTCGGCGTCGGCCCGACGAACACCGCCGGCCAGGGCCACGCGTGGGCGGGCGCGGTGCGTGCGCACCTGCCGGGCGTGCGTACCGAGACCTGGGCGTTGAGCTCGACGAACACGTTCGGCTACCCGGCGGACCGCAGCGTGTCGACGGACGAGTGGCTGTCGCGCACCTGGCAGCTGGGCCAACTCGCGCATGTGCTGGACAACTTCACGCATGTGTTGGCCGAGTGCGCGCACCCCCCGTTCGGCCGGCTGAACGGCCCGTGGGCGAACGCCGACGCCGCCGAGCTGCGCGCGGCCGGTGTCGCGCTCGCGTTGGCGTTCCACGGTTCGGAGATCCGCGACCCCGCGAAACAACGCGAGCGGGTGCCGTTCTCGCCGTTCGACCCGGACCACGAGCTGACGCGTTCGCTGCAGAGCAAGGTCGACCGGTTCGCGCCGGTGGTCCGGGCGATGGACGTGCCGAAGTTCGTGTCGACGCCGGACCTGCTGCACGACGTGCCGGACGCGGCCTGGCTTCCCGTGGTCGTCGATCCCGACGCGTGGGCGTGCGACCGCGAACCGTTTGAGCGGGAGCGGCCGGTGGTGGTGCACGCGCCGTCGAGCCCCTTCACCAAGGGCACGGCGCTGATCGAGCCGGTCGTGCAGGAGCTGCACGACGCGGGCGTGATCGAGTACCGCCGGATCAAGGGCGTGTCGCACGCCGACATGCCGGCGCTGATGGCCGACGCGGACATCGTGCTGGACCAGTTCGTGTTCGGCGCGTACGGCGTCATGTCGGTGCAGGCGATGGCCGCGGGCCGGTTGACGTTCTGCTACGTGCACGAGTCGACGGCCGAGCACCTGCCCGAAGACGTGCCGCTGGTGAACGCGAACCCGGAGACCCTGCGGGAGGAACTCGAGCGCGTGCTGGCGGAGCGCGACGACGCGAAGGCCCTGGCGGCGCGCGGCCCGGCGTATGTGCGCGAGCACCACGACGGCACGCGCAGCGCGCGGGTGCTGGCGGACTTCCTCGGGGTCTCCCCGTGACGCGCCCGCGCGTGGCGATGCTGGTCGCCAACGACATCACGCGGGACTCGAGGGTGCAGAAGGCGGCGTACTCGGCGGCGGAGGCCGGGTTCGAGGTCCTCCTGCTCGGCTACGACCCGAACACGCCCGCGACGCCCGCCGGGTCGCCCGCCGAGGTGACGTACATCGGCGCGGCCCGCGTCGTGCGGACCGGCCTGTCGAACCGCTTCAGGATCCGCTCGGCCCGGTACGCGGGTTCGACCGCGCCGGCCGACCGGGCGCGGGCCGGGGCGCTGCGCGCGGCGAGCTTCGCGGTGGGCGTGGACTACAAGGTGCGGCGCCGCCTGATGAAGAGCGTCAAGGAGCCCGGCACGGGCGGCCCCGGCGTCAAGGCCAAGGCCAAGGAGACGCTGTGGAAGGTCTACATCCGCGGCGGTGACTGGCGGCGCACGGCGCGCCATCTGCTGCTGCTCGAGGACGCGTGGAGCGCGCTGGTCGAGGAGTTCCGGCCGGACGTCATCCACGCGCACGACATGCACACCCCCGGCATCGGCGTGCGGATCGCGGACCGCGTCGCCCGGCGCGGCGGCACCCGGCCCAAGGTCGTGTACGACGCGCACGAGTACGTCGACGGCGTGCACATGCCCACCCAGCGCAAGCTCGCCTACACGGGCCTGGAACGAGAGTTCGTGCGCCGCGCCGACGCGGTCGCCACCGTGTCGCCGACGCTGGCCGCGATGCTCCAGGACAAGTACGGGCTGCCGGAGCGTCCGACGGTCGTGGCCAACGCCCCGATGACGGGCCTGCCGCGGGACGCGGCCCAGGAGGCCGGGCCGGGGCTGCGCGACGTGCTGGGCCTGGGCGCGGACGTCCCGCTGCTGGTCTACAGCGGCGCGGTCTCGCCCGCGCGCGGCGTCGACGTCATGGTGGAGGCGCTGCCGCTGCTGCCGGGCGTGCACGCGGTGGTGGTGTGCGGCGACCAGGGCGACCCGTACGTGCGCTCCCTTGTCGCACGTGCGGGTGAAATCGGCGCGGCCGGGCGGCTGCACACCGCGCCGTACGTCGCGCCGCACCGGGTACCGGAGTTCCTCGCGTCGGCGAGCGTCGGTGTGATCCCGATCCTGCACACCGTGAACCACGAGATCGCCCTGATCACCAAGTACTACGAGTACATGCACGCGCGGCTCCCGCTGGTCGTCTCCGACGTCACCGCGATGGCCGACAAGACCGCGGAGCTGCGCTGCGGCGAGGTGTTCCCGGTGCGCGCGACCGGGGACGCCGACGACGCGCGGCTGCGCGGGCGCGACGCGAAGGCGTTCGCGGAGGCGGTGGGCAAGGTGCTGGCGGACCGCGCGGGGTACGCGGCGGCCTACGACGAGGCGCTGCTCGCCGAGAACTCGTGGGAGGGCCAGGCCGCCGTGCTGGTCGGCCTGTACGCGCGGCTCGTCGGCCGTACGCCGGAACCCCGGCCGGGGCGGCGTCCGTTCGCGGAGACCGCCGTGGAACCCGCGCCGGCACCGGGCCGGTCCTCCGCCATACCGGCCTGATCCCCGGCGATTCCGGGACGTTCCGGATTCACTTCGACCCGCGGCGTACGGTTTCGCGGCTGCCGTCGTTATCCACCCGTACGGAGCGTTTCATTCGCACGTCCCACAAGTTCCGAGGGGTGTACCCCGCAGCCGAGGAGAACCGGTAGTGGTGGTGTTGGACGCCGAGGCGTCGCAGGTCGCAGGCAGGGCCGGGGCGGTGGAGGGCGTGCCTGTGCACGTCTACGAGCCGTACGCGGCGCACCTCCCCCCACTGCGCACATACCTGCGCGAGGTGGGGGAGCGGCGCCGGTTCGCCTACCGGATGGCGCACGCCACGCTGAAGGGCCGCAACTACGAGACGGTGTTCGGCCAGCTGTGGCTGGTGATCAACCCGCTGCTGCTGGCCGCCGTGTACTTCATGCTGGTGACCGTGTTGGCGGGGTCGCAGCACCGCAACCCGCTCATGGGGTTCACGGTGATCCTGTCCGGGTTGTTCTCCTACTACTACACGCGCAACATCATCCAGCTGTCGTCGACGTCGATCACCGGCGGCGGCAAGATGATCATGAACATGGCGTTTCCGAAGGCGCTGCTGCCGCTTTCGTCGCTGTTCTCGTCGTTCATGATGTATTGGCCGACGCTCGTCGTGTACGCCGTCGCGCACCTCGCGGCCGGCCGCGCCGTCGGCCTGGCGTTCGCATGGCTGGTGCCCATCTTCGTCGTGCAGACCGTCTTCAGCTTCGGCTGCGGCCTGCTGTTCGCCGCCATGGCGGTGTACTTCCGCGACACCTCGAGCCTGCTGCCGTACGCGCTGCGGATCTGGATCTACCTGTCGCCGGTGCTGTTCACCGTCTCGCAGGCGAAGCTCAAACTCGCCGGGAACACCTGGCTGCTGTGGATCTTCAAGGTCAACCCCCTCTATCCGATCATCGGTTCGTGGAACCAGGTGATCCTCGAGGACCGCGCGCCGGACGCCGTCCTCATGCTCTACGGCACCGCGTGGGCGCTCGTCTCGCTGGTCGGCGGGGCCTGGTTCTTCCTCTCCCGGGAGCGTGAATTTGCCTACCGCATCTGAGCTCGCGGTCAAGGTCGAGCACCTGTCCATCACCTACCGCGCGTCGGTCGAGAAGGTGCCGACCCTCAAGAGCGCCATCAAACGGGCCGGCCGCCGCGAGCGCATGGTCAAGGAGATCGCCGCGGTGCGCGACGTGTCGTGGCGGATCGACCACGGCACGGTGCTCGGCGTGGTGGGCGCCAACGGAGCCGGCAAGTCCACCATGCTGCGCGCCATCGCCGGCATCCTGCCGCCCACCCGGGGCCGCATCGAGGTGCACGGCCGGGTGAGCACGCTCCTCGCGCTCGGCGTCGGCTTCAACAGCCAGCTGACCGGCCGCGAGAACGTCATCCTCGGCGGCCTCGCGCAGGGCAAGGCGGAGGCCGAGGTCGAGGAGAAGTACGAGGAGATCGCGGCGTTCGCCGACATCGGCGAGTTCATGGACATGCCCATGAAGTCGTACTCCTCGGGCATGTACCAGCGCCTCGCGTTCTCCGTCGGCGTGCACATGGACCCGGACATCCTGCTGGTCGACGAGGCGCTGTCCGCGGGCGACGCGGCGTTCAAGCGCAAGGCGGCCCGCAAGATGGACGAGCTCTGCCGCGCCGCGCGCACCATCATCCTGGTCAGCCACGGCATGGCCAGTGTCCGCGAAATGGCCAACCACTGCCTGTGGTTGCACAAAGGGAAGCTGATGGACCAGGGCGAGCCCGAGGCGATCATCGCCGCCTATATGCGTTTCCTCGAGGTGGGCGAGGACGCGTTCGCCATGGAAGACGTGTGACCCGCCGACCATGACCGAGACCTCCGCCGCGGCGGACACCCGTGCCGCCCAAACGGAATCGGATGTTCCGTTCCTTCCCGTGCCGCACCCGGCCCCGCTCCTCGAAGTCCCGCCGCCGGCGCCGCCGGTCGCCGGACGCTGCGACGTCAGCATCATCAGTTCAGGACACGACCTCGCCGACGCTCGCCTGCACCGCACCGCCGCCGCCCTGCTGCGGGCCGGCCTGACCGTCGAGGCGATCGGCCTCGGGGACCCGGTCGCCGCCCCCGCGGGCGTCCGCGTGGTCGCTCTCGGACCGCGCGGCGGCGCGCTCGCCCGCGCCCGCCGGGACCTGGCCGTTCCGCTGCGCGCCCGCGGCCGCGTGCTCGTGACGCTCGACCCCGACCTGGTGCCGGTCGCCGCCGCCGTGCGGCTGCTGCGCCGCGGCAGGCTCGTCGTCGACGTCCACGAGGACTACGCGAAACTGCTGCGCGACCGCCCGTGGGGCGCGTCGTGGAAGGGCCGGCTCGGCCGCGCGCTGGTGCGGCTGTGCACCGCGGTCAGCCGGCGCGCCGACGTCACCGTCGTCGCCGACGACCACGTGCCGCCGCTCACCGCGCGCCGCCGGCTCGTCGTCAAGAACCTGCCCGACCGCGGCTACCTGCCCGAGCCCGGCGAACCCGACGCGGTGCCGCGCGCCGTCTACATCGGCGACGTGCGCCGCTCCCGCGGACTGGCGACCATGCTCGCCGCGATCGAGTCCGCCGCGCCGTGGGAACTCGACATCGTCGGCCCGGTCGCGGCCGCCGACCGCGCCTGGCTCGACGACTGGCGGGCCGGCTCGCCCGCCGCCGACCGCGTCCGGCTGCACGGCCGCCAGGCCCCCGGCGAGGCGTGGCGGATCGCGCGCGGCGCGTGGACCGGGTTCGCGCTGCTGCACGACACCCCCGCGTTCCGCGAAGCGGTGCCGACGAAGCTTTACGAATACCTAGGCAGCGGACTGGCGGTGCTGGCCACCCCCCTGCCGCGAATGGCTAGGATCGTCCACGAGTCCGGGGCCGGGCGGGTGGTCCGTGACGCCGAGGATGCCGGACGAATCCTCCGCGCGTGGGCCGACCGCCCCGAGGAGCTCCGGGCACTGCGCACGGCCGCCGTGGCGTGGTCCGTCGGGAACCTGGCCGGCGCCTCGCCGTCCGACGAACTCGCCCGCACCACAGGGGATCTCGTCCGTGCGGCCACGCGCAGTTCCTGACGAGACCTAGGGAGTGCCGCGTGGAGTCCATGGGCAACGTTGACCCTTCCGGTGCGCGCATCATGCCGAGCGCCGATGTCGACGACCGGGCCAAGCTCGGGGACGGCACCGTCGTCTGGCATCTCGCGCAGGTCCGCGAGGGGGCGGTGCTCGGGAGCGGCTGCATCGTCGGGCGCGGCGCCTACGTCGGGCCCGACGTGGTGCTCGGCGACAACGTCAAGCTCCAGAACTACGCGCTGGTGTACGAGCCCGCGCGGCTGGAGGACGGCGTGTTCGTCGGACCCGCCGCGGTGCTCACCAACGACATGTACCCGCGCTCGGTCGACCCGGAGGGCACGCTCAAGCGCGGCGGCGACTGGGAGGCCCAGGGCGTCACGGTGCGCGAGGGCGCCGCGGTGGGCGCGCGCGCCGTCATCGTCGCCGGCGTCACGGTCGGCCGGTGGGCCCTGATCGCGGCGGGCGCGGTCGTCACCCGTGACGTACCGGACTTCGCACTCGTTGCGGGAGTACCGGCACGACGCGTCAAGTGGGTGGGGAAGGCCGGTGTCCCCCTGGTCGCGGACCTCAGCGAGGGCGCGGCCGAGGACACCGGGACCGACTCGGGGGAGCGCGGAGGCGGCGACCGGAACCCGGCCGTCAGCCGGTGGGTGTGCCCGGAAACCGGGGCGCGCTACATCGAGTCCGACGAGACCCTCTCGGAGGTTTTCCCCTGATGGTTGGATCCATCCCCGCCGCCGCGCCGCTCTTCGGCGTCGAGGAGCGCGACGCGGTCGACCGCGTGCTGCGCTCCGGCATGGTCGCCCAGGGACCCGAGGTCGCCGCGTTCGAAAGGGAGTTCGCGGCGATCGTCGACGGACGCACCGCAGTCGCCGTGAACTCCGGCACCTCGGGCCTGCACATGGCGCTGCTGGCCATGGGCATCGGTCCGGGCGACGAGGTCATCGTGCCGTCGTTCACCTTCGCGGCGACCGCCAACGCGGTCGCGCTGGTCGGCGCCACGCCGGTCTTCGCGGACATCGAGCCCACGCACTTCTGCCTCGACCCGGCGGCCGTCGAGGCGGCGGTGACCCCCCGCACCGCGGCGATCATGCCGGTGCACCTGTACGGCCACCCCGCCGCGATGGACCGGATCGGCGCCGTCGCCGAACGGCACGGCCTCGCCGTGATCGAGGACGCCTGCCAGGCGCACGCCGCCACGCTGAACGGCACCGCGGTCGGCGCGTTCGGCCGCACCGCGGTGTTCAGCCTGTACCCCACGAAGAACATGACCTCCGGCGAGGGCGGCATGGTCGTCACCGACGACCCGGCGATCGCCCGCACCCTGCGCCTGCTGCGCAACCAGGGCATGGAGAAGCGGTACGAGAACGAGATCGTCGGCTTCAACACGCGCATGACCGACCTGCACGCCGCGATCGGCCGCGTCCAGCTGACCCGGCTGGCCGGCTGGACCGCGCAGCGGCAGGCCAACGCGGCGTTCCTCACCGCCGGGCTGGCCGGTTCGCCGTTCACCACCCCCACCGTCGCCCCGGGCGCGACGCACGTGTGGCACCAGTACACGATCCGCGTCACCGACGACGCCTTCCCCGGCGGCCGCGACGCGTTCGCCGCGCGGCTGGCCGACCGCGGCGTCGGCACCGGCGTCTACTACCCGGTGCCGGTGCACCGGCTGCCCTCGTTCCGGCTCGGACTCGACCTGCCGGAGACCGAGCGCGCCGCGCGCGAGGCGCTGTCGCTGCCCGTCCACCCCGCGTTGAAGGAAAGCCACCTGAAGGCGATCGTGGAAGCGGTGGTCGCGCCGTGAGCCCGATCGCCGGAGCCCCGCTGCGCGCGGGGCTCATCGGCCTGGGCATGATGGGCCGCCACCACGCCCGGGTGCTGCGCGGCCTCAGCGACGTCACCCTGGTCGGCGTCGCGGACCCCATGGGCGACCCGCACGGCGTCGCCGTCGGCGTCCCGCTGTGCCGCACCGTCGAGGAACTCCTGGCGCTGGGCCTCGACTACTGCGTCGTCGCCGCGCCCACCGCGTGCCACGAGGAACTCGGCCTCGCGCTCGCCGCGGCCGGCGTGCACGCGCTCGTCGAGAAGCCGCTCGCGCAGGACATCCCGTCCGCGCGCCGGGTCGCCCAGGCCTTCGAGGACGCCGGCCTGATCGGCGCGGTCGGCCACATCGAGCGCTACAACCCCGCGCTCCAGCAGCTGCGCGCGCGCCTCGAGGAAGGCCAGCTCGGCAGCGTCTACCAGGTGGTGACGCGCCGTCAGGGTCCGTTCCCGAACCGCATCTCCGACGTCGGCGTGGTCAAGGACCTGGCCACCCACGACATCGACCTGACCGCGTGGGTCACCGGACAGAGCTACCGCTCGGTCTCCGCCCGCACCGCGTACAAGAGCGGCCGCGACTTCGAGGACCTCGTCGCCGTCGTCGGCCAACTCGCCGACGGCACCGTCACGAACCACCTGGTCAACTGGCTGTCGCCGATAAAGGAGCGGGTCACCGTGGTGACGGGGGAGCGCGGCTGCCTGATCGCCGACACCCTCAACGTCGACCTGTCCTTCCACAACAACGCCGAGATGCTCACCCAGTGGGAGGCGCTGCGCAACTTCCGCGGCGTCTCCGAGGGCGACATGATCCGGTACGCCATCGCCAAGCCCGAACCCCTTCTGACCGAACACGAGGCCTTCCGCGACGCGGTGCTCGGCAAGGACACCGACATCGTCACGATGCGGCAGGGCCTGGTGAACGTCGTCGTCGCCCAGGCGATGCTCGACTCGGCGTCGGGCGGCCTCACGGTCGCCGTCGACGCCTGAGGAACGGCCGGCCCGGCCACCCCCGTCCGGGCCGGCCCGCGCGGAGGCCGGGCGGTCGCACACACCGCCCGGCCTCCGCGGCTCACACCACCGGCGGGAACCCCGGCGTCAGCCCCCGAGCGGGGGCCCCCCCCCGGAGTACAGCTCGGCGGTCGCGTCGCACAGCGGGCGGCCGTCGCACAGGTGGTGCATGTCCTTGCGGAAGACGTCGTCGATGTCGCCGCGCGCGTCCTCGGTGAAGCGGCCCTGGTCCTTGAAGTTGCGGTAGCCGAAGTCGTGCCGCCAGCAGGCCGTCGTGAAGTCGTAGCCGAACGGCGCGTCCGGAACGCCCGTGCAGCCGTCCGACGACCAGTCCAGGTTCGCCGGGCGGTCGGCGGCCGCCCGAGCCCCCACGAAGGCGGACAGGCTGTCGGAGAACATCAGCCGGTCCACGGCCGCGACGGGGTCGGCGGCGTCGGCGGCGAACGCGGGGGCCAGGTTCAGGGTCACCGCGCCGACCACGGAGGCGGCCAGGACGCTGAGACGGATGCGTGTCTTCATGAACACGGACAGTAGTCACCCGTTCGAGGAGCCCGCGTCGCCCGGCGGCGCGTGTCGCGCGATTTAGGCTGGCCGCGTGAAGGTCGTCAGCGTCGTCGGCGCCCGCCCCCAGTTCGTCAAACTCGCGGCCGTGTCGGCGGCGTTCGCGGGGACCGGGCACACCCACCGCATCGTGCACACCGGTCAGCACTACGACGCCGAGCTCTCCGACGTCTTCTTCGCCGACCTGCACATCCCCGCCCCCGACGTCCACCTCGGCATCGGCTCGGGCGGCCACGGCGCGCAGACCGGCGCGATGCTCGCCGCGCTCGACGACGTGTTCACCGACCCCGGGCTGTGCGACGGACGCCCCGACTGGATCCTGGTCTACGGCGACACCAACTCCACGCTCGCCGCCGCGCTTTCCGCCGCCAAACTGCACCTCCCGCTCGCGCACCTCGAGGCAGGCCTGCGCTCGCACAACCGCGCGATGCCCGAGGAGCACAACCGCGTCCTCACCGACCACGCCGCCGACCTGCTGCTCGCCCCCACACCGCTCGCGTTCCGCAACCTGGCCGGAGAGGGGCTGGCCGCGCGGGCCCGGATGGTCGGCGACGTCATGACCGACGTGCTTCTGCGCGTGCGCGACGCGGTCGCCGGCCTTCCGCTCGCGCTCCCCGACCCGCCGGGCGACGAACTCCGCGACGGCGGCTACCTGCTGGCCACGGTGCACCGGGCCGAGAACACCGACGACCCGGAGCGGCTGCGCGCGGTCCTCGACGCGCTGGCCGAACTCCCGCTGCCCGTCCTGCTGCTCGCCCACCCCCGGCTGCGCGCCAAGGCCGCCGCGGCCGGCGTCGAGCCGGCGCGTGGCGCGGTCCGGCTCGTCCGGCCGCTCCCGTACCCCGACACGGTCCGCGCCGTGCTCGGCTCCCGCGGTGTCGTCACCGACTCCGGCGGCCTCCAGAAGGAGGCCTTCCTGCTGCGCCGCCCCTGCACGACGCTGCGCACCGAGACCGAGTGGCCCGAGACGCTCGAGGGCGGCTGGAACGTCCTGTGCCCCGACCCCGGGGCGCTCGCCGAGGCCGTCCGCCGCCACCCGCCGGCGGCGGCCCCCGGCCACCCCTACGGCACCGGCCTCGCGTCCGAACAGGTGGTCGAGGCCTTGGCGGCCGGCTGATCCACACCGGTGATTTCATCATTTCCAGCGACGAATCACACTTCGCCCCAACGCATTTCCGGCCGGTACGCTGAGCGCGGTCGTGTCCGGAAGACCCCGGCATGGCGCGCATGACGCGGTTGTCCCGTCGATTCCCGTCGATTCCCGTCCATTCAAAGGTGTGGCCCATCGTGAAGATCTGTGTCGTCGCGCTCGGGAAGATCGGTCTTCCGCTGGCCGTGCAGTTCGCCGGCAAGGGGCACGACGTCGTCGGGGCGGACGTGAACGCCGCGACCGTCGACCTGGTCGGCAAGGGCGTCGAGCCGTTCCCCGGCGAGGCCGAGCTGGAGACGCGGCTGCGCGGCGTCATCGACTCCGGGGCGCTGACCGCCACCGTGGACACCACCGCGGCGGTCGCCGCGAGCGACTACGTGGTCGTCGTGGTCCCGGTCGTCGTGGACGCCGAGGCGCGCCCGGACTTCCGCGCGATGGACGCCGCCACCGAGGCGATCGCCGCCGGGCTCCGCCCCGGAACGCTGGTGTCCTACGAGACGACGCTGCCCGTGCACACCACGCGCAGCCGCTTCCTGCCCCGCCTCGAAGCCGCGTCCGGGCTGGTCTGCGGCACCGACTTCTTCCTGTGCCACAGCCCCGAACGCGTGCTCACCGGCCGGGTCTTCGCGGACCTGCGCCGCTACCCCAAGCTGGTCGGCGGCGTCGACGAGGAGAGCGCGAAGCGCGCCGTCGCGTTCTACGAGGCGGTCCTCGACTTCGACCCGCGCCCCGACCTCGCGCGCGGCAACGGCGTGTGGGACATGGGCAGCGCGGAGGCCGCGGAGCTCGCCAAGCTCGCCGAGACCACCTACCGCGACGTCAACATCGGCCTCGCCAACCAGTTCGCGCGGTTCGCGGACAGCACCGGGATCGACATCGCCGCCGTCATCGAGGCGGCCAACTCGCAGCCGTACAGCCACATCCACCGCCCCGGCATCGCCGTCGGCGGGCACTGCATCCCGGTCTACCCGCGGTTCTACGCGTTCAACGACCCCGACGCGACGATCGTGAAGGCCGCCCGCACGACGAACGCCGGCATGCCGGGCTACGCGGTCGGGCTGCTCGACGGCCTGCTCAGCCGGGACGGCGGCGCGGGTCTGGCGGGCGCGCGGGTCGCGGTGCTGGGCATGGCGTACCGCGGGGGCGTGAAGGAGACCGCGTTCTCCGGCGTGTTCCCCGTCGTCGAGGCGCTCCGCGCGGCGGGGGCCGAGGCGCTGGTGTCCGACCCGTTGTACGGCGACCACGAGGTCACCGCGCTCGGCCTGACCCCCTACCACCAGGGTGACCCCGTCGACGCGGTGATCGTGCAGACCGACCACGCCGAGTACCGCACCATCTCCGCACGGGAGTTCCCCGGTGTGCGGGCGATCGTCGACGGGCGGCGCGTCACCGACCCGGAGCGCTGGGCGGGCGTCGCGTGGCGCACGATCGGCGGCGGGCGCTAGCGGACCGCGCGCCCGACCGGGGTGCGCTCGGTGGGCACGCCGCGCCGGTGGCGCGGGAGGCGGCTTCCGGTCGGGAAACTCGTCGCGGGCGGCGGCGCGGTCGCGATGCTCGCGGCACTTGGCGTCGTCGCCGTCCAGGCGCACGAAGTGGCCCCGTGCTGGCGCGACTTCGACAAACTGACCGACAACGCCGTGTTCCCCGACGCGTTCCCGGTGACGACGCTCGCCACCTTCGACGACCCCGCGCTACGGGCCGCGCGCCGTGACCCGGGCTTCCAGGCCGCCGCCGCGTTCGAGGGCGACGGCGCACTCGGCGTCCCCGTCTGGACCATCGCCGCACAGGACGGAAACCCCGCGCTCACCGACGAGTTGGGCCTGCTCGCCGCACGCGCCGACGGCGACCCGGACAAGATCGCGATGTACGAGGGGCGCAACGGCAAGCGCCACTGGATGCGCGAAGCGACCCGCCCCACCGCCTACTTCATGAAGAACCTGCGGGCCCTCACGATCGTGCCGGGCCCGGACGGCACGACCCGGGTGACGGGCGCGGACGCCCGCTCCGGCTACCTGCAGTGGTGCCGCTCGGTCGACGTCGTGCCGAGCGCCGACGCCGCCGCGGCACCCGGGTCCGGCGGCGGCACGGACGTCGGCTGGGCCACCGGGCTGACCGGCCGCCCCGGAACCGTGCTCTTCGTCGGCCGGTCGGGCCGCTCCGGTCGTCCACAGGCTGTGGAAGAAGACACCGTCAGCGGGCGGGTCACCCGGCGGTGGCCCGTCGACGGCGACTGGACGGACATCGCCTCGGACGGCCGGCTCGTGTACCTCGCGGCCCCGGGGCGGCTCGCGGCCTTCCGCCCGGGGGAGTCGGTGCCGGTGTGGCGGGCGGCGCTGCCGGAACCCGCCGGGCCGACCGCGTTCCGCGCCGTCGAGGACGGCCGGGTGCTGGTCGCCTCGGGCTCCGGCGCGGACACCGTGCTCGCCGCCTACGACTCCACCGGCCGCCAGGCGTGGTCGCGCGCCGCCGGCGGACCGGTGCTGACCGCCGGCCCGCGCGTCCTGGTCGCCGAGACCCGGGACGGCGTCCGCGGCGTCGCCGCCTACCGCGTCGTCGACGGCACCCCGGCGTGGTTCGCGCCCGCCCCCGAGCTGAGCTCCCTCGCCGACGCGGGCGCCGACGCGACCCGGCTCTACCTGCCCGGGAGTTCAGGCCCCCACGTGGTCAACCTCGCCACCGGCGCGCCCGTGCCGACCACGCTGCGCACACCCGTGGACCGCGTGGTGGTGAGCGGCCAACGCGTCGTCGTGCAGCACACCGCAGCGCCGGGACTCGCCTGGACGATCGCGTACGCGCCCCCGAAGTCCCCTGCGGAGCAGGGCACTTCGGGAGACGCGCAGCGCTGAAGCGGTACTTCGAGTTTTCGTCCTGGAATTTGCTGGGCTGGCGAATGAATTAGCCGCAGGCGACGTTTTCCTCGTGCTTCGAGTAGCCGTCTATCACTGCACCCCAGTTTACGCACGTCCCCGAAGGGGCGTAAACGTAGACGGGCCCGGCATACCTGGTGTAGACACCGTTGTCTTCTTGCCAATCGCTGTCAGTGTACAGGCGGACGCTCATGCCAACGCTGGCCCGCGTGTCCCCGGGGTCGCGGACGGCGACTGCACAGTTCTTCCCAGTGGTGGAGCTGTAGGTCAGAAATGCACTCCCGCGCCAACCCATATCCATGGTGCGGACTACGCGATATCCGCTGCCGCATGCACCGTTGTATGCGGTGGTTGTGGCAGCGGAAGCGGATGGCGCTGCGGCGAGGGCACCCCCTGCCAAGAGCAGGGCCGCACCACTGAATGTAGCTGTTCGCCGGACGATGTTCTTCATCATTGCTCCGTGGAGGTCCTGCTTGCGCGCATAACCATTGCCTGAACGCGGGTTTTTGTCGCAAGCGAAGTGAGGTTCAAACTGCAAGTAGCTGCCCATGCCCCCGCCGCTAGTTGATGTATTGTCCAGGGGCATAGGTATGAAACTCTCAAAATACGAGGCGGAGTAATTATGTCAGCCTCTCTGGTATTCCCAGAGCGGTTTCAGACGCCGCTCGTTTGAGTGGCGCTGGATCCGACGGCTGCTGTCATTCCGGTGCTGGCCGACTGGACCGGAAGTTGTGACCCGGTTGTGCCCCGGAGATCAGAAAGCTTAGTTGGTTGGCCTGGTTGCGGGCAATGACGCGAAGTTGGCAAAGGGGCTTTCTGAGGGTTTGCGTCATTTTTTGATGTGATCAAGATTTTTATGCCTGCGATGCGGGGGATAATTCCGAGTATTTGCAAAAGTGCGAGGTAAGTTCTGCAGTCTCAGGTCTTGGGGCGAGGGCGAGCAGACAGTGGGTCGTCACGGCTCTGGTGGTGGCTCTTGGCGGCGCGGGTCCGGCGGATGGCGTGCCAGTGTGTCGCCACAGGTGATGGTCACGATGGGCGGCCGTGCCTCGGCGACGTCCCGGACAAGATCGCGATGTACGAGGGGCGGAACGGTCAGCGCCACAGGATGCGCGAAGCGACCCGCCCCTGCAGTGGTGCCGCTCGGTCGACGTCGTGCCGACCGCCGTCGCGGCCCCGCGTCCGGGCCCGCCGCGGACACGGACCCCGGTTGGGCCACCACGCTGGCCGGGCGGCCGCGCACCGTGCTGATGGTCGGACTCGCGGGCCACGCCGGTCGTCCACAGGCTGCGGGTCACCCGCAGACGGGGCATCGACGGCGAGGGGACCGACATCGTCTCCGACGGCCGCCTCGCGTACGTCGCGCCGCCGGGCCGGCTCGCGGCGTGCCGCCCGGGCGAGTCCACGCCGCTGCGGCGCGCCGTTTGGCGGCGGGCTGATGCTCGTCGCCTCGGGGGCCGACGCGGACGCCGCGTCGCCAACGGCACACTCGTGTGGTTGGCACCTGCCCCGAGTTGAGCTCCCTCGCTGGCGCGATTCAGCGCTACCTGGCCGGGAGTTCGGCCCAAGCGTTCTCGACCTGACTGACGGCATGCTCGTGACGGCCACGCTGCGCACCCGTGGACTGCGTCGTGGTGGGCGGCCAACGCGTCGTCATGCGGCACACCGCCGGGCCGGGCCTGGCCTGGATGATCACGTACGCGCCCCGAAGTCCCCTGCGGAGCAGGGGAATCCGAGGGCCGCGCAGCGCTTGAGGCCGTTTCGTTACTTCGAGTGGCTCGTCTTGATGCAGGAGTCGTTGTCCGCGGTCTTCAGCTTCACATCTGCTGCGGGCGGCGGCGCGGGTGCTGTGGGATTCGTCGGGAGGACCGGGCCCGACGCCGACACGCCGGGCTTCGGAGTGGCCTGGGCGGCCGGGAAATCCAGGCCGATAGTGACCGTGAACGTCGTCTCGCCTTTGGTGGCTTCGGTCAACCGGGTTTCCGGGACGCCGACTGCCGCCGCGAGTTGCTTCGCCGTGTCCAGTTGGCCCTTCGGATAGGTGATCGAACTGTTCGGCTGTTCCGGAATATTCTTCGTGTCTGCGGTCGCCTGGTAGCGCAGCCCCTTCAGCTGGTCTGCCACCGCCTTGGCGCGGGGGGTCTTGGTCGAGTTGCGCACCGTGACTTTGATCGTCGACGGGTCGACGGGAGGTGCGGGCGGCGGACCGGTCGTCGCAGGCGCGGGCGGCGGCTCCGAGGTCGGCGGGGCGTTCGGGTCGCCTGCAGTGAACGGCACGTCGTTGCGGATCGAGGTCCACATATTGGTGGCTTTAGGCTCGATCGGCTGTACGTGAGTGCGGGGGTTCTCGTTGGGGACGTCGATGACCGGTAGCGTGGTGAACGCCATCCGGCTCTCCGGCACCTTCTTGATCTCGTTGCCAAGTGAGACCAGCTTCTCGATCCGATTGAGCCCGGTGTCCACCGTCAGGTTGCCGGTCGCGGCCTGCGCGATGTCGAATACCGCCTTGGGGTTGCTCCACTTCGCGTTGTTCTTGATCTCGCGCACCAGCGAGCCGAGGAACGCCTTCTGCGCTTCGATGCGCACCAGGTCGCTGGCGTCCTTGAAACCGTGCCGGACGCGCAGGAAGTTGAGGGCGTCCTCGCCTTCGATCGGGTGCTTGCCGGCTGGCAGATGCAGTCCGGTTCCGCCTCCGTGGTTCGGCAGGACCGGGTCGTCCAGAGGGTCGCACAGATTGACCTCCACGCCGCCGACGGCCTTGGTCATCTCCTTGACGCCCTTGAACTCGATCATCAGCCAGTGGTCGATCTTGACGCCTAGCATCCACTCGGCGGTCGCCACCGTGCACGATGGACCGTACGGCTGCAGCATGCTGTCGTTGAACCACGACTCTTTGGCCTCGGGCTTGGTCGGCTGGCCGTCCTTCTTGCACGCGGGCCTGTACACCTTGGTGTCGCGGGGAATGCTCACCAGTGTCGCGTTTGAGCGGTCCGCGGAGAGATGCAGCAGGATCGTCGTGTCGGCGTGGCCGGTGCTGCCCTTGTCCCCGTAGCCGTCGTTGCCCTCGCCCACCC
The DNA here is from genome assembly GCF_029953285.1 of Yinghuangia seranimata. GTDB lineage: Bacteria > Actinomycetota > Actinomycetes > Streptomycetales > Streptomycetaceae > Yinghuangia > Yinghuangia seranimata. Next base: position 12,708 of record NZ_JASAOI010000081.1, on the reverse strand, counting down.
GCGAGTCGGACCCGATCAGCAGGATGTTCATCTGCTTGCGGCCTTCGGCGTCGACCGGCGCATCCGGTGGGCGGGTGACTGCGGCGCTCGGATCGCCGGTCTTTATCCGACTGTTGAGGTACTCGTAGTAGCCGTATGCGGCACCGACGATGGCGACCAGCGTGATGGTCAGCCCGATAGCCGTCCATTTGAGCCGCTTCTTCAGCTTGCTCTTGGGCGGGAATGGCGCGGCGTCCCGGCCTCGCCCGGCGCGCCCCCGTTGCACCGGAACCGAGGCGGCCTCGGCCGGCTCCACGACGACCGCGGCGTCCGCCGCTGCGGCGATCGCTGCGATTTCGTCGGGAGTCTGCATCCGGAACTCGCCGGTCTGCGGGTCGACGACCCACAGGTCCGCGATGTCGGCGTCGTCCAGGGAGGCGAGGCCGTCGGGTTCGCCCGGTCCGTGCGACGCCCCGTGCCGTCCGCCGGGCGGCTCCTGCCGCCCGGCTCCGCGTCCTGCGTCCGGTTCCCCGTTGCCCGAACCCATGCCGTGCATCCCCTCCGGCGTCGTGTGCCCGGGAACGGCGCGCGACGGCGCGTCCCGCGGGGCTCGTGTGCTCCCGATCCGCGGCGCTCCGCCGCAGCCTTGTCAGCTCGCGGCGACTACTTCTTCGATTTGCCGGTCGAGATGCACTTGGTGTTGTCGGCCGTGTTCAGCTTGAGGTCCTCCGCCGGCGGCACCGTGACGGGTGCGCCCGACGCGGGCGCCGTCGAGGTGTTCGCGGTCGCGCCCGGGATCTTCGCGGTCGGCGAGTTGAGGTTCGGGAAGTCCGAGCCGATCACCAGCTCGAACGTGGTCGTCTTGAGCGTGCTTTCCTCGATTGCGGTGTCCGGTAGCCCGACCGCGGTGGCGAGCTGCTTGGCCGCGTCCAACTGCCCCTTCGGGTAGCGGATCACGCTGTTGTCCCGCACCCGGCCGTCGTTCGTGGTGTCCACCGACGCCTTGTACTTGAGCGCGTTCAGCTGCTCGACGACCGAGGTGGCCTTCTTGGCCTTGGTGGTGTTGCGGACGCTGACCTTCATCGTCGCGGGGTCCACCGGAGCGGGCGGAGGCGGCGCGGGCGCGGCGGTCTGCGGTGCCGCGTTCGGGTCGGCGGGCGCGGTCGGGTCGCCCTTGGTCACCGGCTGGTCCTTCGCCAGCGCGGCCCACAGGTTGCGGGCGTCCGGCTGCGCGGGCTGCACGCGCTGCTCGGGGTTCGGCGGGTACGGCTCGTTCGGGAGCGTGGTGAAGGCCATCCGGTTCTCCGGCACCTTCTTGATCTGGTTGCCGAGGCTGACCAGCTTGTCGATCGTGCCCAGGCCCTCGTCGACCTGTAGGTTGCCGGTCGCGGCCTGCGCTATGTCGAACAGCGCCTTGGGGTTGCTCCACTTGGCGTTGCTCTTGATCTCGCGCGCGAGCGCCATCAGGAAGCTCTTCTGCGCCTCGATGCGCGCCAGGTCGCTGCCGTCGCCGAACGCGTGGCGGGCGCGCAGGAACTGCAGCGCGTCGTTGCCTTCGAGCGTGTGCGGGCCGGCCGTCAGTACGAGGCCCGTGCCGCCGCCGTGGTTCGGGCGCACCGGGTCGTTGATCGGGTCGCAGAGCACGATCGGCACGCCGTCGACCGCCTTGGTCATCTCCTTGACGCCGTTGAAGTCGATCATCAGGTAGTGGTCGATTCGGACGCCGAGCATGCGCTCGACGGTGGCGACGGTGCAGGGGGCGCCGCCGTACCTGTCGCCGAGGGTCTCATTGAAGGGGAACGGGCCGTTCGACGCCTCGGCGGTCTTGCCGTTCACTGTGCACTTCGGGCGCTCGACCATCGTGTCGCGCGGGATGCTCACCATCGTGGCGTTCGAGCGGTCCGCGGAGATGTGCATCAGGATCGTGGTGTCGGCCAGGCCCGGGTGGTCGTCGTCGCCGTAGCCCTGGTTGCCCTTGCCGAGCCGGCTGTCCGAACCGATCAGCAGCACGTTGAGCGGCGTGCGGCCCTGGTCGTCCGCCGCAGCCGCCGGGACCTCGTTGTTGCCGCTGCGGGCGGTCTTCTTGATCCGGCTGTTGAGGTACAGGTAGTAGCCGTACGCGGCGCCCGCGACGATGACCAGGGTCAGCACGAGGCCGAGCGCCGTCCACTTGAGCCGTTTCTTCAGCTTGCTCTTGGGCGGCGGCGCGGTACGGCGCGTGGTGCGCGACGGCGGCGCCTCCGGAGGGGCCTCGGTGGCGGTCGCGGCGGCGGCGCGGCGGCGGTCGGCGCGGCCGCTGCTGTCGGAGTCGCGGTACAGCCCCGCGAAGGCGTCGTCCTCCGGGGCCGCGCCGGGCGCCGGGACCTGTCCCTCGGGGGTGCGGAGCCGGTAGCTGCCGGTGTTCGGGTCCATGACCCACAGGTCGGCGACGTCGGCGTCGTTCAGGGACTCGAGTCCGTTCCCCTGCCCGCCGTGCCTGGGTGCGTTGCCTGCGTTCACGACCCGCTTCCCCTCCCGATCCTGTTTCTGGTGCCGTGCCTGGTGTGGTGTGCCTTGCGGCGCAGTCCCCCGCTCGCGCTGTACTGGTCCGATTTACGAAACTGCCACCCTAGCGGGGAAGTTCCGAGCCGCCGCCGGTGCCGACCGGGCCGGGCGAAGCCGACAGACACCATACGTAGCGAACCTGCCGTTTGGCGATCGTCGCTGATCGTCCCAGGCGGGATCCTGGCCCGTACTGTGGCGTCACGCACACACGTCCTGATCCGGCGTCCGGCCCGTCACCGTGACGATGGGGCCCGCAGGAGGGGACGACGGGCCCGCGGACGCGGTTCCCGACGGCGACGCGCCGGGCGACCCGGTGGGCGTGCCCGACGGGGTTCCGGTCGCGGAACCGGACGGGGACGCCTGGTCCCGCGCGGTCTCCGTCGCGGACGACGACGGTGTGCCCGCCGGGTCGTCCGTGCTCGTGGCGCCGTCCGTCGCGTGCTCGGTCGCCGTCGGCGACGGGGAGCGCTTGTCGGACCCGGTCGGCTTGCTCGTCGGCGGCAGGGTGATGCGGTTGCCGTCCTCGTCGTACGTGGTCGACGGCGTCGGCTTGCCGGCCGGCTGTCCGGCCGCGGCCGCGTCGTCTATTCGCACGCTGCCGCCCGGGTCGACCGTCTCGCCCGGCGCCGCCTTGCCGACCGCGACCCGGTCGTACCGGATCGCGGTGAACAGCGCGTCCGCGCCCGGCTGCACGAGCTCGTCGCGGTTGCCGTCGTAGCGGTACGGCTGGCGCGGCACGGTCAGGAACGCCGACTTGTCGCTCGGGATGTTCGAGACGCTGCGCGACAGCTTGGTCAGGTCGTCGAGCGAGGCGAGGCCCGGGTCCGCGGTGATCGACCGGGTGCCGGCGTCGACCAGCTGGTACAGCTTCACCGGGTTGAACAGCACGCCGTTCGACTTCACCTTGTTCATGAGCGACGCCAGGAAGCGCTGCTGGCGCGTCATGCGCTGCGTGTCGCTGCCGTCGTCGAGCGCCTTGCGGGCCCGCACGTACGCCAGCGACTGCTCGCCGTCCAGCTTCTGCCGGCCGGCCGGCAGGTCCAGGTTCGACGAGCGGTCCTTGATCGGCTTCGACACGCACACCTCGACGCCCTCGACCGCGTCCACCATGTGCTTGAACCCGGTGAAGTCGACGACGATGTGGTGGTCGACCTTGATCTGCGTCATCTGCTCGATCGTCTTGATCGTGCAGGCGGAACCGCCGATCTCGAAGGCGTGGTTGAACTGGTCCTTGTAGGCGCGCGACTGCGTGCCGTCCTCGCGGACGCACGAGGGGATCTGCACCATCAGGTCGCGCGGGATGCTCACCGCGACCGAGCTCTTCCGGTCCGCGGCAAGGTGCAGAAGGATCGTCGTGTCCGAGCGCTTGGTGCCCTCGCCGATGTCGCCGTACTCGATGTTCTCGCCGGTGCGGTCGTCCGATCCCATCAGCAGGATGTTGACCGCGCCGTACGCCTCGGGCATCACCGGCGGGCGCTCGGGGCCGATCTTCTCGGCGACCTCTTCCTTGGTGATCTGGTTGTCGAGCCGCTTGTAGAGCACGTACGCGGTGACGCCGGCGCCGGCCAGCAGCACCGCCATCGCGACGGCCATGCTGACGAGCACCCGTTTCCACCGCCTGCGGCGGCGCGCGGGAGGTATCGGAGCGTCCTGCGTCTCGGGCTGTCCCGCGTCCACCGCGGGACCGTCGCCCGACTCGCCGTGCTCCTGCTCGACTTCACCCACGAGGTATCCGCTCTCTGCCACGCGACATGGTTCAGCCTCCGCGTCCGGTTGTGCGCGATGGCGAACGTCCGGTGGCCGGTGTCCAGATAGACGTCCCGGCGGACCGGCGGAGTTGCACCCCGACACGACCCTGTGGCGCAAGTCACATCACGATGCGGTGACATGATGTGTCGTCAGGCGTCATCAGGATGCAGGCACGGTACTTTGCCGCGTTCGGCGGTATTCACCCGGGGGACAAGTCGACGCATCGACGTCCAGAGCGGGCAACGGAACGGTCGCGGACGGTGGTGAGGGCGCGGGCGCCGCGTTTCCTCAGGTCGCCTTGCAGATGTCCTGGTCGGCGTCCCTGGTCGCGATCTTCAACGGCGGCGCCGACGACGGCGCGCCCGGCCTCGCCGACCCCGCTGAACCCGCTGAACCCGCCGACCCGGCCGAGGCCGGCACGGCTCCCGGCGGCGTGACGCCCGTGTACGAGCTGCCGACCGTCAGGACCACCTGCTGCTGCGGGCTCGCCGTCGCGCGGGGTTCGAGTTCGGCGCCGGGGACGGCGGCCGCGAGCGTGCGGGCCTGGCCGGACAGGTCGGGGGCGTGCTCGATCGTGGTGGTCTTCGCGATGGCCGGCGCGTTGCCGGTCGAGTCGACGACGAAGCCCTGCTTCGTGAGTTCGTCGCCGACCTCGCGGGCGACGCCAGGCCTGCCGCTGCCGTTCAGCACCCGCACGTGGACCTGCGACGGCGCAGGCCCCGGCGTGCCCGTGGCCGCGGGGGAGCCCGGCACGGCCGGTGGCCCGGAGGCGGCCGGCGCGGCCGGGGCACCCGGCGCCGCACCCGGCTGACTCGGCGCGGCGGGGGCCGGCGCCCCCGGCCTGCCCGCCGCGGGGGCCCCGCCGCCGAGCTTCCTGCCGTCCAACTGCTGGTCGGTGTTGACCGCCTGGAACAGCCGGTTCGCGTCCGGCTGGATCAGCTCGAGCCGGTTCTTGTCCGTCGGCGAGTCGATCACCGGCGCGGTGACGAACGTGATGTCCGACGTCTTCACCGCCTGCATGCTGCGCCCGAGGTCGACCAGCGCCCTGACCGACGCGAGCCCCTCGTCGGCGCGGATCGACTTGGTCAGCGCGTCGGCCAGGTTGAACGCCCGCGCCGGGTTGAACAGCACCTTGCTGCTGGTGATCTGCTTCGCCAGCGACGCGATGAACGCCTGCTGCCGCTTGATCCGCCCCAGGTCGCTGCCGTTCCCGCCGATCGTCTCGTCGTGCCGCAGCCGGACGAAGTCCAGCGCCTCCTTGCCGCGGACGGTGCGCCGCCCCGCGGCGAGCGTGATCCTGCCGGTCCGGTCGGCGACCGCCTGCGGCAGGCAGATCTCGACGCCGCCGACCGCGTCCACCATCCCCTTGAAGCCGGAGAAGTCGACGATGATGTGGTGGTCGACGCGCAGCCCGGTCAGCCGTTCGATCGTGTTGCGCGTGCAGGCCGCGCCGCCGAGCTCGTACGCCGAGTTGAACATCTGCCGGGTGCGCTCGGGCGACTTCGTGCCGTTCTTCAGGACGCACGGCGGCACGGTCACCAGCAGGTCGCGCGGCATGCTCAGCACCATCGCGCGCTTGCGGTCGGCCGTCAGGTGCAGCAGCAGCGTGGTGTCGGAACGCTCGCCCTCGTCCCTGCCGCCGCCGAGCGCCTTGTTGGCGCCCGCCCGCGAGTCGGAGCCGATGACGACGAGGTTCATCGGGCGGCCCTTGCCGTTGCCGCCCGCCTCGGGGCGGTCGTCGCTCAGCTTGCCCTCGACCGCGTCGGTCTTGATGTTGCCGTTGAGCGTGCGGTACGCGACATAGGCGCCGGCCACCCCGGTGAGCAGCAGCACCGCGCCGACCACGACGACCGGGATGACGATCTTGCGGCGTCGGTTGCGCTTGCGGCGCGCTCGCCGGACGGCGGCCCGGCCGCCGGCGCTCGCCGTGCCCTCTGCCGCGCCGTCCGCCGCGTCTCCGGACGGAGTTCGCCTCCTGGCCATGCCCCGTCCCACCTCTCCCGCGTGCGAGACCCCGGGCGGACCGGGGATCAGCCTTCGGAATCAGTGATCGTACGGGTGACCCGCTCGGTCGAAATCCGTCGTTCCAGGGCGGATTCGTCGATCAGTTCGAGGTTTCGGCACAAAACCACAGGTACGGACGCCGCGAGCGGAGCCAGCAGGCCCGCCGAGAGTCCACCCTCATGAGTGAACCCGAGCGAGGACAGCACCCGGTCCCCGCTCCCCAGCTCCCAGCCCTTCGCCGCGTCCGCGCCGAGCGCCGCCACATCCGCGCCCGAGTACGTCCGGCCGCCGAGCTCCAGCGCGGGGTCGGTCGGCCGCGGTGCCGCGTACGGCACGAACCGGTCGCCGTGCCCCGCCACTTCGGCGGCGTAGTCGAGGAACCCGGCGGGCGGCTCCGCGAACCGCGCACCCATCGGCCGCAGCGACAGCGCGACGCGCTGCCCCTCGCAGTCGAGCGCCGCCGCGAGCGTGTCCGGCCCGGACACCACCAGGTCCGCACCCGCCGGGTCGCCGCCCGGCACCACGACGAGGCCGACCGACCAGCAGGCCATGAGCCACACCTGGGTCTGCCAGTGCGCGGGCAGCAGCAGCGCGACGCGCTCGCCGGGCTCGGCCGCCAGCTCGTCCTGGATGAGGTTCGCGGTCTTGGCGACCCAGTTGTCGAAGGTGGCCACCGACAACTCGACGCGCTCGCTGGTCGCGTCGTCGTGGAACGTGGTGAAAGGACGCGTAGCGTCGGAGCGCAGCGCGGCCTGGAAGAGGGTGGAAGGAGTCTCGGGCATCCGCCCACTGTACGGAGGCGGGGACGGTACCCCGCGCCGCGCCGTCCCACGGCCGGGCCGACCACGCGGCCGGGTCCGCGCCGCCAGCCGCCGGACCGACCGCCGCCCTTCCCACCTGGTCCGCGCCCCCGCGGCTGCGCCATCCGTGTGGCGTTCGTCGCGCGAGCACTAGGCGCCTCCCACCGAGGAACCAACACCCCTTGACCTTCTCCCCCTCCGGAAGGAGGGGAATTCCCCTCAGCCTCGCGGCTGAGCCGCTGCGCTTGGGAGGGCCGCCAGGCCCGGCGCGCGCTGCGGTGGGACCACTTCCTGCTTCACCGACGACCGCCCGCCCGGAAGGCTCCGTTGAGGTCTTACACCGTCTCCACAGGCTGTCACCGCCAGTCCGGCGGCCAGCAGGTTCTTCGCGGCGTTCACATCCCGGTCATGGGTCGTACCGCAGTCGCACGTCCAGATGCGGACGTGCAGTGGCATCTGCGTCCGCAGGGCGCTACAGGCGGAGCACAGCTTGGAAGAAGGGAAGAACCGGTCGACGACGACCAGGTCCCGCCCGTACCAATCCGCCTTGTAGGCCAGCATGCTCCGGAACTCGGCCCACGCGGCGTCGCTGATGGCGCGGGCAAGGCTCCGGTTCTTGACCATGCTGCGCACGGCCAGGTCCTCGATCACGAGCGTTTGGTTTTCACGCACGAGTCGGGTGGTGAGCTTGTGCAGGTGGTCCCGGCGACCGTCGGCGATCCGGGCGTGGATCCGGGCGACCTGGGTCCGGGCTTTGCGCCGGTTGGCGCCGTCGCCCTGGGCCTTGCGGGACAGCTCCCGCTGGGCCTTGGCAAGCCGGACGCGGTCGCGGCGTTCGTGCCTCGGGTTGGCGATCTTCTCGCCGGTGGACAGGGTCAGCAGGTGGTCCAGGCCCACGTCGACGCCGACCGCTGGACCGGTGGCGGGGAGCGCCTGGATCGTCGGGTCGTCGCACAGCATGGACACGAACCAGCGGCCGGCCGCGTCCTGCGAGACCGTCACGGTGGACGGGGTTGTCCCCTCGGGGAGCGGACGGGACCACACGATGGGCAGAGGCTCCGCCATCTTCGCCAACGTGAGCTTCCCGTCACGGAACCGGAAACCGGAGGTGGTGTACTCGGCGGATTTCCGGGACTTCTTCCGCGACTTGAAGCGCGGGTATCCGGCGCGCCTGGCGAAGAAGTTCGCGAACGCCGTCTGCAAGTGCCGCAGGCACTGCTGCAACGGAACCGAGGAGACCTCGGACGGGTAGGCCAGTTCCCCGGATTTCTTTCACGCGGTGAGCATCGCCGAGGCGGCGTTGTAGTTCACCCGTTCCTGTCGTTGTGTCCAGGCCTCGGTGCGGGCGGCCAGCGCCAGGTTGTGGACCTTCCGCACACAGCCGAACGTGCGCGACAGCTCGGCCGCCTGCGCGTCGGTGGGGTAGAAGCGGTATTTGAACGCCCGCTTCACGGACTTCGTGGACACGGCCCGCACGGTAACCCACACCACCGACACCGGCCGACGCGACGGCCACCCCACGAATGACGTTCCGCCCTGGCGGCGAAGCGCTTATCCCTGCCCCACTACGCGGGCGATCCGTTTACTCCCCCGGCTGTAGTCGGGGTACGCACGGAGGTATCCGATGAACTCCCGCACGTCCACGTCCATCTCACCGTCGCGCCCGCAGGTCCGGCAGGGGCGCGTCCCGCGCGCACGGCACACCCGGCCCTTCCGCCGCGGCACCGCGCTCGCCGCACTGCTCGCGGCTCCGGCACTGGTCCTCCCGGTGCTCGCCCCGCCGGCCCAGGCCGCCGCCCCGTCCGCGCGCCCGGTCGCCGTCGCCGGTGCGACGCACACCCTCCTGCTGCGCGGCGCGGACACCGCGGCCGCCCGCACCCCCGTGGCCGGTCCCGGGCGCACCGCTGTGCTGACCGCGCCGTCCGCCACCGCCCCGTTCGCACTGCTCGGCGTCTCGTGGGACGACCCGGCCGTGCACCCGTTCCTCGCCGTCACCGTGCGCACCAAGTCCCGGTCCGGCTGGGGCCCGTGGCGACCTCTGCGGCTCGACGGCGACAGCGCCGGGCAGTACGCCGAGGACGCGGCCCGGTCCGCGGCGGCCCGCGGCGCGAGCGAACCGCTGTGGGTCGGGCGGTCGGACGGCGTGCAGGCACGCGTGAGCGTCCTGGGCGGCGAACTCCCCGCCGGGCTGCGGCTCGAGCTCGTCGACCCGGGGCGCTCCGCCGCCGACGCGGCGGTACCGCGCGGCCCCGGCCCGGTCGTGCCGGGCGACGACACGCCCGTCGCCCGCCCCGTCATCGTCAGCCGCGCCGAGTGGGGCGCCGACGAGTCGCTGCGCGACCGGGACTTCAAGTACACGAACACCGTCAAGGTGATGTTCGTCCACCACACCGCGGACAGCAACGAGTTCACCTGCGCGGACTCGCCCGCCGTGCTGCGCTCGATCTACCGCTACCACGTGAAGACCAACGGCTGGGCCGACATCGGCTACAACTTCCTCGTCGACCGCTGCGGCACCATCTACGAAGGCCGCGCGGGCGGCGTCGACCAGCCGGTCAAGGGCGCGCACACGCTCGGTTTCAACACCGACACCGCCGCCGTCGCCGCCATGGGCACGTACTCCGACACCCCGGCCCCGGACGCGCTCATCGACGGCCTCGCCCGGGTGATCGCCTGGAAGCTCAGCTTGTACGGGCGCGACCCGCTCGGGCAGGACCAGCTCACGTCGGGGGACAGCGGCAGCAGGTTCCCGGCGGGCACGAACGTCCGCTTCAACGTCGTCTCCGGGCACCGGGACGCGTTCGCCACGGAGTGCCCGGGGCAACGCCTCTACGACGACCTGTCGCGGCTGCGGCGGGGCGCGCAGCGGGCGATGGGGCTGTGAAGGGCCGAGCCGAAGCGCGGGGCCGAGCGGCGGGGCCGCCGTCGCTCCGAGGCAGCCCCTAGGACCCCTTCCCCACCATCCGCTCCAGCCGTTCCACCAGCGGTTCGACGACCGCCTGCGGCGTGAAGCGTTCGCGCGCCACTTCCACCGCCGCCGCGCGCAGCCGGGCCACGTCGGCCGGATGCCCGGCCAGCCGACGGATGGTGTCGGCGAGCGCGTCCGCGTTGCCCGCCGGCACGAACCGGGCCGCGCGGCCGAGCATGCGCTGCTGCGGCGCGGTGTCGGACGTCACCACGGCACAGCCCACCGCGGCGCCCTGGAACACCTTGTTCGGGACCAGCCGCAACGCCTTGGCGCCCGTACCGAAGACCCCCAGGCACACGTCGTGCCGCGCCACCAGGCGCGGGAGCTCCGATCCGGGCACCCAGGCGTGCCAGCGCACCCGCGGGTCCCGCCCCACCAGGTCGCGGGTGCGCTGGAGCTGGAGGCCGCGGCCGACCATCGTGACCGCGAGCGGGTAGCCGTCGAGCTGGCGCAGCGCGGCGCCGATCACCGGCGCGCCCTGCACGGGGGAGTAGTGGCCGAACGCGACGATCCGCAGCGGGTTCTCGGCACTCACCGGCTTCACCGCCGGAGGCTCGCCGTCGCCCAGCGCGCGGCCCGCGTCGAACCACACCGGGGCCGCGCCGATCGGCACCACCACCGTGCGGTCGCGGTCCCGCGCCGGAAGCACACGGCGGTGCTCCTCGGTGTCCACGAGGACCAGGTCCGCCGCGCGGATCGCGGACGCCTCCACCCGCGTCGCGAACCGCAGGCCAGCACGCGGCGCGCGCCCGGTGCGGTCGGCGGCGTCGTCCACGCTCTCCAGGTGGTCGAGCAGCAGCGGTACGTGCGGGAACAGGCGGCGCGCCACCTGGATGTCGACCCGGCCCCGGTAGCCGCACAGGACCACGTCGGGGCGCGGTAACCGCCGTGCGCGGCAGGCGAGTTCGGCGAGTCTGGCGACGTGGCGCAGCCGGGCGCGCGCGACGCCCTCGCGCCTGCGCGGCGGACGCGCCGGGCCCGCGTCGTCGATGCCGAGCGCCGCGTTGCACACGACGACGTCGACCCCCTGCCGCTGCAGACCCTCGACGAGGATCCCGACCCGGGGGTGCACGGTCGCGTCGTACGTGCCGAACACCATCACCCGCATAAGCCGATTGTGCGCAGCGTGACGGCCCGAAGACCAGATGTAGGGACGTGCCGATGTTACGGTGAGGCCGCCAGGTGCGGGCCGGTCGGCGGCATCGCACAGGACGGCGCAGCGGACACAGAAGGAGTGGGGCGTGGAACAGACACGCGTCTACCGCCCCTCCCACGAACTCGACGTCCGGCTCACGCTCGGGCAGTTGCAGCGGGGCAACAGCGACCCCACGTACCGCGTGGCCGACGACGGGGCGGTGTGGCGCAGCGCACGTACGCCCGACGGGCCGTGCGCACTCCGCATCACCGCCCGCCCCGCGCTCGGCGAGGTCACCGCACAGGCCTGGGGCCCCGGCGCCGAATGGCAGCTCGACCGGCTCCCGCGGCTGCTCGGCGAGGACGACGACCCGGACGCCTTCCCTTCGCACCACCACCAGCTCGTCCACGACGGGTTCCGGCAGCGTCCCGGCCTCCGCATGCCGCGCAGCGGGCTCGTCCTCGCGGCGCTGATCCCGTCGATACTCGAGCAGAAGGTCACGACCATCGAGGCCCGCCGCGCCTTCAAAATGCTCGTGACCTGGTACGGCGAGCCCGCGCCCGGCCCGGCTCCGGCAGGGCTCCGCGTCATCCCGGACGCCGCCACCTGGGCGCGGATCCCCACCTGGGACTGGCACCGCGCCGGCGTCGACCACAAGCGCTCCCGCACGATCATGGAAGCCCTGCGCGTCGCCCCGGCCCTAGAACGCACCGCGGAGCTCCCCAACCCGGAGGCCTCGCGGATCCTCAAACTCGTCCCCGGCATCGGCGTGTGGACGACCGCCGAGACGATGCAGCGCAGCCACGGCGACGCGGACGCCGTCTCCGTCGGCGACCTGCACCTCTGCAAGCAGGTCTGCCACGCCCTGACCGGCACCCCGGGCGACGACGCCCGCATGCTCGAACTCCTCGAGCCCTATCGGGGCCACCGCCACCGCGCGGCACTCCTGATCCGCAGGTCAGGAAGCCGAGTCCCACGCCGCGCCCCACGCTTCGCCCCACGCGACTACTCCCGTATCTGACGAACGCCCCGGCACGCCCCCACCAAGAGCCGTTTCCTGCGGTACAGGGCCACCACTGGCGCACGCAGCCCGATCCGCACTGCTCGGCCGTCGGCGTCCCGCGCAATGACCCGTCTGCGGTGTGAGCCTGAGACGTACGCCCACGACGCTCCGCGCGTGAGGCGCACTCGGGCGGTGGTCTGAGGCCCGGCGTTGCGCGCCCGCCGACTCGGCGGGCACGCCGATGGCGTGAGCGAGGTGGTGGGCGCCGGATCCGCCACCGAGATCGGCGTGATCCTGCGCGCATTTCCAACGGTTGCGCGGCGCCTCCGTCGTCGGCGCCGCGCCAGAGCCCTTGCTCAGCAGAGCTATTGCCGATCTGTGGGCGGGATCGGCGGATGGTTGCGCCGCCCTTGTCGGGCGACGCTGGTCGTGTACGTGGGCCTTCGCTGATTCATGCGATGAGCCGACCTGCGGCATGGGACCGATTTCGATGGCCTGGTTGTGTACGGGTTGCGCGGCGCGGCCC
>NZ_JASAOI010000080.1 GCF_029953285.1 Yinghuangia seranimata | reverse complement strand
GCCCTCATCCGCGGCCTGCGCGGACCCGGCGAACGCGCCATCGCCCAGCTCAAACAACGCTGGCGCGCCCTCCAACACGTCACCCTCAGCCCCGAACGCATCGGCGCCATCGCCCAGGCCGCCCTCGTCCTCAACAACGCCTGGAAATCATGAACGGTGAGAACACCTCATTGGCTTTGCGTCAAAAGAACCAAATGGCCACCTGGTTGCCATTTGGTTCTTTTGACAATGGTTTTCAGTAGTCCGGGCGGTCGGGACCCGGCGGCGCGACCCGGGTCCGGCCCCGACCCGGCACCCGACCGGCAGCGGCTTAGCGCGCACCACGCTGGGACCGCAGCCCGGCGGCGCGAACGCGACCAAAGTGTCTCCGCACCCCGCGCCCCTCCCGATAGCTGCCGGGTTGTCTGCGCGGACGGGCGGCTGTCAAGCCGCCTCCAACGGCACGCGACAGGCCATCTGTTCATGACGGATCCATCGCGGCTTGACAGCCGTTCGGCCGCGCGGACCATCAAAGATCGGGAGGGGCGCCAGGACACCGCCGGCAGACAGGTCAGGAACGGTGCATGGCAGGAGACGTCCACGCCGCAACATGCGAGGTCCACAACGCGGATGGCGGCTGGCGCGCACGCCGACGGCGCGACTCCGCCACGGAGTGGGCCGAACCCCCAATCACTCGACCCCCTCCACCGCGTCGACCAGCCCCCAACCCAGTGCCTGGTCCGCCGTCAGGCGCGTGCCGGTCAGGGCCAGCCAGGCCGTGCGCCAGCGGCCGATGCGGTGGGTGAGGCTGACCGTTCCGCCGGCGCCTGGGATCAACCCCAGGGACAGTTCCGGGAGTTGGAACCAGGCATCCGGTGCGGCCACCACACGTGCCGCGAAGGCCGGGACTTCGATGCCGGCGCCGACGCATGCGCCGTGCAGGTGGGGGGTGACGCGGTCGCGGAGGCGGTGCACGGCCAGGCCCGCGCTGCGGGCCAGGCGGGTGACATGGGCGGTGGCCGGGTCGGCGGCCGTGCCGAACTCGTCGAGGCCGCCGCCGCTGCAGAACGATGGTCCGGTGCCTCGGAGTTCGGCATGCAGGGTGGGGTCGGAGGCGACCAGGTCGAGCGCGTCGAGCAGGGCGTCGCGTACGGCGTGGCCGAAGGCGTTGCGGCGCTCGGGGCGGTTGAGGGTGATCTGGAGGGTCGCGCCGGTGCGGTTGACGAGGACCGGTGCGTCGGGTGGGGGAGGTACGGGGCGGGTTGGCCGTGCGGCGCGCCAGGTTGCGAACTCGGGGCCGGCGAGTAGGGCGGAGTACGCCAGGGACTCGGCGGCGACACCGTCCACGACGGAGGAAGTGGCGGTGATGCGGAGCAGGTTCGCGAGGACCAGCGCGGCGCGCGGGGCGGGGGTGATGGCGGTGGTGAGCTGGTCGACGGCCGCGTCGAGGTCGGGGGCGGTGACGTGCGCCCGGCCCGGGGCGTCGCGCGTGGCGAGGGTGAAGGTCAGTCTGTCGACGGCGGGTTGGAGTGTGGCGGGCCACGGCGTGCGGGCGATGCCGACGGTGAGCCGGGTGGCGTTGCCGAGGATGCGCAGGGCCGCGTCGAGGTCTTTGGCTCCGGCGTCGAGGTCGATGAGTGTGAGGATGTCGTCGACGCGGGTCGGGGCCTGGCTCGCGTCGGGCGCGAGGGTCGTGAGCGGCGACGAGACCAGTTCGTCGAGGGTGACGGCAGCTGGGAGCAGATCGGCGTCGCAGAGCGCGCAGACGTAGGAGGACTCGCGGACGATGTTGCGTTCGCCGCAGGCCGGGCAGTGGCGGAACACGATCGGATGGGTGAACCCGTCGGGACGCGCGATGCCGGCTCGGTCCAACGCGGAGGCCACCGCCGGCCAGCACGCCGGGTCGGGGCAGTAGCCGGTGGACTGGTTGCTGACCTCGTCGACCCGCCAGCCGGAGGGGGAACGGGTGAAGGACACCTCCCCGGCACCCAGCACCGGTTCGCCGCCTGCGCATACGACGTGCTCGCTACGGCGCGGCGCGAGGCGGAGCACCCCGGAGCGGTCGACGACGTAGGTGAAGGGTTCGGCGAGGTCGGCGGGGGACTGGTCGCCCAGCCAAGAGGCCAGGTCGACGGGGGAGTGGATGCGACACCCGGAGGGTGCGGATCCGACGAGGGCGAGGAGGTCCGACGGCCCGATGTAGTCGTAGGTTCGCCCGATTCCGGCCACCCGGTCAGGCTACGACGTACCGTGGAGTTTCGGATCACGCTTTTACGGGTGGGGCGATGGCGGCGACGCTCGGGGAGAACGTCCGGAACCACCGGCGGCGCGTCGGGCTGACCCAGGAGGGGCTCGCCGAGCGGGCCGGCCTCGGCGTCGGGACGGTGCGGAAGGTCGAGCAGGTCCGGACGGCGGAGATCGCGACGCTGCACATGCACGAAACATGGGCGCTGCTTGCGGCGGCGTACCGTGGAAGCGGCGTCTAGCGCAGGGGGTTCGTGCCGTGCAGGACAGCATCGGGGACCGGATCGCGCGGCTGCGGCCGCGGCGGGGCTTCACGCAGGAGTCGCTGGCGGCTGAGGCCGGAGTGTCGGTCGACATCGTGCGGAAGCTCGAGCAGAACCAGCGGCTCACGGCGCGGCTGTCGACGCTCAACAAGCTCGCTGCGGCGCTGGACGTCGAGACGTCGCTGCTCATCGGTCAGCCGACGACCCTTGCGGGCGTACCGGAGCGGGGCGGCCCGTCGGCGAGCCTGCTGGCGCTGCGCCGCGCGGTCACGCCGGTCGCCGACCTGCTGGCCCAGGAGACGGCCGTGGCCGACGACGGCGCGCCGCCTATCGCCGAGCTCCGGGCGTCGCTCAAGTCGACAGAGGTGATCCGGCGGGACGGACGACTCGCGGAGATCGCGGCGATCCTGCCGCGCCTCATCGAGGACGCGCGCTCGGCCGCGCGCGAGCATTCGAGCCACGAACGCGCGGCGGCTTTCGCGGTGTTGGCCGAGGCGTACCAGGTCGCGGCGACGACGCTGACGGCGTTCGGCAAAGAGGACGCGGCGTTCACCGCGATGGAACGCGCGCGGGAGGCTGCGCGGCAGTCCGACGACGAGCGCCTGGAGATCATCGGCATGTCGACGCTGTCGTGGATCTTCTGCAAGCAGGGGCGGGTCGACGACGCACAGCGGATCGCGCAGGCGACCGCCGAGGCACACGAGCCGTCGTGGAGTCGGGGCCCGATGGTGGACGTGGCCCTGTGGGGGATCCTTTTGCTGCGCGCGGCCTCGGCGGCGGTGCGGGCCGACCGGCGGGACACCGCCGAGGAGTTCTTGCGTATGGCGAACGGCGCCGCGGCGCGGATCGGCGCCGACCGGCTCGACTACGCGACCCCGTTCGGCCCGACGAACGCGGGCGTGGCCACGGTCAACGCCCTCGTGGAGATGGAGCGCCCGGCCCAGGCGCTTGACGCGGCGCGCCGGATCCCGGGACTCGACGCGCTGCCGCCGACCTGGCAGGCCCGGTATTTCGTCGACCGGGCCTTGGCGCACATCGACCTCGAGTCCGACGAGCGCGCGACGCGGGCGATGCTGAAGGCTGAGCAGATCGCTCCGGAGTGGATGCGGTACCACGCGACGTCCAGGCGTGTCGTAGCCGATCTCGCCACCCGCGAACGGCGGAGGTCCGGGCCGGTGTTGGAGCTTGCCGACCGGTTGCAGCTCGACGTCGGCTAGGACATGGCGTCCCAGGACGTCCGCAAAGTCGCCCAAACCGTCCCTGGAGGCGACGCGTCGTCGCTCCTACCTTGGCTGGCGAGTTGGTTGCCGAGGTGGGGAGAGGCCGTGGTCGACAGCAACGCATCCGCTGGCAGATCCGTGGGCATGTACCTGCGGGTCTATCGGGTCGATCCGTCGAGTGGGGTCGAGACTCCCGTTATCGCGCGTCGGGACTATGTTTCCGGGCGAGCCTTCGATCCTCCCCTCCTCCCCTTACCCGATCCGGTCGGGTTTCCGGCCTGCCGGTGCTCGTCGTGCCTCGGTGGCGGCCACTCAAACCGGCCATGAGTCTTGCTGGTTGGCGGCGGCACGGTGATACTGCTCCGGCACCACCCGCACGTAGAACCTGTTCTATCCCGTGCGCGTCGTCGGTTGGGGGCCGAGCATGCGTTTCACAGGTGCCAGCGGCAGGGCCGTCCGTGGGCTCTCCGTCTTCCTCGTCGCCACCGCGCTCTTCGCGACCGGGTGCGGCCGCAGTGGTGGCGACCGACACCAGGAACTCCCGGGCGGACTCCAGGCCGCGGCCGCGCCCAAGAGCGCGAGCCCGAAGCCGTCAGACAAGCCCGCGTCGCCCGGTGCGCCGGGTCCAGGTGCGGCGTGTCCGCCGGCGGCTGCCGGGCCCGACGGCGACGCCTTCTACGATCCGCCGAACCCGCTTCCGCAGTGCAAGCCCGGGTCACTGCTCCGGCAACGGCCCTACGCTCCTGACGAGATGAGCGCCGAGGGCCTGCCCAGGACCCTGCTCGTGATGTACATGACGACCGGCCCGAACGGCCCCGTCGCGGCCAGCGGAATCGTGTCGCTCCCGAGTACCCCGGCCCCGCCCGGGGGCTGGCCCGTCGTCGCATCCGACCACGGCACCATGGGCATCGGCACGAACTGCGCCACCTCGCGCACCGGTTGGTCCGCCGTCGGGCTCCAGAGCGGCGACATGCTCGCCGAACTGCTGAACCGCGGCATCGCCGTCGTCCAGACCGACTACATCGGCATGGGCGTGCCGGGCACGAGGCACCCGTACCTGAACGGCAAGTTCGCCGCGTACGCCACCCTCGACCTGGTGCGCGCCGCGCACGCGGTCGACTCCGGCGTGGGGACGACCATGCTCGTCACCGGCCACTCCCAGGGCGGTCACGCGGCCCTGTGGACGGCCAGCTACCAGCCCGAGTACGCCTCCGAGCTCGACCTCAAGGGCGTCGTCGCCATGGCCCCGGGCACCGGCTTCCAGTTCATGCCGGGACTGGTCGCCCAGCGTGACGCGACGGCCGCGCCGTATATCGGCATCTTCCTGATGCTCGTCGACGGTGCCGCTGCCGCCGACCCGGCGGTCAAGCCGGAGCAGATCCTGACCCCGGACGCGCTCGCCGTAGCCGACCGGGCCTGGTCGGACTGCCTGGGCACGGTGGTCGGCGGCACGATGCCCGACCCCGCCGACGTGCTCAAGCCGGACGCCGACCTCGGCCCGATCAACGCCGCGCTCCAAGCCAACGCCACGGAGCAGGTCAACCTGAGGACGCCGGTGTTCCTGCCGCAAGGCGACCAGGACCCGTTGAGCCCGTTGAACAGCAGCCTCACGCGATCCCTGTGCGCCAAGGGTGCCAGCGTGGAGTTCAAGCCCTACGCCGGTGCGAGTCACGGCGACGTCACCACGGCCGCCAAAGACGACGCGCTCGCCTGGATCAAGGCCCGCCTCGACGGCGCACCGGTCACCGGGGCGTGCGCGCCGTCGCCCTGAGCCCCCGGGCCGGACGGCTCGACACATCGGCGACACAGCAGCGCGGCCGGGCCGTTACAGGACACACCCCGGCCGCGCCGCGCGTACGACTGCCGTACCGGTTACTCCGCGACGGGCCGGATCCCGTCCATGCCCGCGTTCGTCGCGGCCTTCGCGACCAGGTCGGGGATGACGTCCGACAGCTCGCTCGGCGTCCAGCGCGAACCCTTGTCGACGGTCGGGCCGTTCGCCCAGCCCTCGGCGACGCTGATCTGGCCGCCGGCGACCGAGAACACCCGGCCGGTGACGCCCGCGGACGCGGTCGAGCCGAGCCACACCACCAGCGGCGAGATGTTCTCCGGCGCCAGCTTCACGGCGGCCTCGGTGTTGTCGCCGATCAGGCCCGCGAGGTCCTCGGTCATGCGGGTGAGGGCCGTCGGGGCGATCGCGTTGACGGTGACGCCGTAGCGGCCGAGCTCCTGCGACGCGATGACCGTGAACGCGGCGATGCCGGCCTTGGCGGCGCCGTAGTTGGTCTGGCCGACGTTGCCGAAGATGCCCGACGGCGACGACGTGTTGATGATGCGCGCGTCGACCGCCTCGCCGGCCTTGGCGAGGTTCCGCCAGTGCGCGGCGGCGTGGTGGGCCGGGCCGAAGGTGCCCTTGAGGTGGACCTTGATGACGGCGTCCCACTCGGCCTCGCTCATGTTGGTGAGCATGCGGTCGCGCAGGATGCCGGCGTTGTTGACGAGCACGTCGATGCGGCCGAACGTGTCGATCGCCAGCTGGATGAGCGACGCGGCGCCGTCCCACGTCGAGATGTCCTCGGTGTGCGCGACGGCCTCGCCGCCCGCGGCGACGATCTCGTCGACGACCGCCTGCGCGGGGCCCGCCGACGCACCGGTGCCGTCGCGCGAGCCGCCGAGGTCGTTCACGACGACCTTGGCGCCCTCGGCCGCGAAGGCCAGCGCGTGCGACCGCCCGATGCCGTTGCCCGCCCCCGTGATGACAACGACGCGCCCGTCGCAGATCCCGCTCATGCCGCCTCCTGGCTGAGGTACGCGCCACGCCCCTCGGCGCGCGCACTTAGCTGACGCTCAATCAATAGCCGCCACGATAACGGCGCACACCACGGCTGGGTCCAGGGTGTGGCCCGATCTGTGAACTGCCCCACAACCGACGAGTAACAACCCGCCCGACGACCAACAGCCGCCGGGCGCCGGACACCGGGCGCGCGCCGACGAGTGGGACCGTGGGAACGCCTGGGACGGCCGCCGAGCAGCGGCCCGGCGGCCCGGGGTCGCCGAACCGGCGGTCGGATGCTGCGCGCGCGCCGGACGTCGGGCGCGCGCCGACGAGCGGGAACGAGGGAACGCCTGGGACGGTTGCCGAGCAGCGGCCCGGCGGCCCAGCGGTCGGATGCTGCGCGCAATGCGGCTGACCCTTGCGCGGGTGGCAGGTGTCGGCGCCGCGCGGGAGGGCGGGAGGACGCGGGGACGGCGGCAGGGCGGGGTGGCGGGTTGGGGTACCAAAGCGGCGGGCGATCGTGGTCGGGCGTGGTGCGTGCGATGCCCTCCCGTGCTCTCGCTCTCGCTCTCGCTCTCGCTCTCGCTCTCGCTCTCGCTCTCGCTCTCTCGCTCTCGCTCTCTCGCTCTCGCTCTCGCTCTCTCGCTCTCGCTCTCGCTCTCTCGCTCTCGCTCTCGCTCTCTCGCTCTCGCTCTCGCTCTCTCGCTCTCGCTCTCTCGCTCTCGCTCTCTCGCTCTCGCTCTCTCGCTCTCGCTCTCTCGCTCTCGCTCTCGCTCTCGCTCTCGCTCTCCCGCTCTCGCTCTCTCGCTCTCGCTCTCCCGCTCTCCCGCTCTCGCTCTCCCGCTCTCCCGCTCTCCCGCTCTCGCTCTCCCGCGTTCCCGCTCCCGCGCTCCCGCGTTCCTGCGGTCATTCGCTCGGGGCCGCCACCTCTGCTCCCACCCTTTGCAGCTCCGTCAGGAGGGGGGTCATGCCGCTGCCTCGTCTGACCATCGCGAAGAGGTGGCGTCTTGGGGCGGGGGCGGTCAGGGGGCGGAGGACTACGCCGGGTGGGGCGTCTGCGGCGGCCATGTGGGGCATCATCGCGATGCCCAGGCCGGCGCGGACCAGGGCGTACATGGCGGTGAAGTCGGTGACCCAGTGCACGGCGCGTGGTTGGAAGCCCGCTTGGCCGCAGGCTTGGACGGTCAGGGCGTTGCAGGCGGTGCCTTCGCAGGTCAGGACCCATTCCTCGTCGACCAGGTCGGCGGCCAGGTCGAGGACCTTGCGGGCGGCCAGGGGGTGGGATGACGGGAGGGCGATGTGGACCGGTTCGTCGACCAGGGGGTGGAGGCGGACCGTCGGGTGGTCCGCGGGTGGGACCTCGGGGGAGTTCATGACCACGGCGAGGTCGAGCTCGCCGGAGATGAGCAGGGGGACCGCGTCCTCGGTCTCGTGTTCGACGATGGAGAACCGCCACCCCGGGTGGGTCTCGCGGAGGCGGGCGACGGCCGGGGCGAGCAGGCTGGAGATCGCGGTCGGGAAGCCCGCCACGCGGGCCGATCCGACCCCGCCGACGGCGTGGGCCGCGAGGTCGGCGCGGGCCCGTTCCAGCTGGACGCCGATCGCGTCCGCGTGGTGGAGCAGCACGTGTGCGGCGCTGGTCAGGCGTACGCCCCGCCCGTTCCGTTCGAGCAGCGGCACCCCCGCCTCCTTGGCCAGCACCGCGAGCTGCTGCGAGACCGCGGACGGCGTCAGGTGCAGGCTCTCGGCGGCGGCCGCGACCGTGCCGTGCCGGGCGAGGGACTGGAGGATGCGGAGCCGCTTCAGGTCCATGAAGGAAAACTATCGAATGGGGTCCGGGAAATGTAGCTGGTGTTGATGATGGTGGAGCCGGAGACTGAGGGGCATGCAGCGGATACACACGGCCCAGGCCGCCCTCGTCGCCCTCCTCTGGGGCCTCAACTTCGTCGTCATCGACTACGGCCTCGACTCGTTCCCGCCGCTGCTCTTCGTCGCCCTGCGCTTCTTCCTGGTCGCGGTGCCCGCGGTGTTCTTCGTCCCGCGTCCGAAGGTCAGCTGGTGGCTGATCGCCGGCGTCGGCCTGTTCCTGTGCGTCGGCCAGTTCGGGTTCCTGTTCAGCGCGATGCACGCGGGGATGCCGGCCGGGCTCAGCTCGCTCGTCCTGCAGTGCCAGGCGGTGTTCACCATGCTGTTCGCGGTGGCGCTGCTCGGCGAACGCCCCGCCCGGGCCCGGGTGCTCGCGCTCGGGCTCGCCGCCGTCGGCCTGGCCGTCATCGCGGTCGGCCGGGGGCAGGGCGCCGGGCTCGGCCCGTTCCTGCTGCTCATCGCCGCGGGCGCCTCGTGGGGCATGGGCAACGTGCTGACCCGCAAGGCCGGCCCCGCCGCGTCGGGCCTCGGGCTCGTGGTGTGGTCCGGGCTGGTCGTGCCGGTGCCGATGGCCGTGCTGTCGCTGCTGATCGAGGGCCCGGGCGCGGGGCGCGACGCACTGACCCACGTCCACGCGTCCGGCGTCTTCGCCCTGCTCTACATCGTGGTCGCGGCGACGTTCGTCGGCTACGGCCTGTGGTTCTCCCTGATGAGCCGTTACCCGGCGTCCACCGTCGCGCCGTTCTCGCTGCTCGTGCCCCCGATCGGGGTGCTCGCCGCGGCGGTCGTCCTCGGCGAGCGGCCCACCGCGTGGGACGTGGTCGGCGGCGTCGTCGTGCTGGCCGGCATCGCGCTGGCGAGCCGGGTCGGCGCCCCGAAGACCGGCACGGTCGTCGTCCGCGAGGGGCAGCCGGCCGCCGAGCCCGCACACGCCGACGGCCGGGCCCCCGAAGGAAGCCCGGCCGCCGCGTGAAGCACGGAACTACTTGGTGATGCCGAACCGCTCCAGGCCGAACGCCTTGATCGCGTTGCCGCGGAACAGCTTGTAGCACTCCTCCTGCGTCAGCCCCGCCTGCGTCGCGATGTCGAGCGCGACCTTGTGGGTGTGCGGGAAGGTGGAGTCCGCGTGCGGGTAGTCGACCTCGAAGCAGATCTGGTCGATGCCGATGATGTCGCGGTTCTTCAGGCCGATCTCGTCGTCGAAGATGCAGCCGTAGATGCGGTCCTTGATGTACGAGGACGGCTTGTTCTTCAGCGACGAGCCGAAGTCGTTGTCGTCGCGCTCGTGCCACAGCTTGTCGGCGCGCTCGAGGACGTACGGCATCCAGCCGACCTGGCCCTCGGCGTACGCGATCTTCATCTTCGGGAAGCGGTCCAGCACGCCCGAGAAGATGTAGTCGACCAGCGAGCCCATGGCGTTCTGGAACGTCAGCGTCGAGGACACGATGAACGGCGCGTCAGGCGACGTCGACGGCATCTTCGAGGACGACCCGATGTGCATGCACACGATCGTGTCCGTCTCCTCGCAGGCGCGGAAGAACGGGTCCCAGAAGCGGTCCTTGTCGTGCACCGACGGCAGGCCCAGCGGCACCGGGTTCTCGGAGAACGCCACCGCGAACGAGCCCTTGGCCGCGCAGCGCCGCACCTCCTTGGCCGCCAGCTCCGGGTCCCACAGCGGGATGAGCGTCATCGGCAGGAGCTTGCCCTTGCCGTCGCCGGCACACCACTCGTCGATGATCCAGTCGTTGTACGCCTGGACGCAGAGCAGCGCGAGCTCCTTGTCCTGGCGCTCGTAGAACGCCTGGCCGCAGAAGCGCGGGAGGATGTTCGGGAAGCAGATGGACGCGTCGGTGTGGTTCGCCGCCATGTCCTTGAGGCGCTCGGACTGGATCCACGCGCCCGGACGGATGTCGTCGAACGTGACCGGGGTCACGTCGAGCGTGTCGAAGCCGACCGCGGCGGACAGCTTCGGGAACGGGTAGACCAGGTCGTCGTACAGCCACCAGTCGCACCACTCGCCGTCCTCGACGCCCTTCTCGTACGAGAACACGCCGCCGACGAAGTTGAACTTCGCCTTCTCTCGCACGACGCGCGGGCCACGGTCCTTGTACTTCGCGGGAAGCCGGTCCTGCCACAGGTTCGGCGGCTCGACGACGTGGTCGTCGACCGAGATGATGCGGGGAATCTCGAGCGTCATGGCTTCGGCTCCTGGTCCGTCCTGGTCCTGCTCTGCTTCAGACATCTCAAGGAAACCCGCTCGCGCGGGGGCGGCCAAGCCCCCAGTCCCGGCTAACGTTATGCCGCAGGGGAATATCATCGGGGCATGGAGCTGCGCGATCTGAGGAGCTTCCTCGCGGTGGCCGAGGAGCGTCACTTCGGGCGTGCCGCGGCCCGGCTCTACCTGTCGCAGCCCATGGTCTCCAAGGCGGTCCGCCGCCTTGAGCAGCAGCTCGGCACCCGGCTCGTCGACCGCAGCTCGCTGCCCGTCACCCTCACACCGGCCGGCGAGGCCTTCCGGCGGCAGGTCGACGAGGCGCTGCGGCTGCTCGACGACGCGTGCGCCGACGTCCGGCGGCGGGCCACGCGCGAGGCCGGGCAGGTGCGCGTGGGGTATACCTCCGGGCTCGGCCCGTCCCTGGTGTCGACAGCCATCTCGGCCCTGCACGTACGCCACCCCGAGCTGCGCGTGCAGTGGACCAGCGAGCCCACCGCGCGGCAGGTTGCCGACGTCCGCGAAGGCGTCCTCGACGCCGGCATCGGCTGGATGCCCGACCTCGGCACCGGCTTCGCCTCCGCGCGCGTCGGCACCTTCGCGTTCGTCGCCCTGCTGCCCGCGGACCACCCGCTCGCCGGGCGCGACTCCGTCGACCTCACCGAACTCGTCGGCGACGAACCGGTCGTCGTGTGGCCGCGCGGACCCCACCCGCGGCTGTACGCGCGCGTCACCGAGGCCCTGCGGCGGGCCGGCGCCGACGAGATCATCGAGGCGTACGGCAGCGTCGACGACGTCATCGCCCGCGTCGTCGACCGCCAGGGCATCGGCATCTCCCCGCGCAGCTGGGCCCGGCAGCGCCCGGTGCGCGGCATCGTCCAGACGCCCCTCACCGGAACCCCCGACGTTCCCGTCACCGCCTTCTGGCGGGCCGACAGCGCCCACGAAGGCGTCGACGCCCTGGTCCGCTGCCTCAAGGAGGTCGCCCTCGACAGCGACCTCGCGGAACAGCTCTGACCTTCCTTTCCGCGTGACGGTGGGGATCGCTACGCTGTCGCACCCGCCGACGGCACGACGCCGTACGCACGAACGCGCGGCGGGCACATCGGGGCGGGGAGCGGGGGCCGAGCAGCGCCATGCACGGAAACGACCAGGGCTACTTCCAGATGCCCCGCCCACCGCGACCGCCGGGCCGGTGGGCCCGCTTCAAGGCCGACCTCCGCCGCCCGAGCCGCGCCCAGATCGTGGTCTGCGTGATCGCGGCCGTGTTCGCGCTGGCCTTCGCCGCCCGCTGGTCGGGCGGGTCCGACCACCCGCCGACACCGCGCCGCTACGTCCTCCCGACCGACCTGCTGCGGGAACCCGACCACACCGCACCGCTGCTCACCGCGTCGGCGATGCTGGCCCCCGAGGACATGCCCGCGGTGCCCGGCGAGACCACCGGGTGGCGCGTGGACCCCGCGTTCCGCGACACCGGGTGCGTCGACCTGCCGCCGCTGATGCCGTCGACGTCGCTCAGCATCCGTGAACAGACCTACGCCCACGACACCGGCGGCGCCCGCGAGGTCGTCTACCGGCCGGGCCCCTACACCGACTTCGAGGACGACTACGACGACATCGTCGACGCCGTCTCCCGCTGCGTCGACGCCTCCCAGGGCAGCCACATCCCGAAGAGCAGCACCGCCGACACCCTGCTGTGGACCCTCGACACCCCGACCGGCCCCAACGCCAAACCGGGCACCCACAGCGCCATAGGCCTCTACCTGTCGACGCCCGGCACGATCGTCCTCGTCGTCATCGACACCACCGGCCCGGCCTTCGACCCGAACTCACCGACCTGGCCCACCATCCTCGACCACGCCGCCCGCCGAGCCGGCGTCCCGACCCAACCCCACCGCACAGCACCCCCGAACGGCATCGCCCCGGCGTGAGGGTCAGGTTTCCCGCTGGTCCCCCAAGCGGGTGAACCGGCGGTGGGCCGTCACGGTCTCGACCGTCACCAGGGTGGCGGCGATCGCTCCGGCCAGGGCGGTGGCGCCTGCCGGGGGGAGGAGGAGGCCGCCGGCGATCAGGGCCGCGGCGGCGAGGCCCCAGTTGCGGGCGCGTTCGGGGCCGCAGGGGTCGGCGGGGCGGATGGCGATGACGGCTACGGCGGCGAGGAAGAGGGCCAGGGGGACGGTGACGGCGAGGGAGGCCGTGCGGTCGGGGATGGCGTGGTCGCCGTGGCCCGCGACCGCCGCGGCGGCCGTGGCCAGGCCGCCGCCGACCGCGGCGAGGGCGCCGAAGACGACGTAGTGGCCGTAACCCCAGGCGAACGCCCTCACCGGTGAGTCGGGGCCGTCGCCGCCGAGGGTGTCGAAGTACAGCCACCAGCAGGCGAACGCCACGACCAGGCCGCCCGCGGCGACCGTGACGACGGAGCCGGTGATGCCGCCGTCGGTCGCGTCCTTGACCGCGACGGTGGCCGCGAGGACGGACTCGCCGAGAATGATGAGCGCGAACAGGCCGTACCGCTCGGAGATGTGCTCGGCGTTCCACAGGTCGTTGGTGCCGACCCGCTCGGCCCACAGCGGCACGAGGATCTCGCACAGCATCAGCGGGACGAACGCCACGCGGAAGACCGTCGTCGAGTCGGGGATCGCGACGACGATCCACGCGATCTGGACGAGCCCGACCCCGAGCGCGAACCGCAGCGCCCGCTGCCGCACGCTCGGCTGGTGGTAGGCGACGCGCAGCCACTGCGAGATCAGCGCAATGCGCATCACCACGTAGCCGCCGACCACGACGCGGTACGAGGACCCGTCGAACGCGGCCGGCACCCCCGCCGCGAGGATCAGCACGCCGGCCATCTGCAACAGCGTCAGCAGCCGGTACGGCACGTCGTCGCTGTCGTGCGCCGTGGCGAACCACGTGAAGTTCATCCACGCCCACCACACCGCGAACATCATCATCAGGAACCCGGTGATGCCGTTGAACAGGTGCCCGGTGGCGTACGCGTGCTCCAGCCGCCCCGTCAGCTGCGACACGGCGACCACGAAGCACAGGTCGAAGAACAGTTCGAGCGGCGTCGACGCCCGGTGCTCCTCGCCCGGGTCGCGCACCGTCGCGCCCCGGCTCCACGGTTTGCCCGTCTCCACCAGCAGGGGCTCCCGGGTACTGTCCTCCGCCGCCATGCTCTCCGCTCCTCGTCGTCGCCGGTCCTGACCGGTCGGTGCCGCCGGGCCGCCACGGCTACAGCCGTGCGGCTTCCCCGTGTCGCGTCCGGGTGACCATGGTGGCCGAGATTCCGCCCGGACGATCCGCGCACGGCCCCACCCGGCGCGTTGTGGCCGAACCGCGTCGGAGATCCTGTGATCCGCCCGCCGGGCGAACCTCCGCCGTGGTGCGATGGGGACGCGGGCGGGCGGTGAGGTCATGTCGGGGCGGGCGTCGAAAGGCGGGGCACCATGGCGGAGGCAGGCGCGGGGGCGGACTGGGCGCGGGGCGCGGACGACGTGCCCTGGGAAGGTCCCGCCGACGAGGGTGCGCCGGGCGCGCGCCACGAGGTCCTGGTCGTCGACGACGACCCCGCGATCCGGCGCGCGCTGGGCCGCGGCCTGCGGCTGGCCGGTTTCGACGTACGCCTGGCCGCCGACGGCTGCGAGGCCCTCGCCGCCGTCACCGCCGACCCGGGCAGCGGCTCGAAGCTGCCCGACATCGTGGTGCTGGACGTCTGCCTGCCGGACCTGAGCGGCACCAGCGTGTGCCGCAAGCTGCGTGACGGCGGCCACGACCTGCCGATCCTGGTGCTGTCCGCGCTCGACGAGGTCGCCGACCGGGTCGCGGGGCTGCAGGCCGGCGCCGACGACTACCTGGTCAAGCCGTTCGCGTTCGAGGAGCTCGAGCTGCGGCTGCGCGCGCTGCTGCGCCGCCGTCCGGCCCCGCCCGCCGCCGCGCCCGACCTGGACGACGACGAGGACCTGCCGGAGCTGCTGCGCTGCGGCCCGCTCGCGGTCAACCCGGCGGGCCGCAGCGCGACCGTGCGCGGCGTCGACGTCACGCTCACCCGGCGCGAGTTCGAGCTCCTCGAGTTCCTGGTCCGGAACCGCGCCCGGGTGCTGACCCGCGATCAGATCCTGGACCGGGTGTGGGGCTACGACTTCGACGTGCGCTCGGACGTCGTCGACACCTTCGTCAGCTACCTGCGCCGCAAGCTCGAGGCCGACGGCACGCCGCGCATGCTGCACACCGTCCGCGGCGTCGGCTTCGTGCTGCGCGAGGACGCCGGGGGCCTGGCGTGAGACGCCTGTTCCGCTCCCGAATACGGCCCGGCGGCAAGCACGGCATGCGGCTGGTCACCCGCATCGCCGTGGCCGTCGTGGTGCTGGTGCCGCTGCTCGTGCTGAGCGCCGGGACCGTGCTGTTCCAACTCGTCGTCAAGGACCAGCGGCAGCAGCGCGACCAGCAGCTGCGCGACCGCGCGCGGACACTCGCGCCGCAGGCCGAGGCGGTGCTGAAGGCGACCACGAGGCCCAACCGGGACGCGGTCGAGACCCAACGCCTGTCGCAGCTCTACCGGGTCGTCCTCGACGACGGCATCCGGCTGATCATGCCGGACGACGAGATCTTCCAGCAGGGCCCGCAGCCCGCCCTGGACGTGCCGCTGCCGAAGACCGCCCGCAAGCCCGTCACCGTCGGGGACGGCGGGCACCACTGGCGTGCCGTCTCCGTCCCCGTCGCGATCAACCAGAAGAGCGTGACCGGGACGCTGTGGGTGTTCACCTCGGAGGACGAGGTCCGGCGCCGCGAACAGGACCTGCGCCGCCGGGTGTTCTGGGTCGCGCTGATGGCGGTCCCGCTGTCGGCCGCCGCCGGGTTCGTCGTCGCCGAGCGCGCTACCAAGTCGCTGCGGCAGCTGCGCGGCCGCGCCGCGGGCCTGGACCCGAGCAAGGACGCCACCCGCGACGTCCACGTGCCCACCGGCGTCAAGGAGGTCGACGAGCTCGGCCGCACCATCGACACCGTGCTGGGCCGCTACGACGAGCAGGCCGCGCGCACCGCCGCCGCCCTGGACACCGCCCGGTCGTTCGCCGCCGTCGCCGCGCACGAGCTGCGGACGCCGCTGACCAGCATGCGCACCAACCTGGACGTCCTCGAACGACATGCCGACCTCGACCCCGTCGACCGCGCCGAGATCCTCACCGACCTCGGCGCGGAGCACGCGCGCGTGCTGGGGCTGCTGCGCGACCTCGGTGCGCTCGCCCAGGGCGACCTGATCGGGCCCGAGGCGTTCGGCCCCGTCGACGTGACGTCGGTGGCGCACGCGGCGGCCGCCGCGGCGCGCGGCGAGTTCCCCCGCGGGGAGGTCGCCGTCGAGGCGCCCGCCGACGCGAGCGCCACCGTGCACGGCTGGGAGACCGGCCTGAGGATGGCCGTCGACAACCTGGTGCGCAACGCCATGGTGCACGGCGGGGACGGCACCCGCGTGCGGGTCGCGGTCGAGCCGGGCGTGCCCGACACGCACGCCCCAGGCGCCGGACCGGGCCGCACGGGTGTCCTGGTCACCGTCGACGACGACGGCCCGGGCATCCCCGCCGAACTGCGCGGCGTCGTGTTCGAACGCTTCCGCCGCGGCGCCGCGAGCCCGGGGTCCGGGCTCGGCCTCACGCTCGTCGCACAACAGGCCGCGCTGCACGGCGGCACGGTCGTGCTCGGGGACGTCCCCGGCGGCGCCGGACGCGGTCTGCGGGTGCGGCTGTGGCTGCCCGCCGAGCCGCCGGCGTCCTCGTCGACCGAGCGCGGGGAGTGGCTCACAGGAACGGGGCCCGGGCCACAGGGATTCCACAAAAACCGTCGGTAGCGTCTCGCATGACGGGTCGCCGGACGGCCGGCCGCACCGGCCGGACTGCCCCGGCACCCGCCTGACGACCTGTCATGACGAATGCTCGGGTGCGCTGTTCACGCGCGCCCGACGACGGAAGGAAGCACACCATGGCACGTCCTTCACGGGGCATGGCGATCGGCGCGCTGATCGCCGCGACCGCCGCGACGGTCCTCGTCGCGAGCCCGGCGTCCGCCGACGGCTCGGGCGGCGCGAGCGGCGCCCCCAGCGGCAAGACCCCCAAGATCTGCTCGAAGGTGGACGCCATCGAGGCCCGCCTCGACAAGTCGCTCACCCGGCTGAACGGCGACCAGAACACCATCGGCTCGATCGCCCGCATGCAGGCGCGCTTCGACCGCCAGAAGGCCGCCGGCCACGCCGAGGTCGCGACGTACCTCCAGGACCGGTTGACGACGCGTCAGGCGCTGGTGCCGCTGCTGACGAAGTCGAAGACCGACCTGGCCAAGGTCAAGGACTGGTGCGCGACGCAGCCTCCGGTCAAGGGCAAGGAGTGACGATGCGCTACCACTGGGGGGTGGCGGCCGGCGCGAGCCGCGGACTCGGCCGACGGGCTGCCGTCATGGCCGCCGCGGGGTGTGCCGTAGCCGTCCTGGCGCTGACCGGCTGCAACGCCGACAAGGGCGGCGGCAGCGACGGCAAGTCAGGCTCGGGCAACGGCTCGACGGCCGTCCCGTCCGACATCGCGAGCATCATGGCGGGCGTCGAGTCCGCCGCGGACAAGGCGGACAGCGACGCGGCGGCCGGCGACGGTGACGGCTGACCGACGAGCCGGGTGCGTCGTCATCGAACCCCGCCCGACCCGTGCGCCTCGCGGGCCGGGCGGCGCCGGCGGCCACAGTGGGGGAGGCCGCAGGCACAGCGGAGGCGGCGGGCGCGGGAACGGCGGCACCCTAAAGCGCCGCCCCCGCCGCCGCACCCTCGCGGCGCTGCTGCGACTGGCCGTGGCGGTGCTGTCCGTCACGGCCGTCGCGGTGGCGGCGATGCTGGTGGTCACGATGACCAGCCGCGATGCCCGCCGCACCTGGCGCCCTCACGCTGACCGGACTGCGGTGACGCAAGTGTGACGCCGACACCCCCCAATGAGGGAGTTCTGGTGATTCGCATACGTGACGGCACAGTGAGGTGGGGGTCCGAGGTCGCGCGCCCCACGCTGGAACGAACCCCGGCAGCGCAACGAACCCCAGCAACAAAACCCGCCCGGAACCCCAAGCAACACCGCAGCCCGGCAGCGCGGCGCCAGAAGCGGTGAAGCAGCACCGCAAAACGAAGCAACACCGCAGCCCGGCAGGGAAACGAAACAAAGCGCGTCCACACCCCGCGCCCCTCCC
>NZ_JASAOI010000079.1 GCF_029953285.1 Yinghuangia seranimata | reverse complement strand
GCGGGTCAAGCCGCAACCGAACCAGGCCAAGGGACCAAGCGCTGGCAGGAACGGCTTGAGGCGCGGGCCGTCCGCGCGGAAAATCCAAAAGCGGGAGGGGCGTCAGGCCACCAAAACGCACCAGGTCAGGAACGGTGCAGCACAGAGGCCGCAAAAAACAGCCTCGTCGGCCCAGGCCTACCTACAGCGCGTCAGGCCCGCGTTCCCCCGTCCGGACCCGGATGATCGTCTCGACCGGGACGCTCCACACCTTCCCGTCGCCGATCTTCCCGGTGTGCGCGGCCTTCGTGATGATCTGCATGACGTCCGCCGCATCGTCGTCCTCGACGACGACCTCCAGTCGGATCTTGGGTACCAGGTCCACCCGGTACTCGGCACCGCGGTACACCTCCGTGTGCCCCCGCTGCCGCCCGAAGCCGCTGGCCTCGGTCACCGTCAGCCCGTGCACGCCGAACGTCTGCAGCGCGGTCTTCACGTCGTCCAGTCGGTGCGGCTTGATGACCGCCGTGATCAGTCGCATGAGTTGTCTCGTCAGTCCTCGTCGGCGCGCACCGGCCGTGGCTTCGTGGTGGAGGCAGTCGACGAAGACAGGTGCGATGCGGCGCCGACCGAACCGAGATCGTAGGCCGTCTCAGCGTGCACGGCCAGATCCAGCCCCGCGAGCTCGTCGTCCGCGGACGCTCGGAAGCCCATTGTCCGGTCGATGACCTTCGCGATGGCATACGTCACCGCGAACGAGAACAGTGCCGCCACCACCACCGCGACGAGCTGCTTGCCGAGCAGCCCGACCCCGCCGCCGTGGAGCAGGCCGCGCGGGCCGCCGACGCCGGTCATGCCGTCCCACGCGAACAGGCCGATGAGCACGGTGCCGACGACCCCGCCGACGAAGTGCACGCCCACGACGTCGAGCGAGTCGTCGTACCCGAACCTGTGCTTCCAGCCGACCGCGTACGAGCACAGCACGCCGGCCGCGAGGCCGATCAGCAGGGCGCCGGTCAGGTCCACCACACCACACGAGGGAGTGATGGCCACCAGGCCCGCCACCGCACCGGACGCCGCGCCGAGCGTCGTGGCGTGCCCGTCGCGGCGCTTCTCCACGACGAGCCAGCCCAGCAGCGCGGTACAGGCCGCGGCCTGCGTGTTGACCAGCGACTGCGCGGCGATCCCGTTCGCCGCCAGCGCCGAGCCGCCGTTGAAACCGAACCAGCCGAACCAGAGCAGGCCCGCGCCGAGCATGACGAGCGGCAGGTTGTGCGGGCGCATCGGGTCGCGCTTGAAGCCGATGCGCGGGCCGAGCACGATCGCCACGGCGAGGCCTGCCGCGCCGGAGTTGATCTCGACGACCAGGCCGCCCGCGTAGTCGAGCGCGCCGAGCTTCTCGTGGATCCAGCCGCCGGGCCCCCACACCCAGTGCGCGAGCGGCACGTAGACGAGGGTCACCCACACCGCGCAGAAGACCAGCCACGCACGGAACTTCGCGCGGTCGGCGATCGCGCCGCTGATCAGCGCCACGGTGATGATCGCGAAGGTGAGCTGGAAGGCCATGACGACCAGCGTCGGCACGCTGCCGGTCATCGACTCGGGCTTCATGCCGTGCAGGAACAGCTGCCCGAAGTCGCCGAGCACACCGCTGCCGAGGTCGTTGCCGAAGGCCAGCGACCATCCGCACGCGAACCACACGACGGTGACGACGGCGATCGCCGAGAAGCTCATCATGATCATGTTGAGCACGCTCTTGGCGCGCACCATGCCGCCGTAGAAGAGCGCGAGCCCGGGCGTCATGAGCAGGACGAGCGCGGTGGCGACCAGCAGCCACGCGGTGTCCCCGGCGCTCAGTTCGGCGGGTGTGGCCAGTTGTGTGGTGGCTGCGGCGGCGGTCATCGGCCCCCTCGTTCCCGTCGGCGATATGCACCAAAGCGCCCTCGGCGGCGCCGGGGGCCCACGCCAGGGTGGAGACGCCGGATTTCCACACGCTCACGCCCAAGTTACGTACGCGTTACGCGATCTGATGCTGTGTTACTTCGACGTGTCGCCATCGTGTCCCTCTCCTCACGCGGTGCGACGTTCGACATGAGCCGGAAACGCCGTGGCCTATCCGTGACATCTCCCTGAAACCTGCGGCCGGCGACCGGTGCTGAGGTTGCAGCGCGCCGCCGGGGAGCGAACAGTGAGAAGTGTTATGTCTAGTAACCGAAGGATCTCCCGTATTGTCGGCACGTCGTGCCTGGCGGCCGCGGTCGCCCTGCCGGCCACCGCCGTGGCGGCAACGGCGTCGGACGCCCCGGCGCGCGCGCCGAACGCGACGTCCGTCGACACTCCGCCGCCGTCGCCGAGCAGCCGGCCGCCGGGCTACTACACCCCGAAGACGCAGGGCCCGGAAACGTCGCAGAAGCCGCAGACGAGCCAGAAACCCGCCACCTCCGCGCCGGGGTCGGGCGCACCCAGCACGGGCGCGTCCTCATCGAAACCGGGGACGTCGACATCCACGAAACCCGGGACCTCGACGTCGTCGCCATCCCAGGGGGCGCAGTTCCAGGCGGGCGTGACGCCTGCCGAAGTGGAGGCGCGGATCAACGCCCTGGACCTCCCTGAGGACGTGAAGCAGCAGCTCCGGGAGGGGCTGGCGGTGGCGGTGAACGCCATCGACAGCCCGACCACGTCCGCGAACGACAAGACCGCCTACAGGTACCTCGTGGACAGCATCAACCGCGCGTTGCAGCTGGCCCAGAACCCGACGACGTCGCCGGCGGACCGCGCGATGTACCTGAAGTACGTGCAGGGGATCAACGAGGCGACCAAGCTGACGCAGGACGCGAAACTCTCCGTCGCGGACCGGGCCGTCTACCTGTCGCTCGCGGTCTCGCTCACGAACTACGTGAACGCGATCCAGGATCCCAACCTCGAGCCGGTGTACAAGGCGGTATACGTCAAGATCGCGGACTCGATCACCAACGGCCTGTTGGCGGCGGTGGATCCGAAGACGGCGCCGAAGAAGCCCGAGGACCAGCAGAAGGTCAAGCAGATCCTCCAGGACACGAACACCACTGCCGCGGCGGCGCTTGCGGTCCTTCAGGACCCGAACGCGACGCCGGAGGCCAAGCAGCAGGCCCAGCAGCAGGTCCAGGCGGTCGTGGACGCGCGGACGAACGCCGTTCAGAACAACGACTACCTGCGGTTCCTGAACGAGGTGAAGCGCTACAACCCGTCCGACGCCTGCCTCCAGGCGATCGCGGACCGCACCACGCAGGCCGGATGGCCGGACGGATCCCTCTGGGGCCTGACCGACCCCTCGTGCGCCGACACCCTGACCAAGGCGGCCGCCGACAAGAGCAGCGCGTGGAACGCCCTGTTCTCGTGCGTCCTGAACCAGGCGTTCTCGACGTGCGCCGCCTACATCCCCCCGCAGTGACAGCACCTGGATCCGGCATGTCCACATCCCCTCAACGACGGATCTCCCGCATGGTCGGGACGTCGTGCTTGGCCGCCGCGGTCGCCCTGCCGGCGGCCGCCGTGGCGGCCACGGCGCCCGATCACCCGGCGCGCGCTCCGAACGCGGCGTCCGTGGACACTCCGCCGCCGAGCAGCCAGCCGCCGAGCAGCGAGCCGCCGACCGGCGGCGCCACGTCGCAGGCGCCGAATACGTCGGAGCACTCGGAGGGCCCGCCGACGAGCGGGAAGCCCGCCACCTCTCCGAGCTCCGGCACACCGTCGGAGTTCACAACCTCGTACACGACGAAAACGAAGACGAAGATCACGACGAGTCCACCGGAAGGGCAGAAGTACGACGCAGCGGTGACGCCCGCGGAAGTGGAAGCGGAGATCAAGGGGCTGAACGTCTCCGAGGACGTGAAGCAGAGGCTCCGGGAGGGGCTGGCCGTGGCGGTGAACGCCATCAACAACCCGGCCACACCCCAGAAGGACAAGAACTCCTTCATGTACATCGTGGACAGCATCAACCAGGCGCTGAAACTGATCCAGGACCCGACCACGTCGCAGGCGGACCGCGCGATGTACCTGAAGTACGTGCAGGGGATCAACGAGGCGACCAGACTGACGCAGGACGCGAACCTCTCGGCGACGGACCGGGCCGTCTACCTGCAACTCGCGAGTGCGCTGGCGTCCTACACGACCAACCTCCAGGATCCCGGCCTTCCCGCCGTGTACAAGGGCCTCTACATCAAGATCGCGGACTCGATCACCAACGGCCTGCTGGCGGCGGTGGATCCGAAGACGGCGCCGAAGAAGCCCGAGGACCAGCAGAAGGTCAAGCAGATCCTCCAGGACACGAACACCACTGCCGCGGCCGCGCTTGCGGTCCTCCAGGACCCGAACGCGACGCCGGAAGCCAAGCAGCAGGCCCAGCAGCAGGTCCAGGCGATCGTGGACGCGCGGACGAACGCCGTTCAGAACAACGACTACCTGCGGTTCCTGAACGAGGTGAAGCGCTACAACCCGTCCGACGCCTGCCTCCAGGCGATCGCGGACCGCACCACGCAGGCCGGATGGCCGGACGGATCCCTCTGGGGCCTGACCGACCCCTCGTGCGCCGACGCGCTGACCAGGGCTCTCGCCGACAACGACACCAAGTGGAAGAGCCTGTACATGTGCGTCCAGAACCAGCCGTTCTCGACGTGCGCCGTCTACATCCCCCCGGAGGGGTGAGCGGACCTCCCGCGCGGTGCCTGACGCCGTGCCACGATGGGGGTCCGGGCGCCCCGCGCTATCACCGCGGGGCGCCCGGACCGTTCATGAGTGGTCGTCAGGTACGACCGGTACCGCAGCGGTACGACGGGCTACGGGCGCAGCGGCCCCTCGCACGTGTACCAGGACGTCGCCGCCTTGCCGTTGCTCCACAGCTCCGGGTCGGCGTAGTAGCAGTTCATGTCCGCGAGGTTGTTGGTCGCCGCTCCGGCCCGGGTCAGGATGAAGTAGTCGACCGTCGCGTCCATGTCCTTGTGCACCTGGCCGGGCTGGGTCGAGGCGATGTTCGCCGTGATCATGCCCTTGCAGGTGAACCGCGGGTGCCCGTCGGTGGCGGTGGTCGCGCACGTCGGCGTCGCCCAGGTGGACGTCGCGAACGCCTGCTGGACCTCGGCCGTGTTCGCCGACGCCAGCTGCGCGACCGGGGTGTACGACGCGCTCGGGATGGTGAGCTGGTCGACGCCCGCGATCTGCTGGTCCAGGAAGGCGTCGTACGCCGCCTGGTACTTGGTGCCCATGCGGTTGAGGAAGTCGTCGAACGCGGCGACGTTGTTCGCCCGCAGGTCGCTGTACATCTCGCGCAGCTCGTCCGGGTGGTCGCGGCCGAGCATCGCCCAGAACGCGCACGCGTACGAGTAGTAGCGGAAGAAGTAGCCGGCGTCGTCGTACTTGAAGTGCAGGATCTCGTTGACCGACGGACGGCTGTTGGTCTTCAGGTCCTTGATGATCCGGTCGATCTGCGACTTGCGGACCTTCACGCCCTGGTCGCGGGTCGAGCCGGCGAAGTACTCCGCGGTGCCCTCGTCGAACGACGTGGTGCGGTTGTCGGTGTACCAGGGGGCCTCGCCGAACAGGCCCGGCACGGCGTAGCGGCCGTTGAGGTAGTGCGTGTACTCGTGGCGGAACAGCTCCTCGAGGGTGAGGAGCGAGTCGCGCGGGATGACGCGCTGGTACGTGTAGAACGTCGCGCCGTCCTCGATGTACAGGCCGCCGTTGTTGGTGCCGTAGCCGTACAGGAAGTACTGGTACTTCTTGTAGTCGGCCATGGCCTCGTACAGGCGCATCGTCAGCTTGTGGTTGACGTCGCCGGCGACCGGCTGGTCGCTGCCCACGATCCGCAGGAACTGCGTCTTGACCTGCTTGGACGCGTAGTACAGCTGCTCGACGGTGGCCGCGTCGAGGCCGGTGTGCACCTCGAAGTCGCCGTTGTCGTAGCTGTAGGTGTGCGGGAACAGCTTGGCCTCGAGGTCGGCCTTGCACACGTCGTACTGCTTGCAGAGCCCGTAGTACTCGAGCCAGTGCGCGGTCTCGCTCCACACGACGCCGTACTTGCCGTAGGCGTTCTCGGTGACCGTGAGGAGGTCGGCGAGCCCGGCGGTGACCTCGGCGCGGACCGCCGGGACCAGGCCGATGCGGCCGTACTCGAAGATGCCGTTGCGCAGTAGGCCGCCGGCGTTGGCGTTCAGGTGGGTGTAGCCGACGAACGCCTTGAGCGCGGCGCGGTACGCCGGGTCGGCGGCGACGGCGGCCCGGTAGGCGTCCGCCTCGTAGACCATCCCGTTGTAGACCTGGACCTGGGACTGCAGGGTGACGTTCTGCCAGGCCGGGTCCTGCCAGGCCGTCGTGCTTCCGTTCATGGCGTTGAAGACACCCGCGAACAGCCCGAGTTGCCGGGGGCGCACGGTGTCCGTGCCGGCGGAGATGACGACCTCGAGCATGGTCGCCGCGGAGTTCGTCGTCGCACCGAACGCCTTGGGGTTGGCGCGGTACGCGTCGATCGCCGCGCTGAGCGGGTCGAGCACGGCCGGGACGCGCAGGTTGACGTCGTTCGCGTTCCAGTCGATGTAGAGCGCGGCGTGCGTGAAGTACCAGAGCTCGTAAAGGTTCTGGTTGTCCGTGCCGTCGTAGCTCGGGGCGAGCTGGACGATCCGGTCGAGCACCGCCTTGAGGTGACCCGGTGTCAGGACGCGGGCCAGCTCGGGGGAGTAGGTCCACAGGAACGGCTTGAGACAGGTGGACGCCTTGACGTCCGGCCGCACCAGGAAGTCCGCCAGCTGCTTCGGGGACAGCTGGGAGAACTCGGCCAGGGTGCAGCCCGGTACCGCGGCCGGGGCGGCGAACCGCGAGACCGCCGGCGCCGGGGCGGCCGCCGGGCCGTTGGGGGCCTTGCCGGTCGCGGGAACGTCCTTGCCGGCGACGGTGATCGACCCTGGGCGGCTGTCGGCGGCCGAGCCGGCGGTGCCCTTGCCGAGGTGGTCGACGTCGTCGGCGGTGCCGCCTTGCGGGGTGGCCGTGGTGCCGCCGGCCGGTGCGGCCGACGTGGTGCTGTGGGGTGCCGGTGCGGGTGCGAGCCCGGCGGCGGAGGCGCCTGTCGCCGGCAGAACTGCCAGCGCGAGTGCGGCCAGTGACGCGCTTGTGGCGATCAGCGGCCTGCGGCGCACGCGTATGCCCATTCGTGCCCTTCCAGGGGCGGGGCCGCGGTCGGCGGCCCACGGGTGATGGAGCAGGACGCGCAGAACAATTGCACATGTCACATGTGACAACAACACTGCAGCACCGTAAATCTCTGGTAAACGCCCCGTTGGTTCGCAGGCGAAAACCCTCCATCGCGTTGGTTGTCGCGGGGCGGAGTTCGGCCGTGCCGCGTGGCCGGAAATCGGCCCTGTGTGGTGTGTGTGAGGGCTGCCTGCGAACGGCTAGAGGTCGTACAGCGGATCCGGCGTCCGCCCGCCGGTCTGCTTCGTCACCAGGCGCGCCGTCGCCGCCAACCGGTCGCCGTGCGCGGTGACCTGGCGGCCCGTCACCTGCCGCAGCCCGTTCAGCGTCAACGCGAGGGCGACCTGTCCGTGGGCGTCGAAGACCGGGGCCACGATGGTGGTGATGTCGTACGTCGCGTCCGGCTCGACGCCGACCAGCTCGTAGTCCTCCTCGCCGAGCGCCGCCGCCAGTTCGGCCAGCCGCTCGCGCAGCCGCGGCGCCTCGCGCGGCCGGTCGGCCAGCCGCTCGAGCGTCGCGCCGATCTCGGTGCGCGTGGGGCTCTCCACGGTGATCGAGTAGCCGCGCTCGCGCACGGCCGCCAGCGTCACCGGCAGGTGGACGCGTGCGGTGGCCTGCATGCGGCGGTCCAGCCGGCCCAGCCACGCGTCGACGTCCTCCTGCGCCGACCATGCGAAGAAGACCTGCCCGAGCGGCGGGACCAGCGGCATGCGCTGCCCGACCCGGATGTCCGCCGACGTCAACTGCGGCCGCCCCTCGACCGCCAGGATCACCAGGTCGTCGCCGACCGACACACTGATGATCGCCTCGGTGCTGAACTCCTCCGCCAGCAGCCGCATTTCGCCGCGCGCCAGGTCGACCGCACGGTTGCTGCGCAGCGCCGCGTCGCCCAACGCGACCAGCGCGGGCCCCAGTTCGTATGTCTTGCGGCGCGGATGCCGGACCAGGTAGCCCGCGTCCTCCAGTGCCTGGAGCACCGAGAGCGCCGAGGCGAGGTTGATGCCGAGCGACGCCGACAGCTCCGACAGCGTGAACGTGCCGCCGGGGTGCGCCGCGAAGAAGTTGAGGATGTCGATCGCGCGACCGGCCGCGAGTGCGGGGCGGACCATGGCGGACTCCCTTGCTCTGTGCCGGTGCTCTCGTCAGACTTCTATCAGATTTCAAATCGGTTTTCAGAATATCAAAACCCGAGGAGTTCGCCGATGAAACTGGACGTGCTCTACGAAGTCGACGTCCCGCGCCCCTGGCACGGCGAACACCCGTACGGCCAGCGCCGCGAGGAGCAGCGCGCCTACCGCGAGGCGGTCGAGCAGATCAGGCTGGCCGACCGCGTGGGCTTCAACACCGTCTGGGCCGTCGAGCACCACTTCCGCGAGGGCCGCTCGCACATGCCGTCCTCCGAGGTGTTCCTCGGCCACCTCGCCGGGATCACCGAGCAGATCCGCATGGGCTTCGGCGTCACGCTGACGCCGTTCGGCTTCACGCCCCCGCAGCGCATCGCGGAGAAGGTCGCCACCGTCGACATCCTGTCCAACGGGCGCGTCGAGTGGGGCACGGGCCGCTCGACGCCGATGGAGCAGACCGCGTTCGGCGTCGACATCGCCACGTCCCGCGACGACTGGCGCGAGGCCATTGAGATCGTCTGCGGCATGTGGCGCGAGGAGCACTTCGAGTACCAGTCCGAGCGCTTCACGTTCCCGCGCCGCATGGTGACCCCGAAGCCGTTCCAGGACCCGCACCCGCCGGTGTGGATGGCCGCGACGTCGCAGGGCTCCGCCGAGGTCGCCGGGTCGAACGGCCTGGGCATGCTGTCGTTCTCGATCATGCAGCCGCTCGAGGTGATGGCCGCCCAGGTCGCGGCGTACCGCGCCGCCGCCGCGAACGCGACGCCGCTGACCGACGTGACGACCGACAAGGTCGCGGCCTACACGCTTGTGCACACCACCGGTTCCAAAAAGGTGTCGCAGAAGGTCTGGGACTCGGTCGCCTGGTGGTACAAGAACCTCGCGATGTTCACGCTCGAGTGGGAGCTGCCGCACCTGACGCCCGAGGAGCGGGACCGGACCTTCCCGCTCCTCAAGCCGCTGTTCGAGGGCGAGGTCCCGGTCGAGACGTTCGACGCCGCCGACATGATCGTCATCGGCGACGTCGAGACCTGCATAGAGAAGATGAAGCGCTACGCGGACCTCGGCGTCGACGAACTCATCTGCTACGTCCAGTGGGGCTTCCTGGACCACCAGGACATCCTGAAAACGATCGAGATCCTCGGCAAGGAAGTCATCCCGGAACTGGACAAGTACACCCCGAAGCCGCAGTCCGCACCGGCCTGAGGGGCGTCCGGCCGAGACCTGCCCGACACTGACGCGCGTCAACCCGTCGCGGATTCGGAGCCCCGGGCGCGGAGGTGGTTTGCTTGGTGGCCATCAGTTGTCCGAGTACGAGGAGTGGTCATGGGGCAGGTCAACGCCGATGCGTCGCGCGATGTCGCGGGAGAGCCGGACGCGGTGTTCGCGGCGCTGTCCGACTACGTCGCGACCCGCCCGAAGCTGTTGACCGAGCACTTCTCCGGCTACGAGGTCCGCGAGGGCGGCCAGGGGGCCGGAACCGTCGTCTACTGGCGCCTCCAGGCCACCGAGAAGCGCTCGCGCGAGTGCCTGTTCGACGTCACGCAGCCGGCCGACCGCACGCTCGTCGAGACCGACCGCAACTCCACGATGGTCACCACGTGGACGGTCGTCTCGTCGGGTCCCGGGCGCAGCCGCGTCAACGTCAACACCCGCTGGCAGGGCGCGGGCGGCGTCGGCGGCTTCTTCGAGAAGCTGTTCGCGCCGTCCGGGCTGCGGAAGATCTACGACGGCGTGCTCGTGAAGCTCGACGAGACCGCCTGACCGGTGCCGGAGACGGAAGAGGCCGGGCCCCAGGGCCCGGCCTCGGTCGTTTCCGGCGGCTACGAGTCGTCAGCCGTCGGACGTCCCGGACGTCACGCCACGAGCCACCCCGCCGCCGTCCCCGCGCTGACCGCGGACACGATGCCGAACAGGCCCACCCACGCCGCGCCGGGGATGCGCGTCAGCGTCGCGAGCTGGTCCGCGTCCGACCACTGCGCCTGGCGCCGGCGGCGCATCTGCTGGAGCTCGACGACCGGCCGGATGCCGGCCGCGAGCAGGAACCACACCAGCAGGTAGGCGAATCCGGCCTGCACGTCCGGCTTGGCCAGCCACGACACCGCGAACACCACGCCGCCGACGAGGACGAGCGCGAACGCGCCGTACAGGTTGCGGATCATGGTCAGCATCAGCGCGAGCCACAGCAGCGTGATCCACAGCGTCATCGTGATGTGCCCGTTCGCGAGCAGCGCCGCGCCGCCCGCGCCGAGCAGCGACGGGGTGACGTACCCCGCGAACGCCGTGAGCACCATGCCGAGCCCGGTCGGCTTGCCGACCGAGACGGTCACACCGGACGTGTCCGAGTGCAGCCGTATGCCGGTCAGCCGGCGCCCCGTCGCGAGCGCGGCAAGCGCGTGCCCGCCCTCGTGCGCGATCGTCACCACGGTGCGCAGCGGCCGCCACACCGGCCGGTAGAGCACCGCGAGCACGGCCGCCAGGCCCGTCGCGAGGATCAGCCAGCGCGGCGGATCGGGCTGGGTTCCCGTCACCCGGTCCCACAGTTCTTGCAGCGACACCGTCTCCACGCCCGCTCCGACCTCCCGCCGCGCGCACCGGGCGCATCCTGCACACCCGTGATAATTGACCTTGCCAAGTATTCGTAGTACTCAGGCGTCATGACGACGCACCCCGACGACGAGTTCCACCCGCCGACCAGCGACGACCCGTACTGGACGGAGACGTGCTGGTTCACGTTCACGGTTCCCGAGCGCAAATTGTCGGGCCAGCTGTACCCCTTCTTCAGGCCGAACCAGAAAGTCGCCGCCGGCGGGGCCTACTTCTGGGACGACACGGGCCGCCACATGCACGACTGCCTGTACGCCAAGAACTTCTGGCACCTCCCGCTCCCCGACCAGCCCCTCAGCGACATCCAGCTGCCCAACGGCATCAGCTACCGCTGCCTGGAGCCGCAGAAGGTGTACGAGGTCAAGTACGCCGACCCGGACGGCG
Organism: Yinghuangia seranimata; assembly: GCF_029953285.1. Lineage (GTDB taxonomy): Bacteria > Actinomycetota > Actinomycetes > Streptomycetales > Streptomycetaceae > Yinghuangia > Yinghuangia seranimata. Next base: position 35,663 of record NZ_JASAOI010000079.1, on the reverse strand, counting down.
GCGACGAGATCTCCGTCGACCTGACCTTCACCGGCGTGCTGCCGCCCCACTACCTCGGCGACAAGCACGTTGACCAGCCCGGCCGCTACACCGGCGAGATCGTGCTGCGCGGCGAGGTGATCCCCGTCGACGCGTACGGCTTCCGCGACCGCTCGTGGGGCGTGCGCTCGCAGTTCGGCCAGGGCCTGATGACCTCGCCGGCCAAGCGCGGAGGCTACAGCTACGCGACCGCGTCCGAGAACGACGCCTTCCACGCCATCACGATGGACTTCGGCACCGGATGCGTGGCGATCCACGGGTACGTGCTGCGCGACGGCGTGTGGTCGAAGCTCGCCAAGGGCCGCCGCGAGGTCGTCGAACGGGACGACGTCAGCGGCTGGGCGACACGTGTCGTCCTGGAGGGCGTCGACGAGCTCGGCCGCGAGCTGCACGCCGAGGGGCGCATGGAGAACCGGCTCGGCTTCTTCCTCAACCCGAACCTGTTCACCGTCAACTGCCTGGCGGAGTGGACCTTCGACGGCGTGACCGCCTACGGCGAGGACCACGAGAACTTCTCGGCCGCCGAAATGCGGCGCTTCAGCCGGGAGTTCCGCGGCGAGAAGGCCTGACGACGCGGTCCGGCCGGCGGCGGAGGCCGGCTGGCGGCGCGGACATGTCCCGATATCGTGGGACCTGTGAGCACCAAGCCGAGACCCGCGCCGCTTGCCGGACGCCTCGGCCGCGGGCCCGACTCCCCGTACACCGCCGCCTGGGTGTGGTGGGCGCCGTACGCCGTCATCGTGCTGGACGTGGTGTGCGAGATCCTGCTGCCGCGCAGCTGGGCCTCCGGCTTCGTGCTCGTCGCCGTCCCCGTGCTCGCCGCCATCACCCGGCCGGCGCGGCTCGTCGCCGCGCTCACGCTCGTCGCCGTCGGGCTCCAGCTGCTGTTCGCCTGGCGCTTCGACCACCTGTCCGAGGTCCACCACGTCGGCATATACGTCGCCACCGGCATCGTCGGCGTGATCAGCGTCGAGCTGTCCGTGCAGCGCGAACGCGACGCGCGGCAGCTCGTCCAGGCCCGCTCGGTCGGCGAGGCCGTGCAGTTGATGCTGCTGCGCCCGATCCCGGCCGCGCTGGGCCCGGTCCGCGCCGCCGGCTACTACCAGGCCGCGGACACGCGGGCGCAGGTCGGCGGCGACCTGTACGACCTGTGCGCGACCCCGTACGGCGTCCGCGTGCTCGTCGGCGACGTGCGCGGCAAGGGCCTGGCGGCCATCCAGCACGTCGGCACCGTGCTCGGCAGCTTCCGCGACGCGGCCCACGAGATCCCCGACCTCGCCGAGCTCACCGACCGCATGGAGCGCCGCCTCGCGCGCGAGGCGGCCGACGCGGGCGACGCCGAGCTGTTCGTCACCGCGCTCTTCCTGGAGTTCCCGCCCGACGCGCCCGAGGTCCGGATCGCCGACCGCGGCCACCCCTCGCCGGTCCTGGTCCGCTACGGCGGCGCGGCCAAACTGCCCACCCGTCCCGGCGTGCCGCTCGGACTCGGCGCGCTGGGCGGCGCCCCGACGGAGGTCACCCGGCACCCGCTCGCGCCCGGCGAGGTGCTGGTCGCGCACACCGACGGGGTCAGCGAGGCGCGCGGCACCGACGGCGAGTTCTATCCGCTCGCCGACCGGCTGGCCGCGCACTTCGGCGGGTGCGACGTGCTCGACCCCGGCGCCGTCGCCGGCTTCGTGCGCGAGGACCTGGCGGAGTACGCCGTCGGCACGCCCGACGACGTGGCCGTGATCGCGCTGGCCCGCGCCGACTGATCCGGCGCGGGCCACCCGCGTCCCGGCGGGTCTCAGCGGGCGAACGCCGCGCGCAGCGCCGCGTACGACCCCTCGACCGCCTCGGCGCAGCCCGGCACGAAGTCCGCGAAGCTGACGAACCCGTGGCACATCGTGGGGGCGTCGTCGAGCGTCGTCGGCACGCCGGCCGCGGTCAGCTGCGCGGCGTACGCGACGCCCTCGTCGTGCAGCGGGTCGTGCCCCGCGACGACGACGTGCGCGGGCGCGAGGCCGGTGTGGTTTTCGGCCAGCGCGACCGCGCCGTACGGGACGAACCGCTCCCGCGGCGTCCGCGAGAAGTACATGTCCTCGAACCACGCGATGGCGTCCGGCGGCAGCAGCGGGTCGGCCTGGTTCGCCTTCTGCGAGTCGGTGCCGACCAGGCCGGTCGCCGGGTACCACAGCAGCTGGAAGGTCGGCTGCGCCGTGCCTCGGTCGCGGGCCATCAGGCACAGGCCGGCGGACAGCGAGGCGCCCGCGCTGTCGCCGCCCACCGCGACACGGGAAGGGTCGCCGCCCAGCTCGGCGGCGTTCTCGCGGACCCACAGGTAGGCCGCGTAGCAGTCCTCGTACGCGGCCGGGAACTGGTGCTCGGGTGCGAGCCGGTACTCCACGGACACGACGACGCAGCCGACCTGCTCGGCCAGCTTGCGGGTCACGCCGTCGTGCGACTCGATGTCGCCGATGCAGAAGCCGCCGCCGTGGAAATAGACGAGCACGGGCAGGCCGACCTCGTCGCTCGGCCAGTAGACGCGCGCCGGAAGGTCGGGGGCGCCGTCGGGGCCGGGGATCGTGCGGTCCTCGACGCGCGGCAGCGGCGTCGTCATCGGGCGCACCGAGAGCCGGCGCCGCATCTCCGCGCGGAACTCGACGGGATCGCCGGCGTACGCCATCGGCGGCGCGAGCGTGAGGAACGCGCTGAGCTGGGCGTCCATAGGCGGCAGCGACATGGTCTCTCCCCGGGGTCCGGCGGTACCGCGATCGTGGCACTCGGTGTCATTCGTGCGGCACTGTACGGCGCGCCCCCTGCAAGGTGAAGCCCCGCGGCGGGATCCTTGAGGGAGTGGACGGGGAACGAGACTCCGACGAGGGGGTACGCGTGGACCACCCGACCAGCGGAACCGGAACCGGCACAGGCGTCGGAACCGGCACCGGCACGTCGACCGAGACGCCCGCCCGACCTGCGGACGGGGGCATCGGCACCACCCCGCCGCGCCCCGACGGCATCCTCAAGGTCAAGGGTGCCTTCGCGTACGCCTCCGACCTGTGGGCCGACGACATGCTGTGGGGCGCCACACTGCGCAGCCCGCACCCGCGCGCCCGCATCACCGCCGTCGACATCGGCGAAGCGCTGGCGCTGCCCGGCGTGTTCGCGGTGCTGACCCACGAGGACGTCCCCGGGCAGAACCTGTACGGCCTGGAGACCGCCGACACCCCCGTCCTCGCCGAGGGCGAGGTGCGCTTCCACGGCGAACCGGTCGCGGTCGTCGCCGCCGACCACCCGGAGACCGCGCGCCGCGCCGCCGCGCGCATCAAGGTCACCTACGAGCCGCTGACCCCCGTGGTGACCGAGGAACAGGCGCTCGGACCCGGCGCGCCGACGCTCAACCCGCACTTCCCCGGCAACGTGGTCGCCCGCCAGCCGGTGCGGCGCGGTGACCCCGACACCGCGCGCGCCGACGTGGTCGTGCGCGGCCACTACGTGATCGGCATGCAGGACCAGGCGCCCCTCGGCCCCGAGGCGGCGCTCGCCGTGCCCGCCGAGGACGGCGGCGTCGACCTGTACGTGGCGACGCAGTATTTGCACATCGACCGTGCGCAGCTGGCCCCGGTCCTGGGGCTGCCCGAGGAGAAGGTCCGGCTGACCCTCGGCGGGGTCGGCGGCGCGTTCGGCGCGCGCGAGGACATCACCCTCCAGGCGCACGTGTGCCTGCTGGCACTGCACACCGGCAAGCCGGTGAAGATGATCTACGGGCGCGAGGAGTCGTTCCTCGGGCACGTGCACCGGCACCCGGCGACGCTCGACTACGAGCACGGCGCGAACCGCGACGGGAAGCTCGTCTACGTCAAGGCGCGCATCGTCCTCGACGGCGGCGCCTACGCGTCCACCACCTCTGCGGTGGTCGGCAACGCGGCCGGCCTGGGCATCGGCCCGTACTACGTCCCGAACGTCGCGCTAGAGGCGATCGGCATGGTGACCAACAACCCGCCGTGCGGCGCGATGCGCGGCTTCGGCGCGGTGCAGGCGTGCTTCGCGTACGAGAGCCAGATGGACCGGGTGGCCGCCGAACTCGGGCTGCACCCTGTCGAGTTCCGGCAGCGCAACGCGCTCGCGCAGGGAGGGGTGACGGCGATCGGGCAGGTGCTGGACGCGCCCGCGCCGGTCGCCGAGCTGCTCGGCATGGTGCGCGCGCTGCCGCTTCCCGCGGAGCCCACCGACCAGCGCGAACTGCCCGGCGGCTACTCGTACTCGACGCGCGGCGAGGGCGTGCGGCGCGGCGTGGGCTACTCGGTGGGCGTGAAGAACGTGGCGTTCTCGCAGGGCTTCGACGACTACTCGACCGCCCGGGTGCGCCTGGAGGTGGTCGCGGGGGAGCCGGTCGCCACAGTGCACACCGCGGCCGCCGAGGTCGGGCAGGGCGGGGTGACCGTGTGGTCGCAGATCACCCGCACCGAGCTGGGCGTGGACCGGGTCGTGCTGCATCCGGCGGACACGCGGGTGGGCTCGGCCGGGTCGACGTCGGCGTCGCGGCAGACGTACGTCAGCGGCGGCGCGGTGCGCGACGCGTGCCGCCTGGTGCGGGACGAGGTGCTGCGCCGGGCCGGACGGTCGGGCGACTGCCTGCTGTCCGGCGGAAAGATCGTCGGCGCGGACGGCCGCGTGCTCGACGACCTCGCGCGGGTGCTGGGCGACACGCCGGTGGAGCACACCGCCGAGTACCGGCACCGGAAGACCGCCGTGCTCGACCCGGTGACGGGGCAGGGCGACGCGTTCGTGCAGTACACGTTCTGTGCGCACCGCGCGGTGGTCGACGTCGACACCGAGCTGGGGATCGTGAAGGTGGTGGAGCTGGCCGCCGCGCAGGACGTCGGGCGGGCGATGAACCCGCAGGCGGTGGTCGGGCAGATCCAGGGCGGCGGGGCCCAGGGTATCGGCCTGGCGTTGACGGAGGAGATCGTGGTGCGCGACGGGCTGGTGGTGAACGGCTCGTTCACCGACTACCTGATCCCGACGATCGCCGACGCGCCCGCGATGCCGGTGCAGATCCTCGAGCTGCCGGACCCGAACGCGCCGTACGGCGTGCGCGGGGTGGGCGAGGCGCCCACGGTCTCGTCGACGCCGGCGGTGGTCGCGGCGATCCGCGCGGCGACGGGGCGGGCGGTGGACCGGATCCCGATCCGCCCGGAGGACCTTCTGTAGATGTCCCGGTTTGTCCTGGGAAGCCCAGGCGTGCCGGTCAAAATTCCATCGATGCTGACTTATTCTGGTCGATTGTGACCAATCAGCACACGCATGACCATCACGGCTCCGATCATCTGCACTATCGGGACGAACCCGATATCCGGGACAAGGGCCTGAGTCACAACGCGATCGGCCTGGTCGGCAGCGTGGTGGTCGCGATCTCGACGGTGGCCCCCGTCTACACGCTCACCGGCGCGCTCGGCCCGACCGTCCGCGAGGTCGGCCTGCACCTGCCGGCGGTCTTCCTCATCGGCTTCATCCCGATGCTGCTGGTCGCGTTCGCGTACCGCGAGCTGAACAAGGTCGTTCCCGACGCGGGCACGTCGTTCACCTGGACGGTCAAGGCGTTCGGCCCCCGGGTCGGCTGGATGACCGGGTGGGGACTGGTGATGGCCACCATCATCGTGCTGTCCAACCTGGCCGGCATCGGCACGTCGTTCTTCTACCTGACGCTCGGCAAGCTCGCCGGCAGCGACTGGGTCGCGTCGTGGGACCACAACAAGGCGATCCACATCCCGACCACCATGGTCTTCATCGCCGCCGCGACGGCGATCAGCTACCGCGGCATGACGGTCACCAAGCGCGTGCAGTACTTCCTCGTCATCCTCCAGTTGTCGGTGCTCGCGCTGTTCATCGTCATGGCGGTCACCAAGGCGCAGGCCGGTGACTTCGACACGTCGCTGTCCTTCTCGGCCGGCTGGCTCAACCCGTTCGGCATCGACAACTTCGCGGCGCTCACCGCCGGCCTGTCACTGTCGATCTTCATGTACTGGGGCTGGGACACCGCCCTGACCATGAACGAGGAGACCGCGGGCGGCCGCAACGTGCCGGGCCGGGCCGCGATGCTCACGCTGCTGGTCGTCGTGACCGCGTACCTGCTGACCGGCATCGCCACGCTCATGGTCGCGGGCGTCGGCGACACCGGGCTCGGCCTCAACACCGACAACGAGAACATCTTCGCCAAGCTCGCCGACCCGGTCATGGGCTCCGGGCTCGGCACGATGCTCTACGTCGCGGTGCTGGCCAGCTCGGTCGCGAGCCTGCAGACCACCTTCATCCCGGTCGCCCGCACCGCGCTCGCGATGGCCACCTACGAGGCGCTGCCACCCGCGTTCGCCCGCGTGCACCCGAAGTACCGGACCCCGGGCTACGCGACGATCGTCGCGGGCGTCGTCACCGGCGTTTTCTACACCGTGATGACGCTGGTCAGCACGTCGGTGCTGCAGGACACCATCGCCGCGCTCGGCCTCATGATCTGCTTCTACTACGCGCTGACCGCGTTCTCCAGCGTCCGCTACTTCCGCCACGACCTGCTGCGCGACCCCCGGGACTTCCTCATCAAGGGCCTCATGCCGCTGGCCGGCGGACTCATGCTCGGCGCGATCTTCGTCAAGACACTCGTGGACGCGTGGAGCCCGGGCTACGGCAGCGGCAGCTCGGTGCTCGGCGTCGGCAGCGTGTTCGTCATCGGCGTCGGCGTCCTGGTCATCGGTGTCGTGGTCATGGAGGTCATCCGGGGCCGCAACCCGCGCTTCTTCCGCGGTGAGGTCCTCAAGGTCGACACGCCCGTGCTGGTGCCCGACGAGGGCTGACCTCCCGCCCCGGACGCCGGAGCGCGGGCCCGGATACCCGGGGCCCGCGCGGCGTGCCGTCAGCGGTTCTGGATGGCGTCCATCGCCACCGCCACGCAGATCCCGAAGCGGCGGTCCATCGTCGGGTCGGTGAACGTCACGAAGTACTGGTCGCGCAGCTTCATCTGCCGCTCGACGTGCAGCACCGGAGCCTTGGTGTCGTCGCCGACGAAGTCGAAGTGGTAGGTCGGCGCCGGCAGGAAGTCGCCCACCACCGGGATGAACCCCCACAGCCGCCGCAGGATCGCGCCGAACAGGCTGCGCTCCTGCCCGGTCGCCCGCTCGGCGCCCGGCCGCTCCAGGTGCCACGTCGAACGGATCAGCGACTTCTTGAAGTTCTTCGAGAACACCCCGAGCGGCGTGCCGTCCACGGCGGTGACGTCGTGCTGTGCGCGCACGTCCAGCACCTGCCGGGCCTTGAAGCGGGCCAGCTCGAACTGCTTGCTCTCGTCCGTGTAGAGGACGACCTCTTCCTTGAGCTTGCCGCGCTTCTGCTGCGCGTATCCGACGACCGCGCCGTGCGAGCCGTCGGGGTTCACCAGGTGCACCACGTACTGGTTGACGATCAGCCGGAAGTTCTGCCGGATGATCAGCTGCGACTGTCCCTGAAGCAGGGCTATGTCCATGAGGGTTTTGCCTCCAAGGCAAGAAAATTGCCACGTGTGGTGCGGCTGGCTAGCGTGATGCTATGCCCGAATCCCCCGGCCTCGGCAAACGCCTGAAGTCGGCCCGACTCGCGCTGGGGCTGACGCTCGACGAGGCCGCGGACGCGAGCGGCCTGTCCGTCCCGTACCTGTCCCGGCTCGAGAACGCGCAGCGCCAGCCGTCGCTGCCCGCCCTCCTGACCCTGGCCCGCGTCTACGCCACCGCGGTCTCCGTCCTGCTCGGCGAGAGCGCGGCCGGCGACGAGCCGGTCGTCCGCGCCAAGCAGGCCGAGCCCTTCCAGGCGCACGGCTGGACGTACTGGCGGGCCGGCAGCCCGCGGCGCGGCATGCAGGCGCTGCGCGTCCGCGTCCCACCCGGACGCGCGCGGGGCCCGGCGCGCGTCCACCCCGGGGAGGAGTGGCTGTACGTCACGGCCGGCCAGCTGCGGCTGACCCTCGGCGACACCGTCCGGATGCTGGCGCCCGGCGACGTCGCGCACTTCGACTCGGCGATGCCGCACGTCATGGAGTCCGCCGACGAGCACACGCCCGTCGAGTTCCTCATGGTGCACGCGGCGCCCGCGATGGTCGGACTCACCGCCTGCCTGCCCCCCGCCACGCACTGACCCACCGACCCCGCCGCACCCCCTCCTGCGCTCCGACCGAAAGGACGCGTGTCCCATGGCGCTGCCCGAAAACGAGAAGAGCCGCGAGAACGGCATGTGGATCCGGCTGTCGATCTACGTGCTCGGCTTCGCGGTGATCTTCGGCACCCTGATGATCGTCGCGGCCGCCAACCGCTGACCGGCACCCCCGAACCGACCGCGCGCACGGACTGATCCCACCGTGCGCGCGGTCCTCAGCGCGACGGCGACGTACGGGCCTGCACGACGTCCCGCGGCGGCTCCCCGACGCGCGCCCCCAGCCACTCCAGCGCCGCCGGGATGCCGGCCGACCAGGTGTGGAAGTTGTGCCCGCCCGACTGCGCGACCACCGTCGTCACCTCGTTCGGCGCCCGGAACTTCAGCGCGAACTTCTGCATGTCCCGCACCGCGTGCCCCTCGCCGCGCGCCGCGAACAGGTACATCCGCAGCGGCCGTTCACGCGGCCGGTCGATCGTCACGATCGGGCTGTTGTCCTTGCGCGCCTGCTCGTCGCCCTTGTACAGGTCGCCCGTCGTCATGTCGGTGATCGCCTTGTAGTAGCCCGACAGGCTCGCGGCCGCGCCGAACCGGTCCGGGTAGCGGATGGCGAGGTTCGCGGCGCAGAAGCCGCCCGTCGAGTAGCCCATGATGCCCCAGCGCGCGGGGCGTTCCGCGGTCCGGAAGTTCGCCGCGACCGCGTCCGGCACGTCCTCCCCGAGGTAGGTCGCGGCGCGCGCGCCGTCCACCGCGTCCACGCACTCGCTGTCCCGCCCCTGCACCGGGTTCTGCTCCGGCAGCACCGCGATGACCGGAGGCACCCGGCCCGAGCCCATCAGCCCGGCGAGGATCCGCTCTATCCGCATGCGCCGCACCCACGTGCTCGGCGTGCCCGGGTAGCCGGACTGCAACTGGATCACCGGGAACCGCTCGTCCGCCCGCGCCGGGTCGAAGTACGCGGCGGGCAGGTACACGTGCGCCGGCAGCGAGTGCCGGGACCTCGCGCCGGTCACCGTCGTCGACACCAGGACGCCGTGCCGGGTGTCGAGCCTCTTGTGCGCCGAGAGCCAGCCGGGGACCCCCGGCCCGGGTGTCGCCGCGTCGGCGCGCAGCCGGTCCGGGCCGTCGACGTGCGGCACGTGCAGCTTGGGCCCCGGCGGCCCGTCGGCGATCGACAGGACGTCCGAGACCGTGCTGTAGAAGTACATCTGGCTGTTGACCGCGGCCAGGATCGTCAGCGTGACCATCAGCTGCGTCACGATCAGCGCGGTGACCCGGCGGGTCCTCTTGAGCCGCCTGCGGTGCCAGGTCAGCACGGTCGCGACGGCGGCCCCCACCGTCGCCAGCGCCATGCCCAGTACGAACCACCAGCTTGTGATGTCCATGTCCCATGCCGGTCGAGCGGCCAGCCCGTAGCCCATCGACCTTCCCTTCCGATCAAGCGAAGGGACCGGCCTGCACCACCGTCCCCCTCATCCCCGTTGTGTGAGGCTCGCTCCATCCTCGGCCGGAACCGGATCGCGGTCATCGGCCGAGGGTCGTGGCCTCCTCTCACCATTTGGGCGTAGGCAAGGCGGCTTTGTCGTCGGGGAAATCCACTGTCTTCGGGCCGCAGCCCTCCCCGATACTCATGTCCGGACCCGACCCCACCCGGACCGGAAGCCGAACCCGGGGACCCGGGAGCGTCGGCGCCGCCTCACCACGCGAAAGGCCTACGGTCGTGACTCAGGACACCGGAGCGACGCTGCTGCTAGGTGTGGTCGGCTCGACCGCGTACGGGCTGGCCGGCGAGGGCTCCGACGAGGACCGGCTCGGCGTCTACCTCGCGCCGCCCGCCGACGTGCTCGGGCTGCGCGGGCCCTCGGTGCTGACCGGTTCGCGCGTCACCACCGACCCCGACGTCACCGTGCACGAGCTGTACAAGTTCACGACCCTCGCCCTGAAGGGCAATCCGACGGTCAGCGAACTGCTGTGGCTCGACGGCTACGTCGTGGAGACCGAGGGCGGCCGCGCGCTGCGCGAGGTCCGGGAGGCGTTCCTGTCGACGGCGGCGGTGCGCGGCGCGTACGGCGGCTACGCCCTGCAGCAGTCCCGCAAGCTGCTGTCCCGGCACGGGGCGGGGCAGCGCGGCTTCTCGTCCGACCTGGCCAAGCGCACCGCCAAGCACGGCCGGCACTGCCTGCGGCTGCTGCGCCAGGCGCGCGGCCTGCTCGCGACCGGTCACCTGGCGATCGACATGTCCGCGCAGCGCGAGGAGCTGTTCGCGGCCGGCGAGCTGGCCGCGTCCGACCCGGAAGCGTTCGCGGCACTGTTCGAGAGCGAGTTCGCCGCGCTCGAGACGGTGGACTCGGTGCTGCCCGAGCACCCCGACCACGCGCGCGTCGAACGCGTGGTCGTCGAGCTGCGCCTGGCCTCGATGCGCTGACTACGGCTCGGTAGCATCTTGACCACGTCAAGCTGAGCCGAGGGAGCCGCCGTGTCCTTGTTCACCTCGCCCGAGGACGCGCGCGCCCGGCTCGCGGCCGGCGACTACCTGGCCGACGCGCACATCGCGACCACCGTCTTCCTCGCCGACGCCCTCGGCAAGCCGCTGCTCGTCGAGGGCCCGGCCGGGGTCGGCAAGACCGAGCTCGCCAAGGCGGTCGCCGCGGCCACCGGCGCCGACCTGGTGCGCCTGCAGTGCTACGAGGGCCTCGACGAGGGCCGCGCGCTGTACGAGTGGAACTACCGCAAGCAGCTGCTGCGCATCCAGGCCACCCCCGAGGGCCAGGACTGGAACGCGACCCACGACGACATCTTCAGCGACGAGTTCCTGCTCGCCCGGCCGCTGCTGACCGCGATCCGGCGCACCGAGCCGACGGTGCTGCTGATCGACGAGACCGACAAGACCGACGTCGAGGTCGAGGGCCTGCTCCTGGAGGTGCTGTCGGACTTCCAGGTCACCATCCCCGAGCTGGGCACCGTCACCGCGGCGCGCCGTCCGTTCGTCGTGCTCACCTCGAACGCGACGCGCGAGCTGTCCGAGGCGCTCAAGCGCCGCTGCCTGTACCTCTACCTCGACTACCCGACGCCCGAGCGGGAGCGCGACATCGTGCTCGCCCAGGTGCCGGGCATCACCGACGCGCTCGCCGAGCAGCTGGTGCGGACCGTGGCGACGCTGCGCGCGCTGGACCTGAAGAAGTCGCCGTCGATCGCCGAGACGCTGGACTGGGCGCGCACGCTGCTCGCGCTGGAGGCGGACGCGCTGGACGAGGAGGCCATCGCGCGCACCCTCGGCGTCGTCCTCAAGCACGTCTCCGACCAGAACCGCGCCGCCAAGGAACTCGGGCTGCCCACCGCAGAGTTGGGCTGACATGGCACTCCTCGAACGGCACGTCGGGTTCCTGGAGGCGCTGCGCGGCGCCGGGCTCCCGGTCTCGCTCGCGGAGGGCCTGGACGCGGCGCGCGCGCTGACCGTCCTCGACCTGGTGGACCGCGAGGCGCTGCGGGCCGCCTACGCGACGACGCTGGTGAAGCGGCCGACGCACCGCGGGACCTTCGACACGCTGTTCGACCTGTGGTTCCCGGCGGCCGTCGGGGACGGTGTCGCCACCCCGCCGGCGGGTGAACGGGCGGAGCGGCCGCTGCGGACGGGCCCGCTCACCCCCGACCCGGTCGCCGAGGCGATGCGCGAGCGATTGTTCGACCTGCTGCTCGACGGCGACGAAGCGGGCATGCGGCAGCTGGTGCGCGAGGCGGTGGCCGCGTACGGGCGCTCGCCGGCGTCGGCGCCGCGGCAGACCTGGTCGGCGTACGCGGTCGGCTCCGCGCTCGACGCCCGCACCCTGATGGCCGGGCTGCTGCGCGAAGTGCTCGCCGGACAGGACCGCGGCGGGCTCGCGGAGCGCACCGCGCGGCGCGCGCTCGAGGACCGGCTCGCGGTGCTGCAGCAGATGATCACCGCCGAGGTGCGCCGTCGGCTCGCCGAGGACGCCGGCGCCGAACGGGTCGCGAAGGTCGCGGTGCGGCCGCCCCTGGAGCACCTCGACATCCTCCGCGCGACCCGCAACGACCTGGCCGAACTGCGGCGCGCCGTCCACCCGTTGGCCCGCCGCCTGGCGACCCGGCTCGCGGTCAAGCACAAGGCCGGGCGGCGCGGGCGGCTCGACTTCCGGCGCACCGTGCGCGCGTCGCTGTCGACCGGCGGCGTGCCGGTGCGCACGTTCCACCGGCCGCGCCGGCCGCACAAGCCCGAGCTGGTCGTGCTGTGCGACGTGAGCGACTCGGTGGCGTCGTTCGCGCACTTCACGCTGCTGCTCGCCTACGCGCTGCGTGAACAGTTCACCAAGGTGCGGGTGTTCGCGTTCGTCGACAACCTCGACGAGGTGACCGGGTTCTTCGCGCCGGGCGTGGACGTCGGCGACGCGATGAAGCGCATGACGTCCGAGGCGGACATCGTGTGGGTGACCGGGCGCACCAACTACGGGCGCGCGTTCGACCTGTTCGCGGAGAAGTACCCGGACGTCGTGGGCCCGAAGACGGCGCTGCTGATCCTCGGCGACGCCCGCTCCAACTACGGGCAGCTCGCGCTCCCGACGCTCGCGAAGCTGGTCGAGGCGGCGCGCCGCGCGCACTGGCTCAACCCCGAGCCGCGGCGCGACTGGGACACCGGAGACTCGGCGGCGTCGACCTACGACCGGGTGGTCCCAATGGTGGAGTGCCGTAATCTTGCCCAACTGGCCGCGTTCGTCGAGGAGTTGGCGTAGGTGCAAGCGGGGGGCGGGATAGGCGGGCCGGGGGACGCCGCCGGCGGTTCGGCGGGACCCCGGGGCGCCGGCACCTGGGACTCGGCGTTGTCGGCCGAGGAGTTCGTGGCGATCAAGGGCGCCGGGTTCGAGCCGGTCGGGCAGGTGCTCGGCACGGCCGTCTTCCACATCGGGTACACGGGCGCCTGGAGCTGCCCGGGACCGTGGTCGGCGCCCGGCGTGACGAGCGTCCGATCCTCGTGGTCGGCGCCGTCGTTCGGGCCGATGGTCGCGACGCTGTACGAGGCGCGCAGGCTGGCGCTGGCCCGCGCGGTCGCGGAGTGCCGCGAGCTCGGCGGCGACGGGATCGTCGGGGTGAAGCTGCGGATCGGTCGGTTCCCGGCCGGGGGCGTGGAGTTCACCGCGCTGGGCACCGCGGTCCGGGCGCACTCGCGCGTCCGGCCGCGCAGACCGTTCACCTCGCACCTGAGCGGCCAGGACTTCGCCAAGCTCGTGCACAGCGGATGGGTCCCCACCGGACTCGTCCTCGGCATCGCCATCGCGACCCGGCACGACGACTGGCGCAGGTTCGGCCGGAACACCTGGCGGCTCGAGAACCAGGAGATCGACGGCTACACCTGGCTGATGAACAGCGCCCGTCGCGACGCGCGGCGGCAACTGGCCCTCGACGCCGGGAAGCACGGCGGCGACGGGGTGGTGCTGGACGAGATCGACCTGAATGTGCGCGAGAACGAGTGCCCCGCGGCAGAAGGTTCGCGCGACGTCGTCGTGGAGGCGGTCTTCGTCGGCACCTCGATCGCCGGGTTCCGCCGCTCCGAACGGGCGGCCGGGCCTGGAACACTGACCATCATGAGACTGGAGCGCGAGCGCTGACATGACCGAGCGAGCAGGGTGGGAACCGGCCGGGACGGGGGAAAGCGCGCAGCCGGCCATGGAGGGCGTCCCCGAGGACGCCATGCGGCGGCTTGCGCAGCTGCGGCCGGGGGAGAAGGGCTCGCTGTTCACGTCGGACCTGACGGTGAACGAGTTCCTGCTGGTGCGCGAGGCCGGGTTCCGGCCGCTCGGCCTGGTGCTCGGCTCCTCGGTCTACCACGTCGGCATCCAGCTCGGCCGGTGGTCGAAGAACCAGGAGCTGACGAAGCTTTCGCAGGCGATGTACCACGCGCGCGAGCTGGCGATGAGCCGCATGGAGGCCGAGGCGAGCGCCTTGGGCGCGGACGGCGTCGTCGGCGTGCGGCTGGACATCCAGTTCAAGGAGTTCGGCTCCGACATCGCCGAGTTCATCGCGGTCGGCACCGCGGTGAAGGCGGACGGCGCCGACCCGGGAGCCGGCGGCACGTGGCTCAACAACAAGGGCAGGCCCTTCACCTCGGACCTGTCCGGCCAGGACTTCTGGACCCTGATCCGTGCCGGGTACGCGCCGCTGGACATGGTCATGGGGTCGTGCGTCTACCACGTCGCGCACCAGCGCCTCGGCCAGGTGCTCAACACGGCGGGACGCAACGTCGAGATCGAGCAGTTCACCCAAGCCCTCTACGACGCACGCGAGTTGGCGATGACCCGCATGCAAGCCGAGGCGAGCGCCCTGGAGGCCGAGGGGATCGTGGCGGTGCAGCTGCGGCAGCACTCGCACACGTGGGGGTCGCACACCACCGAGTTCTTCGCGATCGGGACCGCGGTGCGCCCGCTCCGCGACGACCACGTCATCGACCGGCCGACCATGGTGCTGAGCCTCGATGCCTGACTTCGAGGTGGAGCTGCTGGCCGCGGCGTTGCGCCGGGACAGCGCGGACCTGAACCTCTACGCCACAGTGTTGTCGGCGAACCTCGCCGACTCGCTGCCGCCCGGTGCCGTGACGGTCACGCGCAGGCGTTCGCTGGCGGAGCGGCTGGCCGGCCGCGAGGGCTCGGTCGCCGAACTGGACGTCGCGCTCGGCGAGCAGCGGCTCGCGCTGCGGGTGGAGCACGGCCGGGTCGTCGGGGAGGTCTGCCACGAGGTCCGCGGCGTCGTGCTCTCGCGGCGCCAGGTGGGCCTGGACGAGTGGATCGACGTGCTGGCCCGGGCGCTGGCCGCTGCCGCGGCCTCGAACGCCCGGGCCCGCGAGGCCGTCGAACGCTTCCTGAACTGACCGCTGTTCAGGAGGCCTTCGGGCTCCAGAGCGGGTCGCGGCCGGAGAACGCCAGCAGTGCGGCGGCCGGACCGGCGGCGTCGGTGGGGACCTCGGCGGCGTACTTGCCGAACGAGTCGCGCACGAACGGGATCAGATGGTTGGCGATGTCGCCGAGGCCGTCCGCGAGTTCGTCGGAGAGCGGGAGGTCCTGGCCGGTCCCGCGGGCGATGTCCCACGCGTGCAGCCCGGCGTCCAGCGCGGCGGCCGCGGTGGCGGCGGTGGGCGGCATCGGGCCCATGGGGGTCTGCACGACCTCCTGGTCGCGGACGGCCTCCCACGCGGCCATGGCGGCGGTGAGGATGCCGTCCAGTTCCGCGTACGGGTCGGCGGCGACCGCGTCCTCGGGCTCGAACGGGTCGGACATCGGGCCGATCTGCGCGATCTGTATCAGCAGTGCCTGCTGGTCCAGCCGGGCGTGGTTGAGGACCTGGCGCACCGTCCACTCGTCGCACGGGGTGGCGCTGCCCCACGCGTCGGCGGGGACGCCGCGGACGGCGGCGCGGAGGTAGGCGTGTGCGTCGGCGAGCAGGACGAAGCCGTCGGCTGAACCCATGCGGGAACTCCTCGGTCGAAGTCGGGGACGTGCTCGGAGCCTTCAGCCTAGGCGCGGTCCCGGGCCGCCACGCGATCTTGGGCCGCCCGGTCCGGCCCCGGTGCCGCATGTGGCGGCGGTCACCCTCGAAAGTACGAAACGGTTTCGTTTCGATGGGTGTATGCTCATGGCTATCGGTACGAAACCGTTTCGTTCCCGGTTTTGTGCTCCGCTAGTCTCCATGCGTCCGTACACCGGTGTGCCGAAGGGAGGGGCCGGGTGTCACCCGAGCAGGTCAAGGCCGACAGCGAGCGCCGCAGCAGGCTGACGTCCGAACGCACCGCCGAGGTGCTGGACGCGGTCGTCGACATCCTCCGCGAGGTCGGCTACGAGGCCCTCACGATGGACGCGGTCGCCGCCCGCGCCAAGTCCAGCAAGGCCACCCTCTACCGGCAGTGGCAGAACAAGACCAACCTCGTGATCGCCGCCATGCACCGGGCCAAGCCCGTCTCCCTGACGGTCGACACCGGAAGCCTGGTCGGCGACCTGCACGCCATCGCCCGCTCGCTCGCGCGGTTCGCGCAGCCGGACGGCGAACTGCTCACCGCCATGGGGCACGCCGTCATGAAGAACCCCGAACTCGGCGACGCGATGCGCGAACAGCTCATCAGGCCCGAGCGCGAGGCCTTCGAGGACCTCGTCCGCCGTGCCATCGACCGCGGCGAACTGGCCCACCGGCCCGCGGCCACCGAACACTGCGGGCCGATCCTCGTCCAGCAGGTCATCCACCGTCCGGTCTGCGAAGGCCATCCCGTGGACGAGGACTTCCTGATCTCCGTCGTCGACACCGTCATCCTGCCCGCGCTGCGCAACAGCTGACCGTCCCGGGCCCGCGGACCCCGTCCCGTCCGCGCCCGCCCGGCCCGATCCGGGAATCGGATCGCGGGACGCGCGGTTGAACCGCGCCGTTCCGACATCACCCGGCTGCCCGCCAGCCGGATTTCACCGCACCCACCACCGGGGGTACCGCCATGTCCCAAACCACACTCGACAAAAAGCCGCCGCTGTCCGGCGGCGCGCCGGAGGCCGACTCGCGCCGCTGGTGGGTGCTGGTCATCGTCTCGATCGCCCAGCTGATGGTCGTCCTCGACGCGACCATCGTCACCGTCGCCCTGCCCGACGCCCAGAAGGCGCTGGACATGTCCGACGCCAACAAGCAGTGGGTCGTCACCGCCTACGCGCTCGCGTTCGGCGCCCTGCTCCTCCTCGGCGGCCGCATCGCGGACTTCTGGGGTCGCAAGAAGGCGTTCGTCACCGGCATGATCGGCTTCGCCGCCGCGTCCGCGATAGGCGGCGCCGCCCAGAACGAGGCCATGCTGTTCGGCTCGCGCGCCCTCCAGGGCGTCTTCGCGGCACTGCTCGCTCCGGCCGCGCTCGCGGTGCTGACCGTCACCTTCACCGAAGGCAAGGAGCGCGCCAAGGCGTTCGCCGTCTACGGCGGCATCTCCGCGGGCGGCGCGGCCATCGGCCTGCTGCTCGGCGGCGTCCTGACCCAGTACGCGACGTGGCGCTGGTGCCTCTTGGTCAACGTCCCGATCGCGGTGATCGCGATCCTGGCCGCGATGCCGATGGTCAAGGAGAGCCGCGCCCAAGGCGACACCCGCTACGACATCCCCGGCGCCATCGCCGTCACCCTGGGCCTCGCCGCCCTCGTCTACGGCTTCACCCGCGCCGCCGAGGAAGGCTGGAGCGACGGCCTCACCGTGGCGATGCTGGTCGCGGGTGTGCTGCTGCTGATCGTCTTCGTCTTCATCGAGAAGCGCACCGAGCACGCGCTGCTGCCGCTGCGCATCGTCGCCGACCGCAACCGCGGCGGCTCGCTCCTGGTCATGCTGCTGGTCGGCGCCGCGTTCATCGGCTCGACGCTGTTCATGATCTATTACATGCGCGGCGTGCTGCACTACGGCGCGGTCAAGGCGGGCGCGGGCGCGCTCGGCATCACCGTCGGCGTGTTCATCACGGCCGGCGCCTCCGCGGCGCTGCTGCCGAAGATCGGCCCGCGCGTCCCGCTGTTCACCGGCGCCGTCCTGGCCGCGGTCGGCACCTTCTGGCTGACCTTCGTCACCGTCGAACCGCAGTACGCCACCCACGTGCTGCCCGGCATGGTCATCATCGGCCTGGGCCTCGGCCTGGTGTTCACCTCGGTCGCCAGCACCGCGCTGATCGGCATCGAGGAGCGCGACGCCGGTGCCGCGAGTGCCTCGATCAACGCCGTCCAGCAGGTCGGCGGCGCGCTCGGCACGGCGCTGCTCAACAGCTTCGCCACCACGGCCATCGCCGACTACATGGCCGACAAGAAGGCGCAGCTCGGCCCGGCCCTCGCCGACCCGGCGGTGCTCCAGAACACCGTGGCGCACGCGCAACTCGACGGCTACACCACGGCGTTCGCGTGGGCCTCGGCCATCATGGTGGTCGGCGCGGTGGTCAGCGCGATCTTCGTCAACGCCGGCAAGGACGCCCTGCCGTCGGGCGGCGGCCCGGCCGTGCACGTGGGCTGACCCGTCCGCACACCCTGAGCGCGGGCCGCACCGGATCTCCCTCCGGTGCGGCCCGCGCTTTCGTTCGGGCTCAGGCCCGGGCGTCCAGGCCCCTGCGGACCTCGGCGAGCATGCCCGGGGTGGCGGCTTCGATCATCGCCAGGACGTCCTCGAAGCCGTCGATCCCGCCGTAGTACGGGTCCGGGACGTCGAGGTCGCCGGCCTCCGCGTCGGGGTCGAACTCGCGCAGCAGCCGCACCTTCGCGCGCGACGCCTCGTCGGGGGCGCGGCGCCGCAGCTCGCGGAAGTGGTCCTCGTCGAGCGCTATGACGAGGTCGTAGGCCGGGAACCAGCGGGCGTCGAACGGCCGCGCCGCATGCCCTGTCTCGTACCCGAACTTGACCAGCGTCGCGTCGGTGCGCGGATCCGCCGGCTTGCCCCGGTGCCAGCCCTCGGTGCCCGAACTGTCCACCTCGACGGCACCGTCGAGCCCCTCGTCCTCGACGTGCCGCCGGAACACCCACTCGGCCATCGGGGAACGGCAGATGTTGCCGGTGCAGACGAACGTGATGCGGTACGGATCTCCCATGATCGGCAGAGTACGGGGTGCTCAGCTGAGCGAGAGCGTCAGCGTCGCGGTGTACGTCCCGGCGAGCGGGTAGGCGGGCGCGGCCAGCTTCACGTCGGCGTCGGCCTGGAAGGCGCCGCCGGTGACCTGGACGCCGGTCGCCGTCGGCTGCGCGCAGAGCGTCATGCCCGCGGCACCCCCGAAGTCCGCCTGCGCCCCCGCCTGCGGCCTGCTCGGCGAGTCCGGGTCGGTCACCGCGCAGCGCGGCGTCCACGAGAACGCGCGGCGCGGGATGAGGCCGCCCGTGTCGGACCGGAAGTCGGTGAGCTGGCCGGTCAGCGACCAGCCGAGGACCGAGCCGCGGAAGTCGGCCACGGAGACCGGGTTCAGCTTGCCGGTCATCGTCTGCGCGGTGCCGTTGATGGTGATGGGGGAGAGCGTGATGCCGGCGTCCGTCTGCGTCATCGACAGCGGGCCCGGGTGGACGGCCGCCTGGATCGTGATGTCGGTCAGCACCGGCCCGGTGCCGAACGCCGGGGGCACGTCCGCGGCGTCCGCCTCGCCGTGCATCGCCGCGCGGTCGTCCGCGAGCACCGCGCCCGTCGAGACGGCGGCGTCGGCAGCCGCGTCGAACGCCGACACATAGGCGGCGTGCGTCGGATACAGCGCGCGGAGGGTGTCGGCCGAGAGCGGCGTCGTGGTGCCGGTGAGGAAGCAGAAGTTGCCCGCCCCGGTGTTGCCGTCGCCCGTCAACGTCGCGGTGGGGACGTCGAGTTGCGGTGTGCGGATGCCCCCGAGGGCGTTGCCGTGGGCGTCGCGTGTGATGACGCCCGCGGCCGTCGTCGCGACCCGCGACATCGACGGCGGCGCGCCCGCACCGGCGACCCAGCCGTCCAACGCGCGCAACGCTGCCCGCATCACGTACCGCTGCGGGCCGTCGTTGACCGGCTTGACGCAGCCCAGCGCGCTCGCGCCCGCGAACGCGTCGGCGTGCGCGGTGCCGGGCATCTCCCACAGCCGGTACGACGCCGAGTCGTCCTGGCGCGCGGGGAGGTGGTACGGCACGTCCGTCTCCGACTCGGCGACCAGCACCGGCGCCGTCAGGTCGGTGCGGACGTGCGCGACCGGCACCACGTCCGTCAGCCCGGCGCCGAGCGGCGCCGCGCCGCCGAACCGGCTGTGGATCAGGAAGCCGTCGTACGCGCCCGCCAGCGGCTGGATCGCGTTGACGTACGTGGTCAGCCGGAACGCCGACTGCGACTCGCCGTCCGCGATCAGCCGCCGCGCGGCCGGGAACCCGGGGAGCAGGTCGCCCGCGCCGCCGGTCACGTGCAGCGCGCCGGCGACCTGCGTGAAGATGTCGTACGAGTAGGCGTCGCCGGGATGGTCCAACGCTGCGTAGCGGGCGGGGTTGTAGCCCTTCAGCGGCGGGATGCCGAGCGTGCCGTACGCGCCCGTCCCGGAGATGCCGGCCAGCTGCGCCGAGACGCCGACCCACGCGTACCCGCGCCGCAGCATCTCCTCGGCGTTGTAGAGGAAGTCCGGCGCGGTCTCGAACCCGGCGCTGACGTTCAGCCATTCGACGACCACCGTGCCGTTGAACCGCGCCGGATCACTCGGCGCGCGCACCAGCACGCGCGTCGTGTACGGCGCCGTCGCGTCGGGCGCCGCACCCCACACGCCGGAGGCGTCCCACGGACCCGTCGCCCGGTACGAAGTCGCCGTCCCGGAAAGGAAGTACTCGCGCTGGCTGTACCCGCGCGACGCCCCCGAGTCCGACACCGCGCCCCACGGCTCACCGGGACCCGTCACCGGCCCGCTGACCGTCGGCACGACCACGGACGGCACCGCATGCGCCGCCGGACCGAGCCCCACCGCGGCGACGAGCACCGCGACACAGGCCGACACAACCCCGAAGGTTCCCCCGCGTATACGTCCCACGACGGCGGACCGTAGGGCAGACCCCGCGCACTTACAAGAGCGTGCACGGGGTTCACATCCGATCGGTCAACGGCCGCTGATGGGGCGGCGCCGGCACGCAGTCACTCAAGGCCGATGTACACAGCGCGGACGATCACGATGATGCCTGTGTCGATCTCGTCGAGGTCGCGGTAGTCCTCTTGGTAGTAGACCAGGAGGTCGCCCTCCGCGAACGAAAGCAGCTTCGACACCCCTGGCGGTGGCTTCGGCAGCGTCGGGTACGCGACTTCCGCGGCGGCTGCCAGCCTGGCGGCGACCTCGTCGAGCCGGTCGGCCGCGGTCTTCGGCAGCCCTTCGACGACTAACTCATGGTTCGGTTCGAACTCCCAGACCCACCTGCTCAACGGCCCAGTACCTCGCGTTCGGCGGCGCGCAGCAGCTCACCGAGCGCGGCCGAGGCCGCCCGGGACGCTTCGCGGTTCGGCGCGGCCATGGACAGGTACTCAAGGTCGCGCCATCGCCGGGCGCGTTCCGGAATGCGATGGACGGCCACCCGGATGGACCAGTCCACCAGGAACGCCCGCATCGGCTGCGTGCTCGACGTCCGGTACGCGGCGTTCCATGCCTCGCGGTACTTCTGCTCGAAGAGCGCCGAGTCCTCAGGCGTCAGCCTGGCGACAGCCACCCGCAGGGCATCCGCGTCCATCGGAGGCTGCGGGATTATGGTCGCCCGACCTTCATCGAACGGCTGTGCGGTCATGGCTGCTCCTCCCTGAGCCTGGCGCTGCACGTGCAGGGGATCCGCCCCCACAGTATGCCGCTCGGCTCGTGCGCGGGCGGGCTCGTCAGTCCTCCAGCGCCTTCAGGATCCGCTTGTCGGAGACCGGGTACGGCGTGCCCAGCGACTGGGCGAAGTAGCTCACCCGCAACTCCTCGAGCATCCACCGGACTTGGCGGAGTTCGTCGGGGACCGGGCGGCCCTTGGGCAGGTTCGCCAGGCGGGCGTCGTAGGCCTCCTGGAGGTCGGCGACCTTCAGCATGCGGTGGCGGTCGGCGTGCGGGTCGTTCGGGAGCTTCGCCAGGCGGCGCTCCACACCGCGCAGGTAACGCAGCACGTCCGGCAGCCGGCGCCAGCCCGCCTCGGTGACGAACCCGCGGTGCACCAGAGCCGCCAACTGCGCGCGGACGTCGGTGAGCGCGGGGACCAGCGCGAGGCTCGTGGTGCCCTTCAGCTTGACCTCGAGGGCGTGGTGCACGGTCAGGATCCGCTCGACCTTGACCACCGTGTCCTCGGTGGTCGCCGGCAGGTCGGCGCGGACCTTCGCGAGCAGCTTCGCGAAGCCCTCGGCGTCCCACGCGGGGCCGCCCGCGTCCGCCATGATCTTGTCGACCGCGCACGAGACGCAGTCGTCGAACAGGTCGTTGATGTTCTTGTGCGGGTTGTGGCTGAGCGCCAGCTTCGCGCGGTTCGGCAGCCGCCCCGCGATCGCCTTCACCGGTGAGTTGACGCCCAGCGTCAGCAGCCGGCGCGTGCCGCGCCACATCGCGTCCTGCTGCTCGGCCTCCGTCTCGAAGACCCGCACCGCGACCGTGTCGCCCTCGTCCACCAGCGCCGGATAGCCCTTGACCGGATGGCCGTTCCGGGTGCTCTCGAAGGTGCGGCGCAGCGTGCCCAGGTCGCCCCACTCGGTCAGGCCCGCCCGTTCGACGGTGTCCGCCGCCCGCGACAGCGTCGCCTGCGACTTCGGCTTCAGCCGCAGCTTGAGCTCGGCGAGGTCCTTGCCCTCGGCGAGCATCTTCCCGCGCTCGTCCTCGACCCGGAACGTCATGCGCAGGTGGTCCGGTATCCGCGAGAAGTCCCAGCTCTCCGGCGGCACCGGGATCGCCTTCAGCCGCTGCAGCTCGCGGCCCAGTGCCGCCGCCAACGGCTCCTGACGCGGCGTCATGCGCGCCAGCGCGGCCCGCGCCACGTCCGGCGCCGGAATGAAGTTGCGGCGCAGTGTCTTCGGCAGCGACCGGATCAGCTCCGTCACCAACTCCTCGCGCAGGCCCGCGATCTGCCAGTCGAAGCCGTCCTGCACGACCTGGCCCAGCACCGCCAGCGGAATGTGCACCGTCACGCCGTCGGCCGCGTTGCCCGGCTCGAACTGGTAGGTCAGCGGCAGCTCCAGGCCGCCCTGACGCCACACGTCCGGATAGTCGGCCTCGTCGATGCCGCCCGCCCGCTCGTTGATGAGCATCGACTTCTCGAAGCTCAGCAGATCGGGCTGCGTCGCCCGGGCCTTCTTCCACCACGTGTCGAAGTGCCGCCCCGACACCACGTCCCGGCCGACGCGCTGGTCGTAGAAGTCGAACAGCGTCTCGTCGTCCACGAGGATGTCCCGGCGCCGCGCCCGGTGTTCGAGCTCCTCGACCTCCTCCAGGAGCGCGCGGTTCTCCTTCAGGAACTTGTGGTGCGTCCGCCAGTCGCCCTCCACCAGCGCGTGCCGGATGAACAGCTCGCGGGACAGCTCCGCGTCGATCTTCCCGTAGTTGACCTTGCGCTGCGCGACGATCGGCACGCCGTACAGCGTCACCTTCTCGAACGCCATCACCGCGCCCGCCCGCTGCTCCCAGTGCGGTTCGCTGTGCGAACGCTTCACCAGGTGCTCGGCCAGCGGCTCGATCCACTCCGGCTCGATGCGCGCGTTCACCCGCGCCCACAGCCGCGTCGTCTCGACCAGCTCCGCCGACATCACCCAGCGCGGCGACTTCTTGAACAGCGACGAACCGGGGAACACCGCGAACCGGGTGCCGCGCGCGCCGCCGTACTCGCGCTTCGCCGCGTCGTACAGGCCGATGTGGCTCAGCAGGCCCACCAGGATCGAGCTGTGGATGCGCTGCGCGTCGCCCGGCTGGTCGCCGATCGAGATGCCCATCTGCCGTACGGTCTGCCGCAGTTGGCTGTACACGTCCTGCCACTCGCGGATCCGCAGGTAGTTCAGGAACTCCTGCTTGCACATCCGCCGGAAGCCCGACGACGAACGCTCCTTCTGCTGCTCGCGCAGGTAGTCCCACAGCCGCAGGTACGTCAGGAAGTCCGAGCCGGCTTCCTTGTCGACGAACCGCGCGTGCTGCTGCTGCGCCTGCTCCTTCTTGTCCGCCGGCCGCTCGCGCGGATCCTGGATCGACAGCGCGGCGGCGATCACCATCACCTCGCGCACGCAGTTGTTGCGCTCCGCCTCCAGCACCATGCGCGCCATACGCGGGTCCACCGGCAGCTGCGCCAGCTTGCGGCCCACCGGCGTCAGTCGCTTGCGGACGTCCGTCTGCGCCGGGTCAATCGCGCCCAGCTCCTGCAACAGGTCGACGCCGTCCTTGATGTTGCGCCGGTCCGGCGGGTCGATGAACGGGAACGCGGCGATGTCGCCCAGGCCGATCGCCGTCATCTGCAGGATGACCGACGCCAGGTTCGTGCGCAGGATCTCCGGATCGGTGAACTCCGGGCGCGCGACGAAGTCCTCCTCGCTGTACAGCCGGATGCAGATGCCGTCCGACGTACGGCCGCACCGGCCCTTGCGCTGGTTCGCCGACGCCTGCGACACCGCCTCGATCGGCAGGCGCTGCACCTTCGTCCGGTGGCTGTACCGCGAGATGCGGGCGCTGCCGGGATCCACGACGTACTTGATGCCCGGAACCGTCAGCGACGTCTCCGCGACGTTCGTGGCCAGCACGACGCGGCGGGCGGAATGCTGCTGGAACACCCGGTGCTGCTCGGCCGACGAGAGGCGCGCGTACAGCGGCAGGATCTCGGTGTTCCGCAGGTTCCGCTTCGTCAGCGCCTCGGCGGTGTCGCGGATCTCCCGCTCACCCGACAGGAACACCAGGATGTCGCCCGGGCCCTCGGCCTGCAGCTCGTCGACCGCGTCCAGGATGCCCTGCACCTGGTCGCGGTCCTCGTTCCCGTCCTCCTCGTGCGCGTCGTCCGCGACCAGCGGGCGGTAGCGCACCTCGACGGGATACGTGCGGCCCGACACCTCGATGATCGGCGCGTCCCCGAAATGCCGCGAGAACCGCTCGGGGTCGATCGTCGCCGACGTGATCACGACCTTGAGGTCGGGACGCCGCGGCAGCAGCTGCTTCAGATAGCCCAGGATGAAGTCGATGTTGAGGCTGCGCTCGTGCGCCTCGTCGATGATCAGCGTGTCGTACTGCAGCAGCTCGCGGTCGTTCTGCAGCTCGGCGAGCAGGATGCCGTCGGTCATCAGCTTGACCAGCGACTCGTCCGACACCTGGTCGTTGAACCGCACCTTGTACCCGACCGTCGACCCGAGCGGCGTCTTCAGCTCCTCGGCGATCCGGTCCGCGACCGTCCGCGCGGCCAGCCTGCGCGGCTGCGTGTGCCCGACGAGGCCGCGCACCCCCCGGCCCAGCTCGAGGCAGATCTTCGGCAGCTGCGTCGTCTTCCCCGACCCGGTCTCACCCGCGACGATCACCACCTGGTGGTCGCGGATCGCGGCCAGGATGTCGTCCTTCTTCTGCGACACCGGCAACTGCTCGGGATACGTGATCGCCGGCCGGGCCTCGACCCGCAGCTGCGCCTTCAGCTCGGCGCTCTCCACCTCCCCGGCCAGCTCGACGGCGATGGCGGCCCGTGCTTCGGGGTCGCGAACCCGGCGTGCCCCGTCGATCCGCCGCGCCAACCGACGCTCGTCACGCAGGGTCACACCGGTCAGACGAGCCCGCAGATCAGCGAGCGGAGCGGAGGCAGGCGGCGTATCCATACGGTCACCAGGATAGGCATGGGCACGCCGCACCGAGCCACCGGTTATTGCTCCGGCGCGATGATCGTCTCGATGTCGCAGCGCGCGACGCCGGCGCGCTCGATACGCGCGTCCGTCGTGACGAGGGGCACGTTGTACGCCTCGGCCAATGCGACGTACACCGCGTCGTAGGTCGACAGGTTCGCGGACAGTTCGCGGACCCGGCCCACAAACGGCATGTGCTCCATGCGCCGGATCGGGAGAGCCGCGTATGCCTGGAGTGCCGCTTCCAGGGCCGGCTGCGTCAGTTTGGGCACCCCGCCCCGGACTCCGCGGGCCATGCCGAGTAAGGCCGACATCACCTCGACATCCAATAAATGAGGCGCGAGGAGCATGTCGGCCTTGGCCAACCGGCTGCGAACCGAAGCCCCTACCGCACCTGCGTCGGTGTACATCTGGACGAGCGCGCTGCAGTCGATGACGATCATCGGCCCCTCCGCCCCTCGTCGATGGCGGCGAGAACGTCGTCGTTCGTGATCGGGCCGCTCGAGGCGTTCAGCCTGGCGATATCCGCAGCGCGTGCAGCGGCTTCTTCGAGCGTCGGGAGCGCGGCCTCGCGCTCTATCAAGTCGCGCATGTACGCCTGCAGCGACTGGCGGGCCTGGGCGGCCCGGACTTTGAGGACCGTCAGCGTCTCCTCGGAGACGTCGCGGATGTAAACGGTTGTCATGCAAGCATGATAGTAGCGTTGCTAGCGATTTGCTAGCAGACTCAAGGCCGCAAGACCGTCGGGGAGAGGGCGTACCGCACCATCATCTTCGGCTGCCCCGTGCCGTCGGCGTTTACCGCCCAGACGTCGGCGCGGAGGTCGCCGGGGAGGGTGTAGAGGACGGTGGTGTTGTCGAGCCATTCGGCCTGGTCGTCGAGGGTGCGGGTTTCCGAGGTCGGGGTTTCGGTGCCGGTGCGGAGGTCGAGGGTGAAGAGCTTCCACGGGCGGGACGGGTCCGTGCCGGCGATGCGTTTCTTGTAGGCGATGTGGGTGCCGTCCGGGGAGAGGGAGGGGCATTCCACGTTGTCGTGGATCGTGCGCAGGGTCTTCGCGGCGAGGTCGCCTTCGGCGAGGTAGCGGTGGCCGTCGGTGGAGACGGTCGCGTAGAAGCGGTTCTCGTCGGCGGCGAAGGTCACGCCCCACACGTTGATGTCCGCGGCGGTGTACGGCTTGCCGTCCCGGATGACGGTGAAGGTCTCGAGGTTGTCGTACAGCGTGCCGCTGCGCCGGTCGAGGATCGAGGTGCGGGTCGAGAAGTCGAGGCCCGCGTAGGACTCGCCGCCGACGAACACGGTCCAGGCGACGAGGTTGCCGCCGGGGGAGACGCGGGCGCGGGACGGCGTGCCCGCGGTCTCGTGCGAGTCGACGGGCAGGAGCCGGTTGTCGAGGACGACCGCGTTGTAGGTGTGCAGGGCGGCGTTGGCCAGCTTGAGGCACACGCCGGTGCCGTGGGCCGCGTGGAAGACGAGGCAGGACGTCGGGGAGATCCGCCGGTCGTCGGCCCCGTCGTCCTTGCCGGTGCGGGCGAGGTCGACGGCCGCGAGGTGGTCGCGTCCGGTGCCCGCGGCGGTGGTGCGGAACAGGATGCGCCCGGGCTGGTCGAGCGTGACCTCGGTGATGTCCTGGCTGGGCCCCCCGTCGGAGCGCCCCGCGGCGCGGATCGTGTAGACGACGGCGACCGCCGCGAGGAGTGCGGTGACGATGACGAGGACGAGGGTTCGGGTGGTGCGGGTCATCGTGCGGGCTCCCGGGGGGACGTGTCGTAGCGGTGGGCGGTGAGGGCCGCCGCGGCGCCGGCCGCGGCGAGGGTGACGGCGGCGGCGACGAGGGCTTGGTGGGGGCCCCAGGCGGTCCAGGCGGCGCCGAAGGCGACCGCGCCGAGGGCGCGTCCGGCGGCTTGGCCGGTCTGGACGAGGGCGAGTGATCCGCCGCGCAGCCGCGCCGGGGCGAGCGGTGCCGCGACGGCCATGAGGACGCCGTCGGTGGCGGCGTAGAACACGCCGAGGAGGAGCAGGGGGAGGGCGACGGCGGCGGCGCGCGGGAGCGGGGTGAGCAGGGTGAGGTAGCAGGCGAGGAGCACGCCGTGGCCGAGGAGGAAGACGCGGAGCCGTCCGACGCGGTCGGCGAGCAGCCCGACGGGCACGGCGAGCAGGAGGAACCCGAGCGCGGTGCCGAACGGCAGCAGGGGGAACAGGTGCGGCCGCAGGTCGACGCGCCGCTGGAGGAGCAGGTAGACCATGCCGTCGCCGATGGTCGCGGCGCCGAGGACGAGCGCGTAGGCGCACACCCGCGCGAAGCCGGGCACGCGCAGTACGGCGACGGCCTCGCGCAGCCGCGGGCGGCCCGTCGCGGCCTTGGCCTCGGGCGCGGCCGGGGCTTCGCGGACGTACAGCACCAGCAGCAGCACCGCGAAAGCGGCGAAGCAGAAGCTGACCACGAACACCGCGTCGTACGCCTGCGCCGTGAACCACAGCACGGCCATCGCCGCGAACGGCCCGAGCAGCGCCCCGGTGGTGTCGAACGCCCGGTGCACGCCGAAGGCCCGGCCCTGCTGGTCGGCCGGGCTGGAGAGCGAGATCAGCGCGTCGCGCGGCGCGGTCCGGATGCCCTTGCCCATCCGGTCGGCGGTGATGACGGCGCCGATGCCGGGCACCGAACTGACGGCCGGCAGCGCGAGTTTGCACGCCGCGGACAGCCCGTAGCCGAGTCCCGCGACGGGTTTGTGGCGGCGGGTGCGGTCGGCGATGTGGCCGCCGGCGACGCGCAGGAACGCGGTGGCGCCGTTGTAGAGGCCGTCGAGCATGCCGAAGGCGAGCGGCGACAGGCCGAGGCCGAGGACGAGGTACACGGGCAGGATCGCGGTGACCATCTCCGACGAGATGTCGGTCACCAGGGAGACGAGCCCGAGGGCGATGACGTTGGGCGCGACGACGCGCGCGACGCGGGAGGCGCGGGCGGGCGGCGTGGCGGCCTGCGGCACACGCCCGTCGCGTGCCGGGCGTACGCCGGTCGTCACGTCGCCGCTGCGGCTGGAGGACAGGTACACGGTGCGCTCCTGGACCGTCCGTGGCGGGCCGGACCGGCGTGCCGGGCCGTTCGTGGGAACGGGCCCGGCACGCCGGC
This sequence comes from Yinghuangia seranimata, assembly GCF_029953285.1. Taxonomy (GTDB): domain Bacteria; phylum Actinomycetota; class Actinomycetes; order Streptomycetales; family Streptomycetaceae; genus Yinghuangia; species Yinghuangia seranimata. The sequence continues at coordinate 7,086 of NZ_JASAOI010000079.1, read as the reverse complement.
CGGTGTCAGTGCCGGGGGTGGCGGGGTTCGGCCGGGGCCGGGCCCGAGGGCCCGGTCACGGTCAGAACCACGTCACCGTCCAGGTGAACGACGTGCTTCCGGTCGCGCCCGCGCTGTCCTTCGCGGTGACCGTCACGGAGGCGGTCCCGACGCCCCACGCGTTGCCGGTGATCTGGCAGTTGAACGGGTTGAGGAACAGCCCGGAGGGCAGCCCCGTCGCCGAGCACGTGTACGGCGCGGTGCCGCCGGACGCGTTGATCTGCAGGCTCACCTTCTGGTTGAACTTGCTGCTCTGGTTGCCGGGGTTGGCCACCTTGACGCCGCCGGGCGGAGTCACGTCGGTGACCGTCCAGGTGAACGCGGCGTTGGCGCTGCCGGCCGCGTTCGTCGCCGTGACCGTCACGTTCGACGTCCCGGCGGTCGTCGGGCTACCGGTGACCAGGCACCCGGAGCTGATCGACAGCCCGGCGGGCAGGCCGCTCGCCGAGCAGGTGGGCGCGGGGTTGCCGGTGGTCTGCACCTGCAGGTTCACCGACGCGCCCTTGGCGGTGGTCTGGTTGCCCGGGTTGGTCACGGTCGGCGCGGTGTTGCCGCCGCTGGGGTTGACCGTCCAGGAGAAGCCGACCGCGGCGGACGTCTGGTTCGCGGCGTCCTTGGCGGTCACCGTGACGTTCGACGTGCCCTGCGTGGTCGGCGTGCCCTGCACCGTGCAGCCGTTCGACGGGTTGGACAGCCCGGCCGGCAGGCCGCTGAACGTGCACGTGTACGGCGCGGTGCCGCCGCTGACCGACAGCGGCACGTTGACCGCCTGGCCGACGACGGACGCCTGCGGTCCCGGGTTGGCGATGACCGGCGTCGTCGGCGTCGAGGTGTTCCACACCTCGGTGATCGCCGGGACGCTGGACGACTGCCCCGCGGTGCGCAGGCCGTACATGTCCTCGAGGGTGCGCATCGTGTTGTAGTGGTTGTAGTTGGTGCCGTACGTGCCCGGCTTGACGTTCGCGCCGTAGAAGACCGTGGCGATCTGGTTCTGCGAGCGGAACGCGTCCTCGTCCCAGGTGACGATCAGCAGGCTGTTGTGCGTCTTGGCCCACTGCGCGTAGCCGTCGAGGTTGTTCTTGGTCCAGGTGTCACCCGTGGTGGTGCACCCGGGGTCGTGCATGTCGTCGCACAGGTTCGGCACGACGAAGGACACGGTGGGCAGCTGGGTGTAGTCGGTGGGGAAGGCGGACATCTTGTGCGCCGTGCTGATCGGCACGTTGCTGAACGCCATCCACGGGTTGTGCTTGCGCGCGTACTTCGCCGTGGTGCAGGTGGCCTGGTTGCCGTCCCAGTCCTCGTTGTAACTGCCGAACGTCTTGCCGGCGTCGAGCAGCTGCTTGCCGAGGTTGTCGGCGCTGAACGGCTGGCCGGGTTCGGGGCACGAGTCCGACGTGGCGCCCTGGGTGGCGCCCGAGAACATCGCGAAGTAGTTGCCCTGGCTCGGGTGCGACTCGCCGTGGAAGTTGGTGAACGAGGCACCGCCGTTGATGAGCGTGTTGATGTACGGGAGCGAGGAACTCCCGACCACGTCCTCGTAGTTGGTGTTCTCGTGCACGACGATGACCACGTGGTCGAACGTCGGGATGGTGGCGGCGGCGGCCGGACTGGCCGTCATCGCCACGATGCCGGCCGTGGCGACCGCGGCGGTACCGGCACAGAGTGCCGCCACCTTCGCGGACCACGACCGGCGTGCGCGTGTGAGCACGGGATGCCTCCTTGGAGTGAGCGGGTGCACTGCGAACGGGCATTGGTTCGTTGCTCGCGCGCGCCGGACGGAGGCTGCGCCGGGGCGTGGCGGAGGGATGGCCAGCACCGGGGGCATGGTGCGGCAGCCGTCCGGACCGGTCAACGACCGGAATCCGGGGTGCCGCCGCGAGGCACCGAACACACCGCTCTGACCTGCGGGTTCGCGGAGGGGAACACCGCATTCCGACCCAGACGTCATGCACCGATGCCGAATCGGTCCGGGTCGTGGGCGGATTCGGACCGGAAGCGGTCGGGCCTGGGCCGATGTACTGCCGTCATGGATCGATGAGCGACCGGTATTGGACCGGGCGGAGCGCCCGCTCATCTCCTTGGACGCATGGACCGACACGGAAGACTCCGACCCGGGCACGGCGGCCGGGCCGGCCGGACCGCCGTCCGGATCATCCCCGCCATGGTCGTCGCCGCGCTGTGCGCCGCGACCCTGGGGGCGGGCACGGCGCACGCCGCCGACCCGCCCTCAACCGTCTGCAACATCGGAGACTCGCGCATCGGCGAGTCGAGCGGCCTCGCGGTGAGCGTCAAGCACCCCGGGGTCCTGTACACGCAGAACGACAGCGGCAATACGCCCGACATCTTCGCCGTCGACGCGGCGACGTGTCAGACGCGCGCGGTGCTGCGCGTCGCGGGCGCCACCAACACCGACTGGGAAGCCATCGCGATGGGCAAGGACGAGCAGGGCCGCCCGGCCCTCTACGTCGGCGACATCGGCGACAACCTCTCCTCGCGCGGCGACCTGAAGATCTACCGCTTCGTCGAACCCGACACGCTCGCCGACGGGAACGTGACGCCGACCGTGTACTCGGTCGCCTACGCCGACGGCAAGCACGACGCTGAGACGATGATGATCGACCCGCGCGACAACCGGGTCTACATCGCGTCGAAGATCCTGTTCGGCACCGGCAGCAGCTCGGTGTACCAGGGCCCGGCGGCGCTCTCGACGTCCGGCACCAACACGTTCACCCGCGTCGGCGCGTCGGCGCTGACCGGCACGGACGGCGCGTTCGCGCCCGACGGCAGGTCGTTCACCGTCCGCGACTACAACAACGCGTACGTCTACACCGCGCCCGGCACGCTGCTCACGCAGTTCGCGCTGCCGAGCGTGTCGCAGGGCGAGTCGCTGACCTACACGGCGGACGGCAAGGCGCTGCTCGTCGGCTCGGAAGGCGCCAACAGCCCGCTGTGGAAGGTCCCGCTGCCCCCCGAGGCGATCCCACCCGGTGGTGGTGGCGCGCCGACGGTGGCCAACCCCGGCGCGCAGACGTCGCCGGTCGGGCAGCCGGTGAGTCTGCAGCTCCAGGTGACCGGCAGTCCGGCGCCGACCTGTACCGCGAGCGGGCTGCCGGCCGGGTTGTCGGTCAGTCCGGGGTGCCTGGTGTCGGGGACGCCGACGACCGCCGGGACGTCGACCGTCATGGTGACGGCGACCAACTCCGCGGGCAGCGCCAGTTCGTCGTTCACGTGGACGATCGGGCAGGGCGGTCCGGGCGGCGGCCAGGTCTCGGTCGTCAACCCGGGCAACCAGAGCAGCAGGTTCAACCAGAAGGTGAGCCTGAAGATCAGCGCGACGCCGAGCCAGTCGGGCGCGACGCTGACGTACGCGGCGAGCGGGCTGCCGTTCGGGCTGTCCCTCAACTCCTCGACGGGGCAGATCACCGGCACCGCGTGGGGTGTGGGGACGGCGCAGGTGACCGTCACCGTGACGGACAGCGCGGGCAAGTCGGGCACGGCGTCGTTCACATGGGCCGTGACCTGGTTCTGAGCCCTCGACGGCACCGGCCTCCTGAACCTGTAGGGCCGACCGTGTGTCGGCACACGGAACGGGACATGACAACCGTGCAGATGTGATGACCGTTCACATACGCTGGAGTACGGTGCGAACGTGACTCTCCAACAACTGCGTTACCTGATCGCCGTTGTCGAGCACGGGAGCATGACCGCGGCGGCGCACGCGTTATATGTGGTGCAGCCTGCGCTGTCGCGGTCGCTCCAGTCCCTGGAACGCGAGCTGAAGATCGAGCTGTTCGTCCGCTCGGGACGCGGCATGGTGCTCACCCCCGAGGGCGTGCGCGTCGTCCACCTGGCCAAGAAGGTGCTGGCCGGAATCCGCACCATCGAGGACACCGTCCGCACCCAGGGCACCGCCGAGCCCGTCCTGCTGCGGCTCGGCTCGACCCAGACGCTCGCGATCGAGTTCATCAGCAACCTGCTGCCGGCCTTCAACCGGCAGCGCCCGGACATCAACGTGTCCGTCGAGTGCTACGACAGCCGCGACAGCCTGTTCGCGGGGCTCCGCAAGGGCCAGGCCGACCTCGTCCTCGCCGACCTCCCCGTGCCGGGCGACCTGCGCGTCCACGCCGTCCGGCACCACGAGGTCGTGCTGGTCTCGCCGCAGGACGTCCACCTGCCCGACCCGGTGCCGTGGGCCGCGCTCGACGGCCTGCCGATGATCCTGCCGAGCTCCCACGCGGCCCGCCGCCGCGACTTCGAAATGCTTTTCGCCACCCGCGGCATCCGCCCCGAGGTCGCCATGGAGACCGACGAACGCGGCGCGTGGCTCGCCTGCGTGGCGGCCGGCATCGGATCGGTGCTGTGGTACGCCGAACTGGCCACGCGGTTCTCGTCGGCCGTCACCGTACGGTCGTTCACGCCGCCGATGGAGCGCACCATCGGCTTCGCGTGGCTGCGCAAGCCGATCAGCCCGCAGGTGGGCGCGCTGTGCGCGTTCGCGCGGGCGAAGTCGGGGGTGGAGGAGACGGAGTACACGTGAGGCGACGGGCCTACGCCTCCGGGCCCGACCCCCGCCCCGGTGCGCGCTTGCGCCACCACCACAGGACCGCCCCGGTCACGACCACCGCCACGACGGCCACGGTGACCACGAGCGCGGCCGAATTGTTGGCGGTGTGCCTGGACTTCGTCTCCGAGGTCGCGGTCGCGGTGGGCGTCTGCGCCGACGCGGGCGATCCCGGAGCCGGACCCGGCGGTGTCACCGCTGCGGTCGGCGGCGTCGGGGCCGGGGCGGCGGACGGCGCGGCCGGCGGCATCGGGGTCGCGCCCGGCAGGGCCGGCTGGAGCCGCAGCGTCGGCGCGGGCTTTCCGGTCGTGTCGCCGTGGTCCGCCCCGGCGCCGGGTGCGTCGATCCACCGGTCGACACGGCCGTCCGCGTACGCCTGCAGCGTCTTGAACGTGAGCGACGAAGCGTCCGGCAGCTGCCGCACCTTCACCTGGTACGACGCGTCCGTGCCGACCTTGAGCGCGGGCCCGCCGACCGTGTACCCGCCGGTGCTCGGCGCGAGTGCCCAGCCCTCAGGGCCGGTCAGATAGGTGACGTCCGACGGCGCGATGCCCTGCGGCAACTCGACGCGCAACGCCACGATGCCCGTGCTCGTCGACTCGGCCTCCGCCCCGAACGTCAGCGTGACGTCGGTCGCAAGGGCGTGCGAGTCCGAGGCCGACACCTCGTTGTGCGCATACGCAGGACCGGCCAGGGCAAGCACGAGCGCCCCGGCGGCGAGCCCCGCGACCCCGAGGCGGCTGACGGCTGACGAGCGGAAACGGTGCGACATAAGCCGCATCCTCGCGCAGATGGGGCGAGCGCAGCCAACACCGCGGACCGTACGCGCAAGGAATGTCGCGAGGAGCCCCGCGCGCGGCGAGCCCCGCGCGCGGCGACGGTGTGCACGGCGCGCTGCGGGCGGCATCGATGCGCGCAGGGCGTGCGCCGACCGGACGTGGCTGGTGGATCGCTTCGGGTCGTCCCGTGTCGTGGGGTGAGCGCTCGTGCCACGTCCGAAGTGACCCGCCAGACGCGCCGGACCCGGCAGGCCTGACCGGGACGGCGCCAGACGCGCCGGACCCGGTAGGCCGATCGGGACGGCGACAGACCCGCCGGACCCGGCAGGCCTGACCGGGACGGCGACAGACCCGCCGGACCCGGCAGGCCCGATCGGGACGGCGACAGACCCGCCGGACCCGGCAGGCCCGATCGGGACGGCGACAGGCCGACCTGGTCCACGGCTCCGTCTGGCGTCCTGCACGTGGGCGCCCTCCGTCGGCGCCCACGTGCTACCGGGTCAGGCCTGCCGCGTCCCGGGTCAGTCTTCCTCGGCCGGCCCTGCCGCTGCGCCGCCGGTGCCGGTCAGGAACCTCGGGGTGAGCCGGCCGCGTTGGCGGAACGCCGCGACGACGTTCGACCTGACCTCGGCCAGCAGCGGGCCCGGTACGAACGCGACGACCGCCGAGCCCGTCGTGCCGCCGGCCAGGCGGGCGCCGAGGGCGCCGCCGCGTTTGGCGGCGTCGACGGTGGTGTCCGCCTCGGCCCAGCCCGTGCCGTACCCCGGCACGCGGGACAGCTGCGAGGCGGTCAGCAGGCTGAGCGCGCGGGGGAGTTCGCGTTCGCGGAGGAACATCTCCATGCGCTGCGCCCGCTCCGCCTCGTCGCGTGCGCCGCGCAGCGACTCGACGACCGAGGCCATCGGCGTGTGCGTGGTGCCGCGATCGCGTGGGATGACCAGCATGAGGCGGAGCCCCTCGGCGGCCAGCTCGAACGGGAGTTCGCCGGTTGGTCCGGACGGGCCCATGATCAGCGCGCGCTCCTCGCCGCCGTACAGCGACGCCGTGCGCAGCGCGTCCGCGTCGGCCGTGTCGCCGGGCGGCGGCACGACGTTGCGCAGCAGGGCGTCGAGCGCGGCGGTCGGCACCTCCGGGCCGTGGAACGTGGTCCAGGCGAGCGCCGCCGCGCACGCCATCGGCACGGACGGCGCGAGCCCCGCGGCCTCCGGCAGGTCCGCGTGCAGCAGCAGGTCGAGTCCCGCGCCCGGGCCCGCCGTACGGCCGAGCGCGTGCGCGACGGCGGCGATCGGCTCGGCCCAGGCCGGGACGTTCCCCGGCCGCCCGACCGGCACCTCGACGGCGTCCCCCGGCCGGTTCAGCGACCCGACCCGCAGCATCCCGTCGGCGCGCGGCGCGGCCGCCGTGACGACCTGCCAGCCCGCCGCCGTGACGATGCCGCTCCGCCCCGGGATCCCGGCGAGGCGGAACGCGTAGGGCGCCCTCCACACACCGGCGGGCGCATAGCCGTACGCCTGCGCGAACGAGTACGGCACCACGCGCAGTACGGGCGCCGCGTCGCGTTGCTCCATGAGTGACACGGGCTGGTCCTCTCTGTCTGCGGCGTGCTTCGCGCCGCCGGCACCCGATGCGGCGCCGGGCACGCCGGTTTCCACCGCCGGCGCCCGCGTCGCCGCCGACGCCCGGCGCGCCGAGGGCCCGGAGGCGCGC
>NZ_JASAOI010000078.1 GCF_029953285.1 Yinghuangia seranimata | reverse complement strand
GGGCGGGCCTTCGCCCGGCCCGCCCGCGCAAGGCCCGTTCCCCAGTCCCCTGCGTCTCCTGCATCTCATCTGTCCCGTCCGTACTTCCCGCACCCCCACGCGCACCGCCCGCAAGTCGACACGTGCCACCCCGGCCAGCCACGACGACGCGAAAGGCACCGCGATGGAATTCGGAGTGTTCATCCAGGGCTACGTCCCGAACAGCGCCCGAGCCGCCGACCCGGAGGCCGAGCACCACGCGCTGCTGGGCGAGCTCGAACTCGTGAAGGCCGCCGAGGCGGCGGGCTTCAAGTACGTCTGGGTCACCGAGCACCACTTCCTCGACGAGTACTCGCACATCAGCGCGAACGACGTCGTGCTCGGGTACCTCGCGCACGCGACCGAGCGCATCCACCTCGGCTCCGGCATCTTCAACCCGCTGCCGAAGGTCAACCACCCGGCCAAGGTCGCCGAGCGGGTCGCGATGCTCGACCATCTCTCCGGCGGACGCTTCGAGTTCGGGACGGGACGCGGCGCCGGCTCGCACGAGATCCTCGGCTTCCACCCGGGCATGACCGACATGAACGAGACGAAGGCGATCTGGGAAGAGACGATCGCCGAGCTCCCGAAGATGTGGCTCCAGGACCAGTACGAGGGCTTCGAGGGGCGCTTCTGGTCGCTGCCGCCGCGCCGGGTGCTGCCCAAGCCGTACAAGAGGCCGCATCCGCCGATGTGGTACGCGGCGGGCAACACGTCGTCGTACACGATGGCGGCGCGCAAGGGCCTCGGCGTGCTGGGCTTCTCGGTCGGTTCGCCGAGCGAGCTGGAGCCGGTGCTGGCGGCGTACAAGGCCGAGGTGGTGAACGCGGAGCCGGTCGGCGCTTACGTCAACGACAACGTGTTGGTGACCACGAGCGCGATCTGCTTCGAGGACCGCGAGCGCGCCCGCGAGGTGCTGATGCGGCCTCAGAACACCTACCTGCAAAGCCTGGTGTTCCGCTACCACGACACGTTCCCGCACCCGCCGCTGGTGCCGCGGTGGCCCGAGCTGATCCCCGACCCGACGCCCGAGGTGGTCGACTGGATGCTCGGCGAGGGCATGACGGCGTGCGGCGACCCGGACGACGTCCTGCGGCAGTGCCGGCGCTGGGAGAGCGCGGGCGCCGACCAGCTGACCTTCGGACTGCCGGTGGGGCAGACGATCGCGGAGGCCCTGGAGTCGATCAGGCTCATCGGCGAACATGTCATCCCCGAGATCGACACCGACCCGGTGCACCGGACCTCGCGGTTCCGGGACGCCGCGGCGGCCGCCGAGTCGACCGGCTGAGTTGACCGGCTGAGTTGAGCAGCCGAATCGACCGCCCGAGCCGACCGGCCGACAAGTCATCAGATGCTGACAATCACCCGCTTCTGACGTACTGTCAGGCAGACCTCTCCGGATCTCTTCCGTCGAAAAGGAACACGATGGGCTTCAAGGAGTACCCGATCCGCGCGACCGGGATGCTGTTCACCGCGGTCGACCCGGAGCGCGGCCACGAGGTGGAGTACCACCGCTGGTACGAGCGCGACCACTTCTACGCCGGCTGCATGATCGGCCCCGGCATGCTCGCCGGGCGGCGCTGGGTCGCCACCCGCGAGCTGAAGGACCTGCGGTTCCCGGCGGAGAGCGACCTGGTGCCGGCGATCGACGCCGGCTCGTACCTCGCCGTCTACTGGGTCAACGACGGCCAGTGGGACGAGTGGAACAACTGGGCCGTCGAGCAGGTCAACTGGCTGTACTCGAACGACCGCGGGTTCCCCAACCGCATCCACGCGCACACCGGCATGTACCTGCACGACCGCCGCTGGTACCGCGACGAGGACCCGGTGCCGCTCGAGCTCGCCCTCGACCACAACTACCAGGGGCTCGTCTCGCTCGCCGTGCAGCGCGCGGAGGGCGTCTCTGCCGCGGACCTGGAGGCGTGGTTCGACGCGAACCTGCCCAAGTTCCTGGCGGGCACCGCCGTCGAGTCGGTCGCGGCGTGGACCGCCGTCCCGCTCGCCGACGACGCGCCCGCGTTCGTCCCGCGCGACCCGAACGCGGCAACCCGCAGCCTCCAGCTCTACTTCGTCGAGGGCGACCCGCGCGAGAGCTGGGACGGGTTCCGGGCGTGGGCGGAGCAGATCAACGCGTCGGGGATCGGGACGGTGACCTTCGCGGCGCCGTGGATCCCGACGATCCCCGGGCGTGACACGTACACCGACCAGCTCTGGTAAGTACCCGGCCAGCTCTATACAAGAGCTTTGCCCGCAGCCCGCCTGACTGTCTGTCAGGCGGGCTACGGTCGTTTGCGGCTGGAGTGCATGGAATACACGGGGGTGTGACATGGCGGCCGACGGTTTCGCGATTCATCCGGACGATCTGCGTTCCACCGCACCGGCGTTCACGACCGAGGGCGACACGCTGCACAAGGCGTTGACCGCCCTCCAGGCCACGATGGCCGGCCTCGGAGCGCCGTGGGGCGACGACGACCAGGGCAAGGTCTTCGCCAACGGAGACGGCACGAACCCCGGGTTCGTCCCCGCCCAGGAAAGCCTGTTCAAGGCCCTCGGCGTGATGGCGCAGGGCATCGCGAGCATGGACCCGGCGCTGCGCGCGCTGGCGGACAACACGACGGCGCAGGACCAGTCGAACGCTGCCGCGTACAAGCAGTAGCGGTACCGGATTTCGAGAGTCGGGGGACTCGGGTCATGGGTGTTTGGGATGCCGTCGAGGACATGGCGGGCGACGTCGTCGACACGGTCGAGGACGCGGCGGACGCGGTAGGCGGCGCGGTCGTCAGCGTCGGCAAGTCGGTCTACAACGTCACCAAGGAGTTCGCCGAAAAAGTCGAGGAAATGGCCGAGTACGTCCTCAACTTCGCGGACGAAGCACTCGAGAAGGTCATCAAACTCACCGGCATGTACTGGCCCGAGGCCGACGAGGACAAGCTGCGCGAGGCGGCCCGGGCGTACCGCACGATGGCCGACGCGATCGACGGCGTCCGGGGCGCGTCCACGGCGAAGACGCAGTCCGTCACCCAGAACAACCGCGGCCCGGCGATCGACAACCTCGGCAAGTTCTGGGCCCAGTACGACAGTTCCGGCGCCGGATGGCTGCCCGAGACGGCCAAGGCCTGCCACGCCAACGCGGACGCGCTCGACAAGCTCGCCCAACACACCGAGGACACCAAGGACAAGCTCAAGGTCGAGGTGATGGCCGTCGCCGCGACCATCCTCGCGGGCGCGGCGCTGGCGATCGGCACGGGCGGCATCAGCGGCGCGGCCGCCACCGCGGCGGCCGACGGCCTGGTCTCGCTCGCGGCGGGCGTCGGCGTCGAGATGTCAGCCGCGGTCGCCACCATCGTGGCGGGCGCCTTCGTCTACGGCGTCTCCGGCGCCATCGTCGCGGTCACCGTCGACCTCGCCGTCACACAGCCGATCCTGTGGGCGGGCGGCGTCCAGAACGGCATGGACCTGAGCGCGTCCCACCTGCTGTCGGTCGCCGGCACCGGCGCGCTCACGGGCGCCGTCACCGGCGGAGCCGTCGAAGGCATGCCCGCCGCCCTCAGCAAGCTCGAATCGGTCGCGCCCGGCCTCACCTCGATCACCTCCAAGGTGCCGACCGTGCTGGCCTCCCTACCCGGCCAGATGGCCTTCGGCGCCGGGACCACGGCCATGATCGACGCGGCGACCGGCAAGCCGATCACCCTCCAGGACCTCGCCCTGGGCGCGGCCAGCGGCGCCGCCGGCTACGGCGCGGGCAAAGTGGCACCTGGCAAACTCCCGTTCGCCCCCAAAGGCGAACCGATCGACCCCGTCGCCGCGAACAAGACGGCCACACCCGAAGAGGCGCAGAGCACCGCGGGCGACCCGGTCGAGGTCGCCAACGGCGCGATGATCCTCCCCCAGACCGACGTCGCCCTGCCCGGCACACTGCCGCTGGTCCTGACCCGCAAGCACCTGTCCAACTACCGCCGCGGCCGCTGGTTCGGCCGCTCGTGGTCGTCCTGGCTTGACCAGCACCTCGAAGTCGCGGGCGGTCAGGTCGTGTTCGCCGACACCGACGGCAGAATCCTGCACTACCCGACCCCCGAGGCCGGCGAACGCGTCTTCCCCGTCACCGGCTCGACCCTCGCCCTGGCCTGGGACGGCACCCCGGGCGGCGCGTTCGCGGTCGGCGACCAACGCAGCGGCCTCGTCCGCTACTTCGCCAACCCGACCGGCGCCGAACCCGAGATCGGACGCGACGGCCTGATCCTCCCGCTGGTCGCCGTCGCCGACCGCAACGGCAACCAGATCGACATCGTCTACGACGCCGCCGGCGCCCCCACCGAGATCTGGCACAGCGGCGGCTACCGCATAGGCATCGAAACCGAACACGGCCGCGTCACCCGCCTCCGCCTCCGCGACACCCACCCCGAAACCCACATGCGCGACCCCGAACACCCCGACGGGGTAGTCCTGGTCCGCTACGCCTACGACCTCAACGGCGACCTGACCGAGGTCTACAACTCCTCCGACCTCCCCCTGCGCTTCACCTACGACGCGTCAGGCCGCATCACCGGCTGGACCGACCGCATAGGCATGTCCTCGGTCTACGAGTACGACGCGTCGGGCCGGTGCATACGCACAACAGGCAAGGACGGCGTCCTCGACACCCGCTTCACCTACAACGACGCCGAACGCACCACAACGGCGACGAACTCCTTGGGCCACAGCACGATTTACCGCTACAACGCGGCGTACCAGATCACCAGCGAGACGGATCCGCTGGGGAACACCATCCACAAGGAATGGGACGACCGAAACCGCCTGCTCGCATTCACCGACGCGCTCGGCCACCCGACCCGCTTCACCTACGACGATCTCGGATGCGTCACCCGCGCCGAGCGGGCCGACGGCACGACGACCACAGCCACCTACGACGGTTTCGGCAACCCGCTCCTCAGGACCGGGGCCGACGCCACGACATGGACGTACGAGTACGACAACCGCGGCAACCGCACCGCCGTCGTCGACCCGTCCGGTGCCCGCACGGAGTACCAACGCGACCAATGGGGACGCGCGGTCGCCGTCACGGACGCGCTCGGCGGTGTACGGCGCCTCACTCACGACGCGGCAGGGCTGCCTCTCGACATGCGTGACCCGGTCGGCGCCCGCACACGCGTCACCCGTGACGCTTTCGGCCGCCCCTCCCAAGTATCCGACGCCATAGGCGAGACCACTCACAACCGATGGACCATCGAGGGCAAGTCGCTGAGCCGTGTCCGCAACGACGTCGGCGAGCACTGGACGTACGACGCCGAAGGCAACCTGACGGAGTACCGGGACAAGAACGGCGGCCTTCGACTCTACGAGGTCACCCACTTCGACAAACCAGCGGCACGTACCGACCAGAACGGCACCCGCTACGAATTCGGCTACGACACCGAGCTGCGGTTGACCTCGGTCACGAACCCTCTCGGACAGTCCTGGACATACAGCTACGACCCCGCGGGTCGGCTCGTCGCCGAGCGGGACTTCGACGGGCGCGAGGTCGCCTACGGCCTGGACGCCGTCGGCCGTATCGTGGCCCGCGTCAACGGTGCGGGCGAAGAGGTCTCATACGAGCTGGACACGCGCGGCAAAGTCACGCGTCAGATTCATGTCGCCACCGGCCGCGCGACCACGTACACCTACGACACAGCAGGCCGGCTGGTGCACACAGCCAACCCCGACGTCGAACTCACCTTCGAATACGATCTCTTGGGTCGGACCACCGCCGAGGTGTCCAACGGCCGCCGCCTCACGAAGAGCTACGACGCACTCGGACGCCGAATACGTCGCCAGACCCCGTCGGGGCATGTAAGCACGTGGACGTACGACGCCGCAGGCCGCCCCCTCACCCTCGACAGCGCCGGGAACCTCGTCGCTTTCTCCCATGACCTCCTCGGTCGGGAGACCGAACGCCGATTCGGCGACGACGTGACGCTCGCGCAGGAGTGGGACCCCCTGGGCCGACTCGCCGCGCAGTCGATCCGCCGGGGCGCCCCCGTCGACCCGGTCACCGCAGCGCTCAGTCCGGACGCCGGCCCTCGCGAACTCCACCGCCGCACCTACACGTACCGTGCGGACGGCTTCCCCACCACCCATACGGACACTGAGTACGGCACCACCACGTACGACCTCGATCCGGTCGGCCGCGTCACCGCCGTCCACGCGCGGGACTGGACCGAGCGCTATGCCTACGACGCCTTGGGCAACATAGCCCGGGCCGAATGGCCGACAGGACCGTCCCCGGACGACGGGTGCGGCCAAGGAGACCGCCAGTTCTCCGGAACACTGATCCGCCGCGCAGGCCGCACCCACTACGAGCACGACGCCCAGGGCCGGTTGATCCGCCGCACCAAGCGGCTCCTCTCCGGGGCCCGACGCGCCTGGACGTTCGCTTGGGACTCCGACGACCGGCTGACCGCCATGACGGCTCCGGACGGGTCCGAGTGGACGTACATCTACGACCCTTTGTGCCGTCGCACGGCCAAGCGCCGCACATCGGCGACCGCCGGCCCCGCGCAGTGTGAGGAGTTCGTCTGGGACGGCCCGTGCTTAACGGAGACCGTCACCGGCAAAGACGAGACAACGACCTGGGACTTCGCACCCCGAACGCACCGCGCTCTCACCGAGACAGCCGTTTCGCAACCCGTCTCACCGTCGACGCGGACGGACGGTGGATCCGCCTTCCGCGTCATCGTCGCGGACCGCGTCGGGACGCCGACCTCCACGGTCGATGTGAGCGGCACACGAGAGAGCCCTCAGCGGAGCAGCCTCTGGGGTGCCCCCGTGGGCAACGAAACCGGACCGCCACGCAGGGGTTTCGCCGGGCAGCAGGACGACGTCGAGTCCGAGCTCCGCCAGAACTTCTTCCGCTGGTATATCCCGGAGGTCGGCTCCTACGCGAGCCCTGATCCTCTCGGATTCCGCGCGGGACCCAACAACCATTCTTATGTCGGGAATCCGCTCACGGCATTTGATCCGCTCGGCTTGTCGACATACGAGCCGGGACTCAGCACGTACGACGACGCCGTCCTCGCCCAACAGGCCGCGCAGGACCTTCAGGACCTGCGCTTCACCGCCACCAACGACCACTGGGACGCCGGGGTATGGGGAACCACTACGGTCATCGGCGTCCGCGACGCGGCCAGCGGTGACCTGAGTATTCGTACCGGGATCAACGGAGGCGCCACAGAGGCGCCGGACAGTTGGCCGCAATGGGCCAAGGATGCGTTCGCTCCCGGCGAAGGCCACGCCGAGGAGGGAGTGATAAACTCACTCGGCCCCCGCGAATTCGTCGAATTCGGCGGAACGTCGCGCAACATATGCGAAGCGACATGCTATCCCCTCCTGAACCAACGTGGAATCATCGTGGGTGGCCCGGAATTCCCCGGCAATCCGGACAAGACGCCATGGCGGATGTTCTGGAGCGATCCCGACGATCCCGTGTGACGACGAATGAGATCAGACAGGAGAATTCGCATGCCTGCGCACACGATCCAGGTCGGCGACACGGTGAGCCTCGCCTGCCCTCCGGAGGACGCCCGTGTGGCCCGGGTCGCGGGCAGCTATGTGTTCATCGAATGGCCTTGGCGCAGCCCTGATCCGGACTCCCGGAGTCGCTGGAACGGGCAGGTGGCCCTCCCCCGGGATCCCCGCAGTCGCGAGTGGCTGAACACACCCTGGCGGGTCGAGCCCGACAGCGACCTTCTTGAGGTCGGCGACGCATGCCTGGTGGGTATTCCGCCGACACCGGTGGTTGTACAGGAGGTACGCACCTACGATCCGCCCAAGGACACCGGGTGGATTCCTCGGCCGACGCTCGGACTGGCCGTGGTACCGCTCGGCGAGACGGGCGACGAGGCCGGGTATGTGGTCTACGTCGACGGCGCCGAGCCGATCTCCGTGGCGTGAGCCCGGGACGACGACGGCGGGCGGAGCGGCGGCTATGACTTCGTCGACCCGATGCAGTATTCGCATCGCGGGTGGAGCTATGCAGTCTACACGCGCGGGGAGTTGCCGCCGTTCCGGGCGGACCGCGTGGTGTTGAAGGAGTGCCTGCTGCACCTGGCCCAGCGCTGAGTGCCTGACGGCAGGCCCGCCGTCGTCAATCCCGGGACGCCCGCGCAGATGGCGCTGTCGGCCGACGAGGCGGCGCGGGAGCGATGGAAGACATACAGGCAGATCTGCCGACCGAAGGGGTGCCGGGACACGTTGTAGGCCGCGCACGACGGACCGTTCACCGGCGAGGTCGCGTTCGGGCTGGCCTGCGGCGCGATGCTCGGTGCGCAACGCGGTCGTTTGGAACGACCTGAGCCACGGCGCGACGAGCTACATCGACGCGACCAAGCGGCAGCGTGATCTGTGGAAGATCACCGGTTCACCCGACTGGCAGCGGGTCCGTGGCCGACGCCCGCGTGACGGCGTGGAAAAAGCCGTGGCGTGTCGTCGAAGGCCGTGATAGCCCTGGCGCATGATCTCTGCCGGGCAACTTGCCGCCTTTGCCGCTGCTTCGTTTGTGCTGATCATCATTCCCGGGCCGAGTGTGTTGTTCGTGGTCGGGCGGGCGTTGGCGCATGGGCGGCGGACGGCGTTGATGACGGTGGTCGGGGGGACGCTCGGGGCGTACACGCTGGTCGTGGCGGTCGCGTTGGGGCTCGGGTCGGTCGTGGAGCGGTCGGCGACGGTGTTCTGGACGTTGAAGCTGGTCGGGGCCGCGTACCTGATGTATCTCGGGTTCAAGGCGTGGCGGTCGCGGGGTGCGTTGCGGGAGGCGTTCTCGACCGGGGGCTCGGTCGGGCACGGGGCGCTGCGGACGGCGTGGGAGGGCTACACGGTCGGGGTGACCAACCCGAAGACGATCGTGTTCTTTGCCGCCGTGCTGCCGCAGTTCGTCGACCGGGGGCAGGGGCACGTCGCGGTGCAGATGCTGCTGCTCGGGCTGATCTTCTGCGCGATCGGCATCGTGTCGGACATGGTGTGGGGCCTGGCGGCGGCCGGTGCGCGGGACTGGTTCGCGAACTCGCCGCGGCGTACGTCGATGGTGGGCGGCGCGGGCGGGCTGTCGATGATCGCGCTGGGGGTCACGATCGCTGTCACGGGGCGGGAGTAGCGACCGTCGGCGGCACGGTCAGGGCGTGATGCGGCGGTAGATGACCGTTGAGCCGCTGCGGGCGACTTCGCGGTAGTT
The DNA here is from genome assembly GCF_029953285.1 of Yinghuangia seranimata. Taxonomy (GTDB): domain Bacteria; phylum Actinomycetota; class Actinomycetes; order Streptomycetales; family Streptomycetaceae; genus Yinghuangia; species Yinghuangia seranimata. The sequence goes on along the minus strand of NZ_JASAOI010000078.1, from coordinate 56,019 downwards.
GGTGCGGAGGAACTCCTCGAAGCGGGGGATGCGTTCGGGGCGGTACGGGGCGTGGCCGGAGTCGTCGACGACGAGGGTCGGGCGGGTGCGGGTGACGTCGGCGGTGAACTGGGCCCAGGCTCCGGGGACCGCGTACGACTGGCCGACCTGGTCGGGTGGGCGGCCGCCGGCGAAGTTGGTGAGGAAGCCTGCGGTCAGGAAGCGGGTCGCGGGCGGGCGTTCCGCGTAGTAGTAGACGGTCGGGTTCATGCCCCAGACGAGCAGCGGCTGGTCGGGGCGGGTCTGAGCGCGGATCGTGGCGGCGACGTCGCGGATGTGGTCGAGGCGGGCCTGCGGCCAGGTCAGGGCGAGGGTCGTGAAGACCGCGGTGGAGAGCAGCGCGTACGCCGCGACGTAGCGCATCCGCAGCGCGCCCCGGGCCACGCCGCCGACGCCCAGCACGACGAGTGGCGGCAGCAACTGCAGGTAGTAGTGCCCGAAGAAGCGCGTCCCCGCGGCGACGGCCACGGCGGAGACGGCGAGCCACAGCCACAGGTCGGCGTCCGCGCGGGTACGGCGGCCGCGCCAGGCCGCCCAGACGAGGGGTAGTCCGGCCGCCACGACGATCCCGAGGTTGCCGGACGCCCGGGCCAGCGCCTGCAACCAGCCGCCGTTGAGCGAGGCGTAGCCGCTGGAGGCGGTGACCACCCAGAAGAGGAATCGTCCGGCGCCGAACAGCGGCGCGATGAGGGCGACGGGGAGGACGGCTCCGAGCAGCAGGCGGCCCAGTGCGGCGTGGGTGTTGAGGAACTTGCGGACGCGGCCCGGCGTGGTGCGGGCGCTGAGGAACTCATGGACGCGGCCCGGCACGGCGCGGGCGCTGAGGAACTCATGGACGCGGCCCGGCACGGCGTGGGTGCGCGAGTGCGGCCCTGGGGTGGTTTCCGGCCCCGCGCCGGGCCGGTCACGCTGACCGGACCTCTCGCACTTTCGCCCGCCGGACACCCCGGCGCGCCACGCCATGTACGCCACCGGCAGCAGCACCGCCGCGCCGGACTGCTTTGTCAGTGCCGCCGCCGCGACGGCGACGCCTGCCCAGCCGTAGCGGCCCCGGTCCGCGAGGACCAGGGCGGCTGCGGTGGCCGGGAGTATGAACACCTCGAAGTTCGCCGCCTGGGCGTCGGGCGGGGCGAGGCCGATGCTGGCGACGAGGTAGAGCAGGCCGGCGGCGAGCCCGGCCGGGCGACCGTAGCGGCGTGCGGCGAGCATGAGCAGCAGGCCGGCCGTCGCCGTGTGCGCGCCGACCGCGAGCAGCTTGACGGGCCACAACGCGGTCGGCCCGAAGACCTGGAAGACCGCCGTGTAGAGGTACGGCAGCGCTGGAGGCTTCCGGTCGACGACGCCGGTGTAGAGGTCGGCGCCCGCCCCGAGCATGCGGGCCTGCGTGGCGAGGAAGCCCTCGTCGGGGTTCCAGAACGCCCGTAGGAACGACGGGACGTGGGTCGCCGCGGCCACCGCGAGCAGGAGGAGGGCCGAGGGCAGGGGGCGAAGCGCGACGCGTCGCACGCGACCAAGCACGTCGCCACGCTAGCGGAACAGCCGACAAACCGGGCAAATCGCATTGTCGGATGGTGCTACCGATGCCACGCCGACCCGCCGTCAGACGGAAGCGGCCTAGGCCGGCGGGCCCGTGGCGCCCGGCGGGGCGACGCCCGTCGGCTCGTCGTCGAGGCGGCTGTGCCGGCGGCTGTAGCCGAAGTAGAGGACGAAGCCGAGCACCATCCAGACCAGGAAGCGCCACCACGTCTCGACCGGCAGGTTGATCATGAGCCACAGGCAGGCCAGCACCGAGGCGATCGGCAGCCACGGCACCAGCGGGGTGCGGAAGGAACGCGGCAGGTCGGGGCGGGTCCGGCGGAGGATGATGACGCCGATCGCCACGACGATGAAGGCGAACAGCGTCCCGATGTTGACCAGTTCGGCGAGTTGCTTGAGCGGGATGACACCCGCCACGCCCGCGACGACCAGGCCGAGGGCGATCGTCGACCGGTAGGGCGTCCGGTACTTCGGGTGGGTCTCGCTGAAGAACCGCGGGATGAGGCCGTCGCGGCTCATCGCGAAGAAGACCCGGCTCTGGCCGAGCAGCATGATCATCGTGACGGAGGTCAGGCCGGCGACCGCGCCGATGTTGACGACCCACGCCCAGCCGCCGTGCCCGACCGCCTTGAAGGCGTCCGACAGCGGCGCCGAGATCGACAGCTCGGTGTAGTTCTGCATGCCGGTGACGACGATCGACACCGCGACGTACAGCACCGTGCAGATGCCCAGCGAGCCCAGGATCCCGATCGGCAGGTCGCGCTGCGGCCTGCGGGTCTCCTCGGCGGCGCTCGCGACGATGTCGAAGCCGATGAACGCGAAGAACACCGTGGCGGCGCCGAAGAAGATGCCCATCACGCCGAACGTCGACGGCTCGAACGGGGTCAGCCATTCGATGAGCGGCTGCTTGAGCCCCCCGGTGCCCGCCCCTGACGGCTGCTTGGGCGGGATGAACGGCGTGTAGTTGTCGGCCTTCACGAAGAACAGCCCCGCGAAGATGACGATCAGCACGACCGCCACCTTGATCGCCACGATCAGTGCGGTCAGCCGCGACGACAGCTTGACGCCGAAGACCAGGATCGCGGTCAGCAGCAGCACCAGCAGCGCGGCCGGCAGGTTGAAGCCCCAGTCCGCGTCGGTGCCGCCGTTGATGGCGTTGGGCAACGTGATGTCGGCGGACGACAGCAGCGACTGCACGTACCCCGACCAGCCGACCGCGACCACCGCCGCGCCGAGCGCGAGTTCGAGGATGAGGTCCCAGCCGATGATCCACGCCGGCAGCTCGCCGATCGACGTGTACGCGAAGGTGTACGCCGATCCGGCGACCGGCACCGTCGAGGAGAACTCGGCGTAGCACAGCGCCGCCAGCCCGCACACGATGCCGCTGACCACGAACGACAGCGCGACCGCGGGCCCCGCCGTGTTGCGCGCCACGGTGCCGGTCAGCACGAAGATGCCGGTGCCGATGATGACGCCGACACCGAAGACCGTGAGGTCGAGCGCGGACAGCTCGCGTTTGAGTCCGTGCTCCGGGTCCTCGGTGTCGCGGATCGACTGCTCGACGCTCTTGGTCCGGAACGGACCCGGCCGCGGGGGACTCGACGTGCTCATCGGTGCACCACCTCCCGATCCCGCTTCGGGCACACGAGATCAGGGTCATGATTAACCGATATGTCGCGCTTCAGTCCGGTCTTCTCCCGGCGCGTCCGGGTGAATCGGGTGGAGCGGGTCAATCGGCGGGCCGCGAAACGCCGATCGGCCCCGCACCCGGCCGGAACCGGGTGCGGGGCCGACCCGCGCTCACATCAGCCCGACGGCCTCACGAGGCCGGCTGCGGCTCCTCGCCCTCGCGCTGCACCGCCGCGCCCTCCGCGCCGGTCAGCCGCGCGACCTCCTCGACGACCTTGCGCGAGATGTCCTGCGCGTTGAGCCCGATGCGCTCCAGGATCACGCCCGGCTTGGCGTGGTCGAGGAACTCCTGCGGGATGCCGAAGTCGCGCAGCGGCACGTCCACGCCCGCGTCGCGCAGCGCCTGCGCGATCGCCGCGCCCACGCCGCCGGTGCGCCCGTTGTTCTCGATCGTGACGACGACGCGGTGCCGCGCCGCCAGACCCGGCAGCTCCGGGTCGACCGGCTTGACCCAGCGCGGGTCCACCACGGTGGCCACGATGCCCTGGTCGGCGAGCCGGTCGGCGACCTCGACGCCGATCTCGGCCATCGCGCCGACGGTGACGATCAGCACGTCGCCGCCCTCGCCGCCGCCGTTGCGCTCGGGACCGGTGCGGCGCAGCACGTCCATGCCGCCGATCCGGCCGACCGCGGGGATCTCCGGGCCGACGACGCCCTTGGCGAACCGCACCACGGTCGGCGCGTCGTCCACCTCGACGGCCTCGCGCAGCTGCATGCGCACCTGCGCCGCGTCGCGCGGGGCGGCGAGCCGCAGCCCCGGCACGATCTGCAGGAGCGACATGTCCCACATGCCGTTGTGGCTCGCCCCGTCGTCGCCGGTGACGCCGGCGCGGTCGAGCACGAAGGTCACGCCGCACTTGTGCAGCGCGCAGTCCATGAGCACCTGGTCGAACGCGCGGTTCAGGAACGTCGCGTACACCGCCACGACCGGGTGCAGCCCGCCGAGCGCGAGGCCCGCCGCCGAGGTGACGGCGTGCTGCTCGGCGATGCCGACGTCGAACGTGCGGTCCGGGTAGGCCGCGGCGAACTTGTGCAGGCCGACCGGGATCAGCATGGCCGCGGTGATGCCCACCACGTCCTGCCGCTCGGCGCCGATCTTCACCATCTCGTCGGCGAACACCGAGGTCCACGACTCGCCGGCGGCCTTGGCGACCGGCAGGCCGGTCTCCGGGTTGATGACGCCGACCGCGTGGAACTGGTCGGCCTCGTCGTTGCGCGCCGGGTCGTAGCCGCGGCCCTTCTGGGTGAGCGCGTGCACGATGACCGGGCCGCCGAAGCCGCGGGCGCGGCGCAGCGCGGTCTCCAGCTGCTCGGGGTCGTGGCCGTCGACCGGACCGATGTACTTGAGGCCGAGGTCCTCGAAGAGGCCCTGCGGCGCGACGAAGTCCTTCAGGCCCTTCTTGGCGCCGTGCAGGATGTCGTACACCGGGCCGCCGACGACCGGCGTGCGGCCGAGGACGCCCTTGCCCCAGTCGAGGAACCGCTCGTAGCCGCGCGTGGTGCGCAGCGTCGCGAGGTGGTTGGCGAGGCCGCCGGTGGTCGGGGCGTAGGAGCGCTCGTTGTCGTTGACGACGATGATGACCGGGCGGTCCTTGGCGGCGGCGATGTTGTTCAGCGCCTCCCAGGCCATGCCGCCGGTAAGCGCGCCGTCACCGATGACCGCGACGACGTGCCGGTCGTTCAGGCCGCGGATCTGGTACGCCTTGGCGAACCCGTCGGCGTACGACAGCACCGTCGAGGCGTGTGAGTTCTCGATCACGTCGTGCTCGGACTCCGCCTGACTCGGGTAACCCGAGACGCCGCCCTCCTGGCGGAGCTTGGAGAAGTCGTGCCGGCCGGTGACGATCTTGTGGACGTACGACTGGTGCCCGGTGTCCCACAGGATCTTGTCGCGCGGCGAGTCGAAGACCCGGTGGAGGGCGAGGGTCAGCTCGACGACCCCCAGGTTGGGTCCCAGGTGACCGCCTGTGCGAGAGACGGAGTCCACCAGGAATTCGCGGATCTCGCCGGCGAGCACGGTGAGCTGCTCCGGGGAGAGTGCCTTGAGATCACGGGGTCCTCGAATGCTCTCCAGCAGGCCCACCCGTACCTCCTCAATCGGTCTTTCGCGGTTCTCGCCCGTCCCCGAGGCGGGAAACGCGCTTATCGAGTCTAGACGCGGGACAGGGTGCTCCCGGTTCGCCTTCGCCCTTATCCCCGCTTTACGCGTAGTCACCCGCGCCCGGCGACCCGGGCGCGGGGCGAACGCGCCGGGTGTCAGGCGCGGCCGCTCGCCTTCTGGCTGCGCCGCGACACGGAGTCGAGGACCACCGCGGCGAGCAATACCGCACCGGTGATCATCAGTTTGACGGACGAGTTCACGGATTGCAGGTCCATGCCCGAGGAGATCGAGCCGATGACCAGCATGCCGAGCAGTGCCGAGTACGTGGATCCGCGGCCGCCGAACAGGCTGGTGCCGCCGATGACCGCGGCGGCGATGGCGTTGGTCAGCACGTCGCCGCTGCCGGTGCTCTGGCCCGCGGACACGATGCGCGAGGCCGCGAACACGCCGCCGAGCGCGGCCATCATCGAGCAGATCATGAAGACCGAGATCCGGATGAACGACACGTTGACGCCGGCGCGGCGGGCCGCCTCGATGCCGCCGCCGACCGCGTAGATCTGCCGGCCGTAGCGGGTGCGGCGCAGCACGATGTCGCCGACGATCACGAAGCCGAGGAAGATCAGCAGCGCGAGCGGCGTGCCCTTCCACTGGTTGAGCACGTAGGCGACGACGAAGGCGATGACCGCGAGGAGGCCGGTGCGCAGCGCGAGGTCCTGGACGGGGACGACGGCGAGGCCCGCGTCCCGGCGGCGCCGGTACTCGAGGTAGCGGCTGACGGCGTACAGCCCGACCAGCACGGCGGCGATCACGTAACCGACGATCACCTGGTCGAAGTAGTAGCTGGTCAGCTTGTGGATGGTGCCGCCGTAGCGCAGGTTGATGGTGCCCTGGTCGCCGAGGACGTACAGCTGGAGGCCCAGCCAGCCGATGAGGCCGGCGAGGGTGACGACGAAGGCGGGGACGCCGACCTTGGCGAAGAAGAAGCCCTGGATGAGGCCGATCCCGAGGCCCACGCCCATCGCGGCGAAGATCGAGGCGAGGTCGCCCCAGCCGTGGTTGATGTTGAGGACGGCGAGCAGTGCGGCGGCCAGGCCGCTGACCGAGCCGATGGACAGGTCGATCTCGCCGAGCAGCAGGACGAAGACGATGCCGACCGAGATGAGGCCGGTCGAGGCGATCTGGACCGACAGGTTCGACAGGTTCTGCGCGGACAGGAACCGGTCGTTGAGCGACCAGAACACGATCCAGATCACGATGAGGCCGAAGATGACCGGCAGCGAGCCGAGTTCGCCGCCGCGCACACGCCGTTTGAACTCCGACAGGTAGCCGCCGAAGCCCTGCTGGCGCATCACCAGCCGCGGGTCGACCTGGGACACCGCGGCGGACGGCGGGACGACGCTGCCGCTCGGCTCGGGCTGCTCCGGGCCGCCGGGGGTGACCGGGGGCTCGGGGACGTCGAGGGGGCGCTCGGGGTCGACGCCGCCGCTGCCGCCACCAGGGGGCTGATCGGTCATGACTGGTCACCCCTGTCCTCGCCGCTCTTGCGGGCCTGCCGCCGCGTCACCACGTTGTCGATGGCGCCGGTGATCGCCGCGAGCAGGTCCTCGCGCGACACGGTCCGCCGGTCGAACACGCCGTTGTTGCGGCCGAGCCGCAGCACCGCGATCCGGTCGGCGACGGCGAACACGTCGTCGAGGTTGTGGCTGATGACGATCACCCCCAGGCCCCGGTCCCGCAGCCGTTCGATCAGGTCCAGGACCTGCGCGGTCTGCTCGACGCCGAGCGCCGCGGTCGGCTCGTCCAGCAGCACGACCTTGGGGTCGCCGAGCAGCGACCGCGAGATCGCGACGGTCTGCCGCTGGCCGCCGGACAGCGACGCGACCGGGATCCGGACGCTGGGGATCTTCACCGACAGCGTGGTCAGCAGCTCGGTGGCCTGCTTCTCCATGCCCACCTCGTCCAGCGCGATGCCGCGCATCAGCTCGCGGCCGAGGAAGAGGTTGGCGACCACGTCGAGGTTCTCGCACAGCGCGAGGTCCTGGTAGACGGTCGCGATGCCGAGCGCCTGCGCGTCGTGCGGCTTGGCGACGGCGACCGGGCGCCCCTCCCACGTGAGCGTGCCGCTGTCCGGCGGGCCGACGCCCGCGATCACCTTGATCAGGGTCGACTTGCCCGCGCCGTTGTCGCCGACCAGCGCGACCACCTCGCCCGCGCGGACGTCCAGGTCGACCTCGGAGAGCGCCTGGACGGCGCCGAAGCGCTTGGAGACGCCGCTCAGCGCCAGAACGGGGGTGCCCGAGGAGTCGGCCGTGTCCGCCATGCCGCTCAGCCCCCTCAGGTCAGCCCCGCGGCCTTGCACGCCGCGGCGTAGTCGGGCGTGCAGATCTCCGCGACCGAGTAGTACGGCGGCTTCGCCACGGTGTCCTTGACGTTGGACTTGGTGACCGGCTGCGGGTTGAGGATGATCGCGCTGACGTCGAGCGTGCCGTTGTTCTTCGTCGTGAGGTCGCCGGAGAACTTCTTGCCGGTGGCCGCCGCGACCGCCATGTCGGCCGCGGTGTCGGCCTCGGGCTGGTACGGCTTGAACACCGTCATGTACTGGTCGCCGGTGAGGATCCGCTGGATCGCGGCGAGCTCGGCGTCCTGCCCGGTGACCGGCGGCACGGGGTTGAAGTTCGCCGCCTTGAGCGCCGCGATCACACCGCCCGCCATGCCGTCGTTGGCCGAGTAGGCGCCGATCACCTTGCCGGGGCCGCCGAGCGCGGTGATGGCCTGCTCGGTCTCGCTCTGCGCCTTGTCGTTCGACCAGTCCGGGGTGTCGTACTCACGGCCGATGACCACCTGGTTGTCGAGCACGGAGTGCGCACCGCTCTTGAACTCGCCGGCGTTGGGGTCGGTCGGCGAGCCGTTGATCATGATGATCGAGCCGCGCTTGGGGTCGCCGCCCTTCTTGAGGCCCTCGAGGAGCGAGGTGCCCTGGATCTTGCCGACGGTCGTGTTGTCGAACGACACGTAGCCGTTGATCGGTCCCTGGGCGAGGCGGTCGTACGCGATGACCGGGACGCCCTTGGCCTTGGCCGAGTCGACGATGGCCGCGGCCGCCTTGGTGTCGACGGCGTCCAGCACCAGGACGTTGACGCCGTTGGTGAGCATGGCCTCGGCCTGCTGCTGCTGGGTGCTGGCCTGCTGCTGCGCGTTGGCGTACTGCACCTCGCACTTGGGGCACAGCGTGCGCATCTTCTGCTCGAAGAACGGCTTGTCGAACTTCTCGTAGCGGGCCGTCTTGTTCTCGGGCAGCAGCAGGCCGACCTTGAACCCCTTGTCGACGGTGACGCCGGTACCGCCGCTGGCCCCGGAGCTCGCCCCGCCACCGCCGGACGACTCCTTCGCGCTGCCGCACGCGGCGGCGCCGAGCACGAGGACGGTCGCGGCGCCGAGCGCCGCGGTGCGGCGGGCAAGGCCGCGGGATCGAAGCACCGTCTTCACGGAGGCCTCCCTGGGGGCTGCGGACGCAGAGGTTCAGGTGAGGCGGGTTCCCGGCCGCGAGGGAAAGAGTGATAAATAGCACTAATTGCACTCTTTTAGCGGAGTCTTTGCCTGGAATCCGCGACGCGCCCCAGACCAAGATCAACAGTGCATGATCGATCGCCGGAGAGGCATACTCGAACATATGAGCGATAGGGCCGACCCGACACCCCGCCCGGCATGGGAGCGCCCGGGGCGCTTCGAGCGTGCCGCGGGCGTGGACGGCGCCCATCCGGCCGACGGAGGCGGCCGTACGGGGCAGGACGGCGTCGCCCCGCCCGGCTGGCCGCGCGGTGTGCGCCCGCCCGGCGTCGACGGCTGGGAGGAGACCGCCGTCCGGTGGCTCTACGAGCTCGTCCCGCCCGGCTACCGGCGCCACGAGGTGCTGCGCCGCCATCCCCCGCTGCTCGCCCGCATGGCCCGCCAGCACGTCACCGCGGCCCTCCAGGCGGCCCGCTACGGCTACAGCACCGCCCGCCTCGACCTGCGCGACCGCGAGGACGTCAACACGATCGAGGCGCTGCTCCGCGCCTACGAGTACGAGGGCGCCCGCGCCGCCGCCCTCGAACGCGAGGTCACCCTGGTCGAGGAGGCACTGATCGGCAAGCGCTGGAACCCGCGCCTCTGACCCGACCACCCGTTCGGACGATCCCTGCCGAAGGCATGCCCTCGACGTCCGAAAGTTCGTAGTCTGAGGCTATGAGCACTGCACACGACGAGCCGCATCACACCGACCCGCGGCTGCCCGAAGTGCGCACCATCGCCGACCTCCGCAGAGCGCTCGGCCGCTACGGCTTTCCGGGTGACCGCGAACGGTTTGACCGGGACCTCAGCGCGGCCGTAGAGGCATCGCCGGTCGGCGATCTGGGCGAGGTCGCGCGGGTCGTGACCGCCTATCGGCATCGGCTCCTGATCCGCGACTCCCCGGAGATCATGGCCGCGCTGGAAAGCGCCCGGCCCCCGGGGTGGACCGAGTGACCGTCCCGTTAGAGGAGTCGGAACCCGCCAAGCATTCGTTTGCCCAGCTGTCCCCCGGTGAACAGGCGGTCGCGGCGGCCGCCCTGGACAGGATCCGCCAGGACCCGCGCATCGGCGACGAGATCCCCGGCTGGCGAGAGCCGATGATCGAGTACACCTACACGACCTGCCTCGCGCCCGACTCGGCCGAGGCGGTCACGCTCGTGTACCAGTACACGCCGGGCTTCGGCGTCACTGTCGTCTACTACTTCCGCGACCCGCTGCTGCTCTGAGAGACCACCGCCCGCGAACGCCGCGAGGCCGGCCCCGTCCGGGGCCGGCCTCGCGAACTGTCCGTTATTGCGCGTCAGCTCACTTGCCGACGAGCGAGCGGAGCACGTACTGCATGATGCCGCCGTTGCGGTAGTAGTCCGCCTCGCCGGGGGTGTCGATGCGGACGACCGCGTCGAACTCCACGCCGGTGTCGGTGGAGACCTTCACCGTCTTGGGGGTGCGGCCCTCGTTGAGCTCGGTGACGCCGGTGATCGAGAAGGTCTCGGTGCCGGTCAGGCCCAGCGAGTCGGCGGTGTGGCCGGCCGGGAACTGCAGCGGGACGACGCCCATGCCGATCAGGTTCGAGCGGTGGATGCGCTCGTACGACTCGGCGATCACGGCCTTGACGCCCAGCAGCGAGGTGCCCTTGGCCGCCCAGTCGCGCGACGAGCCCGAGCCGTACTCCTTGCCCGCGAGCACGACCAGCGGGACGCCCGCGGCCTGGTAGTTGACCGACGCGTCGTAGATCGTCGACACGGGGCCGTCGGCCTGCGTGAAGTCACGCGTGAAGCCGCCCTCGGTGCCCGGCGCGATCTGGTTGCGCAGGCGGATGTTCGCGAACGTGCCGCGGATCATCACCTCGTGGTTGCCGCGGCGCGAGCCGTACGAGTTGAAGTCCTTGCGCTCCACGCCGTGGTCCGCGAGGTACGTGCCCGCCGGGCTGTCGGCCTTGATGTTGCCGGCCGGGGAGATGTGGTCGGTGGTGACCGAGTCGCCCAGCTTGGCCAGCACGCGGGCGCCGGAGATGTCGGTGACCGGGGTCAGCTCCATCTTCATGCCCTCGAAGTACGTGGGCTTGCGCACGTACGTCGACTGCGGGTCCCACTCGAAGGTGTCGCCCGTCGGCACCTCCAGCGACTGCCAGCGGTGGTCGCCCGCGAACACGTCGGCGTAGGAGGTGGTGAACATGTCCTGGTCGATCGAGGACGCCACCGTGTCCGCGACCTCCTGGTCGGACGGCCAGATGTCCGCGAGGTACACGGCCTTGCCGTCGGCGTCGACGCCGAGCGGCTCGGTGGTGATGTCGAGGTCCATCGAGCCGGCGATCGCGTACGCGACGACCAGCGGCGGCGACGCCAGGTAGTTCATCTTGACGTCCGGGTTGATCCGGCCCTCGAAGTTGCGGTTGCCGGACAGCACCGACACCGCGGCCAGGTCGTGCGCGTTGATCGCGGCGGAGACCTCCTCGGGCAGCGGGCCCGAGTTGCCGATGCAGGTCACGCAGCCGTAGCCGACCAGGTTGAAGCCCAGCTTCTCCATGTACGGGAGCAGGCCGGCCTTCTCGTAGTAGTCCATGACGACCTTGGACCCGGGCGCCAGCGTGGTCTTGACCCACGGCTTGACGGACAGGCCGCGCTCGACGGCCTTCTTCGCCAGCAGCGCCGCGCCGAGCATGACCGACGGGTTCGAGGTGTTGGTGCACGAGGTGATCGAGGCGATCACGACGGCGCCGTGGTCGATCTCGTACGACGTCCCGTCGGGGGCGGTCACCGACGTCGGCTTGGACGGCCGCACGCCGTTGGCCGGCGCGTCGGAGGCCGGGAAGGACTCCTTGCCCGCCTCGTCGGCCTCGGCGACGTAGTCCGGCAGCGCGGCGCGGAACTTGGCCTTGGCCTCGGACAGCACGACGCGGTCCTGCGGGCGCTTCGGGCCGGAGATGGACGGGACGACCGTGGCGACGTCGAGCTCGAGGTACTCGGAGTACTCGGCCTCACGCGACGGGTCGTGCCACAGGCCCTGCTCCTTGGCGTACGCCTCGACGAGCGCGAGCTGCTGCTCGGGACGACCGGTCAGGCGCAGGTAGTTGATCGTCTCGCCGTCGATCGGGAAGATCGCGCAGGTCGAGCCGAACTCCGGCGACATGTTGCCGAGCGTGGCGCGGTTGGCCAGCGGCACCGCGCCGACGCCGTCACCGTAGAACTCGACGAACTTGCCGACCACGCCGTGCTTGCGCAGCATGTCGGTGATCGTGAGCACGAGGTCGGTGGCGGTGACGCCGGGCTGCAGCTTGCCGGTCAGCTTGAAGCCGACGACGCGCGGGATGAGCATCGAGACGGGCTGGCCGAGCATCGCGGCCTCGGCCTCGATGCCGCCGACGCCCCAGCCGAGCACGCCGAGGCCGTTGACCATCGTGGTGTGCGAGTCGGTGCCGACGCAGGTGTCCGGGTAGGCCTGGCCGTTGCGGACCATGACCGTGCGGGCGAGGCGCTCGATGTTGACCTGGTGCACGATGCCGGTGCCGGGCGGCACGACGGCGAACTCGTTGAACGCGGTCTGGCCCCAGCGCAGGAACTGGTAGCGCTCCTTGTTGCGGCCGTACTCGATGTCGGTGTTGATCTCGAACGCGTCGGGGCGGCCGAAGACGTCCGCGATGACCGAGTGGTCGATGACCATCTCGGCGGGCGCGAGCGGGTTGATCTTGGCCGGGTCGCCGCCCAGCTCCTTGACGGCCTCGCGCATGGTGGCGAGGTCGACGACGCACGGAACGCCGGTGAAGTCCTGCATGATCACCCGGGCGGGGGTGAACTGGATCTCCTCGCTGGGCTCCGCGGACGGGTCCCAGCCGCCGAGCGCCCGGATGTGGTCGGCGGTGATGTTCGCGCCGTCCTCCGTACGCAGGAGGTTCTCCAGGAGGATCTTCAGGCTGTACGGAAGGCGGGCGCTGCCCTCCACCTTGTCCAGCTTGAAGATCTCGTACGACTCGTCACCTACGTTCAGCGTGGTGCGGGCGTCGAAGCTGTTCGCGGACACGACGTCTCCTACAGGTATCTCGATGTCGAGAGAACTCTACTCTACGCCTCCGGAAGCGGCCGACATTGCCTTCCCGCCCCAGGTACCGCGCCCTACGATGCGCGCAACGCGCCACACGACCTGGGGGCTGACATGGAACGGATCCGCATCGGTGTGCTCGGCGCGGCGCGCATAGCGCCGAACGCGCTGACCAAGCCGGCGCGCCTCGTCCCCGAGGTCACGGTGGCCGCCGTGGCCGCGCGCGACCCCGAGAAGGCCGAGGCCTTCGCCCGTCGCCAGGGCATCCGCACCGTGCACCGCGACTACGCCGAGCTGCTCGCCGACCCCGACCTCGACGCCGTCTACATACCGCTCCCCAACGGCCTGCACGCCGAGTGGGCGGTGCGCGCGCTGGAGGCCGGCAAGCACGTGCTGTGCGAGAAGCCGATGACCGCCAACGAGGCGGAGGCGCGCGAGGTGGCCGAGGCCGCCAAGCGCACCGGGCTGGTCTGCATGGAGGCTTTTCACTGGCGCTACCACCCACTGGCCAGGCGCATGCGCGAAATCCTCGACGAGGAGGAGATCGGCGCGGTCCGGCACATCTCGACGACGATGTGCTTCCCCCTGCCCATGATGGGCGACATCCGCTACAACTTCGCGCTCGCGGGCGGCTCCCTCATGGACGCCGGCTGCTACGCCGTCAACGCCGTCCGGTACCTGGCGCCCGCGCCCGACGAGACCGCGCCGGACGCCCGCATAGAGGTGCGCTCGGCGCGCGCCACCGTCCTCAAGCGGGACCCGCGCGTCGACCGCGCGATGGAGGCGCACTTCGCGCTGCCGGGCGGCGCCACCGCGACCATGCGGTCCTCGATGCTGTCGCGGCACGTGCTGGGCATCAGCGCCAAGGTGGTCGGCGAGCGCGGCGAGATGGCGGTGATGAACTACGTCGCGCCGCACTTCCGGCACACGTTCACCGTCACGGTCGACGGCCGCAAGCGGCGCGAGCACCTCGGGCAGGCCGCGCGCACGCCGACGTACCAGTACCAGCTGCAGGCGTTCGCGGACGCGGTGCTGCGCGGTGTGGAGCCGCTGACCCCGGCCGAGGACGCGGTGGAGACGATGCGGCTGATCGACGACGTCTACCGCAAGGCGGGGCTGCCGGTACGCGGCACGGCCTGACGGCCCGATGGGGGCAGACTTCCGCGCGAACCTGCGATAAAACCTGTTCTCGCACCGCCCGGGGCACCGCCCGGGCGCCCCACGGAGCAGCAGGGAACCGCCATGCCCGTCCCCAGGCCGAGTCAGAAGGCCGTGGTCAGCATCGTGTTCGTCGTCGCGATGTTCATGACCGTCCTGGACTCGACGATCGTCAACGTCGCCCTGCCCTCGATCGCGTCCGACTACCACGAGGCGCCGTCCTCGGTCGCGGGCGTCAACGTCGGGTTCCTGGTCTCGCTCGCGGTGTTCATCTCGGCGGCCGGCTGGCTCGGCGACCGGTTCGGCGTGAAGCGCGTGTTCCTCTTCGCGCTGGCCGTCTTCACGGCCGCGTCCGCGCTGTGCGGGCTCGCGCAGGACCTGCCGCAGCTCGTCGGCTTCCGGGTGCTCCAGGGCATCGGCGGCGGGCTGCTGACGCCGGTCGGCATGGCGATGATGATGCGCACGTATCCGCCCGCCGAGCGCATGCGCGCGTCGCGGGTCCTGATCATCCCGACCGCGCTCGCGCCGTCGCTCGGGCCCATCGTCGGCGGCCTGATGGTCGACCACGCCTCGTGGCACTGGGTCTTCTACATGAACGTGCCGGTCGGCGTCGCGGCGCTCGTGTTCGGGGCGCTGTACCTGGACGAGCGGCGCGAGCCGGACACCGGGCCCTTCGACCTGCCGGGGTTCGCGTGCGCGGGCCTGGGGTTGGCGGCGACGCTGTACGCGCTGACCGAGGGCGCGCAGCGGGGCTGGACCTCGCCGGTCATCCTCGGCACCGCGACGGGCGGCGTGCTGCTGCTCGTCCTCCTGGTGGTGGTCGAGTCGCGCAACGACCAGCCGATGCTCGACCTGCGGCTGCTGCGCGACCGGCTGTTCCTCACCAGCACGATGGTGACGGTCACGGCGTCCGCGGGCTTCCTGGGCACGGTGTTCGTGCTGCCGATCATGATCCAGCGGGCTCGCGGGCTGGAGGCCACCGACAGCGGCCTGACCACGTTCCCCACGGCGGTCGGCATCGTGCTCGCGACGCAACTCGTGGCCCGCTACTACCCGAAGGTCGGGCCGCGCCGGCTGACCGCGGCGGGACTGGCCGGGGTGTCGCTGATGATCGCGCTGCTCGGGTTCGTCGGCCCGGACACCAGCCTGTGGTGGGTGCGCGCCGACCTGTTCGTCACCGGGCTGTTCCTGGCGAACGTGTTCATGCCGAGCCAGACCGCCGCGTTCGCGACCGTGCCGATGCCCCGCATGGGCAACGCGACCACGCTGTTCAACGTGCAGCGGCAACTCGGCGCGGCCGTCGGCGTCGCCGTGCTCGGGAGCGTGCTTGCCGGCGTGGGGATCTTCACCGGCACCGGAGCCGCGGCGCGGCCGAACTACACGGCGTACCACTGGGCGTTCGCGGCGGCCGCCGCGATGGCGGCGGTGGGCGTGGTGTTCGCGCTGTTCACGCGCGACAGCGACGCCGCCGCGACGATGGCCCCGCCCGCCGACACCGGCCCTGACCCGGCGTCGGACCCGGCCCCGGGGACCGCGTCCGGGCACGACGACCGCAACGCCCCGGGCGTTGATCACCGTCCGAGGTCCACCGCATAGGCTGGCGCCCGTGACGCGGCAAGGACTCAACCTGTGCACCGACGACGATGCACCGCCGGCCGACCGGTCGACGTACGCGGCCGGCCCGTACGCCGGCGACCTCGCCGACGCCTCGCCCGACGCGTCACCGCCCCCGCCCTGGCTGCGGGGCGGGTCCACATGGGGCGACTGGTACCGCCGCAAGGCGCCGCAACTGCGGGTCAGCGCGGCCGCGTACGGCATCCTGCTGTGCCTGATGGTGTGCGACCTGTACTTCGGGCGTGAGATACCCGGTGCGGTCGCGCTCGGCATGATCCCGCCCGCGTTCGCGGCGCTGCTCCCGCCGTGGGCGACCGCCCGCCTGGCGGGCGCGACCATGGTCGCGGCCGGGGTGCTGACACTGCATCACAACGACACCGGGTCCGGCTCGCGGGTGATCCACCTCAGCGTGGTCGCGGGGCTGTGCGTCGTCGGCGTGTGGGCCTCGGCGACACGTGTCCGGCACACCGTCCAACTGGGCAAGGCGCGTTCGGCGACGCTCATCCTCCAGCGCACCGTCCTGGAGCCGATACCGGCGGACCTGCCCGGCTACGAGGTGTCGGCGCTGTATCTGCCCGCCGACGTCGACACCAAGGTCGGCGGCGACATGTTCGCGGTCGTCCGCTCCCGGCACGGCATGCGCGTGCTCATGGGAGACGTGCGCGGCAAGGGCGTCGGCGCCATCGCCACCGCCGCCACCCTCATGGCGTGCTTCCGCGAGGCCGCGCACTACGAGCCCAGCCTGCCCGGCCTCGCCGCCCGCCTGGAGGAACGCATCGCGCAGCTGGACGAGGAACGCGCCGGGCCCGCCGACGAACGCTTCGCCACCGCCGTGCTGTTCGCCTTCGACGAGCCGAACCACCTGCGCATGCTGTCGTGCGGGCACACCCCGCCCGTCCATCTGCGGGCCGGGCGGGCCGTCGAGCTCGAACTGCCCATCAGCGCGCCGCCGCTGGGCACCGCCGGGCTGTACGACGACTTGGAGTACGCCGAGTACCGGGTCAGCTATGTGCCCGGCGACGTCCTCGTCGTGGTCACCGACGGCGTGACCGAGGCCCGCGACCAGGCGGGCCGCTTCTACCCGTTCGGCGAACGCCTGGCCCGCTGGGCGCACTACGGGTCGCAGCGGCTCGCGCACGAGCTCATCACCGACGTGACCATCCACACCGGCGGCCGGCTCGAGGACGACGCCGCGGTGCTGGTGGTCCGGCGGTCGCCGGTACCCGAGCCGTTCGACGACCGCGACCAGGTGCGCAAGGTCGCCTGAGCGGCTTTCCGTCGGCTCGCATCGCCTTTTCGCGAAACCGGGACGGGCCCGCGCCGCGTCCCCGCCGACGACCGCGATCACCACCGGCAGAAAGAGCTCGCCAATCCGTGGGTCACATCGACCAGTTCTCCGCAGGCCCTGTCACTCCCGTCGCCGCCTACCTCGTCGCCTGTGTCGGCTCGGTGCTCGGCCTCGTGTGCACCACGCGCGCCCACGGCGCGCACGGCTGGGCGCGCAGACGCTGGTTCGCCCTGGGCGCGTTCGCGATCGGCGGCACCGGCATCTGGGCGACGCACTTCGTCGCGATGCTGGGCTTCTCGGTCGAGGGCACGCCGATCCGGTACGACGTCACGCTCACGCTCACCAGCCTCGTCCTCGCGATCGGCGTCGTCGGCGTGGGGCTCAGCGTCGCGGCGCGCGACGTGAACCGGCCCGCGCTGCTGGCCGTCGGCGGCGCGGTGACCGGCTGCGGCATCGCCACGATGCATTACGTGGGCATGGCGGCCATGCGCATGCGCGGCAGCACGTCGTACGACGCCGGGACCGTGGTCGTCTCGGTGGGCGTGGCCATGGTCGCCGCCACCATCGCGCTCTACGCGGCCCTGAACGTCCGCAGCCCGGGCGCGATCCTGGGCGCCGCGCTCGCGATGGGCGTCGCCGTCGGCGGCATGCACTACACGGCGATGACCGCGGTCTCCGTCCACCTGCACGGCCCGACCGACACGCTGAAGGGCGCCGACTCGCCGCACCTGCTGGCCCCGCTGGTCGTGGGCCTGACGGTCTGCACGGTCGTCGCGCTGTTCATGGTCGGCTGGCACCCGCAACCGGCCGACGACGAACCGGCGGACGAGGAACCCTTGCCGCCGCCGGTCCCGACCAGCGCCGACCCGGTGACGATCGAGCGCATCCTGCAGAGCGGGTAGGCCGCGTGGGGCGGTTAACGGCGGGACGAAGTGCCGTCCCTCGTGCGAGACTCCGGCCCATGACGATGTGAAGAGAAGAGCACGGTCGCCCGGCATGGCTGCCCGACCACCAGTGGCGGACCGTCCGTGACGGCGACCGGTATGTGTGCGCCGACTGCGCGACGCCGATCCGGACGTACCAGTACCGCTTCCACCCGCCGGAGTCCGCGAGCTACGAGCGGTGCATCGGATTCTTCTGGTGCCCCGAATGCCGCGTCTACCAGAGCCAGATGGTCCACGTCTCGCGCAAGCTCGAGCTCGTGGACGTGCTCGGCCCGCTGCCCGAGGACGAACGGGACCGCATCCGCAAACCCGATCATGTGCTGGTCGCGTATCTGGACTCCCTCGCCCGCCAGGGCGTGACGTGGGAGCCCCGGCCGGCGCCGCCGGGACTGCCGGGGCCGCCGCCTGACACCGATGCGCCCAGGCGACGGAAACGTGGGCACCGCACCGCGCACCGGCGGTGGACCGGGCGGCCGCCGCGCCCGTAACGATCGAACACACCCGCGTGGATGCGCGGGTCAGCGGTGTACATCTGCGGCAACGCATGTAGCCCGCTCCGGTACCCGGGACGGTCACGGAGCGGGCTCGCCTGCACGCCGGTTGCCGGACCGGGCGCAGGAGCGGTGCCGCGCATGCGGCGTTTAAGTCAGCTCAGCGTGTACGCGTCGTATTCCACGCGGTTGTCGGCGCGCATGCCGGAGGCGACGCCGATGGTGCGGTTGAGCCACGTGTACCGCTCGTCGCCGGTCTCGAAGCGCAGGACCAGGCGGAAGTAGTACAGCCGCGGGTCGACCGGTTCGCCGCGGCCGAGGGCGGCCATGACGTCGGGGGCGCCGTGGCGCAGGCCCGTGGTGGTCAGGTGGATCCGGGCGCCGTCGGTGGTGCACAGCGTGTAGCGGGTGTCGATGTCGGCGGTGCCGTCGGCGTGGACGACCTGCCAGTCGCCGCCGCCGGGGAGGATCTCGCCGGTCAGGCGGGGGCCCTCGAAGGAGCCGCCGGTGATGGGGATCACGCGGCGGTTGCCCCACGGGGTGCGGCCGAGGTCGAGGATCGGGCCGACCTCGACGCGGAAGCGGGCGAGCGGCTCGATGCCGGGGGTGGGCGGCGTGTAGTCGGTCACGCGGCACCGCCCTGGGCGGCGTCGGCGGACGCGGCGGATCCGGCGGACTGCGCGCCGGGCCAGGTCGCGTCGTACGAGGCGCGGGTGTTGAGGGTCTCCGGGTCGAAGCCGGCGGTGCGCTTGTACGCCGCGGCGACCTCCTCGCGCTCGGCGAGCGAGAGGACCTCGTCGATGTCGGTGAAGCCCTCCGGCGCGCGCTCGTGGACCGTGCGCATGACGACCTCGGGGCCGAGGCCGCGGTTCGCCGTCTGGATGGCGGTGGTCGCCGGGCGGCGGTCGGCCTCGTAGGCGGCGAGCGCGTCCTCGATCGAGGCGTGCGTCGCGAGGGCGTGCGCGAGGACGCGGGCGTCGAGGATCGCCTGCGAGGCGCCGTTCGAGCCGATGGGGTACATCGCGTGCGCGGCGTCGCCGAGCAGCGTGACCCGGCCGTACGTCCACTGGGGCAGCGGGTCGCGGTCGACCATCGGGTACTCGAAGACCGCGTCGGCGGCGGCGATGACGCCGGGGATGTCGAGCCAGTCGAACGCCCAGTCGCCGAAGTGGCGCAGGATCTCGGCGGGGTCGGCGGGCCGGTTCCAGTCGCCGGGCGCGGGCGGCGGGGTCTCGAGCGGGCGCTCGGCGATCCAGTTGAGCAGGACGGTGCCGGCCTCGTCGGGGGTGTCGGTGAGCGGGTAGGCGACGAACTTCTCGGTGCCGTCGCCGGCCATGATCATCGTGCGGCCGCCGAGGAACGCCGGGGCCTGGACCCGCGTGGTGCCGCGCCACAGCACGAGGCCGTTCCACGGCGGCGGGCCCTCGGACGGGAACAGCTGCCGGCGTATCGCGGAGCGTATGCCGTCCGCGGCGATGAGCAGGTCGGCGTCGACGTGCCCGCCGTCGGCGAGGCGGACGCGCGCGCCGGTGGCGGTGTCCTCGTACGACTCGACGGCCGCGCCGGTGCGGACCGCGGCCTCGCCGAGCCGCTCGCGGACGGCGTCGAGCAGCATCATCTGCAGCCGGCCCCGGTGCACGGAGAACTGCGGCCAGCGGTACCCGGCCGCGACACCGCGCGGCTCGGACCAGATGCCCTGCCCGTGGCGGCTGAAGTAGGCCAGCTCGCCGGTGCGCACGCCGAGCTCGGCCAGCCGGTCGGCGAGGCCCAGCTCGGTCAGCTCGCGCACGGAGTGCGGAAGCAGGTTGATCCCGACCCCGAGCGGCCGGATCTCCGGCGCGGCCTCCAGGACGGTGACGTCCGTGATCCCCGCGGCGTGCAGCGACAACGCGGCGGTGAGCCCGCCGATCCCTCCTCCGGCGACGACGACGCGCACGGTGCCTCCCTGAGCAGTTTTGTTTTGGCCATAACAATTTCGCCCCATAGTGCGTGCGGGAACGGATCCGCGCAAGACCCGTTGGCAGGATGGACCCCGTGCACGAGAACGAAGACCGGGCGACGCGGCCCGCCGCCCCCGACCTGCCGCCCGACCTGCGGTACGCCGCCCACGCCCGCGCCCGGATGCCCGAGCTGGCCCCCGACGCCGACCCGGACCAGTTCGAACTCGGGTATCTGCTGCTGCACTTCGCGTACATGCTGCTGACCGACCTGGAGTCGTCCGTGCACCGCCCGCGCGGCTGGACGGTGCCGGGGTTCCGGGTCATGTTCAAGCTGTGGGTGCTCGGCCCCACCCAGCCGGGACGACTCGCGGAACTCTCCGTGATGTCGCGTTCGGCACTCACCAACGCGGTCAACACCCTCGAACGCGACGGCCTCGTCGAGCGCCGCCGCACCCCCGAGGACAAGCGCGCCGTCTTCGTCGCCCTGACCGCGCGCGGGCAGGCCGCGGTCGCCGAGGCGTTCACCGCGCACGCGGAACGCGAATCGGCCTGGTTCGCCGCGCTGGCCCCCGACGCCCGCGCCGAACTGACGACCCTCCTCACCCGCCTGATCGCCGCCCGCCCCACCACGGACCGGGCGGACGCCTGAGCCCGCCTCAGAACAGGGCGTAGACCACTCGTACGGTCACGGCGACCTCGAAGGGGCCCGGGCTGACCGGAAAGGGCGGGGCGCCCGGGGGCGGGGTGGGGGCGGGCTGGCCGGTGATCGGGCCCGGGGCGGGGGCCGAGACCTCGGTGATGGCGACCGGCTTGCCGAGGATCCGGCCGGACAGCGAGGCGTACTGCTCGGCCTTGGACTGCGCGTCGCGGTAGGCGAGTTCGCGCGCCTGGGCGACGGCGGGGCGGTTGTCGTCCAGGTCGAAGGTGATGGAGCCGACCTTGATGTTGAAGGTCCCGGCGGTGACCGCCGCGTCGAGCACGTGCGGTGCGGACGGCATGTCCCGCACCGTCGCACGGATCGAGCCCTCGGCCAGGTAGTCCAGGATGTCCGGGTAGTGCCCGGGGATGTAGCGCGTGGTCACCGTGATCTGGGCGGCCGTGACGTCCTTCTCGGCGACCCCCGCCCCACGCAGCGCGTCGACCACCCGCTGGGTGGCGGCGGCGGCCACCTCGTACGCCTCGCGCGGGGTGTCGCGGGAGGAGACGATGCCGAGGTTCAGAGTCACCACGGTCGGATCGGCCTTGACGGTGGCCTGCCCGGACACCTCGACGGTGGAGTCCAGCACCGCGATCGGGGCGGCGGCCGGCGGCGCGGTGTTCGCGGCGTACGCGCCCGCCGCGGGCGCCGCGAGCGACAGCGCGGCGGCGGTGAGGACGGCCGCGCCGGCACGGCCGAGGGCGGCGATGGACACAGCGGGCCGCTTGACGGACACGACGCCTCCCCACGGGTTCGGGACGACCGGCGAGGGCTCGCGGTCGAGCCCATCCCAACCCGATGGTGCGGCACGCCGGGCCCGACGCGGCCGCCACCGCGCACATTCCGCCCGAACGGATCAAGGCGCCGTCGGCCGGCCCGCGGCCCGAACACCCGTGCTACGACGAGATGTAGTGCAGGATCACGTTGTGCACGTGCTTGCTCTTCTCCTCGCCGCGGAACTCCACCTGGTAGGTGTGCGTCCCGACGCCGATCGCTATCTGGCCTGACGAGAAGAACGAGCCCGCGAAGGACTTGTTGCTCACCATGCTGACGCTGCTGATCTTCGCGTAGGGGATCGACGTGATCGCGATCTTCTTCCCCACGAAGCTGTTGTCCTGGATGATCACGCGGCGGTCGGTCAGCCCGATGAACCCCGTCCCCGCGCCGATCGCGTCGTAGACCGCTATCACCTGCTCGCCCGGCAGCAGGCCGCTCTGGATCTTCTCGAGCTGTTCGCGGCGGTCGAAGGCGATGTTCGAAGTCATGTCGTACGAGCCTAGTGCCACCCGCGGACGACCGGAACTCCGGTGCCGTAAGGGGATTTTCCCGGCACCGGAGGCCGGTGGAGGCGCCCGGTCAGGAGTCGCGCCACTCCCCCGTCGCGTGCAGGTGCTCGAGGGTCGCGGTGAACGGCGCGATGTCCAGGCCCTGATCGGCCAGCCACTCGTCCGAGTAGTAGGAGTGCGCGTAGCGCTCCCCGCCGTCGCACAGCAGCGTGACGACCGACCCGGTGCGCCCCGTCGCGCGCATCTCGGCGACCAGTTGCAGCGCGCCCCACAGGTTGGTGCCCGTCGAGCCGCCCGCCTTGTTGCCGGTCAGCCGGTGGAGGTAGCGCATCGCCGCGATCGACGCGGCGTCCGGCACCTTGAACATGCGCTCGACGACCTCGGGCACGAAGCTCGGCTCGACCCGCGGCCGGCCGATCCCCTCGACCCGCGACGCGGCGCTGACGGTGAAGCCCGGGTCGTCGCGCGTCCAGCCCTCGAAGAACGCGGAGTTCTCCGGGTCGACGACCGCGAGCAGCGTGTCGTGGCACTGGTAGTGGACGTAGCGCCCGATGGTCGCGCTGGTGCCGCCGGTGCCCGCGCCGACGACGATCCACGTCGGGACCGGGTGCCGCTCCATGGCCATCTGCTCGAAGACCGACTCGGCGATGTTGTTGTTGCCGCGCCAGTCGGTCGCGCGCTCGGCGTACGTGAACTGGTCCATGTAGTGGCCGCCGGTCTCGGCGGCGAGCCTGCGCGACACGTCGTACACGGTGGACGGGTCGTCGACCAGGTGGCAGGTGCCCCCGTAGAACTCGATGAGCTTGATCTTGTCGGGGCTGGTCCTCTTGCTCATCACCGCGATGAACGGCAGCCCGAGCATGCGCGCGAAGTAGGCCTCGGACACCGCCGTGGAGCCGGACGACGCCTCGATGACGGTGGTGCCCTCCCGGATCCACCCGTTGCACAGGCCGTACAGGAACAGCGAGCGGGCGAGCCGGTGCTTGAGGCTGCCCGTCGGGTGCGTGGACTCGTCCTTGAGGTAGAGGTCGATGCCCCACTCCGGCGGCAGCGGGTACACCAGCAGGTGTGTGTCCGCCGACCGGTTGGCGTCGGCGTTGACCTTGCGGACCGCCTCGCTCACCCAGCCGCGTGTCTCGGTACAGACGCGATCGACATGCGTCCCCACGGCCATCCGACGCTCCCAACCTCGTGACAAAAGTCGCTTAACACCACAAAACCGACACCAGGGTACGTCGGGCCCGGTGAAGCACCCGTTCAGAAGACAGCGAAAATTCCTGCTCCGAACGTGTGACACGGGTTCCGCCCCGCGGCGTCGGTACGGATGGAAGCACACGGAGACACTCGCGACTAGGGCGGGGGCGATGGCAACAGACCCGGACGAATTCCTGGAATTCGCCACGGCGCGCAGCGCACAGCTGTTCCGGACCGCATGGCTGCTCAGCGGCGACTGGCACCTGGCGGAGGACCTGGTGCAGACGACACTCGGCAAGCTGTACCGGTCGTGGCGCCGCGTGAAGTCCGCGGACAACCCGGACGCGTACGCGCGCACAGTGCTGGTTCGCAGCTACCTGTCGTGGCGCCGGCGCCGCAGCAGCGGCGAGCAGGCGTACGGCACCATCCCGGACAGCGCGGGCCCCGAGCTGGACCCGGCGCTGCGCATGACCCTCCTCAAGGGATTGGCGCAACTGCCGCCCAAGGACCGCGCCGTCCTGGTGCTGCGGTACTGGGAGGACATGAGCGTCGAGCAGACCGCACGGCAGATGGGCTGCTCCCAGGGCGCGGTACGCAACCGCTCGCTGCGTGCGCTGGAGAAGATGCGCACGATCCTGGGCGGCGACCTCCAGGCCCTGGCAGCCGCGTGACGCGACCGCGGCAGGCCGCCCCACGGATCGACACCGCCGGTACGGCCGTACGGCGGGCCCACGATCCCGAGCACTCGCGTGCGGGGCGCCGTACGGCCCCGCACGACCTCCATCCCGGACGCACCCAGGAGACGGTGAACCGATGAGTACTGAACGGCACGAACCCCACGGCACCGAGGCGACGCTGGCGGACGCCATGCACGCCGCGACGGCCGGCTTCCAGCCGCCGACGGCCGAGCTCGTGCGCGGCGGCCTCGCCCGCGGCCGCCGGATGCGCGCCGTCCGGCGCGCGCAGGTCACGGTGGCGGCACTGGCCGTCGTCGCGATCGGCGGCGCGGGCACGGTCGCGCTGAGCGACCTCGGCAGCGGCAGCGCCAAGGCGGGCCCGGCGGCCCCGCCGCCGAGCGTCAGCGCGCCGCCGTCGGCGGGTGCGACCCCGCAGCAGCACCAGCCGCTGACCGCGGAGAAGGCGCTGGAGACGCTCAAGACGCTGCTCCCGGCCGGCTACGACGTCAAGGTCCAGTCCCTGTCCAACCCGGGCCAGAACGGGTCGCAGGTCGGGGTGTACCTGCTCGTCGACCCGCACGACGGCAAGCCCGCGACCATGGTGAACATGCTGTTCTCCGGGCCGATGGGCTCCAGCGATGACAACAAGTGCTGGACATTCCATGCCGCCGAGGGCATCTGGTGCACGAACGAGACCACCCCGAACGGCTCGCTCCGCCTGGAGCAGAACCGCGAGTGGCCTGCCTCCGAGACGACGGAAGACGACAAGCGGGGCCCGGCCGGCGGGGGCGCGAAGCAGTGGAGCGCCGGCATCATCCGCAAGGACGGCGCGAACATCTACGCCTACGCGACGAACGGCGCGGTCGAGAAGGGCGCCGAGGTCCGCACGAACCCGGTCCTGACCACCGACCAGCTCAAGGCCATCGTCACGGCCCCGGTGTGGGACACCGTCGCCGCCGCTGACGCCCTCCCCAAGCCGGTCACGAACAAGTCCGGCTCCGCGGGCACGCAGACCCCGGCCTGGGGCTCGAAGTCCGACGCCGCAGGCTCGGGCGCCGCCGCCCCGCCTGTCCACGGCGCCGCCCCCACCACGGTCAAGCCCGCCGGCTGACCCGACCGTGACAGCCGCCGCCCTTCCCCCCCGGGCGGCGGCTGTCGCATTGTCAGAAACCATCACCAAAGCCACCAAAGCACCCACCCACATCCCGCCTTTACCCCGCCGCCTGGCATGCTGCGGAGCGGGCGGGGGCAGCCAGTGTGCGCGAACAGCGCAGAAGGAGTCGGTGGGGTGTTCGAGCAGATAGGCCGGGACGAGCGGGCCGAGCGGATCCTGGAGGTCTTCGGCGCGGCCTTCGGCGAGCTGATCGCCTCCGACCCGGCCGCGTTCCGGGTCAAGTTCCGCAAGATGGCCGCGTCGGCGTTCGCGTTCTACCGCGGCACCGCCTGCCTGTACTACGCGGACGTCGACGGCATGGCGAACCCGTTCGTCGACGAGCGCACCGGGCGCGTGTGGATCCACGGCGACCTGCACGCCGAGAACTTCGGCACCTACCTCAACGCCGACGGCCGCCTGGTCTTCAACGTCAACGACTTCGACGAGGCCTACGTGGGGCCCTTCGTGTGGGACGTGCAGCGCTTCGCCGCCAGCCTCGCCCTCATCGGCTACGCGAAGGCCCTCAGCGACGACCTGATCAGCGAACTGGTCGCCGACTACGCCCGCGCGTACCGCGCGCAGATCCTCATGCTCACCGACGACCCGGCCTCCGCGCAGACCGCGCTGACGCTGAGCACCGCGACCGGGCCGCTGCTCGACGTGCTGCACCAGGCCCGCCTCCAGACCCGGGTGGGGCTGCTCGACGAGCAGACCGTCATCGACGGCTACGACCGCCGCTTCGCGATGTCCGGCGGCGCGTTCCCGCTGGACGACGACACCCGCAAGACGGTCCTCGAGGCGTTCGGCCGCTACCTGGCGACCATGCCCGAGACGACCCGCTCGCGCCCGGACACCTACGAGGTCAAGGACGTCGTCGGACGCCGCGGCGTGGGCATCGGCAGCGCCGGCCTGCCGTCGTACAACCTGCTGATCGAGGGCAGCACCGAGGCCCTCGAGAACGACGTGATCCTGTACATGAAGCAGGGCCAGACCCCGGCGGCGAGCCGGCACGTCACCGACCCCTCGGTGCGGGCGTACTTCGAGCACGAGGGCCACCGCACGGTGATCTCGCAGCGCGCGCTCCAGGCGCACGCCGACCCGTGGCTCGGCTACACCGACATCGACGGTGTCGGCCAACTGGTCGCCGAGGTCTCGCCGTACGCGAACGACCTGGACTGGTCGGCGCTCAACGAGCCCGGTGACATTCGCATCGTGGTCGAGTACCTCGCGCGCGCCACCGCGACCATGCACGCGGTCGCTGACGAGGCCAGCAGCGGGCAGACGCTGGTGCCGTTCTCGACCGAGCACGCGATCCGCGCGGTCGTCGAGCCGGACGAAGAGGCCTTCGTGGCGCACGTGGTCGAGTTCGCGCACAGCTACGCGGCGCGCACCCGCGAGGACCACGCGATCTTCGTCGACCTGTTCCGCAACGGCCGCATCCCCGGCCTCTGATCCCGCCCCGACGCTCCCCCTGATCATCCTCAGGGCCGAGCGGCGGACCGGCCGAAAGACGGAAGTGTGAGGCGGTGCGGCCGGGTTACGATCCCCCTGGCGGGGGCACGCGGAGAACTTCGTGAGGACTCCCGGGTGTCCCCTACCAGGAGGGCCGAACTCATGGTCTACACGGCGGAGATCAGCCGGACCAATCCGACCTGCTTCATCTTCCTCGTCGACCAGTCCGCGTCGATGGTCGACCCGATCGGCGGCGAGGTGAAGCAGCGCAAGGCCGACGTGGTCGCCGACGCGATCAACCGGCTGCTCACCGAGCTGTCGGTCAAGTGCGCGAAAGAGGAAGGCGTCCGCGACTACTTCCACATCGCGGTGATCGGCTACGGCCACACCTCGGTCGGCTCGGTGTTCGGCGGCGCGCTGGCCGGCCGCGACCTGGTGCCGATCAGCGAGGTCGCGGACAATCCGGCGCGCATCGACGAGCGCGTCAAGAAGGTCCCGGACGGCGCGGGCGGGCTGGTCGAGACGTCGGTGACGTTCCCGCTCTGGCTGGAGCCGGTCGCCAACGGGGGCACGCCGATGGTGCGCGCGCTGTCGTACGCCGACAACCTGGTCGCCGGCTGGGTCGAGCAACACCCGGACGGATTCCCGCCGATCGTGCTCAACCTGACCGACGGCGAGTCGACCGACGGCGACCCGAGCGCCGCTGCGGCCGCGTTGGCCGCGCGGGCGTCCTCGGACGGCACGGCGCTGCTCTACAACAGCCACGTGTCGGACACCGGCGGATCGCCGACCACGTTCCCCGACTCCGACGCGGACCTGCCCGACGCCTACGCGCGGCAGTTGTTCGCGATGTCGAGCGTGCTGCCGAGCGGCGTGCGCAGCTACGCGGCGACGCAGGGGTACCGCATGTCGGACGCCACGCGCGGGTTCGTCTACAACGCCGACATCGTCTCGATCGTCGACTTCCTGGACATCGGCACGCGCGCCACCGAGCTGCGGTGATCGCGGGCGTCGACCGGGCCGCGGCGTTCCTGGTCCCGAAGCACGGCAGCAGCGCCGAGGAGTGCGAGGACGCGCTGTGCGTGCTCGGGGCGGACGAAGCGGGCCTGGGGGATCTCGGCTCCGACGGCCCGCTGGTCGCCGCGGTCGCCGACGGCGCTTCCGAGAGCCTGCTCGCCCGGGCCTGGGCGCACCAGGTCAGCGCGGGCGCGGCGCTCGCGGCGTACCACGACCCCGAGTTGCTGACCGACCGTGCGCGGTACGCGGCGTTCGCGGCGGGGCTCACGGACGCCTGGCGGGACTACGTCGACACCTATGTCGCCGACCGCTCGGCGCGCGGCCGACCGGTGCGCTGGTACGAGGAACCCGGCCTGGCCAAGGGCGCGTTCGCGACGCTGCTCGCAGTACGGGTAGAAGCGCCGTGCCTCGACGACGAGCCGGCGCCGTACGACGACAGCCCGGACCCGGCACCGCGCCGCTGGCACGCCGCAGCGCTCGGCGACAGCTGCCTGTTCCACGTGCGGGACGGCCGCGTCGTCGGGGCCTTCCCGGTCGACTCCGCGGACGACTTCGGCACGTCGCCCGACCTGTTCGGCAGCCGTGCCGCCGATCCGGAACTGGTCGCCGAGCGCACCCGGTTCGCGGCCGGGGCGGCATGGCCGGAGGACCGTCTGGTGCTGGCCACCGACGCGTTCTCGGCGTGGCTGCT
Source organism: Yinghuangia seranimata (assembly GCF_029953285.1). Taxonomy (GTDB): domain Bacteria; phylum Actinomycetota; class Actinomycetes; order Streptomycetales; family Streptomycetaceae; genus Yinghuangia; species Yinghuangia seranimata. Next base: position 27,468 of record NZ_JASAOI010000078.1, on the reverse strand, counting down.
GGGCGCGGCCCCGGACGAGGCCGCCGAACGGCTGCGCCTGCTGGACGAGTGCGCGCGGGACGCCGACGGCGAGCGCTTCGCGGCGCTGGTCGCGGCCGAACGCTCGGCCGGCGCCCTGCGCAACGACGACGTCGCCGTGGTGGTCCTCAGCGTCGCGGAGGCCGCGTGGACGCCCAGCCGGTAGACCGCCCGCGGCCGCGCGCCTACCCCACCGGTGCCGCGTACGCCGAGGCGTTGCAGAACACCGGGCTGTGCTTCGCCGACCCCGAACTGCGCGGCGGCAGCCCGGCGTTGACGAGACTCGGGCTGCCGCGCCCGATATCGGGCGCGTTCGCCAGCGTGTTCACCGTCACCTCCGCGACCACCGGCCGCAAGTTCGCGGTGAAGTGCTTCACCCGCGAGGTGCCCGACCAGGCCGACCGCTACCGCGCGATCAGCGCCCTGCTGTCCGGCCTGGACGACGCGTCGCTGTCCCAGCCGTGGAAGATGGGCTTCGAGTACCTGCCGCGCGGCGTGCTGGTCAACGGCCGCTGGTACCCGGTGCTGAAGATGGCCTGGGTCGACGGCGTCGGCCTGACGGAGTGGCTCGACGCCAACATCGGCGAACCGGCCGCGGTGCGCACCGTCGCCGACAACTTCGCCGCGCTCGCCGCGGACCTCGCGGACGCGGGGATCGCGCACGGCGACTTCCAGCACGGCAACCTGCTCGTGGCACCCGACCGCACGCTGCGGCTGGTCGACTACGACGGCATGTTCGTGCCCGCCCTCGCGGGACGTCGGGCGACCGAGAACGGGCACCGCAACTACCAGTCGCCGATGCGTACTTCGGACGACTTCGGGCCGGACGTGGACCGGTTCTCGGCGTGGCTGATCCACGTCTCGCTGCTGGCCCTCGCGGCGGAGCCGGACCTGTGGGAGCGGCTGCACGAGCCGGGCGGCGAGTACCTGCTGCTCACCGAGGACGACCTGAAGGCGCCGGACGCTTCGGCCCGGTTCCCGGCCCTGACCGGGCACCCCGACCCGGCGGTTCGGCGGCTCGCCGACGAACTGGGCCGGCTGGCCGTGCTGCCGCTTGGGCGGATACCCGAGCTGGACGGTTCGCTCCCGGTGCCGCCCCCGGCCGCGGCGAACGGCTCGGCAGCGCGGGGCGGGCCGCTGCCGGACTGGATGACGAAGCACTCCCCCGGCGACACGGCAGACCCGACCGCCTCACCCGCGAACATCCGTGCCGCGGGCGGCGGGCCCGTCGCCCGCCCCGTCCCGACACGGCCGACTCCCGGCAGCGGCGTGCAAGCCGCCGCAGCCGGCTTCCACGGCCGCGGAGGGATGGAACTCGCCGTCGTCGCGAGCTTCGTGCTCGGCCTGGCCGCGACGGTCGTGGCCCTGCTGCTGTTCCCGTACGCTGCCGTCGCCACGGTGCCGTTCAGCTTCTACATCCCGTACGTGAGCCACCAGTCGCGGCCCGAGGTCGGCACCTTGGAACAGCGCCAGAAGGAGGTCTTCTGGAAGCTCAACGACCTCGGAGACCCGAACGTGAAACTGGCCGCGCTCGCCCACGAGCGGCGCAGACTTCAGAAGGCCGAGACCTCCCGGGTCCGCGACACCGCCGACCGGCACCAGGAGCTGGACTACCACCTGAGCCACAGCCACGCGGCGATCCGCCAGGAGGTCGCCCGGGAGGCTTACCCGCTCCAGCAGGAACTCGACGGTCTGGACGCGGCGTTGCGTGCCGCACAGGCCGACGTGCTGACGGTGGTTCGGGACGCGTTCGTCCAACAGCGCCTGCGCCAGTACCCGGTCGACAAGGCCGGCGTCCCCGGAGTGAGCGGCGTGATGATCCCGCGGCTGGCCGCGTTCGGAATCCGTACCGCCGCCGACTTCACCGGCCTTCGCCGCATGCCGACGACCGACGGGCCGGACGCGTTGCTGCTGGTGTGCGCCGACGGCTCGCTGGCGAAGCCGCTCGACTTCACGCCCGCCCATGCGGAGGCCCTGATGCGCTGGCGGGACAGCATCGAGCGGCGGCTCAGGACGTCCGCGCCCACCACCGCCACAGCGGCCGACGTCGCCGCCATCACGGCGCGCTTCGCCGCGCGACGCACCCATCTCGAGGCGGAACTCGTCCGCTACGACGCGCTCGTGAAGCAGCGTCAGGGGGAGGCGACGACCCGGGTCAACGCCGAGCGGGCGCGCCTCGGCGACGAGGACCGCGAGGCCAAGGAGCGGTTCCGGCTGCGGGCCCTGGACCTGGACCGCGAGACGGCACGCAACCAGGCCCTGCTGGGCGACCACCAGCGGCTGACCGCCGAGCGCGACCGGCTCGGCAAGGAGATCGAGAAGCTGTCGTTCGCGCGCTATCTGAGGTTCACGTTCGGCGGCTCCTGAGCGTCTCCCGTGCAGCGCCCGGCCGGCGCCGGGGACCCGGTACGGCCCAGACTCACAAGCCGGTCGTCACCGACCACACGAAGCGGGCCGTCGTCAGGTCGTCGTACGCCGCCACGGCGTTCCGCGCGTTCGCCAGCGCCTTCTCCGCGGCGCCGTGCGCGTCCTCGGCGTCGGCGAGTTCCGCGGCGGCCGACCACAGCTCCGCGTCCAGCGCCCCTCCGTCGGTCGCCAGCGCGCCGTCCAGGTAGCCGATCGCCTCCGTCAGGCCGGCGTCGAGCTCGGCCGTCGCCTCCAACGCCGCCGCGCGCGCCCGCGCGGCCTGCCGGGCCAGGTCGAGGCGCCGCTCGGCGCGCTTGCGGTGCAGCTCCTGGGCGACGTCGTACGGCAGCGCGCCGGGCAGCCGGACCCGCAGCTCCTCGGCGATCTCGTCGCGCCACTCCTGGAGTTCGCGGGCCTTCGCGGGCGGCAGGCCGTCGACCTTGACCACCCGTCCCGGACGCGACGTCACGATCACCGCCCGGTCCCGCTCCTCCGGCGTGGTCGGCACCGCGGAGGTCACCCGCGTGAAGTCGGCGGCGGTCCACACGCCTTCGTGCCCCAGGAAAGCGACGAGTCCGGCGCCCAGCAGCGCGACCGGCAGCGGGTGCTTCTTCAGGCCCTCGTTCAGCAGCCGTGTTTGGAGCGACCGCAGGGCCTGGAGCTCGTCGCGTGCGACCGAGCCTTCGAGCAGCACACGCTGCTGCTCGACGGCGTCCAGCGCCTCGGCGAGGTGCCGGTCCACGCTCTCCCGCTCGTACGTGTTGCGGTTCTTGAGAATGCGCGCCTCGGTGATGTGCCAGGCCGTCAGCTCCGTGCGGCGCCTTTGCAGTTCGCGGTGCGCCTTGCGCCGTTCCCCGACTTTCGCCGCCGCGAGGCGCTCGGCCGCCGCGACCTGCGCCGCGACCCGTTCCGCGGCGGCCCGCCTGAGCATCTCCGGGCTGCTGCGGTACGCCGCGGACACGACGCCGTTCAGCGCCTGGGACACGCTCCCGGCCACCGCCACCGCGCCGACCACCCCGGCGAGCGCCGGCAGGACGCCGGCGAACGGGCCGACGCCGAAAGCCGAGCAGCCGAACAGCGCCCCGGCCATCAGCAGGACGAGCATCCCCGCGCGCACCTTCACGCGGGTGCGAAGGGCGGTCTTCGTGAACGAACGCGGGACAGCCGGTGGGGGTATGGGCGTCGAGCCCGGCGCCGCCCCGGGCCGGGACGGGACCTGCGGCCTGCCGCCGTTCGGAGGCGGAGCCGCGTTCGGCTTCTGCGGGCCGAAGAACGCCTCCATGAGCGGAGTGAATTCGGGCGGGCGCCCGTTCGCCCCGGATGCCGACGATCCGCCGGTCCCGGCACCGGAGTTCGAGCCGACCAGCCTCGGCACGACGGGTTCGCCGACGCTCGGCGCGGCCGTCGGCGCGGCGGGTGCCTGCGTCCTCGGGACAGCACGCGTGCCGCCGGTCGCCCCCGCCATGCTCACTGCCTCCGCCAGCCACGGGGGCAGGCCGCCGCCGCCCTGGGCGGCCGGCCCGGCCGGCGCGGACGACGCCACCGCGCGCGGCTTGCGCGGCGGGAGGCCCGTGCCGTCGCCCAACGGCTCGACGTCAGCGAGCGGACGCTGCGCCCAGACCGCCAACCGCGCGAAGGCGTCGGTGAGTTCCGGGACGGCACAGGCCACGGTCGCGAAGCGCTCCGAGCCTGCGGGGTCCGCCAAATCGTTGCCCGTCAGCAGCAGGTGCTCGCCACCCTCCTCGTGGAACATGCCCCACAGCTCGGGACGTTTGGCGAGGGCGCGCAGCGTCAGGTGGATCAGGTGCGCCGAGAACCGGTCCAGGCCGGGCCCGAAGTCGGCCGCAGACCGTTTCGGGTGCTGGTAGTTGCGGTGCCCGTGCTCGGCGGCGCCCAGCCCGGCCAGGTCGGGCACGTACATCCCGTCGTAGTCGATCAGCCGCAGGCCGCCCTCCCGGGCGACGACGAGGTTGCCGTGCTGGAGGTCGCCGTGCGCGATGCCGGACGCCTCCAGGCCGTCCACGACGTCCGCGAACTCCGCGGCCAGTCCGGTGATCGCGTCCGGCTCGTCGAGGTGTGCTTCCAGCCACGGGATCAACGCGGTCCCGTCGAGCCATTCCATGAGGATGACCGGGTACCACCGGCCCCGCACCAGAACCCCTTCGGGCACGTACTCGAACGCGACGCGCCAGTCCCCGTCCGGTGCCGCGAGGCCGTCCAGCGCGCGGCCGATCGCACGGTAGCGCCGGAGCCGGTCCGGGACCGCGCGGGTGAAGCACTTGACCGCGAACTCGCGGCCGTTGCCCGGGCCGCCGCCGTCCCCCGGGTTCGTCGAGGTGACCCGGAAGACGCTGCCGAAGTTGCCGGAGACCACGCGCGGCATCCGCAGCGGACCCATCGCCACCATGCCGCGCGCCAGCGCCGGGTGCTTGAAGCACAGCGCCGTGTCGCGCAACGCCTCGCTGTAGTCCGCCCCGGTCGGCAACGGTCCGTCCACCCCGGCCCCCGATCCCCCTCCCGCCGCTCCTCGGACCACGGCCTACCTCACCGCGGTGCTATGCGGACGAGGGTGACGTCGTCGTTGCGCAGTTCGCCCGCGCCGCGCCGTCGCTCCACCCAGGCGGCCAGGTCGCGCGGCCCGGCGTAGTCCAGCGCGCGCAGGAGGTCCCAGGGCTTGCGGCCGACCTCGACCTGGCGCAGGAACCACGCCGCCATGGCGTCGCTGGCCAGGTAGAACCGGTCGCCGCGCCGCCAGTGCCCGGAGACCAGGCCGGCGCGGGCCCGCACCGCCTCCGGGTCCTGCCCGCCGCTCGCGGCGAGCGGCGGGGTGTTCCCGAACTCGCCGGACGCGGTCAGCGGGAACGCGACGTGCAGCCGGTCGTGGCGCACCTGGAAGAGGCAGGCGTCGCCGAGCGCGACGGCCGACCAGGTCCCGCGCGCGGGCGCCCAGCGGTGCGCGGCGAAGTGCGCGACCAGCAGTGTGGCGTGCGCGCCCGCCTCCAGGCCCGGGCGCTCGAACCAGGTGATCGGCTTGCCGCGCAGCTCGCGGTTGCGCACGTAGTCCTTCATCAGGTCCGGCCACCGGTCGGCGGCGCGTGTCAGGACTTCGGCGAAACCCTGGCCGGTGCGCAGCAGACCGGTCGGCGCCCCGCCGGCCTCGCGTACGAGCAGTTGTGCCCAGCGCCGTGCGAGCAGGCTGCTGGACGCGCCGTCCGCGACCGCGGCGCGCAGCGAGGCCACCCGGCCGACGCCGCCGCTGCGGCACGCCGGGCCCGGCGGCGGCAGGAGGCCGCGCTCGGGGCCCTCGGCGGTGCGGCTGCCGACCCACACGGCGTCCTCGTACTCGTGCGGCGCTCCGCCGCCCTTGTGCAGCGCGAGGATCGTGACCTGGGCGCGCACCCGGGCTACCTGATGTCCGCGGCGCGCGTGCCGATGTCGAGGAACTGCACGACGGCCGACATGTCGGCGTTGAAGACGAACCCGCGTGCGCCGTCGGTGACGTCCTGGCCCTGCTCGGTGGCGTACGCCCGCATGCCGGGCGGCAGTTCGCTGGACATCGTGGACAGCAGGTGGGCGTACTTGTCGGGCAGCGCGTCGTTCGGCCCGGGGAACGTGATGGGCGCGGTCCGGTTGGCGGAGATGTGCAGGTTGAACAGCAGCGCCTCGCCGTCGCCGGTGACGTGGAAGCGCAGCCGGGTCGCGGCCTCGGACGGGTTGCCGTCCGTCGACTCGCCGTCGGTCAGGTTGAGCACGATCGGCGGGAAGCCGTCGCCGTGGGTGTCGACCCAGCCCTGCACGAGCTTGCCCGCGTAGCCGAGGGCCTGGCACATGGGGGTTCCGCCGGACGCCACCGGCTCGACCCACACCGGGAGTTCCATCGTGCGGTCCACGACGCCTCCCGCGCCGTCGGGGACCTTCTTCACGCGGGCCTCGAAGCGCGCCGGGTACGTGACGATCTCGCTGAGCGGCACCAGTTCGCGCCCGGCGAGGGCGCCGGAGAGCGCCGGCTGCACCAGTTCGCCGTAGCCAACCACGGCGATGTGGAAGTAGTCGCGGACGCCTTCCTCCTTGGCGCAGCGCACCGAGAGCTCGAAGAGCAGGCGGTTGAGCGAGTCCGCGACGACGTCGGCCTTGCGCGGCAGGGCCTTGCCGGGGGTGTCGTCGCCCGGCGCGGTCCCGATCGGGTCGTCCATCGAACTGGACTGGTCGACCAGGAAGATCAGGCATCCGGGATGCGCGCGGCTGATCTCTGCGGAGTAGGTCATGCTGCGTCTCACCTCGGGTCCCCGTACGGCTCTGTGCGCTGCCGTCCCAGCCTAGGTACGCGAACTCGTCTCCGTCCAAGGGACTTTCCGCATGTCGTGAGGCGGGTTTCGGACGGCCCCCGAACGGCGGGTCAGCCGACCGGTCCGGACAGCGGGCTGGCCGTCGGCGGCACGGGGGCGGCGCGCTGCCTCGGCAGCCGGTCGCGGTTGGGGGTGTACCGGGCGATCCTCGGGCCCAGCAGGTCGAACAGCGCGTAGCGCTCCTTGAGTTCGGGGAAGCGCTGCTGGTAGCGGGCCGCCTCGGCGCGCATGAGCGCCCAGAACGCCGTCTCCGAGACGCCCAGTTCGTCGTCGGCGAGCTGCGACAGGTGGCGCAGCGGGCCGCCGAACAGGCCGCCGCCGAGGGTGCGCGCGACCTCGTCGGGAGGGTGTGTCGCCACCGGGCCCTTCGGCCCCGCCGGCGGCAGGCCCTCGGTCTCGGGGAACGGCCGCCCCGCCGGGTCGCCGCACACCATCAGGCCGCGGGCCGCGTCCCGGACCGCGAGCCGCACCGGGACCTCTCCGGCGTCGGAGACCACGACCAGGGCCTCGCCGTATCCGGGGACGGCCAGACCGTAGCGGTAAAGCAGGTGCAGCAGCGGCGGCAGCAGTGCGGCGCCGAACCAGCGCAGCCACTCGCGCGGCGCCAGCCCCGAGCGCTCGACGAGTTCGGCGACGAGGGGTCGCCCGGTGTGGTCGCGGTGCAGCAACGCGGGGAGCGGACGGGCGCGTTCGCCGGGCTCCAGGCGGGCCGCGAGCGGTTCGCTCCACAGCGCGCCGAACAGGCCCCGGTACGGGTGGCCGGCCGCGGTGGCGTCGTGCCCGCCGTCGCCGTCGCCCGGCACGGCGTCCAGGTGCGGGTGCCGCACGGTCACGGACGCGAGGTCGGCCAGCAGCACGACGCGCGTCTCGCCGTGCAGGAACGGGTCGGCGTGGTACCGGTCGACGAGCCACCCGGTGGTCTCGGGCGACGGCCGCGCCGGCGCCGGGAGCCGCGTGCCGAGCGGTGCGTCCGGGCCGGCGAGCGGGAGCGCAACGTCGCGGCGTCCGGGGCGGTCCAGGTTGGTGAACCCGCCGCCCGCCTGGCGCGGCAGGTAGCGGTCGGGGCCGCCGTCGCCGAGCGGCACGATGCGGCCGTGGGCGAGGTCGGCGGCGAACAACGGCAGCACGGTCTCGTCCCACTGCCACGGGTGCACCGGCAGCCACAGGTAGTCGGCCGGGTCGACGCCGCGGTCGCGCAGTCGCGCGGTGAACCGGCGGCGGGTCGACGGGTCGAGTTCCTCGGCGAGCAGCCGCTGTTCGGTCAGCTCCGGCGAGGCGGACCCCCACACGGCGATGTCCCGGTGCACGGCCGCCCACGGCAGGCGGATGGGGTTGCGCGCCTCCGGCGCCCAGCGGGTCGCGTCGCTCGCCGAGAAGCCCGGCCGGGACCGGCCCGGCGCCAGGCCGGGGTGGCCGTCGACGCGGCCCTCCAGGTCGAGGTAGGGAAGGTCGGCGAGTTCGGCGGCGGTGGGCAGTCCGCGTGCCTCGTCGCGGGCGGCGCCGAGCAGTGCGGCCGTGACGTCCGCGACCAGGCCCGCGGTCGCCTCGGCGGTGAGGCCGAGCGTGGCGCGCGCGTCGACGATCAGCCGCGCCGGATCGGTGGCCGGTGCGGCCGAGCCGTCCGCGACCCGCAGCACCGAACCGGGTTGCACGCGCCACGAGCCGAACGCGCCGCGCCGCGCGCGGAACGAGTAGACGACGTGGCCGGCCAGCTCGAGCCGGTAGCGCACCACACGGTCCGGGTCGGGGCGTTCGTCGCCCGCCTCCTCGTCCGGGAGCGGGAGCAGCAGCCCTTCGTACGCGTACTCGGACAGGACGGAGAGCAGGAGTGCGGCGGAGGCCCGTTGCCATGCGGGACCGGTGAGTTCGGGGAAGTCAGGCAGCGGCACGGGCCCTCCTGGAGTTCGGCGCGCGCCGGTTGGCACACGCCGAACGTAACGCGAGTTTCCCGGATCGTCAGCCGGATGGGGTCCGGGTCATCCGGTCGCGATCGGGTTGGCGATGTCGACGTATACGGTCCGGTTCGGGTGGGGTCCGGGGGGCGCCCCGAGGCCCGCGACGCGGGTGCGCAGGTTCGCCTTGCAGCGCAGGCGCGGCGCGTCGAGGAGGGTGTCGACGAGGTCGCCCGCGGCGTGGTCGGCGTGCTCGTCGCGCAGCCGGGCGAGGAACGCGCGGACGTCGCCGAGCAGTCGGGTCTCGTCCGCGAGGCCCTGCGCGCCCATGGCGCCGACGAGGCCGAGCATGTTGTTGACGCCGACGCAGTAGCCGAGGCGTTCGTCGACGACGGCGTCGGTGGCCCACGTGCCGGGGTCCTCGCGGACGTCGGCGGGCAGCCAGCGGGCGAGCGGTGTCCCCCGCGCCGCCGAGAAGTGGTAGCCCTGGTTGCCGCGGTACCGGCCGCCGATCGGCCAGCCGTCGCCGTCCAGCACGACCAGGGTGTTCTGCTGGTGGGCCTCCAGCCCGAGCCCGTAGTCGGCGTACAGCCACAGGACCGGCGCGACCACGACGTCGAGGTAGCGGCGCAGCCACGTGTCGGCGACCTCGGCCAGCGGACGGCCGGTGTGCAGCGCGAGGTGGTGGACGACGCGGCCCAGTTCGGAGCGGCCGCCGGGCCGGTCGGGGCGCTCGGCGGTGAGCCCGGCGACGCACAGCACGCGGTCGCGGGCGCCGAACGGGTTGTCCCGCACCACCAGTTCGAGGCCGCTGGCGCCGCCGCACGCGGCCGACCCGTCGGTGCCCGCCCCGGCGTCGCCGCCCGAGGTGCGCAGCGTCAGCCAGCCGAGGTCGCGGACGACGTCGAAACCCGGGTGCGCGCCGTGCAGGACGCGTTTGAGGCCGGCGTCCAGCATGCGGTGCACGGCCAGGCCGCGGCGCATCTCGGAGCGCAGGTTCTCGCGCCGCGAGTCGGCGATCTCCGCGCCGAGCGAGGTCTTGAGCATCACGGGCGCGTCGGCGCGGTACAGCGTGCGCACGGACGACGTCGGCGACCACTCCGGGCCGGCCGGGCCCAGGTCGTGGAGTCGGCCGGTATCGAGGAGCGCGCGGACGGCCGGGCGGGTCACCGCGGTGCGGGCCTGCCACGGGTGCGCGGGGAACACCACGGTGCCGGGCGGGCGTTCGAGGCCGGGTCCGGCGAGCGCGGCGAATATGGCCGGAAGCGGTCCGATCAGGTCCTCGTCGAGCTGCAGCACGTCGGGGTCGGCGGCGAACCAGTGCAGCGGAAACCGGCCGCGCAGTTCCGGGGAGAACCGTTCCGCCTCCGCGTCGTCGACGCCCTGGCGGCTGTGCGGTGTGGGGTGGAACGGGTGTCCGAGGACGAGCGCCTGCTCCGCGTCCAGAAAGGGGGTGGACTCGGGCGCGGCCGGGGCGGAAGAGCCGTTCGCCGTGCCGCGCGCGGTGGGGACGGCGGACGCGGAGTGGCCTTCGGCCTCCGCGTGCCGGGCCAGCAGGTGCCGGGCCGTGCGCCGCACCGAGTCCGCGACGCGTTCCGCCAACTGGGCGGCCACCTCGGGGGAACGGTCCGCGCACAGCAGCGCCGCGAGCGCGGGGGCGTCGAGGTGTGTGCCGTCCGCGTCGCGCACCGCGCCGAAGCGGTGCCATCCCGTCGGCGAGCGGTACTCGAGGACCGCCTCGACGACCGGGCCGTCCGCGCCGAGCGCCGGCCGCACGGTCGGGCCCTCGCGCACCGCCCCGCCGTCCTCGCGCAACCGGCAGCGCAGCAGCGCCTCGACGGCCGCGTGGTCGGCGGCGGCTTCGGCGTCGGCGGACCGCAGCGGCGGATCCGGGTCGGGCGCGGGCGGGAGAGTGGGTGACGACGGAGGAGAGCCGAGACGCTGGGCCGCGACGTGGGTCGTCGGCGCCTGACCGGGAAACGACATGGGCTGTACGGACCTCCCCTGTTCGACAACGGCCGTGCGGTGGGGCGGCGTTCGGGTCGTGCTCGACGGCGGTCCGGAGGTCGGTGTCCGACTTCGGGACGCGGCGGATTCCTCGGGACGGATCTGCGGCGCACCTGCAACGCGAGCTGTTCGGAGAACGGTAACCCATCCCTTCCCCGGTGTTCAGGCCCGGTCACACGTGTTCCGCGTCCGGTCGCCGGACGCCGAACCGATGTCTACCCACCGGCGACCCGTTCGAGATCCCGGCCATCGGGTGAACGCGCGGGAACCGGATAAGGTGCCGCCTCCGTCACCACAAGCGACCCGTATGGACGGTGGCCCGCTGCCGGCCGACGCGGGTCGCTACCATACGCACTGCCCTTGTCGGCGCCGGACACGTCCGAGGCGCCGTCAGGCGGCCGGATGGGGGGAGCGAACGCACCCGCGCGCACCTGTTGGGGGGGTCCAGCAGAGCGTGTGGTCACCCGTATCGGCCGAACGCAACCAGCTCGGCGCGCGGCCGCACTCCGCGCGACCGGGCCGTCCCCCACGGATCGGCTTGGACACGGAGACGACGATGGACTTTCACCGGCGCGACAGCGGGCAGCAGCCCGCCTACGGCGGCTACCCGCCCCCGCACTGGCAGGCACCGCCGCCGCCCCCGCCGCAGCGCGGTGGAGGCGGGGACGGCAACGGCAAGCTCATGCTGATCCTCACTCTGGTGGGCACCGTCGCCACGGTGGTCAGCGTGCTGCTCGCCATGGGCATCGGGCCGTTCGACCTGTCGAGCGACTCGAAGAACACTCCCGCGAGCGGCCAGCCCGCCGCGAACGAATCGGTCACGCGCGAGAAGTTCGTCGCGGACGTCAACAAGGTCTGCAGCGAGTCCTCGGACAACATCGCGAACAAGCTCAGCGACGTCGACGCGGCCATCAACGGGAGCAACGCCAACCTCACGGACGCGCAGCAGAAGATGCGCGCGCTCAACAACTCGATGCAAGCGCTGATGAGCCGGGTCAAGGCCGTTCCGCAGCCGAAGAACACCGACGCCGACCTGCGGGACTGGGCGCAGAAGTACCAGCACCAGGCCGACCTGATCAACCAGACCACGGAGCAGCTGAACAGCGGCGACGTGCAGGCCGCGGGCGCGACGCTCGACGAGGTCAGCCACAGCGAGGAGCTTCAGGCCTCGGCGGAGAAGGTGCAGATCACCTGCCCCTGAGCCGGGGCTCGCGACATCCGCGGGCGGGCCGGCCCGGAACTCCCGGGCCCGGCCCGCCGCCTCACGCCACGGGCCAGGGCAGGATCACCCACAGCGTCTTGCCGTCGGGGTGCGCCTCGATGTGGATCTGCCCGCCGTTCTCCTCCACGATCTGACGCACAATCAGCAGCCCGCGCCCCGACGTGTCGTCGACGGTCTCCAGCAACGCGACCGGGCGGTACGGGTGCCGGTCGCGCACGCCCAGCCACAGCCAGCCGTCGTGCACGGTCAGCGTCACGACGATCTCCGGCGACACCACGGCGGCGTGCTCCACCGCGTTCGTGATGAGCTCCGACGCGATCAGCCGCAGCCCGTACCCGAGATCGTGGTTGCGCGGCAGCCCCCAGTACGTCAGATGGTCGGCCAACGCCCGGCGGGCCTGCGGCACAGCGGCCGGTTCCGCGGGCAGCGTGAACCAGCAAGACCTGTCGTATCCGAGAGTCACGGGGCCCACCTCCTCGCGCGGTGGTCCAGCCTAGTGCCCCGGACGGGCGTCCGATCATGAGCGACATCAACGATACGCAGCGTGACCGACCGCTTCCGGAGGCGCGCTACGGCGTGCGCCACGGCTCGTCCCAGGTCATGCGGGGGGCCCGCAGATTGACGGATCGTCACATCAGCGCGAAACGTTGATCGAGCGCGTGTGTGAAGTACACGCTTCGTGGGCAAGACCGGAGCGTCTGCGTATGTGGCGGCGCACCCGAGGGGGTGCGCCCATAGCCGCGCGTTGCGGTGTCGGAGCCTCCGTCCACGATGGTTCCGCAAACGCCGCACAGTCCCACGGAAGGGTGATGCGGGTGGACGACAACCTGGACGCGCTCGAACGGCTCATGCTGGCCAACCTCCTCGAGGGCCGTCAGCCGCGCCGCCGGGCGACCATCGTGCCCAAGTCCCAGCGCAACTCCGACTCCCGGCAGTCCGCTCCGCAGCAGCGGACCGCGTCGCGCAACGCGCCCGCGCGCGCCGCGATCCCGAGCCCGTCGGCCTCACACCAGGTGCCGGACCTGCGCGCGAACCGGCAGCTCGACATCGGCCGGGTCATCAAGCAGATCGATCCGCGCACCACGCCGGAGTGGCGCTCGGAGATGGCGGCTGCCTGGGTCCGGCTCGACCTGACGGCCGCGCAGGTGCACGCGTGGCTCACCGCGGGCCTGCTCCCCGCGCAGCACGAGCTCGCCAAGGAGTGCATCGCCCGAGGCCTCACCCCCGCCGACATGAAGTCGCGCATCGACGGCGTCCGCGTCGTCGAACGGCTGCGCGGCGACGGTGTCGACGGCGTCGTCGACCTGCTGCGCAGCAACGGCTGGCAGCCGACCCCGCGGCCGACCGCGGCCGCCTGACCCGCCGGTCGCCCCGCGGGACTCTCCGCCGACCGAGGGATACCGTTGCATGTTGCAACTAGATTCAACTAGCTTGCCGCCATGCGACCTGGGAACCCGGCCGGTCCCGCGGCACCATCCACCCCGTCCCTGACACAACGCCAGATCCTGCTGGCGTTCGTGGGGTTGATGACCGGCATCCTGCTCTCGTCGCTCGATCAGACGATCGTCGCCACCGCGCTGCCGACGATCGTCTCCGACCTCGGCGGACTCGACCGCCTGGCCTGGGTGACAACGGCGTACGCCCTGGCCATGGCGATCTCGACGCCGGTGTACGGCAAACTCGGCGACCTCTTCGGGCGCAAGTACCTCTTCCAGACGGCCATCGTCGTCTTCCTCGCCGGCTCCGCGCTGTGCGGGCTCGCGCAGTCGATGGGCGCGCTCATCGCCTTCCGGGCCCTGCAGGGCCTCGGCGCCGGAGGCCTGATGAGCAACGCCCAGGCCATCGTCGGCGACCTCGTGCCCCCCGCCGAACGCGGTCGCTACCAGGGCCTCATTGGGTCCGTCATCGCGCTGGCCACGGTCAGCGGGCCGCTGCTCGGCGGCGTGATCACCGAGCACCTTTCGTGGCAGTGGGTCTTCTACGTCAACCTGCCGCTCGGCGCGATCGCCCTGGTGGTGACCAGCTTCGTGCTGCGCCCGCCCGAACGGCGCGGCGAACGGCGGCCGCTCGACCTCGCCGGCGGCGCGCTGCTGTCGTGCGGCACCGCGGCGCTGATCCTGTGCACGTCGTGGGGCGGCACGGAGTACGCCTGGTCGTCCGCCCCGATCCTGGCCCTCGCGGCCGCCGCGGTCGTGCTGCTGGCCCTGTTCGTCGCCGCGGAGCGCCGCGCGGCCGATCCGCTGGTCCCGCTGCGCCTGCTGTCGGACAACGCGGTGGTGCGCGTCGCGTGTCCGATGACCCTGCTGACCGGCTGCCTGTTCGTCGGCATGAGCACGTTCCTGCCGATGTACGAGCAGGTGGTGCACGGCAAGGGCCCGACCGCCTCGGGGCTGCTGCTCGCCCCGATGCTGCTCTCGATGCTCGTGTGTTCGACCGTGTGCGGGCGGATCATCTCGCGGATCGGCCGCTACAAGCGCTTCCCGGTGGGCGGCACGCTCGCGGCCGCGGTCGGGCTGGCGATGCTGGCCACGCTGGGGGTCGCGAGCCCCTACTGGCGCCTGTTCGTCGCGCTCGTCGTCCTCGGACTCGGCCTCGGGACCATCGGGCCGGTCACCACGCTCGCCGTGCAGAACTCGGTCGACCACCGCGACCTGGGAGTGGCGACCGCGCTCAACTCGTTCTCGCGCTCCATCGGATCGTCGTTCGGCGTCGCGATCCTCGGCGCGGTCTTCAGCCGGCGCCTCGCGGCGGGGCTCTCCCCCTCCGAGGCGGCGGCACTCGGCGGGGACAGTTCGAGCATCACGCGCGACCGCATCGACGCCCTTCCGGCGCCGGCGCACGCGGCCGTGCTGGACACCTTCTCCGACGCCCTCTCGTGGGTCTTCGCCACCGGTGTACCGCTGGCGCTGGGCGCGTTCGCCCTCGCGCTGTCGCTGCGCGAACTGCCTTTGCGGCGCGGCCCCCAAGAGGTGCCGCCCACGCGGGACGACAAGCCGGTCAGCACGACCCCACGGCCAGGCGCGGGCGGGCCGGGCTGAGCGGCTCGGGCAGCCGCATCGCCGGTCGGCCGGTGCGCAGGCAGGCGGCGATGTGCAGGTCGACCAGGTCGACCGCGGCGTCCCACACCCAGTCGAGCGGATTCCGGACGAGCACCGGGTTGGCGGCGAGGCTTCGCACCGCGAGCTCGGCCAGGTCGGCGACGAGCGCGTGCCGCCCCAACTCCGCGAGGCCCGCCAGCAGTACGGCGATCTCGCCGATCCGCCGGATCTCCGGTCTACCGGGCCCTGACAGCGCGTTCGCCATCGCCCGTATCCCGGGCAGGTCGGGCCCGCGTCCCGGCGCGAGGGCCGGCTCCAGCCGGACCAGGTCGACGCCGCGCGGCGACACGGGCGCGACGACGGCCGCCTCCGCCTCCAGCAGCTCGGCCAGCGCCGCGTCGAAGCCGTCCCCGAGCCCGGCCGGTTCGAGCAGGCTCCCCGGCTCGCGGCGGACGTCGCACGAAACCCCCTGCGCTGTCCCGGGTTTCGCCTTGATCTTCACAAGATGTCCCATGAATCCATGGAAGCGAAGGTCGGGGCCGGGCATCGGAAACCTTGAGCCCAATCACCCGAAAGAGCGACGCATACGGGAGAATCAGGCCATGACCGAACGGATCCGCTGGCAGGTCTGGCGCCAGGACGACAACGGCGCGCGCTTTCTGATCGCCTCGTACGACACCGAGAACGAGGCACGCGAGCGGCTGGCGGCCATGGAGCACACCGGCGGGCACCACAAGCAGCTGTACTGGATGGCACGTTCGGACCGCCCGCGGCAGTGAGCTCCGGCTCAGGTCGCGGAGGGGCCCAGCGCACCGCCCGCGGCCGGACGCGGCGCCGCGGCGGGCTCCTTCAACTCGATGAACAGGGCGTGCGTCTCGGAGTCGCCGATGTTCTCGCCCGCGTGCTCCTGCGCGTCCAGCCAGCGCACCTGCCCGGCCGCCAGCTCCACGTCCGCCTGCCGGTCGCCCGAGCTGAGCCTGCGGCGGAACGAACTCAGCGTGTACATCACCGTGTCCGGATGCCCGTGCGGCATCGTGCGGTCGCCGGGCTTGTCGCGGTACTCCAGCACGCGCACACGGTCGTTCTCGAACACGACGCGGTAGAGCTCGGGATCGGTCGTCGCCGGGTCCTGGTGCATGGCAGCCCACCTCCACAGCATGGAACCCTTTATGGGATCAGAGTACCATGATGGCATGCCGGTACCATATGAGTCGACGGGACGCAGCAAGCAGAAGGCCCGCACCCGCGAGGCCCTCGTCACCGCCGCCCGCGCCCTCATCGCCGACGGCGGCGATCCCACGGTCGAACAGGCCGCCGCCGCGGCCGGCATCTCCCGCACCACGGCCTACCGGTACTTCCCGAACCAGCACAGCCTGCTGACCGCCGCCCACCCCGAGATCGAGTACACGTCGCTCCTGCCCGACGACGCGCCGCCCGACGACCCGTACGCACGACTCGACCTGGTGATGGCCGCGTTCGCCCGCATCACCACCGAGTGGGAACCCCAACTCCGCGCCGCACTAAGGCTGTCGCTCACCCCGGCCGCAACCCCCGAGGTCGCGCAGCGCCCGCCCCTGCGCCAGGGCCGCGCGATCGCCTGGATCACCGACGCCCTCACACCGCTGCGCACCACCCACCCCGACGTGGACGTCCACCGCCTGGCCGTCGCCATCCGCGCCGCCACCGGCATCGAGTCCCTGGTCTGGCTCACCGACATCGCCGGCCTGACCCGCCCCGCCGCCGTAGCCCTGATGCGCGACACAGCACGGGCATTGCTCCGCGCCGCCCTGAACCCCGAGCACTGAAGACTTCGCCTGAGGGTGTCGGCCCGCCCCGCTGCGGCGGCGCGCCGACGGCATGCGAGCCGGCCGCCTGTGCCGGGTCCCAGCGTGGCGTGGCTCGTGGCCGAGCCGATCGAGGAGCCGACGGTGCGGTCGGTCGCATGTCGGCGGCTCCGCGCCGTCGATTGACGTGCGGGACGGTCATGCCCGGTTGCGCCGCCGCGGCTCAGCGGGCCGCAACCGCCGCACGGCCCAAACACCGTGCGGCCGAACGTCGTTGGCGCCTCAGTGCGGCGACGCCGGCGGGTTGTCCGTCGGGAGGGGGCTCGGGGCGGGCGGGGCGGTGGTGGGCGGTGCGGAGGCCGGGGGTACCGCCGGGGGTGAGGGCACCGGGGTCGCGTCGGCGGCGGGGGTGGGCTGGGCGGTGCCGGGGGCCGCGGGCGGGGTGGCGTCGCCTGCCGTGAAGGACGGTTCCTCGGGCCGGACGGACGCGGCCTCCTGCGGCGGCAGCGGGACGCCGCTGTGGCGCTCGCCCGGTGAGGCGGTCACGCCCGGGGCCTTGCCGCCCCTGGTGGCGTTGCCGTGCGGGCCGCGGCCCGGGGCCTGGTCGTTGCCCTCCGCCGCCGGGGCGGCGCCGGTGGCCGGCACGTTGCCCGCCGGGGCGATACGCGCGTGCGAACCGCCGCACGCGGAGGCCGCTCCCGCGGCCAGGACGACGACGGCACACCAAGATCCGACGCGGCGCCGACTCATGCAACAGCCTCCCGAGGATTCCCGACGGCACCTGGCGGCGACCCGTCCGGGAGTACGTTGACGCGCCCGGAGGCCGCGCGCCAGTCAGAACGACCCGTTTCATCCACATGGGTGAAGGCGCTGTCGCCCGCGAGTGATCAGGCGTGCAATTCGGGCGCAATATCGCCAAACCGTGCAACCCGACAGGTGAGATGGGCGTCCTTCAAGCATCTACGGCGCGATCTGATCCGCACCTCGCGCCTCGGCCCAGGAGGTCTCCGTGTCCGAGAACCCGTCCCCCTCCGCCGTTCCGACGCCGACCGCGCTCCCCCGTCGGCGCGCGGCCCGTGCCGCACTGGCGACCGGTGCCGCCGGCGCCCTGCTCGCGGTCGCGCTGCTCCCGGTGGCGACCGCCGACGCCGCCGCGCCGGCCGCCGCGCAGCGGTCCGTCGCGCTGTCCGCGCCGGCCATGGCGGGGCCGACGTACCTGACGAACATCCGTACCGGCGCGCACCCCACGTTCGACCGCGTGGTGCTCGACTTCTCGGGCGGCGTGCCGGCGTTCGGCGTGACCGGCGGCCCCGGCCCGTTGACGAACTGCGGGTCGGGCCAGGAGGTCCCGCTGCCCGGCGACCAGTTCCACGAGGTGCAGGCGGCCAGCGCGGCGCACGACGCCGACGGCAACCCGACCTACACCGGTCCGCGCGTGGTGCGCACGCCGCAGCTCGCGCGCGTCACCGGCTACGCGGTGACGTGTGACTTCGAGGGCCACCTCGACGTCGGTGTCATGACCCAGGGCCACGTCAGCGAGGTCCGCACGTTCGTCCTGACCGACCCGAGCCGGATTGTCGTCGACGTGTACCGGTGATGCGGTTCAGCGGTGCCACGGGTGGGCGGCGAGGAGCACGAACGTCGCCCACACGCCGACCAGTCCGCCGAACCACCCCTGCGCGGCCAGCCGCCGCGTCCGCTGGTCGCGGCTGGCGACACCGCCGGTCGCCAGCCCGGCCAGCGCGGGCAGGGCGAGGAACGCGCCGCTGATGCCCACGCCCTGCACGCCCGGGTTGCACAGCCCGGTGCGGTTGCCGTCGGCGCAGTTGTACGCGGCGACCATGATCTCGAGCGGCAGGAACACCATGGTGGCCGCGGTCGCCAGCCACAGCAGCACGAGGGTGACGACGATGCGGGCGAGGCTGTCGTGCCGAGGCGGCGGCTCCGCGGCGCGCACCGGTTCGCGGTACACGGAGGTGAGCGTCCGTCGTCGCCGGTACCGCTTCGTCATGCTCCCATGCTCCGGCGCGGGCCCCAGGCGGCAACTCCGTACGGATACTCAAGCGGGCCCGGGTACCCCGCGCGCGCCCGTCCGTCCGGGCTCGTCCCATCCCACGAGCCCCATGCGCCGCTCGACGCCGGCGAGTTCGTCGGGACCGAGCAGCCGGGGTTCGCCGCCCATCGCGCAGGCGCGCACGTAGACCTGGCACAGCCATTCGAGGATGCGGGTGCGCTCGTACGCCTCGTCCAGGTCGCCGCCGAGCGTGACCCCGCCGTGGTTGGCCAGCAGTGCCGCCGTGCGCCCGCCGGCGAGGGCGGCACGCACGTTTTCGGCCAACTCGGGTGTGCCATAGGTGGCGTAGTCGGCGACGCGGACGTCGCGCCCGCCGAACAGCAGGACGTTGTAGTGGATGGCCGGCAGCGCGGGCCGGGTGGTGGAGACGACGGCACCGAAGACGGCGTGCGTGTGGACGATCGCCCGCGCGTCGGGCGCGGTGTCGTACAGCGCGAGGTGCATAGGTGTCTCGGACGACGGCGGCCGTACGCCGTCCACGATTTCGCCCGTGGCACGGTCGACGACGGCGCAGTCGGCCGGGGTGAGCCGGTCGAGCGGGTAGCCGCCGGGGGTGACGGCGACCAGGTCGCGCCCGCCTGACGCGGTCCCGTCGCGGCGCACGCTGAGGTTGCCGGAGCTACCGACGACGAAGCCGTCGTCGACGGCGCGGCGGCCGTAGGCGCACAGCGCGAGGCGCGCGTCTTCCAGGAGCACGGCGGTCCCGCCTTTCCGTGTCGTGGGCGCCCGCGGCCCGAGCCCCACGTGGTCGGTGCGGCGGCCGGATCTCGCCGGGGGCACGGCGGTCGGACGCCGCCGTGGTGGTGATGGTACGTCGTGAGCAGGGCGTCCTCGCCGACGGCGGGGAGTCCCGGCGCGCCCGATACGAGGGCGCGCCGGGACGTCGTGCCGGTGCGCGGCCACAGGCGCCTCGGCGCGTGCGGCTACGCGGGGACGGCGGGTTCGGCGGGTTCGGCGGGTTCGGCGGGTTCGGTGGTGTACAGCCTGGCCACGACCTCCTCGATGTCGGGCTCCTGCACCGCGACGTCCCGCAGCCCGCCCAACTGCGCCAGCCGGGCGATCAGGCCGCCCGCGGGGACGCCGTCGAGCGCGAACACCACGCGGTGGCCGTCGTCCTCGACGCGGTCCACCTTCACGCCGGGGACGTGCGGCAGGTCGTCGTACGGGCGATCGAGGTCCACCACGACGCGGCGGCGCGACCCGTACCTCTCGTGCAGCGCCGCGAGCGTCCCGTCGTGCACCACGCGGCCGTGGTCGACCACCACCAGGCGCGGGCACAGCCGTTCGATGTCGGCGAGGTCGTGCGTGGTCAGCACGATCGTGACGTCGCCGCGCGCGCCCAGGTCGGCGAGGAAGGCGCGCAGGGCGTGCTTGCTGACGACGTCCAGGCCGATCGTCGGCTCGTCCAGGAAGAGCACCTCGGGGCCGTGCAGCAGCGCCGCGGTGATCTCGCCGCGCATCCGCTGCCCGAGCGACAGCTGCCGCACCGGGGTGTCGAGGAACGCGTCGAGGTCGAGCATGCGGCGGCACGTCTCCAGGCGGTGCGCGTGGTCGGCGGCCGGAACCGAATACACGTGCCGGAGCAGCCGGAACGACTCGCGCAGCGGCAGGTCCCACCACAGTTGCGAGCGCTGTCCGAAGACCACGCCG
Organism: Yinghuangia seranimata; assembly: GCF_029953285.1. Taxonomy (GTDB): domain Bacteria; phylum Actinomycetota; class Actinomycetes; order Streptomycetales; family Streptomycetaceae; genus Yinghuangia; species Yinghuangia seranimata. The sequence continues at coordinate 7,031 of NZ_JASAOI010000078.1, read as the reverse complement.
ATGCGGCGTGCCAGCTGTTTGCGGCGCGGCACCGGCTCCAGACCGCACACGGTCAGCGCGCCGCCGGTGGGCGTCAGGATGCCGGTCATCATCTTCAGCGTCGTCGACTTCCCGGCGCCGTTCGGGCCGATGTAGCCGACCGTCTCGCCGGTGGTGATCGTGAGGTCGACGCCGTCCACCGCGGAGACGCTTTGCGCGGTGCGGCGCAGTCGGCCTGTCTTGCGCTTGACGGTGAAGTCCTTGCGCAGGCCAGCGGCGTGGATGACGGCGTCGTGCGGAGGCATGGTCATGATCCCGTACTCCTGTAGTGGCGGATTCCGGTGTTCCACAGCAGCAGTGCGCCCGCCCACGCGACGGCGCCGACCACGGGCGTGCACCACGCCAGCCAGTCGGGCGCGCCGAGCGGGTCGGGGCGGCCGAGCAGTGCCAGCGCGGGCTGGTAGCCGGTGAAGGCCATGCCGAGCCCGTACGCGAACACCACGCGCAGCCAGGGCGCGTAGACGTTGATCGGGTACGAGCCGAACTGGCGGCCCCCGTAGGTGAAGGCGTTGGCGAACTCGCCCGAGTCGATCCACCAGAACGCGACGGTGGCGCCCGCGACGAAGATCGCCGAGTAGAGCGCGGCCCCGGCGACCGGCGCGCCGACCGCGAGCAGCGCGCGCGGGAGGGTCCAGTCGAGGTCGGCCCAGGCGAGCACGGCGACGTACATCGTCAGGGCCTGGAGCAGGCGGCCGAACTTGCGCACGGGGAAGTCGACGGCGAGGAGCTGGCCGAGCGCGCTGCGCGGCCTGATCAGGACGGTGTCCATCAGCCCGGTGCGCACATAGCGGGCCACCGCCTCGACGTTGCCCACCAGGAAGTCGGCGAGCTGGAAACCGACTTCGCACATGGTCGTCATGACGAGCACGTCGCGCACGGAGAACCCGCCGAGCGTCGGGGTGACGCGGAAGAGCAGCAGGATCGCCACGACCTCGATGCCGGAGACGAACGACGTCACGAGGACGTCGAGCGCGAAGGACAGCCGGTACTGCGCCTGGCTGCGCACCTGGGCGCCGACCAGCGAGCGGTACGCGCGGATCGTGTCAGCCACCCTGCACCACCAGGCGTCGTACCGCGCGGCGCTGGACGGCGCGGCAGGCGAGGAACAGCACGATCACCCAGACGAGTTGCAACAGCACCGTGGTGGCCGAGAGGGCACCGTCCGTGCGTTCGACCGCGACGTCGAGCGGGATCTGGAAGATGCTCGGGAACGGCGTGCCGCACCACAGCAGCCACTGCACCCATTCGGGCAGGAAGCGCATCGGCAGGAAGCTGCCGGACAGCAGCGCCCCGGCCAGCATCCACAGCGCGACCGGACCGCGCACGTCCAGGAGCCAGAACGCGCTCAGGTTGACCAGGTAGCGGCCGCCGAAGCTGACGAGCGTGGCGAGCACCACGGAGACCACGAACAGCACGTAGGTGGACGGGCGGTGCGGGACGTAGATGTCGTAGAAGGCGACGCCGACCACCACCGGCGCGATCCAGCGGCCGAGCACCGCCTGGCCGGCGCGGCCCAGGTCGGCCGCCGCGTACGAGGTCAGCGGGTCGACGGGGCGCAGCAGGTCGGCGGTGACGTCGCCGGACCGGACCCGGTCGGCGAGTTCGCGCCAGCCCCACGTGTACACGACGTTGAGCAGGCCCTGGCCCACCCACACGAACGCGACCAGCTGCTCGCGCGAGTAGCCGCCGGGCGTACGGCCGTCGGCGGCGACGCCCAGCATGATCGACGCGAGCATCGCGCCGAAGACGATGTTCGTGAAGAGCCCGGCGACCATCGCCTGGCGGTAGGTGGCGTAGCGGCGGAAGCCCGCGCCGGTCAGCGCGACGAAGCCGGCGGCCGCGTCGGCGGCGCGGCGCCGCGCGGGCGGTCTCGGGCGGCCGCGCCGGTCGGGCGGATCGGCAGACGGATCGGGGGCGGAATGGGGATCAGGAGCGGATTTCGGGCATGCGGCGGCGAACGGCATGACGGATACCTCCTGCGCCGGGCACACCGAAGCGGCCGGCGCACGGCGTCGGAAAGTCAGTTCGGATCGCTCGCTCTTGGTTTCGCTGCGCGGGCCCTGATGCGGTGTGCCACCGCCGGGCTCGCCCACAGCACCCCGGGCAAGGCCGCAAAGACTACCCGATACCGCGCCGCCTGGTGACGCGGTTTCTCAGGAAACGTCGTCCGGATGGGTGCCCTCGGGCCGCACGCCCAGCCCGGGGAAGTCCACATAGCCGCCGCTCGTCCACGAGCGCACCCGCATGCCGGACGTCGCCGTGATGCCCCACGCGGCGAACGCCTCGAGCAGCAGGTTGCCCGCCCTCCGCCCGTGCTCGGTGCCGGGGCGCAGCCACACCTGGCGCGCCAGGTTCGGGATGCCGCCGAGTTCCAGGCGGTCCTGGCCGATGCGCAGTTCGACGGTCCGGCTGGGGCGGGCGATGTCGCCGACCACCAGCAGGATCGGCTCGATCCAGCCGACCAGCGGCAGGTCGGTGACGCACGATCCGAGCAGGGCCGGCAGCGCGCGGGCGAAGTCGTCCCAGTCCTCCGGCTCGGGGCCGAACGGCAGGAACAGCTCGGCGAGCGCCATGTCGGGGCGGCTCACGCACCACTCGTACGGCAGCCCCGAGAGCCCGCGCGCGGCGGCGAACTCCCGCTGCTCGTCGGCCTCCCAGGCCAGTGTCGGGAACAGCTCCATGGTCAGCGCGCCGCGCGCGCGGTCGCGGGCCAGGCGCAGGGTGGTCGTCCGGGTGCGCCAGCGCAGCCACGCGCCGGGGCCGCCGCGCCACGGCGCGGGGCCGAGGGCCGCGGTCACCGAGGCGACCAACCGCGTGTGGGCGGCGTCCAGTTCGCGGTCCCGGTCGCGCGGGAACCCGGCGCCCGGCAGGCCCCACGACTCACCGGAGAGCCCCGCGCCGAAGCCGAGACTGCGCCCCGGTCCGCCGGGGGCCGGTAGTTCGGGTCCCGGGGTCGGCACCGGTACGGGCACCTCGAAGCGCAGCACCGGGCAGCCGTCCGGGCCCTCCCCCGGATCCCACCGGCACAGCAGGCCCGGGACCCCGGTGTCGAGTTCGGGTAGTTCGTCGAGCTCCGCCGTGCGCCATGACAACCCGGCCGCGACCCGGCCGAGATCGTCGCGGCTCCACGCACCCCAGTCGGCGTCGCGGGCGGCCAGCAGTGTCCGGGTGAGAGTGTCGGCGGCAGGCATCACAGAAGCGGCCATATGGGTGATGGTGACAGGCCGTCAAGCTTTTGGGCAGTCGCGCGGGAGGGGGACACCGGATCACACCGGACGGTTCGCCGGCTGCCGCGCCCCAACCGTCCGCCGCGCCGCCGCCTCGACACCCCGACGGCCGAGCCCGCACGCCGACCTGCGGCGTGCGGGCTCGTGCGAGGCCGTGCGTCGATGCGCCGCTCAGAGCAGCCCGCGCTCCGGGTACTGGCCGCTGGGCGTGACGATCGTGCCGGCCTTGCCCGCCAGGATGTCGGCGGCCTGGTCGAGCGAGCCGATGGCGGCCATGTCGCCGGTCATCTCGACGAAGCGGCACACGGCGTCGACCTTGGGGCCCATCGAGCCGGCCGGGAACTGCTCGGCGCGCAGCGTGGCGGGCGTCGCGCTGGTGATCTCCTCGGCCTGCGGGGTGCCGAAGTGGCGCATGACGCGGGGGACGTCGGTGAGGAGCAGCAGCGCGTCGGCCTCGAGCGCCTCGGCCAGCAGCGACGCGGTCAGGTCCTTGTCGACGACGGCCTCGACGCCGACGAGCTGGCCGGTCTCGTTGCGCATGACGGGGACGCCGCCGCCGCCCGCGCACACGGCGATCGCGCCGGAGTTCAGCAGCTGGCGGATCAGTCGGGTCTCGACGACGCGACGCGGCTTGGGCGACGGCACGACGCGCCGCCAGTACTCGCCGTCCTGTTTGACCGTCCAACCGCGTTCGGCGGCCAGCCTCTTGGCGTCCTGCTCGTTGTACACCGTGCCGACGAACTTGGTCGGGTTCTGGAACGCGGGGTCGGCCGCGGACACCAGGGTCTGGTTGATGAGCGCGCACACCTGCCGCCCGGGCAGCGCGTTCTGCAGCGACTGGAGGAGCCAGTAGCCGATCATGCCCTGCGTCTCGGCGCCGAGGACGTCGAACGGGTAGGGCACGGTCAGCGACGTGTCGGCGGCGGACTGCAGCGCGAGGACGCCGACCTGCGGCCCGTTGCCGTGGGTCACGACGAGCTCGTGCTCCTCGGCGATCGGGGCGAGCGCCCGGACGGCCTTGCGGACGTTGGCGAGCTGGATGTCGGCGTCGGGCTTGTCCCCGCGCTGGAGCATGGCGTTTCCGCCGAGGGCGACGACCACGCGCATGGGCCTGGTCTCCCTTCCGAACGGCCGCGGCTTCGGGCCTTGTGGGCCGGGTGAAGAGCGGGATGGATGCGGAGTTTTCGGATGTTCGTGGAGCCGACAAGGCCCGGGTGCCTCGGTCCGGCACCCGGGCCGGGGAGGGCCGCCGGGCCCGGCTCGGGGTCTGCGTCAGGGCCCTCAGTCGCCGAGGGTGGCGACCATGATGGCCTTGATGGTGTGCAGCCGGTTCTCGGCCTCGTCGAACACGATCGAGAAGTCGGACTCGAAGACCTCGTCGGTGACCTCGAGGGCTTCCATGCCGGTCTTCTCGTAGATGTCCCGGCCGACCTGGGTCTCCCGGTTGTGGAAGGCCGGCAGGCAGTGCATGAACTTGACCTTGGGGTTCTCGGTCGCCTTCACCACGTCCATGTTGACCTGGTACGCCTTGAGCTGCGCGATGCGCTCGTCCCAGACCTCCTTGGGCTCGCCCATGGACACCCACACGTCGGTGTAGAGGAAGTCGACGCCCTTGACGCCTTCCTTGACGTCCTCGGTGTGGGTGATCGTCGCGCCGGTCTTGACGGCGAGCTCCTTGGCCTTGGCGATGACCGCGTCGTCGTTCCACAGCGCCTTGGGGGCGACCATGCGCACGTCCATGCCGAGCATGGCGGCGGTGACGAGGAGCGAGTTGCCCATGTTGTTGCGGGCGTCGCCGAGGTAGGCGAAGGACACGTGGTGCAGCGGCTTGTCGGAGTGCTCCTTCATGGTGAGCATGTCCGCGAGCATCTGGGTGGGGTGCCACTCGTCGGTGAGGCCGTTCCACACGGGGACGCCCGCGTAGGCGCCGAGCTCCTCGACGTACTCCTGCTTGGAGCCGCGGTACTCGATGCCGTCGTACATGCGGCCGAGGACGCGCGCGGTGTCCTTCATCGACTCCTTGTGGCCGATCTGCGAGCCGGACGGGTCGAGGTAGGTGACGTTGGCGCCCTGGTCGTGGGCGGCCACCTCGAAGGCGCAGCGGGTACGGGTCGAGGTCTTCTCGAAGATGAGGGCGATGTTCTTGCCCTTGAGGCGCTGCCGCTCGATGCCGGCGTACTTGGCCGCCTTGAGGTCCGCGGCCAGGTCGATCAGGAACTTGAACTCCTGCGGAGTGAAGTCCAGCTCCTTGAGGAAGTTGCGGTGACGCAGGTTGAAAGCCATGACTCCAGTGTTTCTTTCGTGGTGTCGGGACGGGGACGGGGGGTAGCCCGCGGTCAGGAGACCGCTTCGCGCTCCACCGGGCAGCTCATGCAGCGCGGGCCGCCGCGGCCCCGGCCCAGCTCGCTGCCGCGGATGGTCACCACCTCGATGCCGTTCTTCCGCAGGAACGTGTTGGTGGTGACGTTGCGCTCGTAGGCGAAGACCACGCCGGGCTCGACGGCCAGCACGTTGCAGCCGTCGTCCCACTGCTCGCGCTCCGCGGAGCGGACGTCCTGGGTGGCGGTCAGCACGTTGATGCTGTCGAGGCCGAGGGCGCGCGCGATGGCGTCGTGCATGTCCTCGGCGGGGTGGTCGGTGACCTTGAGCTCGTCCTCCGCGTCGCCGGGCTCGATGGTGTACGAGGGCAGCATGCCCATGCCGGCGTACTTGGTGAACGTGTCCCCGTTGAGCATCGTCATGACCGTGTCCAGGTGCATGAACGCGCGCGCCTTCGGCATCCGCAGGGCGACGACCTTCTGCGCGGCGCCCTTGCGGAACAGCGACCGGGCGAGGGCCTCGACGCCCATGGGGGTGGTGCGCTCGCTCATGCCCACCAGCACCGCGCCGTTGCCGATGACCAGGACGTCGCCGCCCTCCATGGTGGCCGGGTACTCGGACTGCCCGGGGTTCCACACGTTGAAGTCGCCCTTGGCGAACATGGGGTGGTAGTTGTAGATCGCCTCGAAGTGGACGGTCTCGCGGCGCCGGGCGGGCATCTGCATCGCGTTGATGGCGACCCCGTCGTACACCCAGCACGAGGTGTCGCGGGTGAACAGGTGGTTCGTCACGGGGATGATGACGAAGTCGTCGAGGTCCATGGTGTGGAACGCGACGCTGTGCGGCTCCTGGATGTACTCCAGCACCTCGCGCTTGGTGATGCCGCCGATGAGGTGCTTGACCAGCGTCTTGGTCTCGAACCCCTCGAACAGGCTTCGCAGTTCGTCGACGGCGAGCAGGCCGTAGGCGCGCTCGTCGAAGACCCGGTCCAGGACCAGCTTCTTCGCCGCCGGCTCGGCGCCGAGCGTGTCCTTGAGCAGGTCCGCGAACAGGTACACGGTGATCCCGCGGTCGCGCAGGGCGTCGGCGAAGGCGTCGTGCTCCTCACGGGCCCGCTTGACCCACAGGACGTCGTCGAAGAGGAGTTCGTCCTTGTTCGTGGGGGTCAGCCGCTTGAGCTCCAGGTCCGGTCGGTGCAGGATGACCTGCTTGAGCCGCCCGGTCTCCGACTGGACGTTGAACCCCATGGAACCTCCTAGGCAGTGCGGGGGTCTCCCGCGGATTTCCGGTTACTTGGACGTGGAACGCTTGACCTCGCCGGGGCCGTATTCGCCGCGGGACGCCTTGACCCAGATGTAGACCGGGATGCCGACCAGCAGCAGGATCAGGCTCTTCAGGACGGCGTCCGCGCCGGAGCCGTAGACCATCCACAGCGTGAACGCGAAG
>NZ_JASAOI010000077.1 GCF_029953285.1 Yinghuangia seranimata | reverse complement strand
CCCGCGCCCGTCGTTTTCCGGTCACCCGGAGGCCGCGTCAGCCGCCGAACTCCTCGAGCGCCTTGCGCGCCTCGGCGAGCCAGCCCTCGCGGGCCGCGATCGCGTCCTCGGCGTCGCGGAGCTTGCGGTCGTTGCCGGCCGCGCGCGCCTTGTCGGCGTCCGCGTGCAGCTTGTCGATCGAGGCCTGGAGCTGGTCGACCGTCGCCTGCGCGCGCGCCCGCGCCTCGGGGTTGGTGCGCCGCCAGAGGTCTTCCTCGGCGTCCCGGATCGCCCGCTCCACCGCGTGCAGCCGGGCCTCCATCTTCGGCCGGGCGTCGCGCGGGACGTGGCCGATCTCCTCCCACCGCTCGTTGACCGAACGCAGCGCGGCACGGGCCGCCTTCACGTCCTCGACCGGCAGGATCGCCTCGGCCTCGACGAGCAGCTGCTCCTTGAGGCCCTGGTTCTCGCGCTGCTCGGTGTCACGCTCCGCGTACACCTCGCCGCGGGCCGCGAAGAACACGTCCTGCGCGGCGCGGAAGCGCTGCCACAGCTCCTCTTCGACGTCGCGCTGCGCGCGCCCGGCGGCCTTCCAGTCGCGCATGAGGTCGCGGTAGCGGGCCGACGTGTCGTTCCAGTCGGTCGACGTCGACAGTGCCTCGGCCTCGGCGACCAGCCGCTCCTTCGTCCGACGCACGCCCTCGCGCTGCTGGTCGAGCTCCGCGAAGTGGCTCTTGCGGCGCTTGGCGAACGTCGAACGGGCCTGCGAGAAGCGGTGCCACAGCTCGTCGTCCGTCTTGCGGTCCAGGCGCGGCACGGCCTTCCACGCGTCGACCAGCGCGCGCAGGCGCTCGCCGGCGGCACGCCAGTCGGTGCTCTGGGCGAGCTGCTCCGCCTCGGTGACGATGCGCTCCTTGGCGCCGTGCGCCTCTTCCTGGGCCTTCGCGCGCTGGACCTTGCGCTCCTCGCGGCGCGAGTCGACGACGCCGGTCAGCGCGTCCAGCCGCTTGACGAGCGACTCCAGGTCGCCGACCGCGTGGGCGTCCACGATGTTGGCGCGCAGGTGCTCGATCGCCGTCGCGGCGTCCTTGGGAGCCAGGTCGGTGGTGCGGACCCGGCGTTCGAGGAGCTCGACCTCGACCACGAGGCCTTCGTACTTGCGCCGGAAGTAGGCGAGGGCTTCGTCCGGGGAACCCGCCTGCCACGAACCGACGGAACGCTCACCGTCCGCGGTTCTGACAAAGACGTTTCCCTCGTCGTCGACGCGGCCCCACGGGTCGCTGCTCACAGCGGCCTCCTTCGATGCTGAATGCGGCGCACTTTACACAGGAGTCGGGGGCGGCGGGCGTGCCGCCGCCCCGCGACAACCGTGATTCGGCTGGATGGAGCCTGACGGGTCAGGCCTACTTCGTCACGGTCACCGTGTTGAGGACGACGGTCTCGTGCGGCGCGCCGTCCGAGTTGCCGTCCTCCGTCCCAGCGTCGGCGATCTTCTGCAGCACGTCCATGCCGCCGGTGATCGTGCCGAACGGGGTGTAGTTCGGGGGCAGCTGGGTGTCCTTGTAGACCAGGAAGAACTGGCTGCCGTTGGTGTTCGGGCCGGAGTTCGCCATGGCCACGGTGCCCGCCGGGTAGGTCGCGCCGGTCAGGTTCTCGTCCGCGAACTGGTAGCCGGGGCCGCCGCTGCCGGTGGCCGTCGGGTCGCCGCACTGCAGCACGTAGATGCCGGCCGTGGTCATGCGGTGGCACTTCGTGTGGTCGAAGTACTTCTTCTCGGCGAGGAAGTTGAACGAGTTGACCGTCTTCGGCGCCTTGGCGGCGTCGAGCTTGACCGTGACGTCGCCGCAGGTCGTCTTGAGCGACATCGTGTAGGCGGCCTTCGTGTCGATCGACATCGGCGGCTCGGCCTGGAACTTCTCCTGGGTCGGCTGGCCCGGGGCCGGCTCGGCGCAGGTCTTCGGCTTGGTGTTCGGCTTCGGCGCGTTCGACGGCGTGTCAGCGGCGGTGTTCGTCTTGTCGTCCTTGCCGTCGTCGCTGACCGCGCTGGCGATCCACACGCCGCCGCCCGCGACCACCACGACCGCGAGCGCGGCACCGATCAGCGCGTTGCGCTGCTTGGCACGCGTCCGGGCCTCGGCCCGCCGCTTGTCCTGCCGCTCCTGCTTCGCGCGCGCGAGCTGGCGCTGGCGCTGCTCCTTGCTGACCACCGGGCGTTCTCCTGGTTCGGCTTCGGGTCGGACGGGCTGTCGGTCGGCACCGCCCCGGCCGCGCCATTGACGGCTCGACCTGCGGTGATGCCCCGGAGCCGCCGACAGCGGGCGACTGGCGCACAGTGTAGGCGCGCCGTCGGGAACCGGTTCGCGAACCGGCCCCGCGCGCCGGTACCCTCGGACGAGGATTCCCACGTCCGCCGCATACTGCCGTGTGATCGGCCGACCCGGAAGACCCCGGGATCCGCTCGCACCACCGTGTCGCCGCCGACGTACCGCCGACCTGTCGATCCGCCGCGATCGAACCGCCGAGACAGCCGAGGACCAACGTGATCATCGCCGGGTTCCCCGCCGGGGCATGGGGCACCAACTGCTACGTGGTGGCGCCCGCCAAAGGCGAGGAGTGCGTGATCGTCGACCCCGGCCAGGACGCGTTCGACGGGGTCCAGGAGATCCTGCGGGAGAACCGGCTGCGGCCCGTCGCGGTGCTGCTGACCCACGGCCACCTCGACCACATGTGGTCGGTGGTCCCGGTGTGCGACGAGCACAAGGTGCCGGCCTGGATCCACCCCGACGACCGCGAGCTGCTGTCCGACCCGGGCAAGGGCATCTCGCGCGCGCTCGGTCAGCAGATCTTCGGCGACATGACGTTCACGGAGCCCGACGAGGTCCGCGAGCTGAGCGACGGCGCCGTGCTGGACCTGGCGGGGCTGGAGTTCCAGGTGCGCCATGCGCCCGGCCATACCAAGGGGTCGGTGACCTTCGGCACCGGGGAGGACGGGGACATCCCGCCCGTCTTCTACTCCGGTGACCTGCTGTTCGCCGGCTCCATCGGACGCACCGACCTGCCCGGCGGCGACCACGCGGAGATGCTGCGGTCGCTGAGCCGGGTGGTCCTGCCGCTGCCGGACGAGACCGTCGTCCTGTCCGGGCACGGCCCCCAGACCACGATCGGCCGCGAGCGCGCCACCAATCCGTACCTGCAGGAGCTGGCGCCCGGGTCGGGACCTCGCCGAGGAATGTGACGGAACGCAAGACGTGAGTACCTTCTCCGCCCCCAAGGGCACCTTCGACATGCTCCCGCCGTATTCGGAGACCTTCAACCGGATCCGGATCCAGTTCGGCCTCGAACTGCGCGACGCGGGCTACCAGTACATCGAGACCCCCGCCTTCGAGGAGACGGGCCTGTTCGTGCGCGGCGTCGGCGAGTCGACCGACGTCGTCACGAAGGAGATGTACACCTTCGACGACCGCGCCGGCCGGTCGCTGACGCTGCGCCCCGAGGGCACCGCGGCGGTCGTCCGGTCCGTGCTGCAGCACAACCTGCAGGCCCAGCGCCTCCCGGTGAAGCTGTGGTACTTCGGCTCCTTCTTCCGGTACGAGGCGCCGCAGGCCGGCCGGACCCGGCAGTTCCACCAGGTCGGCGCCGAGTCGATCGGCAGTGCCGACCCGCTGGTCGACGTCGAGATGATCGCGCTCGCCGTCGAGGGCTTCCAGAAGCTCGGCCTGAAGGACTTCCGGCTGCTGCTGAACTCGCTCGGCTGCAAGGAGTGCCGCCCCGTCTACCGCGCCAAGCTGCAGGACTTCCTGCGCGCACTGGACCTGGACGAGGACACCCGGCGCCGCATCGAGATCAACCCGCTGCGCGTCCTCGACGACAAGCGTCCCGAGGTGCAGGCGCAGCTGACCGACGCGCCGCTGATCACGGACAACCTGTGCGAGGCGTGCGCTGCGCACCACACGTTCGTCAAGTCGATGCTCGACGACCTGAAGATCGCCTACGAGGACAGCCCCAAGCTGGTGCGCGGTCTGGACTACTACGTCCGCACCATCTTCGAGTTCGTCCACGACGGCCTCGGCGCGCAGTCCGCGATCGGCGGCGGCGGCCGCTACGACGGCCTCGCGCAGGAGCTCGGCGGGCCCGAGCTGCCCTCGGTCGGCTGGGCGCTCGGCATCGGCCGCACCATGCTCGCCATGGAGGCGGAGGGCCAGGCGATCGAGACCCCCGCCGACTGCGACGTGTACGGCGTCGCGCTCGGCGAGTCGGCCCGCCGCGAGGTGTTCAAGCTGGTCACCGCGCTGCGGCTGGCCGACATCCCGGCCGACATGGCGTTCGACAACAAGAAGCTCAAGGGCTCCATGAAGGCGGCCGACCAGATGGGCGCCCGCTACGCCGTGATCGTCGGCGAGCGCGACCTCGCCGAGGGCGTCGCGCAGTTGAAGGACCTCACCACCGGCGACCAGACGGCCGTGGCGCTCGACGCCGTGGTCGACACCCTGAAGGAGAAGCTCCAGTGATCCGCACCCATGACGCCGGCACGCTCCGCGCTGAGCACGCCGGAACCACCGTGACGCTCGCCGGCTGGGTCGCCCGGCGGCGCGATCACGGCGGCGTGGCGTTCGTGGACATCCGGGACGCGTCCGGCACCGTCCAGGTCGTCTTCCGCGACCTGGACGCGGTGCACGGGCTGCGCGGCGAGTACTGCGTCAAGGTCACCGGCGACGTGCGGATCCGCCCCGAGGGCAACGAGAACACCGAGATCCCGACCGGCGCCGTCGAGGTGCTGGTGACCGACTTCGAGGTGCTCTCCGAGGCCGCGCCGCTGCCGTTCCCGATCGAGGAGTACACGCCGGGGTCGGTCAACGAGGAGGTCCGGCTCCGCTACCGGTACCTCGACCTGCGCCGCCAGCAGATGGCCCGCAACCTGCGGCTCCGCTCGCAGGTCACGCAGATCATCCGCGAGGTGATGGCCGAGCACCGGTTCCTCGACATCGAGACGCCGTACCTGACCCGGTCCACGCCGGAAGGCGCCCGCGACTTCGTCGTGCCCGTCCGCCTGCAGCCGGGCACCTGGTACGCGCTGCCGCAGTCGCCGCAGCTGTTCAAGCAGCTGCTCATGGTGGCCGGCATGGAGCGCTACTACCAGATCGCGCGCTGCTTCCGCGACGAGGACTTCCGCGCCGACCGGCAGCCGGAGTTCACGCAGCTCGACGTCGAGATGTCGTTCTGCGACCAGGACGACATCATCGGCCTCACCGAGGCGCTCGTCGCCCGGGTGTGGCGCGAGGTGCACGGCGTCGAGGTGCCGCTGCCGCTGCCGCGCATGGCGTACGCCGACGCGATGGCCAAGTACGGCTCCGACAAGCCCGACCTGCGCTTCGGCCAGGAGATCACCGACCTGACGGCGTACTTCGAGGGCACCGCGTTCCGGGTGTTCCAGGCGGAGTTCGTCGGCGCGGTCGTCATGCCGGGCGGTGCGTCGCAGACCCGCAAGGAGCTCGACGGCTGGCAGGACTGGGCCAAGGCGCGCGGCGCGCGCGGGCTCGCGTACGTGCTGGTGGACGCGGAGACCGGCGAACTGCGCGGCCCCGTCGCCAAGAACCTGTCCGAGGCGCACCTGGCCGGTCTCCCGGCGGCGGTCGGCGCGAAGCCGGGCGACGCGGTGTTCTTCGCCGCCGGCCGGCGCACCGGATCGCTCGAACTGCTCGGCGCGGCCCGCCTGGAGATCGGGCGCCGCTGCGAGCTCATCGACGAGTCGGCGTGGAACCTGCTGTGGGTCGTCGACTTCCCCATGTTCGAGCCGATCGAGGACGACAAGGGGAACTTCCAGGGCTGGCACGCGATCCACCACCCGTTCACGGCGCCCACGGACGCGTACCTCGACTCGTTCGACAAGGACCCGGGCTCGGCGCTGTCCAACGCCTACGACCTCGTGCTCAACGGCACCGAGATCGGCGGCGGCTCGATCCGTATCCACCGCGCGGACGTGCAGAAGCGCGCGTTCGAGGCGATCGGGCTCTCGGACGAGGAGGCGCAGTCGCAGTTCGGCTTCCTGCTGGACGCGTTCCAGTACGGCCCGCCGCCGCACGGCGGTATCGCGCTCGGCCTCGACCGGCTCGTGGCGCTGCTGGCGGGCGCGGACTCGATCCGCGACGTCATGGCCTTCCCGAAGACGGCCACCGGCGGCGACCCGCTGACCGGCGCCCCGACGGAGATCACGGCGGCCCAGCGGCGCGAGGCCGGCATCGACGCGAAGCCGAAGGCCGCGGCGGCTGCCGCGGCCGCGGACGGCGCCGCGGAGAAGGAAGCGAAGCCGCAGGAGGCATGACCTTCGCCCGTGCGGCGCGGCGGATGACCCCGCCGGCCGATGTGACGGAGTGAGCAGAGGGCCAGGCCCGGTACCCGGTGACGGGTGCCGGGCCTTGCCGCGTCCGCCCGTCCGCGCTCCGCCCGTCCGCGCTCCGCCCGTCCGCCCGCCCGCGCTCCGCCCGCCCGCGCTCCGCTCGCCCGCCTGCTCGCCCGCCTGCTTGCTCGCTTGCCGCTCGCTGCTTGCCGTTTGCCCTCGCTCGCTCGCCGCTCGTCCGCTTGCACGCGTGCTTGCCGGTGTACCCGCCGGTGTGCCCGCGGTCTCGTGCCGACTCGGCCTCTCGCGGGCGCTTGTCAGCCTGTGCCCGGCTCCTGGCGTTCGTTGTCCACAGCCTCGCCGTAGCCGAACCGGTTCTGCACAGCCTGACGTTCCGTCGGATGTGCCCGTCGCGTCGGATCCGTAGCTTGGTCTGCGTGCCCGGCGAACCGTCGTCGGGCGGTGTGTCCGACGGGGGAGGAGCCCGGCATGAGCAAGGCAGACAGGAGCGAGAAGGTCCGCAAGGCGGGGAAGTCGGCCAAGGCCGTCGAACGGCTGGGAGCGGGTGGGTCGGTCGAGGGCGAGGAGCCCGTCGAGGCGGCGAAGGCGGCGAAGCCCGGCAAGGCGGTCGGCGCACGCACTTCGGCGGGCCTCGCGCGGGTCAGGGAACCTGCCACGGCGAAGCCGGGGGCGGCACGGCGGGAGCCGCGCCCGGCGCCCGCCGCGTACGTCCCGTTCCTCGTCCCGCGTGCGGCGTTGCGGCGGCGGGGCTGGACGGAGGCCGGCATCGGGCGGTTCCTGGGAGTGGCGGACGCGCAGGCGCCGAACCCGGTGTTCCGCAGTGCGCACCCCATGCGGCTGTTCGACCTCGCGCGGGTCGAGGGCGTCGAGGCGACCGAGGAATGGCTCGCCTGGCGGGCGGAGTCCGAGCAGCGTCGGAACGGGGCGCGGGGGAGACCGCGGACCGGTGCGTCCGGCGGCCGGTCCGCCGGGCGTTGATCGCACGTGACCACTGATGGAGCGTCAATGTCCGCCCCATGACCGATCATGGGTTGCGGAGACTCGGGACGGAGGACGCATGAGCCTGACCGTGCACGTCAATTCGCTGCGCTGGTTCGTGGAGAACCAAGGAGGTGCGGAGTTCCTCAGGTCGTTCGGCGACCCGCTCGACGACGACGCGGTCGAGGCCGCCCGCACGGTGGCGTACCCGGACGCCGCGCGGCTGGTCGGCACGCTGCGCGCGGCCAGCGTCGGCGCCGAGTGCTGGTTCACCCTGGACGACGAGGGGGCCGACGCGCTTGAGGCGCGGCCGGGCCCCGACGCGGTGTCCCTCGGCGAACTGAGCCTCTCCGTCGGCGGAAACGACGACCGGATACCGGGCCACGTCGCGGTCACGGGCCTGACCTGCCGCGCCCCGCAGCCGGAGGCGATAGCCCGCGCCGCGGCCGCCCTCGCCGAGGCGTTCGGCCCCCAGGTGGTGTGGGACGACGGCCTCGCGGACGTCATGGTCGTCCACCCGGGCGCGACCGTCGCCGAGGTCCGCACCCGCTGGGAGCGGGCATGAGCGTCGCGGTGCGCTGACCGCTGGGCCGCGGGCGGGGCGGTGAATATGACGTCGCCGTCCGGACATTCGATGCGTCACCATCGGGCGCATGGCGACTGTGGGAGAGGCGGGCAGGCTCGGCCTGCTGCGGGCGAACGCGCCCTTCCGGAGACTGTGGTCGGCGCGGGCGATCTCCTTCCTCGGTGACTCGCTGAGCCTGGTCGCGCTGATGCTGTACATCGCAGAGTCGTCCGGCGAGGCGCTGGCGGTCGCCTTGCTGCTGCTGGTCGGGGACTTCGCACCGGCGTTGCTGGGGCCGCTCACCGGGGCGCTCAGCGACCGCTTCGACCACCGCCGCGTCATGGTCGTGTGCGAACTCGTCCAGGGCGGCGTGCTGGTGGTCGTCGCGGTGTGGCTGCCGGCGTTGCCGTGGCTGCTGGCCCTCGTCGCGTGCCGTGCGATCGCCGGGCAGGTCTTCCAGCCCGCGTCCCGGGCGATCGTTCCGGCGCTGGTGCCGGACGAGCGGCTGGAGGACGCGAACGCCGCTGTCGGGTTCGGCACCAACGGCGGCGAGGCGCTCGGTCCGCTGGCGGCGGCGGTGCTCCTGCCGTGGGTCGGGGTGCGCGGGGTGCTGTTCGTGGACGCAGCGACGTTCGCCGTGTCGGCACTGCTGCTCCGGGGTCTGCCGAGCGGGGCGGGTGCGGCGGACGAGGAGCCGTCGGCGCTGCTGACCGACACGTGGCAAGGGCTGCGGTACATCGCCGCCGCTCCGGTCGTGCGGGTGGTCACGCTCGGGTTCTTTGCGGTGGTCGCCTGCAACGGTGTCGACGACGTCGCGTTGGTTTTCCTGGCCACCGGTCCGCTCGGCGGCGGATCTGTGGAGGTGGCGGTGCTGCTCGCCGCCGTCGGCATCGGGCTCTTCGCCGGCTACCTGCTGCTGGTGCGAGTCTCGGGGCTGGTGCCGCTGGGGGTACTGCTCGTCATCGGCTTCGCGGTCAGCAGCGCGGGCAATCTGCTGACCGGCCTGGCGTGGGGGGTGGGGGCGGCGTTCACGGTACAGGCCGTGCGCGGCCTTGGCATCGCCGCGATGGATGTCGCCGCGAACACCCTGATCCAGCGCACGGTTCCACCCGGCATGCTCGGCCGTGTCTTCGGGGCGATGTACGGCGCCATCGGTGTCGCTGCCGCGCTGTCGTACGTGTGCGGTGGTCTGCTGCTGGACGCCGTCGGCCCCCGTGCGGTGTTCGTCGCGGCCGGTGCCGGCGGTCTGGCGGCGACCGCCGGCACCGGCCTGGCGCTGTGGCGGGCCGTGCGGCGCGGCGCGGCGACTACTGCCGGGGTAGCGCGGCCAGGAACTCCTCGAGAATCGCGTTGAACTCGTCCGGCCGCTCCAGGTTCGGGTAGTGGCCGACGCCGTCGATCGTCGTGGAGCGGCCGTCGGTGACGGTGCTCACGAGGAGTTCGCCTGCGGCGATGTGGGTCTCGGCGTCGATGCCGCCGTGGACCGCCAGCACCGGCACCTGGATGGCGGCCGCGCGTTCCGGGGTGATCGCCACGCGCGTGGTCCGGTCGGGCTCGTCGACGGTGTGCTTGCTCGCGGTGTGGGCGATCATCTCGCCGATCCTGCGCACGATGTCGGGGTCGACGTCGTCGAGCGTGCGCTCGGGGCCCGCGACGCCCTTCAGCCACGCGTGCACCCAGCCCTGGGTGTCGCCCGCGGCCAGTGCCCGGCCCTGCTCCTCGGTGACCGCGGCGCTCCACCGGTCGACGCGGCCGGGCTCGCTGATGCCGGCGCCGCTGACGACCAGGGCGCGGACGAGGTCGGGGTGCTCCACGGCCGTCTCGACGGCGATCGCGCCGCCCATCGACACGCCGACGAGGACCACCGGGCCGAGGCCGAGCGCCCGCAGCAGGTCGGCGACGTCGTCGCACTGGCGGAACGGCCGTGAGGCGTTGGCGGATCCGCCGTGCCCGCGGGCGTCCGCGGCGATGACGCGGAAGCGCTCGGAGAGGAAGGCGACCTGCTCGTCCCACATCCGGTGGTCGACGAACCCGGCGTGGAGCAGCACGACGGCCGGTCCGTCGCCGACGTCGCGGAAGGCGAGGTGGCCGTCGGCGACGGCGATGACGGACAGGTCGGAGACGGGCAGGCCGGTGACGGCGTCGGAGATCATGACAACCAAGGTGCCATTGTTCGACGAACATGGCAACCGAGGTGTCATGATGGTGGGGTGACCGAGAAACCCCTCGCGCCGGACGAACTCGCCCTCCGGCTCACCGAAGTGTTCGCCCTGGTCGGACCGCTCTACCGGCGCGTCCAGCGCAAGGTCGAACAGAACGCGCCGATCGAGGGCGTGTCCGTCGGCGTGCGCGCGGTCCTGGACCTGCTGCGCGAGAACGGCCCGATGACCGTGCCGCAGATGGGCCGCGCCCAGGCACTGAGCCGCCAGTTCGTCCAGCGGATGGTCAACGACGCGGCCGAGCACGGCATGGTCGAGGTCACCCCCAACCCCGAGCACCAGCGCTCGTCGCTGATCCGCCTCACACCCAAGGGCGACGCGACCATCACCGCCGTGACCACCCGCGAAGGCGCGTTGCTCCGCGAGGTCGGCGGCGACCTCACCGACGCGGAGGTGACGGCGTGCGTGAAGGTGCTCGGCCACATGCTGGATCTGTTCGCCAACGTGGACGTGAACTGACGCCGGATCAGTCCACCCACGCGACGACCGCGAGTCCACGCGAGGCGGCCTCGACGTAGAACGCGCGCAGCGCCTCGACATGCCCGCGCAGATACGCGCGGAGGTCGCCACGGAACCAGCCGAAGCCGCAGACGCGCGCGGCCTCGTCGGCGTCCGAGGGAAGCCGGTCCAACGCGGCGTCGACATCCATGGCGGCGAGCGCGCCGGCGAGCGCGCTGACGGCGGCCGGCTCCACGAGCATCGGCGGCCCGTCGAAGCCGTCGTAGACGTCGTCGTGGACGAGGTAGTCCAGCGCGGCCCCGCCCTCGGTCGCGATGGCCTGGTCGATCATCCGCAGCACGGCGGGATCGTGGCCCGATCGCCGGAGCATCCGGGCCAGGCCCCAGATCGCCCAGTCGAGGTCCAGGGTGTCCTCCAGCGGAGGGTCCCAGCCCGGCGCGGCGGTCGGCGAGTTCGCCGCCGTCGCGCGGCAACGCTCGAGGTAGGCCGGAGTCACCCGGGCGAGCTGTTGCGTCAGGGCCATACCGAGCAGTCTCGCGACGAGGCCCGTCCCGTGTCGCGTGGATTTTCCCCGGATGCGACACGCCCCCTCCGGGCGGGCGTGGGGCCGGTCGGAGGGGGCGTGACCGTCGGCTGTGCGTCAGCGGGCGCTGCGGAGGAAACGCTTCGGGCGTTCGCCCAGCGCGTCCGCGCGGACCTGGGCGGTCAGGGCCAGGTCGGCCTTGTCGGCGGCGTCGCCGGCTTCGAGGACGGCGTCCCACAGGGCGTCGGAGCCGCGCTGCGGCGGGCTGTCCGGGAGCGTCCCGTAGGTCTTGTGGTACGAGCGCCACGCCATCAGCGCCATCAGCCACTTCGTCAGCGCGTCGAACGCGGTCTTCTGCGCGGTGCGCAGTTCCACGGAGCCGTACAGCCCGGCCTGGGCGGCGAGGCGGGCGGCGTCCTCGGCGTCGGGGTTGGCCAGTCGGGCGAGGCGGAGCTCGCCGGTGCTGGTGGCCTCGCGGCGTTCGCCGCGCAGCCGGGCCATCGAGACCAGGATGTCCTCGTAGGCGGCGGCCCGCCGTTCCCACGTGCGGTGTGAGCGCTCGCGGCGAGCGGACAGGCCCTGCGAGACCCACACACCGAGGATCGTGGCCGCAGAGCCGATTCCCGCTCCGGACAGCCCGGCTATCGCCGGGGTCAGCGTCGTCATGGCGGGTGATTGTGCCACCAGCGATCACGGTCGGGTCAACCCACGTCCGCGTCCGGACAGTTGGGGTACGCGTGGCGAACAAGCCCGGTCAATGGGGCGGATGCGAAGATACTGCCCCGCACGACTGGGAGGATTTCCCCGCATGAGCGACTACCGCGTCCGCGTCGAGGCCGACGCCGATCAGGGCGCCGTGTACGCCGTGAACGCCGCCGCGTTCCCCACGCCGGACGAGGCCGAGCTCGTCGACGCGCTGCGCGAGGACGCCGCGTGGATCGCCCCGCTGTCGTTCGTCGCGACCGACGGCGACGCGGTCGTCGGCCACGTGCTGCTGACCCGCCTGCCGATCGTCGGCGAGGACGGCGAGCACCGCGGCGACGCGCTCGCACTGGCCCCCGTGGCGGTCGCCCCCGAACACCAGGGCCGAGGCGTCGGAGCCCGGCTCGTGCGCGCCGCGCTCGACGCCGCCGCGACGGCGGGCGAGCACCTGGTCGTCGTCCTCGGCGAGCCGGCCTACTACGGCCGCTTCGGCTTCGGCCCGGCGGCCGACCTCGGCGTCGAGTCGCCGTTCGACGTGCCGTCCGAGGTGTTCCAGGCCCTCGCCCTCCCGGCGTACGACAGCGCCGTGCGCGGCCGCCCGCTCTACCCCGAGCCGTTCGGCGTCGTCTGAACCGGCCCGCGGTGTCGGCCTGATGACGCATGATTCGGCGTGACCGGTCGCCCGACCGGGCCACCGGGAGGGCCGTCATGCCGATCACGAATCCGCAGTTCGAGAACCACGTGTTCCTCGACGAGACGCGCGGCGACGACTTCTACCCGGAGCCCCTGGTCGACCGAGGCGCGCTGATCCTCGTCCGACTGTGCGAGCGCATCGAGGAGCGGCAGCCGGCCGACCTGGCCGCGCTGTACGTGCTGACGCACGCGGCGACCGAGGAGTTCAACCGGCTCGAACAGGACTTCGACGCCGCCGACAGCGAGATCGAGACCATGGCGCGCGACGCCGTCTCGATGGACTTCTGGTTCATCGCGAGGGCCTACGGCTTCGAAGACGCCGACATCGAGGAACTGGTCGCCCCTCGCGAGTGGTGACCGGTCCGCCGGACAGGACGTGGCACCCGCTGCGTCGTCCGTGGGCAGCGTCGGCGTGGTCGGTGAACTCCTCTGTATCGCGCCGCTGTTGCGTTCCGCCTCGCGGAGTATGCGTCACGCCAACAGCGGGGCCAGTTCCGTCGAGAACCGGTGCAGGGCGGTCAGTTCGCCCGACGTCAGCGTGTCGAGGCGCTCTGGGGTCGTCGACAGGGCGAGTCCCGCAACGAGGGCGCCGTCCGCCGGGCCGCGGACCGGGACGGCCAGGCACGCGTGCCCGGCCCGCAGTTCGCCGCGTTGGGCGGCGTGTCCGTCGGCGATGATGCGGTCCCGTTCGAGGCCGGACAGGCGCGGATCGGCCGTCGCGGCCAGCAGGAGCTTCCCGAGCGCGCTCGCGTTCGGCCGCGCGCTGAGCAGCGAGTCGGCCGACGGCGGGTGGTCCGGGTCGGGGTCGACGAGCACGATGCGGGCTCCGGAGTAGAGCGCGAGGTGTACTCCCCAGCGGGTCCTGGTGCGCAGCCGGGCGACCGCCTCACGTGCCGCCGTCGGGACGTGCGGTGGCAGCGCGGCGTGGGCCAGCCCCTCCATGCGTCGGCCGAGGGCGAAGCCCTTGAGGTCGGGCAGACGCACCAGGTACTCGTCGGCGACCAGCAGGTTCACGATGCGGTACGCGGTGGCCGGCGCCAGGTCGAGCGTGGTCGCGATCTGCCGCGCCGTCACGCCGGGCCCGGCCTGCGCGACCGCCTCCAGAACCGCCAACGCGGCACGCACCGCACGTGGCTGACGGCCGGTCAGGGAGAGCGCGGGCGGCGGAGCGAGCCGCCCCGGGGCGGGCACGTTGGGGGACGCCACGCGCTCAGCCGTTCCCGCGCGCGGCCGACGCGGTCACGGCCACACCCGTCGTCGCGCCACCCGATTCCGCAGCGGCACACAGGTCCTCGACGGTCGTCTCGTCGTACAGCCCGACCGCCGCCAGCCGGTGCGGCGCCCGCGTACGCAGCCAGTGGACACCCGCGAGCCCCGCGGCGAGCAGCCCCGCGAAGGTGACCGGCACCCACCCGTCGGCCCCCGGCGCCCCCGAGCCCGAATACGTGGCCGAGACCACGACCAGCACCGGCACCACGACGGCCGCGGTCGCGACCGCCGGGACGGTCAACTCGCCGATACGGCGCAGGAACACGGGAGCGGCGACCGACACCAGCAGGTAGGCGGTCATGTGCCCGTACGTGAGCATGCCCATGACCCACGCGAACACCTGCGCGGGATCACGGCCCAGCGCGAGCAGGCCGCACGGCACCGCGGCGACGACCGGGGCCGCGCACAGCGCCGCCACGTGCGGCGTACTGCGGGCCGGATGCGTGCGTCCGAGCGCGGTCGGCGCCACGCCCTCACGCCCGAGCACGAACAGCAGACGGGTGAGCGCCGTCGTGGCCGCGAGCGCGCACGCGAGGAACGACGTCGCGAGCCCCGCGTCGAGTGCCGCCGCCCACCCGCGGGCCGCGTCCGCCCGACCCCCGCCGGGGTGGCGGACCTGCGCGTATGTCGCGAACAGGTACAGCGCCGTCGCGACGCCGACCGTGCCGAGGATCGCGCGCGACACGGTGCGGAACGGCCGCCTCGCCTCGGGCCCGAGCGCGGCGGCGCTCTCGAACCCGATGAACGCCGCCAACGCGGGCACCACCCCCGCCACGATCCCCGCCGGGCCGCCCCCGTCGAGCCCGAGCGGCGCCGCGCCGGGAAGGCCGCCGCCGTGCCCGAGGACGACCACCAGCACCCCCGCGACCAAGGCGATCGACACGGCCTCGAGGGCCAGAGTGACCCGCGCCGACACCCGCGCCCCGACGGCGACGCACGACGCCACGCCCAACGAGCCGACCGCCACCAGTCCCGCGACCGCAGGCGCCGCCGGAAGCGCGGACCAGCCGACACGCACGGCCAACGCATGGGCGTACTGGGCGAATCCGACGAGCGCCGCCATCGCGAGAAACGCGTATCCGATCAGCAGCGCGACCGCGCACACGAGCGCCGCAAGCGGGCCGAGCCCCTTGGCCGTGAACGTATAGAGCGACCCGGGCGCGGCCATCCGACGCGTGAACGCCGTAATGCCGGACGCGACGAGCAACGCCACGACGGCCGCGATCGCCACGGACACCGGCGCCCCCCGCCCCGCGGAAGCCGCGACGAGCGCGGGCGTCGTCGCCATAGCCGCCGACGGCGCGACCGCCGAAACAGACTGCGCGACCACATGCGCCCGAGGCAGCTCCCGACGAGCCAACCCCGCAAGCGGCGACCTGCGCCGCAGCACCGACGAGACGTTCATGGCATGCGGTACCGGTGTGGACGTACGGCTTCGACACCCTGCACACGGACGGCGAGGCCGGCCGCCCGGCGTCCTGCGGGCGTGGCCCGGACAGAGCCCGACTGCCGCCGATGCTCCTCCGCGTGCGCCGCCGACGCCGCTTCCGGTTGCCATACGCGACGCCTTGCGGGTGCGTCCATCACAGCGCCCGGTGACCCTGCGCGGCACCCCGGTCGCGCGGTCGGCGCGGTGCGCGGTTGCCTTCTGCGGCCGGCTGTCGGCGTGCGCAGTGGCGCGTTCGGTGACCCCGGCCCCGCGTCGCTGGTTCGTCCGTCGATGGCCTGCCTCCCTCGCGCGGCGTCGGCTGTCAGGGCCCGTGAGGCTAACCGCAGCGCGTTGCCGGTGTATTGCGCCCGCATTGCGTCGGGGCGCGTCGCAAACCGGAATCCGCGTTGTGCGATTCCCGCTCGTGAAGCCGCCGCGGGTCACGGCGGTGTGACGGCGTCGAAACCCCGGCGGCCCACACTCCCTGCCAAGTGACGCCGTCCCGCAACCACCGGAGACCGCCGTGCCCCGTTCCTCGCCCGTGTCCCCGCAGTCCAGACCGGCCGCCCGCACCGACCGCCAGGCCGCGGCCGGTCCCGCAGCCGTCACCGCCACGTCCCCCGTCGGGGGTACGGCCCGCCTGACCGGCACGCTCGGCCCCGGCGCCGTCGTGTTCATGGTCGTCGCCGCGGCCGCCCCGCTCACCGTCGTGGGCGGGAGCGTCCCGCTCGGGATCGCGCTCGGCAACGGCGCCGCCTTCCCCGCCGCGTTCGCCGTCTGCTGCGTGGTGCTGCTGCTGTTCGCCGTCGGCTTCTCCGCGATGTCGCGGCATGTGCCGGACGCCGGTGCGTTCTACGCCTATGTCGAGCGCGGGTTCGGCCGCGCCGCGGGCCTCGGTGCGGCGATGCTCGCGCTGGTGACGTACACCGCCGTCCAGGCTGCCGTGTACGGCTACGGAGGGGCCGCGCTGCGGGCCCTCGTCGCCGACCACGGCGGCCCCGAACTCCCGTGGTGGCTCTGGTCGTCGGTGATGCTGGCGGCCGTAGCGACGCTCGGGTTCCGGCACATCGAGCTGAGCGGGCGCGTGCTCGGCGTCCTGCTGCTGTGCGAGGCCGGGATCGTGCTGGCGCTCGACGTGGCGGTCGCGGTCAAGGGCGGCGACGGCGGCCTGTCGACGGCGATGTTCCATCCGAGCGCGTTCACCGACGGCTCGCCGGGCATCGGCGTGATGTTCGCCGTCGCCGGGTTCATCGGCTTCGAGGCGACCGCGGTGTTCCGCGACGAGGCGCGCGACCCGGAGCGCACGGTGCCTCGCGCCACCTACCTGTCCCTCGTGCTCATCGGCGTGTTCTACACCGTGTCCGCGTGGGCGATCGTCAGCGCGTGGGGTGACACCAGGGTCGTCGAGCGCGCCGGTGCCGCGCCGGACGCGCTCATCGGCGACACCGCCGACCGCTACCTGGGGTCCGGCGCCGCGGACGCCGTCCAGGTCCTGCTGGTGTCGAGCCTGTTCGCGGCGATCCTGGCCTTCCACAACGTGGTCGCGCGCTACCTGTTCGCGCTCGGGGGAACGGGCGTGGTGCCCGGCGCGTGCGGCCGTCGCCACCCCCGCCACGGTTCGCCGCACGTGGCGTCGCTCGTGCAGACCGGCAGCGCCGCCGTGCTGGTGGCGGTGTTCGCGCTGGCCGACCTCGATCCGGTGCTGGAGGTCTTCTCCTGGATGAGCGGCCTCGCCACCCTCGGCGTGCTCGTGCTGATGGTCGCGACCTGCGCCGCGGTGGTCGTGTTCTTCCGCCGCACACGCGCCGACACCCGTGTGTGGCACACCCTCGCGGCCCCGCTGCTGGGGCTCGCCGGCCTGGCCGGCTGCCTCGCCCTCGTGATGGCGAACTTCCCGACGCTGATAGGCGGTTCGGAGCGGCTGGCGTACGGCCTGGAAGCCCTCGTGGCGGGCTCGTGCCTGCTGGGTGCGGTGCTGTCCCGACTGCCAGGCACCGCGACCCCGGCGTCCGCCGCAGCCGTGTCGGCGACCTGAGCCGCACCGCGATCCCTGAGCCCGAGCCTGAGCCCGGGCCCGAGCACGAGCCGGGCCCGGGCCCGGAAACCCGTACCCGGGCCGCGGGCTCGGTTCGGGCCCGGGACCCGAATCCACCCCGAACCTCGGAACGACACCCTGGAGCACGCATGTCCCTGACCGCCCCGCCCCCCGTCGCCGTCGAAACGCCGCCGCCCGCCCCCGCCCCCGCCGCGCATCCGCTGGAGGCCCTGACCGCCGACGAGATCCGCGCCGCCCGGGGGATCCTGGCCGACGCCGGACTGCTCGGCGACACCGTCCGCTTCGCGTACCTCGGCCCGTTGGAGCCGGTGAAGGCCGACGTCCTCGCGTTCCTCCCCGGCGACGTCCCGGACCGCCGCGTGGAGGCGCTGCTGCTCGACCTGGCCACGGGCGCGCAGAAGTCCGTGGTCGTCTCCGTGACCCGGGGCGCCGTCGACGCGGTCACCCCGATCGACCCGGCCGTCGACGGCCAGGTCCCCATCCTCGACGAGGAGTTCGGATCGGTCGAGGAGATCCTCGCCGTCGACGACGGCTGGGTCGCGGCGCTCGCCAAGCGCGGCCTGGACGTCGCGAAGGTGCGCGCCGTCCCGCTGTCCGCGGGCGTCTACGGGCACGAGGACGAGGTCGGCCGCCGCATCGTCCGCTCGCTCGGGTTCGTCCAGGAGCACGCCGACGACCACCCGTGGGCGCACCCCGTCGACGGGCTGGTCGCGTACCTCGACCTGACCGACCGCCGCGTCACGCGCATCGTCGACGCCGCCGACCTGCCGGTCCCCGCCGAGCCCGGCAACTTCCAGGACCCGGCCTACGTCGGCCCGCAGCGCACCACCCTCAAGCCGATCGAGATCACCCAGCCCGAGGGGCCGAGCTTCACGGTCGAGGGCAACCTGGTGCGCTGGGAGAACTGGAGCCTGCGCGTCGGCTTCAACATGCGCGAGGGCCTGACCCTGCACCAGGTCGCGTTCCGGGACGGCGGCCGCGACCGGCCGGTGGTCTACCGCGCGTCGATCGCCGAGATGGTGGTGCCGTACGCCGACCCGTCCCCGGTGCGCTACTGGCAGAACTACTTCGACACCGGCGAGTACATGTTCGGCCGCTACACCAACTCCCTGGAGCTGGGCTGCGACTGCCTCGGCGAGATCCACTACTTCGACGCGGTCGTGCCCGACGAGCTCGGCGAGCCGCGCACGGTCCGCAACGGCATATGCATGCACGAGGAGGACTACGGGGTGCTGTGGAAGCACTCCGACCTGTTCACCGGCTCGCACGAAGTGCGCCGCCAGCGCCGCCTGGTGATCTCGTTCTTCACCACGATCGGCAACTACGACTACGGCTTCTACTGGTACCTGTACCTCGACGGCACGATCCAGCTGGAGTCGAAGGCGACCGGCGTCGTGTTCACGTCGTCCCTGCCCGACGGGCCGAGCGACTTCGCGACCGAGATCGCGCCGGGCCTCGGGGCGCCGTACCACCAGCACCTGTTCTCGGTGCGCCTCGACATGACCGTGGACGGCGTCGCCAACACCGTCGAGGAGGTCGACGCGGTCCCGGCCCCGGTCGACGCCCGCAACCCGCACGGCAACGGCTTCCTGGCCCGCCGTACCCCGCTGACCCGCGAGTCCGAGGCGGCGCGGCTCGCCGACGGCGCGACGGGCCGCGTGTGGCACGTGGTCAACCCCGAGGTCCTCAACCGCCTTGGGCAGCCCGTCGGATACGCGCTGCACCCCGAGGGCCTGCCGGTGCTGCTCGCCGACGAGTCCTCGGTGATCCGCGACCGCGCCACGTTCGCGACGAAGCACCTGTGGGTGACCCGGTACGACCCGGCCGAGCGGTTCCCGGCCGGAGACCTCGTCAACCAGCACCCGGGCGGCGCCGGGCTGCCGGCGTGGACCGCGGCGGACCGCGAGCTGGAGGGGCAGGACGTCGTGCTGTGGCACACGTTCGGCCTGACGCACTTCCCGCGCCCCGAGGACTGGCCGGTCATGCCGGTCGACTACGCCGGCTTCACGCTCAAGCCGGTCGGGTTCTTCGACCGCAACCCGACGCTGGACGTGCCGCCGACGCGTTCCGCGCACTGCGCCGCGCCCGCCCCCGGGCCGGACGCCGGTACGTCGGGCGGCTGCCACTGACCCCGTTCGCCACCGCGCTCGGTGTGGCGGCGGCCCTGGTCGGGGCCGCCGCCCACCGGCGCGGACGGGTGCGCGGGGTCCTGCCGTACGCGCTGATGGGCGCCGCCATGGCCGCCATGGCGGCGCCCGACCGCGATCCGCTGGGCCCCGGAGGCTGGACGGTCGTCCTGGGCCTCGCCGCCGCCTGGGCGCTCGGCCGCCCGGGCGCGCGGGCGGGACGCCCCGGTACGGCGCTCGACCTGTACGCGATGGCTGTGCTCACGCTCGTCGCCCCGGCGGCGCACCCGGCGGGCCACGCCGGGCACGACGCCGGGTGGTGGCACGGGCCGTACCTGGCGCTGCTCGTGCTGTGGGGCGGCTGCGCGGCGGGCCTGGCGCTGCGCCCTGTGCGCGTCGACCCGGGGGAGGGGCCGCGGAGACGGACCCGTACCGCCGAACTCGCCTGCACAGCCGGCATGTCCGCGGCGATGGCCCTGATGGTCCACGGCATGTGAGCCGCCCGTCGGCAAGGGAGGAACGGAAGCGAAGCGACCTCGAATATGGGCGGCGGGGGCGACGGGCGGGCGGTCAGTACGACTGGAGTTCGAGCAGGGTGCCCTCAGGGTCGCGGACGTGCGCGGTGCGCAGGTTCGGGCCCCAGTCGGGCCGGTCGGTCGCGGCGACGGCGAGGGTGCCGCCGTTCTTCAGGCAGGTCTCGACCGCGTCGTCGACGTCGGTGACGCGCAGCACGAACATGGTGCGGTCCTGCGCCGGCGGCGCGGTGCGCGGCAGGTCGCCGGTGCCGGCCACGGCCGACATCGCGCCCCGGTCGAACAGCACCAGCAGGGCCTCGTCGTCGACGTCCCAGTTCGCGTACGGGCCCGCCGCGGCGCCCTTGACCAGGTGCGCGCCGGCGAGTGCCGGCAGGACGGCCGAGTAGAACCCGAAGCACGCGGCGAAGTCGTCGACGAGCAGGCGGGGGTGCAGTGCGTCCATGGCCTCACTCCAAAAATAGTGGGTGTGCACCCACTATAGGAGAAGACCTAGAATGAGGGCCATGGAGCCCACCCCCGCCGCCCCGCCGAGCCTGCTCGGGCTCAGCACCTACCTGCTGTCCCTCACCGGCAAGACGGCACGCGGTCGACTCGCCGCGCGGCTTGGCGAACGCGGCCTGCGGCTCTGGCACTTCGCCGTCCTGGCCGCGCTCGCCGACTTCGGTGCGCAGGCGCAGCGCGCGCTGTCCGACCGGCTCGGCGTCGACCCCAGCGACATCACCAAGGTCGTCGACCAGCTCGAGGCCGCCGGCCAGGTGTCGCGCGCCCGCGACACGGCTGACCGGCGGCGCGTCGTCGTGACCGTCACCCCGGCCGGCCGCGCCGCGTTGCGCGGGCTGCTCGACGAGGCCGCCGCCGTCCAGGACGAACTCCTCGCCCCACTCGGCCCCGACGAGCGGGCCCAACTGCACGCGCTGCTGCTGCGCGTCTTCACCGCCGCGGGCGACACCCGCGGCGGTGAAGACTGAGCGCGGTCAGCGGTGGTCGACCCCGAGGGCGCCCATAAGCATCGGCAGCGACTCGTGCAGGTGGTGCTGCCAGTACGGCATCGTGTGCGTGCCCTTGCCGAGCGCCAGGGTCATCCGCAGCCGGAACCGGCGCCCCGCGGCCGCGAAGTCGTTCGACATCGGCCCGAACAGCGCCTCGTTCGGATCCCACGCGGTCCCGGGAGGGTCCAGCGGCCCGGGCGTGCCGTCGCCCGCCGAGATGTAGAGCGGGATGCCGCGCAGCCGGTACGCCAGATCCGTCGGGTTGTTGGCCGCCCAGATCGCCGCCTGCGCGTCGCGGTCACCCCACAGTGCGAGCGGATCGGCGCCGTACCCCCGGATGAACGCCGCCTGCCCGGCCGCGAAGTCCACGTCGCCGTACGGTCCCAGCGTGACCCTGCGAGGCGACGTCGTGTTCAGCACACCGCTGTACGACGCGGCCGCCAGGAACATCCCCGGCCGCGCCGCCGCGTACTTGAACGCGCCCTGGCCGCCCATCGACAGTCCGGCCACCGCGCGCCGGTGCCCCGCGCCGTAGCGCGCCTCGAGGAGCGTCCGCAGCTCGTCGAGGTGGAACGCCTCCCACGCCGGGGCGCCGAACTTCCCGTGGTTCCACCAGTTCGAGTAGTAGCTGTAGGGGCCGCCGTCCGGGATCACGACCAGCACGCCGAGGTCCTCGGTGAGCGCCGCGACGTCGGAGTGCTCGCTCCACATGCGGTGGTCGCCGGTCGCGCCGTGCAGCAGGTACAGCACCGGCCAGCGGTGGCCCGAGCCGGCGCGCCAGCCCTGGGGGAGGAGCAGGCGCACCACGGCCGAGCCGCCGAGCGACGGCGACTCGACGGTCAGGTCCAGGACGCGGCCGTCACGCCGCTCTTCCGTCACCCGGATGTGCCGGGGCGGTGCGGCGGGCACGGCGGGTGCCGCAGGCACGCCCGACGGCGCGGCGGCCGCCGACCCGGGCAGGACGGCGGCGAGCGGCAGCGCCGCCATCGGTGCGAACAAGCCGCGACGACTGATCACGGGACCTCCAGGTTCTCGAAACCCCAACCCGGAAGCGGTACTTCCGGGTGTTGTAGGGAGGGTCCGCAGCGCCGGTGCGCGGCCGGTTAACCCGCACGCATCGCTTCAGCGCGCCCGGCGGCGTGCACGGTTCCGCCGTCAGCCCAGCAGCGTCGGGCGGCGGGCGCCGTATCCGGTCGCCTGCTCGAACGCGTGCCCGTACTGCAGCACCGCGAAGTCCGCGCGGTGCGGCCCCACCAGTTGGACGCCGACCGGCAGTCCGCCCGGCGTGAACCCGGCCGGCACCGCCAGCGCGGGGGAGCCGGTCGCCGAGACCAGGTAGGCGGAGCGCATCCAGTCCAGGTACGTCGTCATCTCGGTGCCCGCGACCTCGTGCGGGAAGTCCCACTCGACCGGGAACGGCGCGAGCTGGCTGACCGGCAGCACCAGCACGTCGTAGCGGTCGAAGAACAGCCGTACACGGTGGAACAGTTCGCCGTGCAGCCGCTCCGCCCGCGCGACGTCCTCGCCACGCAGCCCGCGCCCGGCCAGGACGTTCCAGGTGAGCGACGCGTTGACGCGCTCCGGGAAGGCGTCCAGCCACGGCCCGATCAGCGACGCGAACTGCCAGGCCCGCAGCGTCCGGAAGACCTCCTCGGCGCCGGACAGGTCGGGGCAGTCCTCCGTGACCGCGCAGCCCATGCGCTCGAACACCGCCGCCGCGTCGGCGACCACCGCGGCGACCTCCGGCTCGACCGGCACCCGCCCGCCGAGGTTGGGCGACCACGCGACGCGCAGCCCGGCCATGTCCCGGTCCAGCGGCTCCGCGAACGACGTGCCCGGCTCGTCCAGCGCGATGGGGGAGCGCGCGTCGGGCCCGGCGAGCACCGACAGCAGCAGCCCCGTGTCCGCGACCGTCCGCGCCATGGGCCCCTGCACGGCCATGGTCGCCCACGGCGTCGCGTCGGGCCACGTCGGCACCCGCCCCGGCGACGGGCGGAACCCGACCACGTTGCAGAACGACGCCGGGTTGCGCAGCGAGCCGCCCATGTCACTGCCGTCCGCGAGCGGGTGCATGCCGCACGCGAGCGCCGCCGCCGCGCCTCCGCTGCTGCCGCCCGCCGAGCGGGTCAGGTCGTACGGGTTGCGGGTCGCACCGAAGACGGTGTTGACCGTGTGCGAACCCGCCGCGAACTCCGGCACGTTGGTCTTGCCGAGCGGCACCGCGCCGGCCGCGCGCATGCGCTCGACGACCAGCTCGTCGCGCTCGGGCACGTTGTCGGCCAGCAGCGGGCTGCCGTACGTGGTGCGGACGCCGGCCGTGTCGTGGGTGTCCTTGTGGGCGATCGGCAGCCCGTGTAGCGGGCCGAGCGCTTCGCCGCGGGCGTACCGCGCGTCGGCCGCCGCGGCGTACTCCCACGCGGCGTCCGGCACGAGCGTCACGATCGCGTTGACGTCGGGGTTGGTGCGCTCGATACGGGTCAGGTGCGCGTCCAGCACCTCGCGCGCGGACACCGCGCCCGAGCGCAGCAGGGCCGCGAGGTCGCGCGCGGTCATGTCGCACAGGCCACCCGGCGCGGCGGCGGGGGGCGACGCAACAAGGGGGGCGGGCGCGGAGCGCCCTCGAATATGGGTGGTGGGGGGCGACGGGCGGGGGGGGACGGCGGGGACGGGCTGGGCGGCGGACGCCATATCGGTCATCGAACCCTCTTCGCTTCGACATGCCCTGGCCGGACAGTGCGCCCACTTTCGCCGAGCCGAGGGGTTTGTGGACAGACCCCGCTTCAGGATGACGAAAACAGACGCATACTTGACGGATGCAGACACCAACCGTCGGAGAACTCGACCGCCGCATCATCGGCTGCCTGCAGGTGGACGGCCGGGCCTCGTGGCGCCGCATCGCCGCCGCACTCGGCGAGCCCGAACGCACCGTCGCCCGGCACGGCACCCGCCTCCTGGCCGACCGGACCGTCGTCGTGACCGGGCTGTCGATCCACGGCGAGGCCTCGCTCCTGCGCGCGGCCTGCATGCAGGCCGCGACCCGGGTCGCCGCCGCGTCGCTCGCGCGTCGGGACGGGGTGACCTTCACGTACATGCTCACCGGATCCGCCGACTGCGTCGCCGAGATCATGTGCCCGGCGGGCCGGCTCGGCGAGCTGCTGCTCGACGAGATCCCCGGCATCCCGGGCCTGACCCAGTTCACGTCGCTGCCGATCCTGCGCTACTTCCGCACCGTGCACGAGTGGCAGCCCGGCCTGGTCACCCCCGCCGAGGCCGAGGCCGTGCGCGGCTACCCGGCGATCACACCGGTGCCCAGCGACCAGCGCATCGCGTCGCTGTCGCGCGAGGAGCGGCAGATCCTGCGCGCGCTCGCCACCGACGGACGCCGGACGCACGACGAGATCGCGCGCCTGGTCGGGCTGTCCGAGCCGACCGTGCGCCGCCGCGTGGACTACCTGCGCCGCGAGGGGCACGTGCACTTCCGCGCCGTCGTCGACCCGGCCGCGCTCGGCCTGCCCGTCGAGGCCATCCTGTGGATCAAGGCCGCCCCCACCCGGGTCCCGCAGCTCGGCGACGCACTCCTGCTGTCGCCGAACGTGCGGTACGCCGCGGCGGTCATGGGAGAGCACCAGGTCGTCGCGGACGTCACCGTCGCCGACCGCGCCGCCCTGTACGCCTTCGTCACCGAGGCCCCGTGGGTGCGGCACGCCGAGAACGTGGAGACGTCGCTCGTCGTCCGCGCGCTCAAGCGCAGCGGCATCCTCGACCACCGGGCGGACTGAGCCTCCCGACCAGGGCGCCGATGGTGCGTCAGGCCGTCCGATCGTGGCGGATCACGCCATCGAAATGGCGGTTTCCGTCAATCCGGAACCAGCAGTAGGCGATCTTCGCAAGCAGGACGCACCATGGCAGCGGCCCGGCGGATCCGACCTGCCGCCGGGCCCTGACCCGCCCGGGAGACACCGCCATGCCGACACCCGCGCCAGACCACCCGTCGCCGCCCACAGCGCGCTTCGCGCCCGCCCCTCTTTGTGCCGCCACGCCGGAAGGGCTGCCCGACCACCCCGACGCGCTGGTCGTCGACGGCCGGGCCACCGACCGCGCGGCGCTGCTCGCCGCGGCCGCCGCCGTCGCCCAGGACGTCCGCGGCCTGCCCGCCGTCGCCGTCCGCGCGACCGCGTCGCTGGAGACGGTCGCCGCCGTGCTCGGCGGACTGCAGGCCGGCGTGCCCGTCGTCCCCGTGCCGCCGGACTCCGGCCCGCTCGAGCGCGCGCACATCCTGCGCGACTCCGGCGCCGCCGCGCTGCTCGACCCGGGCTTCGGCCCCGCCACCCCCGGGGCCTGGGCCGACACCGGCGTGCCCACGCTCCCGATCGACCTGGCCCGTCAGGCCGGCACGTCCTTCCCCGCGCCGGCGTCCGACACCGTCGCCCTGATCCTGTACACCAGCGGAACCACCGGCGCCCCCAAGGGCGTTCTCACCACCCATGGGGCCGTCGCCGCCGACCTGGACGCGCTCGCCACCGCGTGGGACTGGAGCGCGGACGACGTCCTCGTGCACGGACTCCCGCTGTTCCACATCCACGGCCTCGTCCTCGGCGTCCTCGGCGCGCTGCGCACCGGATCGCGCCTCGTCCACACCGGCCGCCCCACCGCCGAGCGCTACGCCGCGGCCGCCGAACAGCACGGCGGAAGCCTGTTCTTCGGCGTGCCGACCGTGTGGTCCCGCATCGCCGACGAGCCCGCCGCCGCACGGGCCCTGCGCGGCGCACGCCTGCTGGTCTCCGGCAGCGCGCCGCTCCCCGCACCGGTGTTCGCCCGCGTCGCCGAGCTGACCGGCCACCACCCCGTCGAGCGCTACGGCATGACGGAGACGCTCATCACCGTCAGCACCCGCGCCGACGGCGAGCGCCCGCCCGGCACCGTCGGGCACCCGCTCGACGGCATCACCACGCGCCTGGCCGCCGAGGACGGCACGCCCGTCCCCGCCGACGGCCGCACGATCGGCGAACTCCAGGTCAGCGGGCCGACGCTGTTCGCCGGCTACCTGAACCGGCCGGACGCCACCGCCGCCGCGCTCACCCCCGACGGCTGGTTCCGCACCGGCGACCTCGCCACCGTCGACCCCGACGGCCGGCACCGCATCGTCGGCCGCGCCGCCACCGACCTGATCAAGAGCGGCGGCTTCCGGATCGGCGCCGGCGAGGTCGAGGACGCGCTGCTCTCCCATCCCGCGGTCCGCGAGGCCGCCGTCGTGGGCGTGCCGCACGCCGACCTCGGCCAGGAGATCGTCGCGTTCGTCGTCGCCGAGCCGGCGGTCACCGACCGCGAGCTGACCGACTTCGTGGCGGCCGGGCTGTCCGTGCACAAGCGGCCGCGCCGCGTGGTCCGCGTCGACGCGCTGCCGCGCAACGCGCTCGGCAAGGTCCAGAAGAAGCAGCTCAGCACGGACGCGTGAGCCCGGAGGCCCGATGACATCCACCGCCACGGCACGTGCCGCGACCGGCTTCGCGGGCGCGGCCGCCCCCGCCGTCCTCGACGAACTGGACCTCGCGCTGGTCGACGCCGTCCTGATCAGCCCGCGTGCCTCGTGGGCGGCCCTCGCCCCGATCCTCGACGTCGACCCCGCGACGCTGTCGCGGCGGTGGGCCCGGCTCTCCGCCGAAGGCGCCGCCTGGGTGACCTGCCACCCGGGCGGCAGCACCCCGACACCGGCCGGCGTCGCGCTGGTCGAACTCGACTGCCACGCGGGCAGCGTGGCCCGCGTCGCCGACACCCTCGCCCGCGACCCGCAGGCCGTCACCGTCGAACTGCTCACCGGCGACCGCGACATCCTGGTCACCGCCGCCGCCCCCCAGGGCACCGCGCTCACCGAGTACGTCCTCGACCGGATCCCCGCCGTCGACGGTGTCCGCGCCGTCCGCACCACCCCGGTCGTCCGGGTCCACCGCGACACCGGCCACTGGCGCCCCGACGCGCTCGACCGCTCCCAGCGAGCCGCCCTCCGCGCCCACGAACCCGCCCGCGCCGCCCCCGTGTCGGTCGTCGGCTTCGACCGCGAACTCCTCGCGCACCTCGCCGAGGACGGCCGGATGAGCTACGCCGAGCTCAGCGTCCGCACCGGGCAGCCGCAGAGCACGGTGCGCGCCCGCGTGCGCCGGCTCCTCGACTCCGGAACCGCCGTCCTGCGCGGCGACGCGGCGCACAGCCTGCTCGGCTGGCCCATCCAGGCCCACCTGTGGCTGTCGGTCCCCACCGACCAGGCCGCCGACACCGCGCGCGCCCTCGCGTCGTTCAGCCGCACCCGCATGTGCTCCTCAACGGTCGGCGCGGCGAACCTGACGGTCACCCTGTGGCTGCACCGCGTCGAGGAGGTCCAGCGGCTGGAGGCGGCCATCGTCCGCCAGTTCCCGAAGGCCACCGTCGTGGACCGCGCCCTGGCGCTACGCGTGGTCAAACGCGTCGGCCGCATCCTGGACCCGGCGGGACGCGCCGTCGGCCACGTCCCTCCGGACCTCTGGACCGACGCACCCACCGACCCCCGCCCCCGTGTCCGGGCTTAGCACCCGTCCGGAATCCTGCCGACGCCGCGCTGCCTGGAACCACACGCGGGTCGGCCACGGATTCTCGCCGCGTTTGCGCCCGTCCCGGTCGCCTCCTCGTTGAGCTGCGGCGGTGACGCGTTGGCGCCCCGGCGCTACGGGTCCGGTGTCGACCACCCCCGCGAGGGGGGGCGCGGCGCGGCGCGCGGGACCGGCGCCTCGTGTCTCAGGGCCGGCGCGCAACCACGGGCAGCTCCGGGCCCGGCGGCCCTTGTCGCCGCGCTCTCCGGCCGAAGCCGGGGGAGCCTTGCGATGGCACGGCGGCAGAACCCGGGTGCAGTCCAAGGCCGTCCCACCGCGCACGCAGCATGTGTCCGGAACCCCCACCGCCCTCGCCGACGCCGCGCCGCCTGGCGCCTCGCCGCGTTGCGGGACCTCGCGAGCACGACCGAGTACGAGCAGCCGGGTCCGTCCGGCCCTCCCCACCCCTGCGCCTTGCGACGCACGGCCCGAGGGAGGGCCGGAAGGACCCGGCGCGACGTGAGACCCGCCCCGGCCAGGGCCGTCCAGAGGATCCTGCGCGGGCCGCGGCTCGGGCACCGCACGTCGGGCTTGCTCCGCGCCCGTCACCGACAAGACCTCCCGGACCGGTCCCACGGGTGATCCGACGCCGCGCCCACCGCATGGCTGCCCGTCCGGGCAGCGCGACCGCCTTGATGTCGGCGCGCACCGTCGTGCCGGCCACCGCGTCCCGACCAGCAGCGTGTGCGCGGCGCCTCGCGACAGCGCTTCCAGGCCGACGGCGCCCGAGCCCGCGTACAGGTCGAGGACGCGCGCCAGGGAAAGTGCCGCGGCCACGTCGCGGGCCTACGCCGATCCGCCGCGCCC
This sequence comes from Yinghuangia seranimata, assembly GCF_029953285.1. Taxonomy (GTDB): domain Bacteria; phylum Actinomycetota; class Actinomycetes; order Streptomycetales; family Streptomycetaceae; genus Yinghuangia; species Yinghuangia seranimata. The sequence continues at coordinate 38,989 of NZ_JASAOI010000077.1, read as the reverse complement.
CGGGACGCTCGCCAACAGGACCTTCGTGTACGGCTCGCGCGGCGCGCCGAACACCTCGGCGCACGGGCCGTGTTCGACCAGCCGCCCGTGCCGCAGCACCGCCACCTCGTCGCTGACGTGCCGCACCACCGCCAGGTCGTGCGAGATGAACAGCATCGTCAGGGACAGCGAACGGCGCAGCCCGGTCAGCAGGTTCAGCACCTCGGCCTGCACCGAGCTGTCCAGTGCGGAGGTGACCTCGTCCGCGATGACCACTTCCGGCTCGACGGCGAGCGCCCGCGCGATCGCGATGCGCTGCCGCTGGCCGCCGGAGAACTGCGCGGGGTATCGGTCGGCGGCCTCCGGGTCCAACGCCACCTGCGCCAGCCGCGCCTCGACCGCCGCCCGGTGCCGGGCCAGTCCGCCGCGCCGCGGGTCGATCGCCTCGGCGATGGCCTCGCCCACCGTCATCCGCGGGTTCAGCGACGCGTACGGGTCCTGCGGCACGAGCTGGACGCGACGGCGCAGCGCGAGCGTGGCGGCCCGGCCGCGCGGCCCGGTGACGTCCTCGCCGTCGAGGGCGACGTGCCCGGAGACCGGCCGGACCAGCCCGACGATCACCTTGGCGAGCGTCGACTTGCCCGACCCGGACTCGCCGACCAGCCCGACGGTGTGCCCCTGCCGCAGCGACAGGTCGACCCCGTGCAGCACGGTCTTCCGGCGGGCGCCCCGCCCGAACGCGACGGTCACCCCCTCGGCGCGCAGCACCTCGGCCGGCTCGGCTGTCTCCACCGCGTTCCTTTCGGGTGCACTCCGGGCCGTGCCGGTCGGAGTGGTGTTCATCGGATACCTCCGTGGGGATGGCGGCCTTCCGGCCGGGAGGCGGCGGGTTGCCCGAGTCGCAAGGCGCGAGCGGCTTCCGCCGGGGCGGAACGCCGCTCGCGCGGCCGGCGCGTCAACCGACCGCCTCGACGGCCGCGTCGTGCCGGCCGGCCTTCGGGCCGGCCTGCACCGGGACGGGGGCGCCGGTCTCCGGGAGGTGGCACGCGACCGTGCGCCCCGGCGCGAGCACCCGCACCGGCGGCGGGGTGTCCCGGCACACCGGCAGCACCGCCGCGCACCGGTCGGCGAACGCACAGCCCGCCGGGCGCTCGTCGGGCTGCGGGGGCCGCCCGGGGATCGCCGCGAGCAGGCCGTCCCCGGTCTCGGCGTCCAGCTTCCCGTCCGCCTCCCCGTCCGGCTCCAGGCGCGGGGTCGCGGCCAGCAGTGCCTTCGTGTACGGGTGCCGCGCGTGGCCGTCCCGCAGTTCCGCCGCGGTCAGTTCCTCGACCAGCCGGCCCGCGTACATCACCAGCACGCGGTCGCACAGGTCCGTCACGACGCCGATGTCGTGCGAGATGAACAGCATCGCCGTGCCGTCCCGCCGGTTCGCCGCCCGCAGCAGGGCGAGCACCTCGGCCTGCACCGTCACGTCCAGCGCGGTGGTCGGCTCGTCGGCGATGATCAGCCGGGGCCGGGTCAGCAGGGCGGACGCGATCATCGCGCGCTGGCGCATGCCGCCCGACAGCTCGTGCGGATACGCCCGCAGCCGTGCCTCCGGGTCGACGATCCGTACGAACTCCAGCTGCTCGACCGCGCGTTCCCGCGCCTCGCGGCGGGACACCCCCAGGTGCACCCGCAGCGTCTCGGTCAGCTGGCCGCCGAGCCGCAGCGCCGGATTGAACGACGCCGACGGGTCCTGGTAGACGATCCCGATCTCGGTGGCGAGCCTGCGCCGCACCGCCGCGCCGTCCCGTCCGGGGGCGGCCAGGGCGAGCGGCTCCGCGCCGGGGTTCCGCAGCTCGAGGGCGTGCGCCTCGGCCCGCAGCCCGCCGGGCAGGAGCCGTGCCGCGGCCATCGCGGTGAGGCTCTTGCCGGACCCGGACTCGCCGACCACGCCGACGATTTCGGCCGCGCCGATGTGGAACGTCACACCGTCGACCAGCGCGGTCCCGTCCGGCCGCCGGACGCGCAGGTCGGACACGACCAGCACGGCGTCGTCCGGCACGGAGTGGTCGGTGCCCGTCGCAACCGGCGCCGACGCGGACGCCTTACGGGAACCGGGCTTGACCGCAGCCGAGTTGCCCGAGGTCGACGCCGCCCGCGCGGCGAGCCCGTCGCCGACGAACCCCGCGCTCAGCCCCGCCAGCACGATCGCGACCGCCGGGCCGACCGCCTCGGCCGGGTTCGTGTACAGGCTCTGCAGGCCGGTGCTGAGCAGCTGCCCCCAGTCGTAGTCCGGCAGTTGCACGCCGAGGCCCAGGAACGACAGTCCGGACAGCGCCATCAGCGAGTGCGCGAACGACACCGACACCAGGACCAGCAGCGGTTCGGCGATGTTCGGCAGGATGTGCCGGCGCATCAGCCGCAGGGACGGCACGCCGAGCAGCCGTGCCGTCGCCACGAAGTCCCGTCCCGCGACCGACGCCGCCAGGTTGGCCGTCAGCCGGGCGAACGACGGGCAGCCCGCCACGCCGATCGCGATGACGCACGCCTTCGGGCCCGGGTCCAGGATCGCGGCGATGGTCAGCGCGAGGATGACCGCCGGGTACGAGATCATCACGTCGACCACGCGCAGCCCGACGGCGCGGACGCGCGGGCCGCTCACCCAGATCAGCGTCCCCAGCACGGTCCCCGCGATCGACGCGATGGCCGTGGCCAGCGCGGCGAGTTCGAGCGTCAGCCGGGTCGCCACCAGGGTGCGGGCGAACAGGTCGCGCCCCAACGCGTCGGTGCCGAGCCAGTGTTCGCCCGACGAACCCAGGTGCACGCTCGGCCCCAGCTCGTCGGCGCGGTCGCCCCAGATCCAGGGCGCCACCACGGCGAGCACGAACAGCGCGGTCAGGCCCACGAGTCCGGTCACCAGCATGGCGTTGGGTCGTGCGCGCTTGCGCACGCGGGTCGCGGTCATGAGCCGGCCGCCTTCCCGGACAGGGTGCGCGGGTCGAGCAACCCGAGCACGACGTCGATGAGCAGGTTGATCAGGCACGCCAGCGACCCCAGGACCAGCACGACGCCCTGGACGACCGGCAGGTCGCGCTGCGTGATCGCCTCGACGACGCGCGTGCCGAGACCGGGCCACGCGAACACGCTCTCCGCGATCACCGTGCCGCCCAGCAGCCCGGCCAGCAGCAGGCCCGCGAGTGTGAGCGTGCTGGTCAGCAGGTTCGGCAGCGCGTGCCGCAGGTAGAGCCGGCGGGCCGGCAGCCGCCGCCCGCGCGCGGTCCTGAAGTAGTCCTGGCCGAGCACCACGGCGGTCTCCCGCCGCACGATGCGTGCGATCGTGCACACCGGCCCGAGCGAGATCGCCACGACCGGCAGCACCAGCGCGTCCACCGTCGCGGCACCGGCCACCGGGAGCCAGCCGAGCTTGATGCCGACCACGTACACCAGCAGCGTGCCGAGCACGTACTCCGGCGTCGACCCGACGAATCCGGTGACGAACGTGAACGCGCCGTCCAGCCGCCGTCGGCGGCCGTTCTGGCACAGCACCGCGACCAGCATCCCCAACGGGATCGCGACCACCAGGATCACCACGATGCCCAGCAGCGCGAGCTCCGCCGTGTACGGCAGCCGGTCGGCCACGATGTCCGCGACGTTCTCCTGCGTGTGGAAGCTGCGGCCCAGATCGCCGTGCAGCAGGTTCCCCACGTAGTCGACGAACTGCGCGGGCACCGACCGGTCGAGCCCCAGGTCGTGGCGCATCCGCGTGATCTGGTCCGGCGTCGCGTTCGCGCCCGCCGCCACGCGCGCCGGATCACCCGGCATCAGCTGGACGATCGCGAACGTGATCACCACCAGCGCGGTGAGGACCAGCAGCACGCCGCCCAGCCGCCGCGCGGCGAACCCGAGCCACGGCGGCGCCTCGTCGAGCACGGCCATCGCGCTCAGCCCTTCACCCACAGCAGCGCCAGGTCGGAGTAGCCGCCCGGGGTCACCGCCGAGATGCGCTTGGCGTACACGTTCTTCTGCGGGACCGTCGACAGCGGCACCGTGTCGTACCGCTTGATCAGCGCCGTCTGGGCGGCCTCCCAGTGCGCGCAGTGCTGCGCCGGGTCGGTGGTGCCGAGCGCGGCGAGGAACTCGCGGTCGTAGTCCGCGTTTCCGGTCCCGCCGATGTTGCGGCCCTTGGGCGGGCTGTCGCCGGTCATGAAGCTGCCCGGCGTGGTCATCGTCGCCGACAGGTTGATGTTGACCATCACGCCCAGGTCCCACTGGCCCTGGTTGCCGATGAACTCGCTCGCCCACGTGGCCAGGTCGACGTTGCGCAGTTCGACGTCCGCGCCCGCGTCCTTCAGGATCGCCTGGAGGTAGGCCGTGCCCGCGCCGTTCGAGATGACGTTCAGGCCGAGGACGCGGATCTTGCGGCCGTTCAGTACGCTCTTGGCGGTCGCCGCGTCCATGCCCTCGTACTTGTAGGGCTGCTTGAGCACGCACGGGCTGGTCTCGTCGCTGATGCTGGTCAGCAGCGCGCCCTTGCCGCGCGTCGAGGCGTTGTTGTACGCGGTGCGGTCGATCAGCGCCGCGACCGCCTGCCGCACCTGCGGGTCCGCGCCGGGATGCCCCTCGCGCTCGTTGTAGACCACGAACTGGTTCGAGCTGGACAGCGTGGTACTGGCCCAGTCGGAGCCGAACCGGTCCAGGTCCGGGCCGGTGAGCGCGGCGTGGTCGAGCGCGCCGGTCTGCAGCTCGTTGGCCGCCGTGCTCTCGTTGCCGACCACGGACGCGACCAGCGACGCGGGCGGCTTGCCCTGCGGCATGACCGCGAACCGCGGGCCCCACGTGTAGTCGGCGCGGCGCGCGAAGGTGTACGACGCGCCCCGCTTGGCGTCCTGCAGCGTGAACGGCCCGGTGCCGGGCGCCTTCCCGGCGGCCATCCCCGCGGGGTCCTTCAGGCCCGCGTCGCAGACGATCCCGGTCTGCGGCATCGCCAGCCCGAAGAGCACGTCCGCCCACGGGTGGTCGAGCTCGATGTGGACCTTGGCGGCCGCGTCGTCGCCGGTCACCGCCACCTTGCCGGTGCCGAACACCTGCTTGGCGGCGGGCGCCTTGGTCTCCGGCGCGGAGAAGTAGGTCAGCGAGCGGGCGACCACGGATGCCGTCAGCGGCGTGCCGTCCGAACACTTCGCGTCGCCGCGCACCGTCAGGTCGACCGACGTCGCGGTCGACGACCACGAGGTCGCCAGACCCGGGACGAGCACACCGCCGTCGTCGCGGCGCACCAGCGTGTCGTACAGCAGCCGCGCCGACAGGTAGTCGTTGAGGTTGTCGCCCTTGGCCGGGTCGAAGCTCTTCGGGTCCGAGGTGAACGCGGTGCGCACCACCGCGTCACCGCCGCCGCTGCCCGACGCCCCGCCGGACCCCGACCCACTCCCGGTCCCGCCGGTCGTGCACGCGGCCACCAGCGCGAACGCCGCGGCCACCCCCGCTCCCGCCGACCATTTCCGGCTGACACGTCTCATCGGCTTCCCTCCACACAGGGCCACACAGGTACCCGTCCGCGGCCCGCAGCGGGTGCCGCGGACGTGGTCGCTCGCAGTTCCCCCACACTCGCCGCGCCGCGCGACCGGCCGCCGGGTGCGCCGGAAACCCCCGAACAGACGGGCCCGAGCGCGGTTTTCGCCACGGGGCCCGCCGCCCGCGCCCTCGCCGCGTGCCATCCGGGTCACACGGGTGTTCCAACCGTGTTGACCTCGCAGGTCAGCGGCCCGCCGCGGGCGTGGGGGAATCCGGACCGCGACGTCGGGGACCGCCGCGCGACGGGTCAGCCGCCCAGCGGCGGCGCGGGGGAGTGGGGACCCGGTCCGCGGGGCACGCGCGCACCCCACACGTCCGGCGGGGTGCCCGGCTCCGCGCCACCCCACAGGTCCATCGGGACCGCCGCCTCGGCGCGGCCCCGACCGTCCAGGAGGCGGCCCAGCCGTTTGACCGGCCGCAGCGTCAGCGCGCGCTCGACCACGTCGACGCCCCGGAACCGGTCGAGGAGTTCCGCCTCGAACGCGGGGATTTCCGCGACCCCCGGCAGCCACAGCCGGAGCACGAGGTTGGCGGTACCCGCGACCGCGGCGCACATCCGCACGTCCGGATGCACGGCCAACTCCCGGGCGACCGACGCGAGACGCGCGGGTGGGACGCGCAGCCACAGTGTCACGCCGACCGGCCGGCCCGACTCGGGCTGTGCCACCTCGCATCGCAGCCGCACCGTGCCCGACGCCACCAGCCGCTGCATCCGCCGCGCCACCGTCGTCGCCGACGTCCCCGTGCGGGCCGCGAGGTCGGTGTGCGTGGCGCGGCCGTCCACGCCGAGCGCGCGGACCAGGTCGGCGTCGCCCGGGCCCGGTTCGGCCACCCGCGCCTGGCCGTACGGCACGGGTTGGGAGACCGGCTGTGTCGGGGCGGACGCCGTGAGCCGGCCGCGCTGCGTGGCGTCGAGGGCCCGCAACCGCCAGCCGCCGCCGTCCGCGTACACCGCGGTGACCACGTGGGTCCGCGTCGACACGACGCCGGGCAGCGCGGCGAACCGGTGCTGGACGTAGTGCAGCAGCTCCTCCAGGCGCGCCGTCATCACCGTCACCAGGAGGTCGCGTCCGCCGGTGGCGACGTCGACGGACACCGCGGCCGCGTCGTGGGCCAGCCGCGCCGCGAGCCCCTCGGCCGCACGGCGTTCGGCGGTGATCTCGACGAGCGCGATGCCGCCGTTGGCGGCGCACACGAACTCCGGGTGCGGATGGGCGGTGACCCACGCGCGTCCGTCGGAGACCAGGCGCCGCCAGCGCCGGGCGAGCGCGACCGCGTCGGCCCCGAGCACCGGCGCGAGTTCGGTCCACGGGGCGCGCGGCCGGATCTGGAGCGCGTCGACGAGGCATTGGTCGAGCCGGTCCAGGCCGCCGTCCCGCGCCGGGGCGGGGCTCGACGGGTCACGTGCGGGTGCGGCGGACGGCGGACGCTGCATGGGACCCCCCGGAGCGCGCGGATCCGGCGCGGCCGCCGGCGCCCGGCCACCGTAGCCACCGTGCGGGATGGTTCCACCAGGTCATCGACGTGGCCGATTCCGTCGCCGAACCCGGGAGTTGCCCTCGTGTGAGGGAGAAACCCGCAGCGCGGCGGCACCGTCTCTGACAGCGTGGAAGCGGTCGGCTTGTCCGCCGTCCGCGACAAGGAGGCACCCATGCCGTTCTCGCTGTTCAAGCGGCGCAGGCGGAACACGTCCGCACCCGCCGCACCCCCGGCGCCCCCGTCTGTGCCGCGCGCGACGGTACGCACCGGAAGCGGCTCCGCGGTCAGCCTCGACAAGATCGAGCGCGAGGCACCGGGCCTGGTCAGCCTCTACAAGGCGGCGGGCGTCAGCCTGGAGAAGCACCGGCTCGCGGGCGTGCGCGCGGCGGTCTACCTCGTCCTGGACCGCTCGGGCAGCATGACCAGCTTCTACCGCGACGGCAGCGTCCAGTCGCTCGCCGAACGCGTGCTCGCCGCCGCCGCGCACTTCGACGACGACGGCGTCGTGCCGGTGGTGTTCTTCGACAGCAAGGCGCACAAGGTCCAGGAGATCTCGCTCAGCGACTACCAGGGCCGGATCGGCAAGCTGCACCAGTCCCTCGGGCACATGGGCACGACGAACTACGTGGCCGCGATGGAGGCGGTCATCAACCACTACGAGGACTGCGGCGCGACCGATCCCGCGTACGTCGTCTTCCAGACCGACGGCGCCCCGAACAACGCCAAGCACGCCGAGAAGGTGCTCTGCAAGGCGGCCGGGCTGCCGATCTTCTGGCAGTTCGTCGGCTTCGGCAAGGACGACTTCAAGTTCCTGCACCGGCTCGACGAGCTGCCCGCGCCGCGCTACCGGGTCGTCGACAACGCCGGGTTCTTCGAAGCCGGTCCCGACCCGCGCCGGATGAGCGACGAGACGCTCTACGACCAGCTCATGATCGAGTTCCCGGAGTGGCTGCAGTCCGCCCGCCGGGCCGGCGTCCTGCGGTAGCCCGCGTCGGGCGTGCCGCGGCCCGCCTATGACGCCGTACACACCCGGACGGTTTGTCGGCGGCGCCGGTTAGGCTCGGTACCCGTGGAACCGGACCTTTTCATCGCCGCCGCCGAAGAGCGCCAGAGCAGGGAGCCCGCGCTCGCGCCGCTCGCCGTGCGGATGCGCCCGCGCGACCTCGACGAGGTGGTGGGGCAGGGGCACCTGCTGGGCGACGGGTCCCCGCTGCGCCGCCTGGTGCGGGCCGGCAACGGCGTCACGGCGCCTTCCTCCGTGATCCTGTGGGGGCCGCCCGGCACCGGCAAGACCACGCTCGCGTACGTGGTCAGCCACGCCACCAAGCGCCGCTTCGTCGAGCTGTCGGCGATCACCGCGGGCGTCAAGGAGGTCCGCACGGTCATCGACGCGGCACGCCGCGAGGCCGGCGCGCACGGCCGCGAGACGGTGCTGTTCCTCGACGAGATCCACCGCTTCTCCAAGGCGCAGCAGGACTCGCTGCTGCCTGCGGTCGAGAACCGCTGGGTCACGCTGATCGCCGCCACCACCGAGAACCCCTTCTTCTCCGTGATCAGCCCCCTGCTGTCCCGGTCGCTGCTGCTGACCCTCGAACCGCTCACCGAGGACGACATCCGCGCGCTGGTGCGCCGCGCCGTCGAGGACGAGCGCGGGTTGAACGGCGCGGTGACGCTCGACCCCGACGCCGAGGACCACCTCGTGCGCATCGCGGGCGGCGACGCGCGGCGCGTGCTCACCGCCCTGGAGGCCGGCGCCGGCTCCGCGGTGGACCGCGGCGAGAAGACCGTCGCGCTGGCGACCCTGGAGGCGGCCGTCGACCGCGCCGCGGTGCGCTACGACCGCGACGGCGACCAGCACTACGACGTCGCCAGCGCGCTCATCAAGTCGATCCGCGGCTCGGACGTCGACGCGACGTTGCACTACCTCGCGCGCATGATCGACGCCGGCGAGGACCCGCGCTTCATCGCGCGCCGCCTGATGATCTCCGCGTCCGAGGACATCGGCATGGCCGACCCGACGGCGCTCCAGACCGCCGTCGCCGCCGCACAGGCGGTCGCTCTGATCGGCTTCCCCGAGGCGAAGCTGACCCTCGCGCACGCCGCGATCGCGCTGGCGCTCGCCCCCAAGTCGAACGCGGTGACGCTCGCGATCGAGGCCGCCCTCGCTGACGTGCGCGCCGGCCTGGCCGGCCCGGTGCCGGCGCACCTGCGCGACGGGCACTACAAGGGCGCCGCCAAGCTCGGCCACGCGAAGGGGTACGTGTACCCGCACGACGTCCCCGGCGGCGTCGCCGCGCAGCAGTACGCGCCGGACGCCGTCCACGGCAGGCGCTACTACCAGCCGACCCGCCACGGCAACGAGGACCGCTACGCGAACATCGCCGAGTGGCTGCGCGGCAAGCTCGGCCGCGAGGGCTCGGGCCCCGAGGCGGGCGGCGCGGCTCAGCCGTCCTGAGCGACGACGAACCGCAGTTCGCCGTCGGCCCGGGTCAGGTAGCCCGCCGACGGGTCGGGGAAGTGCGTGCCGAGCACCAACGTCCCGGTGTCGGCGTAGCGTTCGACGAACGCCCGGCGGGTCGCGGTGGCCTGGGCGGGGTCCTCGTCGGACGGGCTGCCCACCTCGGGCGCGACGAACTGCACTGCGTGGTGCACCAGGTCGCCGGTGACGACGGCGCGTTCGACGCCCGCCGGGCCCGCTGACTCGATGAGCACGGCGACCTGTCCGGGGGTGTGCCCCGGCGCGGCCTCCAGGGTGATGCCGTCCGCGACCCGGTGCCCCGGTTCGACGAAGTCGACGAGGTCGGCGGCGAGCAACGGGTCGACGGTGTCGGCGAGTTCGGCGCGACCGTCGGACTCCGCCCCGGTCCGCCAGAACTCCCACTCGGCGCGCGGGATCAGGTAGCGGGCGTTCGGGAACGTCGGCACCCACGCGCCGTCCACCAGGCGGGTGTTCCAGCCGACGTGGTCGAAGTGCAGGTGCGTGCACACGACGGTGTCGATCGTCTCGGGCGGGTAGCCGGTGTCCTTGAGCACGTCGAGCCATCCCGTCTGCAGCGGCGGGACGATCGGGTGGGTGCGGTCGTTGCCGATGCACGTGTCGATCAGGATCCGCCGGTCGCCGGTGTCGACGAGCAAGGCGTGAAAGGACATCGTGAAAAGCCCGCCGGGAGAGGCATAATGCGGCGCGAGCCACGGGTAGCGGTCCAGAAGCCCTTCGTCCGAGGTGCGGAGCGCCCCCGCCACCGGGAGGGGGAACTCCACCTCGACGACCTTGTGCACCGTTGCCGAACCCACCCGCCACGTCGCCATGACCGAAAACCTCCGAAGGTGCGAAAGTCCGCCACCGACCTGCCGAACAGGCCGCAGGGGCACACACTCTCACTCAGGCGACTGCTTGAACACAGGGGTTGAAACAAAGCGTTGGCGCGCGGTACAAATCAAGCACCGGGCGCCGTCCGCTTCCGCTCAAGGATCTTCCAGGGGACGGCCGGTGGCGTACGGCGCCCGACCCGAACCGCCCCGGCCGGCGCTGCTTTACGGCGATCCGCCGCGGTCCGGTCAGAACCCGCGGGTCCGCTTCGCCGCGGCCCGCTTCTCGCGGCCGCCGCGCTGCGGCGCGGGGAGCACGAACCGCGCCACCTCGCTCCCCAGGTTCACCCCGACGGCCAGTGCCAGCGCCAGCCCCGCCGCGTTCACCAGCCCCAGCCAGCCGCGGTCGGTGTGCCCGAGCGCGAGACCCAGCATTCCCTGGTACATCGCGCTACCGGGCAGCAGCGGCCCGATCGCGGGGATCACGTACGGCAGCGCAGACGTACGCCCGGCGCGGGCCAGCAACTGCCCCAACAGGCCCACGACTCCGGTCGCCACCACGGTCGCCAGGATCGGCGAGGCGCCCGCGATGCGCAGCACCTCGAAGATCGCCCAGCTCGACGCGCCGCCCGCCGCCGCGATCGGCAGCGCACGCGGCCGCACCTGCACGAGCACCGCGAACGTGAGCGACACGCCCGCGGCGGCCAGCAACTGCACCGGCGGCCGCGACGCCGGGTAGAACGAGCCCTCGACGCTCAGCTCGACGCCGAGCTGGTTGCCGCCGTACAGCACGATCGCGACACCGCAGATGATGCCGATGATCAGGTAGAAGACTTCCATCAGCCGTGCCGACGCGGTGATGTAGAAGCCGGTCAGGCCGTCCTGCACCGCCGCGACCAGTGCTCGTCCCGGCAGCAGCGCGAACAGGCCACCGGTGACCACCGCGTAGGGCAGGATCCCGATGTCCGCCTTGATCAGCCCCACCGCGATCGCCGCGGCCGGCATCGCCGCCAGCACGAACTGGTAGAACTCCGGCACGCCGCGCTTGGCCAGCCCCTGCGCCAGCTGGTCGCCGATGACCGCCGCGACGAACGCCGCACACGCCACCACCGGCCCACCGCCGACCAGCACACTCGCGGTCGCCGCGATGCCGCCGGTCGCGACCAGCACCAGCCGCCTCGGGTACGGGTGCCGGTTGCGGCGGATCTCGACCAGCCGGTGGTAGGCGTCCTCCAGCGTCACCTCGCCGGTGGTGATGTCCTCGACCATCCGGTGCGCCTCGGCGAGCCGGGTGAAGTCGGTGGCCCGGCGGCGCACCACGCGCTCCGCGGTGATCGGCACGTCCACCAGCGACGGCTGGTAGGACAGCGTGAGCACGGTGAACGTGACGTTCGGCGTGCAGCGCTCCAGACCGTACGCGTCGGTGATGCCCAGCATCGCCGCCTCGACGTCCTCGCCGCCCTCGCCGCTCGCGAGCAGCAGCTCGCCGGTGCGCAGCGCGAGGTCGAGCACGCGCGGCGCGACGTTGGACGGCTCGGTCTTGTCCGGCGGCGGAAGGGCGGTCGAGCCGCTGAACCGCAGCCGGGTGCGCATGCGGTCCTGCCACGGGAGCGCCGACAGCGGCGGCGGATGCCACGGCAGCCGGGTGCCCGTCGTCTCGACGCGCTCGACCTCGGCGGCGTCCGCCGCCGCGGCCTGGTCCCCGTCACCGTTCCCGGTGGTGTCGGGTCGCCCGGGGCGCTCGAACACCGTCGCCGTCCTTCCTTCTGATCGCTGGGGCCCCTCCACAGTGCCCTATGAACGCGGTAACCCTTCAATCGGAACGGCATGGCGCGCCGAAAACAAGGTGTCGGAGGTCGATCAGACAGCGGACGAAAGACCGCGAAATACGTGAAGCGAACAGGCATCAACCGCTAGGTGCGGTCGGATTCGGTCACGGCCGGGCCGTGGAACAGCGTCCGCAGCGCCTCGCCGAGCTCCGCCGCATCGGACACCGGGGCGTCGAACTCGAACCGGACGTCGACCGTGCGGTCGGCGCCGACGCAGCGCAGCCGCAGCCCGTGCCGGTCCAGCACCACCGGGACGACGCGGTCGCCCGGCACGGCCGCCCCGGCCAGCCGGCACACCCGCTCCAGCTCGGCGCCGTGCCCGGCGGACAGGTGCTGGAGCAGCTCGGCCTCGTCCTCTGCCAGCGGATCGGGCGCGGCGTCGGCGTACTCGTCCGGCTCGACGTGCTCGGCGCCCCACAGGTCGTCGACCAGCACCTCGCCCGGCTCCAACCGCACCACCGCACCCGAGCGCTGTCCCGCGCGGGTCAGCAGCGCGGGCTCACGGCCCGCCGCCGCGAGCCGCGCGGTGGCCTCGGCGAGCTCGGCCCCGGTCGGGGCGGACAGCCACCCGGCGATCCAGCAGTGCGCGCGGACCCGCTGCGGGACCGCCACCGGCGCGACGTCCACCAGGTGCAGCACCGCCGCGACGTCGTCCCGCGCGGTCAGCACCGCGGCGCCGACCTCCGGCGGGAGGAGCAGGAGCACGGAACCGTCGGGCTCGACGGCGCGCGCGGCCGGCACCACCTGCCCCTCACCGAGCGCACCGGGCAGCTCGACGACCGCGGACGCGGCGTGGCCGGCCAGCGTCCGCGCGCGGGTCGCGGCGGCCGGGCGCGAGCCCCGCGCCCGCCGGGCCGCGCACGGGTCGTGCTGCGGGGAGGCGGCGGGGGAGTGCGGCGTGGGGCGTGGCATGCGGGCCTCCTGGTGCGAGGGGACGGCCCGGGGCGGACTTCCCTCCCGAGGCGCCGTGGCGATAAGGTTAGGCTTACCTAAGAAGGCCGCGGCTGGCAAGTACCCACCGATCCGGAGGACCCGTTGAACCAGGCCCGCCCCAAGGTCAAGCGCAGCCGTGCGCTCGGCATCGCCCTGACGCCCAAGGCCCAGAAGTACCTCGAGAACCGCCCCTACCCGCCGGGCGAGCACGGCCGCGGCCGCAAGCAGGCGTCGGACTACAAGGTGCGCCTGCTGGAGAAGCAGAAGCTCCGCGCGCAGTACGACATCAACGAGACCCAGATGCGCGCCGCCTTCGACGCCGCCCACAAGCACCAGGGCAAGACCGGCGAGGAGATGGTCGTCTCCCTCGAGCGCCGCCTCGACGCGTTCGTCCTGCGCGCCGGCTTCGCGCGCACCGTCTACCAGGCCCGCCAGATGGTCGGCCACGGCCACTTCGAGGTCAACGGCGGCAAGGTCGACCGCCCCAGCTACCGGCTGCGCCCCGAGGACGTCGTCACGGTGCGCGAGCGCAGCCGCGGCAAGGCGCTGTTCGAGGTCGTCCGCGCCGGCGGCTTCGCGGCCGAGACCACGCCCAAGTACATCGAGGTCAACCTCGGCGCGCTCGCCGCCCGCCTCGACCGGCTGCCGCTGCGCCGCGAGATCCCGGTGGTCTGCGACGAGCAGCTCGTCGTCGAGTACTACTCGCGCTGACCCGCGCTGACCCGCGCTGACCCGCGCTGACCCGCGCCGACCCGCGCGACGCGCAGCACGTGCCGCGCGGCCGAATATGTACCGAAAAGGTGAGGGCCCTGCTCCGACTGCGGAGCAGGGCCCTCGTGCCCTGTGCCACAGGGCAACCCTCAGTACCCATAACGACGCTCTCCCGACAAGGTCACGCCCGGTCCGTGCACACCACCCCGCATGGCCGGTAGTGTCAGGCGACTCTCCCGCTACGGCGCGGTAGGGTCGGGGTCCCGGGGTCGCCCGTGCGGCTGTGTCCCAGGTGACGCCCTCTCACTTTGTCGACAGCCGTTGCATTTCGGCCGCTGAAGGAGCGCATCGAACGTGTCGGGTGGAGAAGTCGCGCTGATGATCATCGCGACGTTCTGGGCGATCCTCGTCGCCTTCCTCGCGGTGGTGCTGGTCAAGCTGGTCTCGGTGCTCAGGGAGGCCACCCGCCTGGTCTCCGACATGGCGGACCGGACCCCCCAGCTGCTCGACGAGATGACCGACGCGGTGCGCGCCACCAACGCCCAGCTCGCGCGCGTCGACCAGATCGCCGGCAACGTGCAGACGATGTCCGGCAACGCCACCGCGCTCTCCTCGACCGTCGCCGCCACGCTCGGCGGCCCGCTGGTCAAGACCGCGGCCTTCTCGTACGGCGTCCGCCGCGCCCTGTCCGGGCAGCAGCGCGCCGAGATGGCCAAGCGGGTGCGCGCCACCGCCAAGGCCGAGCGGATCGCGCGCCAGCGCGCCGCCCGGGGGAGGTCCTGACATGGCCCGGCTGTTCTGGATGGCGGTCGGCGCCGGCGCCGGCATGTGGGCCGCGCGCAAGGTCAAGGACAAGGCGCAGAAGTACACGCCCGAGGGCGTCGCGGACAACGTCACCGGCATAGGGGACGCCATCCGCTACTTCGCGGACGAGGTGCGCGCCGGCATGGCCGAGCGCGAGGCCGAGCTGTACCGCGCGATCGGCGCCGACGTCACCGCCGCGGCCGCGCCGCCGCTGCCGCCCCCGCCGATGCTGACCGGGCGCGACCACCGCGCGCTGCCCGCGGCGCGCGCTCCGTACCCCGCGCGCGGCGGCCGGGACGCGTACGACCCGTACGACCGCTACGACGCGTACTACGAAGGCCGCGCGGGCGACGAGCCGTACGACCGCCGCGACACGCGCGACACTTACGACAGGCACGAGAACCAGCAGGGCTTCCGCCTCGGCATCCCCGAGCCAGCGCCCGCACCGCAGCCGCACGACCGCCGCGACCGCGGCGCGAGGTATGACCGGAAGGACCGACGACGCTGATGGATTCCGCAGAGATCCGGAGCCGCTGGCTGCGCTTCTTCGAGGAGCGCGGGCACACCGTCGTGCCCTCGGCGTCCCTGGTCGCCGACGACCCGACGCTGCTGCTGGTCAACGCCGGCATGGTTCCGTTCAAGCCGTACTTCCTCGGCGAGGTCAAGCCGCCGTACCCGCGCGCGACCAGCGTCCAGAAGTGCGTCCGCACGCTCGACATCGACGAGGTCGGCAAGACGACCCGCCACGGGTCGTTCTTCCAGATGTGCGGCAACTTCTCCTTCGGCGACTACTTCAAGGAGCGGGCGATCACGCTCGCCTGGGAGCTGCTGACCACGCCGATCGCCGACGGCGGCTACGGGCTCGAGCCCGAGAAGCTGTGGATCACCGTCTACCTCGACGACGACGAGGCCGAGACGATCTGGCGCGAGAAGGTCGGCGTGCCCGCCGAGCGCATCCAGCGGCTCGGCAAGAAGGACAACTTCTGGTCGATGGGCGTCCCCGGCCCGTGCGGCCCGTGCTCGGAGATCAACTACGACCGCGGCCCCGCGTACGGCGAGGAGGGCGGCCCGGCCGTCAACGGCGAGCGCTACCTGGAGATCTGGAACCTGGTCTTCATGCAGTTCGTCCGCGGCGCGGGCATCGGCAAGGACGACTTCGAGATCCTCGGCGACCTGCCCGCCAAGAGCGTCGACACCGGCCTCGGCCTGGAGCGCCTCGCCACGATCCTGCAGGGCGTCGACAACCTGTACGAGATCGACACGTCGCGGATGATCCTCGACCGCGCCGCCGAGCTCACCGGCCACACCTACGGCGGCGACCTCAGGTCCGACGTGTCGCTGCGCGTCATCGCCGACCACATCCGCACCGCCGTCATGCTCATCGGCGACGGCGTCGTGCCCGGCAACGAGGGCCGCGGCTACGTGCTGCGCCGCATGATGCGCCGCGCGATCCGCAACATGCGCCTCCTCGGCGCGCAGGGCCCGACCATCCGCGAGCTGGTCGAGGTCACCATCGACGCGATGGGCCCGCAGTACCCCGAGCTGGTCGAGGACGCCAAGCGGATCGACTCCGTGGCGACCGCCGAGGAGGCCCGCTTCCTCGACAAGATCGTCACCGGCACGTCGATCCTCGACGCCGAGATCGGCAAGACCAAGGCGTCCGGCAGCGACGTCCTCCCGGGCAGCGCCGCGTTCGCGCTGCACGACACGCACGGCTTCCCGATCGACCTCACCCTCGAGATGGCCGCCGAGCAGGGCCTGGCCGTCGACGAGGACGGCTTCCGCCGCCTGATGGCCGAGCAGAAGCAGCGCGCCAAGGAAGACGCCCGCGCCAAGAAGCACGGCCACGCCGACCTGTCCGCGTACCGCGAGGTCGCCGACACCACCGGCGCCACCGAGTTCACCGGCTACACGCTCAACGACGGCGAGGCCACGATCGTGGGCCTGCTCGTCGACGGCGTCCCGGCCCCGGCCGCCAACGAAGGCGACGAGGTCGAGGTCGTGCTCGACCGCACGCCGTTCTACGCCGAGGGCGGCGGCCAGCTCGCCGACACCGGCCGGATCCGCGTCGACAGCGGCGCGGTCGTCGAGGTCCGCGACGTGCAGCAGCCGGTCCCGGGCGTCACCGTGCACCGCGGCACCGTGCAGGTCGGCGAGGTCGTCGTCGGCGCGTCCGCGTACGCCTCGATCGATCTGGACCGGCGCCGGGCGATCGCCCGCGCGCACAGCGCCACCCACCTCACCCACCAGGCGCTGCGCGACGCGCTCGGCCCGACGGCGGCGCAGGCCGGCTCGGAGAACGCGCCGGGCCGCTTCCGCTTCGACTTCGGCGCGCCGTCCGCGGTGCCCGGCGGCGTCCTCACGGACGTCGAGCAGAAGATCAACGAGGTGCTGGCCCGCGACCTCGACGTCGTCGCCGAGGTCATGAGCATGGACGAGGCCCGCAAGCAGGGCGCGACCGCCATGTTCGGCGAGAAGTACGGCGACCGGGTGCGCGTCGTCACGATCGGCGACTACTCCAAGGAGCTGTGCGGCGGCACCCACGTGCACAACACCGCGCAGCTCGGCCTGGTCAAGCTGCTCGGCGAGTCGTCCATCGGCGCCGGCGTGCGCCGCGTCGAGGCGCTGGTCGGCGTGGACGCGTACCGCTTCCTGGCGCGCGAGCACACCATCGTCAACCAGCTCACCGACGTGGTGAAGGGCCGCCCGGAGGAGCTGCCCGAGCGCGTCTCCGGCATCGTCGCCAAGCTGCGCGAGGCCGAGAAGGAGATCGACCGGATGCGCGCCGCGCAGGTGCTGCAGGCGTCCGGCGCGCTCGCCGAACAGGCCGCCGACGTCAACGGGACCGCGCTCGTCGCGCACCGCGTCGCCGACGGCACCTCCACCGACGACCTGCGCAAGCTCGCGCTCGACGTGCGGCAGCGGCTCAACGCCCGCCCCGCCGTCGTCGCGGTCGTGTCGGTCGTCAACAACAAGCCCATGGTGGTGGTGGCCACCAACGAGGCGGCGCGCGAGCGCGGCGTCAAGGCCGGCGAGCTGGTCCGCGTGGCAGCGCAGACCCTCGGCGGCGGCGGTGGCGGCAAGGACGACGTGGCCCAGGGCGGTGGCGCCAACGCGGCCGCCGTCGAGGACGCGCTCGCCGCCGTCACCCGCACCGTCGCCGAGCGGACGGCCTGAGGCTTGGGAACGCGGGTCCGGGAATGCCACAGTGCGGTGTGGCACCCCCGAACCGAGGTGCCTGTGGGGAGGCATCGATGAGGCGCGGCGTACGTGTGGCGGTCGACGTCGGCGACGTCCGGATCGGGGTCGCCGCGTGCGACCCGGACGGTCTGGTCGCGTCGCCGGTCGAGACCGTGAAGGCGGGCCGCGGTGACGCCCGGCGCATCACCGACATCGTCGCCGAGCGCGACGCCGTCGAGGTGATCGTCGGCCTGCCGCGGTCGCTCTCCGGCAAGGAGGGCCCCGCGGCCGGAAAGGCGCGCGCGTTCGCGACCCGGCTCGCCGGGCTCGTGGCGCCGGTCGGCGTGCGGCTCGTCGACGAGCGGCTCACGACCGTGACGGCGACCCGCGACCTGCGGGCCTCCGGCGTCCGCGGCAAGAAGGCGCGTACCGTCGTCGACCAGGCGGCGGCCGTCGTCATCCTGCAGAACGCGCTCGAGACCGAGCGGGCCTCCGGGCGGCCGCCCGGGCAGGCGGTGAAGGCTCCGGCCCCGAAGGACTCGGGAACCGGGGCGGGAACCGAAACCGCCGACGGCACGACTCCACAGACAGCCCTTCCACCCGCGGCCCCAGCCCCGACCCAGGCGGAGACCACCCCAGATGAGTGACCTCGGACTGTTCCCGGACTCGGAGCCGCGCACCAGTCGGCGCAAAGGCAAGAACGGCTCCTCGCGCGGGCGCAAGAAGGAGAGCAAGGGCCGCAGTGGCTGTGCGGTCTTCATCGCCTTCGCGATCGTCATCGGTCTCCTCGGCGCCGGCGGCTGGTACGCCTACGGCTTCGTGAAGGACCGTTTCGGCCCGCCGCCGGACTACAGCGGCGCCGGCAACGCGAGCGACACGATCGTCGTCGTCGTGAAGCCGGGCTGGGTCGCGTCGAACATCGGCAACGAGCTCAAGCGCGTCGGTGTCGTCAAGAGCGTGGACGCCTTCACCAAGGCGTACACCGGCGACAAGCAGCAGCGGAACATCGAGGCCAGCGCCTACGTGATGAAGAAGCACCAGTCGGCGAAGTCGGCGTTCGAGTTCATGGTCGACCGCAACAACCGGCAGAACATCAACCCGGGCGAGGGCCTGCGCGCCACCAAGGTCTACGAGGTCATCGCCAAGAAGCTGGGCGTCCCGCCCGCCGAGGTCGAGGCCGCCTCCAAGGACCCGTCGCTCGGCCTGCCCGCGTGGGCCAACAACAACATCGAGGGCTTCCTGTTCCCGGGCCAGTACGCGGCCGCGCCCGGCATGAAGCCGGTCGACGTGCTGCGCGACATGGTCACCACGGCGAAGAACAAGTACACCGCGATGCAGCTGGAGCAGAAGGCGCAGGCCGCGGGCAAGACGCCGTACCAGATCCTGACCATCGCGAGCATGGTCCAGGCGGAGGTGCGCCGCACCGAGGACTTCGGCAAGGTCTCCCAGGTCATCTACAACCGGCTCGGCAAGGACATGACGCTCGGCCTCGACTCGACCGTCAACTACGCGCTGAACAAGAGCTCGCTGCAGCTGACCACCGACGACCTCAAGGTCGACAGCCCCTACAACACGCGCATCAAGAAGGGGCTGCCGCCGACTCCCATCGGCAACCCGGGAGTGCCGGCCATCAACGCCGCGCTCGCGCCGCCGCAGGGGAACTTCGTCTACTTCGTGACGACCAACCCGGAGACGGGCGAGACGAAGTTCACCGACAGCTACACCCAGTTCCAGCAGTACAGCAACGAACTCCAGAAGTGGCACAAGGACAACCCGGGCAAGTGACGGCACCCATGGAAAACCACCGCGCGGCGGTACTCGGCTCGCCGATCGCCCACTCGTTGTCCCCGGTGCTGCACCGGGCCGCGTACGAGGCGCTCGGGCTCGACGGCTGGCGGTACGACGCGTTCGAGGTCGACGAGGCCGGCTTGCCCGGCTTCGTGGCGGGCCTCGACGCGTCGTGGGCCGGACTGTCCCTGACCATGCCCCTCAAGCGGGCGATCCTCCCGCTGCTCGACGAGGTGTCGGTCACCGCCACGGAGGTCGAGGCGGTCAACACCGTCGTCCTCGACCCCGAGGGGCGGCGCCTCGGCGACAACACGGACGTGCCGGGCCTGGCCGCCGCGCTGCGCGAACGCGGCGTCACGCGCGTCGAGTCCGCGGCCATCCTCGGCGCGGGCGCCACCGCCACCTCGGCGATGGCGGCCCTGCGCGGCGTGTGCGACGGCCCGGTCCGCGCCTACGTCCGCGGCGCGCTGCGCGCCCACGAGATGTTCGAGGCCGGCGAACGCCTCGGCGTCGAGATCCAGGTCCGGCCGTGGGAAGACGCCCACAAGGCCCTCGACTACCCCCTCGTCATCGCCACGACCCCGAAGGGCGCCAACGACCACCTGGCCGACCGGGTCCCGGCCACCCCCGGCGTCCTCTTCGACGTCGTCTACGACCCCTGGCCCACCCCCCTGGCCGCCACCTGGACCAAAACCGGCGCCACAGTAGTCGGCGGCCTGGACCTCCTCGTCCACCAAGCCGTCCTCCAGGTAGAACTCATGACCGGCCACCCAGGCCCCCTGGCCGCCATGCGATCCGCCGGCGAAGCAGCCCTGGCCAACCGCTGACCCGCCCCCGACGCGAGGTGCGATGCCGACGCGGGATCGCCCCTCCGGAACGCTCGAGCAGCATTCGTCGGCCCCGCTCCGCCCCAACGGCCGAGCGGGGCCAACGCGGTTCCCGGGCCCAGGGCAGCGATGCGACGGCAGGCTGAGCCGGCCCGCTTGCCGGGCGCGACCGCGCTCACACGCGCGGCACGACGCACACGACTCCGGTCACGCGCGCCCTCGCACTCTGCGGTCCGCTTCGCCCACGCCCAGCGCTGCGGAGATGACGACGGGCTGAGGGCTCGCCCGAAAGCCGGATCCCCGAGCCCGCTGAGCTGACGCGCGGCGCGCCGACGTGTCACGACGGACACGGCGCCGCGCACCCTCGCCCTCGCGCTCTGCCCGCGTTTCCGACCCGTCCAACCCCGCCTCCCCGGCAGCCCCCGCACACGACCCTGGCCTCTTGCCCAGTCGGGGATCGGGCTGGCCACAGGGCACTCGCGCGTAGACGGCTCGCGGCCATGCGGACGCGCGGCGCGGCAACGGGACTCGGCCTCGGCCATGCGTCGGACCTCCGCGCGCGATCGCGGTGGGCCGTGCGTTGATCGTGCGTTTGTTCGTCCGGGAAGCCCGCGCGCACGGCAACTCCTCGGCGTGCTCGGGGAGTCCGGCAGGTTCGCGACCGTGCGGACGCGTGCGGCGGGGCACCGGGACTCGGCCTCGGTCACGCCCTCAGGCGCTCCCACCCCACCCACCCACCCACCCACCTCCTCCCGCGCCCTGACGGCGGTCACGCGCCGGCGCCGGTGCCGCGTCCTTGTCGGCCCTGGCTCGTCGGCCCTCTCGCCTGCGCGGCGGTTCGTCGCCCACCCACCTCCTCCCGCGCCCCTGACCTCGGTCGTGCGTCGGACCTCCGCGCGATCGCGGTGGGCCGTGCGTTGATCGTGCGTTTGCTCGTTCGGGAAGCCCACGCGCACGGCAACTCCTCGGCGTGCTCAGGGAGTCCGGCAGGTTCGCGACCGTGCGGCGGGGCACCGGGACTCGGCCTCGGTCTCGCCGCCAGGAGCCCCCATCACCACCCAACTCCTGCCACACCCTGACGTGGGTCGCACGCCAGCGTCCGGCGCCGCGTCCTTGTCGGCCCTGGCTCGTCGGCCTTCTCGCCTGCGCGGCGGTTCGTCGCCCACCCACCTCCTCCCGTGCCCCCGACCTCGGCCGTGCGTTGGACCTCCGCGCGATCGCGGTGGGGCGTGCGTTGATCGTGCGTTTGCTCGTTCGGGAAGCCCGCGCGCACGGCAACTCCTCGGCGTGCTCGGGGAGTCCGGCAGGTTCGCGACCGTGCGGACGTGTGCGGCGGGGCATCGGGACTCGGCCTCGGTCACGCCCTCAGGCGCCCCCACCCCACCCACCCATCTCCTCCCGCGCCCTGACGACGGTCACGCGCCGGCGCCGGCGCCGCGTCGTTGTCGGCCCTGGCCCGTCGGCCTTCTCGCCTGCGCGGCGGTTCGTCACTCACCCAACTCCTCCCGCGCCCCCGACCTCGGTCGTGCGTTGGACCACCTCCGCGCGGTGGCGGTGGGGCGTGCGTTGGGCGTTGCGTTTGCTGTCGGGCGGATTCCTCGTCCGCGAGGGAACTCCCGGGCGTGGTTGGGGAGTCGCGCCGGTAGGGTCGTCGGTGAACGGCTGACCGGTTGGGGGGACGGGGTGACGCTGGTGTCGAGTAGCGGTGGGGGCCACGGGTCGGGTGGCGGGCACGGCAGTGGTGGCGGGCACGGGTCGGGTGGCGGGCACGGGACGACCGGTGGGCGGGGCATCGGTGGCGGCGGGCATGTCGGGAACTCGTCGGGGGGCGGGGGGTCCTGGTCGTGGGAGGAGTTCCTGCTCTTCATCGTCGTGCTGCTGCTGATCGCGCTTCTCGTGGCTGCGATCCGCGCAAGCCTTCGTCGGCAGGTTTCGGCGCCGGTCGGGCAATCGCGGGCGGGGTACGCCGTGGCTGCCGCTCCGCCTGTGCCGCCTCGGCCCGTGGGGCGGCCCGTACCGCCTCCGCCCGTCGCGCGGCCCGTTCCGCCTCCGCCGGTTCAGCCGCCCGGTGGGCAACTCGCCTCGCCTGGACTGGGCTTCGCCGTGCCGGCGGTGGATAACCCCGCTGCGCCAGCCCTCGGCTTTGTGGTGCCGCCGCCCACGGGCCCCACGCCCGGGGACGGTTCGCCGACCTGCTAGCCGGCCGTACCGTCGAACGCCCGGTCGGATCATCGGACTTAACGGCGCGCCTGTGGATCGCTCAGCGTGTCTGTTCGGTAATCCACCGTAGTCTCTGCCGTGTGTTCATTGGATCTCCTCTCGTCTGCGCAGCCCTCGGGTTCGCCGCGGGACTGGTCCTGCGGCTGCCCGTCGAGCGGTTGGTCGCGGCCGCGCCCGTCCCCGCCCCACCCGCCGCGCTCGTGCGTACCCGTCCGCCGGGAACGCTGAGCCTCGCGGGCCTGACCGCGGCCGTGTTCGCGTCGTTGGCCTGGCGCCTCGGCCCCGGCCTCGACCTGCTGGCCTTCCTGGTCCTCGCGGCGTGCGGTGTGGTCCTCGCGCTCGTCGACCTCCGTACGTTGCGGCTGCCCGACGCGGTCACCGGCGCGATGCTCCTGGCCGGTCTCGCGCTGCTCGGCATGGAGTCGCTCGCCGTCGGCGATCCCACGGCCTATGCCCGGGCCCTCGCCGGCGCGCTGCTGCTGGCCGGGTACCACCTCGCGCTCGCGGTGTTCCGGTGCGGTGCCCTCGGCCTGGGCGACGTGAAGCTGGCCGCCGTGCTCGGCCTGCACCTGTCGTGGCTGGGGTGGGACAACCTGTTCGCGGGCGCGTTCCTGTCCTTCGCCGGCGCGGGCCTCGCCGCCGCCGTCCTGCTGCTCACGCGCCGCGCGCGTCTGGACACCGCTCTGCCGTTCGGGCCCTGGATGCTGCTGGGCGCCCTCGGCGGCGTCCTGTACGGCGACCAGCTGATGTCCGCCTATGCGGGGTGGTGAGCCGACCACGGAAACCAACCAGTGCGCACTGTCATTCTTCTGATTGTGTGTCAGGTTGCTGGCGCGTCAACGCGCCACTCCCGCACCGCCTGTGACACGCCTCCCTGCCCGGCGGTGCCTTTTCGCGTGCGCCCCGAGCGGTAGACCCCGGAAGGACGCACACGCGAATACCCGGTCTCGGCGCCGCACTCGCCGGACTCCTTGCGACCACGCCGCCCGCCGCCGCGGACCCGGGGGCGACGGGCTGCCCGCCGCGCCCACCGCCGCGCAGATCACCGCGCTGGGCATCCCCGACGCCGGTCCGGCGGCGGTTCGCGGCGCCCAGCGCGAGGGCACCGTCACGCTCATCACCGGCGACAAGGTGACCGTCCGTACCGTGCAAGGCCGTTCGACCGTGACGGTGAAGCCCGCGAAGGGGCGCGAACGGATACCCGTCACCGTCGTCACCACGGACGCCGGCATCGCGGTGGTCCCCGCCGACGCCCTGCCGGTGCTGCGATCCGGCAGGATCGACCCGCTGTTCTTCGACGTGACGAGCCTCATCGCGGGGGAGTACGACGACGCCCACACGCCGGACATCCCGAAGCTGTCGAAGCGCCGCCCCGGGCTGTCGGCCGAGGCCGCGACGCCGTGGGGCAGCGTGCGGACCCACCGTCGTCGACGACGTCAGCAACGGCCAGATCAACATGGCGCCGGCCTGGCAGTCCGGCTACACGGGGGCCGGCGTCCGCGTCGCGGTGCTCGACACCGGGTACGACGCCACGCACCCCGACCTGCAGGGCGTCGTCGTGGACGCGAAGAACTTCGTCCCGCTGCCGACGAGCGCCACCGTGGACGAGGAAGGCCACGGCACGCACGTCCTGTCGACGCTGGCCGGTTCCGGGGCCGCGTCCGGCGGCCAGTACAAGGGCGTCGCGCCGGACGCCGACGTCGTCGTGGGCAAGGTGTGCGTCGGCGTGTGGTGCCGGGAGTCGGACACCATCGACGGCAGCCGGTGGGCGATCGAGCCAGCCCATGCGCAAATCGTCACCATGAGCCTGCGCTTCCCGATGTCCCCCGCGAGTCAGCCGATCATCGACATGGTGAACACCTACTCGCTGTGGGGCGCACTGTTCGTCGTCGGTGCAGGCAACAGCGGACCGGGGACCGTCGGCTCGCCCGGCGGAGCGGCGGCCGCGCTGACCGTCGGCGCGACGCAGGGGATGTCCGGCGTGTGGCAGGGCTCGAGCCGCGGTCCGGTGTTCGACCACCTGGTCAAGCCCGAGATCGTCGCCCCGGGCGTCGGCATCGTCGGGGCGCTGGCGGCGAACGTGACGCCCCAGTACCCGGTCGGCACGTACTACCAGCGGCTCACCGGCACGTCGATGGCGACGCCGCAGGTGGCCGGTGCCGCGGCCCTGATCCTGCAGCAGCACCCGACGTGGCCCGGCCTGTACGTGAAGGCCGCGCTGACCGCGAGCGCGACACCGCTCGTCGGAGCGACCGTGTTTGACCAGGGCCTCGGACTGGTCGACGTCGGCGCGGCGACGCAGCAGGCCGTCCTGCCCTGCATCTCCCCGCTGCTCACGCTCCCGGCACCGCACAGCCCGGGGCAGACCGCTGCGAGCACCACCATGGTCGCCAACGGCGGGACCCAGCCGGTGACGCTGACCTTCACCGCGACCGCCGTCACCCTGCAGGGCGCCCCCGCCCCCGCCGGACTCGCGACCGTCTCCGCCGCACCGGTGACCATCCCCGCCGGAGGCGCGACCGGCATCGCCGTCACCGGCCACGCCGACGGCGCCCCGACCGGTGACTACGCCGTGCTCCTGACAGGACGCGACACGTCCGGCACGGTCGTCACCACCGCGCTGGTGAGCCTGAACGTCGAGTAGCCGCCCCCACAGGCCGCGGCGAACCGGGGGACACCCCCCCGGCCCGCCGCGGCCTGCCTCGGTGCGGCCTGTCTCCGTGCGGCTCGTCTGGCACGCAGGCCACAAGCTCGCCCGCCGCCCGTCGCCTGCCGTCCGTCGCCTGCAGTCCGTCGCCTGCAGTCCGCCGTCCGCCGCCCGTCGCCTGCCGTCCGCCGCCGTGCTGCCACGCCTTCCCGCGTGCGCCCACCCGCGCCCGGTCCGATGGCTGGCTCCGCCTGCCGCGTCACCCCGCGCGTGCCCGTCGTCGGCTTGCGGAGGCGGTCTCCCGAGGCCGGGTCTCGGCGGCTCATAGGTCGGGGTCCAGTGCTCGCACGCCTGCCCGGCTGCCCCGCGGCCCGCCTGGCACACATGACAGGCTGGCCTCGCGGCCTCGCGGCCTCGCGGCCTCGCGGCCTCGCGGCCTCCCAGCCCCGCTGCCCCGCTGCCCCGCGTGCGCTCAGTTGTCCGGCCGGGCGGTTCGCCTGCCGCGTTGCCCTGCGCGGGTCCCTCGTCGGCTCGCGGCGGTGGTTTCGCGGGGCCTGGGCTCGGCAGCCGCGTCGGGGTCCAGTACTCGGACGCCTGCGCGGCGTGCGCGTGCGGGCATGAAAGGATCGGGAAAGGTCATCCCCGCCGCCGAAGCGGGGTCCCCGGCGCTCGCCGGGCCGCACTGGAGGAACACCCTTGGGTAACTTGCGCTGGCTGACCGCGGGCGAATCGCACGGGCCCGCCCTCGTCGCGACCCTTGAGGGGCTCCCGGCCGGAGTCCCCGTCACCACGGACGCGGTGGCCGACGCGCTCGCGCGGCGCCGGCTCGGGCACGGGCGCGGCGCGCGCATGAAGTTCGAACGGGACGAGGTGACCTTCCTCGGCGGCGTCCGGCACGGCAGCACGCTCGGCAGCCCGGTCGCGATCATGGTCGGCAACACCGAGTGGCCCAAGTGGGAGACCGTCATGTCGGCCGATCCGGTCGACCCCGACGTGCTCGCCGAGCTGGCCCGCAACGCGCCGCTGACCCGGCCCCGCCCCGGGCACGCCGACCTCGCCGGCATGCAGAAGTACGGCTTCGACGAGGCCCGCCCGATCCTGGAGCGGGCGAGTGCCCGCGAGACCGCCGCGCGGGTCGCGCTCGGCGCGGTGGCGAGCGCCTTCCTGGAGGCCGCGGCCGGCATCCGGATCGTGAGCCACGTCGTCGAGTTCGGTGCCGCGAAGGCGCCCAGCGGCGTCGTCCCGGTCCCCGAGGACACCCCGCGCCTCGACGCCGACCCGGTGCGCTGCCTCGACCCCGAGGCGAGTGCCGCGATGGTCGCCGAGGTCGACGCCGCGCACGAGGCCGGCGACACGCTCGGCGGCGTCGTCGAGGTCCTCGCGTACGGCCTGCCGCCGGGCCTCGGCACCCACGTCCACTGGGACCGCCGGCTGGACGCGCGGCTGGCCGCCGCGCTCATGGGCATCCAGGCGATCAAGGGCGTCGAGCTCGGCGACGGCTTCGAGCTGGCGCGCGTGCGCGGCTCGCAGGCGCACGACGAGATCGTGCTGACGGAGCAGGGCGTGCGCCGCACGACCGGCCGCTCCGGCGGCACCGAGGGCGGCATGTCGACCGGCGAGGTGCTGCGGGTGCGCGCCGCGATGAAGCCCATCGCGACCGTCCCGCGCGCGCTGGCGACGTTCGACGTGCGTACCGGCGAGCCCGCGCAGGCGCACCACCAGCGTTCCGACGTGGCCGCGGTCCCCGCCGCGGGCATCGTCGCGGAGGCGATGGTCGCGCTCGTCCTGGCCGACGCCGTGGTGGAGAAGTTCGGCGGCGACTCGGTGCCCGAGACGCGCCGCAACCTCACCGCCTACCTGGACTCGCTCGCGGTCAAGTAGGCGCCGTCACACCCCGGGAGCCCGGGGACCCGAGGGACACAGCAGGGGAGTTCCCGATGAACGCAGGCACCGGCACCGGTCCACTGGTGGTCCTCGTCGGCCCTCCGGGGGCGGGCAAGACCACCGTCGGGCTGCTGCTCGCCGAGCGGTTCGCGGTCGCCTTCCGCGACACCGACGCCGACATCGAGAAGACCGCGGGCAAGCCGATCCCGGACATCTTCGTCGACGACGGCGAGCCGCACTTCCGCGCGCTGGAGCACCAGGCCGTCGCGGACGCGCTCGTCGGGCACGACGGCGTCCTCGCGCTCGGCGGCGGAGCCGTCATGGACCCCGCCACGCGCGCCCTGCTGGCCGCCCACAAGGTGGCCTTCCTGGACGTTGAACTCGCCGACGCGGTGCGCCGCGTCGGCCTCGACGCCCCCCGCCCGCTGCTGGTCGGCAACCCGCGCGCCCGCTGGCGCGAGCTGATGGCGCAGCGCCGACCGCTGTACGAAGAGGTCGCCACGGTCGTCGTGGCCACCGCCGGACGGACCCCGGAGCAGGTCGCCGACGAGCTCGCGGCGGTCCTCGCCGCGGCCGCCACGGCCGGGCCCGCGTCCGCCCACGACGAACCCGAGGACCAGGAGCGATGAGCGCAACCACCGAGCCCGTCCGCATCACCGTGGGCGGCGACGCCGAACCGTACGACGTGCTGGTCGGCACCGGCCTGCTCGGCGAACTGCCGGGCATGCTCGGCCCCAAGGTGCGGCGTGTCGCGGTCATCCACCCCGAGGCGCTGACCGTCGCGGGCGAGGCGGTGCGCGAGGACCTCGCCGAGCAGGGCTACGAGGCCATCGCGATCCAGGTGCCGAACGCCGAAGAGGCCAAGGACGTCCAGGTCGCGGCCTACTGCTGGTCGGTGCTCGGGCAGACCGGCTTCACCCGCTCGGACGCGATCGTCGGCATCGGCGGCGGAGCCACCACCGACCTCGCGGGCTTCGTCGCGGCGAGCTGGCTGCGCGGCGTGCGCTGGATCGCGATCCCGACCACGCTGCTCGGCATGGTCGACGCGGCGGTCGGCGGCAAGACCGGCATCAACACCGCCGAGGGCAAGAACCTCGTGGGCGCTTTCCACCCGCCGGCCGGCGTGCTCGCCGACCTCGCGACGCTGGAGACGCTCCCGGCCAACGACTACATCAGCGGCCTCGCCGAGGTGGTCAAGGCCGGCTTCATCGCCGACCCGGTCATCCTCGACCTGATCGAGGCCGACCCGGCCGGCGCGCGCACCCCCTCCGGGCCGCACACCGCCGAGCTGATCGAGCGCGCCATCCGGGTCAAGGCCGAGGTCGTCACCGCCGACCTCAAGGAGTCCGGCAGCCGCGAGTTCCTCAACTACGGCCACACCCTCGGGCACGCCATCGAGAAGGCCGAGCGCTACAAGTGGCGGCACGGCGCCGCGGTCAGCGTCGGCATGGTCTACGCCGCCGAACTCGGCCGCCTCGCGGGCCGTTTGGACGACGCCACCGCCGACCGGCACCGGACCATCCTCGAGTCCCTCGGTCTGCCGCTGACCTACCGCGGCGACGCGTGGCCGAAGCTCCTCGACACGATGCGCATCGACAAGAAGTCCCGCGCCGATCGGCTGCGGTTCGTGGTCCTCGACGGCCTCGGCAAGCCGGCCATCCTCGAGGCCCCCGACCCGGCGATGCTGGCGGCCGCGTTCGGAGAGGTGGCCCGCGCGTGACCGCGACGAAGGTCCTCGTCCTCAACGGCCCCAACCTGGGCCGCCTGGGCAGCCGTGAGCCGGACGTGTACGGCGCCACCTCGTACGCGGGCCTGGTCGCCGAGTGCGAGAAGGCCGGCGCCGAGCTCGGCTTCGCCGTCGAGGTCCGTGAGACCAACGACGAGGGCGAGCTGATCCGCTGGATCCACCAGGCCGCCGACGAGAAGACGCCGGTGGTCATCAACCCCGGTGCCTTCACGCACTATTCGTACGGCCTGCGCGACGCGATCGCCCAGCGCACCGCGCCCCTCATCGAGGTGCACATCTCCAACCCGTACGCCCGCGAGCAGTTCCGCCACACGAGCGTCGTCGCCGCGGTCGCCAGCGGCACCATCGCCGGCTTCGGCATCAACTCCTACGTCCTCGCCCTCCGCGCCCTCGCCGACCAGCTCAACGGCTGACGGGCTGACGGGCTGACGGGCTGACGGGCAAGGCAATCGGCCCTCGGGCGGGGTGAACTCCCGCCCGAGGCGCTCCTCTTGGTGCGTCGGACGCTTTACACGTGACGTGTCCGACATGTGTGCACGGATTGACGCGGCCGTACCGGAACCCCTACGTTTCGAACGACATTGCGATGCTGTGGGGAAGCCGGTGGGAATCCGGCGCGGACGCGCCACTGTGATCGGTTCCGTCGCGCCAAGGCACCCTTGGGGCATCGCGGCAGCCGTCAGTCAGACCCTCCACGTCGTACACCACCGAGCGGGCGCGTGCCCCGAAGGAGGAATGACCGTGGCTACGGCTGCTGTTCCCACCCCCACCTCTGCACCGGTTCCGGTCGCCATTCCGGTGCGCGAAGTGCTGCCCTGGGCCGCCTTCATGGGGTTCCTGGCGCTGTTCCTGATCTACTTCGTGGGCGCTGAGCAGGGCGCTTTCGCGATCTTCTCCGGCAACGGCGTGCACGAGTTCGTGCACGACGGACGCCACCTGCTCGCGTTCCCCTGCCACTGAGCGGGCGGGGACCAACGCCATGATGCGCAACCTCCTGGTCCGCGGCATGCTCGTCGGTGTCGTGGCCGGTCTACTGGCCTGGGCGTTCGCCTGGGTGTTCGGTGAGCCCGAGGTCCGCCACGCCATCACCTTCGAAGAGGCCCACTCCGCCCACGACCACAACCCGGCGGCCATGCCGGGCATGGACATGGGCGGGCACGACCACGGCGACGAGTCCGAACCCGTCAGCCGCGGCGTGCAGAGCACGGTGGGCCTCCTCACCGGTGTCGGCGTGTACGGGATCGCGATCGGAGGGCTGTTCGCCCTCGTGTTCGCGCTCGCGTACGGGCGCCTCGGCCCGCTGGGCGCCCGCGCGACGGCGGGCGTGCTGGGGCTCGTCGGCTTCGTCGCCGTCGTGCTCGTCCCCTTCCTGAAGTACCCCGCACAGCCCCCGGCGGTCGGCGATCCCGACACCATCACCGAGCGGACCGTGCAGTACTTCGGGCTCATCGCGGTCAGCATCGTCGCGGCGGTCGCCGCGGCGGTCGTGGCGCGGCGGCTGGTGCCGCGCCTCGGGACGGCCAACGCCATCCTGGCGTCGGTCGGCGGCTACATCGTGGTGATGGCACTCATCGCTCTGGCGCTGCCCTCGCCGGAGACCGTCCCCGAAGGCTTCGACGCGACCGTCCTGTGGCGGTTCCGCATCGCCTCCCTCGGGGTCCAGGCGGTCATCTGGTCAACGTTCGGCCTGTTGTTCGGCGTGGTGGCGGCCAAGGTCGTCGAACGCCCGCGCGACGTCGCACTGGCGGCCTGACCGCCGGGAGACCTCCGGCCTCAGGCGCTTCGGGTGGTGCCCGTTCTCCGCGAACGGGCGCCACCCGCGCGTGTTTCCGGGCCCGCCGCTCAGCGCCTGACCAGCCCCAGCTGCGTCCCGATGACACCGGCCACCGCCGGGTTCGACAGGTACTCGTCGATGTCGTGCGCGCGGTCGCGCGGGTTGTCCACCGACGACTCGCCCGTCAGACCCGACCACGTGCCGCGCAGCGGGCACCCGATCGCGACGCCGTCCGCCGGGGCCCAGCCGTTGAACCACATCGCCACCCGCGCCGGGCAGTGCGGCCCGTGGGTCAGCAGCCGGTCGTAGACGGTGTCCATCCCGAGCGGCGCGCCGACCGTGACCAGCGCCGTGACGTCCGGGCCGACGCCGCCCGCCAGCAGGTCCATCGCGACGACCGTGCCGAGGCTGTGCGCCACCAGCACGATGCCGCCCGACGACGGCACCGTCTCACGCACGCACCCCAGCACCTGGTCGCGCACCCGCCCGTCGTCCAGGTACAGCGCCACGTCCCGGAACGCCGCCGCGATCACGAGCCGGTCCATACCGGAGTGCCGGGCCAGCCAGTCCAGCGGCTTGCGGGTCAGCTTGACCACGTTGCCGAGCCCGAAGCCCTCATCGGCCGCGACGTCGTCGCCCTCGGGCATACCTGCCTCGGCGGCGGCCTGGCGCAGCAGCCGCTGGTACAGCGACCGGGCGGACGCCGAGACCGGCGCGGCCGCCGCCTCCGGGTCCCGCGCCACCGCGTCGAAGCTCGTCGGCAGCGCCTCCTGCGGCCGCAGCGCGCCCGCGAGCCGGTCCCCGTAGTACGGGAAGAACACGTCCGCGGCGTCGATCGGCGGGAACCCCAGCCGCGCGAAGCCCGCGTTGAGCCCGTTGACCCACGACCGCCGCAGGTCCTCGGGCGCGTGCCCCTCCTGACTGCGGCCGTGCAGGAACACCAGCTGCCGCGTCGTGCCGAACGCCTCCGACCGCCCGGTCACACCGGTCAGCACCGGCACCGACTCGGCTGTGCGCGGCCCCGGCACGGTCACCGCCGCCGCGGCGCCCGGCAGCGACTCGGCCGCCGGCATCGCCGCCGCGCCCAGCTCGGTCAGCGCCTCCCGGGACGCCGGCGCCACCGTCGCCGCCAGGTGCCGCATCACCACGCTGATCCGCGCGCCCTCGTTGGCGATCCACGCCACCGCGCCGTCGCCCTGGTCCGCGGTCCACACCCCGCCGTCGACGTTCAGGGTCTGGCCCTTGTCGTCCGTCTTGGGCACGCCGCGGTGGTGCAGGGCCACGACCTCCCACTGGTCGTTGAACACGGGCGAGCCCGAGTTCCCCGGCTCGGTGTCGGTCGTGTAGTGGATGAACTCGTCCAGCCGGACTAAGAGTTCGTTGCCCCGGATGCAGATCTCCTTCAGCCGCCCCGAGGGGTGGCCGACGATGTTCACCGAGTCGCCGATGACGAGCTTGCCCTCCGACCCGTCGAGCCGGTTCCACCCGAACGTGTCGCCGGCGCGCCGGCCGTCGAGCCCGGGCGCGACCGCGACCAGCGCGTAGTCGAGGTTCTCGTCGGCGGCGAAGAACACCGCCGGAGCGAACGTGAAGCGCACGGTCGGCGCCGGCATGCCGTCCATCCCCACGTCCGCGCCGAACTCGACGAACGCGTCGTCGGGCGCCGCCGCGTCCGGGAACACGTGGTGATTGGTCAGCAGCAGCCGTGGGCTGACCAGGAACCCCGTCGCCATCGGCTGCGTGACCCCGCCCGCCGTCGACCAGATGCGGCCCACCGTCGCCGCGGCCCGCACCCCGCGCGGCAGGAACGCCGAGGACTGCAGGTCGTTGGAATCGCCGATGATCCGCTCGTCGGTCCGCAGCCGCTCCGCGTCCGGCGGGATCGCCAGCAGCGCCTCGCCCGGCACCGCCCCCGCCTCGACCAGCCGCCGTGCGCGCCGTGCGAGCCGCTCCGGCTCGTCCGGGAAACGCATGCCCGCCGCGCGCCTGCGCGCGATCTCCTCCCGCTGCGCCTCGGCCGCCCGATGGCGCGCCCCCGCGGCCTCCGTCTGGCGGACCAGCCGCTCGCTCAGCGCCGGATCGGCAACGCCGTTGAAACGGTCGCCGATGTGCATCCGAACCACCCCCCGATGCGTGGATTTCGACCCCTGCGAAAAGCGTAGGACCGGCGAACCGCCCGGGGACCCGGAATGGGCCGACCTCCGGGAAAGTCCCTCGAACGGTGGACGAATCCGGGCATCACGGCCCGCATAAATCGAACAAGCACTCGAATCCGGCGTCGCGCGAAGCCCCGCCGACACACCGGCCCCGCACGCGGTTCCGGCCACACGACTGTGCGAAAGCCAACCCGTTCCCCGCGCCGCGGCGGGCCCGCTCACCCAGCCGCGCCGACCGGCGCCGCGTACCAGGCCGGTCGGCCCCCGCGGGGTTACGCTGAGCGCATGCCCGAGGCCCACGCCGCCCGCCGTGACCGCCTGCGTGCCCGTGTGGCCGCGACCGGCGCCGACGCGGCGCTGATCACCAACCTCGTCAACGTGCGCTACCTGACCGGCTTCACCGGGTCGAACGCCGCGCTGCTGGTGTACGCGGGCGTCGCCGACGGGGCCGAGGGCCGCGCCTCCGCGGTGCTGTCCACCGACGGCCGCTACCTCGCCCAGGCCGCCGATCAGGCGCCCGACATCGAGCTGCTCGACGAGCGCGCCTGCGCCCCCGCCCTGGCCCGGCGGGCCGCGACGGACAAGGCCCGCCGCCTCGCCGTCGAGGAGCACGCCGTCACCGTCGAGCTGTACCGCGCCCTCGGCGAGGCCGCCGACGGCGTCGACCGCGTCGACCTGGGCCGTGCCGTCGAGGAGCTGCGCCGCGTCAAGGACGCCGACGAGCTGGCGACGCTGCGCATCGCGTGTGAGATCGGCGACCAGGCGATCGCCGAGATGATCGAGTCGATCCTGGTCGGCCGCACCGAGCGGCACATCGCGCTGGAGCTGGAGCGGCGGATGGCCGACCACGGCGCGGACCGTCCGGCGTTCCCGACCATCGTGGCGTCCGGCCCGCACTCGGCGATCCCGCACCACAGCCCGGGGGACCGCAGGGTCGAGGACGGCGACTTCCTCAAGATCGACTTCGGTGCCTGCTACCGCGGTTACCACGCCGACATGACCCGCACCTTCGTCATCGGCAACGAGCCGGCGGAGTGGCAGGTCGAGGTGTACGACGTGGTCTTCGCGGCGCAGAAGGCGGGCCGCGAGGCCCTCGCGCCCGGCACCGAGACCGCCACCGTCCACCACGCCGCCAAGGCGGTGATCGACGCCGCCGGCTACGGCGAGTACTTTCCGCACGGGCTCGGACACGGCGTGGGACTGGAGATCCACGAGGACCCGCGCATCGGTCCCGGCTCGGACGGTAAGCTGGACGCTTGCATGCCGGTCACCGTCGAGCCGGGGATCTACCTCCCGGGGCGCGGCGGGGTCCGCATCGAAGACACCCTCGTGGTCCGTCCCCTTGAGGAAGGCGGGCCCGAGCTACTCACCATCACGACCAAGGAGCTGCTCGTCCTGTAGCGCGCCGAGCGCACGCAGGGGCAGGCGGCCGGTCCGAAGCAACGCAGGAGATCCCGCACCCGTGGCCACGACCAACGACCTGAAGAACGGCATGGTGCTCAAGCTCGACGGTGGACAGCTCTGGTCCGTCGTGGAGTTCCAGCACGTCAAGCCGGGCAAGGGCCCCGCCTTCGTCCGCACCAAGCTCAAGAGCGTGATGTCCGGCAAGACTGTCGACAAGACGTTCAACGCGGGCATCAAGATCGAGACGGCCAGCGTCGACCGCCGCGGCATGCAGTTCTCCTACAAGGACGGCGCGGACTTCGTGTTCATGGACACGGAGACCTACGAGCAGCTGCACATCAGCCCGGAGACCGTCGGCGACGCCGCGAACTTCCTCCTCGAGGGCTTCGAGGCGACCGTGGCGATCTACGAGGGCGCGCCGCTGTACGTCGAGCTGCCGGCCTCGGTCGAGCTCCTCATCGAGTACACCGAGCCGGGCGTCCAGGGCGACCGCTCCACCGGCGGCACCAAGCCGGCGAAGCTGGAGACCGGCTACGAGATCGGCGTCCCGCTGTTCATCACCACCGGTGAGAAGGTCAAGGTCGACACCCGTTCCGGTGACTACCTGGGCCGCGTGAACAACTAGTGGCTGGTGCCCGCACCAAGACCCGTCGCCGCGCGCTGCAGATCCTCTTCGAGGCCGACCAGCGCAACGGCGATCCGGTGACCGTGCTCGCGGACTGGGTGGGGCGCTCGCGCACCGACCCGGACATGCCGCCGGTCGCGGAGTACACCATGCAGCTGGTCGAGGGCGTCCAGGCGCACCGCACGCGCATCGACGACCTGATCGCGACCTACGCGGTGGGCTGGACGATGGACCGCATGCCGACCGTCGACCGCAACGTGCTGCGGCTCGGCGTGTACGAGCTGCTGTGGGAGGACGACGTCCCGGACGCCGTCGCCATCGACGAGGCGGTCGAGCTCGCCAAGGAGTTCTCGACCGACGACTCGCCGCAGTTCGTGAACGGTCTGCTGGCCCGTCTGAAGGACCTGAAGCCGACCCTGCTGCGCTAGGCGCACTCCGTCGTCACCGTGACGCCCGCGAAGCCTCCGCTTCGCGGGCGTCGTGGTTTTCCGGGCACCCCGCGATCCCGGTCGAACCTGACGAAACATCAACGAACCGGGCACAGTGCGGTGTTCGTGTGATGAACAGGGCCCGGGCAAATTGGTCTGGTCCACCTGGGAATGCTGGTGGCAGGCCCCGGCAGGGCCTACGTTCATGACCATGGTTTCCGCCGTGGGCCCAGAATCCGTCGACCCGACGGGCCCCGACACCTCGCCGCTTCCCGGAATAGTGCGCATCGGCTACGGGCTCGGCTCGTTCGGCACCGGCATATTCGGCGCCGTACCAGGCCTGTTGCTGCTGTACTACCTGACCGACGTGCTCGGCGTCGCCCCGCTGCTCGCCGGCGTCGTCGTGTTCCTGCCGAAGGCGTGGGACGCCGTCGCCAACCCGTACGCCGGCACGCTGTCCGACCGCACCGAGCACCGCTGGGGCCCGCGCCGGCCGTGGATGCTCGGCGGCGCGCTGACCCTCCCGTTCCTGTTCGCCGCGATGTTCGCGGGACCGCCGCTGGACGGCGAGTGGGCGGCGCTCTACGTCGGCGTGATGTACCTGC
The DNA here is from genome assembly GCF_029953285.1 of Yinghuangia seranimata. GTDB lineage: Bacteria > Actinomycetota > Actinomycetes > Streptomycetales > Streptomycetaceae > Yinghuangia > Yinghuangia seranimata. Next base: position 3,104 of record NZ_JASAOI010000077.1, on the reverse strand, counting down.
TGGCGGCCACCGCGTTCGCCGCCTTCCAGGTGCCGTACATAGCGATGCCGTCCGAGATCACCACGGACCACCACGAGCGCACGCGCATGATGTCGTGGCGGGTCGCGTTCCTGAGCGTCGCGATCATGCTGTCGGGCGGCCTCGCGCCGATCATCGCGGGACACTCCGGCAACGACGACCCCGGGACGATGAACGGCTACCGCGTCATGGGCCTGGTGCTCGGCGCGATGCTGATGGCCGGCATGCTCGCCGCTTTCTTCACCACGGCGCGCGCCACCACGGTCGTGCGGGCGACGGCGGGGGAGAAGTCGATCCTCAAGCAGCTCGCCATCGCAAGGACAAATCGTTCCTTCATGAACCTGCTGGGCATGTACGTCGTCCAGGCGATCGGCGCCGGGGCGATGCTCGCGGGAGTGCAGTACTTCGCCACCTATGTGCTCGACGACTCGTCCGCCACCACATGGCTGTTCGCGGCGCTCGTCCTGCCGTCGATCGTGGCCATGCCCGGCTGGTCGCGCGCCGCGCTGCGGTACGGCAAGCGCAACGCGGCCTTCGCCGCCTCGTGCTGCTTCCTTGTCGCCGCGCTGCTGATGACCTCCGCCGAACACGTCCCGGCGGGTGCCGTCTATGTGTTCACCGGCATCGCGGGCATCGGCTACGCCGGCATGCAGATGCTGCCGATGTCGATGATCGGCGACGCCGTGGCGGTCGACGCCATGATCACCGGCGAACGCCGCGCGGGTGTCTTCACCGGCGTGTGGACCGCCGCCGAGATGCTCGGACTCGCGCTCGGCGCGGGCGTGTTCGCGGCCGTCCTCCAGGTCACGGGTTTCGTCGCGTCGGACGCCGACCACCGCGTCCCGCAGCCCGACTCGGCGCTGACCGGCGTTCTGCTCGGCTTCACGCTGCTGCCGGCCGTACTGCTCGTCGTCAGCATGCCGTTCATCCTGCGCTACGACCTCACCGAGGCCAAGCTCGCCGCCCTCCTGGACCGGCACAAGGCCGCACCCGCCGGGAACGCCGCGGAGCCGGACCCGGAGGAGGCCGACATGCCGTCCCCTTTCGACCTGGAGAACCTCGAGAAGGAGTCCCGGTGACCGACAGCGCCCGTCAGCCCGCGGCCGTCCTCGCCGAACTCGCCGCACTGCGCGCCGCGGACCTGCCGGTGTACGGCGGCCGCACGCTCGCGTACGTGTACGACCCCGGCCTCGGCCCCGAGACCGTCCGGCTCGCCGAGGACGCCTACGCCGCGATGGCCGGCGTCAACGGCCTGGACATGACGGCCTTCCCGAGCGTGGTCGCGCTGGAGAACGAGGTCGTCGGCACCGCGGCGCGGCTGCTCGGCGGCGGTCCGGACACCGTCGGCACGGTCACCTCCGGTGGCACCGAGAGCTGCCTCATGGCGGTCCTCACCGCGCGCGAACACGCCCGCGCCACCCGCGGGGTGACGGCGCCGCAGCTGGTGCTTCCGGTGACGGCGCACGCGGCGTTCCACAAGGCGGCGCACCTGTTCGGCCTGGAGGTCGTCGCGGTACCGGTCGACGGCGAGACCTTCACTCCCGACCCCCGGGCGATGGCGGCGGCGATCACCGACCGGACCGCGCTCGTGGTCGTCTCCGCGCCGTCGTACGCGCACGGCGTCGTAGACCCGGTCGCCGAGGTCGCGGCGGCCGCGGCCGAGCGCGGCGTGCTGTGCCACGTCGACGCGTGCATCGGGGGCTGGCTGCTTCCGTACCTGCGGCGGCTGCCGGAAGTGGGCGCGGAGCTGCCGGCGTTCGACCTCGCCGTCGCCGGCGTCACGTCCCTTTCCGTCGATCTTCACAAATACGCGTACACGCCGAAGGGTGTGTCCGTAGTCTTGTTCCGCGATCACGAAATGCGACGCCACGGCTACTTCGCGTGTGCGTCGTGGCCGGGCTATCCGGTGGTGAACGCGACGCTTCAGGGGACCAAGTCGGCGGGTCCGCTGGCCGCGGCATGGGCGGTGCTGCGGGGGATCGGCGACGAGGGGTACCTGGACCTCGCGCGGCGCGCGCTGCGCACGGCCCGGGAGCTCCGCTCAGGCCTGCCCAAAATAACGGGCCTGAGCGTCCTGGGCGACCCACCCGGATCCCTGCTGGCCGTGGCGAGCACGGACCCGGACCTCGACGTTTTCGTCGTCGCCGACTGCCTGCGCGCGCACGGCTGGTACGTCCAGCCCCAGCCCGGCTTCGGCGGTCTCCCGCGCACGATCCACCTGACCGTCACCGCCGCGGCCGACGGCAAGGCCTCCGACCTCCTCGCCGCCCTCACCGACGCCGCCGACGAGGCCCGCCGCCTCGGCCCCGCGACCGTGGACCCCGCCCTGGCCGAAGCCGCCGCCCTCATCGACCCGACGACCCTCACCCCGACCGACGTCGCCAGCCTCCTCGACCTCGCCGGCCTCACCCCCGACGGCGCCCTCCCGGACCGCATGGCCCCCGTCCTCGCCCTGATGGAAACCATGCCGCCGCCCCTCGCCGAACGCCTCCTCCCCGACGTCATCGGCAGGCTGTTCCACCTGAGGGGCTGATCCGCCGCCGCCACGCCTGCGAAGCCCGCGGCCGCGCGCTCGGCGGACGAGGCGCCGACCGCGCAGCGGATCGCGTTCCGAGTCGGCGACGACGCAGGGACGGTCGGTGCGCGGTTGCGCGAGCCGCCCGCTCGATCAACGGCCTGACACGAGCCGTCTGGCTCGCCCACCTCTTCGAAGGGCCTACGCAGGCGGGCTGCTGGCTAACATCCACGCGTTGGTCACGACCGAGTGACCGCAGCCGGGAGCCGGTGTCGCCCTCTGCGCTCCCTGGTCCCGGCCGCGCGCTGTCGCGCGCGGCGGTGTGGGGTGGCCGCGCGCTGTCGCGCGCGGCGGTGTGGGGTGGCCGCGCGCTGTCGCGCGCGGCGGTGTGGGGTGGCCGCGCGCTGTCGCGCGCGGCGGTGTGGGGTGGCCGCGCGCTGTCGCGCGCGGTGGTGTGGGGTGGCCGCGCGCTGTCGCGCGCGGCGGTGTGGGGTGGCCGCGCGCTGTCGCGCGCGGCGGTGTGGGGTGGCCGCGCGCTGTCGCGCGCGGTGGTGTGGGGTGGCCGCGCGCT
>NZ_JASAOI010000076.1 GCF_029953285.1 Yinghuangia seranimata | reverse complement strand
CCTTCGGACGGCCCCGGCATCCGTCTCGGGGTGAACCAACACCATTGTCGGGCCTGGCGGGGGGCCATATCTACACCAAGATCCATCAGATTTCGGACATCGCGCCCGCCACGATGGTCGGCATGCGTTTCTCCCCGCGTTCCCCGCGCACGCCCCAGTCCCCCGCCTGGCTCGTCGGTCTCGCCCACAACCCCGCCGCCCCCGCCTCGGTCACCGCCCGGCTGCGCGACGTCAAGAGTGAACTCCCCTCCCCCGCAACGCTGCCCGACGACTTCGACGACGTCATGCTCCGCAAGGAGCTCTCCGACGAGGAACGCACCGCCGCCGAGTCCGGAACGCCCTGGCACATCGACGCCGTGTGGCGGCGCGACCGGACCGACAAGTTCGAGCCCTACAAGTACGATCTGGCGCTCGCCCAAAGGCTGTACGCGCTGTGGGGGTCGGCCGAGCGGGCCGCGCTCACCGAGGAGCGCTTCTTCCACTTCGACGGGCTCGCCCGGTACCTGGACCACCCGCGTCCGTACGCGCGACTTGCCGCCGTCGAGGACCCGGCGGTCGGCGGCCCGGCCCTGGCCGCGCTGCTGCGCGACCAGAGCCCGACGGTGCGGCGTGCCGTGCGCCGCGAACGGCGGTTGCCATGGCCGTACTTGCGGCCGCTGCTGGAGACCCACCCGGAGGACGCGGCGGCGAATCCGGGGCTGCCGCCTGAGGTGATGCACCGGCTGCTCGACATCTCGGGGCTGCCGTTCAGCGACTCCGGGACGAGCTGAGGGACTCGGCGGCCGGGACGTCGGGCACCACCCCGGCGTCCCGGCCGCCGTGCCGCTCCACACGCGGGCGCAGACCCCACCACGTGAGCGGCACACTCACCAGGACGACGGCGGCCGCGACCAGCAACGCCGCGTGAATCCCCGCCAGTTCGCCGGAACGGGTGGCCGCGACCGCGCTCAGCGCGGGGATGCCGACCGTGATGGCGACCTGCTGCGTCATCGAGAGCAGCCCGGCGGCCAGGCCCTGGTCCTCGTTCGGCAGTCCGGAGGTGGCGGTCACCGTCACCCCGACGATCGCGGTCACGTGCCCGAAGAACTGCACGAACAGCACGACCACCAGGACCGCCGACGCCATCCGGTCGGCACCCAGGAAGATCAGCGGGACGGTGGTGAGGCCCTGCACGGCGAGGGCCGTGACCAGCACCTTCCGGGAGCCGTGCCGTCCGATGAAGCGGCCGGCGACCACCCCCGCCGCCACCGCCGCGAGGCCCGGCACGCCGAAGAACAGGCCGGTGGCCAGCGGCGAGAAGCCGAGGATCCGCTGGAGGTACAAGGTGAGGACGAAGACGACGGCGGACTCCATCGCGAAGACCACGAGCCCGGCGAGGTTGCCCCACAGCACGGTGGACGTCCGCAGGGTCCGTACGGGCGCCAGCGGTGCGGCGGCCCGCTGTTCGGTGATCCAGAACAGCACCAGCAGCAGCACGCCGGCCGCGCCCGCGAGGGCGTTCTTCTCGACGACCGAGTAGACGACGGCGAGCAGGCCGCCGGTCACCGTGACCGCGCCGGGCAGGTCGATCCGCCCGCGGCCGGGCACACTGCTCTCCTCGACCAGGAGCGGTGTCGCCACGAGGATGAGCACGGCGACCGGCACGTTGATGAAGAACGCCGCACGCCAGCTGAGCGTGCTGACGAGGGTGCCGCCGACCAGCGCCCCGGCCGTGAACCCGCCGGAGAGCAGCGCGCCGTTGAGTCCGAGGGCGCGTTCGCGCAGCGGGCCCTCCTCGAAGGTGCCGGTGAGCAGGGACAGCGAGGCCGGGGTCGCCATGGCGGTCGCGAAGCCCTGCAACACCCTTGCGGTGAGCAGCGTTTCGGGGTCGGTGGCGAACCCGCCGAGCAGTGACGCGGCGGCCAGCAGCCCGACACCGGTGAGGAAGACCCGGCGGCGCCCGAACAGGTCGGCCATCCGGCCGAAGAGCAGCGTGAATCCGGCGGCGGGCAGGGCGAACGCCGAGGTGATCCACGGCAGTCCGGTCACTCCGAGGCCGACGCCGGAGCCGACCTCGGGCAGCGCGACGTTGAGGATCGAGAAGTCGACGGCGAGCATGAATCCGGCGCCGAGCAGCAGGCACAGGACGAGCCGCTGTCGTCCGGTGATGCGCGGTACGGCGGTTGGTACGGCGGTTGGTACGGAGGTCACGGGACGGTTCCCTTCGGTGGGGACGAGAGAACACACGCACGATGCGCGGGCAGGCGTGATCACGCGGCGACGCGGCCGCGTAGGAGAGATGACGGATGTCCGGGCAGGCGTGATCACCGCAGGGCGTGGGCTGTTGCTCCTGCGTCAGGGCCCGGCGTGGGGGCGGGGTCATAACCCGCTACCGGGGCGGCGGTTCACCGCCCCGATGTGGAGGCGCTCAGCTGTGGGGGCGGCTCAGCGCCCGTCGCGCTCCGCGGCCTCGGCGGCTTCGGCGGCGCGCTTGATGTGGGCCAGGCGCCGGTCCCAGTCGGAGGCGAGCGCGGCCATCCAGCGCGCGGTCGCGTCGAGCGACGCGGACCGCACGGAGAACCGCACCTCGCGGGCGACGCGCTGTCCGGACACCAGTCCGGCGGCCTCCAGGACACCGAGGTGCTTGACGACCGCCTGGCGCGAGACGGGCAGGTGTTCCGCGAGCGTGGTCGCGGTCACCTCGCCGAGTTCCGCGAGGAGGTCGAGCAGGTGGCGGCGGGTCGGGTCGGCGAGCGCGGCGAGCACACTGTCGACCGAACCGCTGTCAGCCGAACCGCTGTCAGCCGACCCGCTTTCGGCCGAGGCCGACCCGCCGGCGTCGCGGTGTTCGTCCGTCACGACGGCTGCTGTTCGGCGCGGGCCGTGAGGGCGTCGAGCACCTGCGGCCAGCCGCCGCTGTTGTCCTTCAGCGCCTGGGCCCGGACCTCCTCCGACGCGGCGAGCGCGGCGAACCCGCTCTCCACGACGCGGAGCCGCGTCTTGCCGCCCTCCGGGACCAGCGTGAACTCGACGAGCGTGGTGTTGTCGTCCGCGAGCTCCTGGCCGGAGAAGGCGCTGGCCCAGCGGTATGCGACGTAGGTCTTCGGCTCGATCTTCTCCACCCGCACCGGGAAGCTGCCGTACTCGGCGTGCGTCGCGACCGTGGTCTCGCCTTCGCGCGCCGCGGCTCCCTCGTCGGGCTCCGCGACCCAGAAGCCGGGCTGCGTGACCAGCGTCCAGACGCGGTCCAGGGACGCCTCGATCAAGGTCTCGCGCTCGATCCGGTCGTCGTTCATGAGGGGCTCCTCCGTCGTCGCCATGGAATGTACCGCCTGGCGGACATGCCTCCAGGCGCAATCCCAGAGTTGCACATCAATCCACGAGGCGCAACGCTGGGGTTGCACCTCATGGGCGACGGACCCGACGGACCCGACGGACCCCGGAAACGCGCCGGGGCGCGGTGTGTCAGGGGGTGGAACCGAGCCGCATCCACTCCGGTTCGCGTCGTAGGCCGAGCCGGTGTGGCGGCCCGGCCGGGCCGCGGAGTACCGGCCGGCGGGCGTCCGGCGGGACGCCCGGGCGCGCCGGGTACGTGGCCGCCTCCCATGACAACGCTGAGCCGGTGTGTAGCCGGACGAACCATCTCTCTCCTCAAAGCGGGGGGCGCTCTGATGTTGGCCGGGTCCAGTCTCGCGCCGAAGTGCACGTCGTGCACACCCCTTCTAAGGGGGTTGCATCAACGTTGCAACAGGGCTTCGCCACCACTCCGGCATCGATCCGGACGACGAGAACCCGGTTCTCATTCCACCGCGGAGAACAGCAGCCGCGTCACGTCCTCGACGTCCCGCACGAGTTCGGGCCACGTCTTGCGGTCGGTCACCCAACCGACGAGCCCGGTGGACACCACCGCGGGCACCGTGACCAGTACGGCGCGCGCGACCGGCGGCGGAACGTCCGGCATCAGCGCGGCGAGTTCGCGGGCGTACACGCCGTCCATCGCGGCCACCGCCTCGCTCGCGTACGGGTCCGTCGAACCGAACAGTCCGACCATCAGCCGCGCGTGGTGCGGGCCCCGCTGGTACGCCCGCAGCCCGCGCAGCGCGAACCGCAGCACCCGGTCGCCGGGCGCTCCTCCGCCGCGCCGCGCCGTCTCCGCGGCGACCTGGCGGACCAGCCGCCCCTGCCAGTCGACGGCGGCCGCCGCGAGCAGGTGTTCCTTCGACGCGAAGTACCGGTACAGGGTGGCCAGGGCAACCCCCGAGCGCGCCGTCACGTCGCGCATCTGCAGCGTGTCGGGCCCGGACTCGGCGACCAGGTCGAGCACCGCCTCGGTGACCTTGCGGCGGCGCTCGAGCTGCTGGCGCGTCATGGACTCGACATCGGCCGGCGGTACTGCGCTGACGGACATGACGCGGAGCGTAGTGAGCACGGCGCGGAGGGAGAACGGAGAACCCGGTTCTCCCCGGGATCCTCTGCGCGAATCGGACGCACGGCACGACGAAGCAGGACGACGGCGCCACCGGATATCCGCTTACCGCTGAACACCTGGCGCTTTCTGGACACGGATGCGGTGATCCGTGCACGATCCCGGGGTGGGGAAAGAGCAGGACACGGCACGCGACCGCATACTCGGGGGCGGCACGTCAGCAGGTGTGTCGCCCGCCATCCATGCGTCGTGGCTGCGCGCCCGCAGCTCGGGGGTCCGGCCCGACGCGACGCTGCCGCCCGTCCCCCTCGTCGACGAAGCCATCGTCCGGCACCGCCGCGAGCACCCGTTGGCCGCCGTGTGGCCGACGCTCCGCGAGTCACTGCGCTGGGCGACCGCCGACACCGGCCAGCTGCTGATCGTCGGCGACGCCGAGGGCCACCTGCTGTGGTGCCAGGGCGACCGCGACCCGCTGCGGCACGCCGAGCGCGTCAACATGACGCCGGGCTCGCTGTGGAGCGAGAAGGCCGTCGGCACCACGGGCGTCGGCACCGCGATCGCGCTGCGCCGTCCCATCCAGGTCATCGGCGCCGAGCACTACGTGTCGTGGGCACGGTCGTTCGCGTGCACCGCGGCCCCCATCCACGACCCGGTCACCGGCGACCTGCTCGGCGTCATCGACCTGACCAGCGCGGTCGGCGTCGACGCCGCCCTGCGGCTGTCCCTGGTCACCACGACCGCGAAGCTCGCCGAGACGCAGCTGCACGCCGAGCGCCTCCAGCAACAGGCCCGGCTGCGCGAGAAGTACGCGGACCGGCTCACCCGACGGCTGGGCGCGCAGGGGGCGATCATCGCTGCGGACGGCTCGGTGCTGCACGCCGGCCCCGACCGCTGGCTGCCGAACCGGGTCGCGGGCCTCACCGGCGAGGGCCCCGTCGTCCTGCCCGACGGCCGCCACGCGGTGGCCGAAAGCCTGGGCGCCGGACGATACTTCCTCCTCATCGCCCAGGACGGCGAGTGCGGCGCGACCACGCTGCGCTTCGAAGGCCTCGGCCGCGCCCGCGCCGTCGTGCGGGTGGGCAACCTGACCCACGAACTCCGCGGCCGGCACAGCGAGATCCTCGCGCTGCTGATCGCCGACCCGGTCGGCATGAGCGCCGAGGAACTGGCCCGCGAGGTGTACGGCAGCGCGGGCCGGGCCGGCTCGGTGCGCGCCGAGATGTCCCGGCTGCGCCAGGTCCTCGGGCACCGGCTCGGCTCGGACCCGTACCGCGTGACCGGCGAGACGTGGGCGGACTTCCTCCAACCGGGCGCCTGCCCGCGCGCGTTGCTGCCCAAGTCGAAGGCGCCGGGCGTCGCGGCGCTGCGCGGCGGCCCGCTGCACGACCCGGACGACCCGCACGACCCGGACGACGCCACCGACGACGGCGCCGACGCTCCGGCGGACGCCGCGGGCTGGACCGCCGCGGACGGCCCGCTCGGCTGGGCCGACCTCGACGACCTGGACGGCGCCGCCCACGACTTCGGGCGGCACCCGGCGTAAGCGGGGGCAGGGCGCGGGCTAGGAGTGCGTCGTACGGCCCGTCTCGTACTCGGCCCGCCACTCCTCGCACGCCGTCACATAGCTGGGCAGGTATCCCTCCGCGAAGACGTCCGCCGACCAGTCCTCGGGCAGCACGTCGACGCCGCCGGGCGACACGTACGTCCAGGCATGGCCGCCGCCGGTCAGCGGGAGCCGCTCAAGGGCGTACAGGTCGTCCTCGTAGGCGTCCAGGATCCGCCAGTCCGCCACGCCGACGCCGGTCAGCAGCAGGCCGGTCGCCCGCGCCCCCTCGGCCGGCACCAGCACCGGGTAGACCCGGCCCGGCAGCGCGGCCGCGCGCCAGCCCGCGACCTCGGCGGGCCGTCCGTCCGGCACCCGGTCAAGCAGCGCCCGGAGCACCCCCGGGAACATCAGGCTCCCGTAGACGAACAGGCGATCCGGGTCCACCGACCGGCGGTCCGTCCGGCCAGAGCCCGCTGAGTCCCTCGGGTGTGAGGGGGTCCCTATAAGCGGCATGCAGCACCTCCGCGATCACCGTAGCGTCCGCGTCGGCGAGACGGACGAACCAGTCGAACCCGGCCGGGTAGGCCCACAGGTACGAGCGCAGCCGCGGGTCGGTGCCGCGGTCGGCGAGCAGGTCGGCGATGTGGCGGTCGCTCCAGAACGGCACGCGGGCGCGAGCGTGCGCCGCGCACGCCGCGATCGGCACGCCGGAGTTGACCGCGAGGTGCAGCTCGGCGCGCACCAACTGCTGGTAGTGGTCGAGGCGTACGCGCACCGCGAGCAGGTCGTCGTCGGGCGCCGCGAACAGCGGGAGCGTCTGCGCGAGGCCCTCGAGCAGCACGCCGGTGGGGCCGTGCACCGACAGCAGCCGCACCCACGGGACGTCGTCGGTGGCGCAGCGGTTGGCGAACGCGGCGCACTGCAGGCCGTGTCCGAGTACCTCGTGCAGCGCGAACTGCCGGGCGCTGACCCGGGTGAAGCGCGCGTTGCGCGGGTTGATGCGCAGCCGCACACGCTGCCCGGCGCCGTCGAGCCAGTACGACCAGTAGGCGTCGACGTCGGTGGACTCGACGGTGAGTTCGTAGGGGGCGTCGGTGCCCACCAGGGCGCGTACGGCGGGTTCGAGCTCGGCGGCGGCGGCCCTGATCGCGTCGGGCGCCGCGGCGCTCTCCAGCGGGCCCTCGAGGGCGCGCAGCATGTCGTCGGTCGCGGCGTTCCAGCCGATGCCGAGCTTGTCGAGGTCGGCGCGGGCGGCGTCGCGGCGGTCCTCGACGTACTCGGCGGGCCAGCCGGCCGCCGCGCAGCCCTGCGTGGCGCGCATGTACGCGTCCAGCTCCGGCCGTTCACCCAGGCGCGCGCCGAGGTACGCGAGGTCGGCGCGCAACCGGGCGCGCAGGTACGGCTCGCCGGTCGCCTCCACGTCCTCGGCCAGGTCGCTGAGCAGCTTGTAGACGTGCATGCGGTCGGTCACCGACACGTCCGGCCCGGCGAGCGCTGCGTCGGGGGCGCAGTCGAACTCGATGACGCCGGTGCCCTCGCGCTCGACCTCGAGCCGGTGCCAGGCGCGGATCACCGACTCGAGGGCGTCACGCGCCGCCACAGCCGTCGTCCTCGGTCGCGGCGGCGTGCCGCGCGGGGTTCGGCGCGACGCGTGCCCGGTCGACGGCGCTCTCCACGTCCCAGTACAGCGTCACGAACTGGTTGGGGCGCAGGTCCTCGCGGGTGACCGTGAGCGCGGCGGTGCCGTCGTCCATGGCCCAGCGCACGTGTTCGTCGATCGCCTGCTTGGCGCCGTCGGGGTACTCCTCGATGGCGTGGTAGTCGCGGATCCCGAGGGCGGCGTGCTGTCGTACGTCCAAACGCATGCGCAAGGTGTACCGGGTGATCGCCTGTCGCCAATAGTGCGCGTCCGTGAATCGGCCGCCCTCGCTGCGGTACGCGAAGGTCGCGCTGCCCATCGGCGGCACGGGCGGCGACACCCGGCAGGCGAACTTCGCAAGCGTGCCCGCGTCGTGGATGCGCTCGATCGTGACCTTGTGCTCGCCGGCCGAGACGGGGCGGATCGACAGCGGGCCCTCGCCGTGCTCGAACCACAGTTCGCGGGAGAAACGGGTCAGCGGACGGTCCGTGAGGTTGAGCACAGTGTGCCGGTACAGGACGTTCGCCCAGCCGTCGGCGTCGACGTCGACCTCGATGCCGAGGTCCAGCTCGACCACCGAGTCGGCGAGCCGCGCGCGTAGACCGGGTGCGGCGCCGATCGGATCGCCCTCGGGCTCAGGTCCTTCGTCCTCCCAGGGGCGCGGTGCCAGACCGAGGAGTTCGCCCGGTATGCGCAGTCCGTCCGCGACGCGCTCCACCACGCGCTGCTGCCGAACTTGCGTACGCCCCTTGATGTATTCGCCCACCCGGCTGGGTGTCATCTCGCACAGCCGCGCGAGCCTGCTCAGGCTCACCCCCGCCTGGTCGCGCGCCAGCCCGAAGATCGCCCCGATGTCGCGCTCCGCACACGCCCTGCGCATCTCGGGCGTGGCCAGAAGGGCTTGCGGCAGGGGGCCTTCGCGGCCCTGGAAAACCATGCTCACACAAACCCCCAAAACGCCGGGCCCGCAGGCTGCCAGGCCAAGCTACCGACGAGTTTACCCAAGTCGGATAACCGTCTCGACCTTACTTGGGTACCGCCCGGGTCTTGATACTCATCTGCCGTACGGCCGTTCCAGCCTGCCATGACGACGGAGTTTGTGGTCGCCTCTTGTGATCGCAAACCGGTGCGTCCGGTTCGGACGGCACACGCCCGGCGGTCGCGGCCCCTACCCGCGCCACCGCCGCGACGACAGGAGAGACGGTGATATCCGGCAGGACCGGCGGCGTCGAAAGGCGCCGGACCGCATGCGGATCCCAGCCAGTAGGAGACGAGACGGAGCAGCGGACGAGGGTCACGGCGGCGGCGGGCGGACAGCCCGAGCCGCGGCACGGTGACACCCCGTACCCGGCTCCGGCACGTATGGCGGACCGCGGACCGGGCGAGCAGGCGGCCGCGACCCGGGAGATCGGGGCGCGGACCCGCACGCGCCGCACGGCACATCGGCACAGTGCCGCCGAGCCGACGCACCCCGCGCCGGCCGCGTACGGCACCGACCGTCGGCGCAGGCGCGCCGTGTGGGGCCTGCTGTGCGCCGAACAGCCGCACGCCGCAAAGGCGATGGCGGAAGCGATCGGCGCACCGCTCCCGACGGCCGCACGCGTGCTGGCCGTCGCCTGTCCCGGCGCCGACCCCGAAGCGGTCGCCGGGCTGCTTCGACGCGCCTCCGGCGGACGCGCGTGGATCGTGTGCGGCGCGGGCGCGGACGAGGCCGCACTGGTCGCGCTGTTGCCGAGCGACAGCGACGAGGACGGCGGCGCACGGCGCCTCGCCCGCGAACTGACCCGACGTCACCCCACCTGCCTGGTAGGGGCGTCGCCCGTCGTCGGCCTCGACCGGGTGGGCCCCGCCTACGCGCAGGCCCGTCACGCCCTGGCGGCCGCCCAGGCCGACCCGGACGGCTACGCCCGGTTCCACACCTGGCTCGACCCCGAACTCCTCCTCGTCGGCACCGCGACCGCGTGGGCCCGCACGGCCCTCGCCCCGCTGACGACCCACCGGGCCGTCCGCCGGGGCGACCCCGACGCGGCCGAACTGCTCGACACGTTGGAGTTCCGCCTCACCAGCCGGCACACCGCGGGCGCGCGCCTCGGCATCCACCGCAACACGCTGAGCGCCCGCCTGCGGCTGATCGAGCGCCTCCTCGGCCGCGACCTCCGCAACGTCGCCGACCGCGCGGAACTGTCGCTCGCCCTGCGCGTGGCGGGCCTGGCGGTACCTGCCGGAACGTTCGGCCTGACGGACCCGACACGTGCCGAAGCCTCCGACGGGCCCGGCGGTGCCGGCCTGTGGGCCGTGGACGCGCCGTCGCCCGACGCGCGGTCCACGCCTGGAGACGGAAGCGGCACGCCGCCGGCCGCTGACGGTCCGACGCCGGGGGCCGACCGCGCTCACGCGGCCGATACCGAGGGCACGGCACAGGCGTCCGGCACGAGCGCCGTCGATCGGCTGAACGTCCCGCCGTCGGCACCACGGCACGCCGAGGCGCCCCCTGTCGGCCGCACCGACCCCCGCCTCGTCCTCCCGTGGGAGCTGCCGGCGCTCGTCGAGTGGGCGCACGACGCCCTGCGGCCGCTCGCCGGAAGCCTCGACGGGCCCGACGCCGGCACGTTGCGGGTGTGGCTCGACAACCACGCGCGGCTCGCCCCCACCGCCGCCGCGCTCTGCCTCACCGTGCCCGGCGCGCGCAAGCGACTGACCCGGATCGGAGGCGTCCTCGGGCTCGACCCGCTGCACGATCCGACCGCCGAGGCCGACCTGTGGCTCGCGCTGCGGGTGGCCGACCGCTCACGCGTGCCGCGCCCCGCCGCGGACCGCCGTCGGGCGTCATGACCGGGTCGCCGTCCGGAACACCCGCCGGAGCCCCGCTCGGGGCCCACGACACACACCAGCCACGACCCGCCGCCTCGGCGGGTCCCGGACGCGGACCAGCCCCCCGGTCCGCGTCGTGCCCCCGGGACCCGGGCGCCCTCCCCGGAGAGCGCCTCGCCGAAAACCAGGCGGCGCATTGCGAAATATCCGCACCCCCCAGAACGTCGACCCGTACCGAGTCACGGACTCCCGACGTGTCCCTGTACGACGTGAACAAGGCAGGAGCCGCCATGCCCGCCACCGCCCACCGTCCGGTCGCCCTGTCAGCCGCGCACACCTCCGCGGGGTCACGGACGTCACCGCCGCTCGGTCGCCCGCAGCAACCCGGCGTGCGGCCCACCGCACCCGCGTCCCCGAACCCGGCCGCCCCGACCGCGCTGCGCCCGCGCGTCGGCGCCCCCTCCGCCGACGCCGCGGCCGGACAGCCCGGCACGCCGCAGTCCGGCATGGCGCCGCGCGGCCGCGTGCTGTACCAGGGCAACGAGGCCCGGCTGATGCACCAGGCGGTCGGCCAGCACGTCGTGCCGCACCGGCTGCGCGTCCCGGGCACCGGCTCGGTCCGCGCGCGGCTGCGCGTGCTGCACCGCGGCGAGATCGCGCTGTACCAGATGGGCTACGGCACGCACGCGGAGCTGCGAATAGACCCCTATGCGCCGGTCTACCTCGTGCACCTGCTGCACTGCGGCCCGGGCCGGCTCAGCGTCGACGGCCGCGAGCTGCCGCTGACGCCGGTGATCACGGGACCGGGCCAGGAGGTCGTGGTGCGGTACGCGCCGGACACGACCACGCTCGTGCTGCGCGTGCCGCGCCGCGTCATCGACGGTGTTGTGCGCCCGTTCGCGGTGGACTCCCCCGAAGAGGCGCCGGTGCGCTTCGAGCCGTTCCTGGACGCCGCGAACGGCGATGTGCGGCAGTGGCTTTCGCTGGCGCACAGCTTCGGGTCGATGGTCGACTCGGGGCTGCTGACCCGGTCCCCGGACGCCGCGGCGCACTTCGAGCAGATGCTGGTGCACGGCCTGCTCGCGTGTCAGCCGCACACGCACAACGCCGGGTCGCTGCGCGGCGGCCCGGTGGGCGCGCCGATCGCGCTGCGCCGCGCGCTGGCGTTCTGCGAGGAGCACGCGTCGGAGCCGATCTCGGTGGCGGACATCGCCGCGGCGTCGCACATGAGCGTGCGCACGCTGCAGGAGAAGTTCCGGACGCACCTGGGCGTCACACCGCTCGCGCACCTGCGGCACGTGCGGCTGGCGGGCGCGCACGCCGACCTGCTGGCCGTCGCCGAGGGCCGCAGCGACGACACGGTGACGGGCATCGCGCTGCGCTGGGGCTTCAGCCACCTGGGCCGCTTCGGTGCTCTGTACCGGGCGGCGTACGGGCGGCTGCCGTCGCAGACGACCCGGCTCGGCGACGCCGAGCTGTACAGCCTGCCGCGCACGGCGGGCTGACCGTACGGCGGCCCCGCGGGGGGGCGCCCCCCCCCCCCCGGCCGCGCCACCCCCCCCAACCGCCGTGCGGTGGAACGCCCGCGGGTGG
>NZ_JASAOI010000075.1 GCF_029953285.1 Yinghuangia seranimata | reverse complement strand
CCCGCCCCGGGGGGGGGCCCCGCCGGGCGCCCGGGCGGGCCGCCCCCCCCCCCCGCGGGCCCGCGCCACACCGCCGAACAGCCGTGCGGTGTACGGCGATCGAGTGGTCCTGTGGCGGAATCCCAGGATGGTGCTGGCGCGCGGACGGTGGCGCGGCGCAGGCTGGTCGTCATGCGCCTTCACCGAAATACCGCACGGCGCGCCGCCTCGACTCTGGCCGCATGCGCCGCATTGCTGCTCGTCGTCCCTTCCGCCTCCGCCGACACCGACGCGAACTCCGACAAGGGCACGCCGGGTTCGGCCGGACTCGGCGACCCGTTGTTCCCGCTGAGCGGCAACGGCGGGTACCGCGTCTCGCACACCCGCCTGGACCTGGACTGGCAGGCGCCCAAGACGGCGTTCCCCGCCGTCGCCACGATCGAGGCGGTGGCGACGCAGTCGCTGTCACGCTTCGACCTGGACTTCGCGGGCAACACGCTGGGCCGCGTGCTCGTCGACGGCAAGCCCGCGCAAGCGGTCCGCGACGGCGACGAGTTGGTGGTGACACCGGGTCATACACTGCGCAAGGGGCGGTCGTTCAAGGTACGGGTGGAGTACACCGCCGACCCGACGCTGATGCGGCACCG
This sequence comes from Yinghuangia seranimata, assembly GCF_029953285.1. Lineage (GTDB taxonomy): Bacteria > Actinomycetota > Actinomycetes > Streptomycetales > Streptomycetaceae > Yinghuangia > Yinghuangia seranimata. The sequence goes on along the minus strand of NZ_JASAOI010000075.1, from coordinate 17,536 downwards.
GGACGACGCCATCGAGGACTACGGCTGGATCCCGACGCCCGACGGCACCGTGGTGTACCCGCAGCCGAACGGCACGCAGCTGCTGTTCCCGTCCAACGACCATCCCAGTGTGCGCTTCCCCGTGACCGTCTCCGTCACCGCGCCGGACGACGTGCAGGCGGTCGCCGCGGGCAGGCTCACCGGGCGCGACCGCGCGGGGGCGGGCCGGACCCGGTGGACGTACGAGTCGCGCGACCCGGTCGCCGGCCAGCTCGTCCAGTTCGCGGTCGGCCACTACGAGGTGCTGACCTCGCGGGGCCCGGACGGCGTCACGATCCGCGACGCGGTGCCGCCCGACCTGGTCGCCCGGACCGCCGAGTTCCGGGCGCTGACCGCGGAGCACCTGCGCTGGCTGAGCGAACGCCTCGGCCCGTACCCGTTCTCGACGTACGGCCTGCTGGTCGCGCACACCGACCTCGGCGTCGCCCTCGAGTCGCAGACCCTGTCGCTCATCCCCGAGGGGGATCTGACCGGCGACCGGGTCAGTGCCGAGCGGAACATGGTCCACGAGCTGACCCACCAGTGGTTCGGCGACAGCGTCGCGCTCGCGCAGTGGTCGGACCTGTGGCTGAGCGAGGGCCACGCCCGCTACTACGAGCGGCTGTACTCCGAGTCGCACGGGGGCGACGGCTTCGAGGCGAAGATGAAGGACGCGTACCGCCAGCACGACCTGTGGCGCCGCGACTACGGGCCGCCCGCCGCGCCGACCGAGCCCAACCTGTTCAAGCGGATGCGCTACGACGGTTCGGCGCTGGTGCTGTACGCGCTGCGCGCCGAGGTCGGCGACACGGACTTCGGACGCATCGAGCGCGCCTGGGTCGCCCTCAACCGGGGGCGGGCCGCGAGCACGCTCGACTACATCCACCTCGCGTCGGCCGTCGCCGGCCGGGACCTCGGGCCGTTCCTGCACGCCTGGCTGTACGACGCCAAGACGCCGCCGATGCCGGGGCATCCGGACTGGGTGGTCGACCCGGTGCCGCCAGCGACCCCCTAGCGGGCCGCGGCCGTCCGGGCGGAGCGCCGCCGGTTCGGCTTGTGGATCGACAGGAAGACACACACCGCGAGCATCGTGAACTGTGCGGTGGCGGCGGCGATCTGCAGCCACTGCAGGGTGTAGAGGCCGGCGTGCTCGGTCCCCGGGACCGAGCGCGCCGACATCTCGCGGGTCAGCACGCCCATGGTGCCCGCGCCGATGGCGATGACGGCGACGGTCAGGACGATCTTGACCTTGATCCAGGTCTGCTGCCACAGCCCCCACGGGGTGCGCAGGCACAGGACCACCCCGGAGACCGCGCCGAGGACCGCGAGCGGGATGCCGGCCGAGTAGGCGACGTAGCGGATCAGCGTGTAGACCGCGTGCCGCAGGGTGTCGTCGCCGGTGTTCTTGGCGATCACGCCGAGCATGATCATGACGATCTCGACGCCGAGCAGGCCGACCGAGAACACCACGTGCCCGGAGTTGACCGCGCGGCGCACACCGCGCGGGAACCGCTTCGCGGGGCGGCCCGGCACCGGGGCGGCGGTATGCGGCGAGACCAGGTCAGCGGTAGTGCCGCGGATCGCGTTCACGATGCCTCCTCCAGGGCGCCGGTCTTTCCGACGCCTCCAGAGTCGCCGTCGCGGCCGCCCCGCCGCGTCCCGCGCCGGAAGGCATCACACGTGCTCTCGCCGCAGGTCGGGGCGCCTTTCGGAGGTACCACGCATGCTGCGCCGGGATCACGGCGGGCGGGCCGCGCTACTCCCTGGGGAGTACACGGCGTGCGGCCGAACCCGGCACGCCGGGCGCGGTCAGGCGGGGAGTGTCCACCGCGGGTCGCGGCCGGACAGGCCGAGCGCGCGGTCGAACGTGGAGGCGTCCGCCGGGACCTCGACCGGGTCGGCGAAACCCTTGTACTGGCGGTAGATCTCGCCGTGCTCCTCGACGACGGCCAGCACCGCCTTCGCGGTCTCCTCGGTGGGGCGGATCTCCTGGCCGGTCGCCTTCGCGACGTCCCAGCCGTGCACCACCAGCTCCTTGACGATCATTCCGGCGATCGCGCGGGCCGGCATCGAGGAGCCCTCGCCGAGCTCGATGTCGCCCTCCCACGCGGCCGGTTCGGCCCAGGCGCGGACGGCGCGGTCCAGTTGCCCGGCGTACGTGTCCGCCCAGTCGGGCTCGGCGGTGAAGTCGCGGGTCAGCCACTCCTGCGGCAGGGGCTCGCGCCGTGCGCGCTTCTCCAGACCGTACGCGGTGTAGAGCACCCAGTGGTTGACCAGCGTGCGGGTGTCGAAGTCGCCGCAGGGGGTGGGGCCGGCCAGCCGGTCGGCGGTGACGCCCTTGGCGATGCGGGCGGCTTCGGCGGCGGCGTCGACGAGCTGCGGGTGGAGGTCCATGCGCGTCTCCAGGCTTTGAGGGACTCGGGGGTAACTGGGGATGACCAGGGGTTTCGGGGGATGACGCCACGCTACGAACGCGGGTCCGGGCCGGTCTTGAACAAACGCGACAACTACTCTTGGGGCATGGCGAGCGAGCGGACGAACCCGGAGGATATGGGACGCGGGGTGCTGTATCCCGAGCTCATGGCCACCAAGATCACGCTGACCCGGCACACGCCCAGCCCGCCGGTCGCGACGTTCGTCGACTACTACTGGATCGTCGCGTGGGACCTGCGCGGGAAGGCCTCGCACGAGTCCAAGACGCTGTCGCATCCGAGCGTGCACCTGGTCTTCGAGGAGCCGCAGGCGACTGTGTACGGGATCGTGCGCGGCCCGTTCGTCCGGCGGATCAGCGGACTCGGGCACGTCCTCGGCGTCAAGTTCCACCCGGGCGGGTTCCGCCCGTTCTTCGGCCACCCGGTCGCGGAACTCGTCGACGCGGTCATCCCCGCGGTCGGGGTGTTCGACCCCGAAGCCGTCGTCAAGACCCAGGCCGCGGTGCTCGCCACCCGCGACGACGCCGAAATGGTGGCGGCCGCAGAGGCGTTCCTGCTCCCCCGGCTGCCGGACCCCGACCCGGTCGCGGCCGAGGTCGCCGAGATGGTCGCCCGGATCACCGGCGACCCCGCGCTCGTCCGCGTCGACGAGGTGGCCAAGCTGCTGGGCCTGTCGGTGCGGCGGCTGCAACGGCTGTTCGCCGAGTACGTCGGGGCGTCCCCGAAGTGGGTGCTGCGCCGGGCCCGGCTGCACGAAGCCGCCGAACGCGCCCAGCAGGGCGCCCGCATCGACTGGTCGGCCCTCGCCGCCGACCTCGGCTACTCCGACCAGGCGCACCTGACCCGGGACTTCACGGCCGCGGTGGGGGCGCCGCCCGCGGCCTACGCGAAGTCGTAGCGCTCAGCCGCCGACCTGGTGGTCGGCGTCCGTGTGCTCGTGCTCCGCGGCCGTGTCCCGCCACGCCGTGAGCGCGACGCCGAACTCCGCGTCGATGTACGCCCGCGCGGCCAGCACCTGCGACAGCGCCTCGGCCCGCACCGGGTCCTCCGGGTTCGCCTCGAGGGCGGACAGCGCCGCTTCCCCGCTCGTCCCCGACCGCCGGGACGGCCGGCCGACCAGCCCCCTCAGCTCCGCCCACGCCACGGCTCCGGCCTCGCCGTCGGCGATGGCCAGGAGCAGCGCCGCCGGTATCGGTTCCACCTCACACCCCCTGCTTCGGTTGGCCGCCGGGCACCACGCTACGACGGGAGGTGGGGGCGTGGAGGGCGGTTTCCGGCACCGGGGCGTACGGGGAGGGCGGCGTCAGGCTCCCGCGGCCAGGCGTCCCGCTTCGGCGATCAGCTCCAGTTGGTCGTCCCACCTGTCGTTGGAGACGCTGAACACGACGCGGTCGACGCCGATCTCGGCGTAGTGGGCGAGGAGTTCGGCGGCGACGCGGGGCGGCCCGAACACCATGACGTCGGACGCCTCGTCGGCCGGGACGCCGTACAGCTCGGCGATGGTCGCGCTGGCGCGGGCGCGTTCGTCGGCACCGCCCGTACCCTCGCCGAGGTGCACCGGCAGGGCGACGGTCACGCCCGGCGCGGGGCGGCCGGCGGCGTCGGCGAGTTCGCGCAGGCGGGTGACGCCCGCCTCGATGCGGGAGGGTGCCGTCACGGCGGGGAACCACGCGTCGCCGTAGCGGACGACCCGTTCGAAGACCGCCGCGTCGTCGCCGCCGATCAGCAGCGGCGGCGCGGGCACCGGGAACGTCAGCGCGAACTCGCCGGTGCCGGGCGGGTCGACGGGAACGGGCTTGCCGGCGACGAGGTCGGCGAAGCGCTCAAGGAACGCGTCGGTGGCGCGCTCGCGGTCGGCGTAGTCCGCACCGACCGCGTGCCACGCCGCCTGGTCGCGCAGCCCGCCGCGCCACCGCTCGAACGGCCCGTCGCCCGGCGTGACGCCGTACAGCACGCGGCCGCCGGACAGGTACTGCGTCGTGGCGAGATCCTGCGCAAGCCACGGCAGCGGGTGCAGCGCGGGCACCTTGACGGCGTACCCCAGCCCGATGCGTTCGGTGACGGCGGCCGCCGCCGCGAGCACCGACCCGGCCGCGAGGGTCGGATAGCGTCCGAGCAACAGGTCGCCCTGCCAGGCCGATTCGAGTCCGACCCGCTCGATCCGGCGGGCCGCGTCGGCGATCTCGCGCACCGAGCCGCCGCTCGCTCCGGGGACGGGCATGGGGAGGAACATCCCGAGCTGAGGTGAAGTCATGATCACGACAGTAGGGGGAGGTTCGGCGGCCGGGCTGTCCGAAAAGCGCGGTTCTGCCCAGCCGCCCGAGGGCCCGAGGGCGTGGTCCGGCTACGCCGGAGCCGTGTCGCCCTCGCCGCCGGTCTCGCGTTCCGCCTGGTGGTCGGCCCACAGCGAGCGGATGTGGCCCAGGTGCCCGCTCATCGCCCGTTCCACGCCGGCCTCGTCGCGGGCGATCACCAGGTCGAGGATCTCCTCGTGCTCGCGCGCCGACGCGATCAGCGCGCCGCGGGCGGCGAGGCCGTTGAGGCCGTACAGCCGGGAGCGCTTGCGCAGGTCGCCGACGACCTCGACGAGCCGCTGGTTGCCGCCGAGGCTGAGCAGGCCGAGGTGGAACTGCCGGTCGGCCTCGAGGTAGCCGATCAGGTCGCGGGCCTCGGCGGCGCGGACGATCGCCGCGGCGACGGGGCGCAGCGCCTCGAGCGCGTCCTGGTCGGCGGTGCGGGCGATCCGCACGGCCATCGGCACCTCGATGAGGGAGCGGATCTCGGTGTACTCGTCGAGGTCGCGCGGCGAGAGCGCGGTGACGCGGAAGCCCTTGTTGCGGACGACCTCGATGAGGCCCTCCTTGGCCAGGTCGAGCATCGCCTCGCGGACGGGCGTGGCCGAGACCCGGAACTGCGCGGCCAGCGTCGGCGCGGAGTAGATGACGTCCGGGCGCAGCTCGCCGGCGATGAGGGCGGCGCGCAGCGCGTGCGTGACCTGGTCGCGCAGGCTGCGGTGCTCCTGGACGGACGGCAGGTTCAGCGGGCCGCCGGCCGACGCGGGCGCGAAGGTGCCTGCGGGCTCGGCCGGCACTCCGGGGATGTAGCCCAGGGCGGGCCCCCGGGTGGCGGCGCCGGCGTCCGTGGTCATGCGCTGTTCCTCCATTCGGGCAGGTTACTGCCCCGTGCGGGGATCGCGGGTGTTCCCGCACACGGTCCGGTCGGGGCGCACGGCGGTTCGTGTCCGCCGCGGGCCCGGAACGCACCCCAGGGAAAAATGTACAATGTCACACCTATACTGACAAAGCCTCAGAGATACGCCGGTGCGCGGCGCCCGCGACCACGAGGTCCTCCCAGCCCATCCCGACGCTCTTGAACACCCTCGGCCCGGGGCCCGGCGCGGCGAGCCGGCCGGTGACCAGGTCGGCCAGCGGCGCCAACGCGGTCGCCTCGAGCACGCCCTCGCCGAGCGGGACAAGGATGTCCCCCGGCTCGCGCAGCGCGGCGGCGCGGCTCTCCACGACCAGCGCCCCGGTCTTCGCGGCGCGCGCCACCAGCGCGCTGTCGAGTTCGCGCGCGTCCGGCTCGTGCGAGCCGACCGCGACGACCACCGCGCCGTCGCGCACCAGCGCGCCGTCGAACAGCGGCTCGCGCGCCGACGTGCAGCACAGCACGACGTCCGCCGAGGCGACCGCATCGGCCGTACCGGCCTCCGCCGCGACGCCCTCGGCCTCGCACCGCGCAACGACCTCGGCGGCCGGGCGCGGGCTGCGTCCGACGACCGTGACGTGACCGAACGCTCGCACGGTCGCCAGGGCCTCGATGTGCCCCCACGCCTGCGGCCCGGCGCCGAACACCACGACGCGCAGCGGCTCTTCGCCCGACGGCAGCAGATGCCGCACCGCGAGCGCCGACACGGCCGGCGTGCGCAGCGAGGTGAGCGCCGTGCCGTCCAGCAGCGCCACCGGCAGCAGCGTCGCGGCGTCGAGCAGCACGTAGACGGCGCCGATGCGCGGCAGGCCGCGCGCCGGGTTGCCGGGTGCGACGGAGGCGATCTTGACCCCCGCGTACCCGGCGCCCTCGGACGGCATCAGCAGCAGCTGGCCCGACGTCAGGTCCGTGATGGTGCGCGCCGGTTCGGCCTCCGGGTCGAGTCCGCCGTGCAGCGCCTCGGCGAGCGCCCGCACCGCGTCGGCGGGCGGTACGAGCGCGACCAGGTCGTCGGCTCCGATGCGGGGCACCGCGTCCAGCGCCGTCACCGGAGCACGAACCCGGTGCCGAGCCCGTCGTGCGGGTCGAGCACGAAGCGGTGTTCCCCGGTGCGGTACGCGTCGCCCTCGACCTCGGTGAGCACCGCGCCCGCCGCGTCGACGCCGACCACACGGCCGATGAACTCGCTGCCCACGATGGACGTGTGTCGCAGCACGACCGAGCCGTCGGTGGGGATGCGGCCGTCGGCGTGCAGCAGCGCGAGCCGCGCCGACGTGCCGGATCCGCACGGCGAGCGGTCCACCTGGCCGTCCGCGAAGACGGTCACGCTGCGCTGGTGCACCGCCTCGGGGCCGGACTCCCCCACCGGTGACGGTAGTTCGTCGTGGAAGATCACGCCGTACACGCCGGACAGCCGCGGGTCCTCGGGGTGCCGGACCGACGGGTCGCCCGCGAGCGCGGCCTTGATCTCGCGCCCGGCCCGGATGAGGTCGGCGTACCGCTCCGGAACGACGGACAGCCCGAGCGCGGCGGCGGACAGCGACGCGTAGCAGGCTCCCGAGTGCGCGACGTCGACCGCGGCGGTGCCGAACGACGTCTCGACGTTTATGCCGCGCGCCGCCACGGCGCTGGGCACGTTGCGGAACACGGCGCCGACGGTGCGGCCGCCGACGCGCCGGACCCGCGCGGTGACGCGCCCGGACGGCACGTCGATGCGTACCGCGGCCTCGCCGTCGTCGGGCGCGGGCACGATGCCGGCGTCCACGGCCCACACACCGAGCGCGATGGTGCCGTGGCCGCACGCCGTCGAGTAGCCGTCCTTGTGCCAGAACAGCACGCCGAGGTGGGCGCCTTCGTCGTCGGGCGGCACGACGAACCCGCCGTACATGTCAGCGTGTCCGCGCGGTTCGTGGCACAGCATGCGCCGCACGGTGTCCACCGGTGTGTCGCGCGGCTCGCCCGCGGTGGTGCCGGGGCGCAGCAGGATCGCGCGGCGTTCGGCGACCGTCTCGCCGGGCAGCACGCCCGGCAGTCCGGCCGCGACGATCCGGAACGGCTCGCCCGCGGTGTGGTAGTCGATCGCGTGGACCGTGAACGGCTCACGCGGCTCCCCGAATTCGTCCGCGCGCGGCGCGACGGCCGGGACGGGCGACGCGGCCGGTGCCGCACCGCGCAGCGTGCCCACGAGTCCTCCCCCGCCCATCAGCGTGCCCATCCGCTCGGCAGCAGGGAGACCGTGCAGTCGTGGCTGTAGAAGTCCAGTGCCGCCTTGCCCTGTTCGCGCGGGCCGCGGCTGGACTCCTTCTCGCCGCCGAACGGCATGTGGAAGTCGACGCCGGTGCTCGGCGCGTTGACCTTCACCAGGCCGGTGTCGACGCGGTCGACGACCTCCAGCGCGGCGTCCAGGTCGCGGGTGTGCACGGAGGTGACCAGCCCGTGCCGCACCGACGAGGCGAGCGCCACAGCGGCGTCCAGGTCGGGCACCGAGAACAGCACGGCGATCGGCCCGAACACCTCCTCGCGCGCGAGCCAGTGGTCCTCGGGAACCCCTTCGAGCAGCTGCGGAGCGACGAACCAGCCCGTGCCGGACGGCTCCTGACCGCCCGCCAGCAGCGTGCCGCCGGCCTCGACGGCGGACGCCGAGGCGGCCAGCACCGCGTCGCGCGCCCGCTCCCCGATGACCGGTCCGACGACGGTGGCCCCGTCACCGGGGTCGCCCAGCGCGAGCGCGGCGGTGGCCTCGACCAGCGCGTCGCGCAGGGGCGCGGGGTCGCCGACGACGATGACCCGCTTGGTGGCGGTGCACTTCTGGCCCGCGAACCCGAAGGCGGCGGCCGCGAGTTGCGCGGCGGTGGCCTTCGGGTCCGCGTCCGGCAGGACGATGGCGGCGTTGTGGCCGCCCATCTCGGCCTGCACCGGGATTCCGCGCGCGGTCGCCGCGCGGACCACCTCCGTGCCGATCGCGGTCGATCCGGTGAAGGAGACCACGTCGGCGGCTTCGACCACCGCGGACCCGGTCGCGGCGCCCCCGGGCAGCACCGTGAACAGGCCGGGCGGCAGAACGTCGTCGAGCAGCGCGGCGAGCCGCAGCGCGCACGCGGCGGCGTCGGGGGACGGCTTCAGCAGCACCGCGTTCCCGGCCGCGAGCGCGGGCGCCGCCTTCCACACCGGGATGGCCAGCGGGAAGTTCCACGGCGTGATGAGCCCCGCGACCCCGTGCGGGCGCCGCCGGGTCAGCAACAGGCCCGCTCCTGCGGCGGGTTCGTGCACCGCCCCGACCGGGTCGAAGGCCTGCTGCGCGTAGTAGCGCAGGATCGCGACGGTGCGGGCGACCTCGCCGCGCGCCTCGGCGACCGGCTTGCCGACCTCGCGGACGACGAGCGCGGCCAGGTCGTCGGCGGCGTCCTCGACGCGCTGGGCGGCGCCGTGCAGCGCGGCGGCGCGGGCCGCCGCCCCCAGGCCGACCCAGGCGCGGTGCGCGCCGCGCGCCCGGGCGGCGGCGCCGGCCACCTCGTCGGGGGTGGCGGAACGGATCGTGGCGACGACGTCGTCGGGCGCCGCCGGGTTGCGGCTGACCAGCGTCTCGTCGGCGGACTGCGCGCGGGTGGTGTCGGTGGTGGTCACAGCTGGAACCCCTCGGGGAACGGGTCGGACGGGTCGAGCAGGTACTGCGCGGTCGCGGTCACCCAGGCGCGCCCGGTGACGGTCGGCACGACGGCGGGCAGGCCGCCGACGGTGGTCTCCTCCACGAGTCGGCCGATGAACCGCGTGCCGATGAAGGACTCGTTGACGAAGTCCTGCCCCAGCGGCAGTTCGCCGAGCGCGTGCAGCTGCGCCATACGGGCGCTGGTACCTGTGCCGCACGGTGATCGGTCGAACCAGCCGGGGTGGATGGCCATCGCGTGCCGGGACCGCTTGGCGTCGGAGCCGGGCGCCGCGAGGTAGACGTGGTGCACGCCGTTGAACTGCGGCTCCTCCGGGTGGACCGGCCGGTCGTGCTCGTTGATCGCGTCCATCAGGGCCAGCGCGGACTTGATGATGTCGTCCTTCGCGGCCCGGTCGAACGGCAGACCGAGCCGCTCGATCGGCAGGATCGCGTAGAAGTTGCCGCCGTACGCCAGGTCGTAGGCCACCGTGCCGATGCCCGGCACGTCCACCTTGAGGTCGTGGCCGACACTGAACGAGGCGACGTTGCGGATGGTGACCGAGCGCGCCGCGCCGTCCTCGACGGCGACCTCGGCGACCACGAGCCCCGCCGGGGTGTCCAGGCGAATCGTGGTGACGGGCTCGACCACCGGCACCATGCCGGTCTCGACCAGCACGGTGGCGACGCCGATGGTGCCGTGGCCGCACATCGGCAGACAGCCGGACACCTCGATGAACAGCACGCCGTAGTCGGCGTCCGGGCGGGTGGGCGGCTGCAGGATCGCGCCGCTCATCGCGCTGTGGCCGCGCGGCTCGTACATCAGGAGGGTGCGCAGGTGGTCCATGTGCGCCATGAAGTGCGCGCGGCGTTCGGCCATGGTGGCGCCGGGGATGACGCCGATCCCGCCGGTGACCACGCGGGTGGGCATGCCCTCGGTGTGCGAGTCGACGGCGTGGAAGACGTGACGGCTGCGCATGCTGTGCCCCTGTTCTGATCGTTCGGAGCGGACGGTGACGGTTGGCTCGGGTGGCGCCGGCTCAGCGCAGGCCGAGGGCGAGCGCCGCCTCGGTCGCGGCGCGCACGGACGCCTCGGACTCCTGCGCGAGCGGCCCGCGCGGCGGGCGGGTCGGACCGCCGCGGCGCCCGGCCATGTCCATCGACAGCTTGATGGCCTGCACGAACTCGGTGCGCGAGTCCCAGCGCAGCAGCGGGTGCAGCTGGCGGTACAACTCCTTCGCGCGGTTGAGGTCGCCGCCGACCGCGGCGCGGTACAGCTCGACCGACGCGACCGGCAGCGCGTTCGGGTAACCGGCGATCCAGCCGACCGCCCCCGCGACGGCCAGTTCCAGGAGGACGTCGTCGGCGCCGATCAACAGGTCCAGCTCGGGCGCCAGTTCGGCGATCCGGTAGGCGCGGCGCACATCGCCGGTGAACTCCTTGACCGCGACGATCAGGCCCTCGGCGTGCAGCTTGGCGAGCGTCTCGGGGGTCAGGTCGACCTTCGTGTCGATCGGGTTGTTGTACGCGACGACCGGCAGTCCGACGCCCGCCACCTCGGCGTAGTGCGCCTGCACGGCGGCCTCGTCGGCGCGGTACGCGTTCGGGGGCAGCAGCATGACGGCGGCGGCGCCGGCTTCGGCGGCCTGCTCCGCCCACCGGCGGGCCTCGGCCGAGCCGTACGCCGCGACGCCCGGCATGACCCGGTCGCCGCCGACCGCCTGCACGGCGGTCTCGACGACGCGGGCGCGCTCCTCGGCGGTGAGCGTCTGGTACTCGCCGAGCGAGCCGTTGGGGACCACGCCGTCGCAGCCGGAGTCCACGAGCCAGCGCACGTGCTCGGCGTAGGCGTCGTAGTCGACGCTCAGGTCGGCGCGCAGCGGCAGCGCGGTGGCGACCATGACGCCGCGCCAGGGCTGCGTGCGGGTTGACGGGTGGGCAGTGTTCACGGGAGACCCCTTGAATGAGATGTGACATGGTACAAAGCGGTGGCCGGGACGGCCCCCGGGCACCGGCGCCGGCGCCCGGGCGAAGCCCTCTACCCGGGCGGATCCCCCGCCTGCTCCGCGAGCACACCGAGCGGCACCGGGCACGCGAGCGGACGGGACGGCGGGACCGCCTTCGCCCGACCGGCGGTCAGCTCCGAGACGATGCACTGCACCGCCGTCCCGCACATGCGGCCCTGGCACCAGCCCATGCCCGCGCGGGTCAGCAGTTTCACCGACCGCGGATCCGTCGCGCCGAGGTCCGTGACGGCGTCCCGGATGCCGGCGTAAGGGACCTCCTCGCACCGGCAGACGTCGGTGTCGTCGCGGAGCTGCTCGGCGAAGCGCGGTACCTGATGGACGCCCTGCAACGCCGACGCGAACGCCCGCAACCGGGCCCGCTGCCTGACGGGCCTGGCCGGCACGTTCCGCGGCAAGCCGGGACGCAGCCGCGCCACCACCGACCAGGCCGCCAACTCGCCCTCGGCAAGAGCCAGTTGAGCACCACCGACACCGGTGGTCTCACCGGCGGCCCAGACGCCCTCGACGCCGGTCCACTGCCCGTCGTCGACCTCGAGCGCCCATCCCCCGTCAGGCTCGCGCCCTGCGGGACACCCGAGTTCGAGGGCGAGGTCGAGCTGAGCGTCGAGCCCGTACCCGACCGCGAGCGTGTCGCACGCAACAGTGCGCTCCGGCCCGACGACCCGGCCGGACCGGTCCACCTTCGCCACGGTGACGGCCTCGACCCGGCGCGTGCCGAGCGCCGCGACGACGACGTGACGGGTCCGCACCGGAACCCCGTACCGCAGCAACGTACCGGCGTAGCCCGCCCCTTCGACGAGCTTGCCGGGATTGCGCAACAGCGCCGGAAGGTGGCGCGCATAGCGCAACGGATCGGCGGCCTCGACCACAGCGGGAACCGCCGCCCCGGCCTGCACGAGACTGGCCGCGACACTGAGCAGCAAGGGCCCGGTCCCGGCGACGACGACCCGCTGCCCGGGAACGACGAGCGAGTCCTTGAGCTGAGCCTGCGCCCCACCCGCGGTGACAACACCCGGCAAGGTCCATCCGGGGAACGGCAGTTGCCGCTCATAGGCCCCGGTGGCGAGAAGGAGCGCGCGGCCACGCACGGCGACACTGCGGGCGGCCTCGACGCCGACGAGAGCATGCGCGACGAAGAGTGTGGCGCGGTCGCCCGACGCGGCGAAACCGCCGTCGGAGCCGCCCGGTTCGGCATCAGGTACCCGTTCCACGGCCCAGACCTGGTGGTTCGTCAGGTGGCGTACCGAGCCCGACGCCACATGGGCGGCCAGGCGGCGCATCCAGCCCTCGTACGTGCGCCAGCCGTGGTGGAGGGCCTTCGGGCGTGAGGCGTTCAGCGCGGGGGCGGGTTGGCGGTAGAACTGGCCGCCTGCGCTGTGGCCCGCGTCGATCAGGGCGACGGTCAGGCCGGCGTCGGCGGCTGTAGTGGCCGCGGCGAAGCCGGCCGGGCCCGCGCCGATGACCAGCAGGTCGTACGCGTCAGTCGTCGTCACGGGTGCTCACCACATCTCCGGGTTCGGGCCGCACGAGGCATGCCCGCAGGTCGCGGACGCCGTTGACGGTGATCAGGCAGTCGAAGCACGAGCCGATGCCGCAGAACGCGCCGCGCGGGCGACCGCCGACGCGGGTCGTGCGCCAGGCGGTCGTCCCGTCGGCCCAGAGCACGGCGGCGAGGGTCTGGCCCGGCAGGGCGTCGACCTCGCGTCCGTCGACGCGGACGGTGAACGCGGGTCCGGGGCGGGCGCCGGCGAGGTCGCGGGGGGTGCGGGTCATCGTCCGGCGCCTTCCGTCGCGTCGTCGAACCGGTCGGGCCGGAACGGCGTGAGGTCCTGGGCGGGTTCGGCGCCCGTCAGGGTCTGGGCGACCAGGAGCCCGGTGGCGGGCGCGAGGCCGATGCCCGCGCCTTCGTGCCCGCACGCGTGGAACAGTCCGGGGCGCCGCGGGTCCGGCCCGATGGCCGGCAGGTGGTCCGGCAGGTAGGGGCGGAACCCGCGGTAGGCGCGCATCGCCGGGACGGTCGCGAGTCGGGGGAACAGCGCTACGGCCTGTGCGGCGAGCCGCCGGACCACCGGAACGGACAACGTCCGGTCGAAGCCGACCCGTTCGCGGCTGGCCCCGATCAACACCGGTCCGGCGGGCGTGCCTTCGACGACGGCGGAGCTCTGGAGGTCGGCGGAGTCGCTGGCGACGTCGGCCACGTAGTCGGCGGCGTAGACCTTGTGCCGGATGACCGGCGGCAGCGGCGCGGTGACCAGTACGAAGCCGCGTCGCGGCAGCACCGGCAGGTGCACACCGCCCAGTTCGGCGACCGCGCCGCCCCAGGTTCCGGCGGCGTTGACCACGGCGAACGCCTTGATGCGCCCCCGGTCGGTGCGCACCCCGGTCACCCGTCCCGCGGCGTCGGTGTCGATCCCGACGACCGTTTCGCCGAGCCTGACCTCGGCGCCGGTGAGCCGGGCGAGGCGCAGCAGGTGGGCGGCCGCGAGCGCGGGCTGCACCTGGGCGTCCTGCGGGTAGTGCACGCCCCCGGCCAGGTCCTTGGCGAGGTGCGGTTCGAGGTCGGTGAGTTCGTCGGCGGACACGACGCGGTTGCGCACCCCGGCCGCGGTCTGGGCCGCGGCGAAGTCGGCGAGTGCGGTGAGCCGCCGCTCGTCGGACGCGACGACCAGCCCGCCCTTGGCCTCGTACTCGACGACGCCGCCGAGCCGGTCGCCGGCACCGAAGCCCTCGGCGGCCAGGTCCTCCCACAGCGCGGCGGACAGCAGCGCGAGGTCGAGCTCGGGCCCGGGCTCCTTGTCGGAGACGAGCAGGTTGCCCTCGCCGGCGCCGGTGGTGCCGCCGGCGACGGGGCCGCGGTCGACGACGGCGACGGTCAGTCCGGCGCGGGCGGCGTAGAGCGCGCAGGCCGCGCCGATCATTCCGGCACCCACGACGACGACGTCGCAGAGGTGGGAATCGGTCACGTCAGTACAATGTCACATGGCTCCAGTGTTGACCAGACCCTTCACCCAGGAAGGCGAACGCGGGGAAAACCGCAGGTCACAGGTAAAGGGATTGCAAATAAAATGTCGCACCTTAAATGTGACACTGCTTAGACCTTGACCCTGCCGCCTCGGATTGGCCACAGTCCTCCCACCATCGACACACCGGCGACACACCATCGACACACCCGGCGACGCACCCGGCGGCACACCGCCCGCCGCGTCCGAACCCCGTGTCGACTCGACCGATCCCACGACTGGGGGCCCGCCACGATGAGCCCGTCCTCGACGGCCGCCCTGGCGCCATCCGCATCCGCGTCCGACCCGGACGACGGCGCGCCGCAGACCGCCCGAAAGCCCGGCCCACCCGCCGGACTCACCCCGACCCGCCTCGCCTGGCGGCGGTTCCGCCGCGACAAGGTCGGCGTGACGGCGGGCGCGGTGGTGCTGCTGTTCTTCGTCGCCGGCCTCGGCGCACCGCTGTTCGCCAAGCTGTACGGCAACGACCCGTACACCACCTACGGGCAGAACCAGCCCGACCTGCTCAACGACTACGGCTTCCCGGTCGCCCCGAACGGTGGCATCTCCGGCGACTTCTGGCTCGGCCTGGAGCCGGGCCTCGGCCGCGACGTGCTGACCCAACTGCTGTACGGGATCAGGACCTCGCTGCTGATCTCGCTCACGGTGGTGGTGATCGTGACGGTCATCGGCGTCGTCGTCGGCGTCACGGCCGGCTACCTCGGCGGCCGCACCGACTACCTCGTCGGCCGGCTGATCGACGTGATGCTGTCGTTCCCCTCCACGCTGTTCTTCATCGCGTTCACGCCGGTCATCACGTCCCGGCTGACCTCCCCCGGCGAGCAGATGTCGACCTTGCTGCGCGCCACGATCCTCATCACGGTGCTCGCGACCTTCGGGTGGGCGAGCGTCGCACGGCTGCTGCGCGGGCAGGTGCTCTCGCTCCGCACACGGGAGTTCGTCGAGGCCGCACGGGCGGGCGGCGCGTCGCCGGCCCGCATCATCTTCCGCGAGCTGCTGCCCAACCTGTGGACGCCCATCCTCGTCAGCGCGTCCCTCGCGGTACCGACGTACGTCACGACCGAGGCGGCGCTGTCCTACCTCGGCGTCGGCATGGTCGAGCCGACACCCGACTGGGGCCGGATGCTGCTCAAGGGGGCCGAGGTCTACCAGACCGACCTCACCTACATGTTCGTCCCCGGCATCTCGATGCTGATCTTCGTCATCGCGTTCAACCTGCTCGGCGACTCGATCCGCGACGCGCTGGACCCCAAGACCGACCGCTGAACCACCGCACCACGCCAGGCCGGGAGCCCCTCGGCCCGGTCAGGCACGCCCTCCACCCGCACCGAACAGGAATAGACCATGAGAATTCGCCCTCACCAGCGCGTCGTCGTGCTGGGCGCGGTCCTCGCCCTCGGGGCCGCCGCCTGTAGCAGCGGCAGCGACACCAAGAACACCGACGGTTCGAAGCCGGGCGGCGCCAGCGCGAAGCCGAGCGCGTCGACCGCGGCCGTCTCGGTGGGCACCGCCGCCGACTCGACCGGGCCGGCCAAGGCGATCCCCGAGGCGAAGAACGGCGGCACCGCGCTGGTGCTGGAGCGCGCCGACTTCAACCACCTCGACCCCGCGCGCGTCTACGTGTCGCACGAGCAGACCGTGATGCTGCTGCTCAGCCGCCAGCTGACGACGTTCAAGGCGGAGGGCGACCGCACGATCCTGGTCGGCGACCTGGCCACCGACACCGGCTCGACCCCGGACGGCGGCAAGACCTGGAAGTTCACGCTCAAGGACAACCTCAAGTACGAGGACGGCTCGACCATCAAGGCGGCCGACGTCAAGTACGGCGTGGAGCGCTCCTTCGCCAAGGAGATCACCGGCGGCCCGACCTGGATCCAGGAGTGGCTGACCGGCAAGAGCGCCGACTTCCGCACCGTCTACGACGGCCCCTACGGCGGCAAGAGCTACGACGCCATCGAGGCCCCGGACGACAAGACGGTGGTCTTCCACCTCGCCGCGCCGCGCGCCGACTTCCCGTTCGCGGTCGCGATGCAGACCTCCAGCCCGGTGCCCAAGGACAAGGACACCAAGCTGGAGTTCGACAAGCACCCGTTCTCGTCCGGCCCGTACAAGATCGCCTCGCGCGACGTCGACAAGGGCATGGTGCTGACCCGCAACGAGAACTGGAAGCCGGAGACGGACGCGGTCCGCCACGCCTACCCGGACCAGTGGAAGTTCGAGTTCGGCGCGCAGAACCAGCAGATCAACGAGCGCCTGATGGCCGCGAACGGCGAGGACAAGAACGCCATGACGTTCCGCACCGCCGTCGGCCGCGAGGTCGCGCAGAAGGTGCTGGAGACGCCCGACCTCAAGGCCCGTACCGCGGACGCCTTCACGCCGTTCGCCGAGTACTTCGAGATGAACAACAAGCGGGTGACCGACCCGAAGATCCGCCAGGCGGTCGTCGCGGCGTTCCCGAAGCAGCAGGTTCGCCAGATCCTCGGCGGCCCGGCGTACGGCGAACTGTCCACGACGCTGATGTCGCCGACGGTGCTCGGCTTCGAGAAGTACGACTCCGCGGGCGTGCCGCCGACCGGTGACCCGGAGAAGGCCAAGCAGATCCTCGCGACCTCGAGCAACCCCACCCCGACGATCGCGTTCGCGTTCCCGCAGACCCCGATGTGGGAGCAGGTCTCCGTGGCGATCAACGAGGGCCTGACCAAGGCCGGCTTCAAGGTGGTCGCCAAGCCGATCAACGACAAGAGCTACTACACCGAGATCGGCCGCACCGCGAACGAGTACGACCTGTACTGGTCCGGCTGGGGCGCCGACTGGCCGTCGGGCATCACCGTCCTCCCGGCCAAGTTCGACGGCCGCAAGATCCAGGACGACGGCACGGTGTACTCGCTGTACAACAACCCGGCGGTCAGCGCCGAGATGGACCGGATCTCGAACCTGAGCGACGTCACCGCGGCGGGCAAGGAATGGGCCGCGCTGGACAAGAAGATCATGACCGAGGACGCCCCGGTGGTGCCCTTCGTCTACCGGCGCCAGCTCACCCTGTACGGCCCCGGTCTGGGCGGCGTCCGCGTCGGCTTCATCGGTTCGACGTACCCGACCGACGTCTGGGTCAAGTAGCAGCCGCGGGCGCCCCCGGGGCCCCCCCCCGGGCGGGGGGGCGCGGCCCGCGGGGGGGGGGCGGCCCCCCGC
>NZ_JASAOI010000074.1 GCF_029953285.1 Yinghuangia seranimata | reverse complement strand
GGGCCCCCCCCCCCCCCCGGGGGGGGGCACCCGCCCCCCCCGGCCCCCCCCGCGCCCCCCCCCCGGGGGGGGGGCCCCGCGCCTCTCGTCGTGAGGACGACCCCATGCTCCGATTCCTGGTACGGCGGCTGTTGGGCGCGGCACTGATCCTGTTCATCGTCGTCACCGCCACCTTCTTCCTGTTCTTCGCCATCCCGGACGATCCGGCGCGGTTGTCCTGCGGCAAGACCTGCACCCCCGAGACGCTGCACGCGATCCGCGCCAACCTCGGCCTGGACGAGTCCGTCCCGATGCAGTACTGGCACTACCTGACCGGCATCTTCGCGGGCCGCGACTTCGGCGACACGCACTGCGAGGCCCCTTGCCTGGGCTACTCGTTCGTCAACCACGAGCCGGTCCTCGACACGCTGATGGACCGCTTCCCGACCACGCTGTCGCTGGCCTTCGGCGCGTCCGTCATCTTCATGGTGGTGGGCGTCGGCGCCGGCATCTTCGCGGCGCTGAACCGGGGCCGCTGGCTGGACAAGGCGACCATGGCGCTGTCGCTGGTCGCGGCGTCGGTCACCATCCAGTTCCTCGGCGTCATCGCGCGCTACGTGCTGGTGGACGAACTGCGCTGGCTGCCACCGCCCAAGTACGTGCCGTTCTTCGACAACAGCGCCGACTGGGCGGGCGGGCTGCTGCTGCCGTGGTTCACGCTCGCGCTCGTGCAGGGGGCCGTGTACACGCGGCTGACCCGCTCGTCGATGGTCGACACGCTCAGCGAGGACTACGTGCGCACCGTCCGCGCCAAGGGACTCAGGTCCCGCGACGTGTACGTCAAACACGCGTGGCGCGGCGCGATGACACCCGTGCTGACCGTATACGGCATCGAGCTCGGCGTGCTGCTCGGCGGCGCGGTGGTCACCGAGACCACCTTCAACCTGCCCGGCATCGGCAAGCTCGCGATCACCTCGGTCGCCAACTCCGACCTGCCGATGATCATGGGCGTCGTGCTCATCGCGGCCACCGCGATGGTGCTCGCCAACGTCGCCGTCGACGCGCTGTACGCCGTCATCGACCCCCGGGTGAGGATCTCGTGACCGCGACCGCCCCCAAGCCCGGCGGCAAGCCGACCTCGGCCGACGCCGTCCCCCTGCTCAGCGTCGACGACCTGCGCATCCGCTTCCGCACGGAGGACGGCGTCGTCAAGGCGGTCGACGGCCTGTCGTTCACCGTCGACCGCGGGCGCACGCTCGGCATCGTCGGCGAGTCCGGCTCCGGCAAGAGCGTCACCAACCTCGCGCTCCTCGGCCTGCACAACCCGGCGCGCACCACCATCGAGGGCCGCGCCCGGTTCGACGGCGTCGACCTGCTGGGCGCGTCCCAGAAGGTGCTGCGCGACCTGCGCGGGCGGCGCATGTCGATGGTGTTCCAGGACCCGCTGACCGCGCTGTCGCCGTATTACTCGATCGGCGAGCAGATCGCCGAGACGTACCGCCGGCACACCGGCGCGGACCGCAAGAAGGCCCGCCTCCGCGCGGTCGACATGCTCGACCGGGTCGGCATCCCGCACGCCGTACGCCGAGTGGACGACTACCCGCACCAGTTCTCGGGCGGCATGCGCCAGCGCGCGATGATCGCCATGGCGCTGGTGTGCGACCCCGACCTGCTCATCGCCGACGAGCCGACCACCGCGCTCGACGTCACGGTGCAGGCGCAGATCCTCGACCTGCTCGCGGAGCTGCAGCGCGAGCTGGGCACCGCGATCATCCTGGTCACCCACGACCTGGGCGTCATCGAGGACACCGCCGACGAGGTCCTGGTCATGTACGCGGGGCGCTGCGTCGAGCGCGGCACCACCGACGAGGTGCTGACCACCCCGCAACACCCCTACACCTGGGGCCTGTTGTCGTCGATGCCGAGGCTCACCTCGGACGTCGACGAGCCGCTGCGCCCGGTGCCGGGGTCGCCGCCGAGCCTGCTCAACCCGCCCTCGGGCTGTCCGTTCCACCCCCGCTGCGTGCACGCGATCGACACGTGCCGCAGCGAACGCCCCGCGCTGGCCCGCCCGGAGGGCCTGCCGGGCGCCGGTTCCGGCGTGTCCGCGTGCCACCTCGACGCCGACGCGCGGCTGCGCGCCCGCGGGCTGCCGGTCGTCCAGCACTCCCAGGGAGCCGCCTCATGAGCCGCGCCATCCCCGCCCCGAAGCGGGCCAAGGACGCCGCGCCGGAGACCGGCGCACCGCTCCTCGAGGTCGAGGACCTGCGCATGCACTTCCCGATCCACGGCGGAATGCTGCGCCGCAAGGTCGGCGCGGTGCGCGCGGTGGACGGCGTGTCGTTCCAGGTGGGCGCGGGCGAGAGCTTCGGCCTCGTCGGCGAGTCCGGGTGCGGCAAGTCCACGACGGGCCGCCTGGTCGCGCGCCTGATGGAGCCGACCGACGGGGCGATCCGCTACGCGGGGCGCGATATCACGCACGCGAGCCGCCGCGAACTGGCGCCGCTGCGCTCGGAGATCCAGGTGGTCTTCCAGGACCCGTACTCGTCGCTGAACCCGCGGCACACGGTCGGAACGATCATCACCGCGCCGATGAAGATCAACGGGATCGACCCGCCGGGCGGGCACCGCAAGCGCGTCCAGGAGCTGCTGGAGCGGGTGGGCCTGAACCCCGAGCACTACAACCGGTTCCCGCACGAGTTCTCCGGCGGGCAGCGGCAGCGCATCGGGATCGCCCGCGCGCTGGCCGTCGAACCGCGCCTGGTGATCGCCGACGAGCCGGTGTCGGCACTCGACGTGTCGATCCAGGCGCAGGTCGTCAACCTGCTGAAGGACCTGCAGCGGGACCTGGGCATCGCGTTCGTGTTCATCGCGCACGACCTCGCGGTGGTGCGGCATTTCTGCGAGCGGGTCGCGGTGATGTACCTCGGCAAGGTCGTCGAGGTCGCGGACCGGCAGACGCTGTACACGAACCCGCACCATCCGTACACGCACGCGCTGCTGTCGGCGGTGCCCGGCGAGCGCGAGGCGGACGGCGCGCGCAAGCCGCGTATCCGGCTGACCGGAGACCTGCCGAGCCCGGCCGACCCGCCGTCGGGCTGCCGGTTCCGGACCCGCTGCCCCAAGGCGCAGGGGGTGTGCGCGGACCAGGAGCCGCCGCTGGTGCGGCTCGGCGCGACGCCCGGCCACGAGGTGGCGTGCCACTTCCCGGCGCCGCTGGAGGAGACCGCGGCGGCGGCGCTGGCCCCGGCGGACCGCGCGGAGGCCGACGAGCCGGCGGTGCCGGTCGAACGCCTGGAACAAACCGCGTAGCCCCGGCCTCATACAGCCGTATAACCACACACGCGGCCGCGCCGGGTAGCGTGCGGGGCGCGCCGCGCCGCAAGTAGACGATGTCCCATTTCGCGTGAACTGACTGGAGGAATCCTGTGACCCAGGACGCCGCCGACCGCTTCCACACCGGCAGCCACGACCTGCCGGTCTCGGACGCCCTGGCCGCTTACGTCAGCGACCGGTGGGCACCGAGCCCGCTGCCCGACCTGAGCCTGGCGGAGATCGGCCCGTGGGCTGCGAAGCGCCGCGAGCGGCTGTCGGCGCGGTTCCCGGGCGAGCGGCTGGTGATCCCGTCCGGCGTGCTCAAGGTCCGCAGCAACGACGACGACTACCGCTTCCGCCCGCACAGCGCCTACACGTACCTGACCGGCGAGCAGGAGCCCGGCAGCGTCCTGGTGCTCGAGCCGGTCGGCGGCGGGCACGAGGCGCGGCTGTACCTGCGCCCGCGCTCGACCCGCGACACCGGCGAGTTCTTCCGCGACCGCCGCTACGGCGAGTTCTGGGTCGGCCGCCGTCCCACGCTCGACGAGGCCACGACGCTGTACGGCATCGAGGCCGTGCACCTGGACACGTTCGCCGACCTGTTCCGCGGCCCGAACGTGCCCACCCGCGTGCTGTCCGGCGAGGACCCGCACGTCGACTCGCTGGTCCCGGTGCGCGGTGACACCGACCAGAACCGCGAACTGGCCTCGTACCTCTCCGAGATGCGCCTGATCAAGGACGAGTGGGAGGTCGCCCAGCTGCAGGCCGCGGTCGACTACACGACGGCGGGCTTCGAGGACGTCGTGCGCTCGCTGCCGCAGGCGATGCGCCACCACCGCGGCGAGCGCTGGATCGAGGGCGTCTTCCGGCTGCGCGCCCGCGCCGAGGGCAACGGCCTCGGCTACGAGACGATCGCCGCGTCCGGCGCGCACGCGTGCGTCCTGCACTGGATCCGCAACGACGGCGCGCTCAACCCGGACCACCTGCTGCTGCTCGACGCCGGCGTGGAGACGGACAGCCTCTACACCGCCGACATCACCCGCACGATCCCGCTGTCCGGGCGGTTCTCGCCGGTGCAGCGCCAGGTGTACGAGCTGGTCCTGGCCGCGCAGCAGGCCGGCATCGACGCGCTGCGCCCGGGCGCCAGCTTCCGCGACTTCCACCAGGCCGCGATGGCGGTCATCGCGGAGGGCCTGCACGACTGGGGCGTCCTGCCGGTCTCCGCGGCCGAGTCGCTCAAGCCGGAGAGCGGGCTGCACCGCCGCTACACGCTGTGCAGCAGCGGCCACATGCTCGGCATGGACGTGCACGACTGCGCGAAGGCGCGCGCCGAGACGTACCTGGACGGGAAGCTGGAGGTCGGGCACGTCCTGACCGTCGAGCCCGGCCTGTACCTGCAGCCGGACGACGAGACCCTCCCGCCCGAGCTGCGCGGCATCGGCGTGCGCATCGAGGACGACCTGGTCATCACCGAGGACGGCGCGCGCCTGATGTCCTCGGCGCTGCCGCGCGACCCCGACGCGATCGAGGAGTGGATGGGCAATCTTCTGGGCTGATGCGCACTTTGCCCAGCCAAGATCATGATCGCGCGGCAGACTCCGCGTGATCTAGACGATCGCATATGTCTTTGCGCTCCTCGGCTATGTTCCGTCTCACGGGCTTCCCCTTGAATTGAGTCAAGCAAGGGAACGCCAAATCCGAGACAAATCCGCGAACACAGCCGAGGAGCGCTTGTCATGTCGAACTCCGTTGAGACCACCGCCGCCACCACCTCGAACGACACCGTCCTGGTCACGGGCGGCACCGGCAAGACCGGCCGCCGCGTCGCCGAACTGCTCGCCGCACGAGGCGTCCCGACGCGCATAGGCTCACGGAGCGCCGAGATCCCGTTCGACTGGAACGACCGGTCGACCTGGAAGCCGGTGGTGCAGGGCGTGCGCGCCGCGTACCTTGCGTACTACCCGGACCTCGCGGTCCCCGGCGCGGCCGAGACCGTGGGCGCGTTCGCGAAGCTGGCCGCCGAGGAGGGCGTCGAGCGCCTGGTGGTGCTGTCCGGCCGCGGCGAGCCCGAGGCGCAGCAGGCCGAACAGCTGGTGATGGCCGCCGGCGCCCAGTGGACCGTCGTCCGCGCCGCCTGGTTCTTCCAGAACTTCAGCGAGAACTTCATGGTCGACCCGGTCATCCAGGGCGAGGTCGCGCTGCCGGTCGACGGCGTGCTCGAACCCTTCGTCGACGCCGACGACATCGCCGAGGTCGCCGCGGTCGCGCTCACCGAGGACGGGCACCACGGCGAGATCTACGAGGTCACCGGCCCGCGCATGCTCACCTTCGCCGAGGCGATCGGCGAGATCGCCGCTGCGGCCGGCCGCCCGGTCGAGTTCGTGCCGGTGCCGATGGACGCGTACGCCCAGGTGCTCACCGAGCTCGGCGAGCCCGACGAGGTCGTGTGGCTCATCCGCTACCTGTTCACCGAGGTCCTCGACGGCCGCAACTCCCACCTGACGGACGGCGTCAAGCGCGCCCTCGGCCGCGAGCCGCGCGACTTCACCGAGTACGCCCGCTCCGTCGCCGCCACCGGCCTGTGGAACGCCCCGGCGGAATGACCGGCCCCGGCCGACGGTTCGCCATGCCCGACCCCTGATCACCCGCACATCTGGAGGGCAGCATCATGAACGGAACCCTGTACGCGCTCACCCTGGCCACCGCGCTCGGCAGTGCCGTGATCGGCGGCGTGTTCTACGGGTTCTCCGTCCTGGTGATGAAGGGCCTCGCCAAAGTGCCCGCCAAGGACGCCGTCGGCGTCATGCAGGCGATCAACACGTCGGCCATCACCTTCGCCTTCCTGTCCGTCTTCATGGGCACCACCGTCGCCTCGGCCGGGCTCGCCGTCTGGTCCTTCGTGGACTGGAACAGCGACTACTCCGGCTACCTGACGGCGGGCGCGGGCCTGTACCTGGTCGGCTCGTTCCTCCTGACCGGCGGCTACCACGTCCCCCGCAACGAGGCCCTCGACAAGGTCACCGCGGGAACCCCGGAAGCCGACCGCATGTGGGCCGCCTACCTGACCGACTGGACCCGCATGAACCACGTCCGAGGCCTCGCCTCCATCGCGGCGGCCGCCCTCCTGATCGCCGGCCTGGCCGCCGGCCGGTAGCCACCACGAACCCCCGCTCCCACGAAGGCCGTACCGCCCCTCGGCGGTACGGCCTTCGGCATGCCGTCGGAAAAAGCCTTTCCGCGACCCGGGCAACCCCGTCCGCCCCATCCGTACTCCATGCCGTTGAGGAGGTGCTCATTGAGACCCGATGAGGTGGCGCAGTTCCACGAGTTCGTCCAGGCGCGCTGGGCGCGGCTCGTGCGGATCGCGTACCTGCTGACCGGTGACCATGCCGAGGCCGAGGATCTGGCCCAGACGGCGCTGATCAAGGTGTACGCGGCATGGCGGCGGGTGCAGTCGAGCGACAGCCCCGACGCCTATGTGCGCCGCATCCTGGTCAACGCCAATGCCGGCCGGTTCCGCAAGAAGCGGGTGACGCAGGTGCTCGGCATGGGCATACCGGACGTCCAAGTTGCCGACTCGACCCGGACCGTCGACCAACGCGACGCGCTGCTCAGGGCGTTGGCGAGGCTCCCGGCCCGTCAGCGGGCGGTGGTCGTCCTGCGGTACTGGGAGGACCTGCCGGAGACCGAGGTGGCCCGCACGCTGGGCTGCTCGGTGGGGACGGTCAAAAGCCAGGCGTCCAAGGGCCTCGCGAAACTGCGCGAGGACCCCGGACTCACCGGTCCCGTCTGGGACTCGGCACACCCCTCGGAGGTTCAGGTTCGTGCGTGACTTCGATGAAGGACAGTGGATGCGCGAGAGATTCGAACAGGGAATGCGGGACGTGCCGGACACGCTCGCCCCGCACCAGGCCATCGAAGGCGGCGGCCGGCGGCTGAGGCGGCGGCGCACCGCGATCGCCGGCTCCATCGCCGCGGTGCTGGTCGCGGCGGGCGGGTTGACCGCGGTGTCGCTCGCCACCGGCGGGGGCGGCGGTCAGAAGACGGCCGCGGCCGGCTCGCCGCCGTTGGCGGTGGCGCAGTCGCCCGCCGCGACACCGGCGCCGGAGTCCACGCCGTCGACCCCCAAGACCCAGCCGGACGGGCTCGGCAAGGTGACCGTGGCCAGCGGCGACTTCAAGGGCCACAAGTGGGAGTTGGTGCGGACTCGGAGCACCGGCATGTACCAGCAGCCGAGTCCCGACGACAAGAGCAAGCTCGTCGAGGCCACCGGATACTGCGAGTTGTACGAGGTGTTCCTCGACGGGCACCTCGACAACCGCGCGGGCAACGCGTGCGCGCCGGACCCGCTGTGGGACCGTCCGGTGACGGACGACCATGCCGGCTTCTCGAACGTGGGGGTCGGTGACACCGCGCTGTACAAGCCCGGCGTCGGCAAGCTCGGCGCGGTGACGTTCGGCAGGATGAGCCCGAACGTCGCGAAGGTCACCGCGACCTTCGAGGACGGCACCAAGGCGGACGCGAAGGTTCTGACCGTTCCCGGGACGTCGGAGCACTACTACGTCTTCGAGGTGCCCGAGGGTTCGCGTCCGGACGGTGCGGCGAGTGCCAAGTGGTTCGACGCCGGCGGCAAGGTGCTGAGCCAGGAGGACAACCTCGGGATCGTCGGCGGCAAGTAGCCGGTGTGGCATCCCGCGAGGCGGGCCCGGGCAATCGCAACTTGCCCGGGCCCGTTCGCGACTCTAGGCGAGCCGCCCGCGCGGCGCCGGGGTTGCCGTCGGAGCGGCCGCGCTTGACTTCAACCGCACTTCACCTCCGATCGTGTCGGGAGACCGCGGCTCGCCGCTCTCCCGCCCCGACAGGATGTGCCCCGTGAAGGCAGTGACGTTCACCGAGTTCGGCACCCCCGACGTTCTGCGGTCGACCGAGGTGCCGCTCCCCGAGCCGGGGCCCGGCGCGATCCGGGTGCGGGTGCGCGCGGCGGGCGTGCAGCCGGCCGACACGATGATGCGGCGCGGCTTCGCGCCGCCGACGATGACCGTCTCGTTGCCCGCGACGCCGGGCAACGAGTTCGCCGGCACCGTGGACGCGCTGGGCGCGGGCGTGTCCGG
The DNA here is from genome assembly GCF_029953285.1 of Yinghuangia seranimata. GTDB lineage: Bacteria > Actinomycetota > Actinomycetes > Streptomycetales > Streptomycetaceae > Yinghuangia > Yinghuangia seranimata. Next base: position 32,702 of record NZ_JASAOI010000074.1, on the reverse strand, counting down.
CGTCGCGGTCGGCGACGAGGTGCTCGGCTGGTCGATGACCGGCAGCTACGCGGAGTACGTGGTGGTGCCCGCCGATCAGACGGTGCCCAAGCCGGCCGGCATGCCGTGGGACGTCGCCGGCGTGATGTCGGCGTCCGGCCAGACCGCGCACCGCGCGCTGCGCGAGCTGCGGGTCGCGGCCGGGGAGACGGTGCTGGTGCACGCCGCGGCCGGCGGCGTCGGCACGATCGCGGTGCAGCTCGCGGTCGCGTGGGGCGCGACGGTGGTCGGTACGGCGAGCGAGGCCAACCACGACTTCCTGCGCGGGCTCGGCGCGGTGCCGGTCGCGTACGGCGACGGGCTCGTCGAACGGGTGCGCGCCGCGGCGCCGCAGGGTGTGGACGCGGCACTGGACGGGGCCGGCCGGGGCGCCCTGGAGGCGTCCGTGGAGCTGGTCGCGGACCGCTCCCGGATCGGCACGATCACCGATTTCGAGGGCGCGGCGCGGCTCGGCGCGGTCGGCCTGCGCGGCGGCCCGGGGGCGCGTTCGGCGGCGCGGCTCGGCGAACTGGTCGCGCTGTACGAGAAGGGCCTGCTGGTTCCGCATATCGGACACCGGATCCCGCTGACCGAGGCGGCGCAGGCGCACCGGCTGGTGGAGGCCGGGCACGTCCGCGGCAAGGTCGTGCTGCTGGTCTGAGCCAATGTCTCGGCCATTCCGCGCGGCGGCCTGGGGGCTCCAGCCGCCGCGCGCCCGGCGCACGCCCCGAAGAACCCCCCTCTGACCTGCGGAAACACAAAATCGCACAGAAACCGAATCGATGGATGAAACCCAACGCGCCCGCCGTTCGTCCATATACGGGCAACCAGAGTCCGCGCCACTCGCATACTTATGATGTATGCCGGTGGCGTCCTGGGGAGTGGCGAGAGTCGGGGTGTAGGTCAGGCCGTGTTCCGAGTACTAGACGTCGTCGACCGCCTCGACGACCTGCGCAAAGACGCGCAGACGGGGGCTGAGGCAGAGCCGAAGGCGCCGTCCGCCGAGACCGGCGTGCCCGCGAAGCGGTACATCCCCCCGATCCGTGTCGTGCTCTTCCTGTGGCGCATGCTGCTGAACGAGTTCAGGTCGATCGTCGTCGCGCCGTTCAAGGAGATCCTGGTCAACCGCCGTTGGGGCGGCCTGAACCTGGCCTTCATCGCGTGCATCGGCGTCATCGTGCTGCACGCCATCCACCTGACCCGGTTCGGGCACGACTTCGTGCGGATCATCGGCGGCGTGCAGGCCAGCCTGCCGCTGCCCATATCGCTGCTGCGCACCCCTGTGTCGCTGTACGTCCCGGCGCTGAACCTGCCGGTGTGGGCCGGCCTCACGCAGCTGTTCATCGCGTTCGCGCTCGCGCAGCTCACGCTGGGCTGGAAGCGCACGCTCGTGATCGCGTACATCTCCACGCTCGCGGGCACCATGACCGCCCGGTTCATGATCTCGCTCGGCCCGCACCACATGCTCGGCCTTCCGCACTCGGCGGCGTACGTGCTGGACACCGGCCCTTCGGCGGCGGTGGTCGGCCTGTTCTCCTACATCTCCGTGGTCAAGCGCGCACCGGTGCTGTTCTCGCTGACCGGCCTGTCGATGACCCTCGAGTCGATCGCCGTGCCGAACCTCGCGGGCCGCGAGCACCTGATAGCGATCGGCGCGGCGATGCTCTTGGGCTTCGTCCGCCTCTACCGCGAGTCGCGGGGCATCGAGGCAGGTGCCCTCGGCCGTGCCGCGAAGGCCGTCGTGATGCGCGGCGTCACGCGGTTGACGAAGAGTTCACACCAGCGTCGCAACTTGGAGGGGCAGAGTATCTAAGCTCCTGGAATGCACTCCAGGAAGCTGTGCAGCCGCCGCCACGTCGACTTCGGACGTGTCTCCAGCGCGGGCTGTCGTCGCGGCTAGAGCGTTCCGCTCGCCGCCCGGCCCCGCCCGTTCCGCGTTCCCCGTGGCTTCCGCATGTGCGCGCGCCGCCACGGCCCACTGGAGACTTCCATGCCCGCGCTCCGCCGTACCCGCCTGCCCGCCTTCTCCTCTCTCCTGACCGCGCTGGCGCTGGCCGCCTCCGGCTGCTCCGGGGCGGACCCCGCCACCGGCGCCGGGGCGTCCGCGGACGCGGGTCCGCCGCGTACCGGCGGCACGCTGACGTTCGCGCTCGCCGTCGACCCGACGTGCGTCGACCCGCAGCAGTACGGGCTGAACGCGAGCCTGAACATCGGCCGCCAGCTCGTCGACTCGCTGACCGACCAGGACCCGGCGACCGGGGAGATCAAGCCCTGGCTCGCGCAGTCCTGGGAGGTCGACCCGACCGCCACCGCCTTCACCTTCCACCTGCGCCCCGGCGTGACGTTCAGCGACGGCGGCCCGGTGGACGCCGCCGCGGTCAAGGCGAACCTCGACGGCATCGCCGCGTTGGGTGCCAAGGCGAGCATCGGCTCGGGCTACCTGGCCGGCTACAAGGCGTCGACGGTCGTCGATCCGACCACGGTGCGCGTGGAGTTCAAGGCGCCCAGCGCGCAGTTCCTCCAGGCCACCTCGACGGTGTCGCTCGGGCTGGTGTCCCCCGCGACGTTCGCCAAGACGCCGGAAGAGCGCTGCCTCGGCGCGCTGGTGGGCTCCGGCCCGTTCGTGTTCGGCTCGTACAAGCAGAACCAGAGCGTGGAGATCACCCGGCGCGCGGGCTACGCGTGGGGCTCGTCGCTGTGGAAGAAGCAGGGCGAGGCGTACCTCGACAAGGTGGTCTACAAGATCGTCCCGGAGTCCGGGGTGCGCGCGGGGGCGCTGGAGTCGGGGCAGGTCGACGCGATCAGCGACGTCCAGCCGCAGGACGAACCGCGGTTCGCCGCCGGGTACACCGTCCTGACCCGCCCCAACCCGGGGTTCGTGTTCAGCCTGCACCCCAACGTCACGCGCCCCGGACTCGACGACGAGCACGTGCGGCAGGCGATCCAGAAGGCGGTGAACCGCCCCGAGCTCACCACGACCGTGCTCAGCACGAAGTACAAGGCTGCAACGAGCGTGCTGGCGTCGGTGACACCGGGCTACACGGACCTGGGCGCGGCGCTGGCCTACGACCCCGAGGGCGCCAAGCGGATCCTCGACGCGGCCGGCTGGCTCCCCGGCGGCGACGGGATCCGCGCGAAGGACGGCCGCAAACTGAGCCTCGACGTCGTGTTCGCACCCGCGTTCAACGCCAGCCAGACCGTGCTGGAGCTGCTCCAGCAGCAGCTGAAGAAGGTCGGCGTCGACCTGCGGCTGCGGAAGCTGACGGCCGGCGAGCAGAACACCGTCCAGACGTCCGGCGACTTCGACTTCTCCTACTACAACCTCACCCGCTCCGACCCGGACGTGCTGCGCGTCGTGTTCTCCACGAAGGGCCTCAACCGCGGCCGGCTGCCGCTCGGCCCGCAGGACACCGCGCTGGACCAGCAGGCCCAGCTCGTCGACCCGGCCGCGCGCGCCGCGCAGGTCGCGGAGGCGCAGCGGCAGCTGGTCGACCACGGCTACACGATCCCGCTGTTCGAACTCGCGCAGGTGCACGGCTTCGCGGCCAAGGTGCAGGGCGTCACGCTCGACGCGTCGTCGCGGCTGAACTTCCACGACGCGTGGCTCAAGGGCTGACCGGCCGTGGCCCGCTACCTGCTGCGCCGGCTGCTGCAGGCGCTGTTCGTGCTGTGGGCGGCGTTCACGCTGTCCTACGCGATCCTGTTCGTGCTGCCGGGCGACCCGGTGGACATCAAGCTCGGCGGCATCGAATCGACCGCGACACCCGCGGAGATCGCCGCCGTCCGCGACAAGTACGGCATCGGTGAGCCGCTGCCGGTGCAGTACGCCAAGGCGCTGCGCAACGCGGTGCAGGGCGACTTCGGCCATTCCGTCCAGAGCGGCGCCGACGTCCGGACGACGATCACCGACGCGCTTCCCGAGACCCTCAAGCTGACGGGGTTCGCGCTGCTGCTGGCCGTGGTGTTCGGCGGCGGCATCGCGCTGCTGGCCACCTATGCGCGCAACCGGGCGATACGGCGGTTGCTGCTCTCGATCCCGGCGGTGGGCATCTCGATGCCGGCGTTCTGGGTCGGCCTGGTGCTGATCCAGGTGGTGTCGTTCCAGTGGCGCGCGCTGCCCGCGCTGGGCAACGACGGGTTCGACAGCCTGGTGCTGCCGGGCATCACGATGGCCCTGCCCGCGGGCGCGTTCATCGCCCAGGTGCTGGCGAAGAGCATGACGACCGCGCTCGCCGCGCCGTACGTCGACACCGCGCGGGCGAAGGGCGCGGGGCGGGCACGGATCCACCTGCGGCACGCGCTGCGCAACGCGTCGCTGCCGACGCTCACCGTCGTGGGCGTGCTGGCCGGGAACCTGCTCACCGAGTCGGTGGTCGTCGAGACGGTGTTCTCGCGCGCGGGCCTCGGCCGCGTGACGGCGTTCGCGGTCGACCGCCAGGACATCCCGGTGGTGCAGGGCGTCGTGGTGCTCTCCGCACTGGTCTTCGTGGTCGTGAGCCTCGCGCTCGACCTGCTCTATCCGGTGCTCGACCCGCGCGTGACCACCGCGCGGGCCGCGGCGGCCTGACGGGAGGAACGCCATGACCGTTCTCGCGACGCCCCCGGCGCACGCGACCGCCGATGCGGCTTCCTCCGGCGGAACGGCCCGGCCGCCCGGGCGCGTTCGCGCGGCGGTCCGCTTCACGGTCCGCCGTCCGGGGCTGCTGCTGTCCGTACTCGTCGCGGCCCTCGTACTCCTCGCGGCGGTCGCCCCAGCGGTGCTCGCGGGCGGCGACCCGCTCACCGGCGTCCCCGCCGAGAAGCTGCAAGGGCCCAGCGCCGACCACCTGTTCGGCACCGACCAGCTCGGCCGGGACGTGTTCACCCGGGTCGTGCACGGCACGTCGTTGTCGCTGCGCGCGAGCGCGCTCGCGGTGCTCGTCGCGCTCGCGGCCGGCGGCTCGCTCGGCCTGGTCGCCGGGTTCGCCGGCGGATTCGTCGACGACGCGGTGATGCGGCTGGTCGACGTCCTCCAGGCGATCCCCCGGCTGCTGCTGTCGCTCGCCGTCATCACCGCGCTCGGCTTCGGCACCACCAAGATCGCGCTCGCGGTCGGCGTGGCCGCCGCCGCGGTGTTCGCGCGGGTGATGCGCGCGGAGGTGCTGCGCGTGCGCGGGGCAGGCTACGTCGAGGCGGCCCGGGCGAGCGGCGTACGGCCGGGCGCGGTGCTGCTGCGCCACGTCCTGCCGAACGCGTGGGGGCCGGTCCTGGTCATTGCCGCACTGGAGTTCGGCGTCTCGATCCTCGCCGTCTCGTCGCTGAGCTTCCTCGGCTTCGGCGCCGCCCCGCCCACCCCTGAGTGGGGCGCGCTCGTCGCCGACGGCCGCAACTTCGTGGCCACCGCGTGGTGGCTGACCACCTTCCCCGGCCTGGTCGTCGCCGCGACGGTGCTGGCCGCGAACCGGATATCCCGCGCCCTCGACACCGAACGGGGAGACGACCGATGACCGACGAGGCGGCCGTGGACGGCGGCCCGGAGGACGGATCCGCACTGCTCGAGGTCCGGGACCTGCGGGTCGCGTACGCGGCGGGCGGCGGAAGCCGCGGCATGCCGCGGGAAGTGGTGCACGGCGTCTCGCTGACCGTGCGACCGGGCGAAGTCGTCGCGGTGGTCGGCGAGTCCGGCTCCGGCAAGAGCACCACGGCGCACGCCGTGCTGGGCCTGCTGCCGCTCGGCGGCGAGGTCACCGGCGGCGAAGTCCGGTTCCAGGGACGCGACCTGCTGGCCCTCGACGAAAGGCGGATGCGCGCGGTGCGCGGCGCGGGCATCGGCTTCATCCCGCAGGATCCGACGGTGTCCCTCAACCCGGTGCGCCGCGTCGGCGACCAGGTCGCCGAGGCGCTCCTGGTGCACGGGCTCGCGGACGGACGCGGCGCCCGGGCCCGCGCGGTGGAGCTGCTCGCCGAGGCGGGGCTGCCGGCGCCGCACGTGCGCGCCCGGCAGTACCCGCACGAACTGTCCGGCGGCATGCGGCAGCGTGTGCTCATCGCCATCGCCCTGGCGTGCCGTCCGCGCCTGGTGGTCGCGGACGAGCCCACCAGCGCGCTGGACGTGACCGTGCAGCGGCAGATCCTCGACCATGTGGCCGGACTGACCCGCGAGAACGGCACAGCGGTCCTGCTGATCACCCACGACCTGGGCGTCGCCTCGGACCGCGCCGACCGCATCGTGGTGATGTCGGGCGGCGAGGTCGTCGAAGAGGGGCCCGCCGCACGGGTGTTGCGCGAGCCGGTGCACCCGTACACGAAGAACCTGACGGCGGCCGCGCCGGGGCTGGGCGCCTGGCGCACCGTCGGGCGTGGCGACAGCCGGGCGGCCGTACCCTCGTCGGCGTCGGCCGACGGCACGGCCCCGCGGCGGATCGTCGACGTCAACGGGCTCGGCAAGGACTTCCCGCTGCCCGGCAAGGCCGTGCTCCACGCGGTCGAGGACGTGTCGTTCCACATCGCCCCCGGCGAGACCTTCGCGCTCGTCGGCGAGTCCGGCTCAGGGAAGTCCACCACGGCGCGGCTCGTGCTCGGCCTGGAGCGGGCCACCGCCGGGCGGATCGAGGTCGCCGGCGTCGACGTCGCCGCGCTCACCGGCACGGACGACCGGCCCCGCCCGCGCGGCGGCCGGCGCGCCGCGGCCCGGGAGCTGAGGGGGCTGCGGCGGCGCGTCCAGGTCGTCTCGCAGAACCCGTACGCCTCCCTGGACCCGCGGTTCTCGGTCGGCGACGTCATCGCCGAGCCGCTGCGCGCCTTCGGCGTCGGCGACCGCGCCGAACGCCGGGAGCTGGCCGCCGCGTCGGCCGCGCAGGTCGCCCTGCCGCCGGACGTGCTGACGCGGCGGCCCGCCGAGCTGTCGGGTGGTCAGCGGCAGCGCGTGGCGATCGCCCGCGCGCTGGTGCTGCGTCCCGATGTGGTGGTGTGCGACGAGCCGACCTCCGCCCTCGACGTGTCCGTGCAGGCGCAGATCCTCGACCTGCTCACCGGCCTGCAGCACGAGCTCGGCCTCGCCCTGCTGTTCATCTCGCACGACCTGGCGGTCGTCGCGCGGATCGCGCACCGCGTCGGCGTCATGCGACGGGGACGGCTGGTGGAGTCGGGCCCGGTCGAGCGCGTGCTCGCCGATCCGGCCCACGCGTACACCCGCGAACTGCTGGACGCCGTGCCCGGCCGCCGCCTCGCGCCCGTCTGAACCGCGGCCCGCTCCCCGTCCGCTCGTTCCCCGCTCCCCGCTCCCCGCTCCCCGCACACGGAAGGCCCGCCGTGAAGTTCGCCGTCTTCAGCCTTGTCGCCGACACCCCCGACCCCGTCACCGGCGAACTGCCCTCGCCGTACACCCGACTGCGCGAACTCGCAGGTGATGGAGAGGCTGCCGTCGGGGGTGTGGCAGGAGGTGTGAGCCCCGTGGGGGAGCCCGGGCGGACGCGCGGAGGACACACGCCCGGGGGACTTCCGGGCGCGGAGGACGTTTCCCGTCCGTCCGTCTGGTTACCGTGAAGAGCAGTGGACGACGACCCTCCGGAGCCCCCGGACGACCCCGACGCCCCGCCGCCCGAGATCCCGCGGGACCTGGCGGCGGTGTGTGTGACATGCGACGGCGACGGCTGGCGGTACGCCGCCAGGGCGGCGCTCATCGGCGGCCGCGTCGTCGCCGTCGGCAAGCAGGAGGCCTGTCTGGTGTGCGAGGCCAGCGGGCGCCACTCGTGGGCGCGCGGGCCCGGCGCCTGGGTCAAGCGGCACGAGCGCAAGCCGCTGCCCGGATACGGGTGACGGGACCCGCGCGGCCGGTCGGCCGGCCGTATGGGTCCCGTCGCCATGCTGCAGTGGTGCTGTGCGGTGTTGTGCGGTGTTGTGCGCTGCCCGGGCTCGGTCAGCTGGCCGACGGCTCGGCCTGCGCCTGCTGCTCGGCGCTCGCCTGGCCCGGGACGCGCCCGGCGGCCTCGGCGGCGGCGCGGCGCTTGTTGCCGAGCCGGATCGTCCAGAAGAGCAGGCCGCCGGTGACCGCGTACGGCATGACGTTGTTGACGGTGAGCGCGGCGCTGTGCGACAGCACGTAGGTCAGCGCGATCCGGATGACCGCCTCGACGATGTAGGCCACACCCCACACGGTGGTGATGAGCCGCTGGGTGGCCCGGAAGCCCTCGTACTGCCAAAGGCTGTTCCAGTAGGCGATGCCCTCGGCGGTGCCGTCGGTCGCGAACTTGCGGCCGAAGTAGAACATCAGCGGTCGGGCCGCGAACAGCGTGCCCAGGCAGATGACCCCGAAGATGCCGGTGATCACCGACTCCTTGATGAGGAGGAGCCGCTCGCTGTGGAAGAACGCCGACGTCACGATCGTGAGCACCAGGAAGATCAACGTCAGCATGCTGAAGTCGTCCAGCCGGCGCTTGGCGACGAAGACGACCGCCAGCTCCGCGACCGGCCACAGCGAGGCGATGAGCAGCGCGTTCACGCCGCTCATGCCGTGCCCGGTCAGGTAGTTGTAAGTGACCACCGGCATCAGGACGTTGAACAGCAGCGTAGGCAGCCAGTTCAACGCGAGCGCCCGCATTCCGCCCCCGGAACGCCCCGCCGTGGAGTCAGACATCTTCCCCGTGCCTCTCATGCAGACCCAGCTGCGTATACAGCGACAATCCCCCGTCAAGCGCCGCATCTTACGGGGCAAGACGGCCCTTGACGGTATATGGACGCCCTGCGAATAATCCGGTAACGGCAAACCCGGGGAGGGGGACGGCGATGCGCGGCACACGCGGAACGCTCTTCCCTCGGCCTCTCCGCCTGGTCTCCGGCCGTTTCCTCCGGCGCCGCCACATCGACCTGTTGCGCGTCGCCAGCGCGGCCTAGCCGCACGTGCGGCGGGGCCCCCGTGAGGCCCCTCGTCCCGGTCCTTCCGGTCCCGTCGCGTCCGCCGGCCTCGAGCCCGGCCCCCGTATGCCCGCGCGCCGCCTCCACAGTCCCGGCGGCCGTGTTTCCCTGCCCCCGCCCGACCCGGCCTCCAGGGAGTCCTGTCATGCCCGTACACCTACCCACCTCTGCCGCCCCGTGCACCGTCCGTTTCCAGGGCCGCATCGGCCGGGAGCCCGGCAGCGGCTTCACCGCCGTGCCGCACCGCTATCACCTGTACGTGTCGCTCGCTTGTCCGCGCTCGCTGCGCGCGGCGGTCACCCGCTCCCTGGCCGGCCTCGAGGACAAGGTGACGCTGTCCGTCGTCACACCGGTGCGGGACGGCCGGGGCTGGGCGTTCCGTACGGGCGAAGGCCCCGACAGCGTGGGTGGGTTCGCCCAGTTGCGCGAGGCGTACGAGGCCACCGAGCACCACTACGAAGGCCCGGTGTCCGTCCCGGTGTTGTGGGACCGCTGGAGCGGACGCATCGTCAGCAACCAGGCGGACGACATCATGTACGACCTGGCGACCGCGTTCGAGGGGGCCGGGCCCGAGCTGTACCCGGCCGGGCTGGCGGACGGCATCGCCCGCTACGGCGCGCTGTTCGACGACGACGTGTGGGAGGCCGCGCAGCAGGCCGGCCGGGCCCGCAGGGGCGATCGGTACGACGAGGCGACGGGCACCGTCTTCAACGCGCTGGGGCTGCTGGAACACCGGTTGTCCCAGAGCCCGTTCCTGTTCGGCGACCGGCTCACGGCCGCGGACGTCCACCTGTGGACGACGCTGCTGCACGTCGACGCCGTGCACCGCCGGCACCTGTGGGTCGAGGACGTCCGCCGGATCGGCGAACACACGGTGTTGTGGGCCTACTTCGAGCGCCTGTACGAGCTTCCGGCGTTCCGCGACAACCTGCGCCTGGACCACATCGCGCAGCACCACCGCGCGTCCTGTCGCGGCCCGGCCGCGTCGGGGAGCACCCTGCCGATCGTCGACTGGGACCGGCTCGCCGGCACCGCGCCGGAGGCCGCGGCCGGGGACTGCGGCTGAGCAAAGTGCCGCGCGGCCCCGGGCCTGCCCCCGGGACCGCGCGGCACGTGCTGCGTGAACGGCCCTCCCTAGACCGCCAGGTGGCCGGGTTCGGCGCCCTCGCTGTGCGTGGAGGCGCGGGGCGCGCCCAGGCCCAGATGGTCGCGCAGTGTGCTGCCGGTGTAGGCGGTGCGGAAGCTGCCGCGCTCCTGGAGGAGCGGGACCACCGTTTCGACGAACTCGTCGAGCCCGTGCGGGATCACGGTCGGGACGAGGATGAACCCGTCGCACGCCTCCGACTGCACGTACTCGTCGATCAGCGCCGCCACCGTGCTCGGGCTGCCGACGAACCCCGGCCGGGCGAAGACCTCGATGACCAGTTCGCGGATGCTCAGCCCCTGCGCGGCGGCGCGTTCGCGCCACTGCCTGGCGACCGCGAGCGGGTCGCGGAACAGCCGGACGCGGCCCTGGCTGATGTCGGCCTGCGCCTCGACGTCGGGGTCGAAGTCCGGGAGCGGGCCGTCGGGGTCCAGGTCGGACAGGTCGCGGCCCCAGACCTGTTCGAGGAAGTGCAGGGCGTTCTGCGGGCTGATCTGGTGGCGCCGCACCTCCTCGGCGCGTTCCCTCGCCTCCTCGTCGGTGGCGCCGAGCACGAAGCCCGCGCCGGGCATGACCTTGAGCTCGTCGCGGTGCCGCCCGTACTTGGCGAGCCGGCCCTTGACGTCGGCGAAGAACGCCTGGCGTTCGGCGAGCGCGCCGTGCGGTGTGAAGATCACGTCGGCGTACGCGGCGCCGAACTCGCGTCCCTCGTCGGAGTCTCCGGCCTGGATCAGCACGGGGTGGCCCTGCGGGGCGCGCGGGACGGTCGCCGCGCCTTCTATGGCGAAGTGCTTCCCGGCGCGGGTGAACCGTCCGATGCCGGTGTCGCCGTCGGGGGCGAACACCCCTGCCTCCCGGTCGGCGACGACCGCGTCGGGCGCCCACGAGTCCCACACGGCGCGGACCGTGTCGACGAACTCGGTGGCGCGCTCGTAGCGTTGCCCGCGCGGCAGGAAGCCGCCGCGCCGGAAGTTCTCGCCGGTCCAGGCGTCGGGCGAGGTGACCGCGTTCCACGCCGCCCGTCCGCCGCTGACGTGGTCCAGCGACGCGAGCTTGCGGGCCAGTTCGTACGGCTCGTTGTACGTCGCGGTCGCGGTGGCGGCGAGGCCGATCCGGTCGGTGACCGCGGCGAGCGCCGCGAGGACGGTGAGCGCGTCCGGCCGCCCGACGACGTCCAGGTCGAAGATGCGGCCGCGGTGTTCGCGCACCCGCTGGCCCTCGGCGAGGAAGAAGTAGTCGAACAGGCCGCGTTCGGCGGTCCGGGCGAGGTGCGCGAAGGACGCGAAGTCGATCTGGCTGCCGGCCGTCGGGTCGGACCAGACGGTGTGGTGGTTGACGCCGGGGAAGTGCGCGGCGAGGTGGATCTGCCTGCGGGGGCTCATGGCGTCCTCACGGGGGTGGCCGGCGCGACGGGCGCAAGGGCGTCCGAGGCCGTCGGCGCGGTGGCGGTGGCGGTGGGCCGCGCGTAGCGGCTCTCGGGGCGGGCGAGGCCCAGGTGGCCGCGCAGCGTGTCGGAGCGGTACGTGTCGCGGAACAGGCCGCGTTCCCGCAGTCTCGGCACGACGGAGTCGACGAGCCGGGTCAGGCCGTCGGGCAGCAGGGCGGGCAGGACCGTGAACCCGTCCACGGCGCCGGCCGCGGTCCACGACTCGACGAGGTCCGCGAGGCCGCTCGCGGTCCCGGTGAACTGCAGTGCGCCCGGCGCTGATTCGTGGTCGAGGTCGTCGAGGTCGCGGCGGGCCCGGCCGGCCTCGGCGGCCGTGCGGCCGAGCACGACGGTGACGTCCGCGAGGACCCGCAGCGTGTCGGGGTCGCGGCCGGCGGCCTCGGCTACCCGGTGCGCCTGGGCCCGCAGTTTGCGGGCCTGCCCGGGTGTGGCGACGTCGATGAACAGCACGTCGGCGTCGCGTGCCGCGATCTCCAGGGACGCCTCGTCGGTCACGGAGTAGGCGACGACCGGGCGGCCCTGCGGCGGGCGCGGTGTGATCGAGGGGCCGCGCACGTCGAAGTAGGTGCCCTGGAAGTCGACGTAGTGCAGGCGCTCGCGGTCGACGAAGCGGCCGGTCGGCACGTCGCGGATGACGGCTCCGTCCTCCCAGGAGTCCCACAGTCGGCCGACGACGTCGATGAACTCCGCAGACTCGTCCTGGAGTTCGCCGGGCGAGGCGAGCGGCTTGCGGCCGAACAGCCGGGTCTCCTCCTCGGTCGTCGACGGCTTGGCCCACCATCCGGCGCGGCCCCGCGACGCGAAGTCCAGTGTGGCGAGCGCGGTGGAGACGTGGAACGGCTCGGTGTGGGTGGTCGTCGCGGCCGGGATCAGGCCGATCCGCTCGGTGACCGGGGCGACCCGGGCCAGCACGGTGACGGCGTCCAGTCGGCCGCGCAGCCGGTCCTGGCCGTCGGAACCGAGTCCGAGCGCGTCGTCGACGCGGACGAAGTCGAGCGCGCCGCGTTCGGCCTCGCGCACCAGCTCGAGCCAGTGCTCGGCGGTGAACACCCGGTCGGGCCGGGTGGCCGGGGAGCGCCACGCGGCGGGGTGGTGGCCGACGCCCTCCAGGGCGACGGCGAGGTGGACGTGGTCGCGTACGGCGGGCATCAGCGGGCCTCGCCTTCCGCGAACAGGCGGGCGGAGAAGGCGTCGACGAGTTCGAGCAGCGGGGCGACACCGTCGGGGTCGACGCGGTGGACCCGGTCGGCGGGATCCGCGGGCTCGGCGGGAGCCCCGGTGTGCGGGTCGGGGTCCGGGCCCGGCGTGGCCGCGGGGTGCACGAAGCTCTCATGGACGAACCAGCCCTGTGCGACGTGCGTCGCGCCGAGCGAGGTCAGCACGGGGCGCAGCGCGTAGTCCAGCGCGAGGACGTGCGCCGGGGTACCGCCGGTCAGGACCGGGAGGACGGACTTGCCGCGCAGCGCGAACTGCGGCAACACGTCCAGGAACGTCTTCAGCACGCCGCTGTACGACGCCTTGTAGACGGGGCTCGCGACGACGAGCGCGTCGGCCTTCTCGACGAGGCGCAGCGCGTCGCGGAGTACGGGGTCACTGGTGTCGGCGTGCAGCAGCGCGGTGGCGGGCAGGTCGCGCACGGCGAGCCGGTCCACGCGGTGGCCGGCCGCGGCCAGGCGGGTCGCGACGTGCTCGGCGACGATTCCGGTACGGGACACCGCGGAAGGGGTGCCCCACAGGGTGAGGATCGAGGACATGGGTGTGCTCCGGTGGGGTCGCGGACAGGGCCGCCGGGGGTCACGGCGGCCTGGAGCCGGTGGCTAACCGGCGGAGCTACACGCGGCGCTGTAGACGCGCCCGAGGTCGACGTAGAGCCGACCGCACAGCAGCGCGCTCGCGGGCATGCGGGCGGACCGGTGCGTCATCAGGCGCCCTCCGTCCCTCGCGATCCCTCACCTGACAGGTCGTCACTTATGAACGATCTGTGAACTACCCATGAAATAGGGCCACTTCGTTGCCAACCTGCTTTTGGAACCTACGTGACACCTCTGAGTTGGTCAACGTTGACAGCACGTCCGACGGGTTCGTAGCGTCGATGCCGTGAGTGCGGACCTCCACCTCGTGTCGTGCCGCCACATCGACCTGTGTCGAGTGGCCGGCGGTACCTGTCCGCGCGCCTAGACGACGCCCACGGGCTCCTTCCAGTGCCGCCCGTCGGCTGCGCACCGGTCTTCGCCGCCGCGCCCCGCGCGCTCTCCGTACGCCTCGCGCCCGTCCGCCCCCGTCCTCCGCCGCACCCTCGGTGCCGCGTGACGCGACCCGGCTGGGCGGCCGTCCGTTCCCCGGGGGATTCCATGCCCGCCACCCCGTCCTCGCCCGAGCCGCTCACGGTCGCCGTCGTCGGCGCCGGCCCCGGCGGCACGTCGCTCGTCGAGCGGCTGTGCGCCAACGCCGCCGGGCTGCTCGGCGCCCGCCCGCTGCGCGTCCACGTCGTCGACCCGTTCCCGCCCGGCGCGGGCCGGGTGTGGCGGCGCGAGCAGTCGCCGCTGCTGTGGGCCAACTCGCTGGCGTCGGACGTCACGCTGTTCACGGACGAGGCGAGCACCTGCGCCGGTCCGATCCGGCCCGGCCCGTCGCTGTGGGAGTGGGGGCGCGCCCGCGCCGCCGAGTTCCGCGAGGGGCGGCCGCACGCGACGCTGCTGCCGTTCGCGGACGAGCTCGCGCGGCTGACCCCGGTGTCCTTTCCCAGTCGGCCGCTGATGAGCGCCTACCTGGCGTGGGTGTTCCGCTCCGCCGCGGCCGCCGCACCGCCCAACGTCCGGGTGCTGGTGCACCGGGACCGCGCGGTCGACCTGACCGACACCGTGGGCCCCGGGCCGGCGCCCAGGCAGCGGCTGACGCTCGCGAGCGGGGCACAGCTGACCGTCGACGCGGTGGTGCTCGCCCAGGGGCACCTCGACGCCGACCCGGACCCCGAAGAACAGCGGCTGGCCGCGTACGCGCGCGACAACGGCCTCGTGTACGTGCCGCGCGGCTACACCGCGGACCAGGACCTGGACACGCTCGCGCCGGGCGCGCCGGTGCTGGTCCGCGGCATCGGGCTGGCGTTCGTCGACCTGATGGTCCGGGTCACGTCGGAACGCGGCGGCCGCTTCGAACGCGACGGCGCGGGCACGCTGGTGTACCGGCCCAGCGGGCGTGAGCCGGTGCTGTACCCGGCGTCGCGGCGCGGCGTGCCCTACCGCGCCAAGACCGGCTACGAGCTGACCGGCGAACGTCCCACGGGACCGCAATTCTTCACCGTCGAGGCGTTCGACGACCGACCCGGACACGGGGCGCTGGAGTGGGAGCGCGACCTCCATCCGGTCCTGCTGCGCGAACTCGAATGGTCTTACTACCAAAGGCTGTTCACCGCCCACGGCGAGCGGACGACCGGCACCTGGGACGACTTCGCCACGGCGTTCGCCGCCGCCTCCGGGCCCGCGGCGACGGCCGCGCTGGTCGCGCGCACCGTGCCCGACGCCGAGGACCGGCTGGACCTCGCCCGGCTCGACCGGCCGCTCGCCGGGCGGCGGTTCGCCGACCGGGACGCGTTGCAGCGCGCGCTCCACGGACACCTCGCCGCCGACCTGGCCCGCCGCTCCGACGCGCGGCACAGTGCCGACCTCGCGATGATCCACGGGCTGCTGGCCGCGTACGGCGTCCTCGCCCGGCTGCTCGGCACGGGGCGGGTCGCCGACTCCGCGCAGGCCCAGGGGCTGCCGGAGTTCCACGGCTTCTTCAGCTATCTGGCGAGCGGCCCGCCGGGGCCGCGCCTGGAGGAGATGCTGGCGCTCGCCCGGGCCGGGGTCGTCCGGTTCCTGGGGGCGGACGCTGCGATCGCGGCGATCGACGGCGCGTTCACCGCCCGCTCGCCGTCGGTGCCCGGCACCGTGCGCGCCGGCGCGCTGGTCGACGCGCGGCTGCCGGAACCGTCGTTGGCCCGCACGCGCGACCCGCTGCTGCGCCGCCTGTACACCCGCGGCGACGTCTCCGAGCAGGTCCTCACCGGCCGGGCCACCGGCAAGCTCGCGACCGCCCCCGGCACCCAGCGGCTGATCGCGGCGGACGGCACCGAGCACCCGGCCCGCCACGCCGTCGGGCACGGGGCGGCCGGCGGGGCCGCGGTCGGCGGGTTCGCGCGCCCGCGGCTGGACGCCCCTGCGTTCCGCGTCAACGACGCGCTGGCCCGCACCGTGCTGACCCGGTTGGCCGAAGGCGGCGGCGAAGCGGAACCGGACGCGGGCACCCGGGCCGGAGCCGCCGCGACCGCCCCGCCCGAGGCCCGCGACGTCGCATGACGAGCCCCTCCCCCATTCCCCCCTCCCCATCCGAAATCCGGTTCCCGGCAGCACCTTTGGAGTCCTCGATGACCAGCACCGCAGTGTTCGCCAGCCCCGTAGACACCGACGTCTTCGGGGTCTACCGCGCCAAGCCGCCGTCGTCCGCGAACGGTGTCGAGTGCCCGATCTACCCGTTCCAGGGCCGGATCTCCGCGCCCGGCTCGGTCCCGTACCCCGCCGAGCCCGGCCGCTACCACCTGTACCTCGCGCACGGCTGCCCGTGGGCGCACATCGCCGCGATCGTGCGGACCGTGAAGGGGCTCGAGGACGTGGTCACCGCGTCCTACGTCGACGAGGAGCGCGACGGGCGCGGTTGGGCGTTCCGCGAACGCTTCGGCCCCGACCCGGTCAACGGCTTCGCGCTGCTGCGCGACGCCTACGAGGCGACCGAACCGGGCTACGACGGCCACATCTCCGTCCCGACGCTGTGGGACCGCACGACGTCCCGGGTGGTCAGCAACGAATTCCCGGTCATACCAGTGGACCTGGCCACCCGGTTCGACGCGTGGGCCGACGGGTCCGTCGACCTGTATCCGGTGGAACTCCGCTCGGACATCGATGTGTTCGACGCACGGATCACCGCCGAGGTGCGTGCGGGCGGGCTCGTCGAGGACGCCGACGGAACCTCCGCCAACGCCCTCGACGCCCATGAAGAGCGCTTGTCCGCGCTGGCGTTCGTGCACGGCAGGGCGCTGACGCTGTCCGACGTCCGGCTGTGGGTCAAGTTGATCCGCTTCGAGAAGGCCTACGGCGCGGCGGTCGGGAAGGACGGCCGCACGCTGCGGGACTTCCCCAGCCTTTG
This sequence comes from Yinghuangia seranimata, assembly GCF_029953285.1. Classification (GTDB taxonomy): domain Bacteria; phylum Actinomycetota; class Actinomycetes; order Streptomycetales; family Streptomycetaceae; genus Yinghuangia; species Yinghuangia seranimata. The sequence continues at coordinate 16,020 of NZ_JASAOI010000074.1, read as the reverse complement.
GGCGTACACACAACGGCTCGCCGCCCTGCCGACGTTCGCGGCGGCGACCGACTTCGCGGTGCTGGGCCTCACCGGGTTCGAGACCGGGACCGGAGTCGACCCCGCCTAGCCTCAGGTGCGGTTCGCGGCCTCCGCCGGAACGGATCGGAGCGACTCGATCGCGCGGCGGAGGCCGATCTCGATGTAGCGCGGGTCGGCCGGCTGGTTGACCAGGTAGTGGAACAGCATGCCGTCGATCATGGCGATGAGGACCTCGCCGTCGGCCTCCGCGTCGGTCGATCCGCACGCCAGCGCGATGAACTCGGTGAGCTTGCGGAACTCCGCGGTGGAGCGGCGCATCGCGTCCCCGATCAACGCCTCGCGGCGGCCGGCGATCTGCATCTCGTAGCGGGCGAGCTCGCGGTCGCGGCTGCCGTCCCACCACGCCTTCGTCAGGTCCGCGATGTGCCGGTAGTCCGGGTCGAACGGCCGGGCGACCATCGCGCGCATCAGCTCGTCGGCGACCTGCGAGGCGGCGGCCTGCTCGAGCTCGCTCATGCGCTCGATGACGCCGAGCACGAGGTGGTCGCGGGTCTTGAAGTAGTACGTCACCGAGCCGTGCGGCAGCCCGGCCTCCTGCTGCACGGCGCGGTGCGTGAGACCGCGTAGCCCCTGCGCGGCGAGCACGCGGATCGCGGCGTCGAGCAGCTGCACGCGCCGGCCGGCCGCGGCGCCCTGGTGCCGGGCTTCGCCGGTGGTGTCGTCCTCGTCTCGCATGCCCCCATTCTGCCAGCAGCTTGACGCCTGTAGAAGAAATCTCTACAACTGGAGAAGTCATTTCTACAACTGTAGGAGGGGCTCTCCCATGCAAGCCCACGGCACCGGCCACGAGGGCGTGAACCGCCGTCTCGTGCTGCTCCTGGTGTGCACCGCGCAGTTCGTGCTCCTCATCGACGACACGATCGTCAATGTGGCGCTGCCGACCGTCGGTGCCGACCTCCACTTCTCCCCGAACGCGCTGTCGTGGGTCACCAACGCGTACTTCCTGACGTTCGGCGGCTTCCTGCTCATCGGCGGCGGGCTCGCCGACCTCGTCGGACGGCGGCGGCTGTTCGCCGGCGCGCTCACCGGCTTCGTCCTCGCCTCGGCCGCATGCGGGCTGGCGCCCAACGCCGGGACGCTCATCGCCGCCCGCGCCACGCAGGGCGTCGCCGGCGCGATGCTGTCCCCCGCCGCCCTGTCGATCCTGCTCGCGACGTTCCAGGACCGCGCCGAACGCGCCCGCGCCCTCGGCGTCTGGGCCGCGCTCACCGGGCTCGGCGCCGCGACCGGGCTGCTCCTCGGCGGGGCGCTCGTCGAATGGACGGACTGGCGCTGGATCTTCCTCATCAACCTGCCGGTCGGCGCGGTCGCGCTGCTGGCCATGCCGCGCGTCATCCCCGCCGACGAACGCGGCGAGCGCGGGCGCACGCCCGACTTCCCCGGCGCCGCGCTCGGCACCCTGGCCGTCCTGCTGCTCGTCTACACCGTCGTCGAGACCGACAAGCACCCGTGGGGCTCCGCCCGCACCCTGCTCGGCCTCGCGGGCGCGGCCGTCCTCGCCGCCGGGTTCGCGCTGCGGCAGCGCACCGCCGACGAACCGCTCATCCCCCGCGGCCTGCTCAAGCGGCGCGACGCCACGCTCGCCCAGCTCCTCGTCCTCGTCGCGGCCGGCGGCCTGTTCGCGATGTTCTTCTTCCTCACGCTCTACATGCAGAACATCCAGCACTGGGCGCCCATGCGGACCGGGCTCTCGTACCTCCCGTTCAGCGTGGGCATGGGCGTCGCGGCGGGTGTCACGTCCAAGGTGCTGACCACGCGCGGGCCGGCCGTCCCGCTGGTCCTGGGCCCGGCCGTCGCCGCCTGCGGCATGTTCTCGATGAGCCGCCTGGACGCGGCCAGTTCCTTCACCGCCCACCTGATGCCGGCCCTCGTCGTCACCGGTCTCGGCCTCGGCGCGGCGTTCGTCGCGATCATCCAGGTCGCGACCGGCGGTGCGGGCGAGGGCGACGGCGGCGTCGCGTCCGCGATGGTGACCACCTGCCAGCAGATAGGTGCGGCCATCGGCATCGCCGTCCTGGTCACCGTCGCGAGCAGCCTGCGCGACGACCGCATCGCCGAGGGCGTCGACCCGCTCCACGCCAACGTCGACGGGTTCAGCCGCGCGTTCGAGATCCAGTCGGTGCTGATGGCGTGCGCCGCGTTGCTGGGCGTCCTCGTCGCCTGGACGGCCCGGCACAACACGCTGTCCGCCGCCGTCGCCGAGTCTCCGGAGGCGGAGGCCGAGGCCAGGAGCGGGGTCCCGGTGGGCTGATCCGCCGGTGCGACCACGACGCGGGGCCGACCGCGCGCCTCATGTGCGCGCGATCAGCCCCGCGTCGTACGCGATGATCCCGGCCTGCGTGCGGTTCGCGCAGTCGAGCTTGACCAGCAGCCGCGACACGTAGCCCTTCACGGTCGCCTCGCTGAGGAACAGCCGTTCCGCGATCTGCGCGTTCGACAGGCCCTCGCCCAGGCAGGCGAGCACCTCCCGTTCCCGCTCGGTCAGTTCCTCGATGCGCAGCAACGCCCGCTGCCGGACGGCGTCGTGCCCCGCCGACGCGGTCACCAGGCCGCGGGTGGCCGCGGGCGACAGCACGGTGTGCCCCTCGGACGCCACCCGCACCAGCCCGATCAGGTCCTCCGGCGGGGTGTCCTTGAGCAGGAAGCCCGCGGCACCGGCGTGCAGCGCGCGGAGGACGTACTGGTCGGGGTCGATCGTGGTCAGGACGACGACGCGCGGCGGTTCGGGGAGCCTGCGGATGCGGTCGATGGCGGTGAGGCCGTCCACGCCCGGCATGTGCAGGTCCATCAGGACGACGTCGGGGGCGAGGCGGACGACGGACTCGACGGCCTCGGCGCCGTCGTAGGCCTCGCCGACCACCTCGACGTCGGACGACGTGCCGAGGATGGTGCGCAGCAGCGTGCACACCATCCGCTCGTCGTCGACCACCAGCACCCGGATCATCGTGCTCCTGAAGGGGTTTGGGCGGGTGTCCCGGCCGCGGTCGCGACGGGGAGGTCGGCGGCGACCGCGAACCCGCCGTCGCCGGTGGGTCCGGCGCGCAGCGAGCCCTTGACCATCTCGACGCGCTGCCGCAGCCCGGTCAGGCCGGTGCCCTCGCCGGGGAACACGAGTTCGCACGGTCCGGTCGCGGCGGTGTTGACGACCTGGATGCGCAGCCAGCCCTCGGAGTGCCGCACGTGGATGCCCACGCTCGCGCCGGGGGCGTGCTTGTGCACGTTCGTGAGGGACTCCTGCACGATGCGGTACGCGGTGCGCACCACCACCGGCGACGCGGGCGGCATCGCGCCCTCGAGGCTGAGCCGCACGTCGACGCCCGCGGTGCGGGACTCGGCGACGAGCCGGGACAGGTCGAGCTCGGCGGGTTCGGCCGCCGCCGAGGTGCCGAACCGGTCCTCGTTGCGCAGGATCGTGACGAGGTTGCGGAGTTCCTCGAGCGCCTGGCAGCCGACGAGGCGAAGGTCCTCGGCGGCGTCGCGGACCGCCTGGTCGGGGGCGCGGGTGCGCAGGGCACCGGCCTGCAGGACCATCAGGCTGACGCGGTGCGTGACGACGTCGTGCATCTCGCCCGCGAGGCGTTCGCGTTCTTCCGAGCGGGCCTGCTCGGCGCGCAGTTCCTGTTCCCGCTCGGCCCGTTCGGCGCGTTCGGCGAGGGCCGCGATGAGCCGGTTCCGGGACGCGACGTACAGGCCGTACAGCGCGGGTGCGAGGCCGATGAGGATGTTGCCGATCCGGTCGCCGGTGCTCGGCATCGCCCAGGGCTGCGCCCAGACCACGCTGACCGGCACGACGACGAACCACACCTTGGTGCGGTCCTCGACGTAGCGCCCCACGGCGTACATCGCGAACGGTGTCGCGACGGCCTGCTCCGGGAGGGACAGCAGCCCGCACGCGAGGCCGACGGCGATCGGGTGGGCCCGCCGCCAGAACAGCGCGACGGTGCTGGCGATCTGCATCGCCGCCTTGATCCACTCGGTCGCGGCGATGCCCTCGTGGCGCTCGGTCCAGCCCGCCCAGGCGAGGGCGGCCACGATCAGCACGGTGAAGCCGCCGGCGAAGATCCGGTCGAACACCACGGGGGGCACCGGACGCGAGAAGGGGCGGCGTTTCACCTGGTCCACGGTACCCACCGCCCCTGCCCGCGCCCACTGGTCGCCGGCCGGCAGGGCCGGCACGGTCGGCAGCCAAGCTGTCACTGGTCGTTACTCCGCCTTGATCGCACCGAGGACCTCCATACGTGCGGCGCGCCGGGCGGGCCAGGCCGCCGCGAGCATGCCGACCAGCGCGGCGAGGACCAGGAACAGGCCCATGCGCTCCCACGGGACCGTGGGCGTCATCTGTGTGCTGCCCTTGAGGGCCTTCACACCGAGGACGCCGACGCCGAGGCCGATCCCCGTGCCGAGCAGCGCGCCGAACACGGAGATCATGACGGCTTCGATGCGGATCATCGAGCGGATTCGGCGCCGGTCCATGCCGATCGCCCGCAGCATGCCGATCTCACGGGTGCGTTCGAACACCGACATGGCCAGTGTGTTGACGATGCCGATGACCGCGATGACGATGGCCATGCCGAGCAGCGCGTACAGCAGGTTGAGCATCAGGTCGATGATGCCGCCGAGTTCCTTGCGGTAGTCGTCCTTCGACATGATCTTCACGGCCGGGTTGCGGTTGAGCGCGTTCTTGAGGTTGTCGCGCATCGAACCGCCCGCGCCGGGCGCGGACTTGACCAGGACGTCGGTCGCGGTGGCGCGGTCCAGGTGCGGTTGGAGCAGCTGGTTGGGCATCAGCGCGTTGCCCAGCAGCAGACTGGTCTCGTAGAGGCCGGCGACCGTTACGGACGCCGTCTGGCCGTCCGGGTAGGTGACCGGCACGGTGCCGCCGACCTTCCAGCCGTGGTCCTTGGCGAACTTCTGGTCGAGCAGGATGCCCGCGGCGAAACCCTCGGGGCCGCCTTCCGTGAAGTCGGCGTGCAGCAGCTGCATGCCGGTGCGGCCGTCGACGCCGGTGACCTCGGTGGTGGTGCCGCCGGTGCCCATGGCGACCTCGGTGGACAGCAGCGGCGACGCGGCCTGGACGCCGGGCGCCTTGAGCACCGCGTCGACCATCGCCGGGTCCATGGGCTGGTTGGAGACCAGGCTCACGCCGTAGTCGGCGGTGATGCCGCGCAGCGCGACCCGGTCGAGCTCCTGCTTCAGCGAGGCGCCGAACACGGACAGCATGCTGACCAGCACGAGCCCGATCATCAGGGCGGACGCGGTGGCGGCGGTGCGCCGCGGGTTCCGCACCGCGTTCTCCCGCGCGAGTTTGCCGGAGATCCCGAACCCGCGTGCCAGCGGCAGTCCGACGGCGCGGACGACCGGCGTCGCGAGCATCGGCACCAGCATGATCACGCCGGTCAGCGCGACGGCGCCGCCGAGCAGGATCATCAGGACGTCGCCGCTCGTCTTGTCCTTGAGCTGCCCGTAGCCGTAGCAGATGACCGCGCCCAGGCCGACCATGAACGCGCCGCTCAGGTTGCGCCGCCGCAGGCTCTTCGCGGTCGGCGGCACATCGCTGCGCAGCGCCGCGACGGGCGGGATGGACGCCGCGCGCCGGGCCGGCAGCCACGCCGCGACGACCGTGACGAGGACGCCGACGACGAGCGACGCGATGACCGCGTTCGGCGTGATCACCAGGGGCCCGGACGGCAGTTCGGCACCGGCCGCGTTGAACACCGCGCGCAGCCCCTGGCACAGCCCGAGGCCGAGCACGAATCCGGCCGTGCCGGACAGCACACCCAGCAGCGTCGCCTCGACGAGCACCGACCGGGTGACCTGCGTGCGGGTCGCTCCGACGGCGCGCAGCAGCGCGAACTCCCGTGTGCGCTGGGCGACCAGCATGGTGAAGGTGTTGGCGATGATGAACGTGCCGACGAACAGCGCGATACCGGCGAACGCCAGCAGCGTCATGGACAGCGACTTGGTGTCGCGTTCGATGTCCTTGGCCTGGTCGTCGCGCAGCTTGGTGCCGGTGACCGCCTCGGCGCCGCGCGGTACGAGCGGGCGCACCTCGGCGAGCAGGGCCTCCTCGCCGGTCCCCGGCAGGGTGCGCACGCTGAGCTCGCCGTCGCGGCCGGGCTGGTTGAACAGCTGTTGCGCGGTCGCGCGGTCGAACAGCGTGATGGAGCCGCCGAGTTTGTACTGCGCGTCGTCGGTGGTGAAGGTGCCGACCAGCAGCACGTCGCGCACGGGACCGTTGGCGACGACGCGGATGCGGTCGCCGACCTTGTAGCCGCCGTCCTCCGCGACGCGCTTGTCGATCGCCACCTCCTGCGCGTTCGCCGGTCCGCGGCCCGTCTCGAAGCGGTACTTGGGGTCCTGGCCGTCCTTGCCGGGCGAGAACGTCGCACCGACGACGTTGCGGCGCCCGCCGAGCCGCTCGCCGTCGCGGTCGACCACGGCGGTGAACCCGCTGCTGGTCGCGCGCACCGAGGCGACACCCGGCAGCGCGCGCAGCTTGGCGGTCAGCGCCTCGTCGAGGGCCGGGATCTGGTTGGCCTTCTTCGCGTCGCCGGTCGGGCGGACGGCGACGGACACTCCTTCGTAGTCGGTGGCCGCGGCGTCCTTGTACGCCTTCGACAGCGTGCTGCTCAGGGTGAGCACACCGGAGACGAAGGCCACGCCGAACACGATGGCGACGGCGGTCAGCGCGAGCCTGAGCCGGTAGGCGACCAGGTTGCGCAGGGTGGTTTTCCACATGGTGGGTTCAGTCCTCGACGGAGTCGGGGGCGGACGGGGGGGTGCGCGGGCTGCGCCGCCGTTCGCGGGCATGCGGAATCGCCCTCCGGGCAACGGCGGTCGCGGACGCCGCGGGCGAGCCGCCGCTCAGCGGTGAGGCACCTCCCGGCCGTGGGACGGGGGGCGGTTCAGCGGGAAGGTTCGGGCGCTGTCGGTCAGGTGGTGCGCACCGCGTCGAACCGCTTCATGCGCTCCAGCACGCGGTCCGGGGTCGGCGCGTCCATCTCGTCGACGATGCGGCCGTCGGCGAGGAAGACCACGTGGTGCGCGTAGGACGCCGCGCCGGGGTCGTGCGTGACCATGACGACGGTCTGCCCGAGCACGTCGACGCTGCGGCGCAGGAAGGTGAGCACCTCGGCGCCGGAGCGCGAGTCGAGGTTGCCGGTGGGCTCGTCGGCGAAGATGATGTCGGGCCGGGCGGCGAGCGCGCGGGCGCACGCGACGCGCTGCTGCTGGCCGCCGGACAGCTCCGCCGGGCGGTGGTGCAGCCGGTCCTTCAGGCCGACGGCGGCGACGACCTGCTCGACCCACTCGGGGTCGGGCTTGTGGCCGGCGATGTCCATCGGCAGCGTGATGTTCTCGAGCGCGGTCAGCGTCGGCAGCAGGTTGAACGCCTGGAACACGAAGCCGATCCGGTCGCGCCGCAGCTTCGTGAGGTCCTTGTCCTTCAACTGGGTGATCTCGGTCCCGGCGATCCACACCCGGCCGTGCGTGACCGAGTCCAGCCCGGCCAGGCAGTGCATCAGCGTCGACTTGCCGGACCCGGACGGGCCCATGATCGCGGTCAGCCGGCCGCGCGGGATGTCGATGTCGACCGCGTCCAGCGCGACCACGCGGGTCTCGCCCTCGCCGTACGCCTTGGTCAACTGGGCCGCGCGCGCCGCCACTCCGGGCCGCGCGGGCGGTTCGGGCACCGCCGCCGATCCGTTCGGCGGGGTCTGCTCGCGGTACTCGTTCACGACGGTCCTCCTCGATCGCGGTGCCGGGCACGGGGCCGACGGTTCTCCGACTCCATCCAGACTCCTCCCGCCACCCGGACCGCCGGTAGACCGGAAGGGAGCGATCGGCACCTACGAAAGTCGCTACCCCTCGTCCTCATGGATGAGTGCCCGTCTCCTCCCGTCCCCTCCCGTCCGGGTTCCCCCTAGGGGAGGGCGTACGTCGTAGTACCCCCGCTCCTCCTGCGGGAGGAGTGGATGTTCCCTTCCTGGCGACGATTCATCATCTTTACCTGGGCCATACCGTGATCGTGTTCGCTCGAAGAGTCCCGTTGGACACCGGCTAGACACCGCAGGAGACACTCGTGACCACGGCCACGGCAGCCACGCAGAACGCGGATCCCCGCGGCACCGGGATCGCCGCCCGCGCCCAGCAGCTCACCAAGGCGTACGGCGAGGGCGAGACCCGCGTGGTCGCGCTCAACGCCGTCGACGTCGAGATCGCCCGCGGTCAGTTCACCGCGATCATGGGCCCGTCCGGCTCCGGCAAGTCCACGCTGATGCACTGCCTCGCCGGCCTGGACACCGTCACCTCGGGTCGCAGCTGGATCGGCGACACCGAGATCACGCAGCTCAAGGACAAGGACCTGACCAAGCTGCGGCGCGACAACATCGGCTTCATCTTCCAGGCGTTCAACCTGCTGCCGACGCTGACCGCGCTCGAGAACATCACCCTGCCGATGGACATTGCGGGCCGCAAGCCCGACGAGGCCTGGCTGGCGAACGTCATCGACACGGTCGGTCTGCGCGACCGCCTCGGCCACCGCCCGTCCGAGCTGTCCGGCGGCCAGCAGCAGCGCGTCGCGTGCGCCCGCGCGCTGGCCAGCCGCCCCGAGATCATCTTCGGCGACGAGCCCACCGGCAACCTGGACTCGCGGGCCGGCGCCGAGGTGCTGGGCTTCCTGCAGCGCAGCGTGCGCGAGCTCGGCCAGACCATCGTCATGGTCACGCACGACCCGAGCGCGGCGTCCTACGCGGACCGCGTCCTGTTCCTCGCCGACGGCAGCATCGTCGACGAGATGCACCGCCCGACCTCCGACGCGGTCCTCGAGCGCATGAAGCGCTTCGACGCGGCCCGCACCAGCTGAACCTGACCAACGGGGCATCCTGACATGTTGAAGGCATCCTTCAGAAGCTTCCTGTCCCACAAGGGCAGGATGGTGCTGTCGGCGATCGCGGTGTTGTTGTCGGTCGCCTTTGTGTCCGGCACGCTGATCTTCACGGACACCATCACCAAGACGTTCAACGACCTGTTCAGCTCGACGGCGTCGGACGTGACCGTCTCGCAGAAGACCGACCAGAGCGACCAGGACATCGCGATGTCCGGCCAGATCAAGTCGATCCCGGCCGACACCGTCGAGAAGCTCTCGGCGGTCGACGGGGTCAAGAAGGCCCATCCGTCGGTCGAGTCCGAGCAAATCACGCTTGTCGACAGCAAGAACACCCTGCTCGGACGGGACACCGGCCCGCCGACCATCGGCCTGAACTGGTACCACAGCGACCGCTCGGCCGTGAACATCACGTCGGGCACCGAGCCGACCGGCCCGAACCAGGCCGTCGTCGACGCGGACACGATGGACCGCAAGAACCTCAAGATCGGCGACACCATCCGGCTGATCAACGGGTTCGGCACCGTCGACCTCAAGATCGTCGGCATCGCGACGTTCACCAAGACCAACCCGGGCGCGACGCTCGCGTTCATGGAGACCCAGTTCGCGCAGAAGACGCTGCTCGGTTCCACGGACAAGATCAGCAAGGCGGAGCTCGAAGCCGTCCCCGGCGTCAGCAACGACACCCTCAAGAAGCGCGTGCAGGACACCCTGGGCGCCGGCTACGAGGTGAAGACCCAGAAGGAGACGGCGAAGGACGCGGCCGACCAGATCGGCAGCTTCGTCAACTTCATCAAGTACTTCATGCTCGGCTTCGCGGGCGTGGCGGTGCTGGTCGGCATCTTCCTGATCTTCAACACCTTCTCGATGCTGGTCGCGCAGCGCACCCGTGAGCTCGGCCTGATGCGGGCGATCGGCGCCAGCCGCGGGCAGGTCACCCAGTCGGTGCTGCTGGAGTCCGTGCTGCTCGGCCTGATCGGCTCGACGCTCGGCATCGCGGCCGGCTTCGGGCTCGCGGTCGGCCTCAAGGCGCTGATCACCGCGGCGGGCATGAACCTCAAGGGCGCGTCCCTGGTGTTCAAGCCGCTCACGCCGATCGTCGCCTACCTCGTCGGCACGCTCGTCACCGTCATCGCGGCGTACATCCCGGCCCGCCGGGCGAGCCGTATCTCCCCGATGGCGGCCCTGCGCGAGGCCGGCGCCCCGCCGCAGAAGTCGCTCAAGCGCCGTACGATCATCGGCCTGGTCATGGCCGGCGTCGGCGTGGCCGCGCTGCTCGGCGCGGCGACCACGAGCTCGGGCGGTACCGGCGGCCTGGAGCTGGTCGCAGGCATCCTGCTCACGCTCGTCTCGTTCGTGGTGCTCGGCCCGGTGCTGGCGCGCACCGTCATCCCGGCGCTGTCCGCGGGCTTCCCGAAGTGGTTCGGTCCGATGGGCCGGCTGAGCCGCGAGAACTCGACCCGCAACCCGCGCCGCACCGGCGCCACCGCGTCCGCGGTGATGATCGGTGTCGCGCTGGTGGCCGGCACGTCGATCGTCGCGTCGTCGATGAACTCGTCGATCGCCGACCAGATCGACAAGAACTTCGGCGCGGACTTCACCATCCAGGCGAACCAGAGCAACCCGCTGCCGGACGACATCGCGACGTCCGTCAAGAAGAGCGACGGCGTGGGCGAGGTGGTCCGCTCGCGGATGATCGGCGGCGTGTCGCTGACCTACCCCGACGGTCACACGACCGAGAAGGACCAGGTCGTCGCGACCGAGCCTGGCTTCACCCAGATGTGGAAGATCGACTTCGTCGGCGGCGACAAGGGCAAGGTCGGCGAGCCGGGCACCATCGCGGTCAGCGAAGGCGTCGCGGACGATCACAAGGCCGTCGTCGGCAGCACGGTCCAGGTGAAGTTCGCCGCGACCGGCCAGACCGTCCCGCTCAAGGTCGTCGCGATCCAGAAGGACTCGAAGGGCGGCTTCGGCTTCGGCAACGCGTCCACGATCCCGATCGCGGACCTCGACAAGGCCAACCCCGGCACGCACGACTTCCTGGTGATGTTCAACGCCAAGCCGGGCGCGGACAAGAACCAGGTCAGCGAGACCGTCAAGAAGACCATGGACCCGTACCCGCAGTTCAAGGTGCGCGACCAGGCCGACTACAAGGACCAGGTGCAGGGCCAGATCAAGTTCCTGCTCTACCTGATCTACGCGCTGCTCGGCCTGACGATCATCATCGCGGTCCTCGGTGTCGTGAACACCCTGGCGCTGTCGGTGGTCGAGCGGACCCGGGAGATCGGCCTGATGCGCGCGATCGGCGCGTCCCGCAGGCAGATCAAGCGGATGGTCAAGCTGGAAGCCGTCGTGATCGCGCTGTTCGCGGCCCTCATCGGCCTCGCGCTGGGCGTGTCGTGGGGCGTGGTCGCGCAGCGGCTGCTGGCCAACTACGGGCTCGAACTGCTGACGTTCCCGTGGATCACGCTCATCGTGATGGTCGTGGCGGCGGCGATCATCGGCCGCCTGGCGGCCCTGCTGCCGGCCCGTCGCGCGTCCAGGATGAACGTGCTCCGGGCGATCTCCTCGGAGTAACGGGGTAGCACCGCAAGGAAACGCGAAGGGCGCCTGCTCCCTCGGGGGGAGCAGGCGCCCTTCGGCGTCTCCGCGCATCGGGTCGGCGGATTCGGCTTGGTTCAGCCCGCCTGCGCGGCGGCCAGCGCCCTGCGGCACGCGGAGTCCGCCGCGCGCGTGGTCTCCGGCAGTCGGAACCGCGGGCTCAGCGCGAGCACGTGGGCGCACGCTTCCGGCAGGCTCAGGCCGTGCCCGACGGAGACGAACACCGGCTTCACGCCCGGCTGCGTGCGCAGGACGGCGCCGACGACGTCGCCGTCCAGGACGAGGTCGGAGCGTTCGCCGCGGGCCGCGCCCGGCGGGTCGTAGGTGCCGACGAACGCGGTCTTGCCGACGCCGATGCTCGGGATGCCGGTGTGCACGCCGATGTGGCACGCCAGTCCGAAGCGGCGCGGGTGAGCGAGGCCCTGCCCGTCGCAGACCAGCAGGTCGGGCGGCGCGCTGAGGCCGTCCAGCGCCTCGACGAGCGAGGGCAGCTCGCGGAACGCGAACAGGCCGGGCACGTACGGGAAGTGCGCGTGCCCCTCGACGACGGAGGACTCCAGGACGGTGAGGGTCTCGGCGTCCAGCACCACGACGGCGGCGGCGAGCCGGTCGGAGTCCTCGGCGTACGCGACGTCGAGGCCCGCGACCCGGCGCACGGCGGCCGGACCGGGTCCGGTGGTGTCGACGAGCCTCCGGAGCCGGTCCTGCATCGCGCGCGCCTCGTCCGCGGTGGTCGGCCAGGGCTCGGCCGCCGCCAGGGTGGCGGTGGGCTGGATCGCGGTGGTCGGGTCGTGGGTCGGGACAGTGGTCGGCACGTGTCCACACTAGGCCGGACCGGGTTCCCGGCCCCAGCGGATATGGCGCCGGGGCTCAGCCCGCGGTGTGCGCGACCGGGCAGCCGCCGGTCAGCTTGCCGAGGAAGGTGTTGGGGTCGTAGTAGTGCTCGACGTCCAGCAGCCGCAGGTCGTCGCTGACCTTGGCGATGCTGACGCCGAACATCTCGACGGTCTCTCCGGTCGGGGCGAAGCCGTTGTACTCGCCCTCGAACTTCCCCCAGTGCCGCCACTTGAAGGTGACCACCGGCGGCGGGGTCAGGACCTCCAGGACCTCCCAGAAGAACCCGTTCGGGAGCGCCTTGTGGAAGACGTCGTGCGACGACTCGAAGCTCTCCTGGCCGGTGCGGTAGAAGACGCTGTCGCCGATGAGGATGTTGTAGCTGCCGATCTCGGCGATGTCGGCGGCGGTCGCCCAGGGGCCGCCGTTGACGTTGGTGCGGAACTTCTCGGTCACCATCGAGACCCAGGTCGCCGGGTCCTTCTTGTGCGACACCTCCATCTCGAAGACCTGCACCAGGCTTTCGACGATCGCCTCAAGCGAGCCGGCGTCGAAGGTGTGGGTGCGCTGCTTCGGCATGAGGGTGTGCGACAGGTGGTAGTCCGGCGCCTCGTCGCGCCAGTCCTCCGGCGCGGCGGCGGCGACCACGGCCTCGCGGCCCTGGAGCCACAGGGGAGTCTCAGGCGCCTCGGTGCTTTCGGAAGTCGTCATGGGGGCGATCCTGACCCAGTGGCGCTCGCCATGGCAACCTCCCAGATGGCAACTCTCCGTACATGTACGCGAGTTCCCGCATTGCACCAATCCCTGTACGTCAGGCGGCAGTTGCCCCGACTGGTTCCCGGTCGGGCAGCGGCAGCCGCGCATGCACTCCGTAACCGGAACGGTGGATGCGGAATTCCGCGTCCTCGAGCCGGGCGCGGGCCGCCGCGCGCGGTTCCCCGTAACGGCCCGCGAGCAGGGCGAACGCCTGGGCGCGGCACAGCTCCAGGGCCCGGTCGACGTTCGCGTCCAGGCCGAGCGGAACCAGGTGTCCGGGGGTGGTCACGAACGGGCGGCGGCCGGCACCGCCCCAGTCCCGGACGCGGGGCTGCGGGACGACGTCCAGCCGGATCGTCGCGCGCAACGGGCCGTCCCACGCGGTGCCCGGCGCGTCCGCGCGCAGCCCGAACCGCGGCCCGCCGACGTGGAAGAGGGCGCCCGGGACCTGCACGGGAAGGTGCAGCGTGGCGCCCGGGCCGAGCTCGGGCAGGTCGAGGTTGCCGCCGAACGAACCGGTGCGTGCCGAGTGCCGGCGCAGTCCGTCCGACGTCGCCACGCCCAGCACGCCGAGCGAGGGGCGGAACGCGCAGCCGGGCGCGGCGGGTTCGGTCGTCGCGCGCGACCGGTCGTCCACTCTGCGCAGCGCCTCGGGCCCGGGGCCGCCGTCGCGCGGCGCGACCACGCCGTACCCGACGCGCGGTTCGAGCGCTTCGATGTGCACGGCGAGCACGTCGCCCGGGCGCGCGCCGCGGACCTCGATCGGGCCGGTGACCACGTGCGGGCCGTCGATGGCCGGATCGTGTGCCAGGTCGGAGGCCGCGAGCGCGTGCACATCGTCGAGGACGTCAGCCGCGTCGACGCCGAGCGATGCGAAAAAGGCATGGGGATCCCGTCCCTGATGCCTCATCAGTCCCTGGTGCGACAGTGTGTCGACGACTACGGTGGCGCCCGGTTCGACGCTCAGCACCGGACGGTCGACGGCACCGGGCAACCAGCCCCACAGCACGGTTCCGGGGCGCGACGACAGCAGATCTCGGGACATATCCCGAGGTTGTACGCCTGACCGGTAACTCCGCGGAGTCATGCCTGTTACGCGCCGGTTTCGTGCGAGACCGGTGCCCCTGTAACCCCTAGGTAACCCTGTGGCAACAGCCCACCATCAGAGTGGTCGGACGACAGTTCAGTCGCAGTCCAGGCGCACCGGAAATGTCCGCGTACACCCGGCGCACAAGGAGAAGCCGTGACCGAAACGACCACCTTGACCGGCGCGACGCTGCCCGACGGCCGTGTCCGCAACGTCGTCCTTCGGCACGGCAGCGTCAGCCACATACGTCCCGTCGGCATACCCGATCCGGGCCAGACCGTCGTCGACCTCACGGGCTACCTGCTGCTGCCGGCGCCCGTCGAGCCCCATGTGCACCTGGACCGGGCGCTCACGTGGGAGCCGGTCGGGAGCGACCCCGACGGCCGGGACGGCGCGGTGCGTTCGTGGCGCGCGTGGTCGGCCCGGTACACGACGAACGACCTGCGGCGCAGGGCCCGGACGGCGCTGATGACGCTGTCCGGCAACGGCGCCACGGCCGTTCGCACGCACATCGACATCGGTGTGGGGGCCGGGGCGCCGCTGCGCGCCGTGGAGATCCTGCGCGAACTGCGCGAGGACCTGCACCGCGTGCTGGACCTGCAGATCGTCGCGGTGCCGTCGCCCGGGCTGTCGGACCGGGCCGCGCTGGAGGCGTTCTCGGCGGGCGCCGGGCTGCTCGGCGGCCGGCCGCACAGCGCGCCGGACCCGCGCCGCGAGACCCGGCGGCTGCTGCGGCTCGCCGATCGCGCCGAGGTCGACCTCGACCTGCACCTGGACGATCAGCCCGACTCGCGGGTCCTCGCCGTCGCCGACCTGGCCCGGCTGCTGCGCGCGTCCGGCTTCGGCCGGCAGGTCACCGCGAGCCACTGCGCGCTCCTCGGCCGACTGCGGCCGCCGGCGCTGGCCAAGGTCGTCGAGGCGATCGCCGCGTCCGGCATGGCGGTCGTCGGCCTCCCGTCGGCGCCCCCGGCGCGCCGCCCCGGCGCCGACCCCGGTACGGCCACCGCCCCGTGCGGCGGCGCGACCGCAGTCCAGGCGCTCCTCGACGCGGGCGTGCCGCTCGCGGCCGGCGGCGACCACCTCCGCGACGCCCTCCACCCGATGGGCCGCGCCGACGCCCTGGAGACCGCCGCGCTGCTCGCGGCCACCTGCCGGCTCACCCCCGACCAGGCCTACGCCGCGGTCAGCGTCGACGCCCGCGACACCATGCGCCTCCCCCAGGCGGGACCCGAACCCGGGGCAGTCGCCGACCTGTTGGCCGTCCGCGCCGGCTCCCTGGCCGAGGCGCTGGCATCCCCGCCGGTCGAACGCATCGTCTTCCGCCGAGGCCGCGTAATCAGCCGCACCAACGCCCCCGCCCTCGCCCCACCCGCACGAGGCCGCCTCACCATCACCCCCCAACGCACCCGCGTCCCCGCCGGAGCCCGCTGACCCACCCCCAACCACGCGGCGCAGCCCGCCGCAAGCCCTGGCGCCCGCAGCGGACGGCGGCCCAAGGTCGGGAACGTCGGCCATCGCGATGACCCGACGAACGGCCGCAGCCTGCGATCCCCGTCACCCCAACCGATTGCGCGGCGCGCCCACGGTCCGCGCCGCGCCAAAACCCCATGTGGCGGATCGGATCGGGCTCGTGCTGATGCATAAGCCCGACCTGCGCGGATTATGGACGGCTTGCGCGACGCCGCCGATGGCGGCGCCGCGCTCAAAACCCTGCCTTACACAGCTCTGGCACCCACCCGAAGGCACCGGTAACCGCACTACCCGAACCTCCGTTGTG
>NZ_JASAOI010000073.1 GCF_029953285.1 Yinghuangia seranimata | reverse complement strand
CGCTCGCGCGTCCGGCGGCCCGTGCCGCGACACGTCGGCGCGTGGGGCCTCCCGCGCGGGGCCGGGGCGCCCCCGCGCGGGACACCGCACGCGCCCTCCGTCCGGCGCCGGGCGCGCGGGCCGGGCCGTCCCCGCGCCGGTCCGGGTGAATCTGCCCGGTCATTCGTCGTCCCCCCAGTCGTCGAAGGCCTCCGCCCACGAGCCCCCGCCGGACGGCGGCGGCGCGGAGGGGCGCGGCGGTGCGGGACGCGTCGGCCTGGCGGGGCCGCGTGCGTCGCGCCGGTCGTCGTACTCGCTGTGCTGGTCGCTGCTTCGGTCGCCGTGCGGCCCACGCCGCGGCGTGTCGTACTGGTCGTCGAACCGGTCGTCGTAGGCGCGGTCGTACTCGCGGCCGCGCTGCGGATCGGGTCGGCGCTCGGGCGCGGGTCCGCCGCGGGCGCCGGGCTGGTCCTGCCGGTCGTACGCGCCGTACGTGTCGTCGTAGTCGGCGTCGTAGCGGTCCGCCTGCCGGGCCGGGGGCGCGTCGGGGCGCGCGGGGGATCGGTCGCGGTGCTGAGGGCCGCGCGGTGCCTCGTATGACGCGTCGTAACTGTCGTCGTACCGGTCGTCGTACGGGTCCGCGCGCCTCGACGCGGGCGGGTCCACGCGCCGGTCGGCGAACCTCGGGTCGGGGCGGCCGTCCTGGCGCGCCGCGTACTGGTCCTCGTACCGGTCGGTGCGGCGGTCGTCGTAGCGCTGGTCGTACGCGTCGGCGGAGCGCTCGCGGTGGCGGTCCGGAGCGGGTCCCCCGTCCCGCGCGGACGGCACAGGCCGCACCGGGTACTGGTCGAGCGTCGGCGCGTCGGGCCCGACCGCCTCATAGGGACGTGTCGTGCGGGCGTCCTGCTCGTCGGCGCGGACGTGCCGGGGCACGGTCTCCGCCTGCCCGGGATCCGCGGAGCGCTCCGGCCGGGGCACGGGGCGCGCACGGGTCGGGGCCGGCGGCTCGACGGTCTCGGCGTCGATCACCTCCGCCTCCGCGCTGTCGGCGACCTCGTCCCCCCACGCGTCACGCGCGGCCGCCCGCCGGCCGTCACCGGCGCCCTCCCGGAACCTCCGCCCCCGGGCGCGCGGCCGCGGATCCGGGTCCTGCCACGGGTCGCGGTCCTGCTCCCGCGCGGCGTCCGGCTGCGTACCGGAGGTGATCGCGGCGGGTGTCGGCGCGGAGACCGCGGGCCGCCGCAGCGCGGACCCGCGCAGGCCCGCGATCAGCATCGCGCCCGCGTCACCGAGCTGGTGCGGCTCGATCGCCTCGTGCTCGACCAGGTACTTCAGGATGTCCATGGCCTCGGTGCGCTGCGCGCGGTCCTCGTCCGCGGCGATCGCGATGATGCCCTTGAGCGCCTCGGGGTCGTCGTCGAGCATCATCGCGATCTGCGCGTGCTGCCCCTCCGCGATCAGCGCGGCGATCTGCCGGACCCGCTTGACCTGCAGCCCGATCCGGGAGTCCTGCTCGACGCCCTGCAGCTCGCCCTTGAGCTTGCTGACCTCCACCTGCCCCTGGATGCCCTTGAGCGTGGTGGCCAGCTTGACGCTCGCGGCGTCCAGGCTGATGCGCACGAACACGTCCGTGCGGATCCCGTACGTCGCCCCGATCGGCTGGGTGCGCTGCGCGAGCGCGACGGCGTCGGCGATCGCCTGGTCGGCCGCCGCGGACTCGGTGACCGGGAACCTGCGGGTGATCGTCCGCAGCAGCTGCAGGAGTTCGGAGCGCAGCGGCGCCTCCAGGTCCTCGACCGCGGTACGGACGGCCTGGTCGGGGTGCGTGACCTCCCAGTGCACGTCCACCTCGGTCGGAAACCGCTGCGCGTCACCCGCGGCCGGGAGGTCGACGGTGAACTGGCACATGTACCGGCCCGCGGCGATCCCGTGCGTGGTGATCGGTTTGGCGAACAGCGGCTTGCTGCCCTCCTCGTGGCCGTCGGGCCAGGTCACGAGCATCTGGCCGCGCGGGTAGTAGCGGACCGTCGCCGCCCGGCCCTCCTCGTGCGGCAGCACCACGGCGTTCCGCCAACGGCCGAGATACGGGCCCTTCACCGCCCGCGGCTTGCCGGCCTCTCCAGCGCCCATCAGTCCATCTCCTTCCGGATCGCGTCGCGCAACCGGCGTGCGAACCCGACGTCGAGCGGCGCGTCGGCGTCCCGCATGAGCCTGAGCAGCCGGAACACCAGCCGATCGCAGTCGTTTTCGTCGTAGACGAGGTCCGGCAGGAAGTCGGCGATCAGGTCGCCGAGCACGCGGTCCTCGGCGCCTTCGCGCACCCACGCGTCGAACGCCTCGAGCGCGGCCTCACGGGAACGCGGCTGGTAGAGGGCCTCCATCATGAGGTCCGCGATCGGCTCGTAGATGTCCTCGTGCGCGGCGGCGAGCGCCAGCATGAGCGGCCATTCCCCGTAGTCGCCGAGCACGGGGGAGGTGAGCGCGTCGTACACCTCGGACGCGGGCGTGCGGGCCATCCGGATCGCGCACACCAGCGCGAGGTCGCGGCGCTCGACGCGGTCGTCCTCCATCCACGTGCAGATCCGGTCCACGACCTCGCCCGGCTCACGCGTGCCGAGCAACTGCACGACGCCGTAACTGGCTTCGGCCAGCCGCATGTCGTCGAGGTCCTCGGGGGTGCCGCAGCCGATCCGGGCCAGCTCGTCCAGGGACGCCGCGACCGAACCCGCGATCACCCCGCGGCCGTGCGCGAACGCGGCCGTGCAGCGCAGCTCGGGGTGGTCGCCGCGACCCCAGTCGCGCACCAGCACCTTCACCGCGCGCGAGAGTTCGGTCTCGCCGCCGGCCAGCGCGAGCGCGTTCGCCGCGAACAGCCGGTTCTGCGCGGACGCGGACAGCGCGGTGGGCCGGATCAGCTCGTGGAACCCGTACGTGAAGTCCAACGCGGTCAACAGCCCGGCCGCCAGCGAGGCCCGCACCCACACCTGCGGCCGCGGGTCGAGGCCGAGCGCGAGCAGCCAGCGCACGATCGGCCCGCGCACGTTGTGGAACCGGTCCCAGACGTGGCCGAGCACCGCGGCGGTCAGCGCCTCGCCCTGGAACCGGACGGCGCGCACGGGGACCGCGACGCCTCCGATCTCCTCCTCGCCCCGGACGATCTCGGCCCGGGCCGCCGCGAGGGAGGTCCGCAGGTCGTCGGTGAACAGGGGCCGCCCGACGACGTGTTCGGGATCCAGCGTGGCGGCGAGCTCCCAGGCGAGCAGCTCGGCGGCTTCGGCGACCTGGTTGTAGGAGGCGCCGTTGAAGACCGCGATCGCGATACGCAGGGCGGCGGTCCGCAGCGCGGGGAAGCCCTCCGGGAGCCCGTCCCGGCACTCGATGTTCTGGAACCAGCCGCTCACCAGGCCGCGGGCGAAGAGCCGGCACTCGCGGAGCAGTTCCTCGCGGGTGAGCGCGCCGCGTGCGTGGGACTCGAGCAGGCCGGCCAGCCACGCGGTCTCGCGTGGCCGAAGCTCGTCGAGGCCGATCGCCTCGCGGATCTCCGGGTCGGCGGCCAGCGTGACGGAGTCGGTGATCTCCTGGTAGTCCTCGTAGACCTCCGCCTCCGGGTCCGCGTCCACGGTGAGCGCCACCAGGTGTCGGCGCAGCGTCGCCTCCGGATCGGGCGGCACGCACGGCACGCTGTAGCGGCCGCGCAACACCCGCTCATCGGCGACCGCTTCGTCGACGACGACGGTCAGGTACGCCTTCGAGTCGCTGAGCAGCGCGCGGAGCCGGTCGAGGCGGAGCTCGGTGATCGCGTCCGTGTCCGACGCGACGCGGACGACGTAGCCGTGCCGCTCCGCGAAACTGGCCGGCTGGAGGTCGCCGAGGGCGGTGGGGTCCATGCGCATGACGCGGTCGCCGGTGTGCTTGCGCAGCAGCGACAAGGCGGTGAACTCACGCCCGGTGCCGGGGCGTCCGGACAGGACGACGAGGCGGCGCTCCGCGAGCACCTGCGCCATCCGCGCGCGCTCCTCGACCGGCTGGTAGACGCGGTCGAGCCGGTCGAGCTCGTCGGCCGGGACCGGGCCGAGCACCAAGGCGCCGGCTGTGGCCTGGGCGCCGTAGTGGTGGTGGGTGTGCGAGCCGCCGATCTGTGCGTGGGTGAGGGTGCTCTTGTCGAAGAACAGGTTCGTGCCGCGCACGTTGAAGAGGTTGCGGCTCTGCTGGTAGGTGCGTGCCGCGTCGCCGATCGCGTCGACCGAGCCCGGGGCGGCGGCCGCGTCGGCGAGCGGGCTGCGCAGCGCGTCGGCCACACGGTCGTGTTCGCCGGTCCGGTCGCCCGCCTTGTCGTCGGAGGCGTCCTCGGTGCCCTTCGCGTCGTCGGGCGGAGTGTCGGGGGGACTGTCCGCGCCGCCGCGGTGCGCGGCGTCGCCCTTCCCCGACCGCCCGGGACGCTCCACCGGCTCGACCGGCTGGCCCTTACGGGGCTCGTGGCCGCCCGCGTCACCACGCCCGCCCGCATCGCCGCGCCCGCCCCCGGCGGGCCCCGGACGAGCCGCACGCGGTGCGGCCCCCGCAGCCTCGCCGCCGCCCCGTCCCGGGCTCTCCACGTCACTCATCGCCGCCCCCGGTCTGGTCATCGGATGCCGGACGCGCTGCGCGCGGCGCGGCTCCTGCGGCTTCGCCGCTGCTTCGGCCCAGGCTCACGTCACTCATCGCCGCCCCCGAGTTCCTCGTCGGGCGCTGCGGCGCCGGTCGGAGCGGAACCCGGGTGGGTGCCGAAGACCCCGCCGTGGATCGTGGAGCGGTCGAAGACCATGTTGGTCCCGACGACGTTGAACACGTTGCGGGCCGCGGTCGGAGCGTCCTTCCGGCGCGATGCGGCAGGCGGAGTCTCCTCCTGCGGCGCGCCTGCGGACCGGGGGTCCGTGCCGTCGTCCCGCGACTCTGCGCGTGCCCCGCGCGGAGCGTCCGTGCGCGAGGCCTGGTCGTCGGGTCCGCCGTCCTCCGATCGCTTTCGTGGGCCCGGTGGCTCCGTCGATCCCGTCGATCCTGTCGGGACCGGCGGTTGGCTCATGCCCGGGACCCGGAACCACGCGAAGGTGTCGACCTCCTTCGCCCGCACCGGCAGCTTTGCGTACGCCTGGGGTTCGACGCCCGGTCCGCCCTGCCGTACGACACCGTCGTACAGAGACGACGACGCGACCATGACCAGAGGGGCGTCCGGTGCCGCGGCCAACACGGCCTTCGCCGTGTCGCAGTCGACCAGCCGGCACGCGAGGTCGACGGCGGTGCCGACCAGGCCGTAGCCGTCGCGGCGGACCTGGCCCGCGTGCATGGCGACGCGTAACCGGACCGGGTCGCGCAGCGGTTCGTTGTGTTCGCGGACGGCGCGGTAGACGGCGTCCAGCCAGACCCCGGCCATGCGTTCCTCGGGCACACCCGCGCCGATGGCGGCGAGGACCCCGTCGCCGCGGTCCTCGACCGTCGTCTCGTCCCGCAGCACGCGCGCGGCGTCGAAGGCCTCGTCGAGGACGTCGTAGACGATGCCGCGCATGCGCAGCTTTGCGCGGTCGCTCAGCCGGCCGGAACCGGCCACGTCCAGGCCGAGGATCAGATGGTGCTTCGCCTCGTCGAACACGGAAACCCCCACTCGCTGTCCTGGGAAGAGGCTGGCCGGATCGGCCGCGCGGCGCTGTAGCGGTTTACACAGCGCCCGGCCGCCCCTGTGGTTCGCGCCCGGTGCCGAGCAGGCGCAGCAGGTCGGCGTCGGCGACCTCGAGGTGGCGTGGGCCGGTCCGGACGACCCCTTGCTCGCGCAGCAGCCGCAGCGCTTTGGCGACGGCTTCCCGCGTGCAGCCCACGGCGGCCGCGAGTTCGTGTTGTGGGAAAGGGAGTTCGACGCGGGTTCCGGCCCGGTCCGGGACCCCGGTGTGTTCGGCGAGTTCGGCCAGACGCGCGGCGACCCGTTGGAGGACGGTCAGCGAGGCGAGGGTGCGCCGTTCGCCGTCCGAGCTCCGCAGCCGGGCGGCGAGCTGGCGCATGACGAGCATGTTGGCGTGCGGGTTTGCGGCGAGGAACGACCGGAACCGGTCTGCGGGGACGATGCGGGACGTGAGCGGGCCGAGCGCGGTCACGGTCGCGCTGCGCGGTCCGTGGTCGACCGCGGCGATGTCGCCGACCATTTCCCCCGCTCCGCGGAGGGCGAGAATCAGCCGTCCGCGTTCGGTGCTCACCGAGACCGTGGCCCAGCCCTCCATCAGCAGGACGACGAATGCGGTCCGGTCGTTTTCCCGGATCACGGTTTCGTCGTGGGTGTACGCACGCGGCGTGCCGAGGGAGAGAAGTCGGCCTCGTTCGAAGGGAGTCAGCGCGTCGAGAAAGGCTCTGTCGCCCCCGAACAGCCCCACCGCGCCTCCCCTTCGCAGCTCGCGATCGAGAATATCGCCAATACGATCGGCCGACGGCCGATATTCGGAATAGTTGTATGGCGCGCGTGCTGCGGGAAAAGCGGAATGATCTTCGTCGATATTTTCGAGTAGGTTCGGGAACGACGATACGACTGTTCGATAGGTTTCGTAAGTGAGCGTTATGCGATCCTCGCTGTCGTCCGGTGGGACGGATCTGCATCTTGAGCTGCCCGCGACCGGAAGCCGCCGGGCGGCGCTGGCCGGCGCACTGCGCGACGCCGTGCGCGACGGGCGGCTCGCGCCGGGCACGCGGCTGCCGCCGTACCGCGCGCTGGCCGCCGACCTGGGCGTCGCGCGCAACACGGTGGCCGACGCGTACGCCGAACTCGTGGCCGAGGGCTGGCTCACCGCGCGCCAGGGCTCCGGCACCCGGGTCGCCGACCGCGTCGTGCCCGGACGGCCGGCGGCGCGGCGCGCCACCGCGGCCCGCCAGGCCCCGGCGGCCGCGGTCGTCCACAACCTGCGCCAGGGCCAGCCGGACGCCACCGCGTTCCCGCGTACCGCGTGGGTCGGCGCGGTCCGCCGGGCGCTGAGCGCCGCGCCCAACGACGCCTTCGGGCCCGGCGATCCGCGCGGCCGCCTCGAACTGCGCCAGGCGCTCGCCGACTACCTCGCGCGGGTGCGCGGAGTCCGCACGACACCGGCGAACATCGTGGTGTGCTCCGGCTTCGCGCACGGCCTGCGGCTGCTGTTCGGCGGCCGGGTGCTGCGCGGGCCGCTCGCCGTCGAGTCGTACGGACTGGCCTTCCACCGCGCCTTGTTGGCCTCGGCCGGAGTGCGCACGCTGCCGATCGGGCTGGACGCGAACGGCAGCCGCACCACCGAACTCCCGGCGCGCGGCGGGCCGTCCGCGGTCCTGCTCACCCCCGCGCACCAGTTCCCCACCGGCGGCCCGCTGCACGCCGAGCGCCGCGCGGGCGTCGTCGACTGGGCTCGCGGTCGTGCCGGCCTCGTCCTCGAGGACGACTACGACGGGGAGTTCCGCTACGACCGCGAGCCGGTCGGCGCCGTCCAGGGCCTTGACCCGTCCCACGTCGTCTACTTCGGCTCGGCCAGCAAGAGCCTGTCGCCCGCGGTGCGGCTCGGCTGGATGGTGCTGCCGGACCACCTCGTCGACGAGGTGCTGCGCGCCAAGGGTGAACGCGAGGCGTGGGCCGGGGTGACCGACCAGCTGACGCTGGCCGAGTTCATCACGTCCGGCGGCTACGACAAGCACATCCGCCGTCGGCGCCAGATCTACCGGGCGCGCCGCAACCGGCTGGTGGAGGCGCTCGCCGCGCACGCTCCGCACATCACCGTCACCGGCATCGCCGCCGGCCTGCACGCCGTCCTGCGGCTGCCGCCCGGCACCGAGGCGGCGACCGTCGAGGCGGCGGCCCGGGCCGGCATCGCCCTCGACGGGCTCGCGGCGTTCCGGCACCCCGACGCCACGGAGGCGACTCCGCACGCGGACGGCCTGGTCGTCGGCTACGCGGCACCGACCGACAACGGTTATCCCCGAGCGCTCGACGCACTGCTGCGCGTCCTGCCTGCAAAGGGGGCCTGACCGAACGCCGAAACGGCGGCGGGCGCCCCCCGGCGGGGGGGGGGGGGGCCCCCGCGGGGGGGGGGGGGCCCGCGCCCCCCCCCCCGGGCCGGGCCGC
>NZ_JASAOI010000072.1 GCF_029953285.1 Yinghuangia seranimata | reverse complement strand
CCCCCCCCACCCCGGCGCCGCCCCCCCGGGGGTGCGGGGGGGGGCGCCGCCGTCTTCGCGGGGTCAGACGTGCACGACCGGACGGGACTCGGCCGAGGTGTGTTCGGCAACCTCGCGGGCGGGAGGCTTGCGCAGGCCCAGCGCGGCCAGCGCGGTGAGGGCGATGCCGCCGACCGCGAGGAGCACCGCGGTGCGCAGCCCGTCGGTGGTCGCGGAGCGCAGCGCCTCACCGCTGAGCCCCTCCAGACCGGAGTTGGCGACCGCGACGAGCAGCGCGAGGCCGACCGCGCCGCCGATCTGCTGGCTGGTGGACGCGACACCGGACGCGATGCCCTGGTCCTCCGCGGGGACACCCAGCGCGGCCGCCCCGAACATCAGGGTGTAGCCGGCGCCCTGGCCGAGGCCGAGCACGATCAGGCCCGGAACCAGCGCCAGGTAGGACGCCCCGGTCGACATGGTCAGCGCCACCAGGACCGCCCCGGCGCCGCCGACGACCAGCGACGCGATCATGATCGGGCGGATGCCGTGCCGGGTGGCGAGCCGCCCGGCGGTCTGCGACCCGGCCGCGATGGCGGCCATCGGGACGAGGAAGGCCAGGCCGGTGGTCATCGGGCCGTAGCCGTGCACGCCCTGGAAGTAGACCGTGAGGAAGTACAGCAGCGTGCCGAAGGTGCCCATGTAGAGGAACGTGATGACGGTGCCGGTGGTCAGGTTGCGGTTGCGGAACAGCCGCAGCGGCAGCAGGGGGTGGGCGCTGCGCAGTTCGACCGCGACGAAGGCGGCGAGCAGGACCACGCCGGCCAGTGCGGCGCCGAGCACGACCGGGGAGGTCCAGCCGGACTCGGGGCCTTGGACGAGCGTGAACACCAGCGCGGTGATGCCGACGGTCGAGGTGAGCGCGCCCGCGAGGTCGAACGAGGGGCGGTCGCCGGTGCGCGGCGCGTCGGGGGCGATCAGGCGGAACGAGAGCAGCGCGGCGGCTCCGGCGAGCGGGACGTTGACGTAGAAGACCGATGCCCAGCCGAACGCGTCGGTCAGCACGCCGCCGAGCAGCGAGCCGAGGATCATGCCGCTGCCGCCGGCCGTGCCCCACACCGCGAACGCCCGGTTGCGCTCCTTGCCTTCGGCGAAGCTCGTGGACACCAGCGTGAGCGTGGCGGGGAAGAGGAACGCACCGCCGACGCCCTGCACGGCGCGGGCCGCGATCAGCGTACCGGGGTCGGCGGCGAGTCCGCCGAGCAGCGAGGAGCCGGCGTACAGCGCGAGCCCGAGGGCGAACATCCGGCGGGGCCCGAACAGGTCGCTCGCGCGGCCGCCGAGGAGGAGGAAGCCGCCGAAGGCGACGGCGTAGGCGCTGATCACCCACTGCAGGTTCTGCGCCGAGAAGCCGAGCCCGGAGCCGATCTCCGGCAGCGCGACGTACACGATGTTGTAGTCGATGGAGATGATCAGCTGCGCGAACGCCAGCAGGGCGAGGGTGAGCCCGAGCCGGCGGCGCGGCGCCGCCGCAGTCGCGTGGTCCGCGGACGGCGCGGCGGACGCGCCGAGGTTCCTGCTCATGGTGCGAACTCCCTGGTCAGAGGCTTCCGGGTCGGCCTCCCGGCCGCCTCGGTGCTGCTTACAGGGATAAATCTAGGAGCCGGAAAGACCCCGGTAGGGGTGCATTCCGGCTCCTGTTCGATGGGTCAATTCTGGGCCGCGAAGCGCGCCGCGATGTGGTCGATCAGCGCCAGCAGCACCTCGCGGCACGACGCCCGTTCGCGCACGTCGCACAGCACCGTCGGCACCTCGGGGTCCAGGTCCAGCGCCGCGCGGATGTCCTCCTCGGTGTGGTCCAGGAGGCCGTCGAAGCGGTTCACGCCCACCACGAACGGGACGCCGCGGCGTTCGAAGAAGTCGATGCTGCCGAAGCTCGAGTCCAGGCGCCGCGTGTCGACGAGCACGACCGCGCCCAGCGCGCCGACCGCCAGGTCGTCCCACATCGACCAGAAGCGCTCCTGCCCGGGCGTGCCGAACAGGTAGAGGACGACGTCCTCGTCGATCGTGATGCGCCCGAAGTCGAGGGCCACGGTGGTGGTGACCTTCGCGGTGCCGCCCCCGGTGATGCCCTCCAGATCGTCGACGCCGACCCCGGCCGCCGTCATGACCTCCTCGGTGGACAGCGGCGGGACCTCGCTCACCGCGCCCACCAGCGTGGTCTTGCCGACCCCGAAGCCGCCCGCCACCAGGATCTTCACCGCCAGCGCGGCCGCGGGCAGCGGCACCGCGGTGTGCGCCGCGCTAGAGACGACCGAGCCCATCCCTGACCTTCCTCAGCAGTTCGGCGTTCGGGGCCTGCGCCATCGACAGCGGCGCGCGTGCGGTCATACGACCGGCGTTCACCAGGTCCCCGAGCAGGATCTTCACGACACTGACCGGCAGGTGCACCAGCGCCGCGACCTCGGCGACCGCCTGGGGGCGGACGCACAGCCGCAGGATGTCGAGCTCCTCGGGGTGCAGGCCGCCCGCCTCGCGGTCGTCCGGCACCGGTTCGACGGTGGTCACCAGGGTGATCAGCGTCAGGTCGGCGTGCGCGGCGCGGGTCCGGCCGCGGGTGAGCGTGTACGGGCGGACGAGCGGCCCCGCGTCCTCGTCCCACGCGTGCCCGTAGCGGCCTTTGTCGGCGCTCATTCCTCACCGTCCTCAGGGGGATCGGCGGCGAACCGCGGCGTCGTGCCGAGGTATTCGCCGACCCGCTTGACCAACGTGTTCATCTCGAACGCGACGACGCCGACATCGGCCTTCTGGTCGGCCAGGACCGCCATGTGTGCGCCCCGGCCGGCCGCCGTGAGGAAGAGGAACGCGTCCTCCATCTCGATCAGCGTCTGGCGCACCGGGCCGCCCTCGAAGCTGCGGCCGATGCCGCGCGCGAGGCTGGCGAGCCCGGACGACGCGGCCGCCAACTGCTCGGCCGAGTCCCGGTCGAAGGTCTCCGAGTGGCTCATGACCAGGCCGTCCTGCGACAGCACGACCGCGTGCCGGGTGCCCGGTACGCGCCTGACCAGGTCCGTCAGCAGCCAGTCGAGGCGGGTGTCGGTGGCGATCGTGGGCGGCGGTGTCATGGGCGGTCCCTCGTTGGTGTTTCAGTGGTCAGCTCGGCGGCCCGGGCGCGCTCGGACGCGCGTTGGAACGCCGAGATCGTCGCGGCGGCCTGCTGCGGGGTCGGGAGGTCCCGGTCCCGTGTGTCGTCGTTTCCGTCCGCCGCGGCCCGGGCTCCGTCGCGCTCGCGCAACGGTTCGGCCAGGCTCGCCTGGCGCACGCGGCGCGGCAGCGGCTTGGGCCGGTCGCCCGGTTCCGCGGGTGCGGCCTCCCGGCCGCCGTGGGCCGCGTCGTCGGGCACCGAACGCTCCGTTCCGGCGTGGCCGTTCAGCGCGGCCGCGGGACCGCGCTGATCCCGCGTCTGTCCGGGCACCGGTGCGAGGTCCGCCTCCGCCGCCCGCCCTTCGTTGTCAGGGTGCCCGCCCAGGTCCGGCACGGCGGCGAGCGGCGCCTTGTCGCCCGCGCTCCGCGCCGCGCCGACCGGGACGACCTCGGCGACGGCCGCCTCGTGGTCGGGCGCGGCCGTGCCGTCGCCCGTCCCGCCGGCCTCGCCCGCCTCGTCGGCCGACGCGGGGGCGCCGGGCTCGTCGAAGGTGTTGGCGCCGCCCACGATCAGCTCCTTCGGCAGGAACACGATGGCGAGCGTGCCGCCGTACGGCGAAGGCCGCAGCGTCACCCCGATCCCGAGCCGCTGCGCGAGCTGCGCGACGACGAACAGGCCGAGCCGCACGTCGTCGGCCAGCGCGACCATGTCGAACGCCTTGGGCTTCTCCAACTCGGCGTTCAGTGCGGCGTAGTCCTCCTCGGCCATGCCGAGCCCGCGGTCCTCGATCTCCACCGCGAGGCCCTTGGCGACGGCCATGCCGCGCACCTGCACCGGGGTCTGCGGCGGCGAGAACGTCGTGGCGTTCTCCAGCAGTTCCGCCAGCAGGTGGATGACCGGCCCGACCGCCTCGCCGTTGAGCGACAGTTCGGAGGAGACGTGTACGTCGATGCGGCTGAAGTCCTCGACCTCGCCGACCGCGCTGCGCACGATGTCGACGACGCGTACCGGCTTGCTCCAGCGGCGGCCGGGCTGGTGGCCGCTGAGGATGACCAGGTTCTCCTCGTACCGCCGCAGCCGGGTGGCCAGGTGGTCGAGGGCGAACAGGTCCTCGAGGACCTCGGGGTCCTGGTGCTTGTTCTCCATCGCGTCGAGCGCGCGCAGCTGGCGGCCGACGAGCGACTGGGTGCGCAGCGCGACGCTGTGGAAGACCTTGGCGTGCCCCTCGCGTTCGCGGGCCAGCCGCACCGCGCCGTCGAGCGCGGCGCGCTGGGCGACCGCGAACGCCGCGGCGACCCGCCCGATCTCGTCTCGGCCCGTCGCGAGTTCCGGCAGCTCGGGCAGCTCGGCATCGGTGTCGACGGGCTCGCCGCGGCTGAGCCGGTCGATGACGCCGGGCAGCCGCACGGTCGCCATCTCGGTGGTGGTCTCCTGGAGTCCGCGCAGCCGGCGGCGCAGCGTGCGCGCGATCGCCCAGCACAGCACGGTGACGACGACCACGACGGCCAGGCCGGACGCGCTGATCAGCCACACCGTCCACTGCAGGTCGTCGACCGTGTCCTGCGACGACGACACGATCTCACCGGCGCGGTTGGTGTCGAACGCCAGCAGCGGCCCGGTCAGCTGGTCCATCGCCATGCGCCACGACGCGGCCTCGGGCGGCAGCGTGAACCCGTCGCCGCTACGGGTCGACGACGAACCGCGGACGCCCATCGCGAGCACGGCGTCCTCGGCGGTCGTCATGACCTGCCACGGCGGGCTGTTGGTGAGCTGCTGGTAGATCAGTGCCTGGTCGCGCTCGAGGTAGGGCGCGATCTGCTCCTCGTAGAGCGAGCGCCGCGTGCCCACGGTCTGGGCGAACTCGAGGTACTCGTCGGGTCCGAGCTTGCGCGTCGCCTCGGCGTAGGTGATCAGCGTGTCCTCGCGCGCGATCATCTCGGCGGCGCGGAACATGTCGACCAGCGACTGCGCGCGGTACGTCAGCTCACCGTCGGCATGGATGTCCGACAGGGCCGCGAACGTGTCCAGCTGGGTGTCGACCGCCGCGGTGAACGGCCGCAGCAGCTCCGAGCGGCTGCCCGCGCGCTGGTCGACGCGGGCGCGGGCGGCGGGCAGCGCGGCCCGGTCCCGCTCGACGCGGTGCGCCTTGGCGACCACTTCGGCGTCGGTGTCGTTCAGGCCCTCGATGAGGTGCAGGAAGTCGGTGACGGCCGCGTCGGTCTTGGCGCGCTGCTCCTGGAGCGCCTTCTTGACGGCGTCGTCGGGGGCGGCCAACCAACCGGCGCTTAGCCGTCGTTCGGCCTGGAACTGGAGCATCAGCGTGTACGCGGGCATGCCGGCGCGCGTGGCGACGTTGTTGTTGTCCTTAAGGCCCGTGGTCTGTGTCCACAGGTGGTTCGCGGTGAAGCCCCACAGTCCGACCAGTGCCAGCGACGGCACGATGGCCAGGATGACCAGGAGACTGCGGAGGGAAAAACGGCGCCGTTTGTTGCCGGTCAGCGCCCGGACGGGGGATCTCATCGTCTCCCTAGGGGATGAGAAGGGGCGGCCCGACGAGGGCGAAACTCGCGGTGAGCGACGAGTCTCCTAAGTGACGGGTCAGATGTCCATATCCCGAGGGGGAATCGCTTCCGGTCAACCGACGGGTGCGCTCGACTGCTGGCCCTGCAACCGGGCCAGGTCGGAGGCGCGCACCTGGATGACGACCGTCGCGATGACGGCGCCGATCGCGGCGAGCACGGCCGCGGCGATGAACGCCGCGCTGATTCCGGACGTCAGCACCTCGCTGCTGTACGGCTTCGGCAACTGCCCGGTCTTCTGGAACGCGGCGCGCTGCTCGGGCGTCGCGGTGGACAGGTACTGCGGCACTTTGTCCTCGGCGGCGTTGCGGCTTGCCGTGCCGTACACGGTGACCAGGATCGACAGGCCGAGCGAGCCGCCCACCTGCTGCATGGCGTTCAGCAGGCCGGACGCCGCACCCGACTCCTGCTCAGGCACGTTGGACAGCGCCATCAGCGTCAGCGACACGAACTGGAAGCCCATGCCCGTCGCGAACACCAGGATCGGCCCCAGGATGCTGCCGACATAGGTGCTGTCCACCTCGATCATCGTCAGCCACGCCAGCCCGGCTGCGGTGAACAGCGCGCCGACGACCATGAAAGGCTTGGGCCCGAAGCGCGGCAGCATCTGCGACGTGAACCCGGCGGCGACCGCGATGACGGCGCTGACCGGCAGGAACGCGAGGCCGGCCTGGAGCGGGCTGAACCCGAGCACGTCCTGCACGAAGAGCGTGAGGAAGAAGAACATGCCGAAGATGGCCGCGGCCAGGCACAGCATCATCGCGTACGTGCCGGCGCGGTTGCGGTCGGCGAACATGTGCAGCGGCGTGATCGGCTGCCGCGACCTGCGCTCGATCAGGATGAACAGCAGCAGCAGGACGGCCGCGGCCGTGAACGAGGCGATCGTGTACGGGTCCCGCCAGCCTTTGTCCGCGGCGCGGATGAAGCCGTAGACCAGCAGGCCGACGCCGAGCGTCGCGGTCACCGCGCCGAGCACGTCGAAGTGGCCCGTATGCCGCTCGGACTCGGCGATCGAGCGCGGTGTGGCGAACGCGATGGCCAGGGCGATCGGCACGTTCACGAAGAACACCCACCGCCAGTCCAGCCACTCGACGAGGATGCCGCCGGCCAGCAGGCCGATCGCGCCGCCGCCCGCCGACACCGCGGCGAAGACCCCGAACGCGCGGTTGCGCTCGGGGCCTTCGTCGAAGTTCGTGGTGATCAGCGCCAGCGCGGTGGGCGAGGCGATCGCGCCGCCGACGCCCTGCAGCGAGCGGGCCGCGAGCAACTGCCACGACTCCTGCGCGAGGCCGCCGAGCAGCGAGGCCAGGGCGAACAGCAGGATGCCGAACATGAACATCCTGCGCCGGCCGAGGATGTCGCCGCTGCGCCCGCCGAGCAGCAGCAGGCCGCCGAACGTCAGCGTGTACGCGTTGACCACCCACGACAGGCTGGTGGTCGAGAAGTCGAGGCCGGTCTGGATGTGCGGCAGCGCGATGTTCACGATGGTGATGTCGAGGACCACCATCAGCTGGCACGAGCAGATGACCAGGAGCGCCACCCACTTGCGGCGGGCGTGCTTCTGGCTGTCAGCGGTCGCGGTGGTGGGTGGGCTCGCCATGACAGGTCCTCACGCTGTGCCCCCGGGTGCGTCGACACGCGTACTTCTCGACCGTAACCCCGGCCGCGAACCCTGTCCTGGCGAGCCACCCGCCGCCGACGGACCGGTCCCGCACGGTGAAACCGCAGGTCAGGGCGTTGCCAGCGCCTCCGTCGGGGCCAGCCTGGCGGCCCGGACCGCGGGATAGAGGCCCGCGACCGCGCCGATCAGCAGCGTGGCGCCCACGCCGCCCGCGGTGGCCCACGCCGGGACGACCGCCGACCAGCCCTGCGCGGCCGCGTACCCCGTCGTGACGCCGATCCCGAGCAGCACGCCGCCGATCCCGCCGAGCGCCGACAGCAGCAGCGACTCGACGAGGAACTGCAGCCGGATCTGGCCGCGGGTCGCGCCCAGGGAGCGGCGCAGGCCGATCTCGGCGCGCCGCTCCAGCACCGTGATCACCATCGTGTTGGCGACGCCGACGCCGCCGACCAGCAGCGCGACCGCGCCGAGGCCGAGCAGCAGGCCGGTGAACGCCTTGTCGGTCGCCTGCCGCGCGGCCAGCGCGTCCGAGGGGCGGGAGACCTTGACCTCGTTGGGCGCCTTCGGGTTCGCGGTCGCGCCGAGCACGGCGCGCACCTGGTCGACGGCGTCGTCGTCCGACCGTGTGTAGATCGTGGTGGGATGCCCGTCGAAGTGCAGGTACGCCGCCGCCGCGGGCCAGCCGACCAATGCGGCGGTGTCCAGCTCGGGCGCCAGTTCCGCGGTGTCGATCAGGCCGATGACGGTGAACCACTGGCCGCCCAGGTAGACCTGGACGTCGGGGCCGGCTTTGGCGATGCCGAGCCGGCGGGCCGCGCTGCTGCCGAGCACCACGGCGGGGAAGCGGGACGTCGCGTCGTTCAGCCACGCCCCGTCCACGACCTCGACCCCGATCGTGTCGAGCAGCCGCAGGTCGGCCGCCTGCACCGAGATGCCGCCGGTCTGCCCGGACGGGATGCGGTCGTTGCGGTACACCTGCGCCTTCGAGACGGTGCCGGTCGCGGCGACCTTCCGCACCGGCGCGATGCGCGAGATCATCGCCGGCGCCGTGTCGGGCAGCACCGCCTCGCCGCCGCCCAGCGTCTGGCCCGGCGCGACCGTGAGCAGGTTGGTGCCCAGCGCCGCCAGCTGCCGGTCCAGGTCCGCGCGGCTCGAGGTCGAGATGCCTGCCACCGCGACCATCGCGGCGATGCCGATCGCGATGCCCAGCGCGGACAGGAACACCCGCATCGGGCGGCTGCTCAGGCCCGAGCCGCCGACCCGCAGGACGTCGCCGGGGCGCAGCCGCGCGGGCGTGAGCCGTACGGCGGTCGCGGTGGGGGGCGCGGTTCCGGCGGTGGAGGTGTCGGTCATGCGGGCACTCCCCGCCCGGCGGTCGCCGCGTCGAGCACGGCGCCGTCGCGCATCGTGACCTGGCGCGGCAGCTCCGCCGCCATCTCCCGGTCGTGGGTGATCACCACGACCGTGGTGCCGGCCCGGTGCAGTTCACGCAGTAGTTCCAGCACCCCGGCCCCCGAGACGCTGTCCAGGTTGCCGGTCGGCTCGTCGGCCAGCAGCACGACCGGGTCGCCGGCCACCGCACGGGCGATGGCGACGCGCTGCCGCTCGCCGCCGGACAGCTCGTGCGGCAGGTGGTCGAGCCGGTGGGCGAGCCCGACCCGCTCCAACGCCGCCTCGGCGCGCTTGCGGCGCTGCCGCAGCGGGGTCCCGGTGTACATCAGTCCGTCGGCGACGTTGTCCACCGCGGTGCGCCCGGGCGCGAGATGGAACTGCTGGAACACGAAGCCGATCCGGGTCGCGCGCAGCGCCGACAGCCTGCGGTCGGACAACGCCGCGACGTCGAACCCCTCGATCCGTACGGTGCCCGCGGTCGGCCGGTCCAACGTGCCGATCAGGTTGAGCATCGTGGACTTGCCGGAGCCCGAGGGGCCGACGATGCCGACCAGTTCGCCGTAGCCGATGTCCAGCGTGACGCCGGCCAGCGCGGTCACCCCGCCCGGATAGGTCTTGGTCACCTCGTGCAGCGCTATGACCGGCCCCGACCGGTCGGGCCCCGTCACGACGGCATCCCGACGGTGGTGCCGTCGGTCAGTCCGTCGCCGGTGACCTCGACGCGCCCGTTGGCGAACATGCCGGTGTGCACGGCGACAATGCGGGTGCCGGTGCCCTCGACGACCTGCACGCCGTAGCCGCCCTCGGCGAGCGCGAGCAGCGCCGCGACGGGCACGGTCAGTACGTTCTCGCGCCGCGACGCGGTGAACCCGACATCGACGGATGCCGCGTCGAAGCCCTCCAGTGCCTTGGGGTCGTCCACCGCGACGGTGACCTTCACCTTGGTCTTCGGGGTGGCGTCCTTGCCCTCGCCCGGGTCGACGGTGGTCACCGTCTTCACGACCTTGCCGTCCGTGCTCTTGCCGTCGGGCAGCTGGAGCGAGACCGGGGTGTCGGTCTTGGCCAGCCGCGCTTCGGACATCTCCAGTTCGACGGACACCACGCGCGTTGTGCCCGTGTACGTGAGCACGGCGGCGCCCGGCTGCGCGGCGTCGCCGAGCAGCAGCTTGTCGCTGTCGACGCGGATCGTGTCGGGCGCGTAGGCGACCCTGCCGAGTTCGACCGAGCCGGTCTTGGTGACGCCCAGGTCGGCCTGCCACTTCTTGACCGCGGTGGCGGTCGCGTCGGTGTACTTGTCGTCGACCGTGAAGCCCCGGTAGCCCAGGTCCCACAGGTTCTGCTCGAACTGCTTGACGTCCGCGCCCTGCGTGTCGGGCTTCAGCTCGCGGTACGCGGGCAGCGTCCCGTACATCAGCACGACCGGGCTGTCGTCGACGCGGTACAGCACCTTGCCGCGGTCCACGACCGAGCCGGGCGCCTGAATGGACGTGACGGTGCCCTGCAGCCGGCCGTTGAGCGCGGTGGTGTCTCCGTACCCCAGCTTGCCGGTCTTGGCCTGCTTGTCGACGAGGGTCTGCTTGGCGACCTTCGCGGACGCGGGCGGCAGCGCCGAACGCGCGCTGCCGCCGTCGCCGCCGTCGTGGCGCAGCCCGATCCCGGTCGCCGCGACCGCGCCGGCGCCGACCGCGAGCACGCCCGCGACTGCCAGCGCCATGCGCGCCGCCCGGCGCCTGCGCCGCCTCCCCACGCCCGTCACGCGCCCGACCCGTTCTGGACGTTGTTGCTCGCGCCCCCCTCACCGTTGGGGGGCTTCGGCGCGAGCTGGTTGCACTTGTCCATGGCGGTCTTCATGCGCGGGTCGTCCGGGGTCAGCCCGAGCGCGTTGTTGTCGATCTGGAGGCCGCCGCCGGGCTTGGGGTCGGGGAAGTTCGGGATGCCGTTCTCCCGGATGCACTTGGCGTACTGCCGCAGCTGCTCCTCCATCTTCGGGTCGATGGGCCGATCCGCCTCGCCGCCGTTGGGCAGCAGGGACTTGCACTTGTCCTGGGCGCCGTCGACCTTGGCCCTGTCGACGCCCGGCGGCAGGTCGAGGGAGATCCCGCCGCCGCTCCCGAACTTCGGGTCGGGGAACTCGGGCACCCCGTTCTGGCGCATGCACTGCGCGAACTTGAGCATCGCCTCCTTCTCGTCGGTCTTCCCCGTCGGCGACGCGCTGACGGTCGCCGTCGGCTTGCCGCTGTTCGCGCTCGCGACCTTCGGGTCCTTGCTGTCGCTGCCGCACGCGACCGCGCTCATGGCGACCAGCAGGCCGAGCGCGAGTGATGTCGTGACGCGCATCGCGTCCCCTTCGTCGGTGGCCGGGAGGTTCCCGGCGTCTGCGACCAGTGCAGCCAGGGGCGCGTTTCCCCGGCGTTTCCGCCGGCGTTGACGCGGCGGAAACGCGGCGGCCGTCACCATGGGCGCATGCGGATCCTGGTGGTGGAGGACGAGGCGCTGTTCGCCGACGCCGTGGCGGAGTGGCTGCGCGGCGACGCACACGCCGTCGACGTCGTGTACGACGGCGGCGCCGCGCTCGAGCGGCTCGGCGTCCACGACTACGACGTCGTCGTGCTCGACCGCGACCTGCCGGTGGCGCACGGCGACGAGGTGTGCCGCTGGCTGGTCGGGCGCGGCTCGTCGGCCCGGGTGATCATGCTGACCGCCGCGTCGTCGATCGACGACCGCGTCGACGGCCTCGCGCTCGGCGCCGACGACTACCTGGCCAAGCCCTTCGCGTTCCGCGAACTGGCGGCGCGCGTGCACGCGCTGGGGCGGCGCGCCCGCCCGGCCGCCCCGCCGGTGCTCGAACGGGCCGGCATCCGGCTCGACACGCACCGCCGCGAGGTCTACCGCGACGGCCGCTACGTCCCGCTGTCGAAGAAAGAGTTCGCGGTCCTCACCGAACTGCTCCGCGCCGACGGCGCCGCCGTCTCCGCGGAACAGCTGCTGGAGAAGGCGTGGGACGAGCACACCGACCCGTTCACGCACGCCGTCCGCATGGCCGTCCTCAAGCTCCGCCGCAAACTCGGCGAGCCACAGGTCGTCGTCACCGATCCGGGAGTGGGGTACCGCATCCCATGACCGCCACTGTGCTCCGCCCCCTCCGGCGGCCGTTCCGGCGGCTCGCCACGCTTCCGCTGCGCGCCCGCCTCGCGCTGGTGTACGGCGGACTGTTCCTCATAGCCGGCGTCGTGCTGCTCGGCGCCACGTACGCGCTCGTCTCGGCGCGACTGCCCGGTGGGGACGGTGTCCTCAAGAGCGAGACCGCGGGCCCGGGTGCGATTTCCGGCCCGAGCAACACGGAGACGCAGCCCGGCGTGAAGATCACGTCGGGGACGGGCCCCGACGGCGAGCCCATCACGAACAAGATGGAGTCCGCCCGCAGCGAGACCCTCAACGTCGTCCTCACCCAGGGCGGGATCGCGCTGGTCGTGGTGTGCGCCGTCGCCACGGGCTTCGGCTGGCTGATCGCCGGCCGCATGCTCCAGCCGTTGCAGCGGATGACCGAGACCGCGCTGCGCGTCGCCGACGCGCCGGACGCCGACCGGCGCCTGCACGAACGCATCGCGCTGGACGGCCCCGACGACGAGATCAAGAAGCTCGCCGACACCTTCGACCGCATGCTGGAGCGCCTCGACCACTCCTTCGACGGGCAGCGCAGGTTCATCGCCAACGCGTCGCACGAGCTGCGCACCCCGCTCGCGCTCAACCAGGCGCTGCTCGAAGTGGTGGTGTTCCGCCGCGACGCGGGGCCCGAGGTGCGGCAGCTCGGCGAGACCCTGCTGGAGATCAACGCGCGGCACGAGCGCCTGATCGACGGCCTGCTGCTCCTCACCCGCTCCGAACACGAGCTCCAGGACCGCGCGTTCGTCGACATGGCGGACATCGTCGAGCACGTCGCCACCCAGCTGCCGCCCGGCAAGGCGGCCGTCGAGGTGGACGCGGCCGAGGCGACGACCACCGGCAACCCGGTGCTGCTGGAACGCCTCGTGCAGAACCTCGTCGAGAACGGCGTCCGCTACAACCTGCCCGAGGACGGCTGGGTCAGGGTCCGCAGCCGGACGGCGGCGGACGGCAGCGCCGTGGTGACGGTCAGCAACACCGGGCCCGTCGTCCCGAAGTACGAAGTCCCCGGCCTGTTCGAGCCGTTCCGCAGGCTCGGTACCGAGCGCCTGGCCACCGCGTCCCCCGGCGCCGGGCTCGGGCTGTCGATCGTGCGGGCGGTCGCGCGCTCGCACGGCGGCGACGTGCGCGCCGAGCCGCGCGAGGGCGGCGGCCTGGACGTCACGGTGACGCTGCCGCCCGCGCCGCCGGAGTGAGGCCAGGCCCCGACCGCCCGGAGGCGAATGCGAGGATGACGTGATGACCGGCGTCACAGGTGAACCCGACGACATCGCGGAACACTCAGAACACACAGAACACGACGAGCGGGACCGGGTCACGGCGTTCTGGAGAGCCCTCGGCCTGCCCGGCATGGTCGACGTGCACACGCACTTCATGCCGAAGAACGTGCTCGACAAGGTGTGGGCGTACTTCGACGCCCTCGGGCCGATGACCGGCCGGCCGTGGCCCATCACGTACCGGCACGAAGAGGAACGCAGAGTCGCCACCCTGCGCGGCTTCGGGGTCCGCCGGTTCACGTCGATGCTCTACCCGCACAAGCCGGCCATGGCGGCGTGGCTCAACGCGTGGTCCGCGGACTTCGCCGCGCGCACCCCCGAGTGCCTTCACACCGCGACGTTCTTCCCCGAGCCCGAGGCCGCGAAGTACACCGAGGAGGCGGTCGAGGCGGGCGCACGCGTCTTCAAGGCGCACCTCCAGGTCGGTGCGTACGACCCGACCGACCCGCTGCTCGACCCGGTGTGGGGCCTGCTGGCCGATGCGGGCATCCCCGTCGTCACGCACTGCGGCTCGGGCCCGATGCCCGGCGCGCACACTGGCCCCGAGCCGATGCGCCGCGTGCTCGCCCGGCACCCGCGGCTGCCGCTGATCGTCGCGCACATGGGGCTGCCGGAGTACACCGAGTTCCTCGACCTCGCCGACGACTACGAACACGTCCACCTGGACACCACGATGGTGTTCACCCGCTACACCGAGCAGGACACGCCGTTCCCGCGCGCCGCGTTGCCCCGGCTGCGCGACCAGGGCGAACGCATCCTGCTGGGCACGGACTTCCCCAACATCCCGTACCCCTTCATCCACGCCCTGGAGGCGCTCGCCGACCTCGGTCTCGGGGAGGCGTGGCTGCGCGGCGTGTGCCACGACAACGCGGTACGGCTGTTCGGTCTGTGACCCGCGGCCTCCCGTGGGACGTACGGGGGTTACTCCCCGCGGAGTAACCCCCTCCGCGTCACACCGCCCGCAGTAACGCCGTTTTCCGCCGTCGGCCCGAGGAACCGCGGCGTCCGCGCCGAGAGCCTGGACCCGGAGGCCGGGACGGACCCGGCGGGCGGAGGCGGACGACATGGACGCGGTGGAACGGCCGAAACGGTCGCGGCGGTGGGTGTGGGGCGCACTGGCCGTGTGGGTGCTCGCGGTGCTCGCGCTGGGGCCGCTCGCGGGCAAGCTGGAAGGCGTCACCGACAACGACGCGGTCGCGTACCTGCCGCAGAGCGCGCAGTCGACCAAGGTCGCCGACGTGCTCGGCGACATGCCGGGCGGCGACACCACCGACGTCGTCGTGGTCTACCACCGCGACGGCGGCCTCACCGACGCCGACCGCGCGGCGGCCGACGCACAGGCCCGGGCGGTCGTCGCGAAGTTCGCGACGGTCGGCGGCCAGGTGCCGCAGGGCATGCCGTCGGTCGACGGGGCGACCCTGGCCTACCCGTTCCAGCTCACCGAGAAGAACGGGCTGCCCAACGAGGTCGTGCCGGACGTCCGCGACCTGCTCGACGACCATCCCGCCGGGCTGAGCGTGCTCGTCGGCGGGCCGGGGGCGACGGCCGCCGACATGGACGAGGTCTTCGGCTCGATCGACGGCACGCTGATGCTCGTCACCCTGCTCGTCGTCGCCGTGCTGCTCATCGCCACCTACCGCAGCCCGTTCCTGTGGCTGGTGCCGCTGGTGTGCGTCGGCATCGCCGCGGCGGC
Organism: Yinghuangia seranimata; assembly: GCF_029953285.1. Taxonomy (GTDB): domain Bacteria; phylum Actinomycetota; class Actinomycetes; order Streptomycetales; family Streptomycetaceae; genus Yinghuangia; species Yinghuangia seranimata. The sequence goes on along the minus strand of NZ_JASAOI010000072.1, from coordinate 12,918 downwards.
CACGCAGGGGCTGGTGTACGTCCTGGTGAAGACGACCGGTATCACCGTCACCGGTCAGAGCAGCGGCATCACCACGGTCCTCGTGTTCGGCGCGGGCACCGACTACGCGCTGCTGCTGATCGCCCGCTACCGCGAGGAACTCCGGCGCGCCGCACGCCCGATGGACGCCATGAGCAGCGCACTGCGCGGCGTCCTCCCCGCGCTGCTGGCCTCCGCGGGGACCGTGGTCGCGGGCCTCGCCTGCCTCCTGGCCGCCGACCTGAACAACATGCGCGGCCTCGGCCCGGTCGCGGGCACTGGTGTCGTATGCGCGCTCGCGGTCATGACGACGCTGCTGCCGGCGCTCCTGGTCCTGCTCGGCCGCCGGGTGTTCTGGCCGCTGATCCCCGCGTACGGCAGCGCGCCGCGAGCGCGCACGAGCGTCTACGCCCGCATCGGCGGCTTCGTCGCCCGGCGTCCGGCGGCCGTCCTCGCGGCCGGTGCCGTGCTGCTCGGTGCGCTCGCCTTCGGCACCGTGAACATGCCCGGGGAGCTCCGCCTCGCCGACGGCTTCACCAAGACCCCCGACTCCGTGACGGCCGGCGAGCAGCTGGGCAAGGCGTTCCCCGAGCGGGGCAGCCAGCCGATCCAGGTCGTCGCCCGAACCGAGCACGCCGCCGAGGCGGTCGCCGCGGCGAAGGCCACCGAAGGCGTCGTCGACGCACGCACCGGCCGGGCGGCGAACGGCTGGACCGAGATCACGATCACGGCCAAGGACAAGCCGGAGTCGGCCGGTGAGCACGCGACCGTCCACAGGCTCCGCGACCGGCTCGCCGACGTCGCGGGCGCCCGGGCGGCGGTCGGCGGCGCGACGGCGCAGCGCATGGACCAGGACACGGCGACCTCGCGAGACGAGAAGGTCGTGGTGCCGCTGGTGCTCGCCGCGGTGCTGCTGATCCTCGTCCTGCTGCTGCGCAGCCTGGCCGGCCCGCTGCTGCTGGTCGCCGTGATGGGCGCGGTGTGGTTCGCCTCGCTCGGCGTCGGCGCGCTGTTCTTCGAGCCGGTGTTCGGGTTCGCGGGCGTCGACCCCAGCCTGCCGCTGCTGAGCTTCGTGTTCCTGGTGGCGCTCGGCGTCGACTACGGGATCTTCCTGATGCACCGCATGCGGGAGGAGGCGCTTGCGGGCGCGCCCGCCGAGCGGGCCGTGGTCGTGGCGCTGACCAAGACCGGCGGGGTCATCGCGTCGGCCGGGTTCGTGCTCGCCGCGACGTTCTCGGTGCTGACCGTGCTGCCGCTGGTGATGCTCGTCGAACTCGGCTTCGTCGTCGCGGTGGGCGTGCTCATCGACACGTTCCTGGTGCGCACGTTCCTGGTGACGGGCGCCAGCGTGCTGCTCGGCCGCAGGATCTGGTGGCCCGGCCGGCTGGCCTCCGGGCCCGACGCGCGGGCGCCGGAGCGGGAGCCCGAGCCCTCGTCCATGATGGCCGGATGACAAGCCATCGACCGCACGGCAGGGTGAGCGGGGCGTCGGTGGACGCCCTGCTCGCCCTGCTGCTCGGATGCGGCGCGGTCGCCGCGGCGATCCGCTGGCCCGGCGACCGGCCGACCGACCCGCTCGGGCTCGCGCTGCTGGGGACCGCGTACGCGGCGAACACGTGGCGGCGTCGCCACGCCGCCGTGGTGCTGGCCGTGGTCGTGCTGATGCTCATGCCGTACAACCTGCTCGGCTTCCGACACGAAGTGGGTGTCCCCGCCGCACTGTTGGCGCTCGGCACCTTCGCCTCGCAGACCGCCCGCACCAAGGCGCTGCTGGTCGGGCTCGCGGTGTTCCTGCTCGCGCTGACCGGCATGGCGATCATGCACGACGGCGAGGTCAGGCTCGCCCAACTCGGCGTGATCGGCTGGATCATCGCCGCGGCGGTCGCCGGGCAGGCGTGGCGCGGCCACCGGATCTACGTCACGTCCATCATCGACCGGGCCGAACGCGCCGAGCGCACGCGCGACGAGGAGGCGCGGCGCCGTGTCGCCGAGGAGCGCCTGCGCATCGCGCGCGACCTGCACGACCTGCTCGCGCACAGCATCACCCTGATCGGCGTGCAGGCCGGTGTCGCGGCCCACCTCGCCGCCCAGCCGAAGGCCGACCGGGCGGTGCTGGCGGGGGCGTTGGAGACCATCGCGGACGCCTGCCGCACCGCGCGCGAGGAGGTCCGGGCCACGCTGCGGGTGCTGCGCGCGGAGGACGTCGAGCCCGAACTCGGGGCGCTCCCGGGCCTCCAAGGGCTGGCCGACCTGGCCGAGACCGTACGGAGCACGGGCGTCGAGGTCGACCTGACGGTGGACCCGCGGCTGGTCGGCGGGGCGGCGGCGGAGCCGGGCCCGCAGGTCGGTGTCGCGGCGTACCGGATCGTGCAGGAGGCGCTGACGAACGTGGTGCGGCACGCGGACGCGGAGCGGGTCGTGGTGAATGCCGAACGGGTCGGCGCCGTGCTGCGGTTGACCGTGCACGACGACGGCCCCGGCGGCGAGGTGCGGGTCGGAGGGTTCGGGATCATGGGGATGACCGAGCGGGCGCGCAGTGTGGGCGGCTCGCTGACCGCGGGCCCGGCCGCGGAGGGCGGGTTCCGGGTGCGGGCGCTGCTGCCGCTCTCCGGCGAACCGGCGGCGCGGGGCGAACTGGTCGAGGAGGCGTTGTGAGCGCGGGGGACGACATGCTGCGGGTGCTGCTGGCCGACGACCAGACCCTGGTGCGCTCGGCGTTCGCGATGCTGGTGGCGTCGGCGTCGGACATGACCGTGGCGGGCGAGGCCGAGAACGGCACGCGCGCGGTCGAACTCACCCGGGAGCTGCGGCCCGACGTGGTGGTGATGGACATCCGCATGCCGGGCCTCGACGGCATCGAGGCCACCCGGCGGATCGCCGCCGATCCGGAACTGGCCGGCGTGCGCGTGCTGGTGCTGACGACGTTCGACGACGACGAGAGCGTGCTCGCGGCGCTGCGAGCGGGCGCGGCGGGGTTCCTGGTGAAGGACACCCGGCCCGCCGAACTCCTGGACGCGATCCGGATCGTCGCGGCGGGCGAGGCACTGCTGTCCCCGGGCCCGACGGCCCGGCTCGTCGCGCGCGTGGTGCGGATGCCGGCGGCCCCGCACGCGGAAGGGGCCGGGGCGCAGATGATCGCCGAACTGTCGGCGCGCGAACGCGAGGTGCTCGCGCTCGTCGGCCGCGGCATGAACAACGCCGAGGTGGCCACGGTGCTCGGCCTCAGCCCGCTGACCGTGAAGACCCACGTCAGCCGCATGATGGCCAAGATGGGCGCCCGGGACCGGCCGCAGCTGGTGGTCGCGGCCTACGAGTCGGGGCTGGTGCGTGCGGGGGAGTAGCGGCGGTACTGCGTGTGAGGCCCACGCCCGCCGCGGTCCGACGTCGAACGATCTTGCGACGTAGCATCGACGGCATGGACGAACCGGTGCGGATTCTCATGATCAGCGGCAGCCTGCGGGCCGGATCGGCGAGCACGACGCTGCTCCAGACCGTCCCCGAAGTCGTCGACCCGGCGGCCGTCGAGGCCCGGATGTACTTCGGCCTCGGGGGCCTGCCGCACTTCAACCCCGACGACGACTTCGACCCGCTCCACCCGGCCGTCGCCGAACTCCGCGACATGATCGGGGAGGCCGACGCCTTGCTGTTCAGCACCCCCGAGTACGCGGGCAGCCTCCCCGGCTCGTTCAAGAACCTCCTGGACTGGACGGTCGGGGACACGAGGATCAGCGACAAGCCCACCGCCTGGATCAACTGCGCCGCCCCGGGCCGTGCCGAGCCGACGTACGCGACGCTGCGCAACGTGCTGAACTACACGGGCGCGGGCATCGTCGAGGAGGCGTGCGTGAGGATCCCGGTCTCGCGGGCGGCGATCGACACCGAGGCCGGCACCGTCTCCGACCCGGTCGCCCGCGAAGGTCTCGCCGAGGCCGTGGAGATCCTGGCCCGGTACGCGCGCGAGGCCAGGTCGGAGTAACGCCCGTCCCTGGTCCCTGTGTTCTCGGTTCTGTGCCGCGAACGGCATTGCCGTACAAGGCAATCCGGGCTGTTCCGCCTCGCGTCGCCCGGCATGTTGCCCGGACAGCCGGCTCCGGCCACGCCGCAGCCGGCGCCACCCGCCCCCAGCGCGCCGCCTTCGGCGCAGCCGGGCGACATCGGCGTCAGGTTCGCCGAGACCAGCCAGGGCGGCGGCACGCTCACCCTGACGAACCACGCGTCGGGGGCGATGGACTCGTGGCGGCTCTACATCCACTTCGGCGGCAACGGGTGGTTCCGCAGCGTGACGGGCGACGCGGTGATCTCGTTCAGCCAGGGCACACCGCGACCGCGCAGAGCCGCAGGCCGCTCGGCCCGGGCACGAGCCTGCAACTCCAGTGGCAGGTCAACGGTGACGCAGGCACGATCCAGTGCACACTGAACGGCACCGCCTGCGACCTGTCGGTGTCGATCCTGCCGCCGGGCTGAGGGGTGTCAGGCCTGGGCCGCGGCCGCCGCGGCGGCCCTGCGCCGCAGGGGCGGCAGGGTGGGCGGGGGCTGCTTGCGCGGCGGCAGCTCCTCCAGGAGTTCGGTGGCGGCTTCGGTGATGGCCCGGACGGCCTTGTCGAAGGCCTCCTGCGTCTTGGGGCTCACCGAGGTGACACCGCTGACCTTGCGGACGAACTGCACCGCCGCCGCCTCGATCTCCTCAGGCGTCGCGGCCGGTTCGAGCCCACGGAGTGTGGTGATGTTCCGGCACATGCCCTCAGCCTAGATCCGCGCTCCGACACGTGCCTGCGACCGCGTCGTCCCCAGGCTGTGGACGGAGTCGTCCGCGCGCGGGCGCGGACGGCGCCCGCGCGGGCGCTCGAAGCGGTGGAACAGTGCCCAGAGGCCCGCCAGCACCATGCCGAAGACCGGCAGCCAGGCCAGTCGCTCCATGATCCACAGGCTGTGGTCGGGGATCGTGTGCAGGCCCGGGACGGTGCCGGCCGCCCGAGCGGTCAGCGTCGTCGTCATCATCGCGGTCTGATGCCACAGGAACACCGTCATCGCCGACAGGTTGGCCAGCGCGACCGCGGTCCACAGTGCCGGGCGCCGCATCAGGCACGCGAGCCGGTCGCGCACGAGCATCGCCAGGCCGACCTGGGCGGTGCCGAAGGCGACCGCGGCGAGCGTCGGCGGGTTCAGGTTCGAGATCGCCGCCCGGGGGACGCCGACCATGCTCGCGGGGTATCCGGCCCACAGGACGAGCGCGACGGTGCCCAGGGCTCCGCCCGCGAACAGGCCCGCGGCGAGCCGCCTGCCGGTGAACGCGCCGTGCGCCCAGGCCACGCCCAGGTAGTAGGGGACCAGCCAGCCGACCAGCACATTCGTCCAGCCGAGCCAGGTCGGGCCGCCCAGGGCGAAACGTCCCAGGTCGACCGCTGCGACGGCGGCGACCAGGCCCGCGAAGCCGGCCCAACGTGCGCGCCGCCACAGACGTACCACCAGCGGCGTCGTGGCGGTCAGCGCCGCATAGACGAGCAGGAACCACAGGGGGCTCACGACGAGCTTGATGACGGTACGCAGGGTGCCGAGGTCGAGGGCTCCCGCCCACACCAGCGTCGTTCCGGCGACCGCCCACACACCGAGGAAGACCAGGACCGGACGGAAGAGGCGGGCCATCCGGGCGCGGACCCACGCTCCGTACGTCTTCGTCGTCGACCCGAGGCTCAGTGCACCCGAGTAGCCGCCGACCAGGAAGAACACGGCGAGCGTTTGGAGAACCCAGCTCAGCGGAGTGAACGCCGGCATCTCGGCGAGCGGGCTGCGGACGCCCATCCCGCCGCCGCGGCTGTGGACGAACGCGGTGATCAGCCAATGGCCGAGCACGACCCCGGTGATCGCGATCGCACGCAGCGCGTCGGCCGCGCGGTCCCGGTTCGCCGGGGTCGACGCCTCGACGCGTTGGACCAGAGTGCTAGGCACGGGACACCTCCGAGTCACGCCCGAGGGCGATGCGGGACAGGTTGAGCAGCGACCGCGTGCCGGGCTTGAGGTAGTCGCTGTGTTGCGCCGAACCGGCGTCGAAGACGTCCGCACCGAACCCGTCGGACACCGGGTCGGTCCCGAAACCGATGCCGAACAGGCGTGCATGCGGCACCAGTTGGACCCAATCGTCGGTGCCGCGTCCGGCCCAGACATGAGCGCTCGTACCCAGGGCGCGTACGGTTTCGGGGCCGTCCGTACCGGGTGAGCCGAAGAGCGCGACCGCCTGAACGTCGGTGCCCTTCAGAGCGTTTGTGCAGACCACCGAGCCGTAGCTGTGGCACAGCAGGGTCATGCGCGCCGTCGGATTGACCGACCGGACGTCGGCGACCAGCCGCCGGAGCCCGCGGGCCCCGTCCTTCGCCGTGCCGTCGGAGAGGATGTCGAAGCCGAGCGTGCTGGGGGAGTCGTAGCCGAGCCAGGCGATGACGGCGACGTGGGCACCGGGGTCGACCGACCGCATCTGAGCGGCGAGCGAACGGGCGGCGCCTCCGGCCCACTTGCGCGAGTCGAAGTTCCCGAGGTCGCTGTCGGCGCCGGGCACGACGACGGCGACGCGATCCGCGTGTTCGAGGTCCCCTAGGACCTCCACCGCGCGCCCGGTACCGCGTGCGTCGAACGAGAGGAACTGCCGTCCGGCGAAAGCTTCGAGGGTGTGGCGCATGCCGGAGTCGCGGACCCGCTTCGCGGTCTCGAGCGCCTTGGCGATGTCGGCCCGCACCGCGTCGTACCGCGCCTGCACGCCGAGAACTAATGGCGCGACCGGCGCCGGCGCCGGGTAGGGGTCGGCGGACGGACCCGCGGCGGTCGTGAGCACCATGGCGGCGGCAGTGGTGAAGACGGCCAGTGCGGTCCGAAAGCCTCGACGGCGCAAGGGAGATCACGTCCTTCCTGGTCAGCGGGGGAGTCCACTGATCAGGAAGGTAGAAATCCGAGGCCGTGGTCCGAATCGGACCGGAGAGCCGCATCGCCGCGTAGTACTCGGGTACTACGTCGGCTACAGACGGGACGCGGAAAGCGCGCTTACTGTGGAACGCATGGCAGCCGACTGGTGGTCCATAGAGGTGACCGACGGGAAGACGTCGGCGAACGCGTGGCGTGATGCGTACGAGTACACGCTTGTCGAGGCCGCCGTGACGAACGGCGCGCTGATGTGGGACTGGCACACCTTCTCGTGGGGCCTGGTCTTCGAGGTGTCGTTCAGGGACGAGGCGGACTGGGAGAAGTGGCACCGACTCCCGGGCGTACAGGCGGCGTTGGACGCCGTGCCGGATCCGATCCGAGGTCTCCTGCTTCATCGCGGACACGGCGGAACCGCGGGCCGGTTCGTCCCGAGACTCCCGACGCCGACGCCGCTGTCGGCCGCGGCGGCACTGCCGGTTCCCGAACCGGACCTCCCACCCCTCCCGCTGCTCGGCCCTGAGCCCACCGGTATCTGGACGCGATAGGAACCCCCCTTTCGGGTCTTGCCCGGTCCGTCGGCGCGGACGGATGATGCGGCGGTGAGCACGATCGTCGAGTTCTTCATGGCCCCTGACGACGCGTCCGCCTTACGCGCTCAACCGCACGGTCCTCGTGGAATGTTCGGGCACGTCACGCTCGGGAACTTCGACGCCGAGGAGGCCCTCCTCACCTGGGAGAGCCGTCTCACCGGCAGCGACTACGACGACCTCGTCGACGCCGGTGAGCCCCGGGTCGTCTCCGACGCCGACGTCGACTCCGCCGTGGTCTTCGCGCTCTCCGAACGGCTGTGCCGCGAGCTCGCCGCGGGCGGTGAGTCGCGGCTCGCGCGGCTGGCCTGCACGTGGGCCACTGAGGAGAACACACCGGACTCCGGCGTCGCCTGCGAAATCCTCACCGAGCTGGTCGACTTCGCCCGGTCGGCGGCGCTGAGCGGGGACCGGCTCTACTGCCGGGTGTCCTGACCGTCGGCACAGCCTCACTCGCCGGGGCGGACCAGCCCCACCTCGTAGGCGTACACCACCGCCTGGGCCCGGTCGCGCACCTCGAGCTTCATCAGGATCCGGCTGACGTGCGTCTTCACCGTCTGCTCGGCGACGATCAGCTCCTGCGCGATCTCCTGGTTGGACCGTCCGCGGGCGATGAGTTCCAGGACCTCGGTCTCCCGGTCGGTCAGTCCCTCGACCCGTGCGCGCTGCGGGGCCCGAGGTCCACCGAGCCGCGCGAACTCGGCGATCAGGCGGCGGGTGATTCCGGGAGAGATCAGGGCGTCCCCCGAAGCCACCACCCGTACCGCGGAGGCCAGTTCCCCCGCAGAGGCGTCCTTGAGCAGGAACCCGCTCGCGCCGGCGCGCAGGGCCTCGTACACGTAGTCGTCGAGGTCGAACGTGGTCAGCACCAGCACTTTCGTGCCCGGGTGCGACGCCGTGATCAGCCGCGTCGCGGCCAACCCGTCCATGACCGGCATGCGTACGTCCATCAGCACGACGTCGGGCCCCAGTTCGCCGACCCGCCGTACCGCGACCTCGCCGTTCTCCGCCGTCCCGACCACGTCGATGTCCGGCTGGGCGCCGAGCAGGACGCCGAAGCCCTCCCTGACCATCGCCTGGTCGTCGGCGAGCAGCACGGAGATGGTCACGGAGCCTCCACGGGTGTCAGCGGGAGCGACGCGGCGACGCGGAAGCCGCCGTCGGAGGTCGGGTCGGCGGCGAACGTTCCGCCGAGCGATGCGGCGCGTTCGCGCATGCCGAGCAGCCCCTGTCCGGACCCGCCCGGGGGTGCCGGCGACGGTTCGGGCGGCGGTGTGTTCGCGACCGTCAGGTCGAGGGACCGCGCGCGATAGGCCACGTCCACGTCGACCCGCGAGCCCGGCGCGTGCTTCATCGCGTTGCTGAGCGCCTCCTGGAGGATCCGGTACGCCGCCAGCCCCACCGCGTCGTCGAGCGGTACCGGCTTCCCGTCGACCGTGGACGACACCGTCAGCCCGGCCGCCCGCGCGTTGGCCATCAGGTCGTCGAGCCGATCGAGGCCCGGCTGCGGCGCGGTCTCGGGTCCCGTCCCCTCCTCCCGCAGTACGCCGAGGATGCGCCGCAGGTCGGCGAGCCCCGCAAGGGCGTTCGCGCGGATGTCGGCGAACGACTTGGCCAGCACCGGGTCCGGGTCCGCGACCCGGTACGGTGCCGCCTCGGCCTGGATCGCGATGACCGACATGTGGTGCGCGACCACGTCGTGCATCTCCCGGGCTATCCGCTGTCGTTCGGCGAGGACCGCCCGTTGTTCGCGGTGGAGTTCCTCGCGTTCGGCGAGCTCGCGGGCGCCGAGTCGGCGCACGCGCGTGTTGTAGCCGGCGAGCAGCGGCACCAGGACGACCACCGCGGCGGGGAGCGCGGTCGACGGCTGGGTGAACCACACACCCGCCAGGGTCAGGATCGCCGCGCCGATGGTGACGGCGCGCTCGCAGCGCACCGCGACGGTGTACGTCAGCAGCAGGAACACCACGGCGCCGCCGACGACGTACGGCGATCCCGGCCAGTGCTGGTTGCCGGCGAAAAGCATGGACAAGAGGCTGATCCGCCACGCCCCGAGCGGATGCCACAGCCGCAGCACCAGCGGGAGCACCAGCACGAGGGCGGTCGGGAACAGCGTCTGCGGCGAGTAGTTCGGCAACCGTTCGTACAGCGACTGGGCCGTGATGCTGAGGAGGGCGAACGCCAGCAGCAGCGTGCCGCCGATCGACGCGGCGCGCGGCGAGACGACGCGGAACGGCCACCGGGCCGCCCACCGGCCCGACCACGGGCGCGGCTCCAGCGGGTCGGCGTGCCCCGTCCACGCCGCTGCGGCGACCGGGCGTACCGCCCGCCGCAGCGCTGTGGTGATCTCCTGGCCTTGCACGTGCCCAGGCTACGGGCGGCGCCCTGCGGAATCGTCCCCCTGCGGTACCCGCTGTGACCCCCTACCCGGGTAGGGGTCACGTGGTCTGACCAGCGGGAACGCCGCCCGTCCGGGGTGCGCGGTCAGTCGGCGACCGGTGTCAGCCAGTGCGCGTAGCGCTCGTCGGTGCCGGTGACGGCGGCCTGGTACGCCTCCTGGAGCTTGCGGGTGACCGGCCCGGCGGCGGTCAGTTCGCGGCCGTCGATGTCGCGCACCGGGACGACCTCGGAGGCCGTGCCGCAGACGAAGACCTCGTCGGCGGTGTAGAGGTCCGAGCGCAGGAGGTTCTCGACCCGGGCCTGGAGGCCGAGGTCGCGGGCGAGCGTGATGACGGTGTCCATGGTGAGGCCGCGCAGCGCGCCGGCGGCCGGGGGCGGCGTGAACAGGACGCCGTCGCGGACCATGAACAGGTTCGCGCCGGTGCACTCGCTGACGTAGCCCTCGGCGTTGAGCAGCACGGCCTCGTCGTAGCCGGCCGCCAGCGCTTCGGCCTTCGCGATACCGGAGTTGAGGTAGCCGGCGGTCGACTTCGCGGCGGGCGGCAGCGAGTTGGGGTCGTTGCGGCGCCACGACGAGACCTTGAGGCGCACTCCGCGCGTGGCGGCGTCGTCGCCGAGGTACGCGCCCCACTGCCACGCCGCGATCGACACCGACACCGGGGCGCCCGGGCGGATGACCGGGCCCATCTCGCCGAAGCCGAGGAAGGCCAGGTGCCGCAGGTAGCAGGAGTCGAGGCGGTTCTCGCGCACGACGTCCAGCGTCGCGGTGCGCAAGGCGGCCTGGCTGTAGGGGAGTTTCATGCCGAGGATGCGCGCGCTCGCGGCCAGCCGGGCCAGGTGGTCGTCGAGCCGGAAGACGGCGGCGCCGCGCGCGGTCGGGTAGGCGCGGGTGCCTTCGAGGACGCCGGTGCCGTAGTGCAGGCCGTGGGACAGCACGTGCACGCGCGCGTCGGCCCAGGGCACCAGGGCGCCGTCCATCCAGATCCAGTCGGCCTCGGGGATTGCCACCGTCACGCCTCCTTGCGTCACCAGAGTGGATCATTCGGGTACGGGTGAACGATCCACTGACTAAGTGGCACAGTACGGGTGGACTCACTGGTCCACTAGAGGTATTTCGGATACTGGGACGGAATTTCGGCCACCAGGACGTCGGTCGCGGCGGGTCCCCGGCCTCAGCCGCGCGCCGTGCCACCCGCCGCGTACGCCGCCCACGCCCGCGCCAACAGCGTCACGGCCTCCGACAGCACCGGTTCCGGCCACCCGTAGCTGAGCCGGATCCGGTCCGCCACCGCCGTGCTGCCGGGCGGCCCGAACACCGCGCCCGGCGAGACCGCCACGCCGTGGCGGCGGGCCAGCTCCGCGAACTCCTCGCCGTCCGCCGCACCGGCCGCCTTGCCACGGCGGCCCAACCGCACCCACAGCGACATGCCGCCGATCGGGTCCGACCACGACCAGTCCGGCAGCCGCTCCGCCAACAGGCCCGACAAGTGGTCCCGGCGCACCGCGAGTTCCGCCCGCCACGCCGCGCGGCGGGCCTGCGCGTCCGGATCCGCGAGCAGCGCCACGGCCAGCCGCTGGTCCAACGCCGAACTCGCCAGATCCGCCCGCTGCTTCGCCTCGGCCAGCCGCCCGAACACCGGTTCCGGCGCGACGACCCAGCCGACCCGCAGGCCACCCCACAAGGTCTTCGACAACGAACCGACGCACACCGTCGCCTCCGGCGCGTACGGCGCCGCGGACGGGGCGGGTCCGGTGTGCGGCGGCAGCACCAGGTCGGCGAGCGTACGGTCCTCGACCAGCAGCGTGCCGCCGTCGCGGGCCGCGGCGGCGAGCGCCCGCATCCGACGCTCGGCGGCGACGGCACCCGTCGGGTTGTGCACCGGCATCGCGAACGCGAACACGGGACGGTGGCGCGCCACCGCGTCGGCGAACGCGTCCGGAAGGAACCCGTGCCGGTCGGAGGGCACCGCCACCGGCACCCCGCCGAACCGCGCGACGGCGGCGAGCATGCCCGGGTACGTGACCTCCTCGACCAGCACCCGGTCACCGGGCTCGAGCAGCGCGTCGGCCACCAGGTGCAGGCCCTGCTGCGCGCCGGACGTCACCAACAGGCGCTCGGGCGGAGCGGTACCGGGCGCCGCCTCGACGGCCAGCAACTCACGCAGCCGGTCATCGCCCAGATGGCCGTACCCGTCGGCCGGATGAACGTCGAGCAGGTCCTCGACGGCGAGATCCAGCCGCGGCAGCAACGACGCGTCGGGCACGACGGACTTCGCCAGATCCACGACGACCGTGCCCTCACGCAACCACCGCCGAAAGATCGGCTCGGGCACCGCGCCCGCCCCGACGGGCTCCGCAGCGGCGCCGACCGGACCCGCGTCCTCGCCCCGCGGGTCGGTGGCCTCAACCGCCCGCACATAAGTCCCACTCCCGTGCCGCCGCTCGACGAGCCCCTCCGCCGCGAGCTGGTCAAGAGCGGACGCAACGGTCCCACGGCTCACACCGAGCGCGACCCCCAGCGCCCGCTCCGACGGCAACCGCGTCTCGGGCAGCAGATCCCCCGACCGCACCAACGCCTCAAGCGCATCAGCAAGCCGCTCCCCCCGCGACCGCCGCTCATTCCGCCGAGGCCGCCGCAACCGCTCGCCGACGAGCATGGCGAACCGTTCGACGTCCACACGCACTCCTGCCCAGTCGGGAAACCTGCCGCACAGCCGCGCAACAGGAGCCCCCAGTCTGCGGCACGCACGCATGCACATGCCGCCCGCCCACCGGCCCGCGGACTGCCTGCCCTACGCCCGACGAGGCGACGAGCAACCAACCTGGCGCAGACGGCTGGCGCTCTGTATGCAGTTCCTCCGCCGTGCGGTGACGCCTGGGCCGCTAGGTGTTCCGCGGCGCAGCTGGATTGGCCGCGTGAGCCCTGAGCCGCCGTGTGCAGGCGTCGGGCCCGCGGGCCGTGTGGGGGGGGGCGGGCCGGCCGCCCGGGGGGCGGCGTGGGGGG
>NZ_JASAOI010000071.1 GCF_029953285.1 Yinghuangia seranimata | reverse complement strand
CCCGGCCCCGGCGGTGGCCGGGGGCGGGCCGGGGGCCCGTGGGGGGGGGCGCGGGCCCGACGGCAGGCGGTCAGGCTTCGGGGCGGGTCTTGCCGTCGCGGGTTACGTCCACGAAGAAGCCCGTCATCTGCAGGGGCTCGCCGTGTTGGTCCATGGTCACTTCGCCGACCACGGCCACCGTGCGGGTCGTCCCGTCGGCCAGCAGGAGGCGGTGCCGGGACGTGAACGGTTCGCCGTCGACGCGGCCTCCCGTGAAGGCCTCCGGGGGCGCGGGCGGGGCCGCCGCGGCGAGCGGTGGGAGGGCGTCGTCCGGGTGTCGGAGCGAGAGCATCAGGCGGGTGGTCGGCCGCACGCTGTCCGGGGCGAGGCCGAGGATCCGGAAGGTCTCCGGCGACCACCACCACGCGTCGGTGCGGAGGTTCCACGTGTACGAGCCCGTGGCGACGCCGGGTTCGGCGTCGAGGGCCGGTACGACGCGGCGCGGCACCGGGAGGATCTCGGTGAGGCCGGTGACCTCCAGCAGCCGGACGACGCGCGGGCCGGCGGCCAGCAGGTCGAGGCGTCCGCCCGCCTCCTGGGCGCGCCTGCGGACGCGTAAAAGCATGTGGATGCCGCTGGAGTCCATGAACTCCACGGCACCGAGGTCGACCTCGATCCGCACGCGCCCGTCCGCGATCTGGCGGGCCATCAGACTTTCGATGCGCGGGCCGCTGTCCATGTCGATCTCACCGCCCACGTGGACACGCGCCCTGTCGGGCGCGGGGACGGTGACCCGCACCGTGAACAGGGGCGGGTTGACGCCCTTGGTCACCAGGGGCCTCCTCAGGTGTGTACCGGTTGCTCTCCCGGCGCGCGGAACCGCGGACGGACGGTCATGCGCGTGTGCGGTCGGTTGGTCGGACGGACGGGACCTGTGGCGGCAGGGTTGGTGACGCGCCCGATGCTACGCCTGAACGCCGCCGCGTAGGCGTACTTCGGCCGTGCTTCGGCCGTGGATCGACGGTTCGCGCGGCACGACCCTCCCTCCTCCCTGGGGAAAATATGCCATCAAATAGGTCTGATTCCGTGAAAAAGCCGATCAACCGGGGCAATGTCCGTCGAGGGGCGCGAAGACCCCCGCGAAGGAGGTCGGATGTCCGCTCACGATCACGCGCCCCGCCTGGGCGTCCTGCGCACCAAGCCGGTCGACGCGATCCTCGCGGAGAGCGGCCACGGCGGGGTCGACGGCAGCGAGGGCACGGGGCTCAAGCGGACTATGGGCTTGCTCACGCTGACCTTCTTCAGCGTCGGCGCGACCCTCGGCACCGGCATCTTCGTCGTTCTCAGCGAGGCGGTCCCCAAGGCCGGCCCCGCCGTCGTGCTCTCCTTCGTCCTGGCGGCCATTACCGCACTGTTCTCGGCCCTGTCGTACGCCGAACTCGCCGGAACCATCCCGGTCTCCGGCTCCTCCTACTCGTACGCCTACGCCACCCTCGGCGAAGGCATCGCCTGGGTCTGCGGCTGGTGCCTGCTGCTCGAGTACGGCGTCTCGATCTCGGCGGTCGCCGTCGGATGGGGCCAGTACGTCAACGAACTGCTCGACTCGGCGTTCGGCGTCACCCTTCCGGCCGCGATCAGCAATCCGCCCGGCGAGAGCGGCGGCGTCATCAACATCCCGGCCGTCATCGTGGTCGCGCTCGCGACGCTGCTGCTGGTGCGCGGCGTGTCGGAGAGCGCGAAGGCGAACACCATCATGGTGTTCATCAAGCTGGCCACGCTGGCGTTCTTCTGCGCCATCGCGTTCACCGCGTTCGACGCCGGCAACCTCTCGCCGTTCGCGCCGCTGGGCTGGGCCGGCATCAGCTCCGGCGCGTCGCAGGTGTTCTTCTCCTATATCGGCTTCGACGCCGCCTCGACGGCGGGTGAGGAGGCCAAGAACCCGCGCCGGGACCTCCCGTTGGCGATCCTGCTGTCGCTCATCATCGTCACCGTCGTGTACGTCGTGGTCGCCCTGGCCGCCCTCGGCGCGATGCCCTGGACCGACTTCGAGGGCGCCGAGGCCACCCTCGCGACCATCGTCAACAACGTGACCGGCGGCTCGTGGGCCTCGACGATCCTGTCGCTCGGCGCGATCATCTCCATCGCCTCGGTCGTGCTGACCGTGCTGTACGGCCAGACCCGCATCCTGTTCGCGATGGCCCGCGACGGCCTGCTCCCGCCGGTGTTCGCGAAGGTCGACCGCCGCACGCAGAGCCCGATCGCCAACACGCTGATCACCGGCGCGTTCGTGGCGACCATCGCCGCGATCTTCCCGCTCAAGTACCTCGCCGAAGCCACCAGCATCGGAACCCTGTTCGCGTTCGCGATCGTCAACGTCGGCGTCATCGTGCTCCGCCGCACCCGCCCCGACCTTCCGCGCAGCTTCAGCACTCCGCTGTTCCCGATCACCCCGATCGCCGGCGTCGGCTTCTGCGCCTATCTGATCTCCGAGCTGGACCGGAAGACATGGCTGGTTTTCGTCGGTTGGCTCGCGGTCGGCGGCCTTGTGTACGCGCTCTACGGCTACCGGCACTCCCGATGGCGCGACGCCACGGGACCGCAGGCATGGAACTCCGACGCCGGTGAGAGGGAGCCGAGATCGTGACCGGGATGCGCATCGTCGTCGGCTGTATGCCCGACGAACGCGGCGACGACGCCGTGGCCCTCGCCGGAGTGCTGGCCCGGCAGATGGGCGCCGGCCTCACACTCACCTACGTCCAGCCCGAGAGCCTGCCCGGCACCGGTGTCGGGGCCGTGGACGCCGAATGGTCCGGCTACCTGCGCGCCGAAGCCGCCGAGGTGCTCGACGGCGCGGCCCGCAGGCTCGCCGTGGTCGCGCCCGAAGTGCCGTACGACACCGCCGTGCACGCCCACCGGGGCAGCGGCCGCGGCCTCGGCGAACTCGCCGAGATGCGCGGCGCCGCGATGGCCGTCATCGGCTCCGCGCCCGGCGGCCGGTCCGGGCGGGTCGCCGTCGGCAGCACCGCCGACCAGTTGCTGCACGGCTCGCCGGTGCCGGTCGCGCTGGCCCCGGCCGGGTTCGCGGCGTCCGTGCCGTACCGGCTGACCCGCACCACGCTGGCCTTCCACCGCTCGGCGCGCTCCGTCGCGACGCTGACCTGCGGCCGCATGCTGCGCGACCGCCTCGACACCGAACTACGGCTGCTGACCGTGCTCGCGCGGCCCCGGCGGCTGCACTCCGGCAAACAGCACCACGGCGTCGACGAGCAGATGCTCCAGAGCGTGCGCGACCAGCTGACCGCCGACCTCGAGGCCGCCGCCGACGCCCTGGGGTCGCACGCGCCGGCGGCCTGCGAACTCGCCGAGGGCGACGACGTGCCGGGCGCGCTCTCCGCGGTCGACTGGGTCGACGAGGCGCTGGTGGTCTCGGTGAGCGACGCGGGGCCGCTGACCCGGGTGTTCGTCGGCGACGTGTCCCTGAAGATCATCCGCGCGGCACAGGTCCCGGTCGTGGTGTTCCCGCGCGGGGCACGGCTGGACGCCTGGCACGTATGAGGACGGGCCCGTAGCGGCGGCCGAACAGGTCGCCGCTACGGGGCCACCAGCTCCGGCTCCACCTCGGGCTCCGCCGGTGGCGTGTCCACGTCCCGGCGCGCCGCGCAGGCCTCCTTCGCCGGGGCCAGCGCGCGCCACCAGTCCTCCGGGTCCCGCTTGAGCTCGGGCTCGACGAACTCGCCCGGCTTCGGCACCACGACCCGCGCCCCGCGCCGCGCCGCCTCCGCGAGCGCGCGCTCGACCGGCGCGTGCCACGGGTGCGGCGCCAGGTCGAACGTCCCCCAGTGGATCGGCAGCATGACCGCGCCCGTCAGGTCGAGGTGCGCCTGCACCGCCTCCTCCGGGTTCAGGTGCACCTCCGGCCACGCGTCGCCGTACGCCCCGGTCTGGATCATCGTCAGGTCGAACGGCCCGTACGCGTCCCCGATGTCGACGAACCCCGGGAAGTACCCGGTGTCCCCGCTGTGGAAGACCCGGTGCTGCGCGCCCGCCACCACCCAGGACGCCCACAGCACCGTGCCCAGCACCCGCGCGCCGCGGTTGCAGTAGTGCCGTGCGGGCGTCGCGGTGAACTCCAGCCCCGCGATCTCGGTGGTCTCGTGCCAGTCCAGCTCGGTGATCCGCTCCTCCGGCACACCCCAGCGCGCCAGGTGCGCGCCGAGCCCCAGCGGCACCGCGAACTGCGTGTCCCGGCGCGCGAGCGCCTTCACCGTCGCCATGTCCAGGTGGTCGTAGTGGTCGTGCGAGATCACGACCGCGTCGAGGTACGGCAGTTCGGTGAACCGCAGCGGCAGCGCGTGCAGCCGCGCCGGGCCGAACGCCGCCGACGGCGAGCACCGCGTGCTCCACACCGGGTCGAACAGCACCCGCCGCCCGTCGATCTCGACCAGCACCGTCGCGTGCCCCAGCCACGTCGCCCGCAGCCCCGACTCGGGCCCGTCCGCGTAGTCCGACGCCGTACGCCACACCAGCGGGATCTCCCCGGCCGGCCGCCGCAGACCGGCGGCCTCGCGCACCTGGCGCAGCATCAGCCGCAGCGCGCCGTCCGTCGCCCGGCTGGTCGGCACCGGGTTGCGGAACGCGCCGTCGACGAAGTGCGGGGAACGGCGGACCCGCTCCAGACGCTCACCGGCGGGACGCGCGCCCAGAGCGGCCGGCCACTGGGGTGCGAAGGCTTGCGCGGTCACAACCTCTCCGATCATCGGGAATGCCCGGAGACTAACCGTCACCACAGACCTGAAACGTCGTCCGCGAGGACGGCCGATCCGGACCGCCGTCCTCCGCCTGGAGTAGCCGTGGCGGCCTTCGGGAGTAGTGCGTCCGTACGACCACCGGTACCTCAGCGGCTGTCGGCTCGGCCGCATAGTCTTCGTGGTGTCGCCGCACCTCATGACGCAACGTCAACTTGAGTGCGCCCCACCAAACTTCCCCTGGTCGAGGAGTATCCCGCGATGGCCGACAGCACGACGTACCTGGAACTGTCCGAGGACGGCGGCGGCTCGCACAAGTTCTACGAGGTCGTGGTCGCCGGCTCCGACGTGACGATCACCTACGGCCGCATCGGCGACCCGGGCAAGGCCACCACGACGCCGTACCCGACGCCCGAGAAGGCCGCCGCGGCCGCGGCGAAGAAGGCCGCCGAGAAGCGGCGCAAGGGCTACGAGGAAGCGGTCCGCGGCGTCCGCAAGCGCCGCACGGTCACCCGCCGCGCCATCCCCGTGTCGTCTTCGTCGTCGTCCTCGACCTCCAGGCGCGCGTCGGCCGCCGTCAAGCGCGCCCCCGTGCTGTGGAAGTACGACTCCGGCTCCGCGGCGTTCGGCGTCTTCGTCGACGAGCACCGCGCGATGGTCGGCAACGAGCGCGGCGACGTGTGGACGCTCACCCACGAGGGCGAGGTCACCAACCGCTACCAGCTGCCAGACGGCGTCAAGTGCATCGTCGGCGACGAGTCCTGGATCTACGCAGGCTGCGACGACGGCAACGTCTACGACATCGGCGGCAAGGCCCCGCGCGTCGCCTACGAGATCGCCGAGAACATCGACATCTACTGGCTCGACATCAGCGACGGCACCCTCGGCGTGTCCGACCGGAACGGCGGCATCACCACGATCGACCACGAGGACGAGTCCCTGTGGGCCGCGAACGGCGAGGGCACCGGCGCGTGGATGGTCCGCGTCGACGGCGACGGCGTCTACCACGGCCACTCGGCCGGCGTGGAGAAGTTCTCCGCCGACGGCACCAGCAAGTGGCGCACCAGGACCAAGGGCTCGGTGCTGTTCGGCTGGCAGGAGAAGGACGACGTCTACGCCGGCACCTCCGGCAACAAGGTGCACCGCATCCGCAAGAACGACGGCGTGATGATCGCCACCTACGACTGCGACGGCTCGGTCTTCAGCTGCGCGACCGCGGAGAACGGGCGGTACGTGTTCGCCGGCGACAGCTCCGCGTCCGTCTACTGCTTCGACGAGTCCGGCAAGCGGCTGTGGAAGCTCGGCACCGGCTGCGGCTCGGCGTTCTCGATGCAGTACCACGACGAGCGCCTGTACCTGGTGACCAACCAGGGGCAGCTCGCGTGCGTCGACGTCAGCGAGGCCGCGATCCACGCAGCCGAGCAGGGCACTGTTCCGCAGGTCAAGGACGTCAAGCTGGCGTCGCTGGACGCCGTCCGGCCCACCACCGACGTCGAGACCACCAGCGACGCGGGCACCGGCGTCGTCGTCGAGTGCGTCAGCGTCGGCGGCAAGGCGCGCGTGCACGTCGTGTCCGCCGGCTACCACGCCGACTGGAACGTCCAGTTCCCCAAGAACGTCCGCGAGGTCGGCGTCCGCTACGTCGTCGAGGCGGTGCGCGAGTCGGCGCAGGGCGGCTTCTACCGCGCGTCCGGCGAGATCAAGAAGCTGGTCTGAGCCGGGTCTCCCCGACACGGCGAAGGGCTCCGGCGCACCAGGTGCGCCGGAGCCCTTCCGTGTATGTGCCCGCCGGGCAACGGCCCGAAGGCCGCCGGCTCAGTGGTCGACGGTGTGCTTCTCGTCGGCCTTCGCCTTCGCCTTCGCCTCCGCGGCGGCGGCCTGCTGGTGCTTCGCCATCTCCGCGACCCGCTCGGCGTGCCGGCGCCGGAACAGCGACGGCAGGCTCGGCGCCTCCAGGAAGCCCTCGGCGCGCGCCGACGCGAGGCCGATGCGCGGCAGTTCGCTCGCCTTGCGGAAGCACAGGTAGCGCGGCTCCCAGATCGGCCGGTACTTCGCGTTCGCCCGGTACAGCGACTCGATCTGCCACCACCGCGAGAAGAACGTCAGGACGGCCTTCCACAGCCGCAGCACCGGGCCGGCGCCCAGCTTCGAGCCGCGCTCGAACACCGACCGGAACATCGCGAAGTTCAGCGAGATCTGCTCGACGTCGTGCTGCTTGGCCTGGCTGATCACGTCCAGGACCATGAACTCCAGCAGGCCGTTCTCCGACTCGCGGTCGCGGCGCATCAGGTCCAGCGAGATCCCGTGCGGGCCCCACGGCACGAAGCTCAGCAGCGCGCGCAGCTTGCCGTCGGCGTCGGTGCACTCGACCATCACGCAGCGGCCGTCGTCCGGGTCGCCGAGCCGGCCCAGCGCCATCGAGAAGCCGCGCTCGGTCTCGCCGTCCCGCCAGTGGTCGGCCAGGTCCAGCAGCTCGCTCATCTCCGCTATCGGGATGTCCTCGTGCCGCCTTATGCGCGTCGTGTAGCCGGCCCGCTTGACCCGGTTGTACGCCTGCCGGACCACGCGCATCGCGCGGCCGTCCAGCGTGAACTCCGAGACCTCGACGATCGCCTCGTCGCCCAGCTCCAGCGCGTCCAGCCCGTGCCGGGCGTAGATCGTGCCGGCCTCCTCGCTCGCGCCCATGACCGCCGGGACCCACGCGTTCTCGCGGGCCTCCTCCAGCCACGGCTCGATCGCGCCCGGCCACGCCTCCGGGTCGCCGATCGGGTCGCCCGACGCCAGCGACACCCCGCCGACCACGCGGTACGCGACCGCCGACTTGCCGCTCGGCGACCACATGACGGCCTTGTCGCGGCGCAGCGCGAAGTAGCCCAGCGAGTCGCGCTCGCCCCACTTGTCGAGCAGCTCGCGCAGCTTGACCTCGTCGTCCGGGCCCAGCAGCTCGGTGCCCTTCGGGGCACGGAACAGCACGTAGAGCACCAGCAGGAAGAGCGCCAGCGCGGCGATGTTGATGACGATGTCCGTCGCCCGCGGCACCGCGATGTTGTCGAACTGGTCGTCCCGGGCCAGCGTGAACACGCGCAGCACCGCGTAGTGGATCTTCTCGCCCATGCTCGCCTCGCCGATCTTGTCGGTCAGCGAGACCAGGGTGGCGCCCAGCACCACGGCGACCGCGAGGCCGCCGAGCAGCACGACGCCGGCCTTCACGACGTTGCCGCGCTCACCGCGGGCGTAGAACTCGCGGCGGCCGATCGCCAGGGCGAGGACCGGGATCAGCGTGATGCCGGTCGAGATCCAGTTGAACGCGTGGCGGCGGAAGTCGGGGTCGATCGTCACGGCCAGGACGTACAGCGTGAACGTCGGGATCAGCAGGATCGCGGTGAACACCCACGCGGCCCGCTTGCGGCGGTTGAGCATGACGGCGAGGAAGATCGCCAGCGCCGCCGTCGTGAAGCTGGTGGTCAGGAGGAACGGCGTGAAGAACTCGCCGGTGTCGTGCCGGCGGACGCGCGTGCGCAGCGGCACGGAGATGGCCGCGAAGAGGTCGAACGCCGCGACGATGCGCAGGTACCAGATGAGGACGCGGGCGGCGATGTGCTGCACCCGCTCCTGCCTGGTCGGCGCGTCCGCCGCGGTCTTGCCGGTTCCGCTGCTCACGAGGTCACCGCCATCACACGGACGGCTCCCGCGGCATCGGCGGCGGGAAGGCTGACCCACCCGCCCTGAGGCTGGATGAGGTTCATGCGGGACGGCTCCTCGGTGCGCGCGTGGTTGCAGGCGAATGCCCGGTACGCGGCGCGGTTTACCGGCCCGTCCGGGGGATTTGTCCGTACGGTCGTGGACCTACCGAGCGTAGGCCGCCGGACGGCCTCCGCTCGTGAGCACACAGGCGGACGTGACATCGTCCGCAAGGAGGATGCCGCATACGCCGGACGGAGCAGGTGTCGGGGTCTGTACTCGGACTGAAGCAGATCCCTGGTTGGCACCATTGCGGACATTCTCCCCCATATGCCGTGGCCTGGAGAGCAGCGCGCCTCCACCCCCACCGTGCACCCCCTGTGCACGGACACCGCTTGGGGGCTCGCCGGGAACCAAGCGGCCGGAGATTACGACGCACCCGACGAACGGAGGGTTGCAACTGATTTTCGGCGCACGGAAGCGCGCGCCCCCGCGGGCGCGCGCCGCTCGGCCCCCGACGCGCCCCGGGGGGGGGCGCCCCCCCCCCGGGGGCGGGGCGGGGCCGGCCGGGGGCGGGGTGGGAGTGGGAGGG
>NZ_JASAOI010000070.1 GCF_029953285.1 Yinghuangia seranimata | reverse complement strand
CCCGCCGCTCGGCCCCCGACGCGCCGCGGTCCGGCGCCCCCCTTGGGGGGGAGGCGCCGGACCGCGGCGTCTTCGTGAAGGAAGAAGAAGGAAGAGGAAGGAAGAGGAAGGCCTCTCGGGTGTGTCTCCGTCAGAGCGGCAGGGCGCCGAGGCCCGGCAGCGCGTTCTTCGCGGCCGCCGGGGGCTCGAGCGGGGCGTTGACCTGGGCGGACGGCGTCACGGGACCGGCGGCGGCGCCGGGGGCGGTCTGCACGGTGGGTGGCTGGGCGGCCGGAGCGTGCCCGGCGGGGCTCTGCGCCGGGGTCTGCGCGGCGGGCGGCTGGACGGCCGGGGCCTGCGCCGCCGGGGCCTGGACCGCGGGGCCGGGCTTGGCGGCGGGGGGCTTGGCCGGGTTGGCGGTCTTGCCGACCGCGTCGGCCGCCGCGGGGAGCGTGTTCGTCACGGTCGACGCGTCGGGCGTGCTCAGGCCGTTCAGTCCGCCGATGCCGCCCAGCGGCGACTCCGCGTGCGCGGTCGCGGCGCCCAGCAGGGGCGCCGCCCCCACCGCGGCGATCAGCAGGGCGGTCTGGGCGACGCGTCGCGTGATGTGCGTCATCGTGCTCCTCGCGGTCGAGACGGTGGGACACCGGACGGCCGGGCGCGGGCCCGGCGCCGGTCCACCGTGACTACCGCTCGACCGCGCGGGTGGTTGCGGGCGAAACGGGCAAAGCCTTGGCAATACCTAGGCGCGTCACCGTGTTTGGCGTGCAAAGAGAAGCTTGCGGCTAATGGGTTGATTGTCCTGTTCGGGGGGCTTCGGCGGCATCGTGTCGTCCGGCGCCGCGAACGCGCTCCGCCCCGTCAGCGCGTACTGCACCGCGAAGCCGATCGTGATCACCGCGACCCCGCCGACCGCGTCGAGGATGTAGTGGTTGGCGGTCGCCATCACCACGAACGTCGTCGTCAACGGGTACAGCAGGCCCGCCAGCCGCATCCACAGGTACGGCGCCAGCGCGAAGATCACCAGCCCGCACCACAGCGCCCAGCCGACGTGCAGCGACGGCATCGCCGCGTACTGGTTCGACAGCTTGGTCAGCGCCCCGAAGTCCGGGTTGTTGAGGTCCTGCACGCCGTGCGCGGTGTCGATGTAGTCGAACCCCGGCATGAGCCGCGGCGGCGCGAGCGGGTACAGCCAGAACCCGATCAGACCGGTCGCCGTCCCGACGCACAGCACCGTGCGCGCCGACCGGTACTGCGCCGGACGCTTTATGTACAGCCACGCCAGCAGGCTGAGCGGCACCAGGAAGTGGAACGTCTCGTAGAAGAACCCGGTGAACGCCTTCAGCCAGTCGGTCCTCGCCGCGAGGTGGTTCAGCGCGTGCTCGACGTCGATGTGGAGGAACCGCTCCAGCCCGATGACGTCGCGCCCGTGCGACTCGGCCGTCGCCCGCTGGTCCGGCACGGACGCGCGGATGAAGGAGTAGAAGGAGTAGCCGACCCTTATGAGGATCAGCTCCAGGAAGAGGTTCGGCCGCGACAGGACGCGCAGCGTGCGCGGCAGCAGCGGGATCCGCCGCCCCGGCGCGCGCTCGTTCGGCGCCAGCTCCGGAGTCGTCGCGACCCAGTCGGCCGATCCGCGCACGAGGAACGGCACCGCGACGGCCGCCGCGACCGCCAGGATCAGCGGGGCGTTGTCGGCGATCATCCGCACCGCGTGCAGCCTGCCGGGCAGCAGCTGCTCGCTGTCGAACAGCATCACGGCGGCCACTATCAACGGCCACACCAGCCGGTCGGAGCGCCCCTTGCCGAGCCGCCCCGCCGCCGCGAGCAAAATCCACAGCTGCTGGTGCTGCCACGACACCGGCGAGACCGCGACGACGACGCAGCCCACCAGCACGGCGCCCAGCACCGCCTGGCCGTCGCGCGCGTACGCCACGGCGCGGCGCGTGCCGAACCACAGCAGCGGCAGCGCCAGGACGGCCAGCGCCGTGTACTCGGCGGCCCCGTGCAGCCCGGCCCGCAGCAGCAGGCCGTGCAGCGACTGGTTGGCCAGCGCGTCGGGCGCGCGCTCGAGGCCCGCGCCCGCGACGTGGTGCACCCAGTACGCCAGCGAGTCCTTCGGCAGCGCGGCCCACGCCAGCGCCGTGCCGGCCGCGAAGGTCCCGGCGGAGGTGAGCGCGGCGGTCCGCTTGCCGGTCAGCCACAGGAACGGCGCGAACAGCAGCATCACCGGCTGCAGCGCCATCGCGAGGCCCGCCGCGACGCCCGCGCCGCGTCCCGGCTCGCGCGCCAGGCAGGCCGGCAGCACCAGCAGCACCGGAAGCAGGCTGAGCTGCCCCAGGCTGAGCGTGCCGCGTACCGGCAACGAGACGACCATCAGCGAGATCAGCACCGGAGCGGCCAGCAGCCGCGCCCGTCGGCTGGACGTCGCGGTGACGCTGCGCGCGACGAGCACGCCGACCGCGGCGACGATCAGCAGTGTCCCTATCGTCCACAGCACACCGAGGGTCTCCTCGGCCGCGCTCGTGAACGGCCGCAGCACCAGGCCCGCGAACGGCGTGCCCGAGAACGGCTTGCCGTGGGCGTCCCCGTCGTACAGCGAACCCGGCAGGTGCAGGACGCCGTCCGTGCCCAGCCACGTCTCCAGGTCGGTGAGGCGGCGCTCCGGCGGCAGGCTCAGCGTGTGCGCGGCCTGACGGACCGCCAGCACGGCCGCGAGGAGCCAGAGCAGCGCCGGTGCCAGGGGGATCCTGGGCCGCCGCATGTCGGAGAGGTTCCAGCCCCCCGTCCGATTCATCTGCTGAATCTCCAGGTGGTTCCGTGCGGTTTTACGCCGTTTTTGCGTGCTTTTCTCGTCGTCGTGACCGCCCGTAAAGGCGCGGTCCATCCGGGTTTAGCGCTCCAGACACCATGTCACCGCAGGTTCGGATCGAAAAGCCGAGCTCCGACCGGACCCGGCGTTCCACGTATTCTCAACCAGGCGGGTCGTTGCCGCGGAATCCATGCCCGCGGGGGCCCGCAAGCACGTCAAACAGTGCCAAAGGACGGGCAAAGACCGCAGGAGGACAGGCCGTGCAGCAGCTTTCGTTCCGTAGCGCGACATCGGCGGACATCCCGGCGCTCGTGACGCTGGTCGAGTCCGCGTACCGCGGCGACACCAGCCGGACCGGCTGGACGACCGAGGCGGACCTGCTGCACGGACAGCGCACCGACGCCGACGGTGTCGCCCAGGTCGTGACCGGTGCGGAGAGCCGCATGCTCGTCGCCGAGCGCGGCGGCGAACTGGTCGCGTGTTGCCAGCTGGAGCGCCGCGCCGACGCCGTCGTCTACTTCGGCATGTTCGCCGTCGACCCGACCGCCCAGGGCGGCGGACTCGGCCGCGAGGTGCTCGCCGAGGCCGAGCGCGCCGCGGCCCGCGAGTGGGGCGCGGCCGAGATGCACATGACGGTGATCAAGCAGCGGTCCGAGCTCATCGCCTGGTACGTGCGCCGCGGTTACGCGCAGACCGGGAAGATGTCGCCCTTCCCGTACGGCGACGAGCGCTTCGGCGTCCCGCAGGTGGCGGACCTCGAGTTCGAGCTGCTGGTCAAAAAGTTGCCCAAGGAATGACCGGGCGGGCGGGAAGCGTCTGAGGTCGGCCTTGTCCGTTCGCCGGCGCGGTCCCGAGCCGGGCGAGGAACGCCGGTACGTGGTCGCGTAGTCGCCGCCCCGTCAGGGCCCGCTGGCCGAGCACGGCGACGCCGAGCGCGACGGCCGCGCCGACCCCGTCCAGCACCCAGTGGTTCGCGGTGCCGACGACCACGAACAGTGTCGCCGTCGGGTACGCGAACACGGCGGCCTTGACCCACCGCTGCCGCACGACGCACGCGACGGTGACCGCGCACCACAGCGCCCACCCGATGTGCAGCGACGGCATCGCCGCGTATTTGTTGATGAGGTTGGTCGCGAAGATGTAGTTCGGCGGGCTGCCCGGGAGCGACGAGATCAGGCCGCTGCCGGGGTACAGCCGCGGCGGGCACAGCGGGAACAGCCAGAACCCGACCAGCGCGAGGCCGGTCGTCAGCGCGAGCACGGTGCGCGCGGTGCGGTAGCGCGTGGGGTGCCGCATATAGAGCCACGCCAGCACCAGCACCGGGACGGTGTAGTGCATTTCGCGGTAGTAGTCCTGCATCAGCCGGAACAGCCCGTGCGACCTGAGCGCGAGGCGGTTGACCGCCGCCTCGACGTCGATGTGCAGGAACTCCTCGATCCGGACGATCGTCCGCGCGTTGTCGGTGGCCTGCTCGCGCTGGTGCGGGATGCTCTCGCGCAGGTCGCCGCGGATGTTCTGGTAGACCCAGTAGCCGGCGCGGATCAGCAGCAGTTCGAGCAGCAGGTTCGGCCGGGTGAGCGGCCGCGCGGCGGCGGGCAGCAGCGCGCGGCGGCCCTGGGGGAGTGCCGGGGGCGGCGCGCGGTGGACGTCCCAGTGCGGATCGGTGCGGTTGCGGAACGGCAGCGCGCAGGCGGCGGCCAGGAGCACGAGCGTCGGCACGTTGCCCGCGGCCGTCGACAGGAGCGTGTCGATGCGGGGGTCGATCGCGTCGCGGGGTACGGCGGCCGCCACCACGACGAGCGCGGGCCACACCCAGCGCTCCTCAGGGCGGCGCCCGAGCCGGCCGGCCAAGGCAAGGGGCAGCCACAGCAGTTCGTACGTCCAGGAGACCGGCAGCACCACGGCTCCCGCGCACGCCGCGACCGCGACCGCCAGCACCGGCTGCCCGTCGGCGTACCAGCGCGCCGCGCGCGGCAGTGCGAGCACCAGGACGGCAAGGCCCAGCAGCGCAGCGCCGACGCTCATCGCCGGGGTGTCGGCGCCCATGATCCCGTGGGCGTACGGGCCGGCGACGCGCAGCAACATGCCGCGCAGCGACGCGTCCGGATCGTCACCAGGGATGTAACTGTCCGTCAGGAGCGGTCGCCACGACGACGACGGCAAGCCGCCGGCGGCCAGCGTGGGACCCAACAGCACCGCCGCGACAGCGCCCGCCGCCACCGTTCCGCGCCGCCGCCCGGTCAGCCACAGCAGCGGGACGAGCGCGAGCGCGACCGGGTCGAACACCGCGGCCACGCCGACCGCCGCACCGCGCACGGTCTCGGGGACGCGCCGCGGCCGGTCGGGGAGCGCGAGTGCCGCCGTGCCGAGCAGCACGGCCGCGAGCACCAGCGGCGCCGCGTCGAGCGCGGCCCGCCCGGGCGGCGACAGCAGTACCGCGGCGGCCGCCGCGACCGCTGCGAAGGCGGCCGTCGCGGGGCCGCCGACCTGCACGGCCCCGATCCGACGCGGCGTCAGGTCAGTCACCGGCACAACGGTACCGACGCAGGCTTTTCCCCGGCGGTGAGCCCTCGTTCGTGACAGCATGAAGGATCGGGAAGCGCGCAGCGCGCAAGGCGGTCGCGGACCGCCGAGACGCCGTGCCGGACCCGCCGCCGTTGGGGGGAGTGGGACGTGTCGAACCAGGAACCGCCGTACGGAGGCCCGGGACCCTACGGGAACCCGCCCGACTCCGGCGGCCAGTACGGCAGCGGCCAAGGCGGTCAGCAGTACGGCGGCCCCCAATACGGCGGCGGCTCCCAGTACCCGCAGGGCGGTTACGGCCAGCAGCCTTACCAGGGCGGGCAGCAACCCGGTGGGCAGCAGTACGGCAACCAGCAGTACGGCAACCAACAGCCGTATCAGGACGACCAGTACGACGCCTACCCGCCCGCGCCGCCCTCGCCGTCCCGGTCCGGCCGCAACCCGCTCGTGGCGCTCGTCGTGGCGCTCATCCTGGTCGCGGCGATCGTGACCGGCGTGATCCTGGCCACCAAGGACGACGGCGGCGACGGCAAGCCCGGCAAGTCGAACAACCCGAGCGGGGGACCGCAGTTGCCCGGCGGGCTGCCGAGCGGAATCCTGCCGACCGGCCTGATCCCGAGCGGACTCGACCTTCCGTCCGATCTGATCGGCGGTATCAACGGCTGACCCGACAGGGTGAGCGTGCGGCGTGGTTTTGCGTCGAATGTCGGAAAAGGTATACCCGGCTGCCTAGCGTCTGGCCCCATGTACCGAACGATTGTCCGATCATCGGCGTACGCCACCGTCCTTGCCGCGCTCTCCCTGCTGGCCGGGCTGCTCACCGCCGCCCCCGCCGTCGCCGTCTCCGACACCACATGGGACCGGCTCGCCATGTGCGAGAGCAGCCAACGCTGGAACATCGACTCCGGCAACGGCTACTACGGCGGCTTACAAATCCTGCCCTCGACCTGGGACGAGGCCGGCGGCCAGGCCTACGCCAAGCTCCCCAACCAGGCGACCCGCCGCGAGCAGATCACCGTCGCCGAGAAGATCGTGCGCATGCAGGGCTGGGACGCCTGGCCCCAATGCGCCCGCCAACTCGACCTCTACTCCGTGCCGATCACCACGACCTACGTCGTCCAGCCCGGCGACACGCTCTCCTCGATCGCCCGCAAGCAGAACGTCCCCGGCGGCTGGACGGCCCTCTATACGTTCAACCGTGACGTCATCGGGTCCGACCCCGACCTGCTGATTCCCGGCACCCGCATTGAACTGCCTCCGCAGACCAAGGTCCTGACGCGGCCCTCCGTCCTCCCGCCGCCCGGCGCCGCCGGCCCCCCGATGGACGGATACACCTACGGAAAGTGAACTGCCCCTCACCCGGGCGAGCGACGGCATATCCTGAGTGATCTGCCGATCAACCGCCCGGATGGAGGGTCAGCGGCCGGATGAAGCTGTTGCACGCTGCCGACCTGCACATCGACAGCCCGCTCCGCGGGCTGTCGCGCTATCCCGGGGCACCCGAGCAGGAGTTCCGCAGCGCCGTCCGCGGCGCGCTGCACAACCTCGTCGACCTCGCGCTCGACGAGGCGGTCGACGCGGTGCTGCTCGCGGGCGACGTGTACGACGGCGACTGGAAGGACTACCGCACCGGGCTGTTCTTCACCGCCCAGATGCAGCGGCTGCGCGAAGCCGGCGTCAAGGTGTGCATGGTCGCGGGCAACCACGACGCGCAGAGCAAGATCACCCGCGAACTGCGGCTGCCGGACAACGTCCACCGGTTCTCGACCGCCAAGCCCGAGAGCGTCGTCTACGACGACCTCGGCCTCGCGGTGCACGGGCAGGGCTTCGCCGAGCGCGACATCACCGACAACCTGGCCGCCGCCTACCCCAAGGCGCTGGACGGCCACCTCAACATCGGGCTGCTGCACACCGCGCTCGAAGGCGCCGAAGGGCACAAGACCTACGCGCCGTGCCGCGTCGAGGACCTGACCGCCCGCGGCTACGACTACTGGGCGCTCGGCCACATCCACGCGCGGCAGGAGGTCCGCCGCGGAGACCCGTGGATCGTCTTCCCCGGCAACCTCCAGGGCCGCCACGCGCGCGAGACCGGCCCCAAGGGCGCCACCCTCATCACCGCCGACGGACCCCGGCTGACCGTCGAGCACCGCGACCTCGACGTCGTGCGCTGGGGCCACGCCGAGATCGACGCCTCCCGCGCCGCCGACGTGGAGTCCGCGCTGGGCCTCGCCGAGGAGGCCATGCGCGCCGCCGTACGCGACGCCGACGGGCGGCCGCTCGCGCTGCGGGTCAGCTTCACCGGGCCCTCGGACGCGCACGAGGCGCTGTGGCGCGACCGCGAGCGCGTCGAGAACGAACTCCGCGGCGCGGCGGGCGAACTCGACGGCCTGTGGATCGAGAAGGTGCGCGCCGCCACCACGCACGCCGTGCACGAGGACGGCGGCACGCTCAGCGCGCTCGTCGGCGACCTGCGCGCCACGGCGTCCGCGGTCGGCGCCGACCCGGCGGTGCTCGAGGGGCTCGTCCGCGGGCTGCCCGGGCTGCGCGGCGTCGGCGCGGTCGTCGACGCCGAGGACGTCCGCGTCGACGACGAGGAGTGGCGCGCCCGGATCTTCGACGACGCCGTCGACCTGCTGACCGCGCTGGTCGGCGGCGACCCGGCCGGAATCGCGAACCGCCCCGGCACACCGGGCGAGGAAGGTGCCGCGTGAGGATCGACCGGCTCGACCTGGCCGCGTTCGGCTGCTTCACCGACCGCACGCTCGACCTGTCGGCACCCGGCGTGCACGTGGTCGCCGGACGCAACGAGGCCGGCAAGTCGACCGCTCGGCACGCCGTCGGGCAGCTCCTGTACGGCATCCACGAGCGCAGCCCGTACGGCTTCGTCCACGCGCTGTCCGAACTGCGGCTCGCCGGACTGCTGCGCGACGCGCGCGGCGCCGGCACCGAGATCGTCCGGCACAAGCGCCGCAAGAACTCGCTGTGCGCGCCGGACGGCACGCCGCTCGCCGAGGCGGAGCTGACGCGCGTCCTCGCGGGCGTCGGATCCGACGAGTTCCACCGGGTGTTCGCCCTCGACCACGACGAACTGCGGGCCGGCGGAAAGGACCTGCTCGACGGCAAGGGCGACGTCGGGCGCGCGCTCTTCGAGTCCCGGTCCAGCAGCCGGCTCGCCGAGGTGCAGGACGAGCTGATCAAGCGGTCCGGCGAACTGTGGCTGCGCAACGGCCGCAAGCCCAAGATCAACGCCGGTCTCGCCCGCGTCGGCGAACTGCGCCGCGAGGTCAAGGGATCCGAGCTCGACCCGCGCGACTTCGCGGTCGCCGAGAAGGCGGTCGCCAGGGCGGAGGAGGAGCACGAGCGGCTCGCCCGCGACCTGCGCGACGTCCGCGCCCGCCAGGCCCGGCTCGCGGCGCTCCGCCAGGCGCTGCCGCAGCTGGTGCGGCGCGCCGAACTGCTCGCCAGGCACGCGTCCGTCGCCGGCTCGGGGCCGGTCGTCACCGCCGACGTCGTCGCCGAACTCGACCGCGTCACCGCCCGCTCCCGCAAGGCCCACGAGGACACCGGTCACGATCGCGCCGCCCTCGCCGAGGCCGAGGCCGAACTCGCCGCGCTCGTCGCCGACCCCGGGCACCTCGCGCACGCCGACCTCATCGAGGCCCTGTACGCCGAGGTCAGCGCGGTGCGCGACGCCGAACAGCGGATGCGTGACGCCGACGAGGAGCTGTGGGCGAGCCGGCAGCGATCGCGCGACCTGCTGGAGTCGGTGCGGCCCGGCGCCTCGATCGACGCGCCCGAGGCGTACGAGCTGCCCGCGGGCACCGAGGACCGCATCGCCGCGCTGCGCCAGGAACTGACCGCCTGCGAAACCGCGTTGGCCGGAGCCCGGGAGCAACGGGCGAAGCGCGAGGGCCGACTCGACGCGGCCCGTACCCGGCTCGCCGGCGCGCCGTCGGCGGGCGACGCGGAAGCCCTCCGCGCCCTGCTGAAGTCCGTGCCCGAAGGTCTCGCTGCCGACCTGGCCCGCGCCGACCGCCGCGTCGCCGAACTCGCCGGGAAGATCCAGGCCGCCCGCGCGCGGCACGACCTCGACACCGTGCCGGACGCCGACCTCACACGCCTGGCCGTGCCCGCCCGCGACCAGGTCGACGAACACCGTGCCGCCCTCGACGCGTTGCGCTCCGACACCGATGCGCTCGCGGCCCGCCGCCAGGAGACCGCCGACCGGCTCGACGCCGCCGAACGCGACCTCGCGGCCCTGCTGTCCGGCGACGCGCCGCCGACCGACGGCGAACTGCGCACGGCCCGCGCCGACCGCGACGCCCGCTGGGCGGCCCTGCGCGCGGCGCCCGCCGCCGCGTCCCCCTCCGACGCCGCCGCCTACGAACGGGCCGTCGCGCACGCCGACGACCTCGCCGACCGGATCCGGCGGCAGGCGAGCGAGTCCGTGCGGCGCGTCCGCCTCGAGGTCGACGTCGAACGCGACCGGGCCCGCCTCGACGGCTTCGCCCGCGACCAGGCGGCGCTCGACACCCGCTCCGAGGCCCTGGCCGCACGCTGGGCCGACCTGTGGGCCGCGGCACCGTGGCCGAGCCCGCCCGAACCCGCCGCGGCGGCCCGGCTCGTCGACGGTGCCGCCGAACTCGCCCTGCTCGCCGCCGACGCCGAGGCCGAGCGCATCGCCCTCGACGACCTGCGGGACCGGGAACGCGCGCTCGTCGACCGCTTCCGCGCCGAACTCGACCGCTCCGGCGACGCCACCGCCGCCACCGCGCTGCGCGAACTCACCGGCCTCGCCGACCTGCGCATCACCGCCGTCGAGGCCGCGCTCCGGGAACGCGAGCAGGCCGCCGAGGCCGAACGCTCGGCCGAGGCCGAACTCGACGAGGCGCGCGCCGACCTCGACCGCGCCGAGGCCGCCCGCGCGTCGTGGGAGACCCGCTGGTCCGACGTCGTGCGCGGCCTCGGCCTCGAAGACCGCGACCCCGACACGCTCGCGCACGCGGTCGGCACCCTCGCCGAGGTCGCCCGCGAAGCCGCCGTCGGCGCCGACCTCGCCCGCCGCCGCGACACCGCGGGCGCCACCGTCGCCGAGTTCGACACCCGGCTGACCGGGCTCCTCGCCGCCTGGGACGCCGAAACCGCGGCCGGGGCCGGGCGGTTCGCCCAACTCGCCGACCACCACACGGCACTCGGCGCGGCCCGCGCCACCCGCGACGCCCGCGACCTGCACCTGGCTCAGGCCGACCGGCTCCGCCGCCGCATCGACAACGGCGAGGCCGTGGTCCGGGCCGCCGAGGACGACCTCGCCGCACTCATCGCTACCGCGGGCGTCGCCGACGCGGCCGCGCTGCGCGAAGCCGTCGACCGTACCGTCCTGCTGCACGACGCCGACGCCGAACTCGCCGACACGGAAAGGCTGCTGCGCGACGGCGGCATGTCCGTACCCGAGCTGGTCGCCCTCGCCGAAGGCTGGACCGTCGGTGAACTCACCGCGGAAATGACCCAATTGGACGTCGACGTCGAGCACGCGCAGGCGGCTTACGACGCCCAGGCCACCGAACTGGGCCGGGTGCGCCAGGTCCTCGCCGCCATCGACGACTCCGCCCGCGCCGGGCAGGCCCAGGAGGCGGCGTCCGCCCAGATCGCCGAACTCGCCGAGGACGTCGAGCAGTACGTGCGCCTCGAACTGGCCCGCGAGATCCTGCGCCGCTGCATCGAGGACTACCGCAAGGAGAACCAGGACCCAGTCCTGATGCGCGCCCAGGAACTCTTCGCCACCCTGACCGAGGGCCGGTTCACCCACCTAGTGACGGAGACCGAGGCCAAGAAGGGCGCCCACGTCCTGAAGGCCCGGCGCGCCGGCGCCGCGGAACACGACGACGCGGTGGGCGTCGAGGCGATGAGCGAGGGCACCCGCGACCAGCTGTACCTCGCGCTGCGGCTGGCCACTCTGGAGCGCTACGCCGCCGCCGACCGCGCGATGCCGCTGATCCTCGACGACATCGCGATGACCTTCGACGACGGCCGCACCCGGGCCCTGCTGCGGGTGCTCGACGCGATGGCCGACCAGGTGCAGGTGGTGCTGTTCACCCATCACGAACACCTGGGCGGCCTGGCCGTGGACGCGCTCCCGGCGGGCCGGGCGCACGTCCACGCGCTGCCGGTCTTCAGCTGAGCACGGGCCCGTCCGCCCACCGGAACACGTGGGCCAGCCGCGGCTCCACGATCGAGCCAGGCTGCTCGCCGTCGAACCAGCGGTCCACGTACGTCCAGTGGTAGGGGTGCATCAGGTACTCGCCGGTGAGCCCCTCCACGTCCGCGAACTCCTGTTCCCACACGTGCGTCCACACCGACGGCGTCCGCGCCTGGTCGACGCGGCTCAGCGCCCAGCCGCGGATCGAGGTGATGTGCTCGGGCATCGCGGTCAGGTCGGCCTCGAAGCGTTCGACGACCTCCGCAGGGGTGCCCTCGCGGACCGTAAGGAGCAGGGTGCGCTTCACACGCCGCCCGTCGAGCGGAACGGCCTGGGACCGCACGGGAGTCAGTGCCAGCGCCTCGGTCGCGCCCGTGGGCGGCTCGTCGCCGGTCGCGTCCCACGTCGCGCCCGTGCCGCCGACGCTGCCGGGGAGGTCCGGGCCGCCGACGGCGCCTGGCGGGACCGGGGTGTCGGGACCGGCGAGTGCCGTCCAGCGGGTCATGCGGAGGCCTCCTGTGCGTCAATGGGCTGGACGTGCGCGATGTGGCGCTCCCGCCGGACCGCCACCGCGTCGGTGTCGGCCCAGAACCGGGCGACCTCCGGGTCCGCGCCCGCCGCGGCGCGCATCCCGTAGAACGCGCCGATCGACGGCAGCGTCCACAGGATGTGGACGGCGACGTCGGCGGTGCCCACGTGCTCGTGCCACACCTCCGCCAGCGTGAGCCCGCGCCGTTCCGCGCCCGGCACGTAGCGCGTCCGGAAGTCCGCCTCCCACGCCGCGACCTCGCCGTGCGCGAGCACGACGGTGTCCTGCACCCGTACGGGCGCTGCCGCCGTCACAGCTTCTCCAGCACGGTGTCGCGGTAACGGGCGACCTGGTCCTTGAGCGCGTCGAGCCCGCGCGGGCCGAGGACTCCGTCGTCGCCGCGCAGCTTCGGCGCGACGACCAGCCGGGTCGCGCCGTTCGCGACGAAGCCCCGCACCCACGCGGGGTCGTTCTCGCGCGCCGGGTCGCAGCTGCCCGGCCAGGCGGTGATCTCCACGGCGTCCTCGCCGCGCCCGGCCTCGGCCGCCGCCGTGCGCAGCAGCGCGGCCTGGGTCGCGAAGTCCTCCGGGGTGATCGTGTACGGGAACCAGCCGTCGCCGATCCGGCCCGCCCGCCTCACCGCCGGGTCGCTGTTGCCGCCGAGCACGACGGGGACCGCGCCGGAGGCCGGCCGCGGAAGGGAGTTCAGGCGCTCGAACGCGACGTGCCTGCCCGCGTACGACGCCGGCGCCTCGCTCCACAGCGCCCGCATCGCCCCGACGCACTCCTCCAGGCGGCGGCCGCGGTCGGAGTACGACGCGCCGACCGCCGCGTACTCCTCCTTCTGCCAGCCGATGCCGAGCCCGAGCATGAACCGCCCGTCCGAGTGCCGGTCGATCGTCGCCGCGCGCTTGGCCAGCACCACGGGGCTGTGCAGCGGCGCGACGACCATGGCCGTGCCGAACCGCAGGGTGCGGGACGCGCCGGCGAGGAAGGCGATGGTCTCCAGCGGGTCGGGCATCGGGACGTGGGTGCCGCCGCTGGGGGTGCGCCCCGACTCCGAGTACGGGTAGAGCGGTTCGTAGTCCTCCGCGATCACCACGTGCTCCACGGTCCACACGGACTCGACGCCGCACTCCTCGAGTGTTCCGGCGAAGTCGCGGAGAAATCCGCCGGAAGTGATCAATCCGTCGGCGAACGGTGCCATCATGCCGAGCCTGAGCACGGGCCTCATCCCCATCCTGGCTAATCGAGGCGATTAACTAATGGAGTCGATTAGTATCGGGTCGTGGGCGTGACGACAAGGGGTACCGCGGACGGGACGCGTCAGGCGCTGCTGCGCGCGGCGGAGGAGCTCTTCGCCGAGCAGGGCGTCGACGGCGCCCGCACCCGCGACATCACCGAGCGCGCCGGACAGGCGAACTCGTCGGCGCTGCACTACCACTTCGGGTCACGCGACGGCCTGCTTAAGGTGATCATCGCGAGGCACCAGGAGCGCGTCGAGGAGGCGCTCACGGCGGGCCTCGAGGCCTCCGGGGCGACGGACCTCACAGCCCTGGTCACCGCCTACGTCGAGGCCGAGGCGTCCGAGCTCGCGCACGACAGCGGTCGGCACTGCCTGCGGATCGTGAGCCAGCTCGCCCACGAGACCGGCTTCCGGGACGGGCACGCGCACGAGGCGCTGGCCGGCGGGGCGCTGTGGGACACCTTCACGCACATCGCGGCCCGGCTCACCCACCTGCCGGACCCGATCGCGAACGAACGCGTCGAGCTGATGGTGATGCTGGTCGGCGCCGCGTTCGCCGACCGCGCCCGGCACGTCGGCGCGGGCCGGCCGCGGCCGGTGGAGGGCGAGGCGTTCCGGGCCGACCTGGTGCGCGTCGTGGTGGGGATGCTGACCGCGCCGGGGCCGTGACCGGCGGCGCGGCCGGTACGTGACCCGACTGTCTTCGTGAACGGACCGCCCTCGTGAAACGGATCGGCCGGGCCCTGGCCCCCGGGCGGTCGCCCCGGGGCCGCGGCCCGGCCGGTGTTCCGTCCGGGACCCGGCGCGCGCCCTTCGTGGGGGCTCGACACGCCGGGTCCGGGCGCGCCGGTCAGTGCACGGGCTTCAGTTCGTCGTGCCGGTACAGCGGGCGGAGTCCGTTCGGCAGTCGGACGCCGTACCACTTGTAGGGCGCGATCGGCGGCCGATGCGCGTCGCCGTACACGTCGGCGACCTCGCCGAGCTCAC
This sequence comes from Yinghuangia seranimata, assembly GCF_029953285.1. Lineage (GTDB taxonomy): Bacteria > Actinomycetota > Actinomycetes > Streptomycetales > Streptomycetaceae > Yinghuangia > Yinghuangia seranimata. Next base: position 18,439 of record NZ_JASAOI010000070.1, on the reverse strand, counting down.
CCGCGCTCAGGCCGACCTGCACCCGGACGCGTGTTCCGACCGGATAACCCTGCCCCCACGACTTGGACGTGGTTTCACCCATGGGGCACCGCCCTTCTGGCCCGGTGGCCCGTGGCCACGCGCGGCCGTTCCAGATCCCCCGCAGGGGACTTTTCGGCCAGATGCCGCACCGCCTTGAGGCCATTTGCGTGATAACCACGCAAATCACCTGAACGAGCGAGGGCGCCATGGGGCCAAGTGGCCCAAGAGGTCGGCTCCAACCCAAAGGATGGTCAAGCCGACCCCTCCGGCCAGTCAGCAAATGGTCACGCTCCGGAGTGCCGCCACGCCGCTCCCACGCCGTGGCGTGTCCGGGGATCACCCGCCGGGCCCTGCGGGGCGCCTCCGGGGACGTCGTCGGCGCCCGGACGCCCCGCGCGGAACCGGCGGCGCGGTGGCGATCCGGCGGGGTCAGGCGTGCAGCCGGCGGTCGGCCTCGGCGATCGGGACGTCGTTGATGCTGGCCTCGCGGCGCCGCATCAGGCCGTTGTCGTCGAACTCCCACTGCTCGTTGCCGTGGCTGCGCCACCACTGGCCGGCCGCGTCGTGCCACTCGTACTCGAAGCGCACCGAGATCCGGTTGCCGGTGTACGACCACAGCTCCTTGCGCAGCCGGTAGTCGAGCTCGCGCTCCCACTTGTCGGCCAGGAACGCGCGGATCTCGTCGCGGCCGGTCAGGAACCGGTCGCGGTTCCGCCACACCGAGTCCTCGGTGTAGGCGAGCGCGACGCGCTCCGGGTCACGGGTGTTCCAGGCGTCCTCCGCGGCCTGGACCTTGGCGCGGGCGGTCTCCTCGGTGAACGGCGGGACGGGCGGGCGGACGGCGGGGGCGTCGGGCACGGCGGGCTCCTCGGTGGCGGGTTGCGAGAACGCTCGTTCTCGCGACGCGGTGCGCGTGGAGAACGATCGTTCTCCGGCATGTCCGCTACCGTAGAGAACGATCGTTCTCTAGCGCAAGGGGAATCGCGTCCCATGGAAGACGACCTCGCGTCGACCCGGCTCCTCGACGCCGCCGAGCGGCTGTTCTACGCCGAGGGCGTGCAGGCCGTCGGCATGGACCGGATCCGCGCCGAGTCCGGCGTCCCGCTCAAGCGGCTGTACCGGCTGTACCCCGCGAAGGCGGACCTGGTCGCCGCCTACCTCGACCGCCGGGACGTGCGGTGGACGGCGTCGCTGACCGCGCACGTCGACGCCGCGCCGGCCGACCCCCGGGCCCGGCTCGCCGCCGCCTTCGACTGGCTGGCCGCGTGGTTCTCCGAACCGGGCTTCCGCGGCTGCGCGTTCGTCAACGCCTTCGGCGAACTCGGCTACGCCGACGCGCCGGTGCTCGCCATCGTGCGCCGCCACAAGGCCGCCCTGCGCGCCCTGCTCGGCGGTCTGGTCGACGACCTGGTCCGGGACGCGGGCGCCCCGCCCGCACGCGCCGAGGACCTGGCCGACCAGCTGATGCTCCTGGTCGAGGGTGCGATCGCCGTCGCGGCCCTGCGTCCGGGCCCCGCACCCGCGCACAACGCGCACAAGGCGGCGGACGCGTTGGTCGACGCGGCGCTCTCCGCCTGAGCCGTCGACCGCGACCCGGGCGCGCTCGTAAGGCCGCACGCGCGTGGTGCGCGTGCGGCCCGAGCGGTGTCCGGCGGCCGAGGGATCAGACCTCGGCGGTCGCCAGCCACTCGGCGAACGTCGGCCCCGCGAGGGTCGCGTGCGCGTTGGGGAGCAGGCCGCCGTCGGCGAACTGCTCGGCGTCCGGGTTCATCGCCGCGTCCTTGACGGCGACCACCTTCAGCGCGTCGCCGCGCTTGGCGACGATCGCCTCGGCGGCGCCCGCGAGCGTCTCCTCCCGCGGTCCGGCGACCTCGGCGAACGGCGCCCCGGCCGGCACGTCGTCCCACGACTCGGCCAGCGCGACGTCCACCAGCACCTGGGCGACGGCGCGGGCCGCGACCAACTGCGTGCGCATCTCCGGAACGTACGCGACGTCGCCCTGCGTGCCCCACGCGAGCATCTGCGCGACGAACTCGTGGAACTGTGCCGCCCGGACGATCCGCGTCGGCACCGGGCCGGCCAGTGCCGCCTCCTCGTGCGCGACCTTGGCCGCGTTGTAGCCGGCGAGCGAGCCGTCGATGCCGATGATCGACACCACGACCATGCGCGCGACGCCGGCCTTCGCGCCCGCCGCGTGCAGGTTGCGGGCGGAGGCGAGGAACCACTCGGTGGCCTCGGCCTGGTCGGGCGAGGGCGTCGACGACGCGTCGATGATGATGTCGACGTCCGTGAGGGCCGCCTCGAGGCCCTCGCCGCTGATGATGTCGACGCCCGCCGAGCGGGAGATCGCGACCACGTCGTGGCCGCCGGCGCCGAGGATGTCGGCGACGTGCGTGCCCAGCCGGCCGGTGGCTCCGACGACGGCGATCTTCTTCTGGATCTTCACGGTGTGCCCCTTAGCGCTGCTGGAGATCTGACCCGCCGTGCTCGGCGGTGTTGCTCGGACACAGCACTGACGGAGCGGGTTGCCGGTGTGTGACAACGTGGCGCGACGAATATTCCCCCGGCCGTTTCCGGACCAACCGGGCCCGTGCCTGACAGTCTTTCGACGTGGACGTCCTCCTGTGGATCACGCTGCTGTCCGGCGCCGCCTGGCTCTACCTCGCGCTCGCACACGGCCGCTTCTGGCTGACCGGGCAGCGCCTCGCGCCGCGCGGAACCGTCCGGCCGCCGCTCGACCCGGCGCGCGCGCCTTCCGTCGCGGTCGTCGTCCCGGCGCGCGACGAGGCCGACGTCATCGGCAGCGCCCTGCCGACGCTCCTCGCGCAGGACTACGCCGGCCCGGCCCGCGTGATCCTGGTCGACGACGGCAGCACCGACGGAACCGGCGACCTCGCGAAGACGTTCGGCACCGCCCCCGAGGCCCGGCTGCCGCTCACCGTGACCACGCCCGGCCCGCCGCCACCCGGCTGGACCGGAAAACTGTGGGCGCTGCGCCACGGCGTCGAGGTCGCGACCGGCGGCACGGCGCAGGGCGACGAGGCACCCGCGGCCGGTGCGCCCGACTTCCTCCTGTTCACCGACGCCGACATCGCCCACGCCCCCGACTCGCTGACAAGGCTGGTCGACGAAGCGGTGTACGGGCCGGTCTCCCGTCGCACCCACGACCGAGGCCGCGTGGGCGGGCCCGCCTCTGCCGACCCGCACGCTGCGGGACGGCTCACCTCTTCCGACCCGCACGCCGCGGACCGGCTTGCCCCGGCTGACCCGCACGCCGCGGACCCCCTGGCCGAGCCCGACCGCTCGGCCCCCTCCGCCGTCGTCCCGGGTGGCCTCACCGGGCGGCACGCGTCGGCCAGCCGTGACGCTGCCGACCGAGACGCCGTCGCTCCCGCCCTGGACTTCGTCTCCGTCATGGCGCGGCTGCGCGTCGAGACCGGCTGGGAGCGGGTGATCGTCCCGGCGTTCGTCTACTTCTTCGCGAAGCTGTTTCCGTTCGCGCGCGTCAACAACCCGCGCGCCCGGACGGCCGCCGCGGCGGGCGGCTGCGTCCTCGTCGGCCGCGAAGCCCTCGCCCGCGCGGGCGGCATCGAGGCGATCCGCGACGCGGTCATCGACGACGTCACGCTCGGCACCGCGGTCAAGCGCAGCGGCGGCCGGATCCGCCTGGTGCTCGCCGACTCGCCCACGATGAGCGGGGCCCACGAGGCGCCCGGCGCGGGGCCGTTCCACGTCGACAGCGTCCGCCCGTACCCCCGGCTGGCCGACCTGTGGCGCATGGTCTCCCGCAGTGCCTTCGCGCAACTGCGGCACTCCTGGCTGCTGTTGGCCGGCACCGTGTTCGGTCTCGCGCTCGTCTACCTGGCCGCGCCCGTGGCGCTGGTGACGGGTGCCGTGGCGGGCGACTGGCTGCTCGTCGCGGCGGGCGGGGCGACATGGCTGCTGATGACCGTCACGTACGTCCCGATGATCCGCTACTACGGACGCCCGTTCTACGAGGCGCTGTTGCTGCCCTTCGCTGCGTCCCTCTACCTCGGCATGACGGTGGACTCGGCGATCCAGCACGCGCGCGGCCGCGGGGCCGCGTGGAAGGGCCGCACCTATCCGGCCCCCGCGCGCGACGACGCCGATGCGCGTCCGAACCCCCGGTAACGCCTAGGCTCGGGCCATGCCCGCCGACCAACCGTCCCCCGGTCCCGCCGCGCACGCCATCGCCCCGTCCGTCTCCGCGGCGGAGCCCGACTCGACCGCCCGCCCGTACCGCGACGGCATCCCCGAGCACGGCCGCGTCCCCAAGTCCTACGCCGTCAAGATGCGTCTGCTCACGCTCATGGACGAGCTCGGCGAGGACGCCGTGCTGCCGCCCGAGCGCGAACTCGCCGCCGACTACGGCGTCGCCCGCAGCACGCTCCGCTCCGCGATCGCAGAGCTGGTCATGGAGGGCCGGCTGCGCTCGGCGCGCGGCCGCGGCACGTACGTCGCCCCTCCCAAGCTGGTCCAGCCGCTGAGTCTGGCCAGCTACACCGAGTCCGTCCGGTCGATGGGCATGACGCCGGGCCGCCGCGTCGTGACCGTCGAACACCACGTCGCGCGGCCGGACCTGGCGGAGCGCCTCGGCATCCGCCCCGGCGACCTGACCGTGCACCTGGAGCGTGTGCTGCTGGCCGACGACGAGCCGATAGGGCTGGAGAGCACCTACCTGCCGCTCGACCGCTTCCCCTCCATTCTCGAGGTGCTCCGTCCCGAGGAGTCGCTGTACCGCTGCCTCCAGGACGACATGGGCGTGGTGTTCGCGGAGGCCGACGAGACCGTCGAGACCGTGCTGGCCGCGCCACGCGAGGCGTTGCTGCTGGGCACCAACCCGGCGCTTCCGATGCTGCTGACCATGCGCACGTCGTTCGACCCCGACGGGGTGCCGATCGAACGGGTCCGCCAGCTCTTCCGCGGTGACCGCATCGGCTTCGCGACGCGCCTGCGCGCGGCGCCCTGACACGTGTCGAGTCGTCCGCCATCACATGCTCCCCGCGTCTTTATAACGGAGAAGTAACAGGTCCGGACCTTAACGGCCTGTTCATGCGGACGACACGCACGCTCCGCCTTCCCGGCACTGGCCGCGCGCACTCTGGTCCCCGTCCGGCCGGGGCACCGCGCCCCGGCCCACCGAGGTCGCCAGGAGGCGGAACGTGCGAATCGTCGTGGTCGGGGGAGGCGTGCTCGGCACCATGCACGCCTGGCAGGCCGTCGAGCGCGGCCACACGGTCGTGCACCTCGAGCGCGAACTCGAAGCGCGCGGCGCCTCCGTCCGCAACTTCGGCCTCGTGTGGGTCGGCGGCCGCGCCGGCGGCGAGGAACTGCGCACCGCGCTGCGCGCCCGCGAACTGTGGGAGCGCATCGGCGCCGACGTCCCCGGCGTCGGGTTCCGCCCGGCCGGCTCGCTCACACTGTGCCGCAACGCCGAGGAACTCGCCGTCGCCGAGGCCGCCCTCACACTGCCCGACGCCGTCGAACGCGGCCTCAAACTGCTCACCTCCACCGAGGCCCGCGCCCTGAACCCCGCGCTGCTCGGCACGTTCGAAGCCGCGCTGTGGTGCGAACGCGACGGCGCCGTCGAGTCGCGCGTCGCCCTGCCCGCGCTCCGCGCCAAGCTCGCCGCGAGCGACCGCTACACGTGGCTGCCCGGCCGCGAGGTCCGCGACCTGCTGCCCGACGGCACCGGCGTACGCGACGACCACGGCGACCGGCACGACGGCGACCTCGTCGTCCTGTGCCCTGGCGCGAACCTCACCGGCCTGGTCCGCGAGCTCGAACCGGCCGCTCCCGTACGGCGCGTGCGCCTGCAGATGATGCAGACCGACCCGCTGGACGAGCCGCTCACCACGGCGGTCGCCGACGGCGACAGCTTCCGCTACTACCCGGCCTACGCCGGCCCCGAGCTCGACGCGCTCACCGCCGCGCACCCCCAGGCCGCGGTCCCCGCCGCGCACAAGATGCAGCTGCTCATGGTGCAGCGCCTCGACGGCTCCCTCACCATCGGCGACACCCACGAGTACGCCGAGCCCTTCGCGTTCGACGTCGTCAGCGAGCCCTACGACCACCTGGTCGAGGTCGCCGAACGCCTCCTCGGCCGCCCGCTGCCGCCGATCCGCCGCCGATGGGCGGGCGTGTACGCGCAGACCACCGCGGACGGCGACGCCATCGTCCACCGCAACGAGGTCGCCCCCGCCACCTGGCTGGTCACCGGCCCCGGCGGCCGCGGCATGACCTGCTCCCCGGCGATCGCCGAACTCACCGCCGAACGCGCCGGGTTCTGACCCCGCACCCGCCCTCTGCCCCACCCCCCGCACCCCTCGGAGACCACCATGACGCAGCCGCACCTCGTCGTCCTGGACATGGCCGGTACGACGGTCGCCGACGACGGCCTGGTCGTCGAGGCGTTCACCCGCGCGATCGGCGCCGTCGGCGTCGAGCCCGACGCCCCCGCCTTCCCCGGCATGCTCGCGTACGTCCACGACACCATGGGCGAGAGCAAGATCAGCGTGTTCCGCGCGCTGCTCGACGCCGACGAGGCCCGCGCCCAGGCCGCCAACACCGCGTTCGAGGCCGCCTACGGAGAACTCGTCGACGGCGGGGCGTGCGCGCCGATCCCCGGCGCCGCGGACGCGATCGCCGAACTCCGCGACGCCGGCGTCAAGGTCGCCCTCACCACCGGCTTCGGCCACGCCACCCAGGCCGCGATCCTCGACGCCCTCGGCTGGCAGGACGCCGCCGACCTCGCGTTGTGCCCGGCCGACACCGAGAACGGCCGCGGCCGGCCGTACCCCGACCTGGTGCTGACCGCCGTCCTGCGGCTCGGCATCGACGACGTGCGCGCCGTCGCCACCGCCGGCGACACCGCGTACGACGTGCTGTGCGGCCTGCGCGCGGGAGCCTCCGTCGCGGCCGGCGTGCTGACCGGCGCGCACTCCCGCACCGTCCTCGAACAGGCCGGTGCCACCCACGTCCTGGAGTCGGTGCGCGACCTGCCCGCCGTGCTCCTCGGCCGCACCACCTGACCGCCGCACTTCCCCGTACGCGACACCCCGCGACACCCGCGACACCCCTGCACCAAACCCCGTACGCACCTCCCTCCCGAAGGACACTGTGATGCGAAGGTTTCTCGGCACGGCCGCCATAGCCGGCGCGGTGGCGCTCACCGCCTCCGCCTGCGGCGGCACCGGCTCCTCGTCGTCCTCCGACTCCGGCGCCAAGCCGCAGTCCGCCGCCCCCGCCGGCAACGCGCCCGCGTGCGCGGAGAAGGGCTTCACCGGCGCCGCGAACTCCAAGACCGTGACCGTTTACTCGGTCGACGGCCTCGGCGACTGGTACACCAAGCGCTTCGCCGAGTTCGAGAAGCAGACCGGCATCAAGGTCCAGATGGTCGAGTCCGGCTCCGGCGAGGTCGTCACCCGCATGGAGAAGGAGAAGTCGAACGTCCAGGCCGACCTGGCCGTCACGCTCCCGCCGTTCATCCAGCGCGCCGCCGCCGCGGACATGCTCGCGAAGTACACCCCCGCGTGCGCCGACAAGGTCCCCGCGGCCGGCCGCGACACCGCGGGCATGTACACCGCGATCAGCAACAACTACCTGTCCTGGATCTACAACCCGGACCAGGCCAAGCCCGCGCCGACGTCCTTCAAGGACCTTCTGGACGACCGCTTCAACAAGCGCCTCCAGTACTCCACCCCCGGCCAGGCCGGCGACGGCACCGCCGTGCTGCTCGAGCTCCAGCACGTCTACGGCAAGGACGGCGCGCTTGAGTACCTCAAGCAGCTGGAGAAGAACAACGTCGGCCCGTCCTCGTCGACCGGCAAGCTCCAGCCCAAGACCAGCAAGGGCGAACTGAGCGTCGCCAACGGCGACATCCAGATGAACCTCGGCTCGATCGCCGCCGACAAGTCCAACTTCAAGGTGTGGATCCCCGCCGACGACACCGGCAAGAAGTCCACCGTCGCGCTGCCGTACTACGCCGGCGTCGTCAAGGGCGCGCCGCACGCCGACGCCGCGCAGAAGCTCCTCGACTTCCTGCTGTCCACCGAGTCGCAGTCCGCGCTCAGCCCGGACGCCCGCGGCCTGCCGTCCCGCGAGGACGTCAAGCCCACCGACGCCAACGCCGCCGACGTCGCCGCGCTGCTCCAGGGCGTCGAGGTCTACACGCCGGACTGGAACCAGGTCGTCAAGGACTTCGACGCCGACATCGCCGCCTACAACAAGGCCGTCGGCCGCTGACCGGCTGAGCCACCCCGGAGGTCACCGCCATGAACGCCGGCGCCACCAAACCCGCTTCGGCAGCCGCGCCGCCGCGACCCGCCGCCTCTGTCGAGGACGCCCCGCACATCGCGGGCGCAGCCGAGACCGCGGCGGGCACCGGCGCCGGCGTTCCGGCGGGCCCCACGCCCACCACCCCGCCCGCCATCGACATCACGGGCCTGACCGTCAGGTACGGCCAGGTCACCGCCCTCGAAGCGTTCGACCTCCAGGTCGCGCGCGGCGAGACGGTCGCCCTGCTCGGCCCGTCCGGATCCGGCAAGTCCACCGTCCTGAAGGCGGTCGCGGGCTTCCTCCGCCCGACCGCCGGACGCGTCCGGCTCACCGGCCGCGACGTCACCCACGAGGCGCCCAACAAGCGCGGCATCGGCGTCGTCGTGCAGAACTACGCGCTTTTCCCGCACATGCGGGTCGCGGACAACGTCGCGTTCGGCCTGCGCGCCCGCCGCGTCCCGCGCGCCGAGACCGCCAGGCGGGTCGCGGAGGCGCTCGAGATGGTCGGCATGGCCGGCTACGCGCGCCGCTACCCGCGCGAACTGTCCGGCGGCCAGCAGCAGCGCGTCGCCATCGCCCGCGCACTCGCGATCCGGCCGCCCGTCCTGCTGCTCGACGAACCGCTGTCCGCGCTCGACGCCGCGTTGCGCGCCGACCTGCTCGGCGAACTCCAGCGGCTCCGGGCCGACCTGCCGGACGTCGCCATCATGTACGTCACCCACGACCAGACCGAGGCGCTGGCCCTCGCCGACCGCATCGCGGTCATGCGCGACGCGCGCCTGGTCGACCTCGACGCGACCGACCGCCTCTACCGGCGGCCGCCCAGCGAGTTCACGGCGGCCTTCCTCGGCGCCGCGAACCTCATCCCGGCGCAGGTCGTGCGGGACTGCGCGGACGGCGCCGGCGACGCGCAGGCCCGCGTGGGCGCGCTGACCGTCCCGGCCGACCCGGCGCGCGCCTTCCGGGCAGGCGAGACCGCGATGCTCGTCGCGCGCCCGCACACGCTCGGCATCGAGGCCGCGGGTGCCGACGGCACCCTGCCCGCCACCCTGACCGGCTCCCAGTGGCGGGGCGCGACGTACCGGCTCACCTGCCTCCTCGACGAGCCCTCGGGAGTCGAAGTGCGGTGCGACGTCGCGACGATGGACGGGGTACCCGCCCTCGGACAGCCGGTCGGCATTCGGCTGCCCGCGGACCCCTGCGTCCTGGTCCCGACAGGAACGCAGCGATGACCGCGACAGCCACCGTAGCCGCTCCGGCTCCGAACCCCGATCCGCCGTCCACAGCCCCGAAGCCCGGGCGGCCGCACGCCCAAAAGTTCGTCAACAGCCTGTGGATACTCCCGCCGCTGCTGCTCGTCGGGGGCTTCTTCCTCTATCCTCTCGCCCTCGTCGTCAAGCAGTCCTTCATCGCCAAGGACGGCACCGTCGGCCTGGGCGTGTGGCGCGAGACCGTCGACTCGCCGCAGTTCACGGACGCGCTGTGGCACACCGTCAAGATCGCCGTGCTGTCCACCGCCGGCTGCCTCGTCCTCGGCTTCTTCCTCGCCGTCGTCCTGGCGTTCGTGCCGTTCCCCGGCGCCCGGCTGGTCTCCCGCCTGGTCGACACGATCCTGGCGTTCCCGTCCTTCCTCATCGCGCTCGCCTTCACCTTCCTCTACGGAACCGCGGGCGTCGTCAACGCGATGGCCGACGAACTCGGCGCCGGACAACCGCTAGTCGGCTTCCTCTACTCGCCGTGGTGCGTGATCTTCGCCGAAGTCACCTTCTACACCCCGTTCGTGATGCGGCCCCTCCTCGCGGCCTTCGCGCTCGTCCCGCGCGACCGCCTCCAGGTCGCGGCCAGCCTCGGCGCCGGACCGTGGCGGGTGGTCACACGCATCCTGCTCCCCGAGGCCGTACCCGCACTCGCCGCGGGCGGCAGCCTCACCCTGCTGCTCACCCTCAACGAGTTCGGCATCGTGCTGTTCATCGGCGCGAAGGACGTCACGACCCTCCCGATGCTCGTGCACGCCAAGGGCGCGGTGACGTTCGACTACCCCGGAGCCTGCGTCGTCGCCGTCGTCGAGGTCGCGCTCTCCCTCGCCCTCTACGGCCTCTACCGGTTCGTCTTCTCAAGGACAGGAGCAGCACGTGCTGGTGTGGTCGCGTAGCGGACGCGCGTTCGTCTGGGCGCTGTTCGCCCTCGTCTTCACCCCCGTGGTCCTCGGCCCGCTCGCGATGCTCGTCATCGCCGCCTTCGCCGGCGACTGGAACGGCGTCCTGCCCTCCACCTGGACCACCGAGCACTTCCGCGACGCCACCGACGGCACCAACCTCGACAGCGTCGTCGTCAGCATCCAGACCGCGCTGCTCGCCGCCGGCATCGCCCTCGTCGTCGGCACCTGGACCGCCATCGCCGCACGCAACGCCCCGCGCCCGGTACGCCGCATCGCCGACGCGGTCCTCCACCTACCGGTCGCCGTGCCGTCCGTCGTCGTCGGCCTCGGCATGCTCGTCGCCTTCAGCGACGGCCCCCTGCTGCTCAACGGCACCAAGTGGATCGTGATCGCGGCCCACGCCGTCCTGGTCGTCGCCTTCGCCTACGCCACCGTCTCCGCCGGCCTCGACCGCACCGACCAGGCCTTCGCCGACGTCGCCGCCAGCCTCGGCGCGAGCCCGCTCCGAGTCCTGTTCCGCGTCCGACTCCCGATGCTGCTGCCGTCCCTCTCCGCCGCCGCGAGCCTCGCCCTCGCCCTCTCCATGGGTGAAGTCGGCGCCACGATCATGGTCTACCCCGCCGACTGGCGAACCCTCCCCGTCTCCGTCTTCACCCTCACCGACCGAGGCAAAGTCCTCCTCGGCTCAGCGGTAACCCTGACCCTCCTCCTGGCGACCCTGATCCTGCTGACCGTGGTGGGCCTCCTCCGAGGCAAGGTCGAAGACCGCCGCAGCCACTGAACGTGACGTTCCGTCAACTGCCGACAACCGGTCGGTGGTTGACCGACCGGAAAGGGTCTCTTTCCCTTTTCATGGGAGATCCGCCCCCTATACGATCACGGTCCCGCGTGACCTATGCCGCGGTCGATCTGTTGGGGGATTCACACTTGACGCTCTTCAGACGCGCCGCGGCGACGCTGTGCGCCGTCACTTCAATGACCGTCGGCCTGACGGCCCTGAGCGGCCCGGCCGACGCCGCACCCGGTGCGACACCGGCGACCGCTTCCGCGGCGACCCCCGCGGCCGCCTCGACCGCGGCCCCGGACTCGCCCTTCTATCGCAGCCAGCCCTGGCTCCCGAGGTTCAAGGCCACGACCACCGGCACATCGACCGCGCCCGGAGTCCTGTTCACGGCGTTCCAGCCGAGCGGCACCATCGAGACCCGCCCGGTCATGTACGACAACACCGGTGAGCCCGTGTGGATCGGCCGGAACCAGCCCGACGGCGTCGAAGCGCCGCAGGCGCTGCAGTACCTCGGCGAGAACGCGATCGCTTTCTGGTCGAGGAACATCTGGGACATCACATCCGACACCACCGGGAGCCACCGTCCGCTCGGCGGCTGGGAGGTGCACCCGCGGATGACCACGGACTCCACGGGCGAGAAGCTCCTGTTGACCGACAAGTGGGGCACCACGACCAAGATCGACGGCCTCTACCAGCCGGTGGTCATGACCACCGCGCAGGAGATCAACGGAAGGACCAACACCGAGACCTTCCGGTGGAGCAGTGCCACGGCTGGCGACTCCACGAAGCCGATCCCGGTCAAGGACACGCTGCGCACCCGCAACGGCGACGACCCGTTCGACTACCTGGACGTCGCCTCGCTGAACTACGACCCTGACGGCCGGGGCTTCGTCATCACCGCACGCGGTACCTCGGGCATCTACCACGTCGACATGGCCTCGCGGACGCTCACGTGGTCCTTCGGCAGCAAGTCCGCCACCATCGCGCCGCCGGACGGCGAGACCGGCCCCACCCTGCCCGAGGACGCCCGCATCGGTGCGGACGGGAAGCTGTACTTCGTCGACCGGTCCGGCGACCACGTGCGCGGTGTGGTGGCGACGATCGACGTCGCGAACGGCAAGGCCACGTACGAGCGGAAGCTTCAGCCGAGCGGCACGGTCGACCCCGCCCAGCCGCTGGCCGCCCGTCACCAGGTGCTTCCCGGCGGCGGCAGCCTGCTTTCCTACAACGGCCGCGTCGCGGAGTACAACGCGTCCGGCGCATTGGTGTTCACGGGCAACGCGCCCACCGCGGCCAAGTACGAGACGACTCGCGGCGGTATCCCGTTGAGCGTCGCGGACAGCAACCCGTACGTCGGGTTCGACTTCGCCGACCCGACGACCACGAAGGCGTTCGTCAGCTGGAACGGCCGCCAGGGGGTTGCCTCGTGGCGGATCCGGTCCGGCCCGGACGACCGGCACATGACGGTCCTCAAGACCGTCGCCCGCTCCGGCTTCGAAACAGAGATCGCTCTCCCGGCGACGTCGGTGCAGAACGCCTTCGTCGCGGAAGCCCTCGACGCCGACGGCAAGGTGCTGGGACAGGCCACCGCTGAGCCGGGACGCGCCGCGATCGATGCCAGGTACGCCGACCCGGCGACGAAACAGACCCTCGGGAGCCCCACCTACTCGTACGAGACGCTGCGAAGCGGCATGGTCGGCCACTTCGCCTCCGGGGACATCATCTGGTCGCCGCGCACCGGTGCTCGTCTGCTGCTCGGCGCCTTCCGCAGCTGGGGCAGTCAAGGCTTCGGCGCGGAGCCCCCGTTCGGGTACCCGGTAGCCGACCAGGCCCCCAGCGGCGACGCGAACGTGATTCAGCAGAAGTTCGAGAAGGACACCGTCTTCTGGGCGCCCGCGTGGGGGCCGTGGAGCATCACCCAAGCCATTTATATCGAGTACCGTGCCGCCGGCGCCGAACTCGGGTCCTGGGGAAGGCCGTTGGCCAATGCCCAACCGCCCGCCAGCACCGGCGCGCTGAGCATGCAGGAGTTCGAGAACAGGACCGCGTACTCGTGGAGCGTTTGGGCCGGCGCCATTAGGGGCGACTTCCTTGAGAAGTATCGCCAACTCGGGAGCGAGAACGGCACGCTCGGCTACCCACAGGGCAGCACCGTTCCCTCGCCCCGTCCAGGGATCCCGGCCTACCAGAGCTTCCAGCGCGGCACGCTGATCTACCAGAGCACCGAATCGGGCGCGCCGATGCTCATGCTCTGGGGTCGCATCGAATACAAGTGGGAGTCGGCGGGCGGCGTCGACGGTCCCGGCGTCCCGCTCTTCGAGGAGCGTCCCACAGCTGACGGCGTCGGCCGCTTCATCCAGTTCACCAACGGCTACATCTACTGGTCCCCGAATACCGACGCGTGGTACGTCGAAAACACGATGGCCGCCAAGTGGACCGAGTACGGGGCGGAGCACGGCTTCCTCGGCTACCCCATGATGGACGCCATCCCGTCCACCGACGGCGTCGGGCGCTACATCCACTTCCAGCGCGGCTCGATCTTCTGGAGTCCGTCGACCGGCGCGCACGAGATCCACGGCGGCATCCGCGACAAGTGGGCCGAATACGGCTGGGAGCGCGGGCCGATGGGCTATCCGACGACCGACGAGCTCGGCAGCGCCGACGGTGTCGGCCGGTACAACCACTTCCAAGGCGACGAGTCGGTCTACTGGAGCCCGTCGACCGGCACGCACGTCGTGAACCGCGGTATCCGCGCCCGGTGGCTGGCCGCCGGCGCCGAGACCGGTCTCCTCGGCTACCCGACGACGGACGAACTCGCCACGGCGGGCGGCGTAGGCCGCTACTCCGTCTTCCAGCGCGGCTCGGTCTACTGGTCCCCGGCGACCGGCTGCCAGGTCATCCGCGGCGGGATGTTCAGCCAGTGGGTCGCGCTCGACGCGGAACGCGGTCGACTCGGCTACCCGACGAGCGAGGAGTACCGCACCGCCGACGGCCAACAGCGCCAGGACTTCCAGCACGGCTACATCCTGTGGAGCCCGCAGACGCAGCGGACCACGCCGTACTACTACTGACGCACCGCTAATCGGAGCCGGTGGACGCGTCCGCGTCCACCGGCTCCGGGCGTACTCGCGCCGGGTCGAGACCGCGGGACTCCAGGTAGACGCTCAGGTACGCCTCCGTCGACGCCCGCGGGTCGGCGCCCTCGCGCCAGAGCGACTCGCATTCGGGGCACATCCAGAACACCTCGGGCAGCCCGGGGACGCGGTAGCGGCGCAGCCGGTCCTCGCCGCACAGGGTGCATGTGATCTTCTCGTCCACGCGCCGCAGTATGGCCGGATGTCAGCGCTTCTCGAAGACCTGCGGTGGCGGCTTCGGGGAGCGTTCGGCGGTCGCGTCCTGGACGACCGGGGCGCCGCCGGTGAAGTCGTCGAGTTCGGTGCCTTCCTCGACGCGGCCGGGGAACGGGTCGGAGGCGGTGCGGCGGGACAGTTCGCGGACGGGGAGCTCACGCCGCGAGGCCGCCACGATCACGTTGCCGAAGCGGCGTCCGCGCAGGACGGCGGGGTCGCTGATCAGCAGGAGGTGCGGGAAGACCGTGCCGATGGTGGCGATCTGGGAGCGGACGAACTCCAGTCGCCCGCCGTCGGCGAGGTTCGCGGCGTAGATGCCTTCGGGGCGCAGCGTGCGCGCGACGTCGACGACGAATTCGACGGAGGTGAGGTGCGCGGGGATCTGCGAGCCGCCGTACGCGTCGACGACGACGAGGTCGAAGAACGCGTCGGGGGCCTTGGCCGCGACGATGCGCGCGTCCCCGTTACGAACCCTGATGTGCGCGTTCTTGTCGAACGGCAGCTGCTCGCGTACGAAAGCGATCAGCCGGGCGTCGATCTCGACCACCTGCTGCCGGGACCGCGGCCGGGTCGCCGCGATGTAGCGGGGCAGGGTCATCGCGCCGCCGCCGAGGTGGAACGCCTGGAGCGGCTGTCCGGGCGGTGCGCACAGGTCGGCGATGTGGCCGAGGCGGCGGATGTACTCGAACTCGAGCCAGCGCGGATCGTCCAGGTCGACGTGCGACTGAGGCGCGCCGTCGAGCGACAGCGTCCACGCGCGCGGCCGGTCGGGGTCCGGTGTGAGCTCGGCCGAACCGGAGTCGACCTCGGCGGTGACCGCCTCCCGCTGTCCGCGCGTCCGCCGCTGCTTCTCCGCCATATGACCAAGTATCGGCAAGCCGCCGGGCGGGGGCGCGGCAAGCACCCCCGCCCGGGGAACGACCCGAGTCCGGCCCGGTCAGAAGCCGGTGCGGACGAACACCTCGAGGCGCTTGTCGGCGAGACCCGTGTAGGTGCGGTCGCTGGTCACCGCGGCGACGGTGATGTTGCCGTTGTTGAGCGCGGTCCAGTCGGCGTTGCGCTTCTCCTCCGGGCGGCAGAAGGTGCCGGGGGCCGCGCAGTCGCCCATGCCGATCGTGAAGGTGTCGCCGGTGAGCGTGTACTTGGTGGCGACGACCGTCTCGGTGCCGATCTCGGTCCACACGGGCTTGGGCGTCACGCCGTCGACCGCGTTCGGGTAGTTGACGCTGGTCACGTACTTGTCGGTGAGCAGGTTGCGCTTCTTCAGGTCGCCGACGAAGCCGGGCAGGAAGTCCGCGAACGCACGGTATGTCTTCTCGGTGACCTTGAAGGCCGCCATGTCGAAGCCGGCGCTCAGCGCGATGGCCGGCTTGCCGTTGTCGATGCCGGCGATCGCGGCGCCGAGGGTGCCGGAGTCGTTGGTCACGGACGCGACGTTCGGGCCCGAGTTGGCGCCGGTTACCACCAGGTCGGGGCCGTTCGTCCAGCCGACCTTGGCGGCCAGGCCGCCGCGGACGCCGAGCCGCACGGTGTCGGCCGGGGTCGCACTCGGCGTGGTGGGCGTGCACGGGGCGGCGCCCTTGCAGACACCGAAGACGACGCCCTTGCTGGGCGCGCCCGCGCAGTCGTTCTCGAAGCCCGCGGGGAGCACGGTCCGCTGGGAGACCGTGAGGGCGCCGCCACCGGTCGCGCTGGTGCCGGCACCGCTCATGAACTGCCACGGCGCCATGACGACGACGTCGGCGCCGGCCGCGCACAGCGCGCGGCGGACCTCGTACAGGCCGCGCCCGTCCGAGCCGTCGGGGCGGGCCATCTGCATGGAGTCGTCGTTGCTCAGCAGGATCTTCATCCCGGCGATGGAGGAGCCGGCGGTAGAGGGAGCGGACGCCTGCGGCTGCGCGGCGTCGGCGGCCCCCGTCAGGGAGAACACCAGGGCGCCCGCGCCGAGCACGGCGGGAACGGCGAAGTAACGGTTCTTCAGCTTCATGGCAGGCCCAGTCCGGAGTCACGGGGAGCGTTCTGGCAGCCGGACACGGGACGGGGGTCGGCGCGGACGCTCGGGTTCCGGATGACCGTAGGGCGCAATACCAATGGCTGACTAGGTTTGTGACCGTAGCGTTATCTGCCGATCATGGCGCGGTCATAGAGAGGGGATAGGGGCGTGCTCGTCGGGGTCGCGCCTGCTCCTCTGTGGCGCCTACTCCTCTGTAGCGGCGCCGCCCGCGAGCCGCGGGCTGTCCTCGACCTGCAGCACGATCCACTCGATGTGCTCGGCCGCGAAGAAGCACTGCGACCGGCCGACGATGTCCACGGCGTCCACCGGCTCGTACTGCCCGGGCCCGTCGACGGGGTCGAAGTCCAGGTAGAGCAGGTCGCCGTGCGTCGCGTCCGGGAACCGCGACACCACGGGGTCGAAATAGAGCATCCCGGAGAAGCCCTTGCCGTGCTCGAGGCGGTAGTCGCGCAGTCCGGACAGCCGGAACTCGATCGGCGTCCACGGCCACCCGTGCTCACGGTCGCGCGCGTCCACGACGATCCGCGCGGCCGCACCCCCCGGGGTGAACGGGTCCTCGATGCTCACCCTGGTGACGCAGCCGTTGTCGAAGTCGTACTCGGCCAGCAGGTCGCCGAGCGACTCGGGCGTGAGCAGCGGCATTGAGGTCCTCCGGTCGGCGTCATATAACGACACCATCATGGGACCAACGCGGCCGTGCGGTCAGATCCGCGCCACCGCACGCGCCACCGCTCCGCCGAGAACGGCATAGACGACGGCCGCCAGACCCTCGTTGACGAAGACTCGCGCCTTCGGGTTGTCCGGCGTGAACAGATCCCGTGCCCACCCCGTGAGCCCGTCGGCCCAGTCGGTCAGGGTGGAGACGAGGCTGTTGCCCGGGTTCGCCTCGAGCAGCACCAGAAGGATGTGCAGCACGATGATCCCGACCACCACGACGGTGGCGATGCGGATCACCGCGGCGACCGGGTCGGCGTGGACCCGGTGAGACCGTGCGCTTCGGTAGGTCCTCATGAAGGGTCGCTGCTCGCGATCCGCCCGCTGAAACGGACATGTCCTGATCCGCCGAGCCGGCGACGCGCCGAAGCAAACCTCGATTTGCTCCCAGGTGAATGGCTGGGTACAGTCATCCCACCGCTCAGCAGGGAGACCTGAGACAGCGCGTGCCTGAGGCGCGTGCTGGCTGGTCCCGCGGGCGGGGATCCGCAGTACAACGAACGAGGTACGACGCGCTCTCTGCGCTTCGTACGCGCTTCTACGTGCGCCTGGATCCACCCGGATGGACGCGGCAGCGGTTCGGATCGCCGATTAGGTGAAACGAAATGCGATCCGCTAAAGTCTGGGACGCCGAAAGAAAAGGCCGCAAGGCGGATTCCGGAGGCAAATCCGAAAGCGAAACAGACCGGAAACGGTGTGCTAAGCTGAGGGGGCCGGAAGAAAAGCCGAAAGGCCGCTCGGAAGGCGAAAGCGGAAAGCGAAACAGACCGGAAACGGTGTGCTAAGCTGGAAGCGCAGAAAGAAAAGAAACAAAACGAAACACAAAAGAAGCGAAACGCCCGGAGAGGCCGGTGAAAGGGTCTCAAAGGAAGCGTCCGTTCCTTGAGAACTCAACAGCGTGCCAAAAGTCAACGCCAAATAACAACCCCGGCGTTCACTCGGAGGATCGGCCATCATGGGCCGGTTCACAGCAGTGTTCGTAGGGATTCCTTTGGTACAAAATCCTCCGGCCATGTCAGCGGCCGGGGGTCACAGCAAGGACGCATGCGCTGGTCGGACTATTCCTCCGACGGAGCGCGGCTCCTTCGTATGTGTTGACC
>NZ_JASAOI010000069.1 GCF_029953285.1 Yinghuangia seranimata | reverse complement strand
GGGTTTTGGGCGGGGCGGGGCAGGGGGGCGCCCCGCGCCGTCGGTGGTCGGTGGGCTCTTTCGATCTCCGTGCTGTGAGGCTGACCGGGGTGCGGGGTCTTCCGCGCGCCCGCGTTTGCGGGCGCGCGGAAATCCTTGCGGGAGTACTGCTCTCTGCGTCGTCCACAGGCTGTGGGTGATGGTCCTGCCGTGGGTGCGCTGCACGAGCCGGGTTCAGCCCCGGGGCAAAACGTAGCGCCGTGTCGTGGTGGGGTTTTCGGCGCAACCGGGGCCCTCGTGTGGGCGTCGGACGTAGCGATAGCTTCAGGTGGGGCCCACCGCGTGGTGGGAGACGGAGGTTCTGCGAGATGGCGGTTGTCGAGATCCCTGCGGTCGAAGAGGACGGGGCGGTTCCGCTCCAGGGGCGGGACTTCGTGGTGCCCGGGTTTCGGGTGCGTGGGGATGTGACGGCCAAGGCGCGGGGGAAGGCGCTGCGGAAGGCGCTGTCGCGGGCCGAGCACCGGCGGTTCGAGCCGGGGGCGGAGCGGCCCGCGGTGCTGGACGTGGTGGAGCAGGCGAACGTCGGGCGGCTGCCGCATCTGGTGCCGATCCGGATCGGGCGCATGGTCGCGACGCCGTTCGCGTTCCTGCGCGGGTCCGCGGGGCTGATGGCCGCGGACCTGGCGCGCACGCCGGTGAGCGGGGTCACGGCGCAGATCTGCGGTGACGCGCACGCCGGGAACTTCGGACTGTTCGGGAGTTCTGACGGCCGGCTGGTGATGGACCTCAACGACTTCGACGAGACGACGCCGGGCCCCTGGGAGTGGGACCTGAAGCGGCTCGCCGCGAGCCTGGTCGTGGCCGGGCGGGTCGGCGGGGCCTCGGAGGAGGTGTGCCGGGACGCGGCGCAGGACGCGGCCGAGGCGTACCGCAAGACGATGGCGTTGCTCGCCGGGATGCCCGTGTTGCAGGCGTGGCAGGCGATCGCGGACGAGTCGCTCGTGTGGCACGCGGAGGCGCACGACATCACGGGTCTGCTCGACCAGGTGTCGGCGAAGGCCCGCAAGAATACGAGCGCGAAGGTCGCGGCGCGTTCGACCGTGGAACTCGAGGACGGGCGGCGCCGGTTCGTGCCGGACCCGCCGGTTCTGACGACCGTGGACGACGCGACGGCGGAGGCCGTGGCGCAGTCGCTGGCCGGGTATGTGCACACGCTGTCGCCTGAGCGGCGGCCGATGTTCGACCGCTTCGTGGTCGAGGACGTCGCGTTCCGCGTGGTGGGAACCGGCAGCGTCGGCCTGCGGGCCTACGTGGTCATGCTCGAAGGCAGCGGCGACGAGCCCCTCGTGCTGCAGGTGAAGGAGTCGCGCCGCTCGGTCCTGGCCCCGTACCTGGGCATAGGCGACGACGAACACGAGGGCCGCCGCGTGGTGTTCGGCCAGAAGATCATGCAGGCCGTCACCGACTCCCTGCTCGGCTGGACGACCGTCGACGGACTCCCCTTCCAGGTCCGCCAGTTCCGCAACATGAAGGGCAGCATCGACGCGAGCACGCTGCCCGCCGAGCAGCTCGACGACTACGCCCGCATGACCGGCACGCTGCTCGCCCGCGCGCACAGCCACTCCGTCGACCCGAAGCTGCTGGCCGGCTACTGCGGCAAGAACGCGAAGCTGGACGAGGCGATCGCGGACTTCGCCGTCGCGTACGCCGACCAGACCGAGCGCGACCACGAACAGCTCGAAGCGGCGGTGAAGTCCGGCCGCGTCGCCGCCGAGACAGGCGTCTGATCGCTGGATCGGTGAACGTGAAGGCCGGTATCCCTTTCGGGATACCGGCCTTCAGGCTTTCGTGCCGTGGATTGCCTACGCGTTGGCGAGTTCGGCCTCCACCTGCGGCTCGGTCACGATCTGCTTCCCACCGCGAAGGAGGACGGTCGCCAAGGCGGCCGAGGCGAGGACCCCGAGGGCGCTGACCGCGAAGGTGGTGGACATCGAGCCGGCGAACGCCTCGCGGGCCGCGTGGACGAGGCCGGGGTCGCCGTTCGCCACCGCGCCGGCGATGGACTGCTTGGCCTGCGCAGGCGCGTCGTTCGGCATGTCGTTGCCGTAGCCGCTGGTGAGGAGTGAGCCGAGGATGGCGATGCCGAGGGCGGTGCCGGCCTGCTGGATGGTGTCGTTGAGGGCGGAGCCGACGCCGGCCTTGTCCGCGGGGATGGTCGCCATCAGCGCGCCGACGGCGGCCGGCATCGCGAGGCCCGCGCCGAGGCCGAGGAGGCCGAGGGCGACGGCCGGGACGGTGAAGCCGCTGTCGGCGTCGACGGTGGTGAGCAGCGCGAAGCAGGAGGCCATGACGAGCATGCCGGTGAGGACGAGGTACCGGTTGCCGATCTTGGCGGCGAGCGGTGCGCCCGACGCGTTGCCGATGAGCGCGGTGACGGCGAGCGGCAGGAACGCGAGTCCGGCCTTGATCGCCGAGTAGCCGAGCACGAACTGCAGGTACTGGGTCAGGACGAGCAGCAGGCCGCCGGTGCCGATCTGGACGAGTGCGAGGGAGACCGAACCGCCGGTGAAGTCGCGGTGCTTGAACAGGACCAGCGGCACCATCGGGGCGGAGGTGGTGTTCTCCCAGACCACGAACGCGGCGAGCGCGGCGGCCGCGATGCCGACGGTGACCAGCGAACGGCCTTCGAACGCACCGTGCTCGGGGATCTCGATGATCCACCACACCAGCGCGGTCATGCCGGTGGCGGAGAGCACCGCGCCGAGCGGGTCCGGCTTCTGCCACGGGGCCTTGGACTCGGGCATGAGCAGCAGGCCGGCGGCGACGGCGAGGGCGACGACCGGGACGTTGATCAGGAAGATCGCGTGCCACGCGAAGTGGTCGATGAGCACGCCGCCGAGGACCGGGCTGCCGACGAGGCCGAGCATCGACACGGAGCTCCACGCGGCCATCGCCTTGGGGCGCTCGTCGTCGTCGAAGACGGTGATGAGGATGGACAGGGTCGAGGGCATGATCAGCGCGCCGCCGACGCCCATCGCGACGCGTACCGCGATCACTTCGCCGGGGTTGTCGCAGAAGACGGCGGCGAGTGACGCCGCGCCGAAGAGCAGCAGCCCGGTGATCATCACCCGGCGGCGGCCGAAGCGGTCGCCGAGGCTGCCCGAGGTCAGCAGGAGTCCGGCGAAGACCAGGATGTAGGAGTCGAGGATCCACTGGGTCTGCTGGGCGCTCGCGCCGAGGTCCTTGGTCATCGACGGCACCGCGACGGTCAAGGCCATGCTGTCGACCACCAGCACCATCGAGCTGAGGCAGAGCACGACGAGGATCCACCAGCGGTGCGGGCTGCGGTTCTCCATGGTCTTTCCCCTCCGTTGCGTACACCGTTCCTATCGTGCGCACACTGTACGCATGACGGAACAGTGTGCGCAACAGTCTTCGTGTGTACGCTGAGCGCGCACGGTGTACGCAGCAGTCCGGAGGAGCGCCATGCCCGCAGCATCGAAGCCCGTCCCGTCCGTCTGGGCCCGCACTCCGCGCGAGGCCGACCAGCCCGCGCTCTCCCGCACCGCGATCGTGCGCGAGGCCATCGCGATGCTCGACGCGGAGGGCGTCGAGGCGCTCAGCATGCGCAAGCTCGGCGCGCGCCTGAACGCCGGCGCGACCTCCCTGTACCGGCACGTGGCGACGAAGGACGAGCTGATGGAGCTTGCCGTCGACGAGGTCTGCGGCGAGATCGCGCTGCCCGCGCCCGGCGGCCCCGACTGGCGCGCCGACGTGGCCGACGCCGCCCGGTCGTTCCGCGCGACGGCGCTACGGCACCCCTGGGTGGCGGGCGTCCTCGGCCAGGCCGGGCTGGCCTACCTGGGCCCGAACCTCATGGCGTTCTCGAACAACCTGGCGGCGCTGTTCACGCAGACCGGCTTCCCCCAGCCGCACGGGGCGATCGACACCGTGCTGTCGTACGTCATCGGCATGAGCACCACCGAGGCCGCGTGGCTCACCACGGTTGCCCGGTCCGGTGAGACCGAGGCCGAGTTCGTCGCGCGTCTGATGCCCGCCGCGCGCGAGGCCGCGGCACAGCACCCGGACCTCGCCGGGGGTTATGTGGACGTGCCTGACCCGGTGGCGCTGCGCGACGCCAAGTTCGAGTACGGCCTGGGCGTCGTCCTCGACGGCCTGGCCACGCGCATGCCCGCCTGACCGGTCTGCGGCCCGCTACGGTCCGCCGGAACCGTAGGGCGCGGGATTCCCCCCGCACCGGCCCTCACCCTCAGGGCGTCCCGTAGCCCCCGCCGCCGGGGGTCTCGATTTCCAGGACGTCGCCCGCGGCCACGTCGACGGCGTCGAACCCGGCCAGCTCGACCACCGAGCCGTCCGCGCGGCGCACCCGGTTGCGGCCCAGCGCGCCCGGCTCGCCGCCCGACATCCCGTACGGGGGCACCCGCCGGTGGCCCGACAGTGTGCACACCGTCATCGGCTCCAGGAACCGGATCCGCCGCACCGCGCCGTCTCCGCCGTGCCACCGCCCGGCGCCGCCGCTGCCGTGGCGCACCGCGAACTCCTCCAGCCGAACCGGGAACCGCCACTCCAGCACTTCGGGGTCGGTCAGCCGCGAGTTCGTCATGTGGGTCTGCACGACCGGTGCGCCGTCGAAGCCGTCGCCCGCGCCCGAGCCGGAGCCCAGCGTCTCGTAGTACTGGTGCTGGGCGTTGCCGAAGGTGACGTTGTTCATCGTGCCGGAGCCCTCCGCCTGGATGCCCATTGCCGCATACAGGGCGCCGGTGACCGCCTGGGAGGTCTCGACGTTGCCCGCGACGACGGCGGCCGGGTACTCGGGCGCGAGCATCGAGTCGGGCGGGACGACGATCGTCAGCGGGCGCAGGCAGCCCTCGTTGAGCGGGATCTCGGCGGCGACGAGGGTGCGGAAGACATAGAGGACGGCGGCCGTGACGACCGACGACGGCGCATTGAGGTTGGTCGACAGCTGGGCGGAGGTGCCGGTGAAGTCGACGGTCGCCGAGCG
The DNA here is from genome assembly GCF_029953285.1 of Yinghuangia seranimata. Classification (GTDB taxonomy): domain Bacteria; phylum Actinomycetota; class Actinomycetes; order Streptomycetales; family Streptomycetaceae; genus Yinghuangia; species Yinghuangia seranimata. The sequence continues at coordinate 88,529 of NZ_JASAOI010000069.1, read as the reverse complement.
GGTCGCCCGGTCCACCGCCACTCGTACCGCGATGGCCGCGCCGGAGTCCGTCTCGTAGCGGTAGGCGCCGTCGTCGAGCGCGTCGATGACCCGGCGAACCGCCTCCTCGGCGTTGTCCTGCACGTGCCGCATGTAGGCCTGGACCACGTCGAGCCCGAAGTGCGCGATCATGCGACGGACTTCCTCGACGCCCTTGGTGTTCGCCGCGACCTGGGCGCGCAGGTCGGCGAGGTTGGCCGCCGGGTTGCGGGACGGGTACCGCGCCTCGGTGAGCAGCCGCAGCGTCTCGGCCTCGCGGAACCGGCCGCCGTCGACGAGCAGCCACGCGTCGAACAGCACGCCCTCCTCGTCGATGACCGTGCTGTCCGCGGGCATCGAGCCCGGGGTCAGGCCGCCGATCTCGGCGTGGTGGCCGCGGGCGGCGACGAAGAACAGGATCTCCGGGGCCGTGCCGGGGGGCGACTGCTCGGCGAACACCGGGGTGACCACCGTGATGTCGGGCAGGTGGGTGCCGCCGTGGTACGGGTCGTTGACCGCGTACACGTCGCCCGGCTTGAGTTCCGCGCGGCGGCGTCGGACGACCTCCTGCACGGTGCTGCTCATCGAACCGAGGTGCACCGGGATGTGCGGGGCGTTGGCGATGAGGTTGCCGTCCGGGTCGAACAGCGCGCACGAGAAGTCCAACCGCTCCCGGATGTTCACCGACTGCGCGGTCGACTCCAGGGCGCTGCCCATCTGTTCGGCGATGGACATGAACAGGTTGTTGAAGATCTCCAGGAGCACGGGGTCGGCGGCGGTGCCCTCCGCGGCGTCGGCGCGCGGTGTCACGCGTTCGATGCGCAGGTGCCCGTCGCCGGTGGCGGTGGCGCGCCAGCCGTCGTCGACGAGGGTGGTCGAGTTGGGGTCGGTGACGATCGCCGGGCCCGTGACGTGCTCGCCGGGTGCCATGAACGCGCGTCGGAGCAGGGGGATGTCGCGCCAGGTCCCGGCCACGTAGGCGCGCACCGGGACCGGCCCGGCGCCGCCTGTTGGCGCCTCGGCGGCCGCCGCCTCCAGGCGTTCGGGCTGCTCGGTGAGACCGGTCGCCTCGACGGCCACCGACTCGACGATCAGCGGGCGTTCCATGAGGAACGAGTACGTGCGCCGGTGCAGCCCCTCGAACGCCGCGGTCATCGCGGCCGGGTCGGCGAGGTCCACCGCCAGCGCGGTGTCGGTGCCGTCGTAGCGCAGGTGGGCGCGCCGGGCCACCCGGATGCGGTCGGACGGGACGCCCTCGTCGCCGAGTTCGGCGCGCGCGGCGGCCTCCAGCTCGTCGGCGGTCGCGCGCACCCCGGGCATCGCCTCGGCGGACAGCCGGGCCTCGACCGCGTGCTGGCGCATCGCGGTGGTGTCGGCGAGCCCGATGCCGAGGGCGGACAGCACGCCGGCCATCGGCGGCACGAGCACGGTCCGGATGCCGAGCGAGTCGGCGAGGGCGCAGGCGTGCTGGCCGCCGGCGCCGCCGAACGTGGTGAGGGCGTACTCGGCGACGTCGTGGCCCTTTTCCACGGAGATGCGCTTGACCGCGTTGGCGGTGTTCGCGATCGCGATGCGCAGAAAGCCTTCGGCGACCTCCTCCGGGGTGCGGTCGTCGCCGGTCGCCGCGCGGATCTCCGCCGCGAGCGCGGTGAACCGGCCGCGCACCTCGGCGGCGTCCAGCGGCTGGTCGCCGTCCGGGCCGAACACGTGCGGGAAGAAGGCCGGCTGGATGCGGCCGAGCATCACGTTGGCGTCCGTGACGGTCAGTGGGCCGCCGTTGCGGTAGCAGGCCGGGCCCGGGTGGGCGCCCGCCGACTCGGGACCGACGCGGTAGCGGCCGCCGTCGAACCGCAACACCGAGCCGCCGCCCGCCGCGACGGTGTCGATGGCGAGCATCGGGGCACGCAGCCGGACCCCGGCGACCCGGGTGTCGAAGACCCGCTCGTACTCGCCGGTGTAGTGCGACACGTCGGTGGACGTGCCGCCCATGTCGAAGCCGATGACCTTGTCGTATCCGGCGACCTCCGACATACGGGCCATGCCGACGATGCCGCCCGCGGGGCCGGACAGCACGGCGTCCTTGCCACGGAAGTGGTGCGCCTCCGCGAGGCCGCCGTTGGACTGCATGAACATCAGGCGCACACCGGGCAGTTGGTCGGCGACCTGGGAGACGTAGCGGCGCAGTACCGGCGAGAGGTAGGCGTCGACGACTGTGGTGTCGCCCCGCGGCACGATCTTCATGAGCGGGCTGACCTCGCTGGACAGCGACACCTGCGGGAAGCCGAGCTCGCGGGCGAGCAGGCCGACGGCCTGCTCGTGCCCGGGGTGCAGGTAGCTGTGCAGACAGACCACGGCGACGGCGCGGATGCCCGCGTCGTACGCCTCGCGGAGCCCGTCGGCGAGCGCGGCGAGGTCGGGCGCGCGCAGCACGGTGCCGTCCGCGGCCATCCGCTCGTCGACCTCGAGGACCCGCTCGTAAAGCGCCTCGGGCAGCACGATGTGGCGCGCGAAGATGCTCGGACGGTTCTGGTAGGCGATGCGGAGCGCGTCACGGAAGCCGCGCGTGACGACGAGGACGGTGCGGTCGCCCTTGCGTTCCAGCAGGGCGTTGGTGGCGACCGTGGTGCCCATGCGGACCTGCTCGACCAGGTCGGGGGTGACCGGGGCGTCCGGGGCGAGCCCGAGCAGCGTGCGGATGCCCGCTACCGCGGCGTCGCGGTAGCGCGCCGGGTTCTCGGAGAGCAGCTTGTGGGTGACCAGGCGGCCGTCCGGGCGGCGGGCGACGATGTCGGTGAAGGTCCCGCCCCGGTCCACCCAGAACTGCCAGCGCCGCGCCGTCACTTTGCCTCCCGGTTGCCGGAAACCACCTGCTGCCACCGGTTCTACCGGTTGGCCGGGGGAAACGGGGACGGGGCGGGCGGGAAACCGCCGTGTCGGTGTCGTGGGGCCCGCGGGGCGGATGGCCGGTCCCGGTCTACCGAGGTAGTGGGACCGGCCTCACCTTTGTCGCGTGGCGTCAGCCGTCACGCCTGCGGCTGCTTCACCGAGGGCGTGGACCGCCGCGTTGGTTCGACCAGGTGCTCACGGCGGCTCATGAGCCGACCCTCCGCCGTGAGGCGCTGTCCGCGAACGCTTCCGGGACTGTGGCGAGTCCCGCGTCAAGGGCGATGCGGTTGTACAGGGCTCCGTGCGGTTTGACGTACCGCACTCGGTCCCCAGCGGCGCGCGCGAACGCGTCGAGGGCACCGATCTGGTACAGCAGATCGTCGGTCAGCTCGGCCGGCGCGTAGTCCATGTCGCGCCGGCCGAAGCCGGCCAGGTCGCGGTAGCCCACCTGGGCGCCGATGCGCACCCCGCGGGCCACCGCGGCATCGCAGGTCCGCCGCATCGTCGAGGGATCACCTGCATGGAACCCGCACGCGACGTTGGCACTGGTGATCACATCCAGCAGTGCCTCGTCGTCGCCGAGCCGCCATGGCCCGAATCCTTCGCCGAGGTCGGCGTTGAGGTCGATCGTTCGCTGCATCCCTGGTGTCCCGAGGCCGGTCCCGTGCTACGGAGGTGACGGTACCGGCCCCATCATCGAGCGTGGCTGGTCCGACGAGTCCTGATTACGCCTGCGGCTGCTTCACCGAGGCTATGGACTGTCGGGTGAACTCGACCAGGTGCTCCCGGCGGCGGGCCTGGGCCTGTTCGGACTCGGTCTCGCTGCCCAGGATGATGCGTGCCATCTGGGGCATCGTGGACTGCCACGCTGCGACGCCGATCAGCGAGAACAGCAGCTGGGCCACGTCCGGGGTGGGCTGCACGCCGAGGTGTTCGGCGAACTCCTGCAGCTTGACGGCGTAGCTCGTGGCCCGCCGCTCCTCGTCCGGGATCGGCTCGTTCCCGTAGTACAGCGCCTCCCACAGGAGCAGGCGGAGGAGCTCCGGCCGCGCGATGTAGAAGTCGTAGATCTGTGCGACGTACTCGGCAGGGTCGTCACTCGGCATGGTGACGACGGCGGTCAGCTCTTGGAGCGACTCACTGAGGACGTGCTGGAACAGCTGTTCCTTGTTCCCGAAATACGCATAGATGCGCTCCTTGTTCACCCCGGCTCGCAGGGCGATGCGGTCGACGCGTGCACCGGCGATGCCGTGCTCGGCGAATTCCGCGCGTGCGGCGTCGAGAAGTTTGGCTCGGGTACGTGCGGTGTCGGGCGGCATGGCTGGATCTTATCCCCTCTAGCCAACTGCTTGGTTGGATCGACTGGCCAGGGACGGCCTGACCATGCTGCCCTAACACATAGGCTGGTGTGGGCTGTTGTCAGTGATTTGATCTTCTCGACACCTAACAGGTTTGTACGGAGACGCCGGAACGCCTTGCCCGGCAAGGCCGTGCGGCCCCGCGGAAAGGCTGGGATGGACGACGCCAACGCACCCGTGACCTGGGTGGATCCCCAGGTGGACGGGCTGGAGCGGGAGCTCGCCGCCGCTGAGGCCGCACTCCTCGACGCCGAGGTCGACGTGATCTCGTTGCGCGTCGAACTGGACAATCTCGCGATCGAGCACCACCGGCGGCTCGGCCCGCTCTACGAGCGGCTCGACGAGCTGGAGGCCCTGGTCGCGGAGGCCCAAGCGGCCCGGAGCGGCGACGCCGAGGACATCCGGCGGGCGGTCGCGGCGCGGGCCCGCGTCGACCCCATGCCGGACCTCGACGACCTGATGGACGCCCTGAGCGGCGACGGCACAGGCCCCGGCATCCCCGAACCGCCCGCCGAGGAGCCCCGCCGGGTCAAGCCGAGCGAGGAGGCCAGGCGGCTCTACCGCGAGCTGGCCCGCCGCGCCCACCCCGACCTGGCGCAGGACGCCGACGAGAAGGAGCGCCGCGGCGAGTTCATCGCCCGGGTCAACGCCGCGTACGCGGCCGGTGACATCGCCGCCCTGATGGAGCTCGACGCCCAGTGGGCCTCGGGCGACGGGGCGCCGCCGCCCGAGCAGCGGGACTTCGACCGCGTCGGCTGGCTGCGGAGCCGCCTGACGCTGCTGACCGAGCGCCGCGAACAGCTCGTGACGGAGTGGAACGCCCTCCTGGAGAGCCCGATGGGCCAACTGCTCGCCCTGGCGCCCGACGGCGACGCGGTCGCGCTGCTGGAGCACCTGGGGGACTCGCTCCTGGAACGCATCGAGGCCGAAGAGGTACGCCTCCAGACGCTCCTGCCGTGAACCCCTGAGCCCCTGAACCCCAGAACATGGGGCCGGCCCGGTCCGGCCGGATGGGCGTCGGCCGGACCAGGCCGGGTCTGTGGGGCCTGAATGCCAGGTGGTGAATCACAACATCTACCTGTCAGTCGGGCATATCAACCATCATGCGCGCGTGTTGCGCCGCACGACCCGTTCAGCGCCGGTCCGACTGACCCATCCGTGAACCGCCCCAGGGGCACGGCCGGGCGTGCGCGCGGCGACCGGCGGGTCGGGTCCTCGCGTCGATGGCCGACAATGGTTGGGTCAGTGCCCCTCGTCTGTGACGGAGTCACCATGCACCAGTCCCTGCCGGCCGTCGTCGTCGCCGAGGTGCCCGCGGATGCGTTCGTGCTCGACGTGCGTGAGGACGAGGAGTGGCACGCGGGCCACGTCGACGGTGCGGTGCACATCCCCATGAGCGGCCTGCTCGCGCGGATCGACGAGGTTCCGCAGGACCAGCGCGTCTATGTGATGTGCCGGGTCGGCGGGCGGTCGGCGCAGGTCACGCAGTACCTCGCGTCCCGCGGGTGGGACGCCGTCAACATCGACGGCGGGATGCTGGCGTGGGACGCGGCCGGGCGGCCGATGGTTTCCGAGCACGCCGGGCCCGCGTTCGTGGCCTGATCCGAGGCGTCTCACGTGCCCGCTCCCCGACCGGGGAGCGGGCACGTGTGCGTTCAGCTGTGGGCGCCGGTGCCCGCGCCCGGGGTGCGGTCGGAGACGAAGACCGCCGTCGCCTCCGCGGTCACGACGCCGTCGGCGCGGATCTCCCCCGTCGTGAACGTCTTGCGGCCCTCGCGGCGGTCGAAGCGCGCGCTGAGCTCCAGCGGGACGTCGTAGGGCGTCGCCCGCCGGAACCGGATGTCCAGGCCCGCCGTGAAGCCCGCCGGGCCGCTGGCCGAGGCCGCGACGCCCAGGAGCTGGTCGAGGATCGTCGCGACGACGCCGCCGTGGACGCGGCCGGGCGGGCCGCCGTGCTGGGCGCGGAGCGTGACGCGGCCGCGGATCTCGACCGGGACCGGTTCGGCGCCCGCCGGGGGCGGGGTCGGCAGGTCGAGGAACTCGACGCGGGCGGCCTGCGGGTTGAGCCGGCCCGAGCCGGCCTGGGTCAGGTGTTCGAAGCGCCCGTTGTCGTGCCGGACGAGCTGGACGACGGCGTCCTTGGGGCGCTGGGCGGCACGCAGCAGCTCGGTGGCGCGGGCCACGAGCTCGGCGGCCTCGCTGCGCGCGGCGGCGTCCACGTCGGTGACCACGGTGGCCTCGACGAGCTCGCGTACCGCGTCGGCCAGGGCGAAGGCCTCGTCGGGGATGTCGGCCGCGGCGGGCATGTCGGCGCCGAGCATGGCCGCCAGGGTGGCCGCGGAGGGGCCCGAGAGGGTGGCTGACGTGGGTTCCGGGCTCATCCGCGCCCTGCCTTTCGGTTCCGTGCGGCCGGCGGCTGCGCCGACACGTGTCTGCTGACTCTGTTGACACTGTCAATCATGCGGACAGAATGCATCTGACGGTGTATCAGAATCCGCCGAGGGAGCACATCATGGTCACGATCGCCGAACTGGTGCACGCGCAGGAAGGCGACCACCGAACCGGCCTGATGTTCGAGGACCGGACCTGGACCCACCACGAGGTCTCCCGCGCCGCCGCCGCCCGGGCCGCGCTGCTGACCGACCGGCTGCCCGCCGGCGCGCCGCCGCACGTCGGGGTCCTGCTCGACAACGTCCCCGAGTTCCCGTTCTGGCTGGAAGGCATCGCCGCGGCCGGCGGCACCCTCGTCGGCGTCAACTCGACCCGGCGCGGCCCCGAACTGGCCCGTGACATCACGCACGCCGACTGCTCGATGATCGTCACCGAACGCGCCCACCTCCCCCTGCTGGAGGGCCTCGACCTCGGCATACCCGCCGAACGCCTGCTGGTCGTCGACGACCCCGAGTACGCCGACACCCTCGCGCCGTACGCCGGCGCCGCGCTGCCGGACGTGTCCGCCGTCGACCCGGCCACCCGCCTGCTGATCGTCTTCACGTCCGGCTCGACCGGCGCGCCCAAGGGCGTCATCTGCTCGCAGGGCCGCCTCGCCGGCGCCGGCGCGGTGCTGACCGAGCAGTTCGGCTTCGACCGCGACAGCGTCAACTACATCTGCATGCCGATGTTCCACGGCAACGCGCTGATGGCGAACTGGTCGCCGGCGCTGCGCGCGGGCGGCGCGGTGGCGCTGCGCAGGAAGTTCTCGGCGTCCGGGTTCCTCGAAGACGTCCGCAAGTACAACGCGACGTACTTCACCTACGTGGGCCGCGCGATCTCGTACATCCTCGCCACCCCCGAGCAGGCGGACGACGCCGACAACCCACTGCGCGCCGGATTCGGCACCGAGGCCGGCAGCGTCGACATGCACCGTTTCGAGAAGCGCTTCGGCGCCACGCTCACCGAGGGCTACGGCAGCTCCGAAGGCGGCATGAGCGTCAACTGGCGCCCCGGCACCCCCGACCGCGCCGTCGGCCCGTGCCCCGAGAACGGCGCGCTGCTGAACCCCGAGACCGGCCTGGAGTGCCCGCGCGCCGTGTTCGACGACGCCGGCCGGCTGGTCAACGGCGACGAGGCGATCGGCGAACTGGTCAACATCGGCCGCAACGGCTTCGAGGGCTACTGGCGCAACGACGCCGCGAACGCCGCCCGCACCCGCGACGGCCAGTACTGGACCGGCGACCACTTCTACCGCGACGCCGCCGGCTACCTGTACTTCGCCGCGCGCAGCGACGACAAGCTGCGGGTCGACAGCGAGAACCTCTCGGTCGCCACCATCGAGGGCATCCTGTCCCGCTTCGCCCCCGTGGAGGCGGTCGTCGTCTACGGCGTCCCCGACCCGGTCTCCGGCGACCAGGTCATGGCCGCCCTGCAGTTGCGCCCCGGCACCGCGTTCGACCCGGACGCCTTCGCGGCGTTCCTCGCCGACCAGCCGGACCTCGGCACGAAGATGCCGCCGCGCTTCGTCCGGATCGCCGAGCGCATCCCCGTCACCGCGACCAACAAGGTCAACAAGGTCGGGCTGCGCCGCGAGGGGTTCCGGACCGACGAGCCGGTGTGGTGGTCGCCGGAGCGCGGCGCCGACTACCGTGCCTTCACCGCGGCGGACCGCGCCGAACTGCTCGGCCGGTACGCGGCACACGGCCGCGAGGGCGCCCTCGACCTGTGACGGCACCTGAGGGTGCCCCCGACGGGCACGGAGCCGATAGCGTGCGGCTGCCGCAAACGTACGGGGAGGGCCATGCCTGAGCAGGACAGCCCGGACACCGGGGTCGATTCCGGTGCCGGAGCGACACCGACCGGGGCCGGCGGGACGGCGGACGAGGACGGGACGGCGGCCGCGCCGACCCGCCCCGCCGCCGTCCGGTCGTACGACGGCTACGAGGCGGACCCCGCCGACCCCGCGGGCCGCTCGCCGCGCGTCCGGCTGGCCGCCGCGGCGGTCGCGATCATGCTCGTCTCCGGTGTCGTGCTGCACCTGCTGTTCGTGACCATGCACGTCGCCCCGCCGAACCGGGCGTCGCAGAAGTACCAAAAGACCACGAACGAATGGATCTACCCGCTCTTCGAACAGAGCTGGAAGCTGTTCGCGCCCGACCCGCTCAACCTCAACATCCACGTGACCGCCCGCGTGCGGGTCAAGGCGCCGGACGGCACGGTCACCGAGTCCGCGTGGATGGACCTCACCGGCGACGACATCGACCACATCAAGCACAACCCGTACCCGAGCAAGGCCGACCAGAACCTGCTGCGCCGCGCGTGGGACTTCTACACCGGCTCGCACAACAGCGACGGCAGCCGCGCCAACGACCAGGGCGAGCTCGCCGAGCAGTACCTGCGGCGCATCGTCATCAAGCGGCTCCAGGCGGACGGACGCGCGGACGGCGTGGTGGCGGTCCAGGTGCGGTCGGTGTCCACGCCGATCGCGCCCCCGGGGCAGTCGCAGGAGGAGCCGATGGTCCGCGACCTCGGCTGGTTGGAGGCGCAGCCCGATGACTTCCGTTGATTCCGCGTCCGGGCCGGTGTCCGAGCCCGTGTACCAGCCCGTGTCCCAGCCCGCGGCGGAGCCGGCCCCCGAGGCGGCCGCGCAGGGCGTCCCCGCACAGCCCGGGCCCCGGGAGCAGCACGCGAAGGCCGCGCCCAAGCGGGTGCCGCTCGACGTCCGGGCGTCCGACGCGCTCCTCGGCTGGATGGACCGGCTCACCGGCCCGACGCGCGGCACCTACCAGGCGGCGATGCTCCGCGTGGGCTTCGGCCTGGTCTTCCTGATCACCCTGCTGCGCGAGGTCCTCAACCGCCGCGAGCTGTGGGGCGACCAGTCGCCGTGGTCGCCCGACATGGCGCGCCGCCTGCTGTCCGGCGTGAACGGGAGCAGCCTGCTCCTGCTCCGCGACGACCGCTGGTGGTTCGAGCTCATGTACGTGCTCGCCATCGTCTTCACCACGCTGTTCGTCCTCGGCTGGCACACCCGCGCCACGGCCGTGCTGTTCTACGTCATGGTCGAGTCGTTCAAGGAACGCTCGATCCTCATGACCGACGGCGGCGACGTCGTGCTCGGCCTGATGGCCTTCTACCTGATGTTCACCGCGTCCGGCCGGGTGTGGTCGCTCGACGCGCGCCGCGCCCGCCGCACCGGACGCGGCGCGTCGCCCGGACCCGGACAGGAGACCGGCGTCCTCGTCGCGCTCGTCGCCGTCGTCGCGGTCGGCCTGCTGCTGCCGTGGTGGTCGGCGCTCATCGGCGCGGCGATCGTGTTCGTCGGCATGTGGCGGCTGCCCTTCGAGCTCGAGCAGCTGCGCATCGCGGTGGTCAGCGCGATGCACCACTGCGCGATGGTCGTCATCGCCGCCCAGGTCTGCATCGTGTACGGCGCCGCAGGCCTGTTCAAGGTGCAGGGCGGGCGCTGGCAGGACGGCACGGCCATGCACTACGCGCTCCGGCTCGAGTACTTCTCCCCCTGGCCGTCGCTCTCCCACATCGCCGAAGGCGGCGCCGTCGGCGGCACGCTCATCGCCTACCTGACCGTCTTCACCCAGGTCGGGTTCGCGTTCCTCGTCTTCGCCAAGCGCGCCAAGTACGTGGCCATCGCGATCCTGCTCGGCATGCACCTCGGCATCGCGGTCCTGCTCGGCCTGCCGATGTTCTCGGCGTCGATGGCGCTCGGCGACGCGGTCTTCCTGCCGACGGCGTTCCTGCTGTGGGTCCGTGCGCGGGTGCCGTGGCCGCGCCCGCGTACCCTTCGAGGGTGATCGACGACCCGGACGAGGCGCCCGCCGAGCGCGAGGTCGGCGTCGGCCCGCACCCGCTGCCGTGGCCCGACGACCCGCGCTACGACCGCGTACTGCTCGCCGAGGGCGACCGGCGCAACGTCGTCGACCGGTACCGGTACTGGACGCACGACGCGATCGTCGCCGACCTCGACACGCGGCGGCACGAGTTCCACGTCGCCGTCGAGAACTGGCAGCACGACTTCAACATCGGCTCCGTCGTGCGCACCGCCAACGCGTTCCTCGCCAAAGAGGTCCACATCGTCGGCCGCCGCCGCTGGAACCGGCGCGGGGCGATGGTCACCGACCGGTACCAGCACGTGCGGCACCACGACTCGGTAGCGGCGTTCGCGGCCTGGGCGGAGTCGGAGGGCCTGCCGGTCATCGGCATAGACAACCTCCCGGGCGCGGTGCCGCTCGAGACGACGAAGCTGCCGCGGCGTTGCGTTCTGCTGTTCGGGCAGGAAGGGCCGGGGCTGACCGAGGAGGCGTGGGAGGCGTCCGAGGCGGTGTGCTCGATCGCGCAGTTCGGCTCGACCCGGTCGATGAACGCGGGCGCGGCGGCGGCGATTGCGATGCACACCTGGATCGTGCAGCACGTGCCCGCCGACCAGCTGCCCCCGACGGGGGAGTGAGGCATGGCCGACGAGGCGGGCCCCGAATTCGACGCGGTCGTCCTCGCGGGCGGCGCGGCGCGGCGGCTGGGCGGCTCCGACAAGACCCGGCTGCGGGTGGGCGGACGCACCCTCCTCGACCACGCGCTCGACGCCTGCGCGGGGGCCCGACGGGTTGTCGTCGTCGGCCCGGAACGGCCCACCGCGTACGAGGTGCGGTGGACCCGCGAGGAACCCCCGGGCGGCGGGCCCGTCGCCGCACTGGCGGCCGGGCTGGCGCTCGTGGAGGCGCCGAACGTGGTCGTGCTCGCGGCCGACCTGCCTTTCGTCACACGGGAGGTGACGCGCCGTCTGCTCGACGCCCTGCGGGCTGCGGACGGTGTCCTGCTGGTCGACGACGAAGGCCGGGACCAGCCGCTGCTGGCCGCCTACCGCACCGCGGCACTGCGGAACGCGGTGGACGCCGTGCCCGACCCGCACGGCGCGGCGCTGCGGCGGACGCTGGCGCCACTCGACCTGTACCGGCTGCCCGACGAGGGGTCGGCGGCCTTCGACTGCGACACCTGGCCGCAAGTACGCGCGGCCAGACGGCGATCGGGAAGTGGGGAAGACGTGCTGGAGGACTGGATCGAGGCCGTCAAGGCCGAACTGGGCATCGACCTGGACGTCGACGTGGCAGGCCTGCTCGACATGACCAAGGTCGCCGCCCACAACATCGTCCGCCCGGCCGCCCCGCTGACGGCCTTTTTGGTCGGCTACGCCGCAGCCCAGGCGGGCGGCGGCCCCGAGGCGGTGGCCGAGGCCCTCCGGAAGGCCGAGGCCCTGGCCGCGGCGTACCGACGCCCCGACGAGGACGCCGAGGCCTGACCCGCGTGCCGGCGCCCGACGAGACGGCCGGCTCGACTGGCTGGGTTGCCGCGCACGGGCTCGCGACGCTGTGGCCAGGGCGCGTCAGAGGCTGGGCGCGTCGGCGTGCTCATGACGCACGCACTGAGGCGGCCCAGCGTGGCTGCGGCGCGCCGACCGCCCGACGAGGACACCGAGATCCGTCCTGCGGGCCGGTCCCGGGACCGGCCGTCGCGCGAGTCGGGATGCGGACACTGAGGCCTCGCCCGCGTGCCGGCGCCCGACGAGACGGCCGGTTTTGACCGACTGGGTTGCCGCGCACGGGCTCGCGACGCTGTGGCCAGGGCGCGTCAGAGGCTGGGCGTGTCGGCGTGCTCATGACGCACGCACTGAGGCGGCCCAGCGTGGCTGCGGCGCGCCGGCCCGACGAGGACACCGAGATCCGTCCTGCGGGCCGGTCCCGGGACCGACGGTCGGGCGGAGTCGGGATGTCCGGCGACACCGCCGGGCCGACCGGCTGAGGATGTCGCGCGGGTCGTGTCGGTGTGGCCGAGCCGCACGTTGCTCGCGGCGTGCCGCTGCCTGTCTGAGCGGTCCTCGTTGGGCGTTCCACTGCGTGCGGCGTCGGCTGTAGGTCTCCGGTTGTTGCGTGTCGGCGTTCCGTTGGGTTCGGCGCTCCCGCTGCGTCGGGTGGGGGCGGCTCGTCGGGCAGGTGTTCGTGATCTGCGGCGCATTGTCGGGGGCGTTGCCGCGGATCGTGGGGTCGGCGCGGGACGATGGGGGCGTGAGTGAGCGAAGCGCTGAGCACCACGACCTGGCCTGGCCCGACGCGCGGGCGCGGGCTCGGGCGGCTGGGCGGCCGTTGCCGGCTGTGTCGCGGACGTTGCACCATGCGCGGGACCACGTGCTGGCGCGGCCGGTGACGGCGCTGACGGATCTGCCGCCGTTCGACACGTCGGCGATGGACGGCTGGGCGGTCGCGGGGCCCGGGCCGTGGCAGGTGCGTGGGCGGCTGCTCGCGGGGGAGGACGGCTCCACCGTCGGCGCGCTGCGGGACGGGGACGCCGTCGAGATCGCGACCGGTGCCCGGCTGCCGCACGGGGCGACCGGGGTGCTGCGCAGTGAGCGCAGCAAGGTCGACGACCGGCTGTTGTTCGGCGAGGTGGAGCAGGGCGGCGACATCCGCGCGCAGGGCCAGGAGTGCCGGACCGGCGACGAGCTGCTGCCTGCCGGGACCGTCGTGACGCCGGGGGTGACCGGGCTCGCCGCGGCGGCCGGGTACGACGAGCTGGTCGTGATCGACCGGCCGCGCGTCGAGGTGCTGGTGCTCGGTGACGAGCTGCTCGACTCGGGGCTGCCGCGCGACGGCCGGATCCGCGACGCGCTGGGGCCGCTGCTCACTCCGTGGCTGCGCGCGCTCGGCGCCGACGTGCGGCGGGTGCGGCGGCTCGGGGACGACTTCACGGTGCTGCGCCGCGCGGTCGAGGCCTCGCAGGCGGACGTCGTCATCACCACCGGCGGCACGGCGGGCGGTCCCGTCGACCACGTCCATCCGCTGCTGCGCCAGCTGCGCGCCGAACTGCTGGTCGACGGCGTCGCGGTGCGCCCCGGGCATCCGATGCTGCTGGCGCACCTGCCGGGCGCGCGTCCGGGCGCGGGCCGGTTCCTCGTCGGGCTGCCCGGCAATCCGTTGGCCGCGGTGTCCGGCATGCTCACGTTGGCGGTGCCGTTGCTGCGCCGGTTGTCGGGCCGGCCCGAGCCGCGTCCGCGCCGGGTGCGGCTGGCGGCGGCGGTGACCGGGCATCCGCGCGACACCCGGCTGGTGCCGATGTCCGGCGACGTGCCGCTGCACTTCTCCGGGCCCGCGATGCTGCGCGGCTTCGCCGTCGCGGACGGCATGGCGGTGGTGCCGCCCGGCGGTCTGCGCACGGGGGACCGGGTCGAGGTGCTGCGGGTGCCGTGGTGACGTCCTCGGCGGACGGCGCCGTCGGGATCCCGCGCCAACGCCCGGGCCCGCTGACGCAGGTGCTGCGCCGTTTCGGGCTCGCGCTGGCGGTGCTGGTCGTGACGGTCGTGCTCGTCTACGTCGACCGCGACGGGTACCGCGACAACATCGACGGCTCGATGTCGTTGCTCGACGCCTTCTACTACTCGACGGTCACGCTCTCCACGACCGGCTACGGCGACATCACCCCGGCGAGCGACTCCGCGCGTCTGATGAACGCGGTCGTCATCACGCCGCTGCGCGTGGTCTTCCTGATCATCCTCGTCGGCACCACCCTCGAAGTCCTGACCGAGCGCACGCGGGAGCAGTGGCGGCTGTCCCGCTGGAGGTCCACCTTGCGAGACCACACCGTCGTCGTCGGGTACGGCACCACCGGCTACAGCGCCGTGCAGACGCTGTTGGCCCAGGGCGTGCCGCGGGACCGGATCGTGGTCGTCGACCCGGATCCTGACGCGGTCGCGTGGGCGACGGACGAGGACGGCCTGGTCGCGGTGACGGGTGACGCGACGCGCGCCGAGGTGCTGCGCCGCGCCGAGTTCGCGCGGGCGAAGAACCTGATCGTCTCGGTCAACCGCGACGACACCGCCGCCCTGGTCACCTTGACCGCGCGTCAGATCAACCGGAAGGCGTGGATCGTCGCGGCGGTGCGCGAGGACGAGAACTCCCCGCTCATCCGGCAGAGCGGCGCCGACTCGGTGGTCACGACCGCGAGTGCCGCGGGCCGGCTGCTCGGCGTGTCGATGCTGAGCCCGAACGTCGGCGAGGTCGTCGAGGACCTGCTGCAGTACGGCTCCGGCATGGACCTGGTCGAACGCCCGGTCGACACGGGCGAGACGGGCAAGTCGCCGGCCGAGTGCCGGGACCTGGTGGTGGCGGTCGTGCGCGGCCACCGCACGCTGCGGCACGACGATCCGGCGGCGGCGAAGCTCGCGGCGGGCGACCGGCTCGTGGTGATCCGCTCGAACGCCGCGCCGCACGCGTCCGTGCCGAGGGGCGGCACGGACCGGTAGCGTCCGGTCGCGCCGCGGTGTCGCAGGACGCCGCGGCGGGACAGTGTCACCGAACGAGGAGCACGAACCGTTGTACGCGATCACGATCGAACGGCCCGGCGGGCCCGAGGTGCTGGCCTGGACGCAGGTTCCGGACGAGGAGCCGGCGGCCGGCGAGGTGCTGGTGGAGGTCGCCGCGACCGCGGTCAACCGCGCCGACATCATGCAGCGGCAGGGCTTCTACCCGCCGCCGCCGGGGGCCTCGGCGTACCCGGGCCTTGAGGCGTCCGGCCGGATCGTGAAGGTCGGGCCCGGCGTGGCGGGCTGGGCGGTCGGCGACGAGGTGTGCGCGCTGCTCGCGGGCGGCGGGTACGCGCAGTTCGTCCGGGTGCCGGTGGGCCAGCTGCTGCCGGTGCCGGACGGGGTGGACCTGGTGACGGCGGCGGCGCTACCGGAGGTCGCGACCACGGTGTGGTCGAACGTGTTCATGGTGGCGCACCTGCGCCCCGGCGAGTCGTTCCTGGTGCACGGCGGTTCGAGCGGCATCGGGACGATGGCGATCCAGCTGGCGAAGGCGATCGGCGCGCGCGTGTTCACGACCGCCGGCACCGAGGCGAAGCTGGCGCGCTGCCGTGAGTTGGGCGCGGACGTGGCGGTGAACTACCGCGAGGAGGACTTCGCGGCGCGGATCGCCGAGGAGACCGACGGTGCGGGCGTCGACGTGATCCTCGACAACATGGGCGCGAAGTACCTGGGGCGCAACGTCGAGGCGCTGGCGGTCAACGGCCGCATGGTGGTCATCGGGCTGCAGGGCGGCCGCAAGGCCGAGCTCGACCTCGGCATGCTGCTGGCCAAGCGCGCGGCGGTCGCGGCGACGACGCTGCGGGCCCGGCCGCTGTCGGAGAAGGCGGCGATCGTGGCGGCGGTGCGCGAGCACGTGTGGCCGCTGATCGCCGCCGAGCGGGTCCGGCCGATCGTCGACCGCATGCTGCCGGTCACCGAGGCCGCCGAGGCGCACCGGGTGGTGGAGGCGAGCGAGCACATCGGCAAGGTGCTGCTGACGGTGGCCGGGTCGGGGGACTGACGGCCCGGCTCCGGCGGGTCGGGGCGGCCGGTGTGTGACAGTTCGGCACACACGGATGTCGGTTATTGAATGATTTGCCGCATTTTCCTACGGTGTGAAGCGTCGCCGGGTCCTCCGGCCGCGTGTGCGCTGGGGAAGGGTGGCCGTGTCGAAGCGGGTTCGTGCTGTCGCGGCGTCCTTCGTGCTCACAGTGCTGACCGTGCCGGTGGCGGTGGGCGCCGTCGCCGCTCCGGATCCGGTGCCGCCGGTAGGGCAGGGGCCGGCCACCGCGCCCATGGTCGAGCCGCGGGCCGGGCTGCCGGGGCTGCGGCCCGACCCAAACGCGCATCCGTCCAGCGCCCCGGCGCGCGAGCGCGAGGCGCCTGGACGCGCGGACCGGCCGTCCGACGCGGAGCTGGCCGCGCTGCTGGCCGCCGTCGCGCCGCTCGGCATCCGGCCGGTGACCGACGTGACGGGGGTGCCCGCGCTCACGGTGGACCACGAACTCGTGCTCGCCGGTGGGCTGGAGGGGCTGGACGCGCTGCGCGCGGCCGGGATGCAGATCGCGCCGGGTCCGCGCGCGGGCGTGAGCGCCGTGCACTCCGGCACTCGAATCATCGCCTGGTATCTCGTCGACCAGCCCGCGCCGGGCGCCGCCTCGGGCTCCCCCGCCCCGGGTTCCCCCGCGCCGTCGGCCGCGCCGTCGTCCGTCCCGTCCCGTACCCCGGTGGCCGAACTGCCGCACACGGGCGCGTCCGGCACGGTGCCGGTCGTGCTGGTCGGGCTGGTGCTCGTGGCGGCGGGTGGCCTGGTGGTGGCGGCGGTCGCGGGCCGCGGGCGCGCGCGGGGCTGATCGCGCGTCCGTCGTCCGGGTGTTCGGGCGCGAGTCGGAACATTCCCGTGCGTATCGCGCGCGGCGGGATAGCGCGGCCCGCGCCGGGGTAGGCGCCGTCTGGTGCAACTCCCAAGAACAGTGCAGTCTCGTCAAGGCGGGCGCACCACGGGGGCATCGCTAGGACATCGCTGACGGCGGACCCTGATTCGCGATAGTTTCCGGCAGTGCCGCCTCGCCGCCGGCCGCGGGCAGGGCGGCGCCCCCCGGCCGGCAGGGGGGCTGGAACCCCACGGGCGGGGAAGGGAGGCCGGATGCGGACAGTCCGTGCCTTCATCCGGCGCGTCCCGGCCGGCCCGGTCGTCATCGCGCTGCTCATGATCGGCGTGCTCACGCTGGTCAACCTGTACGGCTCCCAGGGCGCCGTCGAGCACGCCGCGCCGTCGGAGCCGGTGGGCATCCCACCGCAGCTGCCCGCCGAGGAGCACGCGCTCCCGGGTCCGGCCGCGACCTCCGAGGCGCCGGTCGAGGTGTCCCCCGTCGCGCCGACCGACCTGCCGGTGCCCCCGGCGTCGCCGAAGGCCGGCGGTGCGCCGAGCACCACGCGCCCGGCGCCGTCCGCGACCCCGGGCCAGTCCGGCGGTCAGCCCGCGCCGCCCGTCGCCCCGCCGCAGACCAAGCAGCAGAACGAAGGCAACCAGGGCCAGCAGGGCTCGGACGGCGGCGACAACGGCGGCTCGGGTCCGCGGGTCAAGGTGGTGGGCGTCGTACTGACGAGCGACCACAACCAGGGCGCGTGGGTGCGCTGCGACGGCCGCGACGAGGTGATCATCGCGGCGACCATCCTGGTCGACGGCGGCGAGGGCGACGTCGTGTACCAGTGGTACTTCGACAACAAGCGCTCGTGGCCGCCTGACCTGCTGCACTTCACCGGCAACGGGCAGCGCCAGCAGAGCCTGCAGATCCCGTGGACGGTCGACTCCCACTACAGCGGCACGCGGGTGCGCGGGCAGGTGCAGTTGCGCATCCTGCAGCCGGTGGTGAACGCGCAGACGCAGCGCATCACCATCGACGTCACCTGCGTCTGAGTGCCGTCCGGCGGGCCGCGGCTCGTCCGGCCGCCGTGTGAACTTCCTTGACGCGAAACCCCCTTCCCGAACAACCCGGCAGCGCGAGAGCCCTTGTGCCGGTGAGCATACTCGGTATACATACTCAGTATGTCCATCAAGCACGGTCTGCTAGCCCTGCTAGACCAGGGCCCGCGCTACGGCTACCAGTTGCGCGCGGAATTCGAATCCCGCACCGGCTCGACGTGGCCCCTCAACGTCGGCCAGGTGTACACGACACTTGGCCGGCTCGACCGCGACGGCCTTGCGCAACCCGACGGCGAGGACGACGAGGGCCACGTCTTCTACCGCATCACCGACGCCGGACGCCGCGAACTGCACGCGTGGTTCGACGAACCCGTCTCGCGCGCCGACCGGCCCCGCGACGAACTCGCCATCAAGCTCGCCATGGCGGTCACCGTCCCCGGCGTCGACGTCGTCGCGGTCGTGCAGCACCAGCGCGCCCACACGCTGCGCATGCTGCAGGACTACACCCGCCTGAAGATGCGGGCCGCGGACGACGACCTCGCCTGGCAACTCGTCCTGGAGAACCTCGTGTTCCAGGCTGAGGCGGAGATCCGCTGGCTCGACCACTGCGAGGCGCGCATCGCCCGCCGCGACCTGACCGCGCCCGCGCCCGCTCCGCTGCCCGCCGTTTCGGACGGCGCCCCCGCCGTCCGCGGCGGCCGCACGCGCAAGGGGCGGCGATGAGCACGCCGGTGCTCGAACTGCGCGGCCTGGGCCGCACCTACGGCAAGGGCGAGACGCGTGTCGAGAGCCTGATCGGCATCGACCTGACCGTCGCCGCGGGCGAACTGCTCGCCGTGATGGGTCCGTCCGGGTCCGGAAAGTCCACGCTGCTGATGCTGGCCGGCGGTCTGGACGCCCCCACCACCGGACAGGTCCTCGTCGAGGGCACCGAGATCACCGGCCTGTCCCGGCGCAGGCAGGCCGCGCTGCGCCGCCGCAGCGTGGGCTACGTGTTCCAGGACCTCAACCTGATCCCCGCGCTGACGGCCGTCGAGAACGCCGCGCTCCCCCTCGAACTCGACGGCACCTCGGTGCGCAAGGCCCGCGCCACGGCGCTCGCCGCGCTCGCCGAGATCGGCATCGAGGGGCTCGCCGACCGGTTCCCCGACGAGATGTCCGGCGGCCAGCAGCAGCGCGTCGCCATCGCCCGCGCGCTCGTGGGCGAACGGCGCCTGGTGCTCGCCGACGAACCCACCGGCGCGCTCGACTCCGTCACCGGTGAGGCCGTCCTGCGCGTGCTGCGCGCCCGCTGCGACGCGGGCGCCGCGGCGGTCCTGGTCACGCACGAGGCACGGCACGCCGCCTGGGCCGACCGCGTCGTGTTCCTGCGCGACGGCCGGCTCGTCGACGACACCGGGCGGCAGAGCGAGGCGGAGAGCCTGCTGGCGAAGGACGTCCGCGGATGAGCGCGCTGACCTCGTGGCGGGCGGCGCTGCGCATCGCGCGCCGCGAGGCGTGGCGGGCCAAGGGGCGCAGCCTGCTCATCGTCCTCATGGTCGCGCTGCCGGTGTTCGCCGCCGCGGCCGCCGACATCACGTACCGCAGCCAGCAGTTGGACCTGAACGAGCGGCTGGAACGGGTCATCGGCCAGGCCGAGGCACGGTTGCGCGCCGAGCCGCTCCCGATCGCGCAGGACCCGCTGGACTTCACTGACAGGGTGCCCGAGTACAGCGCGCCGTCCATCGACCCGGCGACGGGGCGGCCCGGCCCGTACGTCCCTCCCCCGCCCGGCGACCCCAAAGCGTTCGTTCCTCCCGGCGCCGCCGTGCTGACCGAAGCGAAGACGCGGGTCATCGTGCGCACCGGCTACGGCCTGGCGAGCGTCGACTGGCGGGAGTTCGACTACGCGGCACCGCTCGCCCGCGGCATCGTCACGCAGGTCGAGGGCCGTGCCCCCAATGGGCCGGACGAGGTGGCCGTCACCGTGAAGCTGCTCCACTCCGGCGGCCTGCGGATCGGCGGGACGCTCGCGGACCAGGCCACCGGAACGGTCTTCCGCATCGTCGGCACCGTCGAACTGCCGGACTCCCTGCGGGCCGTGAGTGTGATCACGAAGCCGGGCGCGCTGCTGGACCGGCTGCCGCCCGGCGCCGTCCCCCCGGCGGACGTCGAGTACCTGGTCGCCGGGCCGACCCCCTTCACATGGGACAAGGTGCTCGCCGCGAACGGCAAGGGCGTCGCCGTGCAGTCCCGTTCCGTGGCCGAACACCCGCCGCCGGACAGCCAGGTGCCCTTCTACCGGCAGGACCTGTCGGGAGCGAAGCGCTTCTCCGACCTCGCCATGGCGGTCGGTGTCGTCGTGGTCGGCATGGCGCTCCTCGAGGTCGTCCTCCTCGCCGGACCCGCCTTCGCGGTCGGCGCGCGGCGCCGCAGGCGCGACTTCGGCCTGGTGGGCGTGGTCGGCGGCGACGCGCGGCACATCCGCACCATCGTGCTCGCCGACGGCGTCTTCCTCGGCGGGCTGGCGGGCCTGGTCGGCGGCACCGGCGGCCTGCTCGCCGCGTGGTTGTCGCGCGACTGGTTCTCGGAGACCTCCGGCAAGCGCCTCGGACACTACGACGTGCGGCCGCTGGAGGTCGTCGCCGTCGTCGTGCTCGGCGTGCTGATCGGCCTGGTGGCGGCCGCGGTTCCGGCGTTCCTCGCGGCCCGCGAGAGCGTCGCGTCCTCGCTGTCCGACCGGCGCGGGGTGCGGCGCGGCTCGCGGCTCCTTCCGGCGGCGGGCCTCGTGGTCTGTGCGGCGGGACTGGGTCTCGCCTACTACGGGGCGCGGTCGAACCCCGACGACACCGTGCTGCTGGCCGGATGCACGGTGGCCGAACTCGGCGTGATCGCGTGCTGCCCTGCGCTGCTCGGCCTCGCCGGACGGCTCGGGCGGCTGCTGCCGCTCACCCCGCGCCTCGCGCTGCGGGACGCGGCGCGCAACCGGCCGCGCACCGCGCCCGCCGTCGCGGCGGTCATGGCCGCGGTCGCCGGGGCCACCGCGGTCGCGGCCTACTGGGCGAGCGTCGACCACGACGCGCGCTTGCAGTACCAGGCGGTGAGCCGCCCCGGGCAGGTGTCCGTGACACTCGACAGCGGCACGATCCCGGCGGGGGAGCACGCTCGGACGATCATCGAGCAGACGCTTCCGGTGACCGGCGACGGCCCGGTCCGCGGGCTCCGCCAGTCCTGCCCCTTCGACCAGGCCTGCGACACGGTGTCGTTGACCCGGCCTCCCGCGAACCGCTGCCCCGCGGAGGAGCGGATGCGGTCCGAGCCGATGTCGACGGGCGCCGTCTTCATGGACGAGGAGACGCGCAAGGACCCGCGCTGCCGCCCGCAGATCGTCCGGGGCTTCCTGTTCGGCACGGTCGTCGGCGGCGTGTCCGAGATCCAGCGGATCAACGGCGCCGTGGAGCCGGGTATGGCCGACGCGCTGAAGCACGGGGTCGTCGTCTTCGACCCGTTGATGCTCGACGCGGAGGGCAAGGTCACGGTGCTGGTCAGCAGGAACGTCGTGACGTCCGTCTCCTCGGACGGTATTTCCCCGACGGGGTCGCCCGCACCGCCTCCGCCGCCGACCGAGGTCAGGCTGCCCGGCCGGGTGTTCGCGCCGCCGGAGGGCGGGTCGTTCGTCCAGGCGGTGTTCGGCGAGGAGGCCGCGCGCGCCACCGGCGTCGAAACCGTCACGACGGGGCTGCTCTACGACACCCGGCGGATGCCCACCGAGGCCGAGGTGCAGCACGTCCAGGACATGCTGGTCACCGCCAGGTTCCCGGGCTGGCTGCACGTCGAACGCGGCTACCAGGGCCGGCCGAGCACGCAGATCCTGCTGCTCGCGGCGTCCGCGCTCGTCGTCGCGCTCGGCGCGGTCGCCGTCGCGACGGGCCTCGCGCTGGCCGACGGGCGGGCCGACCTGGCCACGCTGGGGGCGGTCGGAGCGCCTCCGTACGTGCGCCGGATGCTGTCCGCCGCGCAGAGCTGGACGATCGCGCTCATCGGCACGGCGCTCGGACTCGTGGTCGGCCTGCTCCCCGCCGCGGCGTTGCGGTGGAAGACCACGGACACCGTGGAGGAACTGGCCCGCGTGAGCGGCATCGACCCGCCAGGGACGCCGCTCGTCGTGCCGTGGGGCCAGATGGGCCTGGCCCTGCTGGTGCTGCCGCTGGTCGCTGCGGCGCTCGCCGCGCTGTTCACGCGCTCCCGCGCGCACTTCCGCACCCGGCGCGCCTGACCCGGGCCGCTCCTCTCGCCTGGCGCGGGGACCCGTCCGTGGCGGGGCCCCGCGCCGACGGGAGAGGATGGGACCATGGACATGCCGAACAGCGAACCGCAGGACGAGAACCCCCACGTCGTGATCGTCGGCCCCGACGGCATGGCGGTCGGGGGCGCCGAGGGCGAGGAGAACGGCGACCTCGCGGTCACCGACATGGTCGAACAGCCCGCAAAGGTCATGCGCATCGGCAGCATGATCAAGCAGCTGCTCGAGGAGGTGCGCGCGGCGCCCCTCGACGAGGCCAGCCGGGTCCGGCTCGCGGAGATCCACAAGGGTTCGATCAAGGAGCTGGAGAAGGGCCTCGCCCCCGAGCTCGTCGAGGAGCTGGAGCGCCTGACGCTCCCGTTCAACGACGACGTGGTGCCGACCGAGGCGGAGCTCCGCATCGCGCAGGCCCAGCTGGTCGGCTGGCTCGAAGGGCTCTTCCACGGCATCCAGACCGCGTTGTTCGCGCAACAGATGGCCGCGCGCGCCCAGTTGGAGACGATGCGCAGGGCGCTGCCGCCCGGTGCGATCCAGGGCCGCCCGGGCGAGCCGGGCGCGGGCACGACGTCCGGCCCGTACCTGTAGGCCGCGGCACCACCCGGCACCAGCAGTAAGGCCCACCTGAGTTCGCGTGCCCCGGCGGGCGCGTGAAAGGGTCGGCGACCGCGGCCGCGCACACCGGCCGCGACCGCCACGCAGACTCGCGGGGGGGGGGCGGGGGGGGGGCCCCCCCCCCCCCCCCCCCCCCGCCACCACGACGCCGCACCACGGGGGGCCGCTGATGGTGCACGACCGGGACGACCGGCACGACGAGTTCGCCGGGACGGAGTTCGGCGCCGGCCGGTACCGCACCCTGCGGCGGGTCGGCGGCGGCGGAATGGCGGTCGTCCACGAGGCCCACGACCGCGCCCTGGACCGCATCGTCGCGGTCAAGCGGCTGCGCGGCGAACTGGCCGAGGACGTCGTCGCCCGCTCGCGTTTCGCGCGCGAGGCCGAGCACGCCGCGGCGCTCAACCACCCCGCGGTCGTGCAGGTCTACGACACCGGCGAGGACCCGGGCAAGGCCGGGCCGGTGCCGTGGATCGTCATGGAGCTGGTCGAAGGCGTCACGCTGCGCGCGCTGTTGCGGCACGAGGGGCCGCTCGCGTGGCCGCGCGCGCTGCACATCGTGGCGCACGTGTTGGACGCGCTGGAGTACAGCCACGGGCGCGGCATCGTGCACCGCGACATCAAGCCGGTGAACGTCATGGTGACCGAGGACGGCGCGGTCAAGGTCATGGACTTCGGCATCGCGCGCGCCGTGCAGGGCACCGCGGCGCCGCTGACCGCCGCCGGCCACATCATGGGCACGCCGCAGTACTTCTCGCCCGAGCAGGCCCTCGGGCATCCGGCGACGCCGCGCAGCGACGTCTATTCGGTGGGCTGCCTGCTGTACGAACTGCTCGTCGGGACGGTGCCGTTCGACGGGGACAGCGCGATCACCGTGGCGTACAAGCACGTGCGCGACGAGCCGGTGCGACCGTCGGCGTACCGCGCGGACATCCCCGGCACGGTCGACGACCTCGTGCTGCACGCGCTGCGGAAGGACCCGCAGCTGCGCTTCGGGTCGGCCGCCGAGATGCGCGCGGCCGTGGCGCGCTGCCTCCCTGACGGTGCATCAGGTATGTCGGCGGTGATCGTCGCCCCGGGCGGCGGCGCGCACCGCAGGCGCGCGAGCACGTCCACGGGGCGTCGTGCGCAGCGCGCGGACCGCGCCCGGCGGCGCATGCTCGCGTACGTCGCGGGCGCGCTGGTGTGCGTCGTGGCGGCCGTACTCGCCGTGGTACTCGGCTGACGGCCCTCGGCCGCGGGGTCTTCCGCCCCACCGGATGGTCGTGGACACCCCCGCACGCCGGTCGGCAAGTCCCGCTATCCTGACGGACCCCGTGGTCGTGGACGTTGCGGTGAGCTTTGTCTCGGGCCTGCGAAGGCCTTTGCCGCATGGCGCGACCCCGGGCCAGGTACGGTGACTCGGACGCCCGATTGCGGGACAATGCCACGTGCGCACGGTGCCGGGATCCGCCGTGCCTTTGCGGCCCGGCGATCGTTGGGACGAGCGAGTCCGTTCCCGGCGGACCGTGACGAGACGGACGGCGAGGAGTGATGGGTCAGCCGCAGCGCCCGGACGACGATGTCTCCGGGACCAAGCTCAGGACCGTGGGCGCGGGGCGTTACGAGCTGGGGCGCCAGCTCGGCCGCGGCGGCATGGCCGAGGTGAGCATGGCCCACGACGTGCGCCTGGGGCGCACCGTCGCCGTCAAGACGCTGCGCCCCGATCTGGCCCAGGACCCGGTGGCCCGCTCGCGCTTCGGCCGCGAGGCGCAGAATGCCGCGTCGCTCAACCACCCCGCGATCGTGTCGGTGTACGACACCGGCGAGGACCGCGTCGGCGAGGAGCTGGTGCCGTTCATCGTCATGGAGTGCGTCGAGGGCCGCACGGTGCGCGAACTGCTGTCCGCGGGAGCGCCGATACCGCAGGAGCAGGCGCTGCGGATCACCGAGGGCGTGCTGGAGGCCCTCGAGTACAGCCACCGGAACGGCATCATCCACCGCGACATCAAGCCCGCGAACGTCATCATCACCAACTCCGGCGCCGTGAAGGTGATGGACTTCGGCATCGCCCGCGCGCTGCACAGCGCCGCGACGACGATGACCCAGACCGGCATGGTCATGGGTACGCCCCAGTACCTCTCCCCGGAGCAGGCCCTCGGCCGTACCGTCGACGCCCGCAGCGACCTGTACTCCAGCGGCTGCCTGCTGTACGAACTGCTGGCGCTGCGGCCGCCGTTCAACGGCGACACCCCGCTGTCCGTCGTGTACCAGCACGTGCAGGACGACCCGCGTCCGCCGTCCGCCTCGGACGCGCGTATCCCTCCGCACCTGGACGCGATCGCGCTGAAGGCGCTCGCCAAGAACCCGGACGACCGGTACCAGACCGCCGAAGAAATGCGGATGGACCTGCGGCGCGCGCTGGCCGGGCAGACGGTCCACGTGCAGGCGCCGACCGGGCGGATCCCCGCGCAGCCGCCCACCGGCACCACCCGGCAGGCGTGGGCGCCGGGCGTTTCGCCGACCGCGCCCACCGCGCGGATCGCGGGCGGGCCGGCCCAGGGACGCAACAGTGACCTCGAGGCCACCACCCTTGTGCCGCCCGGGCATCGCACGCTGCCGGCGAACGACGGCGGGACCGGCGCCATGCCGGTCGTGTCGGAGCCGCGTCGCCGGCGCGGCGGCGGGTTCTACGTGCTGGTGGCCGCCGCGGTGGTCGCGGTGATCGCCGGTGTGACGATCCTGGTGCTCGCCCTGACGAACAAGAACGACGCCGACGAGGGCGGCAGCGGTGGGCAGACGCCGAACACGGGCACGAGCCCGAGCACGCAGCTGCCCACCGAGACGTCGAACGACAACCCGTTCCCCGGTGGCAATCAGCTGCCGTCGTCCAAGCCGTCGCTGACCGGCGGGCGCGTGACGACCCAGGCGCAGCAGCCGTCGCCGTCGACGGCCACGACGTGGCAGTCGCAGAGCCCGACGGCGACCTCGAAGTCGTCGAGCCCGACGGCGACCTCGAAGCAGTCGACGACGTCGGCCTCGACGACCAGCGCGGCGCCGACCCAGACGACGCCGTCGTCGGCGCCGCCGCCCGCCGGGAACCCCTCGACCCGGTAGCCGGGTCAGCCGACGAACGCGTCCATGACCTCGTCGTAGTTGCGCGTCCACCACACGATCAGCGCGGCGGCGGACGCGAACAGCGGGTCGGAGCGGTGGTCGCTCTCGTCGTAGTGCCGGCGGAGCATCCAGAAGTCGTTGAGCCGCTCCCACCACAGCCGGCGCACGGCGGCGGCCAGCTGCCTGCCGCCGGGGTCGGCGATGCCTCGGTAGGCGTGCATGAACGCGCGTACCCGGGAGAGGTCGAGGGTGCCCTGCGGGCGGGTGGTGAAGAACAGCAGCGCGGCGCGCACGGTCTCTTCGGTGTCCGGCAGCGCCGCGAGCCGGTCCCAGTCGATGATCGCGACCGGGTCGCGGTCGGCGTACAGCAGGTTCAGCGGGTGGAAGTCGCCGTGCACGTAGCCGGTGCGCGGCGCCGCGTCGTCGGGCGGGCGGCGGTGGGCGAGACGGCGCAGCATGCGCAGCCGCTCGATCAGCCGGTGCTCCGCGAGTTCGTCGAAGGTCTCGCGGACCGGGCGCGCCCGTATGCCCTCGAGGAGCCGGTGGGCGACGGCCATCGACGCGGCGGCGTCGGCGGCGGGGGTGAACAGCGGCTGCTGGACGGGCGGCAGCAGCCGCATGAGGGTCGCGTGGACGCTGCCGAGCAGCGCGCCGAGCCGCGCGCACTCGGCGTGGTCGAGCTCGCCGCCCGCGCGGTGCGTGCCCTCGACCCACGGGAACAGCGCGAACCACCGCCCGCCGACGCACCGGGCGGTGCGGCCGTCGCGGCCGGCGACCGGCGGCAGGGCGGGGACGCCGTGCCGGGGCAGGCGCGCGGTGACGCGGTGCTGGAAGGCGATCGCGGCCGGGCTCTGGTGCAGGTAGTGCTTGAGGAACCAGCGGCCTTCCGTGGTGGTCACCTCGTAGCCGCGGTTGAGCAGTCCCTCGGCGACGGGGCGGAACCCGAGGGGCGTGCCGACCGCGTAGTGGCCCAGCAACGCGGCCAGCGGGGAATCGCCCGGACGGGGTGTATGCATACAGTAACTGTATGCTACTTAGAGTTACGGGAAGAGCTTTTCGATGATTTGCGCTACGCCGTCGTCGTCATTGCTCGCGGTGTGGTTCGGCACCGCGGCCAGCACCGCCGGATGCGCGTTCGCGACCGCGTAGGAGTGCCCCGCCCAGCCCAGCATCGGCAGGTCGTTGGGCATGTCGCCGAACGCGACAACCTCGTCCGCGGTGATGCCGTGCCGCGTGCAGAACCACGCCAGCGTGCTGGCCTTGCTGACGCCCAGCGCGCTGATCTCCACCAGGGCGATCTTGGACGAGTGGGTGAACTCGGCGTGCGCGCCGGCCGCCTCGCGGGTGACCGCCAGGAAGTCGTCGGGCGCCATCGACGGGTGCCGCGCGAGCAGCTTGAGCACCGGCCCGTCGAGCAGCTCCTCGGCCGGCGCGACGGCGTGCACGATCGACAGGTCGCGCTCCAGCGGCGGGTACTCCGGCTCGTGCGCGAACCCGGTCGCGGTCTCCACCGCGAAGCACACGTCGGGCACGTGCTCGCGGATCAGCGCGATCACCTTGCGGGCCGCGGTGACGTCCATCGGGTGGGTGTCGACGATCTGCTCCGCGCGCAGGTCGTAGACCACCGCGCCGTTGCCGCAGATGGCCAGCCCGTGGTGGCCGGTCACCTGGGCGACCTTGTCCATCCAGC
This sequence comes from Yinghuangia seranimata, assembly GCF_029953285.1. Taxonomy (GTDB): domain Bacteria; phylum Actinomycetota; class Actinomycetes; order Streptomycetales; family Streptomycetaceae; genus Yinghuangia; species Yinghuangia seranimata. The sequence continues at coordinate 60,887 of NZ_JASAOI010000069.1, read as the reverse complement.
GCGGCGGCCGCCCCGTCACGAACACGACGGCGCCGCCGGCCGCCTCGACGGCGTCGAGCGCGGCGAGGGTCCGCTCGGAGATCGTGCCGTCGCTGCGCACAATGGTGCCGTCCAGGTCGGTGGCGACGAGGCGCGGGCGCGGCGTGGACGGCGGCGGGGCAGACGGTGTGGCAGTCACGACGTACATCCTGGCTTAGCGCAAACGAGAAAGTGAGACCGGTTCGCGCGGGTTTCTGTTCGGGAGTGTTCGGGATTAGGGTCGTCGCCATGCGAGTCGGCGTCGTCATCCTCCCGATCTACCGTTGGTCCGAAGCCGCAGCGCGGTGGCGTGACGCCGAGGCGGCCGGGTTCCACACCGCCTGGACGTACGACCACCTCTCGTGGCGCAGCTTTCGCGAGGAGCCCTGGTTCGGCTCCGTCCCGACGCTGACCGCGGCGGCCGCGGTCACCTCCCGGATCCGCCTGGGAACGCTCGTGTCGTCGCCGAACTTCCGCCACCCGGTGACCTTCGGCAAAGAGCTCATGACGCTCGACGACGTCAGCGAAGGCCGGTTCACCCTCGGCATCGGCGCCGGCGGGCTCGGCTTCGACGCGACCGCGCTCGGCCAGGAGCCGTGGGCCCCGCGCGAGCGCCAGGACCGCTTCGAGGAGTTCCTCGGCCTGCTCGACGAACTGCTCACCTCGCCCGCGACCACCTACGACGGACGCTTCTACAGCGCCGACGAGGTCCGCATGATCCCCGGCTGCGTGCAGCGCCCCCGGCTGCCGTTCGCGGTCGCCGCGACCGGGCCGCGCGGACTGCGGCTCACCGCGCGCCTCGGGCAGGCGTGGGTGACGTACGGCGACCCCAAGCGCCTCGAAGGCCTCACGAACGCCGAGTACCAGTCCGCGGTCGCCGACCAGCTGCGCCGCCTGGAGGACGCGTGCGCCGCCGAGGGCCGCGACCCGGGCGAGCTGGACCGCGTCCTGCTCAACGGCTCGACCGGCGAGCGCGCGCTCGACTCGGTGGATGCGTTCGTCGACTACGCCGGCCGCTACGCCGAGGTCGGCATGACCGACATCGCGGTGCACCTGCCGGTGCCCGACAGCGTCTTCGGCACCGACGAGGCCGTCTTCGAGCGCATCGTCACCGAGGGGCTTCCGCAGGTCGCCAAGCTGTAGCCGCCCGGCCCGCGCCGTCCGCGCCGGGTCAGGCGATCCGGCGCGACACCCGCACGTGCAGCGGCCGCGCCGCACCCAGGCCGGACGCCGTCGCCACGCCGGCCAGGGCCAACATCACCAGGATCGGCACCGACCAGCCGCCGCTCGCGTCCTTGAACGCGCCCGCCGCAAGCGGCCCGAACGCGGCGAGCACGTAGCCGACCGCCTGGGCCATACCGGACAGCTGCGCGGCCACCTGCGGATCCGGCGACCGCAGCACGATCAGCGTCAGCGCGAGCGCCACGGCCGCGCCCTGCCCGAGACCGAGCAGCGCCGCCCACACCCACGCGCCCGCGGCCGGGGCGAACAGCAGCCCGACGTACCCGCCCGCGGTCAGCGCCATCGCGGCCACCACCGGCAGCCGCTGGTCGCGCAGGCGGCCGGCGAGCAGCGACGTCCCGAGCGAGGCCGGGATCTGGCACACCGTGCTGAACGCGAAGACCGCGGCCGCGTCGCCCTTGGTCATCCCGTCGTCGGTCAGCATCGTCGGCAGCCACGCGAGCACGACGTAGAACAGCAGCGACTGCAGGCCCATGAACCCGGTGACCTGCCAGGCCAGCGGGGACCGCCACACACCCGCGACCGCGGCCTGTGCGGCCTGTGTCTCACGCGCCCGGCGCGCACGGAGCACCTGTGGGAGCCACACCGCGATCGCGAGCACCGACAGCGCCGCCCACACGCCCAGCGCGGGACGCCAGCCGTGGCCGATCGCGTTCTCGATCGGCACGCTCGCACCCGCGGCGACCGCCGCGCCGCACACCATCGTCGAGCTGTACGCGCCCATCATCACGGCGGTGCGGTCGGGGAAGTCCCGTTTCACGACCGCCGGCATGAGCACGTTGAGCACCGCGATGCCGCCGCCGACCAGCACGCCGCCCGCGAACAGCGCGACCAGCGACGGCACGGTGCGCACCACGATGCCGCAGGTCAGCACGACCAGCGCGGCCAGCAGCGTCAGTTCGGCGCCGATCCGGCGGGCGAGCGCGGGCGCGACCGGGGAGACCAGGCCGAGGAACAGCACGGGTATCGCGGTGATGAGGCCGCCGACCGTCGTCGACAGGCCGAACGCGGTGCGCAGTTCGCCGACGAGCGGCGAGACGCCGGACAACGCGGCACGCATGTTGAGCGAGATGAGGACCACACCGGCGACGAGGAGGGCCCCGCCCGCACCGCGCCGAACGCTCGCGCCCGGCGTGCGCGGGGGCGTGTCCGGGGCGGCGGACCCGCGCGGCGGGGGCACGCACGGCGCGCCGGATATCCGGTCGGGGGAGGTGCTCATGGTGGTGCTCTCGTCGTCGTGGTGCGGTACGCGAGGGGCTCGGGCCCGGTCAGGCCGGTGCGAACAGCCTTTCCAAGACCGCCGCGACGCCGTCCTCGTCGTTCGACGCGGTGACCTCGTCGGCGACCGCCTTCACGGCGTCGTGCGCGTTCGCCATCGCGACACCGTGTCCGGCCCAACGCAGCATGGTGACGTCGTTGGGCATATCCCCGAACGCTATCGTCTCCGCCGCTTTCACCCCGAGCCGCCGCGCGACCAGGGACAGCCCGACCGACTTGCTCAGTCCGGTCGGCAGCAGCTCGACTATGCCGGGGCCGGCGTGCGTCACGTCGACCAGGCCGTCGCAGACCCGGCGCGCGGTCGCGGCGAGCTCGTCGTCGCCGAGCGAGCGGTGCTGCACGTACGCCTTGAGGATCGGCTCGGCCCACAGGTCCTCGCGGGTGTCCGCGGTACGCACCGGCAGCGGCAGGCTGTACCGGTACGCAGGCTCGACCACGACGGCGCCGTCTATCCCGGCCTGGCTGACCGCGAGCGCCACGGGCCCGATCTCGGCCCGCAGCTTCTCGGCGGCGAGCCGCGCGACCTGCCGGTCGAGGGTCACGGAGGTGAGCAGCCGGTCCTCGCCCGCGTGGTAGACCTGCGCGCCCTGCGAGCAGACCGCGAGGCCCTCGTACCCGAGCGTGGCGAAGACGCCGCGCGACCAGGAGACGGCGCGGCCGGTGACGATGACGTGGTGCGCGCCCGCGGCGCGTACGGCGGACAGTGCGGCGCGCGTGCGCGCGGAGATGGAGTGGTCCTCGCGGATCAGAGTGCCGTCGAGATCGGTGGCGACCAGCCGGAAGGTCACGCGCCGCGCACCGGCGCGGAAATCGGTCCGGGGGCGGGGCGGGAGAGGCACACGAAGATCACGGAGATCAGACTACCGGCGTCGCGGTGCCCCTTTTCCCGGCCGCGGCGCGATCAAGGCGGTATCAAGGGGATGTGCACAGCTTCACTCCGCGCCCGTGGCACACGGTGTGCGCGTTGACCGGCGCCGCCGTCTTCACGGTGCTGCTGGTCCTCGTCGTGCTCGGCTGGGGGCCGTTGCACCGGGTCGACGTCCGGGTCGCGACGGACCTCCACACCTGGGTGCTCGAGCATCCCGTGCGGAAGGACGTGCTGCGGTTCCTCACCAACTGGGTGTGGGACCCGTGGACGTTCCGCGCGCTCGTCGCGGTCGCGGTCGTGGTGCTGCTGGTGCGCGGCGACCGGCGCACCGCCGCGTGGGCGGCCGCAGTGATGATCGTGGGCGGCACGGCGGGGACGCTGGTCAAGGTCGCGGTGGCGCGCGACCGTCCGATGTTCACCGACCCCGTGGCGACCGCGAACGGCTGGTCGTTCCCGTCGGGGCACGCGCTCAACGGGATGCTCGGGTGCGGTGTCCTGCTGGTGGTGCTGCTGCCGTGGACGCCGCGGTTGCTGCGGCCGCTGCTGTGGGCCGCCGCGGTGGTCTCGGTGCTCGGCGTCGGGTTCACGCGGATCGCGTTGGGCGTGCACTACCTGAGCGATGTGGTGGCCGGCTGGGCGCTGGGTGTGGTGGTGCTGGCCGCCGGTTGGTTGCTGTTCGCGGTGCTGTGGGATCCGGCAGAGGCGCAGATCACGTCCCACAAACCGAACGGGAACGAGATCGGCCGTTCGGAGAGCCGCCCGGCTGCGTAAGAATTGCGACCATGCTCACGGAAGCAGGACGGGTCCTGCGGCGGATCGTCCTGCCCCTGGTGGCGACGACCTTGGCGATGGTCGGTCTCGGCCTGCTCGTGTCGCGGGTCATGGAGGACGTCTGGCCGATCTCGGTCGAGGACGATCTCGTCCGCACGCTGGCCGAGCACCGCACCGACACATGGGACAACGCCTCGCGCGTGCTGTCCACGCTGTCCGGCGGTATCGCGGTCGTCGCGGGGACGCTGGTCGCCGCCGTGCTGGCCAGGCTCGCGTACCGCTCGTGGCGTGCGCCGCTGTTCCTCATGGGCGCCGTGGCGGCGCAGACGGCCGTGTACCTGGTGGCCCGTCAGTTCGTGGACCGGGACCGGCCCGACGTGCCGCGGCTCGACGACGTCGCGGGCAGCGCCGCCTTCCCGTCCGGCCACACCGGCGCGGCACTCGCGCTGTACGGCGGCATCGCGGTGCTGCTCTCGGTGCACCTGACGGGACCGGTCCGCAAGTGGGTGTGGCGGGTGCTGTTCCTGCTGGTGCCGCTCGCGGTGGGCGCGGCCCGGGTGTACCGGGGCGACAGCCACCCCAGCGACGTCGTCGCGGCGTACCTGTCCGCGGCCGCGGTCCTGACGATCATGAACGCCGCCGTGCTGTCGCCGCGCTCGGTGTGGGGCGGCCCCGGTGGCCCGCCGCCGCGCACGGCCGACGGGCATGTGCCGCGTGCCGCCGTCGTGGTCAACCCGATCAAGCTCGACTCGGAGGACGGGCGCGCGCGGATCGCCCGCATCATGGCGGAGGCCGGCTGGGCGCCGCCGCTGTGGCTGGAGACCACCGTCGACGACCCGGGCGCGGGCGCGACCCGTCGGGCCCTCGACGAAGGCGTCGACCTCGTCCTGGTCGCGGGCGGCGACGGCACCGTGCGGGAGTGCGCGGAGGCGCTGGCCGGCACCGGTGTGCCGCTGGCCGTCGTGCCGTCCGGGACCGGCAACCTGCTGGCCCGCAACCTCGGGCTGCCGATCGACCTCGCCGACGCCGTGCACGTCGCCGTGCACGGCCGCGACCGGCCCATCGACCTCGGCGGCATCGAGTCCGACGAACCCGACGCCGGGCACCGCTACTTCACCGCGATGGCCGGCATCGGGCTGGACGCGGCGATGGTCGCGGACGCGCCGGACGCGCTGAAGAAGAAGGTCGGCTGGCCCGCGTACGCCGTCTCGGGCGCCCGCCACCTGCGCGATGCCCGCATGCGGGTGACGCTGCGCATCGACGACGGGCCGCCGATCACCCGGCGGGCCCGCATGGTGCTGGTCGGCAACGTCGGCGCGCTGCAGGCCGGCATGCAGCTGCTGCCGGGCGCCGAACCGGACGACGGGCTGCTGGACGTGGTGGTGTTCGCCCCGTACGGCATGACCGGCTGGGCGCACGCGACGCTGCGGGTCATAGGCCGGCGGCGCCGCGACGAGCAGCAGGCCGCCGCCCGGCAGCGGCGCTGGCGGCCGATCGAGCACTTCACCGGCCGGACGGTCGAGGTCGAGACGGCCCGCCCCGAACCGCGCGAGCTCGACGGCGACCCGATCGGGCCCGGTACGCGGATGGTGGTGCGAGTGCGCCCCGGCGCGCTGATCGTCCGGGTGCCGGACGGGCGGGTCGCGCTGCGTCCGGAGGCGCGTGCGGAACCGTTCCCGCCCGCGGACGCCGACGGGGGACTGGCGGCGGTCGAGGGGGTCTGACGCGGGCGGTGCGGCCGCCTCCGCGCACGTGCTCCCGTCCGGCGGCCGTCGGGGCGCCACGAACAGCAAAACGTCGGAAAATCAGACGATTTGCCCGTTCTGTGTGTCAGGGTGGACGACGGTCGTCTCGTCATCGGCCGCAACTCCCCCCAGCCAGGAGGAGGCCCGTGTGTCGGAGACGCGCCGCCACCCCGCACACCCGCTCGTCGCCCTGCTCGCGGTCCTCGCACTGACCGCGATCGGCTGCTCGATGCAGGGCGGGAGTGCCGACCCCCGCACCTCGTCGGCGTCACCGCCGTCCGACGGCGGACCGCGCGCCGCCCCGAACCCCCATCTGGGGCGCGAAGTGCCGCCGCAGGGCGGCGGCGCGGCCGAGTCCACGTCGGCTCCCGCCTCGTCCGCCGCGCCGTCCCCTTCGACCGTCGGACCCCAGGCCCGTCCCCCGGTCTCGGACACGCTCGTTCGCAGCACCGCGGGCTCCGGCCGACGCGTCGCGCTCACGTTCGACGACGGGCCGAGTGCGGAGTGGACCCCGAAGATCCTCGACCTGCTCGACAGGTACGGCGTCAAGGCCACGTTCTGCGTCGTCGGCGAGCAGGCCCGCGCGTACCCCGCGCTGGTACGGAAGATCGTCGCCAAGGGACACCGCCTGTGCGACCACACCGAGACCCACGACGAACGCCTCGCCCGCATGCCCGAGGACCAGGTCCGCAAGCAGATCGGCGGCGCCCGCGACGCCATCCTCGCCGCCGCCCCGGACGCGGAGCTCGAGTGGTTCCGCGCCCCCGGCGGAGGGTGGTCGAGCGCCATCAAGAAGGTCGCCGTCGGCTACGGCATGAAGCCCCTCGACTGGTCGGTCGACAGCCGCGACTGGGAGCGCAAGGGCGTCGACACCATCGTCGCCACCGTGCAGCGCCAGCTGCGGCCGGGCGGCGTCGTCCTGATGCACGACGGGGGCGGCGAACGCTCGCAGAGCGTCGCCGCACTCGCCCGGCTCCTGCCCTGGCTCGTCCAGCAGGGCTACAGCTTCGACTACCCGGGCTGAGGGGACCGGGCCGACCGGGTCAGTCCTCGCCGCGCCGGCAGCGGTCCAGCCACGCGGCGGCGTCCTCGAACTCGGCGTCCGACGTGCCGCGCCGCACCTGCGGGCGGGCCCCGTCGGCGCGCGGGTACGAGCCGAGGAACCGCACCGCGGCGCACACCCGGCGCAGACCCATCAGCGCCTCGCCGACCCGCGCGTCCGCGATGTGCCCCTCGGCGTCGATCGCGAAGAAGTAGTGGCCGAGGCCGTCGCCGGTGGGGCGCGACTGGATGTGGTCCAGGTTGACACCCCGCACCGCGAACTCCTGCAGGATCTCCAGCAGGGCGCCCGCGTGGTCGTCGACGATGAAGGCCGCCACCGACGTGCGGTCGGCCCCGGTCGGAGCGTCGACGACGCCCGGGCGGCGCACCATCACGAACCGGGTCACCGCGCCCTCGACGTCGTGGATGTCGGTGACCAGCGGCGTGAGGCCGTAGCGCGCGGCGGCGAACTCGCCCGCGAGCGCGGCGTCGTAGCGGCCCTCCTGGACCAGGCGTGCGGCGTCGGCGTTGGACGCGGAGGAGAACCAGTGCGAGTCGGGCAGGTTCGCGGCCAGCCAGCGGCGCACCTGCGGCTGCGCGTGCGAGTGGCTGGAGACCGTCTTGACGTCCTCCATCGCCGTGCCGGGGCGGACCAGCAGCGCGAACGAGATGGGCAGCAGGATCTCCCGCTCGATGATCAGCGGTTCGCCGGTCGCCAGCTCGTCGAGCGTGACGGAGACCGAGCCCTCGACCGAGTTCTCCAACGGCACCACGGCCGCGTCGGCGTCGCCCCGCCGCACCATGTCGAGCGCGGCCGGCACCGAGGCCATGGGAATCGTGTCGACCGCCTCGGCTCCCGGCAGCGTGCGCAACGCCGCCTCGGTAAAGGTGCCCTCCGGCCCGAGGTAGCTCCAACGGGGGGCACCGACCGGTGTACGCGAGGCTGACATGTCGGCCACTGTAGCCGCGTGCGACGGGAGGGAACGGCATGTGTGATCGTCGTATCGGGAACCCGGCCCTGCCGCGTGCCGCGGCGTGGCCCTCAGCGTGCTCGCGTTCCCAGCGCCTAGCGTCGTCTCCATGACCCACCCGACGATCACGGTCGCCGCGTCGCTGCTTCCCGTCACGCCGACGCTCGGGGTCGTCATCGCCGTCCTGCTGCTCGCGGCGTTCCTCGTCGCGGCGCTCGCGCACCTGGGGCACGGACGCGAGGTGCTGGTCGCCGGGGTGCGGGCCGCCGTGCAGCTGCTGGTGGTCGCGCTGGTCATCGGGCAGGTGGTGCACCACTGGTGGGCGACGCTGCTGTTCGTCCTCGTCATGTACGGCGTGGCCGCCGCGACCGCGTCGGGCCGTATCACCGGCGTGCCGTGGCGGCCGTGGGCCGCGGTGCCGCTGCTCGCCGGGACGCTGCCGGTGCTGACGCTGCTGATGGTCACCCGGCTGGTGCCGTTCGACGGCCTCGTCCTCATCCCTGTCGCGGGCATCCTGATCGGCGGGGCGATGACCGCGACGGTGCTCGCGGGGCGGCGGGCGCTGGAAGAGCTCACGGTGCGGCGCGGCGAGGTCGAGGCCGCGCTGTCGCTGGGGCTCATGGACCGGGAGGCCCGCCTGGAGATCTGCCGGCCGGTCGCGGCGGGCGCGCTCATCCCGGCGCTCGACCAGACCCGTACCGTCGGACTCGTGACGCTGCCGGGCGCTTTCGTCGGCATGCTGCTCGGCGGGGCTTCGCCCGCCGCCGCCGGGGCCGTGCAACTCTTCGTCCTGATCGGCTTGTTGGCGACCGAGTCGATCGCCATCGCGGTTCTCCTCGAACTGGTCGGAAGAGGCCAAATCACCCGTAGTGCCGCCAACAGCCGCTAAGTGCCTGTGAGTTGCCGGACTCTTCATCCACAGGTCTGTGGAAAACCGGCCCTGTGCTGGGGAAATCCTGTGGATAAACCGGCTGTTGACCATCCGATCCGGTGAATCTCATGCCAACCGACCGGTGTGTTCGGCCGGCCGGGCTTAGCGTCGAAGCGGATCACTCAACCGCCCGCGAACCCCGGAGGACCCATCATGCGCGTCGATCCCGCCGCCCTGCACAGCGCGTCAGCCGGCGCGCGGAAGCTCGCCGCCGAGCTGCCGCGGCTCGCCGACGAGGTCGCGGCCAGCGCCGACGCCGCCGCGACCGGGTGCCCCGGCTTCGCCTTCTCCGACGCGCTGGTCGAGGTCGCCGCGTCCTGGCGCGGCCGGCTCGCCGAGGTCGGCGTGGCGTACGGGCGCACCGCCGACGGTCTCGGCGCCACCGCGCGGCGCGATGTCGAGACCGACCACGCGGTCGCCGAGCCGTTCCGCGCCGGGGCGGGGTGAGGCGGCGGTGGTGACCCTGCCCGCGCTGCGCGACGCCCAGTTCAACCGCTGGGAGAGCGCGGCCGACGAATGGGCCCGGCTGTCCACGGCGCTGGACCAGGGAGGCAGCACCGCCGCGTCGACGGTCGCGGGCCCGCTGCTTGCCACCGGCTGGGCGGGCGCCGACGCCGACGCAGCGTTCCGGCAACTCGAAGCACAGGACACGGCGTTACGGGCCGCCGCGCAGGAAGCCTGCGGCGTGGCACCGCTCGTGGAGGCGGCCGTCAGCGAACTGCGGTCGGCGCAGGCCGTTCTGACGGCGCTGCTCGCCGAAGCCGCACAGGGCGGCCTCGCGGTCGGCGACGACGGCGCGGTGCGGGCCCGGGCATGCGAACCCGCCCACTCCGCCGACGCGGAGCACGCGGCGCGGATCTCCGCCGACATCGCCGCCGTGCTCGTCCGCGCGAGCGAGGCCGACGAACTGCTCGGCGACGGCGTCCGCCGGCTCGCGGCCGACAGTGTGCGGCCCGGGCTCGACGCGATGGCCGACGCGGCCGCGGACAGCGCGATGGTCGCCGCGCTGGCGAGTGTCGACGCGTCCGCGATCCCCAAGGGCGGGCCGCAGGAGGTCGCCGCGTGGTGGGCGGGGCTGTCCGAGCGCGACCGCCGGCGCTACCTGGCCGGCTGCCCCGAGGCGCTCGGCGCGCTCGACGGCCTCCCGGCGCACGTGCGCGACCGGGCGAACCGCCTTGTGCTGGCCGCCGCCGAGGCCGGGCTCGGCGAGCGGCTCGCCGCTGAGCGAGCCAAGCTCGACGCGGTCACCGGCGGCACCCGGGGCGCCGGCGTCGCGTTCATCCAGGCCGTCGGCGACCTGGAGACCCGCCTCGCCGCCGTGCGGGGGCTGCGCGCGTCGCTTGACCTGATCCCCGACGGCAAGGCGGCCCCACCGGCCTACCTGCTGGCCCTTTCACCCGATGGCGACGGCACCGCCGTCGTGGCCCTCGGCGACCCCGACCGGGCCCGGCACACCGCCGTGTTCGTGCCGGGCAAGGGCGCCGACCTGGCCAACGTGCCGCGCGACGTCGAACGCATGCGGGCCCTGTGGTCGCGCACCGGAAGCACCGACGGCGACGTCGCCGCCATCGCCTGGACCGGCTACGACGCCCCCAACACCCTGCAACGCGCCCTCGACCCCGACTACGCGAGAACGGGCGCCCCCAAGCTCGGCCGCTTCGTCGACGGCCTGCGCGCGGCCCACGACGCGACCGAACCGGACCACGTGACCGTCATCGGCCACAGCTACGGCTCCCTCGTCGCGGGCGAGGCGGCGAAGCGCGGCGGCTTGGCGGCCGACGACATCGTCGCGGTGGGCAGCCCCGGCATGCACGTCCACAACGCGTCCCAGCTCGGCACCGCCCCGGGCCACGTATGGGTGGCCCGCGCGCCCGGCGACCCGATCCCCGAACTCGGCAAGGCCACCTACACGTTGCCGATCGCCGGAGTCGGCCCGGACGACCGCGCCTTCGGCGCCAACCGCATCACGACCGACGGTTCGCACGGCCACAGCGAGTACTGGCGCACCGACCACCCGGACAGCCTCGACAACCAGGCCGCGATCGTGAAGGGCGAGTACGACCGGGTCCACCTCATGTGGGGGACACCGCCACCAGGACGGGAGTGACGGCGGCCCCGACAGGCTCGCGCGGCCGGGTGGTCGGCTGACACGGGTCGGCTGGGCGTGAATTCGACGCGACACCGCGGGGGCGGAGGTGCGACCCTCGCGGGCATGACCCGGTCCGACCACACGGTCCGTCCGCCCGGTGCGCCGCGCGTCATGGGCGCTTCCGGGGCCGCGGCGCGGGCGGACGCCGATCCGGGTGCCGAGCACGGGACGGCCAACGGCCGTACGCTGTGCGGCATTCCGCGGGAGCAGGTCACCGTGTACCGGCATTTCTTCTTCCCGCTGCGTCCGGACGCCTGTCCGAGGTGTCGTTCGCTGGCCACCGGCGCACCCGTCGACGCGGCCGCGCGCGAGCGCATCTACGCGTACGCCGAGTCGGCCGACTGGGGTCCGCTGCGTGAGGCACTGCTGGACGCGCTGCTCGAGGACGCCGAGGTCAGCGTGTGGCTCGAAGGCCCGGCGTCCGAGCTGATCCACCGCTACGCCCCGCCGAGCTGGATCGCTGAAGTGCGGCCGCAGGCCGAGGCCCTGCTTCGGGTGCGCGAGGCGCGCCTGTGCCTGGCCAGGGCCGGGCATCTCGGCCGTGAGCTGCTGCTGTTCGTGCCGGAGGACCGGCGCCCGTTCGTCGCCGCCGGCCCGTCGCCCGTGTGGCCCACGGACTGACGCGCGTCAGCCCTCGAAGAGCGCCTGGCCCACGTACCCGCCCTCCGCACACCCCGGAGGCGCCGCGAACAGGCCGCTCGACTCGTGGCGGACGAACGGCGACAGCGCGTCTCCCCGGGCCAGCTTCTGCTGGATCGGCACGAACCCGTCGAGCGGGTCCTTCTGCCAGGCGATGAACAGCAGGCCCGCGTCCGGCGCCCCGTCCGGGCGGAAGCCGTCGTGGTACGAGTAGCCGCGCCGCAGCATGGTCGCCCCGCGGTTGAACTCCGGTGCGGAGACCCGGATGTGTGCGTTCGCCGCGATGGCGAGCGTGCCGTCCGGCGCGCGGCGGCCGAAGTCGGCGGCCGTGTGCTCGCCGCCGCCGGTGACCGGCGCGCCCGTGTCCTTCTTCCGGCCGATGACCTGCTCCTGGGCGGGGACGTCGAGCCCGTCCCAGTCGTCGAGCAGCATCCGGATGCGCCGCACCACCACGTACGAACCGCCGCGCAGCCACGCCGGTTCGGCGTCGGGCGCGACGAAGATCTTGGCGTCGAAGTCGGGGGCGTCGGGCTCGGGGTTGTTGGTGCCGTCGACCTGCCCCATCAGGTTGCGGTGCGTCATGGGCCGGGCCGTCGCGCCGGGGGAGCGGGCGAAGCCGTTCATCTGCCAGCGCACCCGTGCCACGCCGCGGGCCAGCCGCTGCAGGGTGCGGACCGCGTGGAAGCAGACCAGCGCGTCGTCGGCGCACACCTGGACGAGCAGGTCGCCGTCGCCGCGCGCCGGGTCCAACTCCTCGCCGGGGAACGCGGGGAGCGGCTTGAGCCCGGCCGGCCGACGGTCGGCGAGGCCGGTCTTGTCGAACAGCGTCGCCCCGAACGCGAAGGTGACGGTGAGCGAGGACGGCCCGGCGTCGAGTCCGACCTGTCCGTCGGCGTCGGGCCGTTCGCCGCGCGCGAGGCGGGCGGCCGTGTCGGACCACCGCCGCATGAGCGCGGCGGTCTTGGCCTTGTCGGCGCCGGGTTCGAGGTCGTACGCCATCAGCACGGTGCGGGCCTGCGCGGGCGTGGTGATCCCGGCCTGCCGCGCGCCGTGGAACGGCACCGCGGTGGCGCCGAGCGCGGTGAGCGCGGGCCCGGACGCGGTGTCGTCCGAGGCGAGCGACGCGCCGAACGCGCCGCCCGCCGCTCCGACGACGAGGCCGCCCGCGCCCGCCGCGCCCGCGACGCCGAGGAGCCGGCGCCGGCTGATGCCCTCGGGCTGGTGTGCGGTAGTACCCATCTCGGTTCCCTCGGTGTCCTTGACTCGTCTACGCGGTGCCGGCTCAGCGCACCTTGACCGGCACGACGACGGTCGCGCGGTCGAAGTCCCCGGTGCGTACCGAGACCGAGAACTTCCAGGTCCCGGCCATCGGCAGCGACAGGTCCCGGGCGCTCCACTGCCCGGGCCCGGTGCGCTGGAGCGCGACGGTGATGCCGTCGATCTGCTTCTCGGGCAGGGAGACGCTCAGCGTCACCTCGGGCGGGTCGATCGTGTTGTTCAGCGGGTCGCGCACGGACACGTCGACCGAGTTCACGCCGGCGCGCGCCGGGGTGACGACGAGCTCGAAGACGCCCTTGCCGGCCGGACCGCCCGCGTCGTACGGCGAACTGACGCTGACAGTACGGGACGTGGTCGCCTCCTCGCGCTCGTGCGCGGTGCGCCCGGGCTCGGTGTTGACGAGCACCGTCGTGACCGCGAGCACCACGATGGCGAGCACCGCTTCAGTGCCGACGGCGCGTTGCAGCGTGCGCTTGCGCGCGAGGGGCTCGCCCGCGCGTTCGCCGGCCTTGGCGCGCAGCCGCGCCTGGAGCCAGCGCCGGGCCACCCACGCCGCCGCGATCATCAGCAGGACGAAGTTGACCTTGAGGATGAGCAGCAGGCCGAACGTCGTGGAGAACAGCGCGTCGAACGACCCGATCTGCCGCCACCCGGCGTACACGCCGGTCACCGCGAGCACGGTCACGCACACCATCGCGGCCTTGGAGAACCAGCCGACGGTCGGGACGTCGAGCGCGCCGGGCAGTTCCTCGCCGTCCTCGTCCTTGTCCGGTCCGAACAGCAGGACCAGCAGCACCGCGAGCCCGCCGAGCCAGCACCCCATCGCGACGAGGTGCACGATGTCGGCGCTCATCGCGAGCGGCGCCTGCATGCCGACCGACGCGTGGTCGGACGCGGCCCACGTCGCCGCCATGCCGACGCACAGCAGCGCCCACGCGCCGCCGAGCACCGCACGGCGCCGGCGCCCCGCCTCGCCGAGGACCGCGACGAGGTAGCCGAGCAGCGCGCCCGCCGCGCCCAGGATGAGGATGCGCACGGACAGCGCGCGGCCGAGCTTGCTCTCCAGGGTGGTCCGCAGGACGTCCAGGTCGAACGCCGACGAGAACGGCAGCCCCGCCGCCTTGGGCCCGTACAGCATGAGCGCCGCGACGGTGGAGACCAACAGCCCCGCCCAGGACGCGAACAGCAGCAGCCACACCCGGAACCGGCCGACCGCGGCGGGCCGCAGCGCGACGAGGAACAGCACCGATCCGGTGAGCAGCGCGAACGTCCCGAACGCGACGCCGCGCGCGAGTCCGTCGAAGAACCCGACGGTGTCGTCGCCGCCCTGGTCGATCCCGACGCCGCCGCCCGCCGAGGCGCGCACGATGTTGAAGGTGAACGCGCCCGAGATCGGGTGCGAGTCCTCCGACACGACGCGCCACGCGACCGTGTACGTGCCCGGCCCGAGCCCCGGCTGCAGCTTCACGCGCAGCGTCGACGGGCCGCCGACGCCGTGCTCGGGGCTGCCGGTGTCGACCCGCTTGCCGGTCGGGTCGAGTACCTTCACACCGCCGAGCGCCGCGTCGACGCCCTCGCTGAACCGCATCGTGACGACCGACGGCGCGGAGGGCACGGTGCTGCCGTTCGCGGGGTCGGTCGAGTCGAGCGACGCGTGCGCGGACGCGACGCCCGCGCCGCCGACCAGCAGCGTGAACAGCAGCACGGTCAGCGCGAACAGCCGGGCCGGCAGGCGGCGCCGGCCCGGTGCGGCGTCAGCCGCCATGACTGGTGTGGTCCATGCCGGTCATATCGCCGTTGGCCGACGATCCGGTGGACGGCGACCCCGAGGGTGAGCCCGACGCGGACGTGGTGGGCGACGCCGAGGCGTCCCCGGGCCGCTCGGCCGCACCCAGCACCGGCACCTGCACGGTGATCGGCCCGGACTTCTCGAAGGTCAGCGTCAGGGTGACCGTGTCGCCCTTCTTCAGCGTCTTCGTGACGTCCTCGAACATGATGTGCGTGCCGCCGCGGGCCAGCACGCCCTTGCCGTGCGCCGGGACGTCGACCGCGTCGACCTTGCTCATCGAGTTGCCGCTCGTCTGGTGGAGACCCGCGCTGGCGGTCAGCGGCGTGCTGACCGACAGCAGGCGGTCCGCGGCGTCCCCGTCGTTCTGCACGACGAGGTAGCCGGCGGCCGTGCCCTGCTTGGCTGGCTGCGGGATGTACGGGTCGACGACGCGCAGCTTGGGCGCCCCGGTCGACGCGTCGGACGACCGGGCCGCGTTCGGGTTGGCGCTGACCGGCCCGGCCGGCACCGACGGCGTCTCCCACTTGGGCGAGGACGACGACCCGCAGGCGACCAGCGGGATACCGCCCGCGAGGGCGAGGACCCCGCCGGCGACCAGGGCGGTCGTCCGGCGGCGGAGCGCGATGCGGGAGCGAAGGGGGGCCGTGATCATGGAGTGCTTCCCTCGGGGTGGATCAGGAGCGGCAGGTCGTGGGCGAAGTCGTCGGCGGTGATCCCGGCGGGGGTGCCGTCCGGGTTCAGGCCGACGCCCGCCAGGTAGATGATCCTCGCGAGATTGTCGCGCTCGAAAGCGATGATCTGCGTGCCGTGGGTGCTGGTGACCTTGCCGTCCGCGCCGACCTTCGGCGGCTCCAGGGCCACGCCGACGCTCTTGGCGGCCGCCTGGATCGTGTCGAAGGACCCCGTCAGACCGACGAACGTCGGGTCGAACGCGTCGAGCCACGAACGCAGTTCGGGGCCGGTGTCGCGCTGCGGGTCGGAGGTCACGAAGACCACGTCGACGTTTGCGCGGTCCTCGGGCTTGAGCTTGGTGAGGCCCCGCGCGAGGTCGGCCATTGTGGTGGGGCACACGTCGGGGCAGTGCGTGTAGCCGAAGTAGAGCAGCGTGACCTTGCCGGCCGTCTTGGCCTTGAAGTCGTACGCCTGCCCCGACGTGTCCGTCAGCGTGAGTTCGGGCTTCGCCATCGGGCCGCCGAGTTCGGTGCCGCGGTACTTGGACGGCGGGCCCGACGAGTCGATCCGCACGGGCGCCCCGCCGGTCGCTGTGGGCTTGCCGCCGTCTCCCGAGTCACTGCACCCGGCGGCGAACAGGATGCCCGCCGCCGCGAGTGCCGCGGTCCTCACAAGTGCCTTGCGCATGGTTCTCCCGATCACGTGACGGTAGGGCGGTGGTTACGCGCGCGGACCCGCGGCGCGCGACGCGCGGAGGATGCCGAACGCGCCGACGGCGAGGCCGAGGACGCCGACGACGAGGCCGGCGACGCCGAGACCGCGCGCCGTGCTGTCGCTGCCGTCCGAGGACTTCGCGGCGGCCACGGTGAGGTTCTTGTCCGCCGGCGCGGGCTGCGCGGCCGGGGACGCGGCGGGCGTGCCGGCCGCACCGGCCTTGGGGACGAGCTTCAGGGTGGGGGCCGGCTTCTCCGGCTCCTTGCCGTCGGGGCCGGGCACGTCGATCCAGCGGACGACGTCGCCGTTGTCGTACGTCTGCAGCGCCTTGAAGACCAGCTTGTCGGTGTCGGTGGGCAGGGCGCCCATGGACACCTCGAAGTCCTCGTACTGGCCGGGGGCGATGCGCACGCCGGCGTTCGCCGTCCACGTCACCTTGGCGACCGCCTCGGTGATCTGCTTGCCGTGCGACGTGATCGGCGTGGCCAGCGGCCGCTTCTCGATGGTCGCCGTCCACCCCGCGAGCGGGCGGGTGCGGACGGACGTCAGCGGCTTGTCCTCGGGCAGCTGGACCTCGAGCTTGGTGGTGCCGGCCGCGTCGTTCTCGTTCGGGACGCGGAACGCGACGGCGGCGTAGCCGCCCTGCTCGGCCTGGACCGGCTGCACGGTGACGTGCGCGGACGCGGGCGCGGCGAGGGCGAGCACTGCGGCGACGGAGCCGGCGGTGAGGATCGCGGCACGGCGGCGCAGGGTGTTGAGCTGCATCGTTTCTGGACTCCAGGAGTGGGCGCACGCAGGGTCGCGGCCGCGCGGCGGAGTGCCGCGTTCGGGCGGGGCGTGCGGGGACCGGGTTGCCCGGGGCTCCGGACGGCGCTCAGGCGCCGGTCGACGAGTGCGTCGGCCGACTCGGCGCGCGGCCGGAAGGCGGGCGGGGCAGGATGCGCGGTCATGAGCCGCCTGCCGTCCCCGTTCCACCGAACGGGTGATTCCCCGGTCGCGGAGTCGCGTCCGGTTCGTCAGCAGGCGGTGGCGAACGCGGGCGGCCCGCGGCGCACGACGGCGTGCCGCAGCACGACCGGCCGCGGACCGGGTGTCGCACGGTCGAACGCGCGCACGGCCGGCGGGCGGTACCCCGTGCGGGGAACCCCGAACAGGACGGCCAGGACCACGCGCAGCGGCGCGGCCACCGTCGTGTGCAGCCGGTGCAGCAGGCCGAACAGCGCCGCCTCGCCCCGGCGCAGCCACCAGGCGGTGACCAGCGCGGCGAGGGCGTGCGCGGCGAGCATGCCGTACCCGCCGTCGAAGAGCATCGGGCCGATCGTGTGCCCTGCCGCGTGGCCGGAGCCGGGCGCGGGCAGCGCGTTGGGCGCGTCCGGGTTCAGCCCGGCCGCCGCCACGATCTCGCGGGCCGACCAGCCCTGGGGGAGCACGATGTGCCCGGCCGAGTCGCGGCTGCCGCACAGCAGCCGGTCGAGGAGCGTGGCGCCGCCGTGGTGGCCGGTCATCGCGGGGGCGGCCGCGGCCGCCATCCCGACGCTGAAGAGCGTGTGCAGGCCGATCTGGGCGAGCGCGAGCAGCGCGGCGATCCCGCCGAGCGACCGCTCGCGTCCGGCGGCCGCGAACGCGACCGCGAACACCGCCCCGAAGCCGGCGCCGACCGTCCACAGCGGCAGCGGCTCGCTGGTCATGAACGCGTGCCCGGCCGCCGACAGCGCGACGCACACCGCGGCGAACACGGCGGCGCGCGCGGCGCGAAGGGGCAGGGACACGGCGAGCATGACGCCCCATGCTCTCATCGCGCCCGCGCGCCACGAGCGCGGGTCCCCGATTCCGCCGCACCCTCCGCCGTACCGCCGTCCGAGGGACACCTGATGAAGGAGTTGGTGGAGATCCCTCGAATCCCGTACCGCGCGATACAGGACGCCTCTGCTGGGGAAAAATTCAATTGTTGACTTTCTATGGGATTTGGGTATATGCGCTGAGTCTCTCCCGCGAGACACCCGGATCCCGGCGCGGATCCTGAATGCGATCTTGAATGCGACCCTCTGAGCGGAGGCCGTTCATGGACATGCGGTGGACCGTCCACCTTCCCCGGGAGACGGCGAGCGTTCCCATGGTGCGGAGACTGCTGATGGGCGCCATGGAGACCGCCGGCGTGGACCCCGGAGTGGCCGCCGAGATCGGTCTGGCGCTGTCGGAGGCCTGCGCGAACGTCGTCGAGCACGCACGCGGCGCCAATCCCGAGGCCGAGTTCGAGGTCCGTGCCGGAATCACCGGCAACCGCTGCCGCGTCGAGGTCAGCGACACAGGCCCCGGGTTCAGCGCCGAACGATTGCGCACCCCGCTGCACCACATCGCCTCGACGGGCGCCGAGAACGGCCGGGGGCTGCTGCTGATCGAGGCCATGAGCGACCGCGTCCAACTGCGCAACCACCCGCGCAAGGGCGCGGTCATCCGTTTCGAGAAGTCGTTGCGCTGGCGCAAGGACGCACTGCTGCCCGTGTGAGACCTGGGCTCCGCATAGCCTGGTGCCGCCCGCACCGGACCGACGAGGAGCCCCGCACCGTGACGCCCCGCCCGACCAGGCCGCACCTCGCCGTGCTCGCCGCCTCGGTCGCCACGCTCCTCGCGACCGTCCTCGCGCTGCTGCCGGCGCCCTCCGCGGCCGCCGCCCCGGCCGTCGGCCCCGCGCCGACCGCGCCTGCCGCGTCGCCCGGCGTCGCGCCCGTCGCCGCGACCGAGCACGTCGTCTTCGTCGGCGTCCCCGGCCTCATGTGGTCGGACGTCACCGCCTCCGGCACGCCCAACCTGTACGCGCTCGTCGGCCGCAGCACCTCCGCCGCGCTGTCCGTGCGCACCCCCAACCTGCGCGGCTGCCCCAACGACGGCTGGCTCACCGTCGGCGCGGGCGTGCGCTCGACGGACAGCCACGCGCACGGCTGCGCGCTCCCCGTCGACCCGGTGGTCGGACCCGACGGCGGCCTGACCGTGCCGGAGATGCCGGCGATCTCCAAGCGCAACGACAAGTTCTCGTACGACCCGACGTTCGGCCTGCTGGCCGCCACGGTGGCCAAGGCGGGCCGGACCGTCACCGCGGTCGGCCCCGGCGCCGCGCTGGCGACCGCCGACGAGCACGGCCGCAGCCCCGCCGCCTACCTCCCGGACAGCACGGCCCTCGACACCGGCGCCATCGCCCGCAGCGCGCTGACGCTCGTCGACCTCGGCCCTGAGGCCGGCACCGCGGAGCCGGTCGGCGGCGACGGCCTGGCGCCGCGGTTCCAGCCCGACCGCGCCGAGCGGCTGCGGGCGTTCGACACCGCGCTGGGCCGCATCGCCGCGGCGCTGCCGCCGAACTCCCGGCTGGACGTGGCCGGCATCTCCGACGACGGCGGTGTCCCGCACCTGCGGATGTTCACCGTGGGCGGCCCGGCCCCGTTCGGCGGCGGTGTGCTCACCGCCACGTCCACCCGTTACGACGGCATGGTGCAGATCACCGACATCGCGCCCAGCCTGCTGTCCCAGCTCGGGATCGAGCAGCCGGAGGCGATGATCGGCGCGGTCGTCACCCGCACCGGAGGCCCGACCGGCGCCGCCGCCGTGCGCGAGCTCGGCCTGCTCGACGTCGGCGCGGCGGCCGCGCGGACCGTGCGCGAGAAGTACCAGTTCTTCACGTGGCTCACCCTGCTGCCGCTGCTGCTGTTCGGCATCGGCGTCGCGTGGTCCGGCCGCATGCGCCGCAACGGCGCCGCGCCGACGGCCCGCAAGCGGCTGCACCGAGGCATGCAGGTCCTCGGTGTCACGGTCGCGTCGGTGCCGGCCGCGACGTTCCTGGTCGCCCTGTTCCCCTGGGAGAAGGCCGGCAGCCCGGAGCTCGCGATCATCGGGCTCACCCTCGCCTGGACGGCGGTGCTCGCCGCGCTCGCGTTCGCGGGACCGTGGCGGCGTTCGCCCTACGGCCCCGCCGGGTTCGCCGCCGCGGCCACGGTCGCGGTGCTGGCCGGCGACGTGGCCACCGGGTCGCACCTGCAGATGAACACGATCTTCGGGCTCTCCCCGCTCGTCGCCGGACGGTTCTACGGCTTCGGCAACGTCGCCTGGTCGGTGTACGGCATGGTCGTCGTCCTCGCCGTCGCCTGGCCCGTCGGCCGTCTCCTCGACCAGGGCCGCAGGCGCGCGGCCGTGGCCCTGCTCGCCGGGTGCGGACTGGCCGCGATCGTGGTCAACGGATGGCCGGCGTTCGGCAGCGACTTCGGCGGCGTCCTCGCGCTCGTGCCCGGCTTCGCGGTCCTCGGCCTGCTGCTCACCGGCACGCGGATCTCGTGGATCAAGGTCGGGCTCATCGCGCTCGGCGCCGTCGCGACCATCACCGTCATCGCGGTCCTCGACTGGATGCGGCCCGCCGCCAGCCGCTCGCACCTGGGCAAGTTCGTGCAGCAGGTGCTCGACGGCGACGCGGGCAGCGTGCTGCACCGCAAGGTCGCGGCCAACCTCGGCACCTTCAACTCGCCCGTCAGCTACCTGATCCCGGTCGCGATGGTGCTGCTCCTCGTCGCCGTGCTCAACCCGCCCCGGCTGCGCGCCACGGCGCTGCCGCCCGCGTACGCCCGCGTGAGCTGGCTGCGCCCGGCGCTCATCGCGTGCTGGATCACCGCCGTCGTCGGCTACGCGGTCAACGACTCGGGGATACAGATCCCGTCGGTGGCCCTGCTGCTGGCCGTCCCCCTGGGCGCCGCCGTCCTCGCCGCGGTCGCCGCGGACGACGACACCGCCTCCTCAACCGGCGACGCGGCCCCGCCGCGCCCGCAGGCCCAGCCACAGCGCACCTAGCAGCAGCGCGACCCCGACGTACGGGCCGACCGTGCCGCGCACGGTCCGGGCGAACGCGTCGACCGCGTCCGGCAGCGGCACGGCGCGGCCCGGCACGTACGCGCACACCATGAACGCCGTGCGGGCCAGCAGCAGGCCGTCCGCCGCGCTCGCCGCCAGCACTGTGAACGGCGCCCAGGCCGCCACGTCGTACCAGGGCAGGCTGTACGGCGCGGTCAGCAGCCACGCCAGCGTCAACAGGGCGGCGGCGCCCACCGCGTCCGGCAGCACTGCCTCTCCTCCGAGCGGCCCGCGGCGCGCGGCCCGCGCGACGACCGGGGCCAGCAGCCAGGCGACGACGACGAGCAGCAGCCACCCGACGGCCCCGATCAGCGTGCGCGCGGTGTCCGGCGCGAGCACCGACTCCAACGGGTGCACCGTCAGCCGCAGCGCGGTCGCCAGCGAGACGAGCTTGCTGTTCTCCCGGATCTGGGCGAACGCGTCGGTGCCGACCGGGAGATAGGCCAGCACGCCGACCACGGCCGCGGAGCCGAGCAGCTGCGCGATCGCCTTCGGACGGCGGCGCAGACCCCAGACCAGGGCGAGCACGAACAGGCCGAGCGTCACCTTCGTCGCACACGCGAGACCGACCAGCACGCCGGCGAGCACGGGGGAACTGCGCACGGCGACCAGCGCCGCGACGGCGAACGCCACGGCGAACGCGTCCACATGCCCGGCGTTCACCGCCACGAACAGCAGGAGCGGGTTCAGCGACCACAGGAGCGCGACACGCGAGCGGGCACCGTGGTCGGGCCCGGCGAGCCGCTGGAGCAGCAGTCCGGTCAGCACGAAGGCGACCGCGCCGAGCAGGGTCAGCACGAACACTGTGGTGTGCGCCGACGTCCCGCCGATCCTGGACGCGAGCCACTGCTCGGCGGTCGCGAACGGGCCGTACACCGAAGGAGTGTCCTGCCACGGCGCCTCGACCGCCCGGCCCACCGGATCCCCGGCGCGGGCGAGGTCCGACGCCGTCTCGGTGTACGGGTTCCCGCCGGTCGCGGCCAGCCGCCCGTACGCCGCGTACACGAGATGGTCGGCCGACCCCATGGGCGGAACGAGAACGACAGCCCCCGCCGCGACCGCCCCGGCGACCGTGAGCCGCCGCGGATCAGGCGCCCACCCGGCCCGCAACGCGACCATCGCGAGCCCCAACCCGACGGCCCCGACCAGCGCCGACGCAAGCAACAACCCGGTGACCAGCCCTGCGGACGGCCCACCCCCGAGGTCGTACGGCGGCAACCACCCAGGCCCCCCAGGCACCGGCGGCTGCGCCGCCGACGTCCCGAGCAGCCCGGTGACGAGCAGCAGCCCGATCCCGACCCCAAGGCACACGAGTGACGCGCGCCCCTGACCTGCGGCGTTGTGTTTCACGTGAAACATCTCAGACGACCCACCACCCTGACGAGCCGTCAAGACCCCCCACCACCGGGCTCGCGGGACACCCCATCGCCCTCGACGGTGCCGCCGCTCGTTCCCGCGCGGAGCGCTCCGGGGAGGGCGCCCACCGCGCCGCGTTCGGCGAGGGCTCGGGCGACGTGGGCGTACTGCTTGGCGCGGTGGCGCTGGGCGGCCCAGTCCTTGCCGGTCACGCGGTGGTGGAGGTCGACCTCAACCTCGCACACCGGGTAACCCTGGCGGACCAGGTCGATCGTCAGGCCCGTCTCCACGCCGAAGCCGGCGGCGAGCGGGAGGGCCGCGTCGAATGCTTCGCGGGTCAGGCAGCGTTGGCCCGACAGCGGTTGGGTCGCGATGAAGCCGCTGGCCCGGCGGATGCCGTCGCGTGCGGCGCGGACGACGAAGCCGTGGCCGCCGCCTGCGCGCTTCTGCGGGGGGAGGACCGCGATCGACATCGCGGCCGTCCCCGCCCGTACCGGGTCGACGAGCGGGGCGGTGTTGGCGGCGCTCTCCTCCAGGTCGCCGTCCAGGAAGAGGAGCAGGTGCGCGGTCTCCGGCGTCCTCCGGCCCTCGCGTGCGTCGACGGCGGCCACCGCGGCGGCGCCGGTCTCCATCGCCGCGGCCTTGCCGCGGTTGCGGCCGTGGCGGACGACCACCGCGCCCGCCGCCGCCGCCGCGCGGACGGTGCCGTCCCGGGACCCGTCGTCGACCACGACGACCAGGTCCACCCCGTCGACGACCCGCGCGGCCCGGACCGTCGCGCCGATCCTGCGCTCCTCGTCGTGCGCCGGGATCACCACGGCGACCGGTGCCGCGCTCCGTGCGCCGTCCTCGAACGCGCCGCCTCCGGATGCCTGAAGTGCCATGGCAAGGGATCGTAGAACGTGTGATGCCTGTCTCGCCGGGCAGCCGGCAGGCGGGCGGCGCGGCGCGGCGGCGTGCCCGGACCTCGCGGAACGGGTACAAAAGATGAGGGAGGGAGACCCGTGGGGCCGCCCTGCCGACCACCAGTGGTGGACCGCGCCCGTGTCGGGTCCGTGGTCGACCCCGACCCCGAGGGCCGTCGCATCGACGCGGGGAACCTTGCGGCGTGACGATTCGTCATTCCAGAAGAAAAGAGCTGATCGGGTACTCCGCCCGGATGGCGCAGCAGTCGACAGGCCATCGCTCCGCCCATCCGCGCCACGGCGCGCCATATCCCGCCACCCGGGACGCGCGTGGTGCGCTGCGAAGTACCTTCGGCGCCCGCAGGCCAGCGGCGTGCGCACGCAATGCCCAGCATTTCCCGGCAGTTCCGGCAGTTTCCGGCAGGCTCACGGCTCACGGAAAGGAACGAGCGCCATGCTGCGCGAGATCCTCGGAAGGCGACGTAGGGAACGCTCCGCACTGCTCTCGGCCGCAGTGGCCTGCGCCCAGTGGCGCTGGGCCGTGGTTCCCGGGACCGGGTTCGACCGCTGGGCCTGCACGTGTGACTGCGGCCGCGACGACTGCCCCGTGCCCGGTGCGCATCCCGCTCCTCCCGTGCCGCTCGACGGGACGGCGCGCGGCCCTGGTGCCGCTGGTGCCGCCACTCCGCCCCCGCTGCTTGCGGCCAGTACTGACGAGCGCATGGTGCGCTGGTGGTGGTCACGCTTCCCGGACGCGCCGATCATCTTGGCGACCGGACGACGGGTCGCGGCGTTGAGCGTCCCGGAGGAGGCCGGCGTCCGCGCGTTGACCCAGTTGCGGCTGATGGGTGTGCGCACCGGACCTGTTGTGGCCGCGCCCGGACGGTACGGCTTCCTGGTGGCGCCGTACGCGTTGGACGAACTCGCCGATCTGCTCGACCGGTACGGCCTCGACCGCTACGGCGCCGTGCCGTTCACGTTGCGCTGCCACGGCGACGACGGCTACCTCGCGCTGCCGCCGTCGCGCGCGCCGGGCGGTGCGCTGCGTTGGGCGGTGGCGCCGGAGGCGTCCGTGGTGGGTGCGCCCGCGCCGTGGCTGCCGCAGGTCGCCGACCTGGTGCGGACACTGGTCGACACGTGCCATTCGGTGACGCAGGTCCGTCGTTCGGCGTGACCTCCTAGGCGATTCGGCGCACTGTTGCCGGGTGTTGCCGTTGACGGGCCGGTGATCGTTCCGCCGTGTGCGGGTGCCTTGTGCCGCTGCGGGCGTCCCGCGGTTTCGACACGGTGAGTCGCCTTCCGTTTCCGCGGAGTCGCGGCATGTCTCCCGCATCCGCCGCGGCGGCGGTAGCGTGAGTCCCGATCGGGCGGCTCGGGGAGGGCGGTATGCGTCAGCCGGACGGGTACGAATCCGGTGCCACGGGGGGATTCGCCGGGAGCGGTGCGCGGCTCGGGCACGAGCCGGGCGCGGGGGACGCCGAGGAGTGGGACGGGCGGCAGTTGCCGCCGACGGTGTCCACCGGGCTGGAGAGCCTCGCACGGCTGTGCGTCGACATGGACTTCGCGCTGGAGAGCGCCGACTTGGCCGTCGGCAAAGTGCGGGTCGCGTACGAGCGGGCCCGCCAGGACGAGTCGGAGGCCGTGTTCCGGCCCCGTACCTCGGTCGCGTGGCAGCTCGAGTCGCTGGTCTACGCGCACTTCAACGGCATACGGCGGCTGGCCTTCGAGCGCAACGCGGCTTACGCGTTGGCGGCCGCGGCCGTGCTGCAGGCGGTGGTGGACGGGCGCACCCCGTCCGACGACGACCTCGTGCCGGCGGGCGAGCCCGAGCAGATCCGCCAAGTCCTCGACGACGCCTCCGCGTTGCGTGCCCTGCTGCCGCGCCCGGTCACCGGCAACCGCGAGGTCGACGACGTGTTGACCGCCGCGCACGAGGCGGTCCTGCGCGCCCTCGGCGCCGCGGGCAGTCAGGAACTGCCGTGGCTCCAGGCCCACTTGCATCTGGCCGAGCTGGTGGCCGACCTGTCCGAGCTCGATCCGCCGGTGGCCACGGGCGAGCCGGGCATCAACCTGTCGTTGCGTGCGTACGCGCAGGGCTGCCACGGCGTGGTGCTGGGGCTGGCCCCGGGCGGCTGGCTGACGGTGAGTCCGGTACCGGGCTGAGCGGGTGTCCGCTGTGTGGCGTTCGGCGTAATCCTGTGGCAGGACCGCGACATCGGGTGATCGTCCGTGCACGGCGCAGGCGATAGGCTCACCTCCGCCAGGTGATCAGGCTCGGAATCCCGCGCTGACGGGGCCGGCCTTCGCGCGAGGAGACACCATGCAGCGGGCACGTACGGCACGCGTTCGCACGGCGGCGCTCGGCACCACGGTCGGGCTGTGCCTGATCATCCCCCTCGCGGCCGCCTCGGCGGATTCGGCGCACACCAAGAGCCCGTCCGCGGACGGCAAGCCGAGCCCGACGGCGACGGCGACGCCCAAGGGCACGCCGTCCGGCCATGACTTCGGCAACGGCGTGGCACCGGGCGGTGCGGAGGGCATCGACTCGGTCAAGCAGCTGCTCGCGCCGACGTCGGCCGCCGCGACGGGGGCCACGCCGGCCGCGTCCGCCTCGACGCCTCCGGCTCCGGCCGCTTCGGCCCCGGTGTCGAACGCGCTGTGCGGCAAGGCCGTGGAGGTGCCCGGCGGGGTGCGCGCGCAGACGTGTGTGGAGCGCGAGGGCGGCGAGATCTGGGCGCGTGTCTACTACCGCAACCCGACCCGGGACCCGCTGCTTCTGGTACTGAGCCTGCTGCGCCCCGACGCCGGCACGGTGCAGATCCGCTGCACGATCGACGCGGCGGCGGGCGACGGCCAGTGCGAGACGCCGCGGCTGCGTTCCGACGAGCCGCTGAGCGCGTGGTCGGCGGTCGCGGAGATCGCGACGGCGGACGGCTCGCGGAAGGTCCTGAGGTCCGGCACGGCGGCCGCGACGGGCATGGGGACCGGCTGAGGCCTGGAGCCCCGCCGGGGGCGCCGCGCGGGGCCCGCAACGGGCGCGGCGCGGCGCGAAAACGACCCCGGGCACGAAGACAAAAGGGCCCGGCCGCTGAAGACGGGGGATGCATCAGCGGCCGGGCTGGATCAAAGGTAACAGGCAACTTCCCAGTACCCAAGTCCGCGGCGGAATTGGACTAGGTCCAATGTGTTTCACGGGGTCCCGGGCCGGGAGTCCCGACTTGACGCGCTGCGAATCGGGGGCTCCCGAGGGCCCCCGAGGCCGTGTTCCCAGCGTTCTCCCAGGCTTCTCCCAGCCTTCCCCAAGGTTCGCCGAAACCCCTCACAAGGGGCGTTCCGGTCGACCCCGGGCGCGGCCGGAACCGGCCGGACGCGGAGACGGAAAACGCCGCGCGGGCCTCGTCTCCGAGGCCCGCGCGGCGTCCGTCTCCGCCCGCTGTCCGGGCGCGCCGACCGCGTCCCGCTACTGCCGTCCGGGGGCGGTCAGTTGAGGGTGATCTGCCGGTTCAGCAGTCCGTTGCGCGCGCTGCGCTGACGCGCCGTCAGCGGCGTCGTGTCGGCGAGGGCCTCGGCCAGCCGCTCGCGGAACTCGGCGGCCGGCTTCTCGACGTCGTCGGCGCTCATGCCGCTCGGCAGGTCCCAGACCGGCACCAGCAGGCCGTGCGCGCGGAAGGAGCCCACGAAGCGCGTGCCCTCGCCGAGCGACGACGCCTCGGCGGCGTGCAGCCGCGCGATCGCGTCCAGCAGCTCCTCCTCCGGGTGCGGCATGACCCAGCGCAGGTGATTCTTCTCACGCATGCTGCACCAGTAGGCGGCGTCGACCGAGGTGAGGCGCGCCGTCGGGGTCGCGGCCGCGTTCGCCCGCTCGAGGGACGCGGCGACCTCGCCGGTGGCCGACTCGGCGTCCTCGACCCAGAAGTCGAAGCCGGTGTGCACCGTCACGTCGAGCGGCGCGGCGGTGTCCAGCAGGTCCTGCAGGCGCGGACCGGCGGCCGGCAGCGGGCCGGGCGTGATCGGCGTGCCGTCCTCGACCGCGAGCGCGCGCTCGATGGCGTCCGCGAGGTCGCGGCTGACGTCGCCGGAGCTCGTGTGGGTCTGCAGGCCGATCAGGATCGCGCCGTTCTCGCGGCGCAGCGCGGGCCACGCCATCGGCAGCACGGTGGCCAGCGTGACGGGGGTGTCGGCGTTCTCGCCGACGAGCGTGAGCTGCGCCGTCGCGGCCGGCACCAGCTCGCGCAGCGCGACCCAGTCGCACTCGTTGGCGAGGCCCTCGAAGGGGCGGTGCACCAGCGTCTCGGCGGCCACCGCCGCCTCACGGCCGTGGCACGCCTTGTAGCGGCGGCCCGAGCCGCAGGGGCAGGGTTCGCGCCCGCCGACCACCGGGACGTCCTGCGCCGCGGTGCCTTGGTTCGTGCTCTGCTGGCCCTTCCGCGCGGCCTTCTTGCCCATGCTGAGATCTCTCCCGGTCGCGGATCGCGAATAGACGGACTGACTCGACTGCCTGACGACCGCGAGCGTAGTGCGCTCCAGGCAATTGGCCCATTCCGCGACGCCGTGGCGTGGTCCGCGGGCGAAATCCGCGGGCCGGCCGGGCGGCGGTCAGCCGTCCAGCGGCTCCACCGCGTCGAAGTCGAAGTCCCACGTCTCGTCCGCGGCGCTGCCCGTGCCGGCGCGCTCACCGGTGGACAGCAGCGCCCACACGGTCACCTCTTCGCCGCCGCCGCGTACCCCCCAGTCGGAGGCCAGCGCGTCGATGATGGACAGCCCGCGGCCGCCACGCGCGGTCAGCGACGGGCTGGACTGCCGCGGCCGGGTCGGGCCGCCGCCGTCCGTCACCTCGATGGCGAGCAGGTTGTCGTCGCGCACCGCCCACGCGGCCCGGACGCTGCCGGACGGCAGCGCGTGCGCGTGCTTGAGGGCGTTGCTCAGCAGCTCGGACAGGACGAGCGCGGCGTCGTCCACGACGAGGGGGTCGACACCACGGTCGGTGAGGTCGGCGATCAGCCGGTGCCGGGCGGCTCCGACGCCGACGGAGGCGTGCGGGACGAGTACAGCCTCAGAATCGGGCACCCCACGGGCCACGACCATTGCCACCCCCGGACCTCCTTCTCACCCACACGTCGGGCATGGGATGCCCGGTGCGCGTCGCTCGGAAACAGTTCCGTCGGCCCGCGCGGGCGGTGCGACGGTCGGGTCTCCGGCCGGTCCGCGCGGCTGTGGCGCGGGCCGGCGACGGCGTACACCGGCGTACGCACACATTTCTACCTGGTGTGCACGTGCATACCCGAGAAGGCGGCGACGGGTGATGAGGAGTTGTTATCGAGTGGGTTGACGGGAGACCTGGCTGAGCACCGTTCCTGGACGGTTGGTGATGATCGCGTCGACGCCGAGTTGCAGGCACAGGTCGACGTCGTCGGGCCGGTCGACGGTCCACACGTGGACCCGGTGTCCGGCCCGGTGCAGCCGCGCGACGAAGCGCGGGTGGGCGCGGACGATCTCGATGCTGGGGCCCGCGATGCGGACCCCCTTGGGGAGCGTGCCGTCGCGGAAGCGCAGCGGGACCCGCTCCATCAGGAACACGGTGGGCAGGCGCGGCGCCAGCGTGCGCATCCGGCGCAGCGACATCTGGGAGAAGCTCATGACCCGCACCGGCGAGCGGACGCCCTCGACGGGATGGGCCAGGCCGAACCGGTCGAGCAGCTCCACCAGGCGCCGCTCGACCAGGCCCGCGTAGCGGGTCGGGTGCTTGGTCTCGATCGCCAGCTCGACGCGGCGCCCCGCGTCGACGACCAGCTGCAGCAGGCGGTCGAGGGTGAGGACGGACGTGCGGTCCCAGTCCGGCGCCTCGACGTCGGAAGCGTGCTCGCCGCCCTCCTTCCACGACCCGAAGTCGAGCGCGGCGAGGTGGGACAGCTCGAGGGTGGACACGAGGCCGCGGCCGTTTGAGGTGCGGTTGATGCGGCGGTCGTGGACGCAGACCAGGTGCCCGTCCGCGGTCAGGCGCACGTCGCACTCCAGCGCGTCGGCGCCGTCGTCGATCGCTTTCACGTACGCGGCCAGGGTGTGTTCGGGCACGTCCTCGGACGAGCCCCGGTGGGCGACCACCTGGACGGCGGCGCCCGGCGTCTGGGGGGACGACGCGGCGGGAGAGGTCACGACCTCATCGTGCCACCTCGTCCCCAACTGCAGGTGACCAGTCGTCGACGTCGGGTGGTCGGTGCGGGGAGATCGGCGTGCGGGGCGTCAGCCGGCGGGCGCCGTGCGCGCCCGGTCGATCCGGACCAGGGCGAGTGTGCCGAGCGCGGAGGCGGCGAACGAGAAGAGCGTGGCGGAGGTCCAGCTCTGCGGGTGGACGTGCAGCGCGTCCTGGGCCTTCGTCCAGAAGTCCGCCCACCAGCCGATCGTGCCGGGGTTGATGAGCTGGTAGACGGCGAAGCCGAGGATCCACGGCAGCAGCATCGCCCAGCGCGCGGGGGCGTCCTGGCGCAGGTTCCAGGAGGCCCGGCCGCGGCCGAGGAACCAGTCGACGGCGGTGACGCCGAGGAGCGGGACGAAGACCGAGCCGATCAGGTAGAGGAAGCTCTCGTACTTGGAGAAGTCGTCGACCTGGGTGGCCAGGCCGGTCACCAGGGCGCCGACGGCCAGGGATATGACGCGGCGGTCGACGCGCGGGACCAGGTTCTGCAGGGACATCGCCGTCGAGTAGACGTTGGCGAAGCTCTGGTCGACCTCGCGCACGACGAGGACGGCGAAGAACACCCAACCGGCCGAGATGCCCAGCAGCGTCTGGAAGATGTCGCCGTTCTCGGGGGTCTGCGCGAGCGCGAGGATGCCGAGCAGGCTGCACCACACGCCGGTCGTCGTGTAGCCGCCGAGGGTGCCCCAGAACGCCTGCTTGGCGCCGCGCGAGTGGCGCGTGTAGTCGGACGCGAGCGGCACCCAGGAGACGGCGAGCGCGACGGACGCGTCGACGACCGGGAGGAAGCCGGACCAGGAGCCGTCGTTCAGGTCGGGCACGCCCGCGCGGACCAGCTGGACGGAGAAGTAGAGCATCGCGACGCCGACGGCGACCGTGACGTACCGGCGCAGGATGCGCAGCATGCCCAGGGGGCGGATCGTCATCAGCGTGGTGAGCGCGCCCGCCGCGACGATGTAGATCCAGTGCGGCCCTGCGTCGTCCGCGAAGTGCTTCACCAGGGTCTCGGAGCCCATCGCGATGACGGTCAGCTCGAAGACGCCCCAGCCGACGCACTGGATGATGTTCATCGCGGTCGGCAGGTAGGACAGCTTGGTGCCGAAGAGGCCGCGCAGCAGCGCCATCGCGGGCGCGCCGGTCGCGGCGCCCGGCAGGCCGGAGACGGCGACCATCGCGGTGCCGACCACGGTGCCGACGGTGATGGCGACCGTCGCGGCGATCAGCGACAGCTGCGGGTAGCCCTCGGGGGCGAGGAACGCGGCGGCGCCGCTGAAGCCGATGAGGCTGACGCCCAGGTTCGCCCAGAACGCGAACTGGTCGCGGAAGCCGAGCGTCTTCGGCGTCTCGGCGGCGGTGTCGAGGACGAGCGGGGCCTCGACCGATCCGGGCGTGGCCGCCGAATTCGGGCGCGCGTCGTCTATGGCAGGAGCCGACATGGCTCTCTCCTTCTCCCTACGCCGGCATTACCCGGACAGGTTCGAGCGGTCGGCGGCCCCGGGAGCCACAGCTCCCAGCCGCCCTCTCAGCCCGGTGGTCCGAGCTCCCGCGTGTGGTGAGGATGAGCACAGTACGCCCAGAACGGATCCGCGCCCAGGGGCGGGGTCCAGAAACGGTTCTTCGCGAGTACGTTGGCGGGATGAATAACCTCACCTGCCCGCGGTGCCGCGGCATGATGCAGACGTTCCAGCGCGCCGGTGTCAGCGTCGACCAGTGCACCCAGTGCCGGGGGATCTTCCTGGACCACGGCGAGCTCGAGCACATCATGAACGCCGAGCGCAGCTGGGGCGCGCAGCAGTACCCGCAGGGGCAGGCGTACCCGCAGCCCGGCGGCTACCCGCAGCAGGCGCCCCCGCCGCCCGGGTACGGCGCCCCGGCCCCCGCCTACGGCGTGCCCGCCCCGCAGCACGGCGCCCCCGTGCACCAGCAGGGCCACGCCTACTACGGCCACGGCAAGCACGGCGGCCACGGCGGCTACTACGGGCACAAGAAGCACGGCTCGCACGGCGGCTACTACGGACACAAGAAGCACGGTGGCCACTACGGGCACCGCCGCAGCTTCATCCAGGAGCTGTTCGACTGATTCGACTGATCGGCGGCTTCGCCCCGGACTGGTCGCCGCGCCGCCGCCGCGCCGTCGCGTCGCCGGGCGGCGCGGGCACCCCTGCCGGATAATCACGGGATAAAGAACCCGGGCCCCACGAGCCTTGGGTCCTAACCGTGTTCCGACAGGCCATCGGGAACCCTGGAGGGGCAGAGTTGCCGATGAGTGGAGGATTCGAGTGAGCGACGAACGCGAGGTCACCGGCCGCACGCCGGTGCCGGGGGAGGACAGCAGCCTCGCGCCGTCCGAGCCCGAGGCATTCCCGAAGGCCGCGGCGCCCGAGGGCGAGACCGTCGAGGCCGCGGCCGTGCCACGCCCGGAGGCGGCTCCGGAGGCCCCGGCCGCCGCACCACCCGTACCTGCCGCACCGCCCGCGGCCGAGGCCGAGAAGCCGGCGCCGGCCGCGCCCGCCGCTCCGCCCGCGACCCCGCCCGCCGCTCCTACCGCTCCCGCCGCGGAGCCGAGCACGGCGGTCCTCGACGCGGTCGCGCCCGAACCGGCGGCCGTCGGGGCCGAGTCCGGTACCGAGGCGGCCGCCGCGTCGGCAGCGGCCGGCCTGCCCGGCACCGCCACCCAGGCGGGCGGCGGCGCCGTGCCGCCGTTCGGCATGCCGCCGACCGCGCCCTACCCGGGCTACCCCGGCTTCGGCGCCCCGGCGCCCGCGAAGAAGCGCCGCCCCAGCCCGATCGTGGTCACCGCGCTCGTCACCGCGCTGCTCGCCGGCGGCGTCGGCGGCGGCATCGGCGCGTGGATCGCCGACCGCGACAACGGCTCGTCGTCGTCCACCGTCAACACCAACAACGGCCCGGTCGACCCGGCGGCGCTGCAGCGCGCGCCCGAGTCCGTCGCGGGGATAGCGGCCAAGTCGCTGCCCGGCACGGTCACCATCAAGACCAAGGGCGGCTCCGGCATGGGCGCCCAGGAGGGCACCGGCGCGGGCTTCGTGCTCGACGACCAGGGCCACATCCTGACCAACAACCACGTGGTGTCGCTCGCGGCCGGCGGCGGCGACCTGACCGTCACGTTCTCCGACGGCCGCACGGTGCCCGGCAAGATCGTCGGCCGCGCCGAGGGCTACGACCTCGCGGTGGTCAAGGTCGACGGCGTCACCGGCCTCAAGCCGCTGCCGCTGGGCGACAGTTCGGCCGCCGCGGTGGGCGACCCGGTGCTGGCCATCGGCTCGCCGTACGGCCTCGACGGCACCGTCACCACCGGCATCGTCAGCGCCAAGAACCGCCCGGTGGCGTCCGGCGACCAGCAGCAGGTGTCGTACATGAACGCGCTGCAGACCGACGCGTCCATCAACCCCGGCAACTCCGGCGGCCCGCTGCTGGACGCGCAGGGCCGCGTCATCGGCGTCAACTCCGCGATCCGCTCGGCGGGCAGCGGCTCCGACCAGTTCGGCGGCCAGCAGCAGGCCGGCAGCATCGGCCTCGGCTTCGCGATCCCGATCAACCAGGCCAAGTGGGTGGCCGACACGCTGATCCAGACCGGCAAGCCGGTGTACGCGCAGGTCGGCGTCATCCCCGACCCGTCGTACAAGGGCGTCGGCGCCCGCATCCGCCCGAGCGCGGCCCAGGGGCAGGCGCCGGTCACCCCCGGCGGCCCCGCCGACAAGGCCGGCCTCAAGGCGGGCGACGTCATCACCAGGCTCGGCGACCGCCCGGTCACCGGCTACGAGGAACTGTTCAGCGAGATCTGGAGCCACCGCCCGGGCGAGACCATCAAGGTCACGTACCAGCGCGACGGCAAGGAGGCCACCACGGACCTCACGCTCGGCCAGCGCGAGGGCGACCAGACCCGCTGACACACGGCGCCGCCGGAGCGAATCCCCGGTGATCGCGCGCCCCGCGCGTGAGACACTGTCCAGGCCCGCGAACCACTGGAACGCGGGCCTGGAGGGCTCGCCTAGTGGCCGATGGCGGCGGTCTTGAAAACCGCTATGGCTGGTGACAGTCATCGTGGGTTCGAATCCCACGCCCTCCGCAGGGCACGGTGTTTCGCGCAGATGCGTACAGAGGGGCGGGGGGGGGGGGGGGGGGGGGGGGGGGGGGGCGCGCCGCCCCGCCGGGGGGGGGGCCCCCCCCCCCGGGGGGGCCCCCCCCCCCCCCGCCCCTCTGGCGTGTGCCGATCCGTTGTGCGGGTGGAAGCGGCCGCGGTGCGCGTCGCGCACCGCGTCGGCTGC
The DNA here is from genome assembly GCF_029953285.1 of Yinghuangia seranimata. Taxonomy (GTDB): domain Bacteria; phylum Actinomycetota; class Actinomycetes; order Streptomycetales; family Streptomycetaceae; genus Yinghuangia; species Yinghuangia seranimata. Next base: position 27,154 of record NZ_JASAOI010000069.1, on the reverse strand, counting down.
CGGTCAGCCCCGGACGGTGTTCCCCGTCTTGAGGTCGTCGATCTTGCGCTGGTAGGCGTCGAGCTTGTCCGGGCAGTACACCCGGACGACTTCGGCGCCCGCTTGGAGGATCCGCTGGTCGGCGATGATCGGGCGCATGCCGGGGCCGCCCGCGCCGTTGGCGAGCTGGGTCAGCCACAGGCCGCGCCGGAGCGAGGAGTTCGGGTCCGCGCAGACCGAACCGCCGTTGGTGCCGAGGAGCTGCGCGATGTTGTTGACGTTGAACGGGCGGAACCCCTTGGCGACGAGCGCGTCGTTGAGCTGGTTCGCCTTGGCGTACGCCTTGTTGGTCGCGCGCTGCTGCGTGTAGGTGAGCAGGCCGGCGATCGCCAGGCCGACCAGCACCACGATCGACGTGATGTAGATCCATTTGTGCTCGGAGGCCATCCGCGTCGGGCTCATGCCACACCTCCGTCGACCGCGGCGTTGTCGGCGTCGGGAAGCCGCCAACTGGGTTTGCGGGCAAGGAGGAACGCGCCGGGGATCACGACGCCGAGCAGCAGCAGGCCGCCGGCGACGATGCCGATGTACGCCCAGACGCTGCCGCCGCCGAACTGCGACGACGGCACGAACCCGATCACCATCGCCAGTGCCGAGGACACGAAGCCGACGACGCAGATGACGGTGAGCAACGGCGCCCGATAGCCGCGCGGATGATCGGGCTGCTTGCGCCGCAGCTGGACGGCGGCGGCGAACATGAGCAGGTACATGATCAGGTAGACCTGCGTGGTGATGACCGAGAAGATCCAGTACACGCTGGAGACGTTCGGGATCAGCGCGTAGAACAGGGCGATCACCGTGGTGACCAGTCCCTGCGTCACGAGGATGTTCTGCTGGACGCCGTTGCGATTGAGCTTCTGCAGGAACGGCGGCAGGTAGCCCTCCTGGCGCGAGATCAGCAGCAGGCCCTTGGACGGACCGGCCAGCCACGTCAGCATGCCGCCGACCGACGCGGCGCACAGGCCCACCGCGACGATGGGGACCAGCCACCCCACGTGGAAGTACTGGAAGAACGCGTCGAACGCCTGCATGACGCCCGCCGTCAGGCTCAGCTGGCTCGACGGGATGACCCAGCTGATCGCCAGCGCGGGCAGGATGAAGATCAGCAGCACCATGCCCATGGCCAGGAACATCGACTTGGGGAACTGCTTCGCCGGGTCCTGGAGTTTGTTCACGTGGACGGCGTTCATCTCCATGCCGGAGTAGCTGAGGAAGTTGTTGACGATCAGCACCAGGCTGGCCACGCCCGTCCACTGGGGGAAGAAGTTCGCCGCGTCCATCGGCGCGGCCGACGGGTTCCCCTGTCCGAGGAAGACCATGCCGAGCACGACGAGCAGGGCGCCGGGGATCAGGGTGCCGATGATGAGGCCGAGCTTCGCCAAGCCCGCGACCGCTGTCGTGCCGCGCGACGAGATCCAGACCCCGGTCCAGTAGACGACGACGATCACGATCGCCGTATAGACGCCGTTGTTGGCCAGGCTCGGGTTGATCACGTAGGCGATGGTGCTGGCCACGTAGGCGAGCAGGCTCGGGTAGTAGAAGATCGTCATCGCGAACTGGCACCACACGGCGAGGAAGCCCAGCGGCTTCGACAGGCCCTGGGCCACCCAGTTGTAGACGCCGCCGTTCCACCCCGACGCCAGTTCCGCCGACACGAGCGCGGTCGGCAGCAGGAACACGACGGCCGGCCCGAGATAGAGGAAGACGCAGGCGAGGCCGTAGACGGCCATGGTCGGCGCCGCACGCAGGCTGGCGACCGAGCTGGTCGTCATCATCGCGAGCGTCACCCATGTGATCCACTGCGGCGCCGCGCCGGCGCGCGCTACCGCCTCGGTCCGGGAGCGGCGGGCGCCACCGGCGTCGTCGCTCGGTACGTCCAAGGTGCTCATCAGGCGCCTCCTCGTAGGCCGACGGCGCCCGCAGGCGGCACGGGCATGGCTGACGCCTGCGCGTACCCGCCCCGTCGACGCACACGCCGTCCGGACGGCCGAGGTCCCCCGAATGACCGAACGTGGCACAGCCGAGGCCGTGCCACGGGTCCTCGGTCGACAGGACGGCCTCGCCGTCAGCTGCAGCTGCCGCCCCCGCAGCTGCTGCCGCAGGAACTGCCGCACGAGCTGCCGCACGAGCTGCCGCAGCTACTCCCGCAGCTGCTGCCCGAGCTGCCGCAGCCGGAGCTCCCCGAATCATCCGAACCGCCGGAGCGTGAGCTCGCGTACGCGCGCTCACGCTCGGCCGCGGCGTTCGCCGCGCGGGCGCTCACGAGGGCCTTGGCTTCGCTGTCCAGGCCGAGTCCGACCTGCCAGTCGATGAGCACGTCGTCGCAGCGGCCGGCCGGCAGCCGGGCGGCCCGCCAGTAGGCGCTGTCATTGAGGAGCCGGCCGCACAGCGCGCCGACTCCGAGCGCGACGAACACGGTGGGGGTCACCGCGATGAGCAGTCCGCCCACGACGCCGCCCCAGCGGCCGGTGGCGGCCAGCCCGGCAGCCAGACCGGTGACCGGCAGCGCCCGGCCGGCCCAGCGGCCCTTGCGCTCCAGGTCGTCGTAGGCGCGCCACGGCGGCCTGGGGAACGTCTTGGCGAGCGACGGCACGCTCTTCTCGGCGCGGACGAACTCACCGACACGATCCAGCTCGTGGGTGTGCATTCCCTGGCCCGCGCGGGTGAGCAGGGCCTTGTAGGCGGCCGCCGCCACGGGGTCCGCCGACAGCCTGGATCCGTCGTTCCGAGCGGCGCGCAGGATCCCAGCACGGGGTGGGGGCGTCCGAGGGATCCCCCTCGGTCCGTGAATGGCGCGACCGCCCCCGGCGGGACATGCTGGCCGTCAGACACCTGACTTCGGGAGGCGGGCCATGTCCATCGCGCACAACGAGTCGACGCCGGCGCATCGCGAGGCCGCGGCGGCCGCGTCGGGGCCGGCCGAAAGGCTGTTGGAGCGGTTGGCCGGGACGCTTGGCAGCAAGACGTCGGTCTCCGCGGCCTTCGGCGACCCCGTCGAGCGGGACGGGGTGACGGTGATCCCGGTCGCGAAGGCCAAGTTCGGCTTCGGCGGCGGGGCGGGCGTCGGAGGGGATGGGACGGAAGGCCCCAACGAGGGCGGTGGAGGCGGAGGCGGCGCGATGGTGACGCCGGTCGGCTACGTCGTCATCCGGGACGGCGACGCGGAGTACCGCCCGCTGCGCGCTGACTGGGAGCCGTGGGCGTTCGGGGCGGCGGGTGCGCTTGCCGCGGTCGTCGGACTGCGGGTGCTGGGACGGCTGTTCCGGCGCGGCTGACCGGTCGGCTGACCGGTCGGCTGACCGGTCGGCGGGGCGGTCGGCGGGGCGGGCCGCCGGGGCGGGGCCCGGCGGCCGGGCCGATCAATCCCCGCGCAGGCGAACGAACTTCACGTACGGCGACCGTCCGACCTCCGCCGTCACCTCGGCCGTGAGCGGCTCGACCAGGTGCACGACGCCTTGGTCCGGGTCCTCTTCCGTGCCGCCCAGCTCGCGTCCGGCGAGTGCCTCGCCGACGTCCCGCGCCTGGACGGCGTTGAGCTTCGGCGAGGTGAACGCCCGCGTCCCGTCGGCGGATTCGGTCAGCAGGGCGCGGGGTCGCCGGGCGGTGCCGGTGTATCCGAGGACGGTGACGTCCGCCGTGTCGGAGTCGCGGATCTTGAGCCACGCGCGGCGCAGCCGGGGCTGGTAGGGGGTGTCGAGCCCGCGCGCGACGAGCCCTTCGACGCCGGTCGGGGCGAGTGCGGCCCGCCAGTCGAGGGCTTCGGCGCGGTCGTCGGTGGCCATGACGAGCTGGAGCGGCGGCCCGGTCCCGTCGAGGAGTTCGATGAGCAGCTCCCAGCGGGTGCGCAGCGGTAGTGCGCGCAGGTCGCGGCCGGGCACGGCGAGCAGGTCGAACGCGACGTAGCCGACCGGCACTCCGTCGCGCTCCCGGCCCCGCGCGGACTGGACGAGCCGGCCGAAGTCGAGGCGCCCTTCGTGCCACGCGCACAGTTCGCCGTCGAGCACGGTGCCGTCGGGGAGTTCGGCGACGGCGGCGGCGACCGTCGGGAAGTCGGGGGCGAGGTCGCGCCCGGAACGGGACTGCAGGACGGCCGGATCGGCGCCGCGGGCGAAGGCGACGGCGCGGAAGCCGTCGAGCTTGATGGAGTACTGGACGCCGCCGGGCAGCGCGTCGGCCCGCGGCACGTCGCCGACGGCCTGGGGGCGCACGACCGCGACGGGCGGTTCGACGGTCCGCGCCGCGGAGTCGACGGGCGTTCGCGGGCGCCTGCCCGCGGGCTTCGGCGCCGGGGCCGCGCGCCGCGGGGTCTTGGGCGCGGCCACGGGCTCGGGCACGCGTCCCGCGCGGTTCGGGTTGAGCAGGGGCGCGAGCAGGTCGCCGTACCGTTCCATGCGCTCGGGCATGTCGTCGATGGTGAAGACGAGGTCGCGCGGGTCGTCCGCGGCGGCCAGTTCGTCCCATCCGACCGGTGCGGAGACGGTCGGGACGCTGCGGGCGCGCACGGTGTACGGCGCCGCCGTGGTCTTCGCGGCGGCGTTCTGCGAGAAGTCGATGAATACCTTGCCGGGCCGCTCGGCCTTGGCCATCGACAGGACGAGCCGGTCGGGGTGCGCGTCGGCGAGCTCCCGCCCGACGGCTTTGGCGTACGCCGTCACCCGTTCGGACGGTGTCGGGGTGATCGGTACGAGCAGGTGCAGCCCTTTCGAGCCGGACGTCTTGGGGTATGCGGTCAGCCCGTCGGCCGCGAGCCGGTCGCGCAGCAGCAGCGCCGCGTCGCGGCAGTCCAGCAGGTCGGCGGGCGGCCCCGGGTCGAGGTCGAGGACGAGCCGGTCGGCCTGCCCCGGCTCGTCCTCGCGCCACTGCGGGGTGTGCAGCTCGGCGACCAGGTTGGCGGCCCACACGAGGCTGGCGAGGTCCTGGATCGCGACCTGGCGGAGGGTTTTGTCGCGGGTGGGCGTCTCGGCGATGTGCACCCAGGGCGGGGTGCCGGGCGGGATGTGCTTCGTGACGAACACTTGTCCGGACGCGCCGTCGGGGAAGCGGACGAACGACAGCGGGCGGTCGTGCAGGTGCGGCAGCAGCGCCGAGGCGACCGCCGTGTAGTAGTGCACCAGTTCGCCCTTGGTGGTGCCCGTGTCGGGGAACAGCACCTTGTCGAGGTGGGTGAGGGTCAGCCTGCGGCCCTCGACCAGGGTGACCGGCACGGTTCCTCCCCGCGCGACATGTCGACAAAAGCGACAAATGGGATAATCAAGGCTACTCCGGGGGTCGACGATCGGAGCATCCGTGCGCGCCATCTGGAAAGGGGCGATCAGCTTCGGGCTGGTGAGCATCCCCGTGAAGGTCGTGTCCGCCATCGGCAGTGAGCACAGCGTCAAGTTCCACCAGATGCACCGGACGGACCAAGGCCGGGTGCGCTACCGCAAGGTCTGCGAGCTGGACGGGGAGGAGCTCGGCCCGGGCGACATCGTCCGCGGCTACGAGGCCGCCGACGGCCGGGTCGCGACGGTCACCGACGAGGACCTGGCCGACCTGCCGCTGCCGACCTCGCGGACCATCGAGGTGCACGGCTTCCTGGCCGGCGAGGACGTCGATCCGCTGCAGCTCGGCAAGCCGTACTACCTGTCGCCTGACACCGCGGGCGCCAAGCCTTATGTACTGATGCGCCAGGCGCTGCAGCGCTCCGGCAAGGCCGCGGTCGCCAAGCTCGCGATGCGCGGGCACGAGATCCTCGCCCTGGTGCGGGCGCACGACGAGGTGCTGGTGCTGCACCAGCTCTACTGGCCGGACGAGATCAACTCCACGGAAGGCGTGGCCCCCACCGAACGGGTGAAGGTGTCGGACGCCGAGCTCGACATGGCCGACACCCTGATCGACGCGCTCGGCACCGCCGACCTCGGCCAGGAGCACGACGACTACCAGGCCGCCGTCGAGGAACTGGTGGCCGCGCGGCTCGAGGGCGCCGAAGTGCCTGCCGAGGCGCCCGCCCCGACCGGCGGCGCACAGGTCATCGACCTCATGGCGGCGCTGCGGCAGAGCGTCGAGGACGCCCGCGGTGCGCGCGAGGCGGCGGGCGGGGCGCCGCGGAAGGCCGCGGCGAAGGCGCCCGCAAAGGCGGTGCGCGGCGCGGCGACGCCGAAGGGCACGGAGGCGAAGAAGTCGACCTCGAAGGCCGCCGCGAAGTCCACGGCGAAGCGGCCCGCCAAGTCGACGGCCAAATCCTCGGCGGGGTCGTCGGCCAAGTCGACCAGGAGCACCGCGAAGTCGACGGCCAAGTCGACCGCCAAGTCGGCGGCGAAGACGCCGGCCCGCCGCCCCCGCAAGACGGGCTGACCGGATCCGGCCGGACGGGCCCGCGAGACGCCGGAGAATCCAGCCGATCGTTTAAATTGCGGCGCCTCGGCGGCGCCGATCTTTATCCTCGGAGAAAAGTGTCCTGGGTCACAGGGATTTTCCGGGGGCGCACGGAATCACCCGCCGTTTTGCGGACCTGGCCGTTGTCTTTCGCGCAGTGAATCCTCGCAGTTGAACGCGGTGGTGCGCCGGGCGCGCGGCGCATTAATACCGCGCCGCGCGAACAACAAGCATGACCCCTGTGTGAGCTCGGTCACGCGTCTATCACAACACGGGCATATAGCTGCTTTACGGACCTGTAAACCTTTTGGTTGCCGCCGTCTTCGACGTGACGGAACGATCACATATCGTCATGCCGTCGCGCAACGTGACACGCCGAACGCGTTCTGTGTATCGCCCGTGAGCAAACCGGGCGAATCGTGCCCCGGCAGTCCCACTGGCAAACCGCGAAACGCTCCCGACACGCTCTCGGCTGCTTCGGAAAAACGCGGGCTGACCTGCATAAACATCGGAGGAGGTTGATTACGCCCTTATAACCTGCTTATGGTCTCGGCAATGTGCAAATCGCACCCTGTGGGTTCTCGGCTCGTTCGTTGAGTCCGGGATCCGCGCCTGGGAGGGACGCGGAACCAGCGATTGCCGGAACACGCACGCCGCAGGGCGTGGGTGTGCCGGCACCCCGTGCGGCACGGCCTTCGGGCCCGCGCCGCCGCATCGCCCCACGGGAATTCCGAGAGGAATGTATGTCTCTCCGTCTCGCTTTCCGCAGCGACAACACCCACCGCGGCATGGGTCGTACCCAGCGCCGCGTGCGCACCGCCGTCGTGGCCGGCGCCGTCGTCGCGGCCCCCCTCGTGGGTGTCGCCACCGCAGGCTCCGCGTCCGCCGCGAGCGTCTCGACGTGGGACAAGGTCGCCCAGTGTGAGAGTGGTGGCAACTGGTCCATCAGCACCGGCAACGGCTTCTACGGCGGCCTCCAGTTCACGCTGGGCACGTGGCGCGCCAACGGCGGCTCCGGCATGCCGAACCAGGCGTCCAAGGCCGAGCAGATCCGGGTCGCCGAGAACGTCCTGCGGAGCCAGGGCCCCGGTGCCTGGCCGGTGTGCGGCGCGCGTGCGGGTCTGAGCCGCGGCGGCGACGCACCGGACCTGGGAACGGCGGGCGACAGCAAGCCCGTCGAGAAGTCCGTCACCAAGACGCCGACCAAGCCGAGCAAGCCGGCCGCGCAGCCGACGAAGCCGAGCAAGCCCGCGTCGTCCCCCAAGACCGAGGCCGCGCCGAAGACCCAGACGGCGCCGAAGACCGAGGCCGCCCCGAAGACCGAGCAGGCCGCCCCGGCGAAGCCCGCGGCCGCCGGTGAGTACATCGTCAAGTCGGGCGACACCCTCAGCCAGATCGCCGCCGACCACTCGGTGCACGGCGGCTGGCAGAAGCTGTACGAGAGCAACCGCTCCGTGGTGGGCGGCAACCCGGACCTGATCTTCCCGGGCCAGCACCTCACGCTGGGCTGACCACCTCCTCCGACGCCTCCGTCGCCACTCCGCGGCCGCCTGCCCGCTGCCGCGCGATGACGGACGCCGGCGAACGCCGAAGGGCCGCCCGCACCATCCGGTGCGGGCGGCCCTTCGGCTGTGTGCTGTGTGCGGTCCCGTCCCGCACGTGGCCGCCGCCGGGCGGCCCGGGGGCCGGCTCAGCCGCCGGCGGGTTCCTGAGTGAGCGTCCCGCAGATGCGCTCGATGCGCCGGGCTATGTCGCCGGCGCGGGCGAGCAGGAGCCGGGCACGCTCCTGCTCCCCCTCCGCCCAGACGTGCGCGTCGTGGCCGGCCGGGGCGTCCACCCCGCCCGCCGGAAACGCGGGACCGTTCTCGTTCATGTTTGGTCGGTTTCCACATCCTTGGGAGAGTCATACGTCTTCTGATGGATCGGACTTCGTGATTCGAATCACATAACACACCGTCAAGATCCGTCACGGGAAAGGACTCGCCGCCCATCCGGGCGGAAGAGGCGCGGTCCGGCGTCGGGCGGCGGTTCGTGTACACCGCCAACTCCGGCTGCTAGATTCCGGCTTGCGAAACGGCGTTCCGAACACTCCGGCCGCGTGGGGGCGCGATGGACGGGTACGACGGACACAGCGGCGGCTCCGGCGCGGCGGGCTGGGACCCGCACTACCGGGCGCTCGCCCTGCGGTCACGGTGCGACGCGGTCGACGCGTTGGCGCCGGAGGACGCGCGGGAGGCCATCGGGCGGGCCATAACCCGGATCCGGGCCGAGACCGCCGCGAGCATCGCCCTCATCGGACCGGACGTGCGCCCCGTGGTGCTGCCCGAGTACGTCCTGGACAAGTACCTGGACGTGTACGGCATCGACGGCGTGCTCCCGGTCGCCCGCACGCCGCTGGGCAACCTGGCGGCGCTGGCCTCTGAGGAGATCCTGTACCCCGAGCCGGCCCGGGCGTTGACGCTGCGCGGCGCCGAGGTGCTGTGCCACTCCACGTCGGAGGCGGGCAGCCCGCGGCCGACCCCGAAGTCGGTGGCGCGGATCGCGCGCGCTGTGGAGAACCACGCGTACGTGGTGTCGGCCAACACGGCGGGCATCACCGGCACGGCGATTCCGGGCGGTTCGACCGACGGCATGTCGCAGGTCGTCGACTTCACCGGAACCGTTCTGGTGGAGGCGGGCGTTGGGGAGAGCATGGTGGCGAACGCCGAGCTCGACCTCGCCGCGCTGCGGCGCACGCGGCGCCGACCGGGCATGGGCAACCTGCTCGCGCGCGGCAAACCCGCCCTGTGGGCGGGCGAGTACGCGCGCGCGACGGGCGAGACGCCCAATGGCCTCATGTCGGAGGGGACGGCGTCCAACGGGGCCGCGGAGGGCGCGGCCGACGGCGAGGCCGCCGCGAAGCCGCCGGATTACACCGTCCCGGACCGCGCGTGGTTCGCGCGCCGCCAGCCCGAGACGCTCGAGCGCCTGATCAAGGCGGGGGTGATCACGTGAGTGCCGGTGTGGGGCCGCGGCGTGCACGCGGGGTGGGCGACGCGCGTCATGAGCGGTCGAACGGCGATCCCGGCCGGCGGGAGTCAGGTCCGCGTCGGGGACCGGCGGCGCGTGTGCGGCGCGGGACGGTGCGGCCGTGACCGGGTCCGACGGCGGCGGGTTCGCCGCCGACGCGCTGCTGCGCGTCCGCGACCCGCGTACCGGGCGGGACGAACGCGCGCTCGCGCCGCCCACCCGGGCCGGACTCGCGGACACGCTCGCCGCGTTGCGGCACGCCCAGCCCGCGTGGGAGGCCCTGGGCGCCGCGGGGCGGGCCGCGGCGCTGCGCGAACTGGCCGTGCAGATCGCGCTCGTCCAGGACGAGCTTGTCGAGGCCCTCGGTCACGACACCGGCCGCCGTACCGAGTCCGTCATGGAGGTGCAGGCCGTCCTCGGCGGACTCGCCCGCTGGGGTGCGGCGCCGACCGAGACCGGCGGCGCCGCGGCGGGTGCGCCGACCGCGCTGCCGTGGATCACCGCGCGCTCGGCCGAACGCCCGTACCAGCTCGCCGCCGTCATCAGCCCGTGGAACTTCCCGCTCCTGCTCGGCACCATCGACCTGATCCCGGCGCTGGCGGCCGGCTGTGCCGCCGTCGTCAAGCCGAGCGAGGTCACGCCGCGCTTCCTGGCCCCGCTTCGGCGCGCCTTGGACGCCGTCCCCGCGCTGGCGCCCGTGGTCGCTCTGGTGGAGGGCGGCGCCGAGGTCGGCGCGGCGCTGGTCGACGCGGCCGACGTCGTGTGCTTCACCGGTTCGGTCGCGACCGGCCGCGCGGTCGCCGAGCGCGCGGCCCGTGCGTTCGTTCCCGCCCACCTCGAACTCGGCGGCAAGGACGCGGCGATCGTGCTGCCCGGCGCCGACCTGCAGCGCGCGGCGTCCGCGATCCTGTGGGGCGCGACCGCGAACGCCGGCCAGTCGTGCCTGTCGATCGAGCGCGTCTATGTGCACCGCAAGGTCTTCGACGAGTTCACCGGCCTGCTGTGCGACCGCGCCGACGCGCTCGGCCTGGCCTGGCCGGACCTCGACGCCGGCGGCATCGGGCCGTTGATCGACCCCGCGCAGGCCGCCGTCATCCGTGAGCACCTAGACGACGCGTACGAGCAGGGCGCGCACGCGCTGGTCGGCGGCACCGTCGAGGAGCTCGGCGGCGGGCTGTGGTGCCGCCCGACCGTGCTGACCGCCGTGCACCACGGCATGCGGGTGATGGCCGAGGAGACGTTCGGCCCGATCGTGCCGCTGATGTCGGTGTACGACACGGACGAAGCGGTGCGGCTGGCCAACGACACGAGCTACGGCCTGTCCGCCGCGGTGTTCGCCGCCGACGAGGACGCCGCGCTCGCGGTCGCGCGGCGCCTGGACGCGGGCGCGGTCAGCGTCAACGACGCGGGTCTGACCGCGTTCGTCCACGACGCGGAGAAGAACTCGTTCGGCATGTCGGGGCTCGGCGGCTCGCGCATGGGCGCCGCGTCGATCCGCCGCTTCGTGCGCCGCCAGGCGTTCCTGGTCAACAACGGGCCCAAGGACGACCCGTGGTGGTGGGACGCGGCGCCGCGGTAGCCCGTACCGGAGGAAAGTCCGCAGAGAGAGGGCACGCATGTCCATCAGGGAAGAGATGCCGCTGCTGGCCCGCCACGAAGGCGAGTGGGAGGGCGAGTACATCTGGGTCGACGCCGACGGCAACGTGACCGACCGGCACGCGACCCACCTGGCCTGCACGTTCCCCGACACCGGTGAGTGGCCGTACTACCAGGTCAACACCTACACATGGCCCGACGGCCGCACCGAGGTCATCCACTTCCCGGCGACGTACAAGGACCGGAACATCTGGTTCGACACCGACCGCATCAACGGCCATGCGTGGGAGGTCGACGAGCGGACGATCTGCCTCACGTGGACGCGCAAGGACGACCCGGGCGGCTTCTTCTACGAGATGATCCAGCTCGACGAGACCGGGACGAAGCGGTCGCGCGTGTGGCAGTGGTTCGAGGACGGCGTGTGCACGAAGCGCACGTTGATCAACGAGCACCGGGTGGCGTGAGCCGCTGACGACCTGCCCGACCGCGCCCGACCGGGCCCGGCGGTGCCCGAATTCCGGGCAGGTGCAGCGGGGAACCGGCGGGCGCAGGACACTGTGGGGCATGACGACGACCCTCACCGCCGGTGCCAACGTCCCCGTCCCGGCCGGGGATCTCTCTCTGGTGGTCCGCTGGTCCCCGGGCGCGCACGGATACGGCGCCTCGGCCGTGGACGCGTCGGCGCTCCTGGTCACCGCGGCCGGGAAGGTCCGCTCCGACGACGACTTCGTCTTCTACAACCAGCCCCAGGCGGCGGGCGGCGCGGTCGCCCACCAAGTGGGCGCGCAGCAGGGCGTCGAGTTCCTGACGGTGCGTCCGGGGCTGCTGCCGGCCGACGTCGACCGGGTCGTGGTGGCGGCGTCGGTGCACGCGGGGACGTTCGCGGCGGTCACCGGGCTCTCGCTCGACCTGGTGGACGCGTCCGGCGCGCAGCTCGCGACCTACCCCGTGCAGGCGCGCGGCAGCGAGACCGTGATGGTGCTGGGCGAGCTGTACCGGCGCCAGGGCGCGTGGAAGTTGCGCGCCATCGGGCAGGGGTACGACTCGGGACTCGCGGGGCTGGCGACCGACTACGGCGTCTCGATCGCCGAGGACGACACGGAGCAGTCCGAGGCGGTGGCGGCGCCCGCCGCGGCGCCCTCGTTCGCGCCCCCGGCCGCCCCCGCGCCGTCGTTCGCGCCGCCCACGGCTCCTGCCCCGTCGTTCGCCCCTCCGGCCGCCCCCGCGCCGTCGTTCGCGCCGCCGCCCGCGCCCGCCGGCGCGGGCGACGCCACCGTGCGCCTGCCCAACCCCGCCGACGACCACGAGGTCGCCGCGCTGCCGCCGCAGATGGGCGCGATGGTCTCGCTGCGCAAGGAGACCGTGCGGGTCACGCTGGAGAAGAAGGGCCTTACCGGTGTGCGGGCCCGCGTGGCGATCGTCCTGGACCGCTCCGGGTCGATGCGCAAGCTGTACGGCGAGGGCGCGGTCGGCCGGCTCGTCGAGCGGATGGCGCCGGTCGCGGCCAAGCTCGACTCGGACGGCTCGCTGGACGCGTGGATCTTCGCCGACGACTACAGCCGCCTGCCGTCCTTCCGTGTCCCCGAGCTGGCGCGCTGGATCGAGCAGCACGTGTACATCGTGTCGAAGGGCCAGCAGCTGCCGCCGCTGCCGAACGGCTCGCCGCGCGTCCCGGACCAGCTGGAGCGCATCCGCGGCGGCAACAACGAGCCGCCGGTCATCAACGACATCGTGCGCCTCTACACCAGCCAGCCGGGCGACCCCGTCCTCGTGCTGTTCTTCTCGGACGGCGGCATCAACCGCAGCCGCCAGATCGGCGAACTCCTCACCCAGGCCAGCACCCTGCCGATCTTCTGGCAGTTCGTCGGCCTCGGCCGCGCCGACTACGGCATCCTCGAGAAGTTCGACACGATGCCGGGCCGCGCGGTCGACAACGCGGGCTTCTTCTGCGTCGACGACCTGGACAAGGTCACGGACACCGAGCTGTACGACCGTCTGCTGAGCGAGTTCCCGCAGTGGCTCGCGGCCGCCCGGCAGCGCGGCATCATCCGGTAGCCGCCGACACGTGGACGGGCCCGGCGCGTTCCGCGCCGGGCCCGTCTTTTGTTCGCCCCTGGGAGCGGGTACAAAGAACTCGGCAAAACTGGAACAGGGAACCGCTCTGCGAAACTGCTTCGCACGACGGAGGTGCTCCGGTGACCCGGCTGCGCATTACGTACGGCCCCTGGGGCGAGACGCTCGCCGAGCTGCGCGCGGCCGCGGCCGCCGCCGAGCGGGTCGGCGCCGACGTCGTGTGGGTGCCCGAGCCGCACCGCAGTTCCACCCCGTGCGGAGGATGGCGCAAGCCGGGACCGAACCGGGTTCGCCGTACGCGACGTTCGAGGACCGCCGTACGCTCGCCGACCCGCAGAGCGAGGCGCGCGGCCTGGTCGTCGAGACCGAGCACCCGCGCTACGGCGCGCGCATACGTACTCCGCGATCCCCTCGGGTACGACGAGGACAGGATCGCGGCACTGGGCCGCGCCGGTGCGTTCGGGGAGCAGACATGACCGTCGCCGCACACCTGACCTTGTGGGCCCTGGGACTGACGAACGACACCGCACCCGACGAGGTCAGGGACGCGGCGTGCCGCGGCCTGCTGGACGGCGTCGGCACCGCCCTCGCCGCCGCGCGGCTCGGCGCCGCCGAGCCCGCGGTCGGCGTCGCGGCGGCGCTCGGCGGGCCGCGCAAGGCCACGGTGATCGGCTCGGGCGGTCCGCGTATCGGCGCGCCCGCGGCCGCATTTGCCAACGGCACCCTCGTCCACGCCCTCGACTTCGACGACACGCATCCCGGCGGGCTGGTGCACTCCACCGCGCCGGTGCTGGCCGCGGCGTTCGCGGTCGGCCAGGAGCAGCGCGCGACCGGCGCCGAGGTGCTGCTGGCGGCCGTCGCCGGGATGGAGACGGCGTGCCGGATCGGCGCCGCCGCGCCGCACGCGTTCCACGCGCGCGGCATACACGCGACCGGCGTCGCCGGGGTGCTCGCCGCGGCGCTGGTCAGCGCCCGGCTGATGCGGCTGGACGTCGACCGCACCGTCAACGCGCTGGGCATAGCCGGGAGTTCGGCGGGCGGGCTGCTGGAGTTCCTGAGCACGGGATCGGCCACCAAGCAGCTGCACCCGGGGCAGGCGGCCTCGAACGGCATCCTCGCCGCGCGGCTCGCCGCGGCCGGCGCGACCGGGCCCGACACCGTGTTCGAGGGCGAGTTCGGGGTGTTCCGCGCGCTCGCCGGGCGGACCGTCGCCCCGCACCAGGTACTGGGCGGGCTCGGCGACCGGTGGGAGCTGCTGCGTGTGACGCCGAAGCCTTACCCGTGCTGCCAGTTGATCCACGCCTCGCTCAACGCCGCCCAGACGGTCGTCGCGAGGATGGCCGAGGCCGGGCTGACCGCCGCCGACGTCGAGTCGGTCAAGGTGACCGTGCCGAAGGAGGCCGTGCCGATCGTGTGCGGGCCGGACAAGGCGTACCCGAAGACCGTCTACGACGCGAAGTTCTCGCTGGCCTGGACGCTCGCCGCGATGCTCACGGACGGCTCGGTCGGCGTCGACACCTACTCCGAGGGCTGCACGAGACGCGTCCAGCTGAACGAACTCGCCCAGCGCGTCCGTTTCGTGCAGGCGCGCGGGGACGGCGAGGCGGCGACCGCGCCGGGGCGACTGACCGTGCGGTTCCGCGGCGGCCGCCAGGAGCGCGCGGAGGAGCCGGCGACGACGGCGATGTCGGACACCGCGCTCATGGCCAAGTTCCACGCCAACGCCGGTGGCATGACGCCCGATTCGGAGCACCTGGCGGCGCAGCTGCGCGCGCTGGGAACCGTGCGCGGGCTCGGCCCGCTGCTGGATCTGACGGCGCAGGTGGCGGCCGGGAAGGGCAGCGTCGCGTAAGGCAGGGATCCGCACGATCAGGGGGAACAGCGATGCCGTACGCACCGATCCGACCCGCCGACTTCCCGTGGTTCCGCTACGAGGGCTACACCTTCTCGCTCGGGCTGGCTCGCACGCTGCCCGACGGCGGCACCGAGGCGGTCCTGTCCGGGCAAGCACTCGGCGTCGGAGTACGACCCGGACGCCGGGCGGATCGTCGTCAACGGCGGCATGGCCCGGCAGACCCGCACCGCGTACGCCAAGATCCGCGCGATCCTCGCCGCGGCCGGCCTCGGCCTGGACGACGTGACGCGCGTGGTGGAGAACGTCACCGCCCGCTACACCGACCAGCACGGCGCACCGCTCGCGACCGACGAGGAGACGATCATTTGGACGGCGCAGCCGTGACCGCTGTGCGAGGCGGTCTCCCGGCGGCGGGCACCGACGTCCCGCCGCTGGAACGCACGATGGACCGCGTGTCGATGGTCGCCTATGCGGGTGCGACCTGGGACTGGCACCGCATGCACCACGACGACACGTGGGCGGCCGAACGCGGGCTGCCCGCCCCCGTGGTGGACGGCCAGGTGTTCGGCGCCCTGCTGGCCGAGCAACTGCTCGACTGGCTCGGCCCGAACGCGCGCCTGACAGCGTTGCGGTTCCGCTTCCGGGGCCTGGTGTTCGCGGGCGAGCGGGTGCGCTGCACGGGCCGGGTCACCGCCGTCCAGGGCGACACGGTGACGGTCGAGCAGGAGGTCGTCGTGCTGGGCGCGGACGGCGCGCCGGAGCGCGTCGCCGTCGGCCCGGCGGGTGCCACCGTCGTCGTGGGGAGGCCGGTGTGACCGCGGCGATCGTCGGCGTCGCCGAGTCCGACCTGGGCGTCACCGTCACCGTCCCCGACGGCGGCGGCGCGGTCGTCGTCACGTCCCTCGAACGGGCCCGCGACCTGCGTCCGGACCCCGTCGTGGTGCTCGGATACGGCGAGTCGACCACCAACTCCGGCATGGCGGCTGTGGATAACCTTCTGCGCCCCGGCTCGTTCGACGCCGCAGCGCGCGCGTACGGGATGGCCGGGCTCGGGCCCGCCGACGTGGACGTCGTCGAGGTGTACGACTCGTTCACGATCACCGCGCTGCTCGGCCTGGAGGCGGTCGGCTTCTGCGCGCCCGGCGAGGGGCCGGATTTCGTCGCGGACGGGCGGCTGCGGCCCGGCGGCGCGCTGCCGTTCAACACCAGCGGCGGCGGTCTGTCGTACAACCACCCCGGCATGTACGGCCTCTTGCTGCTGGTCGAGGCCGTGCGGCAGCTGCGCGGCGAGTGCGGTGCCCGCCAAGTGGCGGATCCTTCGGTGGCGTTGGCGCATGGCACCGGCGGCATCTTCTCGACACATGCCACAGTGCTGCTGGGCCGGGACCGATGAGGCGCGTAATGCGACAGGCGGGGACGAATGGGTACTGAAGCGAGCACTGCCGAGCACACCGGCGGCAACGCCGAAAGCCCGCCGGAATACCGCGTTCCGCCGCCGGACGAGGTCACTGCGGGCTGGTGGGACGCGACCCGAGAGCGCCGCCTGGTCGTCCAGCGGTGCCTGGATTGTGCACATCTCCAGCACTATCCGCGCGCGTTGTGCACAGCCTGTGGAAAAACTTCGCTGGAGTTCACCGACGTGTCCGGCCGCGGCCGGATCGACACCTACTCGGTCACCCACCGCGCGCCGCGCCCCGACCTGACCCCGCCCTACGTCGTGGCGCGCGTGCGCCTCGCGGAGGGCCCCGTCCTGCTCACCAACATCGTCGACTGCCCCCTCGACCGGCTCGCCTGCGATCTGCCGGTCGTCCTGGCGTGGCGCCCGCTGCCGGACGGCCGCGCGCTGCCAGTCTTCCGACCGGACCCCGACGCGTGAGGCGGCGAACACCCCGTGGACTTCGAACTCAACGACGAACAGAAGATGTTCCAGCGCACGCTGCGGGACTTCGTGCGCAAGGAGGTGGAACCGGTCGCCGCCGAGTGGGAGCGTACCGGGCGCTACCCCACGGAAATCGTCGACACCATGCGGTCGTTGGGCCTCTTCGGTCTGACCGTGCCGAACGAGTACGGCGGACTCGCCGTCGACATGGTGTCGTTCGCCCTGGTCTTCGAGGAGATCTCGCGCGGTTGGATGGGCGTCGCGGGCATCCTCGGCTCGCACTCGCTCGCCTGCTGGATGATCGCGCGGCACGGCACGCCCGAGCAGCGCTCGCACTACCTGCCGAAACTCGCGAGCGGGGAATGGCGTTCGGGCATCGCGCTGACCGAGCCGGACGCCGGAACCGACCTGCAGGGCATCCGTACCACCGCGCGGCTCGATGGTGACACCTACGTCGTCAACGGCGCCAAGACCTGGATCACCAACGCGCGGCACGCCGCCGTGTTGCCCGTGCTCGTGAAGACCGACCCCGAGGCGGTTCCCGCGCACCGCGGCATGAGCGTGTTGCTGATCGATACGGACACGCCCGGGTTCGAGGTGCTGCGCGACCTGCCCAAGCTCGGCTACAAGGGCCCCGAGTCGTGCGAACTCCTGTTGACGGACGTGCGGGTGCCTGCCTCGCGGCTGCTCGGCGGCGTCGAGGGCGTCGGGATGAAGCAGGCGCTGTCCGGCCTGGAGACGGGGCGCATCAACGTGGCGGCGCGCGCGGTCGGGGTCGCGCAGCGGGCGTACGACGAGGCCCTGGAGTACTCCCGGCAGCGGCACGCCTTCGGGCAGCCGATCAGCGGCTTCCAGGCGGTCCAGCTCAAGCTCGCCGACATGGCCGCCGGCGTGCAGGCCGCGCGGCTGCTGGTCTACTGGGCGGCGTCGCGCGCGGACGCGGGCAAGCGCGTGGACATGGAGTCGGGCATGGCCAAACTCGTCGCGTCGGAGGCGGCGCTCACCTGCTCGCTCGACGCGATGCGGATCCACGGCGGGTACGGCTACTCGCAGGAGTTCGTCGTCGAACGGCTGTACCGGGACGCGCCGTTGATGGCGATCGGCGAGGGCACGAACGACATCCTGCGGACGGTGATCGCGAAGTCCCTGGTGGCGGGCGTCGAGGCGATCGGGGGGTGAGCCCGCGGGGGCCCGCGTTGCGGTGGCGGGACTTCGTCATGCCGTTCACCGCGACGCCGGTGCGGCTCGCGACGCTGCGGTGGGACGCCGGCTCGGGTGCGGTCTCCGCGCTGGTGCGGTTCCCGCCGGGGTGGGCGCGGCCGACCGCGGTCGCCTATGCCTTCGACGAGCATTTCCTGCTGCTGTCGGGCGAGTTGCGCATGAACGGGAGCACCTACCGGCCCGGCCGGTGGGTGACCGTGCCGGGCGGCGGCACACGGTACGACTCGTCGGCGCCGTGCGGGGCGGTCGCGCTGGCGTGGTTCACGGGCGATCCGGGTGCGGTGGTGCGCGCCGAGGGGTCGGCCTGATCCCGGCGCGCGGGCCTGCCGCCTGAGGGGTTCCCGCCGCCGCGTCAGGGCCCGGTCGGGCCGCCCAGCACGCCGTACGCCAGCACCTCCAGGCTCGCGCTGATCCGGTCGATGCCGATCCCGCGCTCGCGCTGGCTGCGGAAGAGCTCGGGCGCGAGCGGCGCCAGCAACTGGTCGGCCAGCGCGTCCGGGTCGGGCGCGCCCGCTTCGGCGGTGAGGTGGCGCACGTGCAGGCGCCAGAACGCGTACGCGCCCGTCTCGTACCGTGCCGATCCCGTCTCCGCGCCGAGCACCAAGTGCACGTGGGTCTCGAGGAGTTCGACCATCGCGGCATAGAAGGCGGCGAGCCGTTGGGCGGGCGTCACGTCGTCGCCTGGTCCGCCCTGACCGCCGGGGCCGAGCGGGGCGGGGCCGCGCATGAGCTTCTCCTGGAGCGCGCGCTCGTGCTCGTCCAGCAGTGCGCGGGCGATCGACGCTCGGTCCGGGTAGCGGCGGTAGAGCGTGCCGCGGCCGATGCCGGCCGCCTTCGCGATGTCGTCCATCGTCACGCCGGCCGGGTCGCGGTCCGCGAACAGCTTGGCCGCCGCCGCCAGGACGCGCGCGCGGTTGCGTGCGGCGTCGGCGCGCTCGCGCGGGGGCGGCGGGTCGGCCATCGGCAGCGGCGGGGCCCCGGGGGTCGCGGGCGGGTTCGGCGGTCGGCTCATGGCCTCACTCTAGGCAGCAAGTGGACACGGAGTCCACTTGTGCGTAGGGTTCGGGACGTCGGCAAGCGGACAGTCTGTCCACTTAGCTGCTCGTCCTTCGCACGCCTCTGACCAGGGAGTCCCGCCGTGTCCCAGCTCCTGCACCTCGACAGCAGCGCCCGCACCGACTCGTTCTCCCGGCGGCTCGGCGCGGCCTTCGCCGACCGCTGGCGGGCGTCCGGCGGCGGCGTCACGTACCGCGACCTGGCCGCCGACACACCGCCCGCCATCCGCGAGGGCTGGACGCGGATCTGCGACACGCTGCTCCGCGAAGGCATCACCGACATCGCCCGGTACGCCGACGCGGTCCGCACCGACGAGGAGCGCGAGGCCTGGGCGGTCGTCGAACCGCTGCTCGCCGAACTGGTCGCCGCCGACGTCGTGCTGATCGGCGCGCCGATGTACAACTTCGGCGTCCCGGCCGCGCTCAAGGCGTGGATCGACCAGGTCACCTTCCCCAAGATGGTGCTCGCGCCACGGAAGTTCGTCGTCGTCTCGGCGCGCGGCGGCGCCTACGGGCCCGGCATGCCGCGCGAGCCGTACGACCACCAGGGCCGCTACCTGCTCGACTTCTTCGCCGGGCACTACGCGGTCGAGGACGGGACGGTCATCAGCGCCGAGCTGGTCAACGCCCTGGTCGACCCGGGCCTCGCCGAGCGCGTCGAGCAGCACCGCGCGTCCGCCGCGCAGGCCGTCCGCGACACCGAGGAGCTCGCCGCGAAGCTGGCCGGGTTCGCGATCCCGAGGGAGAGCTGACATGCCGTGGGTCTGGCTGCTGCTCGCCGGCGTCGTCGAGGTCGCCTGGTCGCAGAGCATCAAACCGACCGAGGGCTTCACCAAGCTTCCCCAGACCGCGCTGTGCTTCGTGCTCATGGTCAGCGCCGTCTACCTGCTGTCGCGCGCCATGAAGGACCTGCCGACCGGGACGTCCTACGCGGTCTTCACCGGCATAGGGACCATCGGCGCGATCGTGCTCGGCGTCGTCGTCCAGCACGACGCCCTCAACCTCGGGCGCGTCACCGCCCTCGTGCTGCTCGTCGCGGGCCTGACCGTGGCCCGGCTCACGACCACCGGGTGAGGGGCCTGCCGGCCGTGAAGGCGCCGGGGAATCCGGCGATCGGGAATAACTCCGGCGCCTTCACGTGTTGAGCGCCGCATGTCCGCAGGAATCATCGTCGTCGCCGTGGTGCTCGCCGCCGCGACCGCGGTGGGCCTGTGGCGGCGCCGGAACGACGGAAGGATGCGGGACGTGGCGGAGCGCACCGAAGCCGCGGCACCCGCGCTGGACCCGGCCGAGATCGGTGTGACGCTCGGCACCAGGGCCACCTTCGTGCAGTTCTCCACCGCCTTCTGCAGCCCGTGCCGCACGACCCGCCTCCTGCTGGGACAGATCGCCGGCGAACTCGACGGCGTCGTGCACGCCGAGGTCGACGCCGAGAAGCACCTCGACCTGGTCCGGCGGCTCGACATCAGCCGCACCCCGACCGTGCTCGTGCTGGACGCGCGCGGACACATCGTGCGGCGCGCCACCGGCGTACCGCGCCGCCAGGACGCCCTCGCCGCCGTGGCGCTGGCCGTATCGCCCGCCTGACCCGCAGGAGCCGTCACATGGGTCTCGACCCGCGCGGGCCGCGCTTCGCGGCCGCCCTCACCTCGCTCGTCCTCGCGATCGTGCTCGTCACCGGGAGCGGATGGCTGCTCGCGGCACAGGCGCTCGTGTTCGCGATCGGCGTCTTCGCCGGGCCCGGGCGGGCACCGTACGGGCTGCTCTACCGGCACCTCGTCGCGCCGCGCCTCGCCCCGCCCACCGAGCGCGAGGACCCGCGCCCGGTGCGGTTCGCCCAGGGCGTCGGCCTCGGCTTCGCTGTCGTCGGCACCGCCGGCTACCTCGCCGGCGCCACCGCGCTCGGCGTCACCGCCACCGCGTTCGCCCTGTTCGCGGCGTTCCTGAACGCCGCCTTCGGGCTGTGCCTGGGCTGCGAGATGTACCTGCGCTACCGGCGCCTGGCCCCCGCCAGGGACTGACCGCGTCGTCCGAGGGGCGGAATTTCTGAGCGCACAGGGAGTTGGCCTTATACGGCCCCCTATGTCTCGCATGCCTCCGGAGCGATCGACACCATGAGCAACACCACCGATCTGACCGCCGTCGCCGCGTACGCCGCCCCCGCCGCCAAGGCGCCGCTGGAACGCACCACGATCGCGCGTCGGCCGGTCGGTCCGCACGACGTCCTCATAGAGATCAAGTACTCGGGCATCTGCCACTCCGACATCCACCAGGTGAAGGAGGAGTGGGGCGAGTCGCTCTTCCCGATGGTGCCCGGACACGAGATCGCGGGCGTCGTCACCGCCGTCGGAGACCAGGTCACCAAGCACAAGGTGGGCGACCGCGTAGGCGTCGGCTGTTTCGTCGACTCCTGCGGCGAGTGCGACAACTGCAAGGCCGGTATGGAGCAGTTCTGCCTCACCGGTGCCACCGCCACCTACCCCGTCGACCCCAACGGCGACCACATGTACGGCGGTTACAGCACGCACATCGTCGTCACCGAGAACTTCGCGCTGAAGATCCCCGAGGGCGTCGCGCTCGACGTCGCCGCGCCGCTGCTGTGCGCCGGCATCACCCTCTACTCGCCGCTCAAGCGCTGGGGCGCGGGCCCGGGCAAGAAGGTCGCCGTCGTCGGCCTCGGCGGGCTCGGCCACATGGGTGTCAAGATCGCCGCCGCCCTCGGTGCCGAGGTCACCGTGCTCAGCCAGAGCCTTCGCAAGCAGGAGGACGGGCTCCGCCTCGGCGCGGAGGCCTTCTACGCCACGTCCGACCCGGCGACCTTCGAGGAGCTGGCCGGCTCGTTCGACCTGATCGTCAGCACCGTCTCGGCGAACTTCGACCTGAACGCGATTCTCGGCCTGGTCAAGACCGGCGGCGTGTTCGTGAACGTCGGCGCCCCGGCCGACCCGCTGCCGGTGCACCTGTTCTCGCTGATCGACGGCAACAAGACGCTCGCCGGCTCGATGATCGGCGGCATCGCCGAGACCCAGGAGATGCTCGACTTCTGCGCCGAGCACGGCCTGGGCGCGGACATCGAACTGATCGACGCCGACCGGATCAACGAGGCCTACGACCGCGTCCTGGCCGGCGACGTGCGGTACCGCTTCGTGATCGACGCCGCGACCATCTGACGACGTCGCTCCACCCCTGCAACGAGGGCGCCCCCGATCCGTCGGGAGCGCCCTCGCTCGCATTCCCCGACGGTGATCCGGGTCACACGGGCGCGCGCTGTGCAGCAACCGTCGCGGGGCGGTCGTCGAGGAGGGGTGCAGTGATCGCACCCGAGGAGGAACGCGTGGACACGTCGACAGGCGGCCGGTGAGGCTGCGCAGGGGCAGTCCGGGCCCGGACGAGATCGACTTCGTCGAGTTCGTGACGGCGCGCTCGGCCGCGCTGTTCCGCACCGCGTACGTCCTGACCGGCAACCGCGAGACCGCCGAGGACCTGCTCCAGGAGGCCCTCGAACGCGCCTGCCGCAACTGGAAACGGGTCACCGCGGCGGACTCGCCCGAGGCCTACGTACGCACGATCGTGGTCAACCTGGCCAACGACCGGCGGCGTCGGCTCAGGCGACGCGGAGAGGAACTGCCCGTCGTTCCCGACCGCACCGACCCGCACGACGCCTACCGGCAACTGGAACAGCGCGACGAGCTCATCCGCGCGCTCCAGGCGCTGCCCGTGGGCATGCGCACGGTCGTCGTCCTCCACTACCTGCACGACATGGACGACCAGGGCATCGCCGCGACCCTCGGCATCACGCCCGGGTCCGTGCGCTCGCAACTCTCGCGTGCCCTCGCGAAGTTGCGCGCCAACGCCGCCGCCCTCACCCCGCTGCCCCACCTCGAAGGTGCGTGATGACTGCACTCCCTCCCGACGACGACTTCCTCGGAAAGGCACTGGTGCACGCCATGGACGAGTTCGCGGACAGCGCACACCCCCCGGTCATCGACGCAGCGGCCATCGCCCGCCGAACCCGGCGCCGCCGCACGGTCATCACGACGGCCTCGGCCGCCGCCGCCGTCCTCATCGCCGCGGGCGCCGCCGTGGCCTTCCAGCAGTCCCCGGACAAATCCGCCTCCACCGCCACGGCCACCAACCCGGTCCCGACCGTCTCGGCTGCGGGGGTACCGACGGTTCCGCCGTGCGTCGTCGCGGTCCCGTCGGGCGCTCCGACTGTGCCGTCGGTGTCGCCCACGCCCGGTCGTCCGGCCGGGCCGCCGCCTCCGGGGGTGCCGACCGCGATCCCGAGCCACCTGGGCGCCCCGACCGCGGCCCCCGGCGTGCCGACCATGGCGCCGGGCGGGCCTACCCCGCCCCCCGGAGTGCCGACCGCAGTGCCGGCGGCGCCGACCGCGCCGACCGCACCACCGGCCGTCCCGACCGTGACGCCGAGCCTCCCGGGCAACCCGCCCCCGTGCCTTCCCCTTACCACGGCGGCTCCGACAACCCCGCCGACGGTCCCGGGCCATCCCGTTCCCCCGACGAGCATCCCGACCGTGATGCCAGGCGCCCCGACCCCCGTGCCGACCACCGCCCCGGCCGGTCCGACCACCGTTCCGACACCCCCGTCCGTCCCGACGGCACCCGCGATCACCGTGACTCCGTAGCCGGCCGGTCTCCGCCGGTTTCGACGTCGACGGCGATCGGCTGTCACACATCGCGGACGTGCTCCGTCAGTGCGATGTCCGGGTCCGCAAGCGAGCCGGGTCACCGCGCCGCAAGCGCATCCGCCGCGTCGATCCAAGGAGTCCGCCATGTCCGTCGCCTACACCGTCGTTGCCGTCGTCAGTGCGCTTTGGGTCGGATTCTCCGGATTCTCGCTGCTGCGCCGGGCCGACTTCGTGACCGCGCCGCTCATCCAGTACGGCGTGCCGCGCTCCGCGTGGACCCTGCTCGGCCTGGCCAAGTCCGCAGGAGCCGTCGGCCTCCTGGTCGGCCTTGCGGTCCCCGCCATCGGCATCGCCGCGGCGGTCTGCCTGATCCTGTACTTCCTGGGCGCCGTCGTCACCGTCCTGCGCGCCCGCTCCTACAACACGGTCGCCTTCCCGGTCCTGTACCTGGCCCCGGTCGTCGCCACCCTGGCCCTCGGCTTCACCGCCTGACCCGGAAACCCCAGTGCCGCCGCCCACGGGCGGCGGCACTGCCGCCGTCGCCCCGACGGTAAACGCCCGCCGCACCGTCCCTATCGTTCCCACCATGAAGATCGTCGACCTCGAGCCTGCCGACCCGCGCATCGCCGACGTCCTGCCCGTACTCCGCGAACTGCGCCCCCACCTGACCGCGGACCTCTTCGCGCAGGTCTACGACGAGGGCTACCGCCAAGGCCTGCGCTTCACCGCCGTGTTCGACGACAACGGCCGCTGCGTCGGCGCGGCCGGCTGGCGCGTCCAGGTGAACACCGTCTCGCTGCGCGCCCTCCACGTGGACGACCTGGTCACCGCCGAATCCGCCCGCTCGACGGGAGTAGGCGGCGCCCTCTTGGCCCACCTCGAAAACCACGCCCGCGAACGAGGCTGCCGCGAACTCACCCTGGACTCCGGCACCGCCCGCACCGCGGCCCACCGCTTCTACCTCCGCGAACGCCTGGACATCACCGCGTTCCACTTCGTGAAGCAGCTCGACACACCCTGACCTGCGGCTTAGCCGGCTTCGGGGGTGCCTTAGACCGCATCATCAGCACCTTAGACGCCCCCTGAGCCACCTCAGCCCGAGCCATGGCGAATCCGCCCTCCAAGATCGGGCATCCGTCCGATGCCCGGTACCCCACTGGGAGACGAATCTTGAGTCATGCCCGGAGAGACACCGGGAACCCGGAGCGGAAAGCCCGCCGAGGGAACGGACTTCAAGGAGTCACCGTGATCGAGTACCAGCTCTTCCAGACCCGGTCCCACGAGATGCGCGAGGTCGCCGCCCACGAGCGCGTCGTCTCCACCGCCCTCCGCACCCGCCGCGCCGCCCGCCGCGCCCGCCGCGAGGCCCGCACCACCCACCCCGCCGCATGACCCCGACGAACGGCCGACGCCCAGCCCGGCCACCCTGTACCGACGCAGACCCACCGAAGGGGTCCGGACGCCACAAAGCGTCCGGACCCCTTCGGCATTTCCAACAAGGGCGGACGCTCCATACAGACGCCGCGACCTTCGCAGCGTGCGTCAGCTCGCCTTGAGCGCCCGAGCCAGTGAAGTCCACGACGACGCCGAGACCATCAGGTGCCCGCGCGCCGGTTCCTTGCTGTCACGCACAGGGACGACTCCTGGGATGCCGTCGCAAACCTCTACGCAGTCGCCCCCCTGTTGCCCGCTGTAAGACGATTTCCGCCACGTGAACCTGGAACGTGCAGGCGTCATTCTGTGCCCTCCAAGAGGTCTCTCAGGTGCCGTTCCGTCCGGGCGGGGGCAAGGGTGTCGGACCGGAGCAGATCGTATCGACGCTGAACCTCCGCCACGGTCTGAGCGTTGGTGGTCATACGCCCCTCCGACATGTCCTCGGCGTACGTACATTCTCCCTTGCCGGGGACGGTGAACAGCACGAAAGCGCCATCCATGCATGGGTGCAAGCCGACGTCGATCGGGACCATTTCGAGGACGACGTTCTCCCGCTCGATCATGTCGAGCATGAGGAGGAGCTGAGGCTTCGCCACCTCGGGGTTCCGCATCAGCCGGAGCAGCGCGGCCTCGTCAACGATGGCCCAGTATTCGGGTGGTTCGGAGGCCAGCAGCAGGCGCCGCCGCGCAAGTCGGCGTTCAACCCACATTTCGGCCCGTGCCGCTGGTACGCGGGCGCGCTTCAGCAACTCCCTTATGTACTCCTCACATTGGAGGAGCCCAGGGATCACCTGAGGTTGAAACGTCCGAATCCGCGTCGCAGCCCTCTCCGTCTCGGCGAAGCTCTCGAACCATTCCTTGGGATCCGGCGTGAGCTTGCGTGCATGAGACGCCGTTGCGATGAGGAGTTTCGTAGCCCCGGTCGCCGCGTCGAGTTGCGCAGCGAACTCGGGACTGGGTGTCCGTTCGCCTGTCTCGATCTGTCCAACGAACGACCCTGTTGAATGCAGACGATTGCCGAGTCGAGATTGCGTCTCCCCGTTCGCAGTTCTAAGAAACCGCAGGTAAGCACCGAACAGGTGCCAGAGCGACGCTTCCGGATCAAGTTCTTTCGGAGCAGGCATCGTTGACCTATCCCACAAGTCCAACTGCTGGATCCTGGACCGTTCCCACGGTACGCCTGCGGGTGTTCGCTGGGTGACAGATCGGTTACCCAGGGAGGCGAATATGGTCGAGGGGCCGCGCACTAGCCGTATGACGATCCGCACGTATGTGGCCGGTACCGAACCAGGCCCGGTCACGAACGTAGTGCGGATGCGAGACCCGCTGACCGTCGTTCCGTCGTCCGTAGCCTGCCCACCATGCCAATGCCGCAGATGCAGCGGGAGAGCGTCGGACGAGCGAGGACCCGCGCCTGATGACGCTTGAACACTCAGCCCGGCAGTCATGAAACACCCAGGGCCCGTCAAGCTCCGGGTTTTAGCGCGGCGCGGCCAACGCCGCGCCGCGCAAAACTCGTTCAAGACCCGGCCCGGCCGGACGTATTCGGCCCAGAGTTGCGTGACGAGCGAGCGCGCCTCTGGCGCGGCAGCGCCACTCGATCAACCCGGCACCCCAGCCTCGACGGTGTGGAGCGCTCGTCGGGGGACGCTTTGCCTTTTCCGCGGCGCGACCTTGGTCGCGCCGCGGAACCTGTACGACATTCCACCAGGCAGCCGAAGCCGATCCCCGCGGTTGGCGTCGCAGCGCCTCCACGTCCCAGACCCGCAGTGCGATAGCGCAAAAGCTCCACCGGGTACCGGTTTTGAGCGCGGCGCGGCCTGTGGCCGCGCCGCGCAACACGCCCTCAAAGAGCACGCCCACCTGTCCGAGGCCCTTGGCGTCGATCCTCGCGGTCAGCGTCGCACGGCCTCCACGTCCGAAACCCGCAGCGCTAGGGAGCAACGGCCCGACCGGAAGTACCGGTTTTGAGCGCGGCGCGGCCCACGGC
>NZ_JASAOI010000009.1 GCF_029953285.1 Yinghuangia seranimata | reverse complement strand
GGTCAAGCCGCAACAGGACAAGGCCACCTGACCAAGCGCTGCCAGCATCGGCTTGAGGCGCGGGCCGTCCGCGCGGAAAATCCAAGAGCGGGAGGGGCGTCAGGCCACCGAAAACGAACCAGGTCAGGAACGCCGCAGCCAGGTGCCCGAAAACCTACGCGTGCGTCCCACCATCAACGCGAATCTCAGTCCCGGTGATGAACGCCCCGTCGTCGGAAGCCAGCATCGCGATGACCCCCGCCACAGTCTCCGGCCCCGCCATAGGCGCCCCACTCGCAGACTCCACACCCGCGTCCAGAATCGGCGAGAGCTTCGCGAACAGCGACCAGTCGGTGTCCTCGGGCAGGTAGCCGGCCGTCGTGTCGGTGATGCCGGACTTGATGCTGCCCGGAGCCACGTTGACCGCCCGCAGCCCCTGCTTGCCGTACTCCAGCGCCAGCGCGTGCGTGAACGACTGCACGCCACCCTTGCTCGCCGCGTACGCGGCCATGTACGGGTGCGCGAACTCGGCCGACGTCGAGCTGAAGTTCACGACCACACCCCGACCCGTCGAAAGCAACGCGGGGAGCGCCGAACGCGTCACCAAGAACGTCCCCGTCAAGTTGACCGTGACGATCCGGTTCCACAGCTCCAACGACGTCTCGTGCGTGTGCGACGCCCGCAGAATGCCCGCCGCATTCACCAGCACATCAAGTCCCCCCAGCGTCGAGACAGCACCCTGCACGCCCGCCACCACGCTCGCCTCATCGGCGATGTCCAACACCAGCGTGTGAAGCCGAGCCACGTCGAGCCCGGCCGACGAGGCCCGAGCGACCGTCGCCGCCAGGCCGTCAGGCACGACGTCGGCGGCGACGACGTGGCCGCCCTCAGCGAGCAGCCGTAGCGCGGTGGCCTGTCCGATTCCGGACCCGGCGCCGGTGACGAGGATCCGGCGGTCGTCGAAGCGGTTCATGGGGTGGCCTTCTTTCCTCCGCAGGCGGTCGCTGCTCGGCCGCACAATATTTGGCACGTTATGCCAAACAGGCACTCCGTGCCAAAAAATTCCCCCTGGTCCCGTTGAGGAGCGATACGCTGAGCCCCGACCGACGCCCGCCGAAAAGCCCCGGGCAGCCCCAGGAGGAACGATGACGACGACCGCGCGCCGAGGCCCGGGCCGGCCGTCGCTCACCGAGCGCCGCCGCGAGGACACCCGCACCGAGGTGTCGCGTGTCGCCGCCCGCCTCTTCACCGAGCGCGGCTACGACGCCACCACCGTCGAGGACATCGCCGCGGGCTCAGGCATGGCGCTGCGCACGTTCTACCGATACTTCAGGGCCAAGGAGGAGACCCTCGCCCCCCTGTTCGCGGCCGCCACCCGCGACTGGGTCGACCGGCTCGCCGACTGCCCGCCCGAACTCGGCCTCGTCGACGCGCTGCTCGCCGCGTACCGCGCGTCCGTCCGCCACTCGCGCGTCACCAACGGCATCGACGAGGCCCAGCTGCGCGCGCTGCTGCGCATGATGGAGGGCCACCCCGCGTTCCGCGCAACCTGGCTGGTGGTTCACCGGGACTCGGAGGACCAACTGCGCCCGGTCATCGCGGCCCGCGTCGGCGCCGCCCCGGACGACCTGGCCGTACGCCTCGCAGCAGGCACCGCGAACACCGCCGTACGCATCGCGATGGAACGCTGGGCAGTCGGCGAAGCCTCGGTGCGCTCCGCAGAAGAGGCCGTCGCCCAAGCCCTGCGAGAGGTCGCAAGCGGCGGACTACTGGCCCCCTGACAACCCGCGGCACGAAGCCTCGGCGCGAAGCCCCAGCGAACCCTCGGCGCGAAGCCCCAGCGAACCCTCGGCACGAACCCCCAGCGAAGTCAGCTCATACGAAACGGCGTTCCGGCGGGGCCGACGTCCGTACCCCCACAGCCCCTTCGCTAGGTTCACAACCCATGACGGGCCTGTTCGCACACCCCGGGTACGGCAGGTTCTGGACCGCGGACGCGGTCTCGACGTTCGGCACCTACGTCACGACCGTCGCCCTCCCGACGCTCGCCGTCGTCACGCTGGACGCGAGCGATGTGCAGGTGGGACTCCTCAACGGAGCGCGCTGGACGCCGTACCTCCTCTTCGGACTCCTGGCCGGCGTCGTCGCCGACAGATATCGACGACGCCCCCTCCTCATAGCCACCGACCTGCTCCGCGCGGCGCTGCTGGCCCTGGTCGCCGGCCTCGCCGCCGCGCACCTGATGAGCATCTACGGCCTGATGGCCTTCGTCGCGGTCTTCGGCGCGTTGTCGCTGCTGTACGACGCCGCCCACCAGTCCTACCTCCCGAGCCTCGTGCCGCCCACACTGCTGACGCGGGCCAACGCGCGGCTCGAACAGACGACGGCACTGGCCCAGACCACGGGCCCGTTCCTCGGCGGCTCCCTCGTCGCGGCGATCGGGGCACCTCTGGCGATGATCGTCGACGCCGTCTCCTATCTGATGTCCGGCGTGATTCTGGCCTCGATCCGCCGTCCCGAGCCGAAGCGGGAGACCGAACGCCGCGGCGTGCGTGCGGAACTACGCGAAGGGCTCGCCTACGTCTACCGGCACCCGGTTCTGCGCAGCCTCGCGCTGACGCTCCACGCGCGATTTCTCTTCGCGAGTGTCATCTCGACCGTCTTCACGCTGCTCGTCCTCCGCGACCCGGGCCTCGGCGACTCGTCGCCACACGCGGCGGTCGGACTCGGGCTGGTGCTGGCGTGCGGAGGCGTCGGCGCGGTCGTCGGCAATGCGCTCTCCGGGCTCGTGAGCCGCTGGGGCGCGGGCCGGGTCGTCGTCGCCGAGCGGCTCGCCGAGCCGGTGGCGTGGACGCCGGCCGCGCTCGCCGTCGGCGGGATCGCGGGATGGACGATGGTGGCCGCCGCGCAGTTCCTGGTGTGGGTCGCGCTGGGCATGAGCGGGCCGCACGAGATGGCCTACCGGCAGTCGGTGACCCCGGACCGGTTGCAGGGGCGCATGAACGCGACGATCCGGTCGCTGAACTGGGGCATGTTCACCGTCGGAGGCCCGATCGGCGGTGTGCTCGCCGCGGGCATAGGGTCCCGGCCTACCTTGTGGATCGCGATCGGCGGCATGGCCGTTGCCGCGGCAGTCGCCGCGTGTTCGCCGCTTCGCGCGGCGCGTGTCCCCCTGGTCGGCGAGGCTCCTGCCGACGCGTTGGCCTAGCCCCCCGGCACGACTCCATCGTATGCCTACAATTCCTAACTTTCCTGACTTTTGGGGTGCTGGCGGAAGGCGCGGGTCGCACGATGGAGGGGACGGCGGAAGGAGATGAGCAACCATGACAACCCTCGCCGTACGTTCGCTCAGCAAGGCCGAGGACAGCCGCGACTTCCCGCACGGCCACATCGACGTGGTCAAGCTCGGCGTGGAGTTCGGCCGTGCGACGTTCGAGCCGGGTTGGCGCTGGTCGCAGGACATCGGGCCGATAGCCGGCACGAAGAGCTGCCAGTTCCACCACTACGGCTTCGTGCAGCAGGGCCGCTTCCACATCCGCATGGACGACGGCACCGAGGCCGACCTCGCGGCCGGCGACATGTTCGAGTGCGATGCCGGACACGACGCCTGGGTGGTCGGCGACGAGACCGCCATCGTCTACGACTTCGCCGGCAACATCGGCAAGTACGCGATGCCGAAGTAGGTCACCCCGAAACGAACCCAGCGGCGCGAGGCGCGCGTAAACGGCTGTCCGATTGTCGGACCGCTGTGGGACCCTGCGCCGCATGATCGACACACTCCCCGAGGCGGAGCCCACACCGCCCGCCCCGCTGACGCTTGCCGCCGTGGAGCGTGCGTTGCGCGCCAGTTGGGCAGCCGACACGTGCTCGCCCGACGACTTGGAGCGCGCTCCGTGGCTGTCGGGCAACCCCGCGTGGGGGCACTGCGACATCACCACACTCGTCGTCCACGACCTGTTCGGCGGCGAACTGATGCTCGGCTCCGTCGAGTTGGACGGACGACCGCGCGGCTACCACTGGTGGAACCGACTCTCGTCCGGTGTCGAACTCGACATGACCCACGAGCAGTTCGTGCTCGGCGAGCAGGTGGTCGGCGGCCGAGCCGTCGAGCGCCCGAGCGGCCCGCTCAAGGTCCGCGCCGACGAATACGCGCTGCTGCGCGTCCGCGTAGGACAGGCCCTGGGGAGGACGTTGCCGCCCAGCATCAATCTCGTCGCGGACTGACCCACTCACAGACCCTCGTCGCGGACTGAACCGCACTCACAGGCCGGCCGCGAACCGCTCGCGCAGCGCCGGCTTGCTCACCTTGCCCGTACCGGTCGCCGGCAGCTCGTCGACGAAGTGCACAACGCGCGGCACCTTGAACCCTGCCAACCGCGACCGGCACAGCGCCGTCAACGCCTCCTCGGACGGCGGATCCTGAGGATCCGTCGGAACCACCACCGCGCACACCCGCTCGCCCCATCGCGCGTCCGGGACGCCGATCACCGCGACGTCGCGCACGCCCGCGTGGCCACGCAGCACGCCCTCGACCTCGCGGGCGCTGACGTTCTCGCCGCCCGAGATCACGATGTCCTTCTTGCGGTCGACGACGAACAGGTATCCGTCAGCGTCCAGCCGGCCCAGGTCGCCGGTGCGGAACCAGCCGTCCCGGAACGCCGCGGCGTTCGCGTCGTCGTCCTCCCAGTAGCCGTCACACACCTGGTCGGCGCGCACGCAGATCTCCCCGACGGTTCCCGTCGGAAGCTCCGCCCACGCGTCGTCGAGGATCCGCAGGCCGACCCCCGGCCCCGGGCGCCCCGCCGCCGCCAACAGCGCCGGGTCGCGGTGGTCGTCCGCCGTCAGGAACACCGCGTTGCCGCACAGTTCGGTCGACCCGAAGCCCTGGCCCAGGTCGCAGCCGAGCACCTCGGCGGTGCGGGCCAACAGTTCGGGGGAGATCGCCGACGCCCCGTACCCGATCGACCGCACGCGCCCCCGCAGCCGGGCCACGCCGTCCTGCGCGAGCAGCGCGTCGATCATGGTCGGGGCCAGCGACATGCTTGTGACGCCGTGCTCCTCGACGAGCTTCGGCAGTGCCGCCGGGTCGTACTTACGAACAATGACGACCGGCCGGCCCCGCATGTGGTGCATCGGCACCTGGTACGCGCCCGCGACGTGGCACAGCGGGAACGGGGTCAGGAACACCGTGTCGTCGTGCACCGGACGGCACGCCAGCGTCGTGCGCATGCCGGCGGCCAGACTCCGGTGCGTGAGCCGGACGCCCTTGGGCCGACCGGTCGAGCCGGACGTGAAGAGCAGCCAGGCGAGGTCAGCGTCCGACGCGGAGCCCACAGCGTCCAGTGCGTCCACAGCGTCCGAGGGGGCGCCCGCCGACGTCGCCGCCCGCCCCTCGTCCAGCAGCGCCTCCCAACCAGGACCGTCGAACGCCACCACCGGCCCGTCCCAGAACTCCGCCAGACCCGACGTCAGATCGGGGTCGGCCAGGACCAGTTCCGTCCCGGACCGGGCCAACTGCTGCGCCCACTCGCGCGGGTGCAGCCGCGGGTTGAGCGGGACCAGGACCCGGCCGGACCGCGGTACGCCGTACAGCGCGACCACGTACTCGACCCTGTTGTGCGCGACGATCGCCACCCGCCCGCCGGGCGAGACCCCACGTGCGCCCAGCGCCGCCGCCAACGCCGCACTGTCGCCGTCCAGCTGACCGAACGTCAGACTCGCGCCGGCGAAATCGGGGCAGACCACGGCGACCCGGTCGGGATGCTCGCGGGCGGGAACGGCGAGGATGTCGTGAAGCAGCACCTCGCGACGCTACCGCAGGGCGTCGGAGCATCGGACATGTGACCTGCGTCATACGCCGGGAGCGCGCCGCGCGGCGCCGGACAGTCATGAGCGTGGAGATGAAATTGAGAGCGCGGGTGAAAGCCGGAGACCCGCGCGCCTTCGAAGAGTTGTTCACCGACCACGCCAAGTCCGTCTACAACCACGCCTTCCGGATGACCGGTGACTGGACGGCGGCCGAGGACATCGTCGCCCTCACCTTCCTGGAGGCCTGGCGGCTGCGCGGCCGGGTCGACGACGACGGCGACTCGCTGCGCCCCTGGCTGCTGGGCATAGCGACCAACACCACCCGCAACAGCCGCAGGACCGCCCGACGCCACCAGGCGGTGCTGGACAAGATGCCGCGCGAACAGGTCGTCCCGGACTTCGCCGACGAACTCGTCGGCCAGATCGACGACACCGAGACCATCGCGCGCGTGCGGGTCATGCTCGGGAAGCTGCGCCGCGCCGAACGCGAGGTGTTCGCGCTGTGCGTCTGGGCCGGACTCGACTCGGCGGCCGCCGCGGAAGCCCTCGGCATCCCCGTCGGCACCGTCCGCTCCCGGCTCTCCCGGGCCCGCGCCAAGCTCAAGAAGCAGCTGGACGCCGAAAGGCCGCGGACCGGCCCGCGGACCGCCGACGCGTCCTACGCCCTCCCCGCCCCCGACGGCCCCGGGAAGCCGTACGCCCTGCGCGCCCGGAAGGAATCCCGATGAACCACCAGACGAACCCCCAGACCGAAGAGTTCGCCGAACTCGCGGAACTGCTGCCGGTGCCGGCCGAGCGCGACATCCCCGTAGGCCGCGGCGAACTGATGAAGTCCACCCTGTACCGGACGTTCGACGAGGCCGCCCGCGGCGGCGGCAAGACGCCGGTCTCCCGGCGACGCCGGCTGATGTGGCGGATCGGCATGCCGGTCGCGGTGCTCGCCGCCGCGGGCGGGACGGTGGCAGCCGTGCTGATCGACGACTCGCCGACCCAGCCCGAGATCCCGACGGCCGCCTACTGCAACTCCACCTTCGCCAAGGCCCCGGAGAAGGTGCTCTACGGTGTCCCCCTCGGCCCTGGGCAGACCCCCGAGGCGGCCTGCGCCGCAGCGTGGGACACACTGGTCAGCATGCAGGGCGGTCCTGCCGTGGCGCCCGAGCTCATGACGTGCGTCGCGAAGGACATCCTGTGGGTCGTCCCCAAGCCGGCCGACCGCACGGTCAAGGACGCGTGCGCCAGCCTCGGCCTGACGCTGCCCGACTACGAAGCGCTGTACCACGGTGCCACGATGGACCAGGTCCGGCGGATCAGCACACTGCTGGACAGCCGCGAGGCGTCGCCGTATCGCTGCCTGACGGCCGACCAGGCCCGCGCGATAGCCGAACACGCCCTCGCGGAGGTCGGCATCACCACATGGCGTGTTGAGGAGGGC
Organism: Yinghuangia seranimata; assembly: GCF_029953285.1. Lineage (GTDB taxonomy): Bacteria > Actinomycetota > Actinomycetes > Streptomycetales > Streptomycetaceae > Yinghuangia > Yinghuangia seranimata. Next base: position 33,358 of record NZ_JASAOI010000009.1, on the reverse strand, counting down.
TTCGAGACCACCCGCACGCGGGGCGTGTTCCCGGTTGCGGTCCCCGGGGACGGCGTGATCTACCTGCGCAACGCCTCCGGCGCCGACTGCCCGTGACCCCGCCCCGGACCGCGTGACCGGCCGCTGAGGCCGACGGTCCCCCGACGCGCGGCGGCAGGCTACCCCACCCCGCCTGCCGCCGCGCACGCACGCCCGGAAGTGGCCTTCCCCACACCACAACTGACGGGTCGACAGGTGGACTTATCGTGTTGTGGCAGGCCACAACGCGCGGCGCTTCGCGGACAGCGAAACAATTTCCGCCGAAATGAGGGAACGAATAGGTAGCGTCGCGACCTCCTATTAAGAGGGCGTGAACACGCGAACGCGTGCGCGCGTACCCACCGCGTACGGCAATACGGGGACTGCACGGGGACCGCACGGAGGCACACATGGCGCACAACGACCGGCCGGAGTACGGCATCGACCCGCAATTGCGCCCGCTGCTCGCGGTCCTGCCGACCGTCGACATCACCGACCCCGCCGCGTTCCGCGAGGCCAGACGAGCCGCCACCGCCCGCCTGGGCGCCGGCGGCGACCAGCGCCGCGACATCGCCACCGCCGACCACACCGTCCCCGGCGAGGGCACCGGACAGCCCGACGTGCCGGTACGCGTCTACACGCCCGCCGCCGAGGCGCCCGCGCCACGGCCCGTCCTGGTGTGGTTCCACGGCGGCGGCTACGTGTTCGGCGGCATCGAGGACACCGACAAGTCCGCGGCGGCGATCGCGCGCGAGACCGACTGCGTCGTCGTCAGCGTCGGCTACCGGCTCGCACCCGAACACGCCTACCCGGCAGCGCTCGACGACGCCCACACCGCGCTGACCTGGGTCTCCGCCAACACGGAGCGGCTCGGCGCCGACCCGGACCGGATCGCCGTCGGGGGCGTCAGCGCCGGGGCGGGACTCGCCGCCGCGCTGGCCTTGTTCGTCCGCGACAAGGGCGGCCCGCGCCTGGTCTTCCAACTGCTCGACAACCCGATGATCGACGACCGCGTCGACAGCCCGTCGGCCCGGGCGTTCACCGACACCCCGCTGTGGACCGGCCCGCAGGCCGTCCTCGGCTGGCGCTACTACCTCGGCGGGGAGACCGGCGACAGCCCCGACGAGATCCCCCCGTACGCGGCCGCGGCCCGCGCGACGGAGCTGGAGGGCCTCCCGCCCACCTACATCGCCGCCAACGAGTTCGACCCGCTCCGCGACGAGGACATCGACTACGGCATGCGCCTGCTGGCCGCGGGCGTGCAGGTCGAACTGCACGTGCGGCCAGGAACCTTCCACGGATCGAACTTCCTCCCGGGCGCAGAGGTGTCGGAACGTGCCCGCGCGGACATGTACGCGGCCCTGCGACGCGCCTTCGCGCGGTAGCGGGCGCGGACGCACGGCGGGTGCGTCATCCCGCCCTTCGGACACATCTGGACCGAACCGGTCGGATTCCGCTTGAGTTCTGCCTTCGACCGCTTCGCCCGGATGCGTTCGTGTCCGGGTTCGTCGCCGTGGGAGGCCCCGTGTCCGCGTACGACCCGCTTGCCGCCGATCCCTTGCCCGGGCAGGTGCCGCCGGCGGCGACCGTGCCCGTGGCCTTCGAGAGCGGCGGCGTGGACCTGTTCGGCGTCCTGCACGTGCCCGGTGGGCCGGGGCCGCATCCCGTTGTCGTGCTGCTGCACGGGTTTCCGGGGAACGAGCGGAACTTCGACCTTGCGCACGCGTTCAGCCGGGCCGGGTTCGCCGCGCTCGTGTGTCACTACCGCGGGTCGTGGGGCGTCGGCGGGTCCTGGTCGTGGAGCAACGTCCTGGCTGACGCGGCCCGGCTGGCCGAAGGGGTGCGGGAGGACGCGTTCGCGGCCGCGCACCGGCTCGACCCCGCGCGGGTCGCGCTCGTCGGGCACAGCCTCGGCGGATTCGCCGCCCTGCACGTCGCGGCCGCCGATTCCGGCGTGCGGGCCGTCGCGTCGGTCGCCGGGTTCGACTTCGGCGCGGTCGGCCTCCGCATCCGCGCCGACGACGCCGTGCGCGCCGCGTACGTCGACGGGTTCGGCGGCGACTCCCTGCGTCCCCTCGCCGGCACGAGTTCGAAGGCGCTCGTCGACGAGATGGCCGCGAACGCCGACGCGTGGGGCCTCACCACGCTCGCGCCGATGCTCGCCGACCGCCCGGTGCTGCTGCTCGCCGGCGAACGCGACACCGTGGCGCCGCCTGCCGCGCACTTCGCGCCGCTGGTCGAGGCCTACGGCGCGCAGGTGAAGGCGCTGGAGCATCGCCTCTTCCCGACCGACCACGCCTTCGCCGACCATCGCGTCGCACTCGCGCGCACACTGCTCGCCTTCCTCGAGCACGCGCTGGGCGAGGGCGGCTGAGGGCGGAGGGAGCCGTCCGACGGGCGCCGACCCGGGTCTGCGGGCGCGCCGTTCCCGAGGCCGCCCGTCGGCGCGGTTCTCGTGACCGCCCGTCGGCGCCGGGCTGACCCCGCTGCCGGTCCTCAGCCGCCGCGGACTCGCCGGTACCGCCGCATCGGCCCCAGCACCCCGGGGACGGTCGCGAACGGCGTCATGCCCAACCGTTCGACGACCGCGATCGAGCCGGTGTTGCCCGCGTCGACCTCGGCCAGCACCTCGGGCAGCCCGAGCGTGTGCAGCGCGTGGTCGACGACCGCGCCGGCCGCCTCGGTGGCGTAGCCGCGGCCCCACACGGACGGCGCGAGGCTGTACGCCACTTCGAGGCCCAGCTCGTCGAGCGGCCGCAGGGCCGCGGCGCCGGCCAGCGCTCCGTCGGCGGTCTCGCGGATGATCCACAGCCCGTACCCCGAGGCGGCGAACGTCGCGGCGCTGTCGGCGATCTCGACGGCGACGTCGTCCGCGGTGAGCACCTCGTCGTCGAAGAGGAACGCGCGGACCTCGGGTGCCGTCCAATGCGAGAGCAGGGCCGCGTGGTCGGCGTCGGCGACGGGGGTCAGGGTGAGCCGTGCGGTGGTCAGCCGATGGTCCATGCCCCCGACCCTACGTCGGCCGCCCGACGGCGCGGGCGGGCTCAGGCGGCGGCCAGCGCGCGCATCGCGTCGCTGAACTCCGGGGTGCCCTGCACGACCACTCGGACCGGCCGTGGGTGATCGGCGTCGGCGAGCATGCGGTGCACGGCGGTCACCGCGCCGCTCTCCGAGGGCGCCGTGACCACGGCCGGAGACCCGGACGCGGAAGCGTCGAACGACCGTGGAGTCGACCGGAAGACCCGCACCACCATCCGCACCCCTCGGGTTGTGGGTGGGCGGGCAGGTGACGCAACTCCGCCGCGACAGCGGCGGGAGGAAGCGGTACATCGTCGTCAGGACGCCGGAGCGCAATCCGCGCTCCAGTGACACCGTCACGAACCATCTTGGCCGAAAGGCCGGGGTTGCTGGGACTCAATTGCCGTCAAAGCAACGGTGTTCAGGTCAGGCTGTCGATCCAGGCGGTCAGGCGGGAGCCCTGGTCGAGCATCAGCTGCGGGTCGCGGAAGGTGTTGGTCAGCAGCGACATGCCCTGGTACGCGGACAGCAGCGCCACGGCGTTCCCGCGCGGGTCCTGCTCCGGGGCCAGCTCGCGGAACTGCTCCTCGATCCACCCGAGCAGCCGGGTCATGACCGTGGCGGCGGTGCGGTCCAGGCCCGCGTCGCCGTCGTCGCGCTTGTCGAGCTCGGAGGACAGCGTGCCGAACGGGCAGCCGAAGCGCGCGGCGGTGTCCCGCTGGTCGGCCCAGCCCTGGACCAGGGCCTTGAGCCGGTCCTGCGGGGTCGGCAGCTGTTCCAGCGCGGCGATGAGCTCGGTGAGCTGCCGGTCGTGCTCGCCGATCGCGGCGGCGACCAGGTCGTCCTTGGTCTTGAAGTAGTAGTAGACGTTGCCGACCGGAACGTCGGCCACCTTGGCGATGTCCGCGAGCGTGGTCTTCTCCACGCCCTGCTCGTGCAGGACACGCACGGCGGCGGCCGCGAGGCGCTCCCGCTTGCCGCCGCCGCGCTTCGCGGTCTTCTGCGCCGCCTTCTCCGCCACCGCCGGGCCTCCCGAAAATCTCTGAGTTAGTCGTCTGACTAAAAGTCTAGACGGCGGTCGCCTGGGATGGCTATGGTCTTCCCAGTGAGTCAGTCAGCTAACTAACTCACTCGCCGAGAGCGGCAAGAACCAATGAGAACCCTGGAAGGGGACAGTCATGATCGTGGTCACGGGTGCTACAGGAAACGTCGGTCGTGTGGTCGTCGCGGCGCTGGCCGCCGCGGGCGAGCAGGTCACCGCGGTGTCGCGGCGCGGCGCGCAGGGCGCCGGCGGCATGCCGCTCGACACACCGCCCGGCGTCCGGCACGTGCAAGCCGACCTCGCCGACCCCGCCGCGCTGGAGGCCGCGTTCGCCGGCGCCGACGCGCTCTTCCTGCTCGTCGCGGGCGACGACCCGGCCGGGATCCTGGCCGCCGCGAAGGCCGCCGGCGTGCGCCGCGTCGTCCTCCTGACGTCGCAGGGCACGGGCACGCGCCCCAACGGCTACCGGCACCCCCGCGCGTTCGAGGAGGCCGTGCGCGCGTCCGGGCTGGAGTGGACCATCCTGCGGCCGACCGGCTTCGCGACCAACGCCTACCAGTGGGCCGAGGCCGTACGCACCACCCGCACCGCCGCCGCGCCGTTCGCCGACGTCGCGCTGCCGGTGGTCCACCCCGCCGACATCGGCGAGGTCGCCGCCGAGGTGCTGGTCAAGCCCGGGCACGCGAGTGCCACCTATGTGCTCACCGGCCCCGCGGCCGTCTCGCCGCGCGAGCAGGTCGCCGCGATCGAGGCGGCGGTCGGCGAGCCCGTCGCGTTCGTCGAACTGACCCGCGAGCAGGCCCGCGCGATGCTGCTCAACGTCATGCCGGAGCAGGTCGCGGACGACACGCTCGAAATCCTCGGCACGCCGACCGACGACGAGCGGCGCGTCAGCCCGAGCGTCGAGGCGATCCTCGGCCGCGCGCCGCGCTCGTTCGCGCGGTGGGCCGAGGAGAACGCGCCCGCGTTCAAGTGAGGCCCGGCGCTCCCCGCCGGACCTCGCGGAACGCCGGTCCGCCCCGGCGTCTGACGGGCGGTCACCACGCCTGGCCCCGGCCGCACTCCGCGGCGGCCGGTCCCGGCGGGGTGTCCGGTGTGCCCGATAAGATCATCGGGACGGCATCGCGTGTCGGTCACCGACCGGGTGAGGCATGGAGGCGCCGTGAGATGCCTGATGGAGGCACTCCCGCATGGCAGTCGAGCTCAACCACACCATCGTTTACGCACGTGACAGGCACGAATCCGCCCGCTTCCTGGCGGACGTCCTCGGCCTCGAGGTCGGTGCCGACTGGGGCCCGTTCACCCCGGTCGAACTCTCCAACGGGGTCACCCTCGACTACGCGACGCTGCGCGGCGGCGAGGTCGCCCCGCAGCACTACGCCTTCCTGATCTCCGAGGCCGAGTTCGACGCGGCGTTCGGCAGGATCCAGGACGGCGGCGTCGAGTACTTCGCCGACCCGATGCGGACCCGGGTCGGCATGATCAACCACAACGACGGCGGCCGCGGCGTCTACTTCATGGACCCGTCGGGGCACGGCATGGAACTGATCACGCGCCCCTACGGTAGCGGCCAGGAGCCTGGCCGAACTGGCGTTTGAACGCGGTGGCGAACGCGAACTCCGAGGTGTAGCCGACCTGTTCGGCGACCGATGAGAGCGGAGCGGCCGAATCGCGCAGCAGGCGCGCGGCCAACGTCATCCGCCACCACGTCAGATACGCCAGCGGAGGCCGGCCCACCAGACCGGTGAACCGGCGCGCGAACGCCGCACGAGACAGGCCCGCCCGGGCGCCCAGGGACTCGACCGTCCAGGGGCGCCCGGGCTCGTGGTGCAGGGCGTCCAACGCGGCGGCCACCACCGGGTCGGTGAGCGCCGCGGCCCAGCCGGCGGCCTCCGCGGACGCGGACGGCGCGGCCGCGAACCAGGCGCGCAGGACGTAGACGAGCAGCGTGTCCAGCAGCGCCGGGACGACCACGTCCGCACCTGAGCGCGGAGCGTCGAGCTCGGCGGCCAACAGGTCGACCGCGGCCCGCAGTTCGGGGCGCGGCGTGCCGAGGCGGGCGGGCAGGTGGACGACGGCGGGCAGGGCGTCCAGCAGCGGATGCGCGTGCGTGCGGTCGAGGTGGTACGCGCCGCACAACGTCACCGTGGTGGCGGCGGGCCCGGCCGGGTCGGGGCGTCGGCCGACGGGCGGGGCGGCGTAGCGGGTCTCGAAGCGGGGACGGCCGTCGTCACCGTTGACGGTGCCGACGCCGACGCCTTCGCCGTCGTAGGTGTCGGTTCCGGTGTTCCGTTCCGCGGCGCCGGTCGGGCCGCAGGACGGTTCGGCCAGCGGGCTCGACGCGCTGTCGGCGAGCGCGTGCCCGCCGCCGTGTGGCATGAACACCACGTCGCCGACCCCGAGTCGGCGCGGCGGATCGCCGTTGGTCAGCAACACGCACGGGCCTTCGACGACCACGATGAACCCCGCGCCCGGCCCCTGCCGGAAGCGCTGCCCCCAGGGCGCGAACCACTCGACGCGTGCGGCCCGCGGCTCGCCGGTCCGCATCGCCGTGATGATGTCGCTGAGCACGTCCATGCGCGGAACCCTAGCCGCAGCCGCTTCCGATGAGACGATCGCGCAGTTTTCCGAGATCTTCGGGTATAGGGCGTCTCGTACTGCGGCCTTACGGTCGAAGACGTCAGAGCGACTGACCAGCACGAGACACCACCGGAGTTCCGCATGCCCTCGACCCGTCCCATCCTCGTCACCGGCGCCACCGGGACCGTCGGCCGCCCGCTCGCCGCGCGGCTGCTCGCCGACGGCCACCGCGTCCGCGCGCTCGTCCGCGACCCGGACACCGCCGGGCTGCCGGACGGCGTCGAGGCGGTACGCGGCGACCTGTCCGCGCCCGAGACCGTCGCGGCGGCGGCCGACGGGGCCTCGGCGGCGTTCCTGGTCTGGCCGTTCGCCGTCGCGGACGGCGCCGACAAGCTCGTCGCCGCGCTGGCCGCGCACGTCGACCGCGTCGTCTATCTGTCGTCCGCCGTCGCCGACACCCACCCCGGCCGCCCGGACGGGACCGTCGAGCGGCTCGTCGAACAGGCCGTGCCGCACTGGACGTTCCTGCGCCCGCACGGCTTCATGGCGAACGCGCTGCGCTGGCTGCCCGAACTGCGCGCGACGGGCGAGGTGCACGGCGCGTACGGCCAGGCCGCCACGGCCCCGATCCACGAGGCCGACCTCGCCGACGTGGCCGCCCTCGCCCTGACCGGCCTCGGCCATGACGGCGCCCGGCACGTCCTCACCGGGCCCGCCGCGTTGACCCAGACCGCCCAACTCGCGGCCCTGGCCGAGGCGGTCGACCGGGAGCTCGCCTGGCACGAACTGACCCGCGCCGAGGCCCGCGCCCGGATGCTCGCCACCGGCTGGCCCCCGCAGGTCGTCGACCCGGTGCTGGACCACCAGGCCGCGCGCGTGACCGACCCGGAGCGGCCGCTGCCGACGCTGGAACGGATCACAGGGCGTCCGGCCCGCACCTTCGCCACGTGGGCGGCGGACCACGCCGCCGAACTGCGCGCGGCCCTGGGCGTGGTGGCCGAGGCGAGGCCCTGACGGCACGTGTCGATGCGCCGCTCCGCTCGGTCATCACGGTCTCGTCGCCGGTTGGTCTCGCCTTGCCAACGCCGCCGGTTCGTCCGCCCGATGCCCCGATAGCGTTCCGCTACCGGGCGTTTGGGAGGTGGGGGTCGCCATGGGGCGAAGGCTGGGACGTGCGGTGGTGACGGCGTTCGCGGTGGGGTTGGCCTGCCTGCCGCTGTCGGGGTGCACGGTGCCGGTGCGCGGCGTGACCGGGATCAGCGTCGCGGCCGACGGCACACCGGTGGTCATGATCGTCGTCTGCAAGGGCGGACGCATCGACAGCTCGGTGCTGCACGAGCCCGAGGACACCAAGGCACCCCACATCGCGTGGGAGCACGACGGTCCGGTGAAGGACTTCACCTCGTGGCCGCTCGCGGGCGACGGCCACTGGCGGCTCACGACACCGCTCGTCGACCTGCGGCCCGGCACGGCGTACCGGGTGTACGGGGCGACGCACGACAACAAGTGGTCGGCCGGTGCCGTGGAGTTCAGCCTCGAGGACCTCGCGGCGATGACACCCGATCAGGTCCGTTACCGGGGTGCGGTGACGCCCGGCGAGTTCGGTGTCACCTCGGTCGCCGAGTTCCGGAAGACCGCCTGCCACGAAAAGGACAGAAGCTGACACGGCGGTCAGCGGCCCGGTTTGGAACGGTGTCGGCCCGGCGTCGCGCCGCGCTTGGGCGGGCGCAGGACCGAGCGCAGCGGGGCGGCCAGCGAGGCGAGGACCCCGCGCCGGGCCATGTGGCGGGCGCGGGGGCGGGGCGGCGGCTCGGGCGGGGCCGCAGCGTCGGGTGAGGCGATCCGTACGCACCAGGTGCCGCGCGTCGGGTCGTCGGCGGAGGGCGTCACCCGGTCGGCCTCGACCGGGGCACCCGACGCGTCGACGAACGTGCGCAGCTGTTCGAGCGCGCCGACCGGCCCGAACGCGACAACATCCCAGACATCCACGGACGGTCTAACGAGAGGGGCCGCAGCGGGTGTCGCCGAATGCCTCTGCGGGGCGTCGGCAAGTCCTCACAAGTCGATCGTGTGGGCGTCGTGCGTACGCGTGCGCGGGCGCCGTCAGTGCAGCAGTTCCTGCCAGTTCGCCGGCACCTTGCCCGCCGGACCCGGCGTCGGCTGCGTCACCGGGTGGGCCGTCGGCGGCGCGAGCGGCGGGCACTCGTAGAACTCCTCCGTCTCGGCGTTCCACAGCCACGTCTCGCCCGGCTCGAAGCTCGCGAAGAACGGGTGGCCCGAGCTCTTCGCGTGCCCGGACGCGTGCTGCGCCGGCGACGAGTCGCAGCATCCGACGTGCCCGCACTGGGCGCACCGCCGCAGGTGCAGCCACCACCCGTCGGTCCCGAGGCATTCGGCGCACCCGTCGCCGCTCGGCGGGACGGTGGGGTCGATCCCCGGGATCTGTGCGGCGGTCATGCGGTTCTCCGATCTGGCGGCGGCCGGGGCCGGGCGCCGTGGTGTCGTCCGAACGGCCACCCTAGGCCGGTCGGATCACCCGCGCGCGGTCCCGCGTTTTCCGGCCGTGTCCGGGAAACGGCCCTGCCGGGACGGGACTTGCGCACAGGCGTTCGCTCCAGACCACCTTCACCCGGCGCCCCGTGTGCTGCCAGTCGGCGGCGCGTGCGGGTTACGGCGTGTAGCGCAGCATCCAGTCGCGCTCGGCGTCGCGGCCCATGTCCGGCGAGGCCGGCGGGGACGCGGGGGTCTCGGCGATCACCTGGTCGGGGGCCACGCGGGCCGGCAGCTCCGCGAACCGTGATCCGGCGGCGGTGCCCGGGTCCAGCGCGTCGTCGCCGCGGGCGGCGGTGGCGCGGGCTGCCTGGTGGCGGGCCCGGGCCTGGGCGAGGGCGTCCGCGCGGGCTTGCTCCCGCTCACGGTCGGCGCGGCTGGTGCGGTCCTGGGTCATGGCGGCCTCCTCCGGCGCTCACTACGGCGAACGAGTGAAGGAAGGCGGAGATTCCCGATGGCGCGGGAGCGGGACAGGCCCCGGTTGCACCGGAGGGACGACCACCAAAGCTTCGACGTGTACCGAGACGGCGTGATCAAGCACTGTGTCCTTATGACATCACTGTTGTCAACGGCGATGCGTCCGCTCGCGATGAAAGAACTTTCCCGCAGCTCAAAGGCGTTTACACGCGCAGCAGGCACTCCCCGCATCGATGTTGACAGCGGCATTGCGCCGGGTTTTCACTCCTCTCGTCAACGCACCGCGCGTCGCCACCGGGCCGCCCGAGGAGCTCTGCACGACGCGCGTACTGCGCACCCACGTCGAGGGCGTGCAGGTCTTCGCAGCCCACTGAGCAAGGAGCACCACAGTGTCCGCTGACTCGACCTCCGAACTCGCCTACCTGTCCGCGACAGACGCGCTCGCCGCGTTCCGTCGGCGTGAGCTGTCGCCCGTCGAACTGCTCACGGCGGTCCTCGACCAGGCCGCGGCGGCCGAACCGGTCGTCAACGCCGTCGTGGAACGCCTCGAAGAGCAGGCGTTCGAGGCCGCCCGCGAAGCCGAGCGGCGCTACCTGGGCAAGGGCGGCGGTGACATACGCCCGCTCGAAGGCCTGCCCGTCGCCGCCAAGGAGGAACACCCCATCGAGGGGCATCCGCACCAGCTCGGGTCGCTGCTGCACGCGGGCGACGTCGCCACCGCCACCCACCCGGTGATCCAGCGGATCGCCGCCGCGGGCGGCATCGTCCACGTGCGCACCAGCACACCGGAGTTCTGCGCCGCCGGGTTCACCCACTCCAAGCTGTGGGGCGTCACCCGCAACCCGTGGAACCCGGAGTACTCGTGCGGTGGTTCCTCCGGCGGGTCGGGCGCCGCGCTGGCCGCGGGCTACGCACCGCTGGCCACCGGCTCCGACATCGGCGGCTCCATCCGCATCCCGGCGTCGTTCAACGGCGTGGTCGGGTTCAAGCCGCCGTTCGGCCGCGTGCCGGCCATGCCGCCGTACAGCCTCGACCAGTTCTGCCACGACGGCCCGATGGCCCGCACCGTCGCCGACTGCGCGCTCCTCGAGAACGTCATCGCGGGGCCGTGGAAGGGCGACGTCGTCTCGCTGCGCCCCAAGCTCGTGCTGCCCGAGACGTACGAGGGCGCCCGCGGCGTCGAGGGCCTGCGCATCGCGCTCAGCGTCACCCTCGGCGACCATCCCGTCGACCCCGAGGTCGCGGCCAACACGCGTGCGGTCGCGGAGGCACTGCGCACGGCCGGCGCGATCGTCGAGGAGGTCGAGCTCGGCTGGACCCGTAAAACCATCAACCGAGCGCTCATGGCGCACTTCGCGGCGGTCATGGGCGCGGAGGCCGGCGACGCCGTCGCGGCCGCGCCGGACCTGGTCAACCCCTACCTGAGGGCGTTCTCCGAGAAGGCCGCCGCCGAGACGACGACGTTCGCGGAAGGGCTTGTCCTGGAGGGCGAGATCTATGCCGAACTCGGCGAGATCCTCGACCGGTTCGACGCGCTCATCTGCCCGACGACGTCGATCCCCGCGTTCCTGGCCGACGACGAGTACACGGAGACCAAAGTCGTGGTGGACGGCGTGGAACTCGACTTCTACCTGGATGCCGCGCTCACGCCGCCGTTCAACATCTGCAGCCGGGTCCCGGTGCTGGCGGTGCCGTCGGGCTTCGCGTCGAACGGCGTGCCGACCGGCGTGCAGATCGCCGCCAAGACGTACGACGACGAGACCGTCTTCCGCGTCGGGGCGGCCGTCGAAGCGGTCCGTCCCTGGGCGTACACGGCGGACCGGCGCCCCGCGGCCGTGCGCCGGCCCTGAGTCAGGGGGCTTCGGCTCGTATCGGTGGTGACAGGCAGGACCTCTCGGCCGCAACCGCGTCGGCGACGCGGAGCGCGCGGAGAGGTCCTGCCTTGTGTTGTGCGCCGCCGCACCCGACCTGGCCGGGAACTGCTGCGCGACCGCGACGAACGCAGCACGCTGGACTCCTGGCAGTGGATCGTGGAGCGGAGTCGCTCGTGGATCTCCCGGCGCCGCTGCCGTGTTCGCGACCACGAGTCGCCTGTCCGCACATCACGGGGGAGGTTCCCGATGACCGCACCGCCCGTACCGCCCGCACCACCCCCGCCGTCCACCGGGCCCCGCCCGCGCGTCGCGCTCGTGACCGGCAGTTCGCGCGGCCTCGGCGGCGCGATAGCCCGGCGGCTCGCCCTGGACGGCCTGGCGGTCGCCGTCAACGCGCTGCACGACGACACGCAGCTGCGGCGCGTCGCCCGCGACATCCGCGCCGACGGCGGCACGGCCGAGGCGTTCGCGGCGGACGTCACCGACCACCGCCAGGCCGGCCGCATGGTCGCCGCCGTCCGGTCCACCTTCGGCGCCGTCGACGTGCTCGTGCTGAACGCGACCGGGCCGCAGCCGGAGGCCCCGCTCGCCGACGTCGGATGGGACGACCACCTCGCGCAGCTCGACTTCTTCGTCAAGAGCCCGGTCTTCCTCGGCCAGGCCGTGATCCCCGGCATGCGCGAACGCCGGCACGGCCGCATCGTGCAGATCGACTCGGAGGTCGCCGACCGGCCGCCGCCCGGGCGTTCCGCGTACGCGACCGCCAAGTCGGCGCAGATCGGCCTGACCCGCAGCTGGGCCCGCGAACTGGCGCCGGACGGCATCACCGTCAACACGGTGGCGCCGGGCTTCGTGCCGGTGGAGCGGCACGCGGACGTCCCGGCCGGGGAGTGCGCCGCGTACCTGTCCACCGTGCCGATCGGTCGTATGGGCACGCCCGACGACGTCGCGCACGCGGTGAGCTTCCTGGCGTCGGTGGAGGCCGGGTTCATCACCGGGCAGCGCATCCTCGTGGACGGAGGGCGCAGCCTGTACGCGTGACCGGTGCGGTGGCGGGGCTCAGTTCTCGGCGCGTTTGGCCTTGCCCAGCCGGGGCCCCAGGCCGAAGTAGTGCCGGAAGTTGTAGACCAGCGGACTCCACGCGGCCGTGTCGATGTGCGACGTGTCCCCGACCACGATCGCCGGATCGGCGTGCACCCGCAGCGTGCGGGCCTCGACGACCACGAACTGACCCGTCGCGTCCGGCCGCAGGTCGGTGGCGAACCCCTCGACGTGCACCGGGCACTCCAGGACCCGCGGCGGCCCGACGAGCTCGGACCGGAGGGGCCGCCACCCCGCCGCCCCGAACTTGTCCGGCTCGTACCGGCATCCGGCGGGCTTGCCCGGTGGCACCGGGTCCGCGCCGGTCAGCAGGGCGAGCGCCTCCACCTGCGGCCACTGGTGCGGGGCGGGGAAGTTCAGCACCAGCTCGGGGCGGGCCCGCAGGTTGCGCACCGTGTGCCCGTCCGCGCCGAGGCCGAGGACGAACACGTCGGCCAGCGCCCACGCCGACGAAACCGGGGCGAGGTTCGCGCTGCCGTCGGCGTTCAGGGTGGAGAGAACGACGACGGGCGTGCCGAAGTACAGGATGCTCGGCGTGATCACGCGGTGCGGGGCCGGCCGGGTCGAGGTCATGCCGCCATCGTGGGGCGCGGACGCTTCGGCGCCGGGCGAACGGTCGTGCGGGTAGGGGAGCTTCCGCAGCGGCACCGTCACCGCCGCGGAAGTCCTGACCCAGGGCCACAACGCGCAGCGCGTCCTCGGCACGCTGTACGCGGTCCCGCACACGCTCATCGACGCCCGGCCCGTGCTGGTCGACCTGGTGAGCCGCCACCTGCGTGTGCCCGACGTCTGGGCCGCGGCCGCCGAAATGCTGCCCGACTTCGCCGGGACCGTCCCCGAACTGCTTGCCACCGCGGAGGCGATGACGACCCGCACGGCCGCGCGGCACGCGCCGGAGAAGAAGCCTTGACGACGGTCCGCCCTGTCACGATGGCCGGATGATCGAGCTGCGCATCGACGCCGTCGACCTCCCCGGCACCGCCTGCCCGCCGGCCCCCGGATTCCCCGGCTACGACAACATCCACGTCGCGGTGCAGCGCCGCGAACGCCCGACCGAACTGCTGGGCCTCACCCCGGGCGACGCCGCCTCCGCGTCCTGGGCCCTGGAGTGCACCGCCACCCCCGTCGACGCCGGCCTCGACCTGAAGGGCCCCTACGTCCAGGGCCGCCCGGGCGGCCGCTTCGTCTACCTGTCCTGGGGCTCCCTCGACGACGCCGGAACCGTCACGATGTTCCGCCGCGCCAAGCTCTGGCTGGACGGCGGCGTCCCGGCCGACGTCCTCGCCGCCGCGGTCGACACCGGCCTCCTGGTCGGCCGCCTCGGCCTGACCGACGGCCGGGGTGCCCCGCTGTGCGCCTCCGTCCGACCCCCGATGATCACGTGGACCGCCGGGACCTGCTGACGGATCAGCCGCCCGCGACGGCGCGGGCGAGGGCGGTGCGCAGGTGCTCGACGGTGAACGCCGGGGGCGGCTGGACGGTGCCTTCGTACTCGAGGACCACCACAGTGCGGCCGGAGCGGGCGAACCCTTGGAATCCCTGCGTGTCGAAGGACGGGACGATGCGGGGATCCCTCGGGTAGGACCAGCTCCACCAGGGCAGTTCCGGGTGCCGGTCGTCGAGCGTCCCGTGGAAGGTGGGCTCCCGGGTCGTGCAGTCGCCCATGCGCGCCGCCAGGTCGGCGACGAGCGCCTCGGCCGCCGCGTCGTCGGACATGTGCAGGACCAGCTCGACCATGCTGCCGCCGAATCGCCCCCTCGCGGTCCGGTTCGACGTGTCGAAGCCGGTGGACATGTACGGGACATCGGGGCCCACCAGCGGGTTGCGCAGCGCGGAGGGGCCGATCAGTTCGCCGAGGCAGGTGACGGCGAGTGCCGAGACGCTGTCGCCGGCCTTGCCGGACTGCGGCTGCCTCGGCGTCCAGGTGATGCCGTCCCGCAGCGGCGGCAGGTCGTCCCCGGTCAGTACCGCCGGGGCGCCGACGGGCGGGCGCGTGCGCTGGGCCGGTGCCCCGTCGGGCCAGGCCCATGCCGCGGTGCCGAGCAGTCCCAGCGTCACGGCGGCGGCCGCGATCCGGGTCGCGTGGCGGCGGCGGCGCAGTCGGGCGCCGCGGACGCGCAGTGCGGACGCCGGCTCCGGGCGCGCCGCGGCGGCGGTCAGGTCGCGCAACGCGTGGAGCGTCCGGTCGAGTTCGGTGGTCATGGGGGATCACGCCTCCAATCCGGTGGTCGGGGCCGCTTCGGGCGGGGCGTCCACATTGCCGAGGGCCCGCGCCAGGGCTTGGCGGGCGCGCGTCAGGCGCACGCGTACAGCGCCTTCCGAGCAGCCCATTTCGCGGGCGACCGTCTCCACCGGCAGGTCCAGCAGATGGAACAGCACGATGACGCGGCGCTGCGGGACGGGCAGTCGCTGCAGCGCGGCCACGAGCGCCACATGGTCGGGCTCGATGCCGGGCACCGTGGCCGCCGCTTCGCTGCGCTCGTGCGCGCGGCGCCGGTTGCGGGCCTTGCGCCACGCGCTGACGGCCAACCGCTGCGCGACCACCCGCACCCATCCGGCCGGGTCGGCGCCGTCGCCGATCGTCGACCAGCGGGACCAGGCCCGCGCGTACGCCTCGTGAACGGCGTCCTCGGCGTCGGCGAGGCTGCCGGTCAGCGGGTAGACGGCGGCCACCATCCAGCGGACGGTGGACGCGTAGAAGGCGTCGAACTGCTCGTGCGGCTCCTGGGGTCGGTCACCGCCGCCTTGTTCCGGCGCGGCCGTGTCCGGCCCGACCGACCCGCTGCCTCCACCGTGCATCGCTCCCCGTCCCCCGTGTGCCCGCGGGTGGTTCCGCGAGGTCGAGACAGAAGTACGCCCGGAGGCGGACGGACGTTACACACCCGGCCGGGAGTTTTGGCGGCGGCCTGGACGTGGCATCGCCCGATGGCAGGCCGGCTCAGGCCTTCGGGCGGGTCAGGTGCGTCGTCAGTTCGTCGGCGAAGGCGTCGATGTGGGGTGGGCGGGGGCCGTGGCGGGTGGCGAGGTACCAGGTGCGGGTCATCGGGGTCTCGCCGATCTGGACGAGGGTGAGGGCACGGGTGGCGGTGTACGGGGCGGCGACCCAGTTCGGGAGAACGGTCGCGCCCTGGCCGCTCGCGACCATCTCGATGACGAGGTCGGTGATGACCGGCATGGTCGTGATCCGGGCCGGGCGGGCGCCCGGGGGCAGGGGGAGCGGGGTCGACGGGATGCGGGTCTGGTCGTAGGCGTCGTAGAGGATCAGGTGGGCGTCGGCGAAGTCGCCCGCGGTCAGGTGGGGGAGTGCCGCCCACGGGTGGTCGGCGGGGACGACGGCGACCATCTCGTCGTCGAAGAGGCGGGTCAGGTCGACGCGTTCCATCTGCGGGTCGGGCTTGGTGACGAGGGCGACGTCGATGCGGTCCGCGAGCAGCGCCGGGACGGGCGCGTCGTCGGGGACGGTCTCGAAGCGGACCTCGGTGCCGGGATGGCGGTCGCGGAAGGCGCGCATCACCGGCGGGAGCCACTGGAAGGTCGTGCTGCACTGCGCGGTGAAGCGCACCCGGCGGGCGCGGCCCTCGCTCATTTCGCGCAGGTCCTCGGTGGCGGTGCGCAGTTCGTTGAGGACGTGGTGCGCGGTCACCAGCAGCCGGCGGCCCGCGGCGTTGGGGACCAGGCCGCGGCCGCCGCGGTCGAACAGCGGCGTGCCGAGGCGGCTTTCGAGCCGGGTGAGGCGCTGGCTCAGCGCGGGCTGGCTGACGTACAGCGCCTCGGCGGCGGCCGTGAGCGAGCCGGATTCGGCCGTGGCGACGAGCAGTTCCAGGTCCCGCAACTCCACTGTCATAAGCAGGGATTATGGCAGGCTTCGAAGTCTGTCGTGGTGTTATCACTGAGCCGCTCCTAGGTTCGTCGTGCCGGGTCGGACCGCCCGACTCCGGCAGGTCGCAGACGCGACGGAGGAGGGGTTCCAGTGTCGAAGGACATCACCGTGGTGGTCACCGGGTCGTCGAGCGGGATCGGCCTGGGCGTGGCCCGGGCGTTCCTGGAGCGCGGCGCCAACGTGGTGCTCAACGGGCGCGACCCGGAGCGGCTGGCGAAGGCCGCGGCGGCGCTCGGGTACGGCGAACGGGTCGCCCGGGTCGCGGGCGGCATCGGCGACGCCGCGACCGGCGAGGCGCTGGTCCGCGCCGCGGTCGAGCGGTTCGGCGGCGTCGACGTGCTGGTCAACAACGCCGGGACGTTCGCGTCCAAGCCGTTCATCGACGTCACCGAGGCCGAGCTCGACGGCTTCCTCGGCGGCAACCTCAAGGGCACGTACCTGACGACGCAGGCGGTCGTGCGCCGCATGCGCGAACAGGGGCGCGGCGGAAGCGTCGTCAACATCGGCACCGTGCTGGTCGACCACGCGATCGCCGGGTTCCCCTGCTCCGCGCCGATCGTCAGCAAGGCCGGCGTCCACGCGCTCACCACGAGCCTCGCCGCCGAACTGGCCGCCGACGGGATCCGGGTCAACCTCGTCGCCCCGGGCATCGTCCGCACCCCACTGCACGCCGCCGCCGAGGTCGACGCGTACGGCGGCCTCGCGCTGCTGAACCGCGTCGGCGAGACGACCGAGATCGCCGACGCCGTCGTGTACCTGGCCACCGCCGAGTTCGTCACCGGCCACGCCCTGCGCGTCGACGGCGGCTACGTGACGGGGCGTCCCTGATGCCGTACGTCAACGTGAAGATCACCCGCGAGGGCGCGACGCCCGCGCAGAAGGCCGAGATCATCGCCGGGGTGACGGACCTCCTGGTGAAGGTGCTCGACAAGAACCCGGCGACGACCTTCGTGGTCATCGACGAAGTGGACATGGAGGACTGGGGGGTCGGCGGGCTGCCGGTCGAGGAGTACCGCAGGCGCACCGCCGACGCCGCCGGACAGCGGTGACGCGGCAGTGACGCGGCAGTGACGCGGCAGTGACGCGGTGATGACGCGTGGCGGGGGCGCCGGTGGGGGCGCCCCCGCCCCGCGGCCGGAGCGCGGGCGGGCCGGAGCGTCGAGCGCGTTCCGGTTCGCGAGGCGTGCCGGATCGGGCAGTGCGGGGACGGGATGCGACACCATTCGTACGGCATCGTCTGATTTCGGCCAACGTCGGCCAACCGGTGCGGCCCCGCGTGTGGTGTGCCGTAGCCTCCGACCCGTGCCGCCACCGTACCGACGCCGCGCGGCACAGGGGGAGTGGGGAAACCAACACCATGCCTGAGCGGCCTGAGAGTTCGACCACGGGCTCGGAGATCCCCGTGCAGCGGATGCGGCCCGGCGACCATGCGTTCGTCAGTTACGGCGACGACGAGGGGCGCTGGGACGTGCTGACCGCGTTCACCTGGCTCGGTCTCGCGGGTGGTGAGCGGGTGATCGTGTTCGCCGACCCCGGGGTGCCGCGTGACGATGTGCTCGCGCGGCTGGGCGCCGACAGCCCCGAGCTCGCCGACGCGCTCGGGCGGGGGCAGCTCGTGCTGAGCAGCATGCGTGAACTCATCCAGCCGGAAAGGAACTTCACCGCGACCCGGCAGCAGGCCCGGCTCGTCGAGGAGACCGACCGCGCGGTGGGCGACGGCTACCGGGCGCTGCGCGCGTACATCGACATGCACTGGGTTCCGGCGCTCGGCACGGACGTCTCCGCGATGATCGACCGGGAGACGCACGCGGACCACCTGTTCACGGACCGCCCCTACAGCGAGATCTGCGCGTACGACCGGCGCTGGTTCGACGACGCCGTGCTCGAGGCGATGCGGCGCGCCCACCCGTGCAACCTGCTCGAGTACGTCGGCGCGCTGCACGCCGAACACACCTCCGGCGTGGTCCGGTTCGCCGGTGAGGCCGACCTGGCCACGCGCGAGCGGTTCACCGCCGCCGTCGCGGTCGCGATGGCGGCGGCCCGAGGCCACGCGCTGACGGTCGACCTGACGCACCTGCACTTCCTGTCCGCCGGCTGCGCGGGGGACCTGCTGCGCGCCGCCGCCGCGGTGTCCGGGCCCGCGCGCGTCGACATCCGGTGCAGCCCCTTCCAGGCCGGACTGTTGCGCAACCTCGGCGCGCGTGAGACCGTCCGGCTGGTGCTGAGCGAGACGGGGGCCGGGTGCTGACCGGCGACCGGGTGGGCGAAGGGGCGCGCGACGGCGGGCGGGCCGGGCTGCTCCTGGACTGGAGCTTCACGGCTGCCGAACTCCCGCAGCTGCGCCTGCTGGTCGAGGAGCACGCGGCGCGCGCCGGGCTGGGCGCACGGCGTCGCGGCGAATTCGTCTTCGCGGTGAGCGAGATCGCCACGAACGCGGTCGAACACGCGGGTGGACGGGGCCGGTTGAGGCTGCGTCGGATCGCGGGTGAGCTCGAGTGCCAGGTCGCGGACGCCGGCCCGGGTTTCACCGAGGCGGTCATTCCCGAGCTCGCGCCGGGCGTCGACGGGGACGGCCGCGGCGGACGAGGGCTGTGGCTGGCCCGCATGGTCACCGACCGCCTGACCGTCGAGGACGGCGCGCCGGGCGCGGTGGTGACGGTGGCGGTGAAACTGCCGGGTTGACAGGTGGGCTTCGGTCGATCGGCAGGCCTCGGACGACCACCGCTGTCGGGGAGTCGGTGCTGTAGTGCTGTCGGTCGGGCACGGCTCCCGCCCGTTCAGACCGCGGCCTCGGCCTTCGCGGACGCCACCGCGCTCTCGTACGCCTCACGCAACCGCCGCGTCGCGAGCGGCCGTTCCGGGTGCGGCCGCGGGACGCCCAGGTGCTGCTCGCGCAGTTCGTCCATCAGGTCGGCCCACAGTTCCGGCCCGCCCTCGTCCAGTACCCGTGCGCGTACGGCCAGTTCCGGTGTCGTGTCGCGGTGCCGCAGGCCCCAGGTGCCGAGTGCGGCCAGGATCGGGACGGTCTGGATGCCGGCCTCGGTGAGGCTGTAGGTCGCGCGGTGCCCGCGACCGGCCTCCTCCTGGGTGAGCAGGCCGCCGGCGACGAGCGCCTTGAGGCGGCTGCTGAGGATGTTGGACGCGATGCCCTCCTGCGAGTGTGTGAGCAGGTCGCGGAAGTGCCGCCGCCCGCCGAAGATCACGTCGCGCAGCACGATCAGGCTCCAGCGGTCGCCGAGCGCCTCGACCGCCGCGTTGATCGGGCAGCCGGATCGCGGGCCTTCGCGCATGTCCCCTCCAGGTGATTGCATTTCGCAAGCACTGAGTCTACTGTCACTGTCCACACGGTGATTGCAAAATGCAATCACCAGGCTCGGAGGGAACGAGGTCGGCCATGTCGCTGGTACGCGTCCACAACTTCTCCGTCTCGCTCGACGGCTTCGGCACCGGTGAGGGCCAGAGCCTCGACAAACCGTTCGGACACGCCGACAAGCGGCTGCACGAGTGGTTCTTCAAGGTCGGCGCCGGGCCGATCGGCCGACTGCGCGGCGTCGACGGCGCGATGGCGGCCGGCTGGGAGCCCGGCATCGGCGCCGAGATCATGGGCCGCAACAAGTTCGGCCCGCAGCGCGGCCCCTGGGAGGACGAGTCGTGGGAGGGCTGGTGGGGCCCGAACCCGCCGTTCCACACTCCTGTCTTCGTGCTCACCCACCACCCGCGCCCGACGCTGGAGATGGAGGGCGGAAACACCTTCCACTTCATCGACGCCACGCCCGAGGAGGCGCTGCGCCAGGCCCGCGAGGCGGCCGGCGGGCTCGACGTGCGCATCGGCGGCGGCACCGACGTCCTGCGGCAGTTCCTCGCCGCCGACCTCGTCGACTACATGCACATCGTCGTCGTGCCGATCCTCCTCGGCCGCGGCGAGCGGCTGTGGGACGGCGCCGAGGGGCTCGACGAGCGCTTCGACATCGAGTCGGTCAGCACGCCGAGCGGGGTCACCCACGTGATCTTCACCCGCAAGTGACCAGAGAGGGTCAGCGGAGGGGTTCCGGCGCGGGCAGTGGATCCGCGTCGGCCCGCACGGGCTCGGGCCACGGGGTGTCGAACGCGCCGGGCCCGGCGCTCCGGTCCGACGGGTCCCAGCCGGCCGCCAGCGCGGCGCGTACGGCCTTGGCGACGAATCCCGGGGTCACCGGCTGGACGGGGAGCTGGTCCCGCCGCTCCGGCGGCGCCCCGGCGACCATGGGCCAGTACAGCGACAGGTCGAAGAACTCGACGTCGACGTGCAGCCTGCGTCCGCTCGGCACGTCGCCGCGCCACACGCGCAGCCTCAGCGTGAGGTCACCGGACCAGCGCACGTGCCAGGCGTAGTCGGCGCCGTCGATGCTGATGGGGCGGGGCGTTGCGGCCGAGCGGGGCATGGGTCGACGGTATAGGGCCCGCGGTGGGCCGGTGTCCCGGATAAGCGAGGGGAGTCGTCGCCAAGCGGTGTTCGGCGTCCGATAGCCGGTGTCTTGAAGCGGGTGTCCTGCGAAGATCGTTGATCTCGGGCGGGGGGCGGCGCGTGACAGACCGGTCCCACGTATCGCATGCTGAGACGATCGCGTAGGGTCTGGGTCCGGTCCGGTGCAGGCAGGCCCCGGAGCCGTCCCGGCAGGCCCCCGACCCCCGAACCGGCGAGGAGAACGATGCACGACAGCGCTGTCCGGCACGCCGCCACCGACCACCCCGCGGGCGCGCTCGGCATCGAACCGGCCGTCCTCGACGCCGTCCAGCGACGCGTCCTGTGGCTGGCCACCCGCATCGTCGACGCCGCCAACCACGACCGTCCCAACACCGACGGCATCAAGGTCGGCGGCCACCAGGCCTCGTCCGCGTCGCTCGTCTCGGCGATGACCGCGCTGTGGTTCGCGCACCTCGACGGGCCCGACCGGATCAGCGTCAAGCCGCACGCCTCGCCCGTGTTCCACGGCATCCAGTACCTGCTGGGCAACCTCGACCGGTCGTACCTGACGATGCTGCGCGCCAAGGGCGGACTACAGTCCTACCCGTCGCGCACCAAGGACCCCGACCGCGAGTGGATCGACTTCTCCACCGGGTCCGTCGGCCTCGGCGCGGCCGCCCCGCTGTTCGCCGCCGCCACCCGGCGGTACGTCGACGCGCACTTCGGGCCCCGCCCCGCCGCCCGGTTCATCGCGCTGCTCGGCGACGCCGAACTCGACGAGGGCAACATCTGGGAGGCCATCGCCGACCCCGCCACGCAGGGGCTCGGCAAGGTCATGTGGATCGTCGACTTCAACCGGCAGTCGCTCGACCGCGTCGTGCCGGGCGTGCGCATCGACCAGTGGCGCGGCCAGTTCGCCGCCGCCGGCTGGCACGTTGTCGAGGTCAAGTACGGGCGCCGCCTGCAGGCCGCGTTCGCCCGCCCCGGCGGCGACGCGCTCAAGGGCTGGCTCGACGCCATGCCCAACGAGCAGTACCAGTCCCTCTTCGGGCTCGACGCCTCCGCCGTGCGCGCCGCGTTCCTCGACGGCGCCCCCGCCGGGGTCGCCGAGGCGCTGGCCGGCATCCCCGACACCGAGCTGCGCGACCTGGTCACCGACCTCGGCGGCCACGACATAGGGGCGCTGCTCGAGGCGTACCGCGCCTGCGACGCCGAGACCGACCGGCCCAGCGTCGTCTTCGCGTACACCGTCAAGGGCTGGGGGCTGCCGGTCGCCGGCAACCCGCGCAACCACTCGGCGCTGCTGACCACCGAGCAGGTCGCCGACCTGCGCGCCGAGCTCGGGCTCACGCCCGGCACCGAATGGGACCGCTTCGACCCGGCGACGCCCGAGGGCATCCTCGCCGCGCAGCGCCGCGAGCACCTCGCCCGCGACCCCAAGCCGGGGCCGCTCGGCGTCGCTGTGCCGAACGCGACCGGGCAGCGCATGAGCAAGCCGGTCTCCACCCAGGAGACCTTCGGACGCGTGCTCGTCGACCTGTCCCGCGACCCCGCGCTCGCGCCGTACCTGGTCACCACCGCGCCGGACGTCGCCACCTCGACCAACCTCGCCGGCTTCATCAACCGCACCGGCGTCTTCGCGCCCGCCGTGCGCCGCGCCTGGTCGGCCGACGGCGCGCTCAAGTGGGTCGAGGGGCCGAGCGGGCAGCACATCGAGCTCGGCATCTCCGAGATGAACCTGTTCCTGCTGCTGGGGCAGCTCGGGTTGGCCGGCGACCTGTCGGGGCAGCCGCTCATCCCCGTCGGCACCGTCTACGACCCGTTCGTGTGCCGGGGGCTCGACGCGTTCATCCACGCCACCTACTCCGGCTCGCGGTTCATCATCGCGGGCACGCCGTCCGGTGTGACGCTCGCCCCCGAGGGCGGTGCGCACCAGTCGACGATCACGGCGTCGATCGGCCTCGAACTGCCCGGCACCACGCTCATCGAACCCGCGTACGGCACCGCGCTCGACTGGCTGCTGTGCGACGCCGTCGGCCGCATCGCCGCCGGGCCCGACCAGGGCGTCGACCCCGACAACGGCTCCTACTACTTCCGGCTCACCACGCGGCCCATCGACCAGTCGCCGTTCGAGGCCGCCCGCGCCCGCATCGGCGACGCGGTGCTGCGGCGGCAGGTGCTGGCCGGGGCGTACCGGCTCCTCGACGCGCCCGCCGAGCTGGCCGACGCGCCCAGCGTCTACCTGGCCTCGTGCGGCGCCGTCCTGCCGGAGGTCCTGCTCGCCGCCGAGGAACTGCGCGAGGAGGGCATCGCGGCGCACGTCGTCGACATCACCTCCGCCGACCGGCTGTACGCGGGGTGGCAGCGCACGCTCCGGCAGGGCGTGCGGACGGCGACGACCCCGTCCGCGCCGGGCGTCCTCCGCAGCGCCTTCCCCGACCGCGCCCCGGTCGTCACCGTCCACGACTCGGCCTCGCACACGCTGGCCTGGCTCGGCTCCGCCCTCGGCGTCCCGTGCGTCCCCCTCGGCGTCGACCAGTTCGGCCAGACCGGCCGCATCGAGGACCTGTACGGCCTCCACGACCTGCTCCCGGGCTCCATCGTGAACGGAGCCCTGGCGGCGCTGTCGCTGGCGTAGTGCCTTGACGCGGGACGGGCCCGGCCCTGGCTGTGTGTGCCAGGGGTCCGGGCCCGTCCTGTGTGTCCGCTTCCCCCGTCAGGGGGCGATCGGCAGCTGGCGCTTGTGGTCGGTCAGGCGGTAGCGGCGGACGATCGCGTCGAAGGCGGGTTCGGCGACCGGCTTGCCCTCGAGGAAGTCGTCGATGTCGTCGTAGGTGACGCCGAGCGCGTCCTCGTCCGGCTTGCCCGGGTCCAGCGTCTCCAGGTCGGCGGTCGGGACCTTGAAGACCAGGTCCGCGGGAGCGCCCAGGGCCTCGGCGACGCCGCGCACGCGGCGCTTCGTCAGGCCGGTCAGCGGCACGACGTCGGCGGCGCCGTCGCCGAACTTGGTGAAGAAGCCCGACACCGCCTCGGCGGCGTGGTCCGTGCCGACGACCAGGCCGTCGTGCGCGCCGGCCACCGCGTACTGGGCGATCATGCGCTGGCGGGCCTTGACGTTGCCGTGCACGAAGTCCTGGTGGCGCGCGTCGCGGAAGACGGTGCCGCCGGCGAGCGAGGCGTCCAGCGCGGCGTCGCTGGCCGGCTTCACGTCGACGGTCAGGACCCGGTCGGCGCGGATGAACTCGAGCGCGCGCTGGGCGTCGTGCTCGTCGGCCTGCGTGCCGTACGGCAGGCGCATGGCGTAGAAGGTGGCGTCCTGCCCGGTCTCCCGGACCCGCTCGACCGCGAGCTGGCACAGCCGGCCCGCCGTCATCGAGTCCACCCCGCCGCTGATGCCCAGCACGAGGGAGCGCAGGCCCGACGACGTCAGCTGCCCGGCGAGGAAGGCCACCCGGCGCTCGATCTCCTCGAGCGCGTCGAACGACGCGCCCACCTGGAGATCCCGGGCGATCTCCTGCTGCACGGACGCGGACGCCTGGTCGGACACGGTTGCTCCTAGGTCGGCTCCCGCGGAGCGCTCGGCGCCAGAGCCGGGCCGCGCCGCGGATGAGTGCGGGGACGCCAGCACTCTATTGGCGGGCCGCCGCGGGGGTGACGGGGGAGTCCTGGACGTGTGGCGCGATCTGTGGGCCGCGCGGCGTCGGCGACGGGGGCCGGCGGCCCCGGTGGGCTCCTAGGCTGGGCGTACCGCCGACGGGGCGGCCGGAGAGCGAGGAGTGGGGTCGTGGCCGAGTTCATCACCGAGATCGCGGGCGTGCGGGCCGCCGAGGGTCGCGCGGCGGAGGCGGCGTTCGCGGTGTGCGCGGAGTACACCGACGCGGCGCTGGCCAACCACTCGCTGCGCTCCTACTTCTTCGGCGCCGCGTACGCCGAGGCCCGCGGCATCGCCTTCGACCGGGAGCTGTTCTACGTCGCCGCGCTGCTGCACGACCTCGGCCTGACGCCGGCCTTCGACAGCCACACGCTCCCCTTCGAGGAGGCCGGCGGCCACGTCGCCCGCGTGCTGACGGCCGGACTCGGCTGGGACCTCGCCCGCCGCGACCGCGCCGCCGAGCTGATCGTCCGCCACATGCGCGACGACGTCACCGCCGACGAGGACGCCGAGAGCCACCTGCTCCAGGTCGGCACCTCGATCGACGTCTCCGCCACCGGCCTGGGCGACGTCGACCCGGACTTCACCGCCGCGCTGATGCGCCGCGTGCCGCGCCTGGGCTTCGGCGCGGAGTTCACCCGCCTCGTATGCGACCAGGCCGACCGCAAGCCCGCGAGCGCGGCGGCGGCCTGGGCAACCGGCGGCGGACCCAAGCGCGTCGCCGCGAACCCGCTGGAGACGTACTGACGGGGAGCGCCGTCGGCGCGCCCGACGGAGCGGAGCGGCGCGGGGGTGCCGGCGGGGCGGCGCGGGGCGGAGTGGGCACGCTGGCGGTGGGGTGGGGTGGGGTGCGGTGGGGTGCGGTGCGGTGGGGTGCGATGCGATGCGGTGCGGGCGCCGTGGCGGGGCGGAGCGGCGCCGGAGCGGCGTAAACCGGTGGCCGGGCCGGCGCCGCCGGTCCACGATGCGGTGATGCTCGAGGATTACGGCACACCCGAGGCGAACCGGCTGAGCCGGTACTACGTCCAGGACCGGCACATAAAGCTGCCCAGGTGCGCGATCGGTGGCACGCCCGGCACCGAACGCGCCGAGTTCGGCCTGGCGTTGGCCCAGGACGCCGCCGCGATCACCGACGCGGACCTCGACACCCTGCTGGCCTGGGGCTGGCGCGAGCGGGCGGTCGCGGCCTGGCTCGTTGCGGTGGACGGCCGCACCGCGTACCGGGAACGCCTCGGCGAGCAACTCCTCGCCGGCAAGTACGCCGGCGCCGGCCAGGGCCACTGCACAGCCCTGGCCCTCTTCGGCGAGCCGGCCGACGCCGAACTGCTGACGGCGTATCTCGACCACTACCTCGCGCAGCCCAAGATCCTCTCCGACCAGCCCTGGGCTCTCGGCGCCCTCATGCTCTTGGACGCGAACCACCACACCGAACGGGCCTCCCGCTACCTCACCGAGGGCGGCCTCTGGGACCAGTGGGTCGCGGAAGGCCCGGGCCCCAAGAACGTCGACGCCGACACATACCTGCTGTGGACCCGCCAATGCCGTGACTTCGTCCGAGACGCCCGCGACCTACGGGCGATGTACGCCTGAGCGGGGGTGGGTTGGTCTGGACCGTTGCGGCGGCGCGCCGTCGGTGTGCGAGCGTGCCGGCATGTGCGGGGCGGGCCTCGGTCGTTGCGGCGTGGAGATCGTCGGCCATGCACGGTCCCCTGGCCTGTCTGCCGGCGGTGTCCATCTCCCCCTCCCGATTTTGGATTGTCCGCGCGGCCGGTCGCCTGTCAAGGCGCGGTGGATCTTCCACGGACAGGTGGCCTGTCGCGTGGTGGTGGGGGCGCCTTGACAGACGCCCGGCCGCGCTTAAAACCGCGGCAACTATCGGGAGGGGGAGGCGGTGTGGAGGCGCAGTGCGTGCGTTGCGTTGCCGAGCTGCGGTTCCAGCGTGGGGCGGGCGGGCGACCGCCTTTGACGACCGGTGACCGCGCTTCCCGGTTCTCATATCGCACCAAATCGGGCATTAGGGCGCCGAATCCCTTATTGGCTTTGCGTCAAAAGAACCAAATGGCCACATGTTGCCATCTGGTTCTTTTGAAAACCGTTGTCAGTGAGAGGTGAGAGGTCGGCGACCGCGGCCCGGCGGCGCGACCCGTCCCGGCACCCGGCCGACACCGACCGGCAGCGCCGGGCGCCCGCCACGCTGGGACCGCAGCCCGGCGACGCGAAGCGAGGGAGCGGCGCCACACCTCCCGCCCCTCCCGCAGGTGCCAAGGATGTTCAGCGCGGACGGCCCGCGGGTCAAGCCGCCCCCTGAAGCACGGGACAGGCCGCCTTCAACAGCGTTGGCCATGCTGCGGCTTGACGCGCGGGTCGGCCGCGCGAAAATCGAAAGCGGGAGGGGCGGGAGGCCACCGACAGCGGTGCAGCCCCGGGACGGTGCGGCCCATCCTTAGCCCGTGGCCACGGAACAGACCGAGCAGGGGCAGCCAGGCGCAGTCCCCGCCGCAACGCTTCGGGCCGCCCGCAGCACAGCCGGCCGGCTCGCAAGCCGACGGCGCGCCTCCCCGATGGAGCGGAACCAACGCGGCGGCGCGGACCCCGCGCCGCTCGTCGCCGAGCTGGACGCCGTCGCCGCCGGACTCGAGGCGCACTTCGCCTACGAGGAGGCCGAACTCCTCCCGGTGCTCGGTGCTCGGTGCTGTGACGGACGGTCAGGACGACGTGTAGGCGATCAGGCCGGCGCAGATGGTCATGCGTACGAGGTCGCGACGGGGGTCGGCGAGCGCCGCGGCCAGCGGTGTGTGGAACAGGCACAGGTCGGCGACGAAGCCCGCCTCGAACGGGATCGGCGGACGGGCGGAGGGACGGCCTCGGTTCGTCAGGCTGTTCAGGGCGGTGGCGGCCGTGACCCGTTCGTCCGGCCCGAGCACGCGGCCGGACGGTGTAGTGCGGTCGCGGGCGGCGCGCAGGATCCGCCACGGGTCGGGGTCGCTGTACGGGGCGTCGCTGGACAGCCCGACGCGCACACCCGCCTCGATGAGCGAGCGGTAGCGGTACAGGTCGGGCAGGTCGGCCGGGTCCACCTCGGCCGCATAGGCGTCGCCGCGCTCGGCGACGAAGCCGGGCTGTGTGACGACCATGCGCCGCTTGGCGGCGAGACGCGGGATCAGCTCGACCGGGACGACGGCGGCGTGTTCGATCCGGTCGAAGCCGACCATCGGCGGGCCGGCCTCGTCGAGCGCGGCCAGGGCCAGCACCAGAGACTCGCGCGTGACGCAGTGGATGGCCACCGCGTTGGCGTACTCCTCGCCCCGGAGCTCGCGGACGCGGGCGAGGAGGCGGTCGTACGGCCAGGGGTCGTGGTCCGGCGGGTGGATCTTCGACGCCCCGAAGTGCACGCGCCCGTCGCGTGTTTCCCGCCACACGGACGAGCCGGGCCGCAGGCCGAGGAGAGTGAGCGCCTGCGGCAACGAACGGGTGCGGGAAGCCTCGCCGAGGTGGCGCACACTGTCGTCGGGGAGGTCAGGCGTCGCGTCGGTGAGGTGTGTGACACCGAACGAGGCGTACAGGCATCCGACTTCGGCGAGGTCCGGGAGCCGGGAGGGGATGCGCTCGCGGAGCCAGGCGTCGAGGTCCCACAGGCGTCCGTCGGGACGGCCGTCGCGGTCGGTGCCTACGCCGGGAGGCAGGGGGCGGACCGACGCGGATTCGGTTTCCAGGCCGAGTGCGCGCAGGCCGGCCGAGTTGACGTACCAGAGCGCGCCGCTGCGGTGCTGGATCCGGACGGGGACGTCAGGGCGCAGCGCGTCGAGACGGTCCCGCGTCAACTCGCCCGCGACGGACGGGTGGTAGCCGACACCGCGCACCCAGCCGTCGGCGCCCGGCAGGGCGTCGCGCAGCCTGTCGGCCAGCGCGTCGGCGGTCGTGACCTTCGGCGGGCCGCAGGAGACGGACGCCATGGCGGCCGCGAGCGCGTGCAGGTGGGTGTGGTGGTCGGCGAGACCCCAGATGAGCGCACCCCCGCGCCCGTCCACGAGTTCGTCCGCGGCCGTCGGGGCGATGTCGCCGGGCGCCCGAGAGATCTCGGCGATGCGCCCGTCGGCGATCGCGACGTCGCAGCGGCGCACGCCGTCCAGTTCGACGTCGCGCAGTACGAGGCGGGGGCTGGGGGAGTCGGTCACCGTAGATCGAACTCCTTGAGGACGGCGTCGGTGTCGGCGCCGAGCGGGCGGGCGGCAGCGGAGGGAGAACGGGCGAACGGTGGTGCTGCACAAGCGGGTTCAGCGGTCCGCCCACTGCCGCCGGAGAACGCCGCCGCCTCTGCCGCCACATCGGACATCGCCACATCGAGCAGCACCCCGCCGCCGCCCGCGTAGGCGTTCAGCGCGGCGACGGCGGCCCGCACGCCCGTCAGCGGATCGGCGAGGGCGTCGCCGCAGACCAGCGGCGTTCCGTCGGCGTCCCGCGCGAACAGGCCCGCCGCCACGGCGACGTCGTCGCCGAAGCCGGGCCGGTCGGCCCCGGGGCCGGTGCGTCCGAACGCCGTGACCGACACCCAGGTCGGCCCGGGCCGACGGGCGGCGACATCCTCGGGTCGTATGCCGAGCCGTGCGAGCGCCCGTGGCCGCGACGCTTCGACGACGATGTCGGCCTGGGCCAACAGGGCTTTCAACAGAACGACTTCATCCGGATTCGCGAAGTCGAAGGCGACCGACGCATGTCCCGCGTGCAGCAGGTCGTAGAACGCGGCCGGCCCGAACCGCGCGCCGTCCGGCCGTCGCGTGCTCTCGACCTTGACGACGCTGGCGCCGGCGAGCCCGAGCAGGTGGGCGCACAGCGGACCGGCCCAGAGCGCGGACAGGTCGATGACCAGCGGCGGCACGCCGGGCGCGGGCGGCTGGGCGCGAGGTCCGATGGCGATCGGAACATCACTGTCCTGTCGGGGAACCGACGGATCGTCCGGAACCCGGGCCGCCGGGATCTCCAACAGCAGCGCCCGCTCGCAGACCTCCCGTGCGGTGCGGGTGCCGACCCAGGCTTCGAGCGGCGCCCAGTCGCGATCCCGAAGCGAAGGCTCGGCCACGGCGCCCTCGGTCAGAGCCGGCACGGAGGCGGCGTCGCAGGCCCGCGCGAGGTTGATTCCCAGCCACCCGCCGTCACCCGCGCGCATCAGCCGGAAGGCCCCGCCGGGCGACGAACGCCCTTGCCGCACAAAGCCCCCGAGAGCCGCCCGCTCGCCGAGCAGGCGGCAGTCCGGGAGCGGCCCGGCGGCGGTGGCCGGCAGGCCGCAGCGCTCGGCGGTCTCCCGGAACCGGCCGAGCTCACGCGTCAGCCACGCCGCCGGGTCGCCGCCCGAGGCCGGGACGAGCGGCGGCCCGTCCGGACGTCCGGTCAGCGCCATGCCGCCCGAAAGGGCCCAGTGCGCCCGGCGGTTCAGTACCGCGTCCAGTCAGGCTGCAGGAGGTCGGCCACACGGGTCTCGGGCCGGTCGAGGAGGACCACTTCGCGGAACTGCCAGAGCATGGCGCCCGTCGGGGCGTGGATGGTCATGTCGGGCTTGAGGCGCATCTGGAGGAGCGGCGAGCCGGTGGGCTGCGGCTCCCAGTAGGGCGTGTCGTCGGCGGCGAGCCGGTCCAGTGTGACCAGGTGGACGGCGTGCACCTCGTGGTTGGGGACGAGCCTGGCGGGGTCCGCGGTCGACGCCACGATGGGGGTGATGGCGAATCCGGACGCGGCGGGGAAGTCGTCGAGCCGGCCGAGCACCGCGTCCGGCGGAAGCTCCAGGCCCACCTCTTCGGCGAGTTCGCGCAAGCCGGCCGCGACGGCGGTCTCCCCGTCCTCCACACGGCCGCCGGGGAGGCCCCACTGCCCGGCGTTCCGGCCCCGGTAGGCGCGCTTGATGACGACCACCGACAGTGCGCCCTCCCGCTCGACGACGCACAGCACCACGGCGGCCCGCCGCCCGGCGGCCACCTCGGCCGGGCGGAACGCCGCCAGCCTCTCCCGCGCCATCGCGGCGAACTCGGTGATTCCCATCGCGCCAGCGTAGGCGGGGACGTCGAAGGGATGGTGCGGACACCCCGCCGGAACAGCCGCCCCGACCAACCGTCGGGACGCCGGATCGGCCGCGTCCGGAACTCGGCCCGGAACTCGGCCCGGAACTCGGCCCGGAACTCCGGCCGGACTCCGCCGGAACTCCCGTGCGCCCCAGCGAATTTCCGCATCCCGCGATTTCCTTTTCGCTCCGCCGTGGCGCGAAATGCGTAATCCGATTCGCTCCGGAGCGGAGCGGAATCCCGTCGGGCGGGCTCGGGCGAACTGCGAGGAAATCTTTGCGAATTCGCGTGTCGAATTACTGGACTCCTCGTTTACCTGGAAGTAACTTACTCGCCGGTAGTCGCTCCGCCGCATGCCCGCTCCGTCCCGCCCCGTTCCCCGCCCCCGGGAGGAACCGTGCTCACATCCGTCCGCAAGCGCACCACCGTCCTGCTCGGCGCCATAGCCCTCGCGGCGGCGTCCGCGCTGGTCGGACCGGTCGCGGCCGCCGACGCGGCCGGCTCGGCCGCGTACCGGAACTACGTCGCGCTCGGCGACTCGTACGCGGCCGGCGCCGGCGTGCCGAGCCAGTCGGCGGGGCTGTGCCTGCGTTCCGACCACAACTACGGGCACCTCGTCGCGGCCTCGCTCGGCGTCTCCAACTACCGCGACGTCACCTGCGCGGCGGCCAAGGTCGCCGATATGAACGAGGACCAATACGACGCGTTCATCAAGGTCAACGACGCACAGCTGAACGCCGTTTCGGCCGACACGGATCTCGTGACGCTCGGCATCGGCGGCAACGACCTCGGCACGTCCGACCTCGGAATCGGCGACGTCATCGCGACGTGCATCGCGGGCGCGGTCGTCAACCCGCTCGGTACCCCGTGCAAGGACCACTACGCGGACGGCCACTGGGACTGGGGCAGCTGGTCCTGGACGTGGGGGCACGACACCCTCGTCGACCGCATCAACGGGGCGGCGCCGCAGATCGCGTCCGTCATCCGGCAGATCCACGCGAAGGCGCCGCACGCCAAGATCGTGCTCGTGGGCTACCCGTCGGTGCTGCCCGACGACGCGTGGGACTGCCTGCTGAAGCAGCCGGTGACCGTCGGGGACGTCGAGTACCTGCGCGGGATCCTCGGCCGGCTCAACACCATGCTGGCCGACACGGCCGCGGCGAACGGCGCGGCGTACGTCGACACCCTCACGCCGACCAAGGGCCACGACGTGTGCTCCGCCGACCGCTGGATCGAAGGCACCCTGCCGGGCTCCCCGGCCGTGCCGTTCCACCCGAACGCGACCGGCGAACGGGTGATGGCCGACGCGGTGCTGCGGACCATCGGCGGCTGACCGCCGGCCGCCGCCGGGGCCGCCACACCACGCCGCACCGCCAGGCGGCCCACCACGACGGCGCCGCAGGCCCCCCGCTCAGGGGCCTGCGGCGCCGTCGCCTTTCGCGACGGCGGCCTTCTCGGCGGCCGGGGGGATCGCGGGACGGTGACGGTTGGCGCACGAAGGCGTCAACCGGCTGGTGGGTATGAATGGGCGTCAGGATCCTTGCCTGAGAGGGGGCTTCGAGGCGGGGGTGGACGTGTCGGATCACGGGACCGGGGAGCCGCAGGGACGCCCGGCGTGGACGCCGCAAGGAGCGTCGTGGCGCCGAGGGCCGTCCGGCTGGGTGGTGGTCCCTCCGCCGCCGAGGCCCGCGACCCCGAAGCGCATGCGGATCATCGCCGCGGCCGCCGCCGCGGCGTGGCTGGCAGTGGCTCTCGCGAACCTGAACGTCTACAGGGCCTATCGGTCCTGGCGCGCCGAGCTGGCGTCCCGCATCGACGAGGCGAGCGAACGCACGACTCTGCAGGCGCGGTGGGATCTCGCCCCGGAACCCAGCGTGGACGCGAGGACGGCCGACCTGCTGGTGATGGGGACGACGCTGTGCGCATGCGCCCTCATCGCCTGGTGGGCGGTGCTCGTGACCCGGAACCGGGAAGCGTGGTACGGCTCGTCGGCCCCTGCCGTGGTTCCGTTCAGGAGACGACGCAACGGAGCCGCTTCGTCGACGGCCGCCGGCCACGCATCCCCATGGACGCGGGAGGCGCGGCGCACCATGATCCGGCCGATATGGCTCGCCGTCCCGATGTTCCTGGTGCTCGTAGGAACGTGGTTCGAGCGGATGGTGATCGCGATGGGGGAGCCGGCTCGCGTGCCCGCGGACGTCAAGATCGACGGGGCGATCGCGGAGGCCCGCTGGCTGATGTCGGTGGCATGGATACAGGCGGTGGGCGTGCTGCCTGCGCTGCTGGTGATAGCGGTGACGACGCGACAGCACCTCAAGCGATTGCGGGCGGGGCTGGTGGATCAGGCGGAGTAGCCCGGGCTTGCCGGGGTGGGCTTGTCGTTGGGGCGTGGACGTCGAAGACCATGCACCGTCCCGGACCTGCATGTCGGCGGCGGCCATCTCCCCCTCCCGATTGGGGATTGTCCGCGCGGCCGGTCGCCTGTCAAGGCGCGGTGGACCGGTCCTCGACAGGTGGCCTGTCCCGGGGTGGTGGGGGCGCCTTGACAGGCGCCCGGCCGCGCTTAAAACCGCGGCAACTATCGGGAGGGGGAGGCGGTGTGGAGGCGCAATGCGTGCTTCGCGTCGCCGGGCTGCGGTCCCAGCGTGGGGCGGGCGACCACCTTTGACGACCGGTGACCGGGCTCCATGGGTCTCATATCGCACCAAATCCGGGCATTGGGGCGGCCGAAC
>NZ_JASAOI010000008.1 GCF_029953285.1 Yinghuangia seranimata | reverse complement strand
GAGAGGTGAGAGGTCGGCGACCGCGGCCCGGCGGCGCGACCCGTCCCGGCGCCCGGCCGACACCGACCGGCAGCGCCGGGCGCCCGCCACGCTGGGGCCGCAGCCCGGCGACGCGAAGCGAGGGAGCGGCGCCACACCTCCCGCCCCTCCCGCAGGTGCCGAGGATGTTCAGCGCGGACGGCCCGCGGGTCAAGCCGCCCCCTTGCACCCGGGACCGGCCATCTGAACCGCGTCAGATCCACCGCGGCTTGACGCGCGGGACGGCCGCGCGAAAATCGAAAGCGGGAGGGGCGGGAGGCCACCGACAGCGGTGCAGGCCAGGAACGGTGCAGCCCGCAGACGTCCTCGCCGAAGCGGAGCGGGTCCGGCACCTTCGAGCCGCGCCTCAGGAGCTGTCTCCCTCACCCAGCGTCCCCAACACCCGGGCCAGGGCGCGGGCTTGATCGGTGGTTCGGCCGCCTTGGCCGATCGGGAGGGTGCGGGCGGAGTTGGAGTCCTGGCAGACGAGGAGGCCGGTGTCGTCGCCTTCGGGGTGGATCCATTCCGAGTCGCCGAAGTACGCGCCGTCGAGTACCGCGTCGACCAGTGCGGAGACGGCGTCGGGGTTCGCTCCGCAGGCGGTGAACGCGGCGGTGAGCAAGGCCTCGGCCTCGGGGCGTGGGGTGGCGGCGTCGCCGAGGATCGGGGCTCGTAGCAGGGTTCGTTCGTGTGCGTCGAAGGCGCCCGGCGCGTGCACGGCCGTGTGGAACTCGGGCCAGGCCAGCCCCGGTCCGGACTCGTCGATGCCGAGGGTGGCGAGGAAGCCCGGGCGGGTCCAGTCCGTGTGGGCGACGGTGTAGAAGATGCTGGTCTCGAGGTCGTCGGCGTCGCCGTAGTTGCTGACGTCGATCTCGATCGCGTACCCGTCGGCGAGCGGGAGCGTGAACTGCGGTGAGGTGTCCGGGCCGTAGAGGAGCCCGAGCATCTCGTCGACGTCGGCGGGGTCGTCGCCGAACGCCTCGGTCAGGTCCAACTCGGTGCCGAGCAGCGGGTCGAGGTACGCGGGCCAGAACCCCGCACGGTTCACGAGGTGTTCGGAAGGGACGGTCGGGGCGCTGTCCTCGGAGTCCATGCGGCCATGATTCCGGCCGACGGGGTGGCCGCGACGGTCGGGGCCGAAAACCGTGAGCCGTTCCGTGGGTGGCGCGGCACGATGGCGGCGTGGACCACGTGCTGCGCGGGCTTGCCGCGAACCCGAACCTGCCCGGGGAGTTCCTCAGCCGGCTCGTCGCCGTCGCGGCGGACGACGAACTGGTGTGGGTCCTCGCGGAGCGTGCGGATCTGACGCCGGAGCATGTCGCGACGTTGGCGGCGAAGGGGGAGTCGGCGGCGACCTCCCTGGCGCGCGAGGGGCGGCTGACCGCTGACGACGTCGACCCCGAGGTGTGGCCCGACACGGCTCTCGCCCTGCTCTACGCGGGCCGAGGGCGGCCCGAGTGGGCGCGGCGTTTCGCGAGCGATCCGGACCCCCGCCGTCGCGAAAGCCTGGCCGAGTGCCCGGGCCTCCCCGACGACGTGGTCGAGAGGCTCGCCGCCGACCCGGACGTCGGCGTCGTGACCGAACTCGCCCTGTGGGCCCCCGCCGAGACCGCCGCCCGCCTGGCGGCGCATCCTCACGCCGAGGTCCGCAGCGCGGTCGCGTACAACCTGGCCACGCCGCCGGAGGTGCTCGCGCGGCTCGCCTCCAGTGAGGGCCTGCCGCCCGCGCGGCACTGCCTGGTGTGCGACCGGCACGCGACGCCGTTCGTCCACGACCCGTACTGCCCCCACATCGACTGCATGCTCCCGCCGGGCGCCTCGTGTGACGGCAGCCATGAGTCGACGGTGCACACGATGTACATGCGGGCGTCGGAGAACCCGGGCACGCCGATCGGTGCCGTCGCACACTTCGCCGCGCACCAGTCGATGCTGCTGCGTTGCGCGGTGGCCGCCAGGGCCGATCTGCCGCCCGACGCCTGCCAGGTCCTCGCCGCCGATCCGATGCCCGGTGTCCGCGAGGACCTGGCCGCGAACCCCGCGATCGGCGAGGCCGTCATGCGTCGGCTCGCCGCCGACGCGAGCCCCGACGTACGGCGTGGCGTCGCCCTGAACCCCCTGGTCCCGTTGGACCTCCTCGCCGAGCTGACCCGCACGGCGAAGATCGGCCCCGTCCTGCTCCCGCGTGTCGCCGACGCGTCGCCCGACGAGGTGGCCGACCTGGCCGCGTCCCCGAACCCCGTGCTGCGCATGCTCGTCGCCCAGCGCCGCGACCTGCCGCCGCCCGTCCGCGACCGGCTGGCCGACGACACCGACGCGAAGGTGCTGTTCTCGATCGCTCCGCACCCTGGCCTGAGCGGCCGTCAGCTGCACGCGATGCTGGACCGGCACGGCTCGCGCGTGGCCGCCGCGGTGGCGGCCAACCCCGACGCGCCGGCGGCGCTCCTCGAGGCCGTGACCGCGTACGAACCGCCCGCCCGCAAGGCGCTGCGCGCCGTCGCCGCCCACTCGAACGCGACGCCCGCTGCGCTGTGCGCCTGCCTGGACGACACGCGGGCGCGCCGGATCGCACTCACGCACCCGGCGCTGCCGCCGCACCTCGTCGCCGCACTCGTGGCGGGGGAGGACGAGGCCGCGGCTGAGGCGGCCGCGGCGCACCCGGCGCTGCCGCGCCGGGTCATGGCCGAACTCCTCGCGCGAGGCGGCGCCCTCCTCTGACCGTGGCCGCCCCCGCGTCGGCGCTCAGCCGCGCGGCGCACCGCACTGCCTTGCCCGATCACGGCGGCCTCCTCACCGGGTGCGGCGTCCTCGCCTCACCGCGCGGCCCCGCCCGGGGCCGTGGTGTTGATCTCTGACATCGCCCCGCGCGCGGCGTACCGTACGTTCATGCAGCTCAACCTGACGAAGCTCGGCCATTCGTGCGTTCGTGTCGAGGCCGGCGGTGTGACCCTTGTGCTCGATCCCGGGGCGTTCAGCGATCCGGACGCGATGGAGGGTGCCGACGCGATCCTGGTCACGCACGAGCACTTCGACCACGTGGTGCCGGACCGGTTGCGTGCCGCGTTGGACGCGAAACCCGACCTCGAGGTGTGGACGAACCCCGCGGTGGCGGCCCAGTTCGCCGATCTCGGTGGGCGGGTGCACGCCGTGGCGCACGGCGACGTGTTGGACATCGGCGGCGTGCCGGTGCACGTGTACGGCGCGAAGCACGCCTCGATCCACCGGGACATCCCCCTCGTCGACAACGTCGGGTTCCTCGTCGGGGGCGAGGTGTTCCACCCGGGCGACGCGCTGACGGTGCCCGAGGAGCCGGTGGCGACGCTGCTGACGCCCGCCGCCGCGCCGTGGCTGAAGGTCGCGGAGGCGGTCGACTACGTCCGCGAGGTCGCGCCGCGCCGCGCGCTCCTGATCCACGACGCGGTGCTCAGCGACGCGGGCCGGGAGGTGCACACGCGGCTGCTGACGGGGCTGACGGAGAACCCCGACCGCACGGTGGCGCTGCCGGTGAACGGGCAGGCTCTGAAGCTGGGTTGACGACCCTGCGGCCGAATGCAAGGCCGGACGCGAGGCCCGAGGCGGGCGGCGGGGCGGGGCGCCACAACCCCGCCGCCCGCCGGCTCCGTTCAGCCCTTGGCGGCGCCCGGAGACGCCTGACGCCGGAACAACGCGAGTGCCGCCACCGCCGCCGCCACCGCCGAAAGCCCCGCCCCCGCGAACGCGGCCGTGACGCCGTCGGTGAGAACCGTCGTCGGGTCGGCGCCCGGGGCCGCGTCGCGGGTCGTGGTGCCGAACACCGTGACCCACGCGGCGAGTCCGAGGGTGCCGCCGATCCACTGGGCGGTCTGCACGAGCCCGGACGCCGCGCCGGACTCCGCCGGGTCGACGCCGGACATGCCGTACGCGTTGAGCGGCGTCATCGCCGTCCCTGCCCCCGTGCCGATCAGGATCAGCGGCCCCAGGATGTGCGTGGCGTAGGCGTCGTGCGGCCCGAGCTGCGAGAGCCACAGCAGTCCGCCCGCCGCCAGCACCGAGCCGACGAGCGCCGGCCACGCCGGTCCGACCTTGCGGAGCACCGCCGGGGCGAGCCTGGCCATGGTGAACTGGCAGGCCATCAGCGGCAGGAAGGCCATGCCGGCCCGGATGGGGCTGAAGTCGCGCCCGTCCTGGAAGTAGCGGCCGAGCATGAACAGCACGCTGAACATCGCCGCGCAGTACAGCACCATGACCGGCAGCACGCGTGCGAGCGTGCCGCGGGTGACCAGCCGCGGCGGCGTGATCGGCGCTTCGGCGCGTCGTTCGGCGACGACGAACGAGGCCAGCAGCACGACCGCGACGACCAGCGCCGCCGCCGTCCGGGTGTCGTGCCACCCGTCCGAGGCCGCGCGGATGCACGCGTACACGAGCGAGCCGATGCCGAGGGTTCCGGTGAGCGCCCCGGCCGCGTCGAACCCCGGCCGCGCGCCCGAGCGTTCCGGACGCGGCGGCTCGGCGACCACACGGGGCGTGAGCGCGATGAGCAGCGCCCCGAGCGGCACGTTGACCAGGAACACCCAGCGCCACGACGCCAGGTCGGTCAGCACGCCGCCGAGCACCAGCCCGACGGACGCGCCGGCGCCCAGCACCGCCGAGTACCAGGAGATGGCGCGGGCCCGCGCGGGTCCGTCGAACGTGCTGACGATGAGCGCCATCGTGCTGGGCCCGACGAACGCCCCGCCGACGCCCTGCAGGGCGCGCGCCGCGAGCAGCGCCCACGCCCAGGGCGCGAGCCCGGCCAGCAGCGAGGCCAGGGTGAACACCGCGACGCCGGCTACGAACATCCGGCGCCGCCCGAACACGTCGCCGAGCCGCCCGCCGAGCAGCAGCAGGCCGCCGAAGACGAGGGTGTACGCGTTGAGCACCCACGACGACGCGGTCGGGGACAGGTCCAGCGCGGCGCTCATGTCGGGCAGCGCGAGGTTGACGACGGTGACGTCGATGCCGATGAGCAGCATCGAGCCGGTGATGACGGCGAGTGCGAGCCCGGGTCGTTGGCGTACCCGCGGCGCGTCGGCGCCGGGTGGTCGGGCGTCGGCGCGCGGCGCGGCGGACCGGCCGGCCGCGGGCGCGGCGGCGGAAGAGGACATGGTTGACCCCCGGGAGACAGGACGGGAAGATAGGAGACGGAAGGCGTCTCTTAATACTCGAGAATAGGAGACTGGGAAGTCTCTTACAAGGGGTCGGGGATACTTGGCCCGACCGCCGTGCCCGCAGCGAACTTGTGAGAGGTGTGACCGCGATGCCGACCCCACCCCCGGCCCCGCGGCCCGACGCCGCCCCCGTGCCCACCCGCCGCCGCGGCCGCGCCCTCGAAGAGGCGATCTACCAGGCGGTGTTCGACCAGCTCCTCGAGGTCGGCTACGCCGGGCTGACGATGGACGGCGTCGCGAACGCGGCCCGCACCGGCAAGGCCCCGCTGTACCGCCGCTGGGCCGACAAGGAGGCCCTCATCCTCGACGCGCTGCGCGACCGCATGCCGTCCGCGGCCGAGGTCGTCCGCACCGGCGTGCTGCGCGACGACCTGCTCGCCGTGCTGCGGTTCTTCTATTCCGCCTGCAAGCTGACCTCCGACGCCGCCCTGCAGATCGCCAAGCAGAACCACGACGCCGCGCACGAGATGATGCGCGAGCGCGTCTCGCTCCCGACCCGCGCCATGCTCCTCGAGGTGCTCCAGGAGGCCGAGGCCCGCGGCGACATCCGCCCCGGAGCGGCCACGCCGCTGGCCGCCCGCGTCGGGCCCTCGATGGTGATCTACCAGAACCTCACCGCGCCGGGGGAACTCGACGACGCGTTCCTGGTGTCCGTCGTCGACGAGGTGCTGCTGCCGATGCTGCGCAAGGACGCCTGACCGGTCGGCGCGCCCGCACAAACTCCTCCGTCCGACAGAACCTCGTACGCCCGGAGCTCGTCTGGCGGGTGACCGAAGCACACCCGACCCACGAGACGAGCACCGCGTGACGCCTGACGCAACGCACACCGGCGACCCGCCCCACACACGCGACTTCGACGCCTTCGTCGCCGCCAACGGCCGCCGCCTGCTCCACATCGCCCGCCTGATCGCGGGCGACGACCACCGCGGCGAGGACCTCCTCCAGACCGCGCTGGCCCGCACCTACCTGCGCTGGCACCGCATACAGCGCGACGACCCCGTCGCCTACGTGCGCCGGGCGCTCGTCAACGGCCAGCGCGACTGGTGGCGCCGCAAGCCCTCGCACGAACGCCCCGCCGCCTACCCGCCCGACCGGGCGAGCGACGTGGACCTGGCCGAGGAACACGCCCGCCGCGACGCGTTGTTGCGCGCCCTCGCCGGCCTGACCCGGCGCGAACGCGCGGTGATCGTCCTGCGCTTCTACGAAGACCTGCCCGAGACGGAGATCGCCGAGACGCTCGGCATCGCCCCTGGCACGGTCAAGAGCACCGCCGCTCGGGCGCTGCGCAAACTGCGCGAGTCGCCCGATCTGGCCTCCGCCGAACTCGCCCACCTCGCAAAGGCGAACACATGAACCCCCATCCCGTGCACGAGCCCGACCACGACGCCGCCGCGCTCCGGCACCTGCTCGCCGCCTCCGAAGGCACCGCCCCGCGCAACCTCGCCGCCGCGGCCCGCAACCGCAGCACCCGCATCCGCGCGCGACGCCGCACCGCCGCCGTGGTGTCGGCGGCGGCCGCGGCGGTTGTGGCCGCCGGCGCGTCCGTGGCCGTGCTGCCCGGCGGCACCGGCACCGCGAGCGCCCGGCCGGGTGCGTCCGGCACCCCGACGGCATCCGGTACAAGCGCGGACGCTTCTTCCACGAAGCCCGCTCCGCCGATGACCTCGGCCTGCCCGCCGTCGTCCGTGCAGCCCTCGCAGTGTCTCACGTACCCCGACATCCAATGGATTCCCGTCGGCGGCATCGCCCTGCCCCAACCCGGAGGCACGGCGCCGCAGTTCCGCGACATCTTCGTCACCCCCTCCGACGAAGTGCTCGGCAAGGGGAACGTCGGCCTGTACCCGGGCAGCGCAAACGTGGGGGCCGGGGGCAACCTCGTGCTCACGGGCCGCGCGGAGCAGCCGGGCGACCCGTTCGCCGCCCTGGCCGCCCTGCGCGCGGGCGACAAGGTCACGGTCAGGACCACAACGCACATCTACACGTACACCGTCGACGCCGGCCGCGACGTGAAGCCGGGGGACCGCGAGATCACCGCGCCGGTGCCGCTTCCGCCGGGCGCACCGCAGAACGGGTCGGGTGCGTACCTCACTCTGATCGCCGCGGGTCCACGGGAGGGGGGCCCGGGCCGCCTGGTGGTCTGGGCCCACCAGACCGACGTGCGCGACGCCTGACGCGACGCCCGTGAGCGGCGCGGTCAGGCGCCCGGAGCGTCCGACCGCGCCGCCTTCGACGACGCGTCCGCCGACCACGTCACATCCCACCGCCCCGGCTCCGCCGGGACGATGTCCACCGTCACGTGCTTCATCAGCGGCTGGTCGCTCTGCGGGCTGAAGTCAGCCGCCGCGCAGAGCATGTTCAGCTCCGGCATGTACCCCACCACGTTCCCCCGCGGCACGTCGTAGGCGAGCGCCGTGTACCCGCGCACCGTGCGCCGCGTCCCGTCCTTGGCGATGGACGTGATGTCGATCAACCCGAGTTCCGTGATGCCGCGTTCGCGCATGTCGTCCAGGTGCATGAACAGCAGCGTCCGCAGGTTCCGCACGCCGCGGTAGCGGTCGTCGTCGGAGTAGATCGTGGTGTTCCACTGGTCGTGCGACCGCACCGTGGCGAGGGTCAGCAGCCCCGTCGGCGGCGTCGCGTCGTACAGCGGCGCGAGCGAGAACTCGGCCTTGCCGGACGGCGTCAGGAACACCCGCTCGCGTGCCGGCTGGCGCAGCCGGAAGCCGTTCGGCCGCTGCCTGACCCGGCGGTTGAAATCCTCGAAGCCTTCCAGGGCCTTCTGCATGGTGTCGCGGATGCGGTCGTAGTCCTCGACGTACCACTGCCACCGCGTCCCGCTGTCGGGCAGCGCGGCGCGCGCCAGCCCGGCGATGATCGCCGGTTCGGACAGCAGGTGCGTCGAGGCCGGCCTGCGGACGCCCTTCGACAGGTGCACCATCGACATCGAGTCCTCGACCGACACCGACTGGACGCCCGTCGCCTGCGTGTCCTTCTCGGTGCGCCCCAGGCACGGCAGGATCAGCGCGCGGTGCCCGTGCTCCAGGTGGCTGCGGTTGAGCTTCGTGGACACGTGCACGGTCAGCGCGCAGCGGCGCAGCGCCTCGGCCGTGTACGCCGTGTCGGGCGCGGCGCGCGCGAAGTTGCCGCCCATGCCGACGAAGACCTTCACGTCGCCGCGGTGCATCGCCTCGACGGTGCGCACGGTGTCGAGGCCGGGTTCGCGCGGCGGGTCGATGCCGCAGGCGCCGGCGAGCCGGTCGAGGAACGCCTCGCTCGGCCGGTGGTCGATACCGCACGTGCGGTTGCCCTGCACGTTGGAGTGGCCGCGGATCGGGCAGGGGCCCGCGCCCTCGCGGCCGATGTTGCCGCGCAGCATCAGGACGTTGACGATCTCGCGGATCGTGTCGACGCCGTGCTCCTGCTGCGTGAGGCCCAGGCACCAGCTGACGACCGTGCGCCCCGCCTCGCGGTAGACGCGCGCCGCCTCCTCGATCCGTTCGCGCGGCAGGCCGCACGCGGCCTCGATGTCCTCCCACGCGGTGCCGGCGCACAGGTCCCGGTACGCCTCGAACCCTTCGGTGAACCGGGACAGGAACTCCTCGTCCAGAACCGCCGGTTCGCCCGCCTCGGCGGCGGCGAGGGTGGCCTTGGCGATGCCGCGCATCAGCGCCATGTCGCCGCCGATGAGCGGCTGAAGGTCGAGCGTCCCGGTCCGGACGGCCCGCATCAGGCCCATGCTGAGAAGGTCGTGCGGCACGATGGTGCGGCCGGACGCCGCCTCGAGCATCGGGTTCACGTGCACGATCTGCGTGCCGCGCCGATAGGCGGCGGCCAGCGCGGTCAGCATGCGCGGTGCGTTGGACGCCGCGTTGACGCCCATGACGAACCACGCGTCGCACGCGTCCA
Organism: Yinghuangia seranimata; assembly: GCF_029953285.1. Lineage (GTDB taxonomy): Bacteria > Actinomycetota > Actinomycetes > Streptomycetales > Streptomycetaceae > Yinghuangia > Yinghuangia seranimata. The sequence continues at coordinate 143,355 of NZ_JASAOI010000008.1, read as the reverse complement.
GGTCCTGGAGGTCCACGGTGCCCTTGCCGGTGCCGAGCGACGCGGTCAGCGCCCGCCCGCTGGCCTCGTGGCACATGTTGGAGCAGTCCGGCAGGTTGTTGGTGCCGATCTCGCGGACCATCAGCTGGTAGAGGAACGTCGCCTCGTTGGACAGGCGTCCGGACGTGTAGAACGCGGCCTCGTTCGGGCTGCCGAGGTCGCGCATCGTGTCGGCGAACAGCTGGAAGGCGTCCGCCCACGAGATCGGCACATAGTGGTCGGTGTCCGGGTCGTACGCCATCGGCTCGGTCAGCCGGCCCTGGTCCTCGAGCGCGAAGTCGCTCCACTCGCGCAGCTCCCGCACCGTGTGCGCGGCGAACAGCTCTCGGTCGGCGCGCTTCGGGGTCATCTCCCAGGTGGCGTGCTTGATGCCGTTCTCGCACAGGTCAAGGTGCAGGCCGTCGTACGCGTCCGGCCACGCGCAGCCCGGGCAGTCGAAGCCCTTCTCGGGGTGGTTCATCACCGGCATCACGCGCAGGGCCGCGAAGGGTTCGCGGGTCTTCCAGATGACCTCGCCGACGCTCTTGGCCGCGCCCCAGCCCGCCGAGGCGTGCGTGTAGTCGTGCTGAGACGGCGCACCGTGCGGCTCGGGACTGTCGCCGTGCGCCGCGCCGGCGCCTGTGTCGTGAGAGGAGTCCGTCGCCATGTCGGCCGCCGCCCTTCGTCCTGCCCCCCGGCGCTTCGAGCCTAAGCGCCGTCACCCGCCCAGCGGCACAGCGCCGCGCGCGCGAACCGCACTACACCCGCACGGACCAACACGGCGGCCGCGCGGAAATCCGTTCGAAGCGCGGACGGGGCGGGTGGTAGACACTCGGGCATGACCAGCCATGACGACGGCCACGGGAACTACCGGATCAGGGCCGCGCGGCCCGACGACGCCGACGCGGTGCTCGCGTTCTGGGCCGGGGCCGCCGAGGGGACGAGCATCACGGACGACGTCGACGGCGTCACGCGCCTGGTCGAGCGCGACCCCGAGGCGCTGCTGCTCGCGGTCGACGCGCACGACGCGATCGCCGGGACCGTCATCGCCGGCTGGGACGGCTGGCGCTGCCACCTCTACCGCCTCGCCGTCGACCCGGCGCGCCGCAGGCAGGGCGTCGGACGCCTCCTGCTGGACGCCGCCGAGGCCCGCTTCACCGCGCTGGGCGGCCGCCGCGGCGACGCCATGGTCCTCGACCGCAACGAACTCGGCCAGACCGCATGGCAGGCGCAGGGCTACCGCCCCGAGCCCGCCTGGACGCGGTGGACCAAGCCGCTGACCGCCTGACCGCCTGACCGCCTGACCGCCGCTCAGGCGGTGCCGAGGCGCTGGAGCGGCTCGCCGGTCAGCCGGTACTTGTCCCACTCGTGCTGCGGCTCGGCGCCGAGCGCCAGGTAGAACTTGATGGACGGCTCGTTCCAGTCGAGCACGTTCCACTCCACCCGCCCGTAGCCGCGCTCGACGGCGATCTGCGCGAGCCGCACGAGCAGCGCCTTGCCGTGCCCGCCGCCGCGCGCCGCCGGGCTCACGAACAGGTCCTCCAGGTGGATGCCCGGCTTGGCGAGCCACGTCGAGAACGTCGTGTACCAAACGGCGAACCCGACCGGCGTGCCCGCGTCGTCCTCGGCGATGAGCGCGTGCGCCGCCGGCTCCGGGCCGAACAGGTGCAGCTCGAGGTCGGCCTCGGACGCCTTGACCTCGTCGGGCGCCTTCTCGTACTCGGCGAGGGCGTGGATGAACCCCAGGATCGTCGGGACGTCGGACCGTGTGGCGCTTCTGATCATGTCGTGACAGTACTAGGCCGTGGTGTGCCCGAAGCCGTCCGAACCGCGCGTTCCGGCCGCTCCGCGCCGGGTCTACGATCAAGCCGCGAGTCACACGACGTCCTATGTCCCCGTCCCCGACAAAGGAGTTCGCCGTGCCCGCGCCCGTTGCCTGGACCCTGGACCACCTGACCGCCGACGAGGTCGCCGTGCCCGCGATGCGCCGCACGATCGTGGGCCTGTACGCCGAGGTGTACGCCGAACCCCCCTACCTGCGCGGCCCCGACGACACCCGGCTGTGGGACGACGAGGTGCTGCCCCGCCACCTCGCCAACCCGGGATTCGCGCTCGTCTTCGCGCGCCACGGCGGGACGCCCATGGGCTTCGCCCTCGGCACCGCTTTGCAGCCCGACACCCGCTGGTGGTCGGGCATGGTCGACCCGCTGCCCGCGCGCATGACCCGCGAGGACGGCGCCCAGACGTTCGCCGTCTACGAGTTCGTGGTGCGCAAGCCCTACCGCCGCACAGGCCTCGGGCGCGCGATGCACCGCGCGCTCGTCGGCCCGTGGACGGGCCCGCGCACCACTCTCACGCTGCGTCCCAGCGCGCCCGCCGCCGTCGCGTTCTGGGCCGCGCAGGGCTACCGCGCCGTCGGCTTCTCACGTCCCGACCCGGCCGGGCCGCTGTACACGATGATGCTGCGCGACCACGAGCCGCCGCGCTGACCGCACCCGCTCAGGCGAACTGCGGGATGATCCGCTCGCCGTACGCGGTGATCGCCTCCTCGCGCGCGTCGTGCATCGCGTACATCGCGAACTGGTCGACGCCCAGCTCGCGCAGCTCCATCAGCCGCTGCACGTGCGTGTCGACGGACCCGATCAGGCAGAACCGGTCGACGATCTCGTCGGGCACGAACGTCGTGTCCGGGTTGTCCGCCCGCCCGTGGTGCGCGTAGTCGTAGCCGTGCCGGTCCTTGATGTAATCGGTCAGCTCGTCCGGTACCGCGGAGGAGTGCTCGCCGTAGCGGGCCACCAGGTCGGCGACGTGGTTGCCGACCATCCCGCCGAACCACCGGCACTGGTCGCGGGCGTGCGCGAGCGCCGCAGGGTCGTCGTCGCACACGTACGCCGGCGCCGCGACGACCACGGTGAGCGCGTCCGGGTCGCGGCCGGCCCGCTCGGCGGACGCCCGCACCGCCTTGACCATGTACTCCGTCAGGTACGGGTCGGCCAGCTGCAGGATGAACCCGTCGGCGGACTGCCCGACCAACTCCAGTGCGCGCGGCCCGTATCCGGCCATCAGCACGGGCAGCCGCGAGCCTTCCTTCACCCACGGGATGCGCACCCGCGTGCCGTGCAGCTCGACCTCGCGGCCCTCGGCCAGCTCGCGGATGACCCGCATCGCCTCGCCGAGCCGCGCGAGCGTCGCCGGGCGGCCGCCGGGGACGCGCACGGCGGAGTCGCCGCGGCCCATGCCGCAGATCGTCCGGTCGCCGTACATGTCGTTGAGCGTGGCGAACAACGACGCGGTGACCGTCCAGTCGCGCGTGGTCGGGTTGGTGACCATCGGGCCGATCCGCATCGTCGTCGTCTCGGCGAGGATGCGGCTGTAGATGACGTACGGCTCCTGCCACAGGATCGTCGAGTCGAACGTCCAGCCGTGCGTGAACCCCAGCCCTTCTGCGGTGCGCATGAGCCGGATCAGTTCGGAGGCGGGCGGGTCCGCTTGCAGGACCAGGCCGAAGTCCATGGTTCGTGGTGCTCCTTGCGGGCGGTGGACTGGTGTCAGGTCAGGTACTGGCAGGTGGCGCGGGGCAGGAACGCGCCGTGGCCGGCGTGCCCCGTGTAGCGGCCGCGGTCGACGACGACCGTGCCGCGCGACAGGACGGTCTCGGCGCGGCCGGTCAGCCGGCGGCCCTCGTACGCCGAGTAGTCGACGTTCATGTGGTGCGTCGCGGCCGAGACGGTGTACTCGGCGGCCGGGTCGTAGACGACCAGGTCCGCGTCGCCGCCGGGGGCGACGGTGCCCTTGCGCGGATACAGGCCGAACATGCGCGCCGGGGTCGCGCACGCCAGCTCGATCCAGCGGCGCCGCGAGATGTGTCCGTCCAGGACCGCCTGGTGCAGCAGGTCCATGCGGTTCTCCACGCCCGGCAGCCCGTTGGGGATCTTGGAGAAGTCGCCGCGGCCCAGGTCCTTCTGGCCGACGAAGCAGAACGGGCAGTGGTCGGTCGACACCACCGACAGGTCGTTGGAGCGCAGGCCCCGCCACAGCGCCGACTGGTGCTCGGCCGGGCGCAGCGGCGTCGAGCACACGTACTTGGCGCCCTCGAAGTCCGGGCGGGCCAGGTCCTCGGTCGACAGGAACAGGTACTGCGGGCACGTCTCGCCGAACACGTTCAGGCCGAGGTCGCGGGCCCGGGTCAGCTCCTCGACGGCCTCCGCCGCGGAGACGTGCACGACGTACAGCGGGCTGCCGGCGACCCGGGCGAGCGCGATCGCGCGGTGCGTCGCCTCGGCCTCGAGCAGCGCCTTGCGGACCTCGCCGTGCACGCGCGGGTCGGTGCGCCCGGCGGCGAGCGCCTGGGCGATGAGCACGTCGATGGCGATGCCGTTCTCGGCGTGCATCATCGGCAGCGCGCCGTTGTGCGCGGCCTGCTGCATCGCGCGCAGGATCTGCCCGTCGTCGCTGTAGAGGACGCCGGGGTAGGCCATGAACATCTTGAAGCTGGTGACGCCTTCGTCGACCAGCAGGTCCATCTCGTTCAGCGTCGTGTCGTTGACGTCGGCGAGGATCATGTGGAACGCGTAGTCGATCGCGCACACGCCCTCGGCCTTGGCGTGCCACGCGTCGAGGCCGGCCCGCAGCGTGCTGCCCACCGACTGGATCGCGAAGTCGACGATCGTGGTGGTGCCGCCGAACGCCGCCGCGCGCGTGCCGGTCTCGAAGGTGTCGGAGGCGACGGTACCGCCGAACGGCATCTGCATGTGGGTGTGCGCGTCCACGCCGCCCGGGATCACGTACCTGTCGGTCGCGTCGATCACCAGGTCGGCGCCGGGCAGCCACGCCTCGGCGACGTCGGGCGCGGCGAGCGCGACCACCTGGGTGCCGTCGACCAGGACGTCCGCGTACGCCTCCTCGGCGGCGGTGACGACCAGGCCGCCGCGGATCAGGGTGCGGGCCACGCGTCACGCCTCCGTCAGCGGGCTGTACGCGTCGGGCCGTCGGTCGCGGTAGAACTGCCACAGCGTGCGCACCTCGTCGATGAGCCCGAAGTCCAGGTCGCGCACGAGGAGTTCCTCGTCGCGGTCGGACGCCGGCTCGCCGACGAACCGGCCGCGCGGGTCCACGAAGTAACTGGTGCCGTAGAAGTCGTTGTCGCCGTACACCTCGACGCCGACCCGGTTGATCGCCGCCACGAAGTACTCGTTGGCGACCGCGGCGGCGGGCTGCTCCAGCTGCCACAGGTACGCCGACAGGCCCCGGCTGGTCGCCGAAGGGTTGTAGACCAGCTGCGCGCCGGCCAGACCGAGCGCCCGCCAGCCCTCGGGGAAGTGCCGGTCGTAGCAGATGTAGACGCCGACCTTCCCGACCGCCGTGTCGAAGACGGGCCAGCCGACGTTCCCGGGCCGGAAGTAGTACTTCTCCCAGAAGCCCTGCACCTGCGGGATGTGGTGCTTGCGGTACTTGCCGAGCACCGTGCCGTCGGCGTCGATGACCGCGGCGGTGTTGTAGTAGAAGCCGGACTGCTCGATCTCGTACACCGGGACGACCATCACCATGCCCAGCTCGCGCGCGAGCGAGCTCATCCGCGACACCGTCGGGCCGCCGGGGACCGGCTCGGCCCAGTCGAAGTGCACGGGCTCCTGCACCTGGCAGAAGTACGGCGCGTTGAAGAGCTCCTGGAAGCCGATGACCTGGGCGCCCTCGGCGGCGGCCCGACGGGCGTGCGCCTCGTGGGCGTCGACCATCGAGGTCCCGTCGCCGGTCCACATCGCCTGGACGAGCGCGGCGCGTACCACCTGAGACATAGCGAACCCCCTGATGGCTGGGCAAATCACCGCAAAGCGGAGGACCGACTCTAACTCCGCCGACCGGCGTACCGCAGGAGGACGCGCCCCGGTGCGCGTGTCGCGCCCCGTGGGAGCATGAGCGCCGTGACTACCGGCCAGTAGGGAGCGTGATGGCGCGCCCGTGCTCGACCTGCGCCGGCAGAACGGCTTCGTGCACGGCGGCGTGCCAGCGTTCCTCGCCGACAACTCGCCGACGTTCGCGGGCGCTGTGCGCGTGCGAGATCTACGCGATCGCAGACGACGGCACCGAGACGCTGTGCGCGGCGGCGCAGGGAACGATCCGCCGGCCCAGCGAGGGACGGGCCGACTGATCCGAACGGGGGCCGGCACCGGGGCGGGCGCAAGGGTCCGTCCCGGTGCGTTTCCGGTCAGCCCTCGGTGGGCCGCTCGTTGTAGACGCCCGCGGCCTCCTGGCCGGACAGCTTCTGGATGGCGTCCATGATCTCGTCGGTGACCTCGCGGCGCGCCTTGGCGACGTCCTTGCGGTCGTAGTGCGCGGAGAAGTCCAGCGGCTCGCCGAACTTCACGATCGCCTTGGGCCGCAGCTTGGGGACGCGCGACCCGATCGGCTGCACCTTCTCCGTGTCGATCACGCCGACCGGCACGACCGGGACGCGCGCGGTCAGCGCGAGCCACGCCACACCCGTGCGACCGCGGTACAGCCGCCCGTCGAGCGACCGGGTGCCCTCCGGGTAGATGCCGAACGCCATGCCCTTGTCGAGCACGCCCTTGCCGGCCTCCAGCGCGGCCATCGCGCCGCGCTTCTCGTCGCGCGGGACGCCGACCGCGCCCAGGCCCTCGAAGAACGCCCGCGTCGCGGCGCCCTTGATGCCCGTGCCCTCGAAGTACTCCGCCTTGGCCAGGAACGTCACCTGGCGCGGCGCGGTGATGGGGATGACCAGGCTGTCGCAGAACGACAGGTGGTTGCTCGCGATCAACACCCCGCCGGTCTTCGGCACGTTCTCGCGGCCCTCGACGTGGGGCCGCCAGATGGCCCGCGACGTGGGCGAGACGACGCGGTGCATGAAGTGGTAGATCAGCACGAGTTCCCCCGGTCGGGTCTATGGCAGGGTCACCTTACCGATTCACCGTGGCGCCGTGGTGCGCGCCCACCCCTACGGGTGGTTACCAGCCAGTCACCTACCGCGCGCCCGACAGGGTGGTTTCCGGCCATCGAGCGCCTGTTCGGCGCGTAGCCGGCGCCCCTTCGGCGCCCCGTCGGCGTCCGCTCGGCGTCCGCGAGGCGCCGACCGGTCGCCTACTCGGCGGCGGGAGGCGGCGTCCGCAACGGGGTGTAGCGCATCCCCGTGCGGCCCGTGCCCCGGCAGTACGCGCACGGGACGTGCTCGATCAGCGGCCCCCCGGCCTCCGGCCGGTACGCGAGCGGGTGGTCGTCGGCCTGGTCCTCCGGCACCGACACCCACATCCCGCCCATGCCCCCGCAGCGGTTGCACGTGCGGTCGCCGACCGACGCGCCCGTGTTGTTCTGCTTGATCGTGCCGCACTTCCTGCACTTCCAGGTGTTCGCGCTGATGGACTCCCAGTCGTGCGTGCACGGCGTGGCGTTCCGGATGTGCGGCAGCGGTTCAGTCACAGCCACGAGTGTCCCCCATTCGGCGGCGCCGCGGGACGGGGCACGCCCCGACAGTGCGGGATCGGGCGGCCGGTCGAGGTGGCGCGGGCCTTCCGGCACCCAACCGTCCAGAACGTTGGGCGTCGACCCGTGCGTCTTCGCCATACTTCGCTGGTGACCACGCCCATGCCCTCACCGCCCTCCCGGACACCCCGGATACCGTTGCCCGCCGAGGCACTTCCGCCCGCGCTCCGCCCGTGGCTCACGGGCGACGCGGCGCCGTGGCGGGCCCTGCGCACGCCGTGGTGGGCGCTTCCGTACGCCGCCTACCTCCTTGTCGCGGTCGGCTACTTCGGGCTGACCGACCAGGACCCCACCACCGCCTGCGACAACTCGTCGAGCGGCTGCGGACCGGACTGGCTGGCCGGGCCCTACGCCTGCCTCAGCATCCTCGCGCTCGCCGCGGCGTGGACGCTGCCGGGCCTCGCCCTGGCCGCCTGCCTGCCGGTCGTCGGCTTCACGATCTGGCTCTACCCCGACGACTTCGGCGACGTCGGCGGCACATGGGGCTGGTGGGTCCTCATGCTCGGGCTGGTCGTGCTGGCCGCCCAGTGCGCGTGGCGCATCGCCCGCACCCGGCGGCAGCGCGCACTCTCCCGCGACGCCGCCGGGCCGAACCCGGCGGTGGTCCCGCCGGTCGGCCGACCCGTCACGCGCGGCCGCAAGCGGCTGATCATCGGCGGCGTGCTGCTCGCCGTCCTGCTGCTCTCGGTCTGGGCGATCGTCGACGCCATCGCCGACGACCGCGCGCACGAGCGCCGGGCGCAGACCGTGACCGGGTTCGTCGTCGACAGCGACGACACCTCCGTGACGGTGCACATCCCCGGCGAGTCCTTCGACCGCGTCTCGACCGGCTACGACTACGAGTACCGCAAGGGGGAGGCGGTGCAGGTCCTCGTCGACGGCGACTGGACGCGCCTCGAGGAGGAGAGCTTCGACCCCGTCGGCTGGTGGGTGCTCTTCGCCCTCACGGTGATCCCCGCGATCACGCTCCCGATCGGCGGCCTGCGCGCCCACCTGCGCGCCCGCGCCCTGCGCGGCGGCAACAGCGCGAGGGCGCTGCGTACCCAGGTCGTGTTCGTGAAGAGCGACACCGTCGCCGTGTACGCGGCCGACGACGAGCTGCGCGTCGAACCGCTGTTCCAGGCCAAGGTCGACTGGGCGCCGACCCCGTACGGGATGTTCCCGCCCTCGCCGCCGCGCGCCCAGCTCGCTGCGGTGCCGGCCGCGCGCACCGAGCCCGACGCGCCGGGCGTCGGCGCGGACGCCGTCGAACCGACCAAGGCGACCGACGCGGTCGACCTGACGAAGCGTCCCGACGCGGTGGCGGACGCGGGGCCGACGCCCGCGGCTGCGCCGAACGGGTTCGCGGCGCCGTCGGCGTACGCGCCCTGGGCGCCGGTGGCTCCGACGGCACCCGCGCCGTACGGGGCGCCGGGTCCGTACGGCGCGCCCGGTCCGTACGGGGCCCCGCCGGCGTTCGCCGCGAACCCGTACACCATGGGCACGGCGTACGCGGCGGCCCAGGCGAACCCGTACGGCTACGGCATGTGGGCGCCGAGCCCGTGCGACGCGGTGCTGTACGGAGAGCCGTACACCGGCGCAGAGTTCGTGCTGATCATCGCGCGCGACGGGGACACCCCGGCGGTCGCGCTCTCCAAGACCGTGGTGCGCGTGGCGCGCCGGAAGAACACGGGCGGGCCCAAGGCATTGGCCGCGCCGTACGGCTACTGAGCCCCGACAACACCCGGCCACGGGCCCGGCGGCGCACCACGCGCCCCCGGGCCCGCGCCCGTTCGGCCCGCTGCGGCCCCGAACGCGGTGATGCCGACGATCCACCGCGCGACGGGCGCGGCCGCGCGGAGCGCCTGCGTTGGTCGGCCAGGCGACGGCGCGCAGCGTGTCCCGCGCCGTGCGAGGAGACCCCGAATACGCTCAGCCGCGTTTGGCCTCGTGCAGCGAGGCCAGGCCCGCGTCCGTCACCCGGGCTCGGCGGGCGCGGTCAGCGAGTACGGCGTCTCCTACTCCTACTTCGCCACCGTCGCCTGTGTGACGCGCGACGGCCGCGAGACGGAGGGGGAGCGGAGCGTGGCGGCGCAGCTGCTGCGCGGTGACCGTGTGGGGGTCGCGTAGGACACGGCCAAGCCCACCCGGATCCGCGTCATCGGGTCGGCGGCCGAGGGCCTGTGGTCGGCGTTCGGATGGATGTGCGGCGGACTGGTGTTCGTCGCGGCCGGCGTCGCGGCGTGGCGCATGCAGTAGGGTTTGGACGGTTGGACGGCCGCCGTTCGGTGCGCGCCGCGACGCTCGACGCCCGCGAGGAGGTGAGACCCATCAACGCCGTGTCAGGCCGGGTGCTCTCGCCTCATGCCGGGCCCGCCGTCCGCAGCTGACCGCGGGCCGGCCCCGGGAGCGCCCTTCGTCGGTTCGAAAGGCCCTCTCATGTCGACTGTTTCTCCTTCTCCTTCCGGCCCTCCTCTCGGATCCCCGTCCGGGCCGCCTTCCGATGCCCCGGCCACGCCGGACGCCGCCGTGCTGGTCGCGATGCTCCGCGCCTCCGGCTGCGTGTTCGCCGAGGACGAGGCGCGCCTGATCCTCGACACCGCCGGCTCGCCCGCGGTCGCCGCAGCCATGGCCGAACGCCGGGCCGCCGGGTTCCCGCTCGAACACGTGCTGGGCTGGGCCCGCTTCGCCGGGCTCAGGATCGCCGTCGACGCGGGCGTGTTCGTGCCGCGCGTGCGCTCCGAGTTCCTTGTCGCGGAGGCCACCGTGCGGGCCGCGGCCATCCCGACTGAGGCGTCCGCGTCGCCGGACGGGCCGGTCGTCGTCGACCTGTGCTGCGGCAGCGGCGCGATCGGGGCCGCGGTCGCCGCCGGGCTCGAGCGCGTCTCGCTGTACGCGTCGGACATCGACCCCGCGGCGGTGAGGTGCGCGCGGCGGAACGTCGCGCCGTACGGCGGCCGGGTGTTCGAGGGCGACCTGTACGCGCCGCTGCCCGCCGCGCTGCGCGGCCGCGTCGACGTGCTGATCGCCAACGCCCCGTACGTCCCCACCGACGAGATCGCCTTCATGCCGCCCGAGGCACGCCTGCACGAGCCGCGCGTCGCCCTCGACGGCGGCTCGGACGGCCTGGACGTCCAGCGCCGCGTCGTCGCCGACGCCCCGGCCTGGCTCGCCCCCGGCGGCCACCTGCTGATCGAGACGAGCGAGCGTCAGGCCCCGCACACCGCCGAAGCGTTCGCGCGCGCCGGCCTCGAGACCGAGATCGCCGAGTCGGAGGAGTGGTACGCGACCGTGGTGATCGGCACGCGCCCCCGCCGGTCCTAGCCCGCAGGCGTACGCCGCGTCAGCTCCAACAGGTCGAAGCTGCCCGACCGGCCCGGGAAGACGACCTCGCCCCGGTCGAGGGCGCGGATCGTCCAGCCGTGCCGGTCGGCAAGCCGGTCCAGGTGCGCGCGGTCGCCGACGTTCGAGAAGCCGAGCATGAGGCGGCCGTCGGGCGTCAGGTGGTCGGCGGCACCCGCGAGGTAGGCGTCGTGGAACCGGTAGCCGGGATCGGTGATCGCGCGGCCGAGGCCCTCGGTCTCCGGCCAGGCCTGGCTCGTGGGCAGCGAGCTGGAGTTCCAGAAGACCAGGTCGTAGCGGTCGCCGTCGGCGAGCGGCGCGAACATGTCGCCGCACACGGTCGTGACCGCATCGGCCCCGTGGCGGCGGGCGTTCATCGCGGTGTTCGCGGCCGCCTCGGGGCTGATGTCGGTCGCGGTCACGCGCGCGCACCCGGACAGTGCGGCGGTGACCGCGATCACGCCGGTCCCGGAGCCGATCTCGAGGAACGCGCCGCCCCGCGGGTAGGGGAGCGCGCCGGCGAAGAACTCCGCGGCGCGGGTGAACATCGGCGCGTAGACGCCCGGCAGGACGTCCCACTCGCGGCCGCTCATCGCGAACGTCTGCGGGGTGTCGACGGCCTGCTGGGCGGCGAGCATCTGCCGGAGCAGCGCGCGTTCGTCCATCAGGCGCGGTCCGCGAGCCAGGCCGCCAGGTAGGCCGGGACCTCACCGTCGACGCCGGCGTCCGGGCGCGGCGCGTCGGCGACGGTGCGCAGCGGCACGACGCCCGCCCAGTGGTCGAGCGCGAGGTCCGCCTCGTCCTCGGCCAGGCCGTGCGACCGCACCTTGGCGGCGACGGCGTCGAGGTCGAGCGCGAACAGACCGGTCTGTGCGGCCTCCTTGGCGCTCGGTGGCCGGGTGTCCGCGCTGCGGCCCGGGACCATGTGGTCGAGCAGCACCGACCAGCCGTGCGCGGTCTCGGCCTCGTCGGTGACCCGGCGCAGCGGGCCGTGGGCGACGACGCAGCGGAAGTCGAGCGAGTGGTGCATCGCCGAGCGGGAGAGCACCAGCGCGTCGGCGTGCGTGACGGCGAAGGACACCGGCAGGCCTTCCTCACCGGCGTCGCGGACCGCGAGCGCGAGGTGCGAGCCGGAGGAGACGTGCAGGTAGACGCGCGAGCCGTCGCGGCCGAACACGAGCGGCAGGATGTGCGGCCGCCCGGACGCGACGAAGGACACGTGGCCGACGAGGGCCTCGTCGAGGATCGCGTGGACGGTGTCGGCGTCGTAGCGCATGCGGTCGCGGTAGCGGGTCGGGGTCGTTTCGCCGGTGCGGGAGTAGACGGCGGGGGCCTCGGGTGCGACGGTCATGGCAGGACCTTCTTTGTACTAGTTCAATCGTGCTTACGTGGCAGTACAATAGGCGCAGGGCGGGGAGGCGTGTCAATGGGAATCCCGGCCACCCCGGTAACGTGCGGGGTGGGGGACCGGGCCGGAACAAGCACGACGCGCCCGCCGCCCGCATCACGTACGACCGAACCACCGCGCAGGAGGACAGCCGTGGCGCTCACCGGACGCACCGCCGCCGACATCGCGGCGTCCGTCGAAGACGCGCTGCGCGACGGCGAGCTCGCCCCCGGCGACACCCTCCCGCCGGTGCGCGCCCTCGCCGCCGACCTCGGCGTCAACCCCAACACGGTCGGGGCCGCCTACCGCCTGCTCCGCGACCGCGGCATCGTCGAGACCCAGGGCCGCGCCGGCACCCGCGTGCGCCAGCGCCCCGCCGCCGTCGCCCGCGACGCCGCGGGACCCGTCGCCCCGCCCGGCGCCCGCCGCCTCGCCGACGGCGAGCCCGACCCCGCGCTGCTGCCCGACCTGGTGTTCCCCGACCCGTCGACCTGGCGCACGCTCTACACGCACCCCGCGATCTACCCGCCCCTGGAGGCCGCCGCGCGAGCCGCGTTCGCCGCCGACGGGCTGTCCGCCGACCACCTCGTGGTCACCTCGGGCGCGCTCGACGCCATCGAGCGCGCGCTCATGGCCCACCTGCGCCCCGGCGACGTCGTCGCGGTCGAGGACCCGGGCTGGCCCGCGTCGTTCGACATGCTCGCCGCGCTCAACCTCACCCCGCGCCCGGTCCCGCTCGACGACGACGGGCCCGACCCGGCAGAGGTCGCCGCCGCGCTCCGGGAGGGCGCCCGCGCGTTCGTGCTCACCACCCGCGCCCAGAACCCCACCGGCGCGGCCGTCTCGGCCGAACGCGCAGAGGCGCTGCGCGCGGTCCTGGCCGGGCACCCGGACGTCCTGCTCATCGAGGACGACCACGGCAACGCGGTCGCCGGACCCGCGCTCCACCCGCTCGGCCCGGCCACCACCCGCTGGGTGCACGTGCGTTCGGCCGCCAAGGCGTACGGCCCCGACCTGCGCTGCGCCGTCGTCACGGGCGACGCCACCACCGTCAGCCGCATCGCCGGCCGGCTGCGCCTCGGCCCCGGCTGGGTCAGCCACATCCTCCAGTACGCCGTCGCCGAGGCCTGGACCCGCCCCGACACGGCCGCCGCCATCGAACGGGCGCGCCTCGCCTACGCCGAACGCCGCGCCTGGCTCGTCGACGCGCTCGCCGAACGCGGCGTGCCCGCGCACGGCCGCTCGGGCATCAACGTATGGATCCCCGTCCGCGACGAAACCGCCGCCGTGGCGGGCCTCCTCGCCCAGGGCTGGCTCGTCGGCCCCGGGCGCCGCTTCCGCCTGGCCAGCCCTTCGGCAATCCGCGTCAGCATCGGCACCCTCGGCCGTGAGGACATCACCCCGCTGGCCGACGCCATCGCCGCGGTCGCCGGCGCCTCCGCGGGAGGCACCCGCACCGCGCCGGCCTACAGCACCGTCTAGGCGGACCCGTCCGCCGCCGCGGACTCCGCGCGGGTCAGTGCGGACACCTCGACCGGACGGCCGTGCGACGGCACCACCGTGCGCAGGACCGGCGTGAACCCGAGCTTGGCCATCACCCGCGCGGAGGCCTCGTTGTCGATGTGCCGGATGCTCACGAGCCGGTCCAGGCCCACGTCCCTGAACGCGAACGGCAGCACCGCGCGGGCCGCCTCGGTCGCGTAGCCGTGTCCCCAGTGCTCTCGGCGGAGACGCCAGCCGATCTCCACGGCGGGCAGGATTTCGGGCAGGAACTCCGGGACGGCGAGCCCCGCCCAGCCGAGGAACTCGCCGTCCGCCGCCCGCTCCACGGCGAACAGCCCGAATCCGGCCTCGGACCAGCGGCGGCGCTGGTCGGCGACGAAGGCCGCCGACTGCTCGCGGGAGCGTGTGGTTCCGTCCGCGATGAAGCGCATGACGTCCGGATCGGCGTTCATCTCCGCGAGCCCCGCGTCCAGGTCGGCGTCGCGCCACGCGCGCAGGAGCAGTCGATCGGTGCGGAGTTCGGGGGGCGGTTGGATCATGGTGCGAGTCTAGGCGCGGCGGGGCGGCCCAGGGCCGTCGTGCGGGCCGGGTGGGAGCGGGAACGTGGGCCTGTGGGGCCGGAGTTCCCGCTCCCGCCTGGGCGGGTCAGCGGTGTGCGTCCGAGCGCGGCCGCTCGAGCGTGAACCGGTCGACCGGGACCAGGTCGGCGTGCGGGCCCTGGAACGTGTAGTAGGTGACATTGATGCGCGTGCGACCCGACTTGCGGTCGCCCGGGTCGACCTCGAACGCCGCGAAGCCGTGCGGGTGTTCGCGGTCCTGGACGGACGCCCACGGCGCGTCCTCGGTCACCCACACCGAGTCCTTGTGCCCGGGCAGGACCGGGCTGTCCTTGTCGCTGCGCGCCACGATCACCCGGCCCTGCGGGCGGTCGAACAGGTTGTTGTGGGACGTGGCGAAGTTGCCGCCCCCGCCGATGATCATGTGCACGGTGCCCAGCGACGTGTCGATGACGTCCTTGCCGGTCGCCGCGGGCGTCGGCGTGCGGGTCTCGTTGGGCAGCCGGCCGCGCAGCGGGTGCGACCGCTCGTAGTGGTGCTCGTGGCCGCTGACCACCAGGTCGACGCCGTACTGGTCGAACAGCGGACCCCAGGCCTCGCGCACCCCCAGATCGCTGCCGTTGCTGCTGCGCGCGCTGGAGATGAACGGCTGGTGCATGCACACCACGACCCAGTCGATCTCCCGGTCCGCGCGCGCCTGCTGCAACTGGCTCTCCAGCCACCGCCGTTGCGCGCCGCCCGAGTAGCCGCGGATGTAGCTGTCACCCGCGTCCTGGATCGCGACGTCGCAGTTCGCGATGCTGATGACCCGCACCGAGCCGGCGGTGAACGAGTACCACAGGCCCTTCATCTCCGGGTCGGTGCCGGAGTCGGGCGTGGTGAAGTACGCCTGGTAGGCGGCCGCGCCGAGCGGGCCGTTGCCCTTCTCGTTCTCGTGGTTGCCGACGCACGGCATCCAGGGGCGGAAGCGCGCCGAGCGGCTGTTCGATATGAACCAGTCCGCCCACGTGGCGACCCGGTCCTGGCCGAAGATGCCCGCCACGCCCGCGTAGCAGAGGTCGCCGTTGACCAGGTTGAACAGAGGGGACACGCGTTCGACCGCGGCCACGATGTCGGCGGACGCCTGGGTGCCGATGTTGTTGCTGGAGTACAGCGGGTAGGGCCCGTTCGGCGACGGGGTGCCCGGCGGCAGCTTCACCTCCTTGCGCAGGTTCGCGGTCGCCTGGTCGCCGAAGCTCGTGAAGGTGAAGGCGTGCCGGCCGCGCTGCGCGGTGTCGAACACGCCGGTCTCCGGGGACGCCCCCTCGTGGCTCGCGAAGTACACGTAGCGCGTCGCCGGGCGCAGCCGGTCGAGGCGTGCGTGGTGGACGAACACCTCGACGCCGGACAGCCCGTCGCGGTAGTGCCGGGTCTCCGCGTCGACGGTGCGGCCGAAGCCGTCCTCGACCGTGCCGAACCGGACGCGCGGTTTCGAGACCGGCTGCGGCGTCAGCCACGAGACGACCACCTCGCGGGACGCGTCGGCGCCGAACTGCAGGTGCAGCCCGGTGACGCTCGGCGCGCCGATCCGGCCGGGCTGCTCCCACAGCAGCGCGGAACCGGGTGCGGGCGCGGCCGCCGCGGTGCCGTCGGCCTCCGCCGCCGCGGCCCCCGCGGGGGCGGCCACGCCCCCGGTCAGGAGCGCGGCACCGGCCGCGCCGCCACCGGTCAGTACAGATCTGCGGGAGATCGCCATGTGTCCTCTTCCCTGTACGCGGTCGCCTGCCCCCGCCCGCGGCCGACCGTATTGAGTAGGACACAAGAAAACAAGGCCCAGTGTTGTGTCTAGTGAACGCTTCGCGGCGGATGGGCGAACATCGCGGCAACGCCCGCCGCGCGTCCAGGCTTTCGCCGATGAATAGGAACGAACCGTGCCTGTTTGCGTCGTAGCGTGATCCCGACAGCCGGAACCACGCGCACCCCGCCCGCCGAGGAGGAACCACCATGACGGTCCGTCACCAGCCCGAGGGCTACACCGCGGTCACCCCGTGGATCATCACGCGTGACACCGCCGCGCTGCTCGACTGGATCGGAAAGGTGTTCGGCGCCCAGGAGATGGGGCGCTTCGTCGACCAGGACGGCAGCATCGGGCACGCGGAGGCCCGCATCGGCGACGCGGTGGTGATGGCGTTCGACGCCAAGCCGGGCTGGCCGGAGACGCCGGCGTTCCTGCGGGTGTTCGTCGAGGACGCCCCCGCCGTGCACGCCGCCGCGGTGGCGGCCGGCGGCACCTCGGTCACCGAGGTCACGGCACTGTTCTTCGGTGACCTGGTCGGGCGCGTGCGCGACCCGTTCGGCAACCTGTGGTGGATCCAGTCGCACGTCGAGGACGTCGACGAGGGCGAGCAGTACCGGCGGCTCGGCGACCCGGAGTTCGCGACGGCGATGGGCTACGTGCAGCGCAGCCTGGACGAGGAGCTCGGCGCACGGGACTGACCCCGGCGCCGGCCCGGCGGACGCTGTAATGCGCCCGCCGGGAGACCACGTGCTCCTACTCGGCCCAGTCGGTGCCGAGGAGCGAACCGAGCCGGCCCGCGTTGGCCTCGTCCTCGTACCAGCGGTTGCCGGCCGGGGTGGTGCTGCTCTGCGCACCGGGGTCGAACATGTGGGTGACGGGAGCGGCGGCGGCGTCGGGCGCGAGAAGGCCGCCGAGCCCCTGGTCCGGCTTGGGGGCGGGGAGGCCGGACGCGTGGGCGGATCCGGCGGTCGCGGCCAGCGCGGCGGCGGTGACGGCGGCGCCGAGCAGGACGCGTGCGGCGGTGCGGGTGCTGTTCATACCGTGTGAACGATCATGGCGCCGCGGGGTGTCGGTCGCCGGCACTAGGTTCTTCCGCATCGCACCGATCCGGTGCGGACATCCCTTGGTGCAAAGGAGGCAGTGTGCTGCCCTCAGACTCGGCAGACCCCGACAGCCGCTGGGAGGAGGCCAGCGCCGCGCGCGTCGTCCCGCCCGCGCGGCCGCGGAAGCTGGCCAAGGTCCCGTTCGTGGAACTGGCGGACGGCCGCCTGCAGGGCGTGGTGTCCAGCGGCTCCGACATCAGCCGCGTGTACGTCTCGTCGGTGGCCGTCCGCACCTTCGCGTTCGCGTGCAGCACCAACAACAACCGCCCGTGCGGCGGCGCCCGCGGCTCGTTCTGCAAGCACATCGAGGCGCTGATCGCCGAAGCGGTGCTGCAGTACGGCGGGGACCGCGTCGGCCGCTACCTGCGCGTCGACCTCGCCGACGCGGCGCCGACCGCCGGCAGCATCAGCTCGACCATGCGCGCCACCCGCCCGGCGCAGGGCGACACTTCGGCCGCCGCGCCGGTGTTCAGCCGCTTCCTGCGGCACCTGGCCTACCTCGAACTGGCCGCGACCACCGCGCCGTTGCCCGAGATGCAGTGGTTCCCGCCGACCCGGACGGCGGTGGCCTGATGCGCGTCGACCTGCTCACCGAACCCGTCGCCGGCCTCGACGAGGCGCTCGCCGCCGTGGACGCCTTCGACCGCACGCTCGTCGCCGGCCTGCTGCGCCCCCAGCCCGCCCAGGCCGCGGCACTGACCGGCCTGGCCGACGCCGTCGCCGGCACCCCGCTGGCCGAGCGCGTCGCCGAAGCCGCCGACAAGGCCGCCGCCGGTGCCGCGAGCGAGGACGACCTCGTCGCGCTCGCCGCAGCCCGCACCGCCGTGTTCGGCGCCGTGCACGACGCGCTCACCGCCCGCGCGGACGAGGCCACCGGACGCGTGCGACCCGACGAACAGCCTTTTCCCGCAAGCGAATCCGCCTCGCCGAACCTGCTCGCCGCCGCCCGGTCCTGGCTCGCCGACCTGGCCCGTGCCGGGTGGCAGGGCCTCGACCACGACGTCGTCGCGGGCGCCGCCCAGGTCGTCTCGGCCATGCTCCCCGAGCCCGCGCTGCGCCGACTCGCCGTACTGCTGGACGGGTTCGCCGCCGAACTCGCCGCGTCGTGCCCCGGCGCCGCCCTCGAACGGGTGCCGGTACGCCGCTGGGCCGACCTGTGGTCGCGCGCCATGCTCCTGACCCGGCCCGGCGCGCTGACCGCCGCACCGGCCGAACCGGTCTCCGGCCGGCTGCTGCCGCTCGGCGTCGACCTCCACGAGCACGCCACCGCCGTCCAGGCCCAGGTGCACGCGGTGTTCGAGCCCGCCGACGGCAGCACGCCGCGCCTGGTGCGCGCGAGCGTCTCGGCGCCCAAGCCCGACACGGTCGTCGGCATGGGCGTGTGGCAACTGCTGCGCCCGCACATGGCGTTGCTCGCCGCCGTCAGCGAAGGCCGGTCGATGGACCTGGACGGCATGCCGCTGACCGCCGAGGGCGACCTGCTCTGGGACGACGCGCAGGCCCGCCAGGGCGACCCCGCCGACCCGTTCGCCACCGCTCGCGTCGCGCTCCCCAAGGCGGCCGCCTCCACGGCCGCGCCGCTGGACCGGCACCCGGCGCGCATCGCCGTCCCGGTGTTCCTCGACGGATACGGCGTCCAACGGGACGACGCCGCCACCGTGTTCGCCCTCCCGGGGCACAACCTCCCCGTCGACATCGACCGGATCCCCACCGCGGGGCCGCTCACCCCCGAGGCCGTCGCGGCGTCCACGGCCTGCATCGGCCTGCTGCGCTGGGACGCCGGGCGGTTCGCCGTCCAGCCGCTGGCCGTCGAGGCGACGGTCAAGAAGAAGGCCCTCGTGCTGCACGCGGGCGCCTGGGCCGGCGGCACCGCGGACACGGCGGGCGTCAAGGCCGAAAAGGCCGCCACCGACGCCGTCGCCGTCCTGCGGGAACGAGCGGGAAAGCTGCTGCGCCGATGACCGACGAGACCACCGCGACGGACACGACGACGGACGCGACGACGGACACGACGACGGACGCGACGCAGGTCGCCGACGCCGACGAGAACCGCCGCCAGGTGCTGTACTGGCGCCTCCTCGCCCGGATGTTCGACCCGGAGGAGCAGGCGTCGCTGGAGTCCGCGAGCGTGGCCGTCCTCGAGGACATAGGCCTGCCGCCCGCGCTGCTCGACCCGCAGGCGTCCATCGACGCCGTCGTGCAGCGGCACCCGGAACTGGCCGACGAGATCCAGGGCCTGATGCTCCCTCAGGAGGAGCCGTCCGACGACGCCGCACGCGACCGCGCCGCCGAGGTCCGCAGCGCCGCCCTCGTCTCCAAGGTGCTGCTGAACGTCTTCGCCACCGGCTCCGGCACCGTCAGCGCCGGACAGCTCGCCCAGTGGCAGGCCGACGCGGGCTGGCTGGAACGCGCGTTCGGCTGCAAGCCCGGTGACCTGCGCGGCGGACGTGGCGGCGGGGGCGCGAGCGGCGGCCAAGGCGTGTCCCCGACCGGCACAGGGCGCGGCCGCCGCACTCCGGACCTGGGCAACCTCATCCCGCCCATCGGCCCCGAACTCGGCGCCATCGAAGGCGACCTCGTCAAGCGCATGCGCCTGCGCGAGGTGCTCGCCGACCCGCGGTTGGCCGCGCAGCTCACGCCGAGCATGTCGCTGATCGAGCAGCTGCTGCTCGACAAGGACAACCTGTCGGGCGTCGCGCTCGCCAACGCCAAGGCCCTCATCCGCCGCTTCGTCGACGAGGTCGGCGAGGTCCTGCGCACCCAGGTCGAGAAGGCCACCGTCGGCACCCTCGACCGCTCGGTGCCGCCCAAGCGGGTGTTCCGCAACCTCGACCTCGACCGCACGATCTGGAAGAACCTCACCAACTGGAGCCCGGAGGAGGAGCGGCTGTACGTCGACCGCCTCTACTACCGGCACACCTCCCGCAAGACCACGCCGCAGCGGCTGATCGTCGTCGTCGACCAGTCCGGCTCGATGGTCGACTCGATGGTCAACTGCACCATCCTCGCCTCGATCTTCGCCGGCCTGCCCAAGGTCGACGTGCACCTCATCGCGTACGACACGCGCGCCGTCGACCTCACCCCGTGGGTGCACGACCCGTTCGAGACGCTGCTGCGCACCAATCTCGGCGGCGGCACGGACGGCACCGTGGCGATGACGCTCGCCCAGCCGAAGATCGCCGAACCGCGCAACACCGTCGTGGTGTGGATCTCCGACTTCTACGAATGGCACAACGAGCAGCTGTTCGAGAGCATGGCGAACATCCACCGCTCGGGCGCGAAGTTCATCCCCGTCGGGTCCGTGACCAGCGGCGGCCGCGCCAGCGTCAACCCGTGGTTCCGCGAACGCTTCAAGGACCTCGGCACGCCGGTGATCTCCGGCCACATCTCCAAGCTCGTCCGCGAACTCAAGGCGTTCCTGGCCTAGTCCGGCCGCCTTCCCTTTTCTTCCTCCCCGACACCCCGCCCGGAAAGGCCCTGCCACCATGTCCGACCTGCTGCGCGCCCCCGCCGAGATCAAGTACGCCGAGGAGCTCGACTGGCTCGAGTCCGTCGACGACGCGCCCAAGCCCTTCGCGTGGCGGCTGTCCCCGAAGATGATCCGGCTGTTCGTGCTCGGCTCCGAGCCGTCCGACGGCCTCGACCGCGAGATCCCGCAGAAGTGGTTCGGCGACCGCAGCATCGTCGAACGCGCCGTCGTCACCCTCGCGTCCGACCGCGGCCTGCTGCTCATCGGCGACCCCGGCACCGGCAAGAGCTGGCTCGCCGAGCTCCTCGCCGCCGCGATCAGCCGCAACTCGACGCTCGTCGTGCAGGGCACCGCCGGCACCACCGAGGACCACATCAAGTACTCGTGGAACGTGTCGATGGTCATCGCCAAGGGCCAGTCCCGCGAGTCGATGATCCCCTCGCCGATCATGACCGCGATGGAGGGCGGCGCCATCGGCCGCTTCGAGGAGCTGACCCGCTCCACCAGCGACGTCCAGGACGCGCTCATCTCCATCCTGTCCGAGAAGTACATCTCGGTGCCCGAACTGGACAGCGACAACATCGTCTTCGCCAAGCCGGGCTTCTCGATCATCGCCACCGCGAACAGCCGCGACCGGGGCGTCAACGACCTGTCCTCCGCGCTCAAGCGCCGGTTCAACTTCGTGCGCATCCCCGTGGTGACGAACAGGAAGAGCGAGTCGGAGATCGTCCGCTTCCGCACCGAGGAACTGCTGCGCCGCCACCAGATCGAGCTGGACGTCCCGCCGACGCTGCTCGACGTGCTGCTGCAGAGCTTCGCCGACCTGCGCGCGGCCGCCGCCTCGGCGGGCAGCGACGACGAGAAGCTGGAGTCGGCGCTGTCCACCGCCGAGCAGATCGGCGTGCTCGAAGACGCCATCCTGCACAGCAACTTCTTCGGCGACCGCGCCCTGACCGCGGGCACGCTCGCGGCCTCGCTCGTCGGATCGCTCACCCGCCGCGAGCCTGAGGACCTGGCCATCATCAACAAGTACCTGCACGGCGTCGTCGAGCCGCGCAGCAAGGACGAGGGCGGTGCCTGGCCGGAGTTCCTGGAGGGCGGCCGCAACGCGATCGCGAGCATGTCATGAGCGGCGTCGTCACCCGGTCCGCCGCGGGGCCTTCCGTCGAGGGGTCGTTCACCGCGCTGCGCACCCAACTCCAGGACGCCGCCGCGACGTTCGCCGAGGGTCCTGACGCGCTCGGTGAGATCCTGCTCGGCATCGTCGACGACGTCGACCGCGCCGTCCGCGAACCGCTCGAGATCTTCCCGGTCTGCCACCACTCGCCGGCGTCCGCGCTCGCCATGGCGCGGCGGCTGCGGGAGAAGCAGCCCAAGGTCGTCTACCTCGAACTGTGCGAGGACATGGCGCCGTTGCTCACCGAGCTGCGCAACTGCACGCTCCCGGTGGCGGTCCAGGCGTTCGCCGCCGAGATCGAGGGGTTCCCGGCCGAGTGGGCGCCGCTGTCGGTGGTCGCGCCGATCACCGAGGCGTCCGCCGAGTACCAGGCGATCGCGTACGCGCTGGAGACCCCCGGCGTCGAACTCGTCCTCGTCGACCGCTCGTCCGACCACGTCTTCCAGTGGGAGCCGCGCGACACCGCGGCCCCCGAGGCGCCCGCTGACCCCGACGCACCGCCCGTCGAGGAGGAGGCCGCCCTGCACGGCGACGCCGTCGGCGTCGAGATCGGCGACCTGCGGCCCCGCTTCGCCCAGCTGGAGGAGCACCTGCTGCGCCACGGCCGGGTCCGGCACTGGTCCGAGTGGTGGCACCAGTACGTCGAACTCCCGCTCGGCGACAAGGACAGCGACTACGCCACCTACCGGCAGGTCATGCTGCTCATCGGCAGCCTGTTCCGGCGCCTCGCCCCCGGCGACGCCCGCCGCGTCCAGGTCGACGAGGACCGCGAGCGCTACATGTGGACGCGCATGCGCGAACACCTGGCCGCCACCGGGACCGACCCGGCCGACTGCCTGTACGTGTGCGGTGCCTTCCACGCGGCGAGCCGCGTCGACGAGTTCGGCGTCGACGGAACGGACGGCTTCGCCATCAGCCCGCCCGGCGGGACGAAGTGGCAGTACGGGCTGATCCCGTCCAGCCACGCCGCGATAGAGGCCCAGTTCGGGCTGGCCGCGGGGTCGGTGTCGATCGCGGCGACCGTGTGGCAGAAGAACCTGAAGCGCAACGGGGTCGCGCCGTACCGGCTGGTCGGCCAGGGCGCGGCCAAGAAGACGGCCGCCGCGGCGAAGAAGGCCGTCGCGAAGAAGACCGCGCAGATCCCGGCCCAAGCTCCGGCCCCGGCTCCGGACGACGCGGCGGACAAGCTGACGGGCTTCCTCCAGCGCCCGCCCGTCATCGACCGCCTCGACGAGGCCGAACTGCTGGGCTGGTCCGTCGACATCGTGCGCGCCGCCCGCCGCAACGGCTACCTGGCGTCCACCGCCGACGCCATCGCGGTGTTCGAGACGTCGATCCTGCTGGCCGGCATGCGCGACCGCGCCAGGCCCACGCCGTACGACTTCCAGGACGCCGCCGTCACGTGCATCGAGAAGGACGCGGTGCCGGGCCGGCGCGACGTACGCCGCCTCGTCGAGATCATGATGGGCGGCGACCGCGTCGGCAAGGTCGGCTACGACGCGCTGCCGCCGCTGGCGCGCAACGTGCACGACCGGCTCGCTCCGCTCGGGCTCAAGCTCGAACAGCGCGGTGTGCAAAGGGCGTTGATGGACATCGCCGGTCGGCCCGAACTGGCCGCCTGCTCCGACGTCCTGTGGATGCTGCGCTACCTGATGCCGCACGGCGCCGCCCGGCCGATCATGGGGGAGCGGCGGCTCGGCGAACGGTCCATCCAGGAGTCGTGGGACCTGGCGCTCGGCACCCACCAGCGCGCCCTCATCGAGCTCGGCTACGAGGGCGTCAGCGTCGAGCAGGTCCTCGAACAGCGGCTGCGGCGCGCGGCGTACGGGCCCAAGGCCACCGCGGCGAGCGTCCTCGAGGGCGTCGAGGACGCGACGCTGTACCTCGGCAGCCGCCGCCTCGCCGACGAACTCGGCCTGCGGGCCCTCGAACTCCTGGCCGCCGAACGCACCGTGGACGGCGCCCCCGAGGTGCTGCGCCGCGTCCGGCGGCTGCTGGCCTACTACCGGACCAGCGAGCCGACACTGCCGGGCTGGATCGAGTCGTTCGTCAAAACCGCGTACGCGCACTACTGCACGCTGCTGCCGACGGCGTTCACCGACGACGACGCGACGGTCCGCCAGGTCGCGGCCATGCTGGGCTTCCTGTTCAGCATGGAGAGCCTCGCCCTGTCGCTCGGCTGCGACCGGACGCAACTCGAGCTCGCGGTCGCGCAGTCGCACCCCGAGGACCCGTCCAAGCTCGCGCTGCTGTGGGCCGCCCAGCTCCACCTCGGGCGCCTGACCCGCGCGGCGCTGCGGGCCCGCTGCGACGAACTGCTGGGGAACCCGCTGGTACTGCCCGCGTACCCGCGCTATCTCAGCGGCTTCGTGCAGGCCCTCGAACCGGTGCCGGGGCTGTCCGACTTCGTCGTCGAGGCGGTGTCGAACGCGTTCGGGCGGCTGCCGGACCGCGTGCTGCTTCCGTGGCTCCCGACGCTGATCACGACGCTGCGCGCGGACGGCGCCGAACTGGCGCCGCTGCTGGTGCGCGAGGCGGGCCGGGTCTTCCCGGGCCGGCTCGCGGACCTCGACGCGTGGATCGCGCCGTGGCGCGCGGGGGAGCCCGCGCAGGTCCCCGCGGCTGCGCGGCGCGGCAAGGCGGGCGGTGTCGGCCTCGCCCTGCTGGCCGCCCACCCGGCGACCTGCGACGCGGTCGCGGACCTGCTCGGCTGCGAGGGCACGTGGGCCGATCCTGGCGCGGCAAGCGCCGACGGGCTGGCCCTGGTGGGACGGCACCCGGCGACCGCACAGGCGGTGGCGGCGCTGCTGGGCCGCTGACCTGGTCGTTTGCGCACGAGGGCGGGGCGGGCGGCCGGGCGGGCCGCCCCCCCGCGTGCCGGTGGGGCGGGGGCCCGGCCCGTGGGGGTGGGCCCCCGGGGGGGGGCCGCCCCCAGGGGCGGCCGCCCCGCCCTCGTGCGTGTCGTGCGTGGATCAGCCCGCGAGTTCACCCAGCTCGCACGTGGGGACGTGGATCCAGCCCTCGACGGCCGCGCTGGCGACCGCCTCGGGGGACAGCGGGCGCGTCGTCCGGCCCAGCGCGACCGCGCGTGCGACGAGTGCGGCCACGAGCGCGTCCAAGGCGTCGTCGGAGTCGGTGCACAGCTTCGTCGTCTCGTCGTCCAGCTCCAGGCCGACGGCCTCGCCGATCTCGCCCAGGATCTGCTCCCGGGCGTTGCGGCCGTGCTCGGACTGTTTGTAGCCGGTCGGGGGCAGCAGCTCCCAGGCCCGCAGCGCCGCCGCGGGGTAGACCTCCGCCGCGAGGCCCGCGCCCGCCCGGTCGACGCTTCGTCCCAGCGCCTGCCCGACCTCGTCGAGCAGCAGCGCGCAACGCATCGCGGTCACGCCGATGCGGTCGGTGGACACGCTGAGCGGCCGGTGGCCCTCGTCCTTGAGCATCTGGTCGGTCATGCGGTAGCTGAGCGAGCGCCGGTACGCCTGCTGGTCCTCCGCGTCGCGTCCGGGCCACGCGGCGTGCCGCTGGTGGGCGGTGACCGCGGCGGTGAACGCCTGCGGCCAGCCGAAGGGACAGTCGATGCCTGCCTTGTCGATCCCGGGTGTCAGCAACCACGTGCGGACCCGGTCGTCGTCCGCGCCGCGTTCCAGCTGGACGCGGGCGAGACCAGGCCCCCAGGTGATCTGGCAGACCCCGGTCTTGGCGGGCTCGGCAGCCAAGTCGATGCCGAGTGTGCGCATAGGTCCATCCTGACCCTCAGGGCAAGCCCGCGCACATCCTGGCCGCGCTCACCGGGGCTGCGGCGTTCCGGTGCCGGGGGCGTACCAGCCGTACGGGCTCGGCAGCGCCCCGGCCCTGGTCTCCGGCGCGTAGTGCCGTCCGAAGAGCTCGGCCACCAGGTCGCGGCGGCTGGAGACGTCGGCCTTGGCCAGGATCGACTTGAGGTGGTCCTGCACGGTGTACGGCGTGATGTGCAGCAGCTCGGCGATCTGCGCCGTCGACAGGCCGCGCAGGACCAGACCGGTGATCTCGCGCTCGCGCGGGGTCAGGGCGTACGCGCGGACCATCACGTCGGCGAGGTGCGCCTGACGGGCGGGCTCGACCACGATCGCGACGCGGTCGGGCGCGGCGTCGCCGGTCAGCGGGGTGGTGGTCGAGCCGTGCAGGAGCAGCCAGCCGCCGTCGCGGCGCGGGAGCCGGGCCTGCGCTGGGAGGTCCCCGTGGCCGGCCGCCGCCGCGCGTGCAGCTGCGGCGACGGAGCGGACGCTCGACGGGACGGTGCCGGGGTCGGTGATCTGGGCCAGCCAGTACGCCGCCTGCGCGGTCGTCTCGACCACGGCCCCCTGCGCGTCGGCGATCAGCACGCCCGGGGCCTCGGAGGCGGGCACCGCGGGCGGCGGCGCGGCCACCGCGTCCCGGAGCATGCAGCGGCGCAGCCCGTCCGCGATCGTCGGCGCGAGCGCGGCCAGCAGCTCCACGTCGGACGGGGTGAACGGCGCTCCGCCGAAGCGGTAGGCGACCACGGTGCCCCAGCAGTCCTCGCGGTCGCGGAACGCGGCGCGCAGCTCGTCGGTGACGCCGAGGCCGGACAGCAGCTCCCGCCAGCGGGCCGACGCCGCGAGGTCGCCGCCGGTCGCGGCGTGCAGCGACGCGGCGGGTGTGCGGGCGCGGGCGAGGTCGCGCATGTGGTTGACGTCGTCGGTGCGGAACTCCAGGTCGAACAGCTGCTGTTCGAGCGCGTGGTCCTCCGGCATGCCGATCAGAACGCAACTGGTGAACAGCAGCGTCGCGGGGTCGGTGGTCGACCAGGCCGCGACGTCCCACCCGACGGCGGGGCGCAGCACGGCGTCGACGGCCGCGCGGAACTCCGCGAGAC
Source organism: Yinghuangia seranimata (assembly GCF_029953285.1). GTDB lineage: Bacteria > Actinomycetota > Actinomycetes > Streptomycetales > Streptomycetaceae > Yinghuangia > Yinghuangia seranimata. The sequence goes on along the minus strand of NZ_JASAOI010000008.1, from coordinate 116,679 downwards.
CGGTCGCGCGGTGCGACGCCCGCAGGATCGCGCGCCGGGCGCGCTCTATGGAGGACTCGGACATACCCCGCAGGATAGGACCCGTCGGGCCGGAGCAAGATCCCCGGTTTCTGGGATGGGCGCTCCCGGCGGCCGTTCGTAGGTTTCTCGGCATGAACACAGCGAGCGACACAACGGCGGACACGGCGAAGCCCACGGCGACGGACGCCACCGAGCGGAACAAGGCCACGATGCGCCGGATCTACGAGGAGGCGTTCGACCGGGGCGAGACCGCCGTCCTCGACGAGGCCTTCGACCCGGGCATCGTCAACCACACCGCGCCGCCCGAGCACCGCACCGGCGTCGCGCCGCTGCACGGGCTCGTGGCGATGCTGCGCACCGCGTTCCCGGACGGGCGCACCGAGATCGAGGACATGGCCGCGGTCGGCGACGTCGTGGTGATGCGGAACTGGTACGCCGGCACCCACCTCGGGCCGTTCCTCGGCCACGAGCCGACCGGGCGTGAGTTCCGGTTCCGGCAGATCCACTGGATGCGCTTCGACGCCGACGGCAAGGTCGTCGAGCACTGGGGCGTCCGCGACGACGTGGCGCATCTGCAGCAGCTCGGCATCATCGGCTGAGCCTTTCGAGCCCGCGGTGGTCAGGGGGGGACCGGAACCACCGCACCAGCGTGCCGGCCGGCAGGGGAGGCCGGCCGGCACGCGACCCCTTGTCGTCGTGTTGCCGTTGTCGTGGGAGCGCGAAGCCTGCAAGGTGTCCGTGGAGCCGAGGGGACGGAGACGGACATGGCGAAAGCGGAAGCGGCCCGCAGACCGGTGTTCTCACGCATGTACGCGAAGGTCTTCGGGCCGGGGCTGGCCAAGGCGGGAGTGGGCGCGCACCGCAGCCGCACGCTCGCCGGACTGGCCGGCACCGTGGTGGAGATCGGCGCGGGGCACGGGCCGAACTTCCGCTACTACCCGGCGGAGGTGACCCGGGTCGTCGCGATCGAACCGGAGCCGGGGCTGCGGGCGGCGGCGGCCAGGGTGGCCGAGTCCGCGCCGGTGCCGGTGGACGTTCTCGACGCGGTGGCGAGTGAACTGCCTTTCGGAGAAGGTGAGTTCGACGCGGCTGTCGCCACCTTGACGCTCTGCTCGGTCCGCGACCCGCACGCCGCCCTGGCCGAGATCTACCGCGTCCTGCGCCCCGGCGGCGAGCTGCGGTTCTTCGAGCACGTGCGGGCCGACACACCGGGGATGCGCCGCGCCCAGCGCGCGGTCGACGCGACGATCTGGCCGCTCCTGTGCGGCGGCTGCCACACAGGCCGCGACACGGAGTGGGCGATCAGGCGGGCCGGGTTCGAGATCACCGAGCTCGACCGGTTCATGTTCCCGGAGTCCAAGGTGCCGACACCGGCGTCGAGCCACATGCTGGGCGTCGCGGTGCGGCCCGCCTGAGGCCTTACGCGTTGCGGTGCGCGCGCCAGATGCGGCGGGACGGGGCGATGGGGTCGGCGGCCATGCCGGGTTCGACGTCCCAGATCCGGGTCGGCGCCTCGTCGGCGGTGAACCGCGGCCAGCCGGGGTCCCCGTGGGCGGCGAACGCGGTCCACGCGGAACGCAGGTCGCCTGAGATCCGGACGAACTCCTCGGGCAGCGAACCGCCTTCGAAGAACAACTGGCCGATGTCGCCCTCGGCGTGGCCGAACGTGGCCGCGATGTCGATCGCGTGGGCCGCACCGAAGACGCCGCCGAGGGCCGGGCTGCCCCAGAAGAACTCGTACAGGAACGCGCGTCCGCCGGCCGCCGTGTGGGCCTCGGCCAGCCAGATGGCGGGGACGCGGAACAGGGCGTCGGAGTACATCGCGGTGTACAGGGCGCCCTCGGACTCGCCCGGGTAGCCGGCGCGGTAGGCCGCGGGCGCGGACGGATCGAGGCCCAGGGCGCGTGCGGTGTCCTCGAGCGCGATCGAGCGCGGCGGCGACTGGCCCGGCGCGGGGACCGCGACCGGTCCGAGCGCGCCGTGCTGCAACGACCACAGCGTGAACTCGTCGCGGGTGTAACCGCAGATCAGGTCGATGTCGGAGGCGGCCCCCGAACGGACGGCGCGCCACGGCAGGTCGACCACGGTCGTGCCGTCGACGGTGGGGGAGAACGCGGTGATGGCCTCCGGTGTCGACCACGCCGTGGGGTCCGCCAGCATCGACGCGAGCGGAGCGTCCTGGACGGCGAGCAGGCGCTCGACGGGTACCGACGCCAGCTCGTCGGCCCTGACGCCGGCCGCCTCGCAGATCAGCGCGGAGATCCGGCGCGACTCCTCCTCGGGCAGATAGCGCCCGGCCATGCTCTGCACGATGGCCCGGCGGAACAGGCCCTTGGCGTGCGGCGCCGTCATGAGCGCCGCGACAGACGCGCCGCCGCCCGACTCGCCGAAGATCGTGACGTTGTCGGGGTCGCCGCCGAAGCCTGCGATGTTCTCCCGGATCCACGCGAGCGCCGCGGCCTGGTCGAGGAAGCCGCGGTTCGCGGGCGCGCCGGGCACGTACCCGAAGCCCTCGAAGCCGACGCGGTAGTTGAACGACACGTACACGACGCCGTCGCGGGCGAGCACCCGTCCGTCGTACGTTTCGCTCGACGAATGGCCGGTCTTCCAGCCGCCGCCGTAGATCCAGACCATGACGGGCAGCCGGTCGCCTTTGCCGCCTGGCGTCCAGACGTTGACGCTCAGGCAGTCCATGCCGTCGGAGGGCTGCCACACCACGGGGTTCTCGGGGAAGAACGGCAGCTGCGGCGGCGGTGTGCCGAACGCGTGCGCGGGCCGCACGCCGTCCCAACGCTCGGCCGGTGCCGGCGCCTGGAACCGCAACGGCCCCTCGGGCGGCGCGGCGAACGGGATGCCCCGGAACACCGCCAGCCCGCCCTCCCGGACCCCCTCGACCCGGCCGCCGGTCGTGGCGACCACCAACCCCGCAGACTCTTCGGGCATGTTGCGACTCCCCCCGGGTTCTCCCCACCGTGCGCCTCTGCGGCGCGCGGAACAGCACGGGTGAGGCGCCCTTTGCTCGCGCCGGGCCTCCCCACCCCCAAGGAAATTATGCCGTCAGAATGACCATCGTCAATGTTTCGACATCTATTTGGCCGTGCTGATGTCCGCCTCTGCCCACCGCTTACTCCAGGCGTTCAACGGCAAAAGCACCGCAACGAGTTCTGCGCCCAGCTCGGTGAGGTGATAGCCGCCGTCCTCCTGGGCGACCAGCCGACTCGCCTGCAACTCCTCCAATCGAGTGGTCAGCACGCTCGCGGACATGCGCTCGCAGCGGCGCTGCAACTCACGGAAGCCTGCGGGTGCTTGGTGCAGCTCCCAGAGGATCCGGAGCGCCCAACGGCGCCCGAGCAGGTCGAGCGCGACCATGATCGGCCGCCCGCTGTCGGACCCGCGCACGGGTCGGCCTGCTCGCAGGTTGCCATCATCCAAAGCCTGCTCCCTCCTTGCGCTTCGATTTCCGAAGCATCATAGTGGTGCGAAATTCGAAGCACGAGGGGACGTCATGCCGCGCATCGAACCGCTCGAACCTCCGTACCCCGACGACATCGACCGCGCCCTGCGCCGGTGGATGCCGCCCGGGGTGCCGTACGAACCACTGGTCCTGTTCCGCGTCCTCCACCGCAACCCGGAACTGGCCTCGAGGATGTTCGCCCTCGGCGCCGGACTGCTCGGACACGGCCGACTACCCGCCCTCGACCGCGAAATCGTCATCGCCCGCACCACCGCCCGAGCAGGCTGCACCTACGAATGGGGCGTCCACGCGGCCACCCTGGCCCCGGCCTCCGGACTGACCCCGTCCGCCGCCGCAGCCCTGGCCCACCCCACCCGTACAGCCGACATCGCCTGGCCACCCCGCCACGCAGCACTCATCCAGGCCGTCGACGAACTCCACGACACCGCCCAGCTATCCGACCCCGCCTGGGACGCCCTGCGCCCGCATTACGACGACAGCGAACTGCTGGAACTCCTGGTCCTGATCGGCTGGTACCGAACCATCAGCTACGTAGCCAACGCCCTCCGCCTCCCCCCGGAGCCGTGGGCACCGCCGCTCCCGACCCCGTAACGCCTTACGCCCCGAGCACCCGCCCACAGGCCTCGGTCAGACGACGGGCTCCCGTCATGGCGTGCGAGGATCTCCGACCATGGGACAGACGCTGTACTTTCCGGTGTTCGAGTCCGACGACCTGGACGCGACCTACGCCGCCGCCCAGCGGCTGCTGGCGCTGGCGGATACCGGCCGCATGAACACCATGCTGTGGGCGGACGCGCCGGAGAAGTCGGCGATCGAGGGGCTGCTGGACGCCGTGCCGGAACCCGATCACCCGGCGACAATCGCGCAGGAGAGTGAGCGTTCGTATCGCCCGGGGTGGTGGACCCTCGAAGCGTCGTACCGAGCCAGGCCGGACGTCGAGCGCCCGATACTCAATGCGGCCGGGCACATGATCGCGTCCGTCGGGTGGTGGGATCTCGTGTGGCCGGAGGTTCCCGAACTCGCCCTGCCCAGCCGGTCGGAGTACTCCGAGCTGCAGTTGATGATGAACTGCGCGGGCCTTTACCGGGATGAGCCCGCCGAAGGGCACCGGGTGTACCTCCACGTGAAGTGGACCACCTTCGAAGGCGACCGGCGTGCTGAGTGGTTGGCGGAGCAGGCGGGTCTGCAAATCCTCGGGCCGGGCGAACTCGGCTGGTAGCCGAACCCGGCCGTGCCGGACCTCGGCGTGCCGCCCCCGGGAAACCGTTCGACGGTGGCGGCCCGGACAGGCGATGATCCGCACTCGTGACGACAACGGAGCGGTTTCTGGTCGAGGCGGCGGCGCGCCCCCACGGCTTCGAGCCGATCGGTCCTCTGCGGATCTGGCTTCAGGGCTGAGACGGCACGGGCGCCGAGTCGTCGGGCTAGCGCACCACGCGGTAGTGGAGGTACACGACCTTCGACGTGAAGGTGCGCGTCTCGACGAGGTCGAGATTCACGCGGCGTTCGTGCTGCGGGAAGAACGGAATGCCGCCGCCGACCAGGACCGGGTGGACCATGGCGCGGTACTCGTCGATCAGCCCCAGTTCGGCGGCTTGGGCGGCGAGGGTGGCGCCGCCGATCGCGATCTCGCTTTCCCCCGGCTCGGCCCGCAACCGCTCGATCTCCTCCGCCAGGTCGCCAGAGGCCAGGCGGGCATTGCCCTGCACCGCTGTCAGCGTGGTGGAGAACACGACCTTGGGGAGCGGCTTCCAGAGCGCGGTCCACTCGCGCTCGGCGTCGCCCAGCGATGGATCCTGGTCGGCGGTCTCCCAGTACAGCATCGTCTCGTACAGGCGTCGCCCCATCAGGTGGGTGCCGACCCCCTTGATCTCGTCGATCCACCAGCGGAAGACCTCCGCGTCGGGCCCCGTCCAGTCGAAGCCGCCGTCCGGCCCGACGATGTAGCCGTCAAGGGACATGCCCATGGAGTAGGTCACGCTGCGCATCAGAAGTCCTCCTCGGTGGTTGGTTCGACGGTATGGCCGCCGGTCCCGCGGCACTGGGCAGGCTCGCCGGTGATCGCCTCCGACGGGTACGGGGCCGCCCGGCTCTCGTGCTCGAAGCGGCGATAGAAGTCGCCCATTACTGCCGCGACAGGTGCGTGCCGGAGGAGCACGTCCGCGACTGCAGCCGGGATTCCTTCGGGGCGCGTCCCCTGGGCGCAGCTGTGCACGAATGCCTGGCGTTCGTCCGGCGTGTACCCGTTCAAAGCGAACGCCAGCCAGTTCACCAGGTGCGTGGCGCTGTAGCGCTCGTCGTAGGTGCGGTGCAGCTCGTAGAAGTCGGCCTCGTCCTGTGCGAGCTCGAAGTCGGAGGAGATCGCGAGGCCGTAGTCGGCGAAGAAGAGCCGTCGGCCGTCGGTGAGGATGTTCTCGAAGTGGGCGTCGAAGTGCAGCAGCCCGCGGGCGTTCATGAACGCCACTCCCGCCTTCAGCTCGCTCTCCACCATGGCGCAGGCCCGCTCGGCCGCCTCGTCGCCGGCCTTGATCTGGACGCCCAGCCAGTCGTGCAGGTTCTGCGGGATGTACTCGAGGAACAGCAGGAGGCCGGCCGAGGCCTCGCGGAGGTCTTCGATCCGGCTGCGCACCGCGGAGCCGCCTCCCCAGTAGGCGACGGCTCGTTCCACGTCGGCCAGTTCGTCGGGGAGGGGCTGGCCGGCGTCCGGGAGCACGCGCCAGTGGTGCATCAAGGGGAAGCCCTCGTAGTCGCCATCGATCACCCAGGCCGTCGTCATGGCGTGCACGGCCAGCTCGCGCCAGGCGCCGAACGACGGGCTTCCGATGCTGCCGACGCCGTAGTGGCAGAAGGTCGGCAGCCCGAACAGGTTGGCCGTGGAGTGGGCGTTCTCCGGCCGCCGCTCCAGGTCGGTCAGGCGTATCTGCTTGACGAAGACCGCGGTTCCGTCGACCTCCAGCAGCAGGGTTTTCCCGCCGATGCCGGAGCCGATCGGGGTAGCGGAGTCCACGAGTTCGCGTAGGTGGCGGTCGGTGCGGCGTGCCAGGGACGCGGCAACGGCCCGGTGGGCGGACAGCCGGGCGCTGTGGGACAGGTCAGGGTTCCTCACCGATGCCTCCATCGGCGTCAAGCTACAGGCCCCCTGCGACACGGAGGATCGCGCCGGTTGTGTAGGCCGCGTCGGGGGAGAGCAGCCAGGCGACGGCTGCGGCGATCTCCTCGGGCTGACCGGCGCGGCGGAGGGGGACGGTGGGGGCGAGCTCGGCGGGGCGTTGGGGGTCGGCGTGGAAGTCGGTCCAGACGCTGCCGGGGGCGACGGCGTTGACGCGGATGCCGCGGGGTCCGACCTCCTTGGCGAGGCCGACGGTCATGGCGTCGACCGCGGCTTTGCCGGCGGCGTAGTGGACGTACTGGCCGGGGCTGCCGAGGGTGGCCGCGGCGGAGGAGATGTTGACGATCGCGCCGCCGCCGGTCGCGGACATCTCGCGGACGGCTCGCCGGGCGCAGAGGAGGTAGCCGAGCACGTTGACCTCGAGCGCGCGGCGCATGCCGTCGGCCGAGGCGCCGGCGAGCGGGCCGACGGGGCCGCTGATGCCGGCGTTGTTGACCAGCCCGGTGACGGGCCCGAGCTGGGCGGCGGTGTCGAAGAGGGCCTCGACCGAGGCCTCGTCGGCGGTGTCGACGGCGACCGCGAGGGCGTTTCCGCCGACCCATGTGACGTCGGCCGCGACCTCCTCGGCGGCCAGGGCGTCCGCGTGGTAGCCGACCACGACGTGGTGGCCGTCGGTGGCCAGGCGTCGGCAGACGGCCGCGCCGATGCCGCGGCTTCCCCCGGTCACGACGGTGATGTTCTGGTCCGGCATCGTTGGCTCCCAGCGCGGTCGGTCGTGCGTCTTGCGGACTGCGCGGCGAGCCTAAGTCGGTGCGGGACGGGGCAGGATGGGACCTTTCGTCCTAGGATCCCGGTCCCGAGGCTGCGTGCCCCTGTCGCCGTCGGCCCGATGCCCGGATCATGTACCGACGCGTCGGAGGGGGAGCGGTCGTGGACGAGCCACGGGCACGGTACGTCGAAGGAACCACCCTGGCGCACGCCGCCGCACCCGCCCGGCCGGGCGCCTCGTACAGCCGTCTGCTCCAAGGCCCCGCCTGGCTCCCGGTGTTGCGCCAGGATCTCGCCGAGGCCAAGCCCGGCCGCGCCGAACGACGGCGTCCGATGGCCGCGTTCGTCCAGGTGACCGACGTCCACGTCACCGACGTCGAGAGCCCCGCCCGCGTCGAGTTCCTGCACCCGTTGGTGCATCCGATGTTCCGCCCTCAGGAGGCACTCGGCCTCGTGTCGACCGTCGCGCTGATCGAGCGGGTCAACGCGCTCACCCACGCCCCTTTCACCGGGCGGCCGTTGGACTTCGCCATCAGCACCGGCGACAACACCGACAACCACGAGCACCTCGAACTCGACTGGCTTATGTGCCTGTTCAACGGCGGCCGGATCGACCCGAGGTCGGGTGACCGTGCCCGGTACGAAGGCGTCCAGGCTTCCGGCGAGCCCCTCTACTGGCATCCAGGAGACCGTCTCAAGGGCGACCGCTACGCCGAAGCGGGCTTCCCGTACCTGCCCGGCCTCCTGGACCACGCCGTCACACGGGAGTTCGCCTCGCCCGGCCTGCGCCTGCCCTGGTACTCCGCGTTCGGCAACCACGACGACAGCGTGCTCGGCGGCATCATCGCCGGCGGCGACAGCATGGCCGACTGGTACACCGGCACGCGCAAGGCGGTCGCGCGGGACGAGCGCGGCACCCGGCGGGTCCTGCGCGCCATCGCGTCCGGTGCCGGCGTCCCGATGGAGGAGATCTTCGGCCCCGACGCCACGCTGGCGGAGGTCACCGCGGACGAGCGGCGCAGCCCGTTCACGCCCGCCGAGTACGTCCAGGCCCACCTCGACCCCGCCAACACCGGTCCGGGCCCCGTCGGCCACGGCTTCACCGAGGCCAACGCCGACGGCCGCGACGCCTACTACACGTTCCGCGTCGCGCCCGGTGTGCTCGGCGTCAGCCTCGACACCACCTGCACCGGCGGCTTCGGCCACGGCTCGATCGGGCAGCGGCAGCTGACCTGGCTCGAGGACGTCCTGACCCGGCACAGCTCCGCCTCGTACGGCACCGACGGCCGGCGCCGCACGCACCCCGGCGACGACGAACTCGTCATCGTCTTCAGCCACCACAGCAGCGAGACCATGAGCAACACGCTGCCCGACCTGCGCCGCCCCGACGACCCGCGGCTGCTCGGGGACGCGCTCGTCGCCCTGCTGCACCGCTTCCCGAACGTCCTCGCCTGGGTCAACGGCCACACCCACTACAACCGCGTCACCCCGCACCCCGGCCCGACCCCCGCGCAGGGCTTCTGGGAGGTCAACACCGCCTCCCACGTCGACTTCCCGCAGCACGCGCGCGTCGTCGAGGTCGCCGACAACGCCGACGGCACCGTCTCGCTGTTCACCACGCTGGTCGAGGCGGACTCGCCGTACGCGGCCGAGCACGACGACTGGACGCCGCGCGGGCTCGCCGCGCTGTACCGCGAGCTGGCGTACAACGACATCCACGCCGACCGCGCCTGGCCGGGGGAGCCCGGAGACCGCAACACCGAGCTCGTGCTGCCGCACCCGTTCGCGTAGCCCCACCGGTACTCCACCGGGGTGGATTCGCGCCGCCCCCGCCGCGTCCTCGCGATCCGATAGCGCTATTTGTGGTTGAAATGCCGGTATGTTCGGCTCGGTCACGCGGTCACGGCGCCCATGAGCGGACGGGAGGCCACGGCGGCGCGACTCGGCGGCGACGACGGCTACACACCCGACCCGCGCCGATGGCAGGCGCTCGCGGTGTGCCTGCTCGCCGGGTTCATCACGCTGCTCGACGTGTCGATCGTGAACGTCGCGCTGCCGTCCATCCGCGAGGCCCTCGGCGCGAGCGTGGGCGACATCCAGTGGGTGCTGTCGGGATACGCGCTCACCTTCGGCCTCGCCCTGGTCCCGGCCGGGCGGATCGGCGACGCGCGCGGCCGCCGCATGATGTTCATGCTCGGCGTCGGACTGTTCACCGCCTCCAGCGCGCTGTGCGGCGCCGCCCAGACGCCTCTCTGGCTCGTCCTCGCACGGCTGTTGCAGGGCGTCGCGGGCGGACTGCTCACCCCGCAGGTGTCGGCGCTCATCCAGCAGATGTTCCGCGGCGCCGAACGGGCGCGGGCGTTCGGCCTGTTCGGGTCCGTCGTCGGGATCTCGACCGCGGTCGGGCCGGTTTTGGGCGGCCTGATCATCGAGGTGTTCGGCGTCGAACGCGGCTGGCGGTGGATCTTCTTCGTCAACCTCCCCATCGGTGTCGCGGCGTTCGTCCTGGCCAGGCGGGTGCTGCCGCCGCCGGAGCACGAGCACCGGCCGTGCCTGCGCCAGCTCGACCCGGTCGGCGTGATCCTGCTCGGCACGGCGGTCGTCCTGCTGCTGCTCCCGCTCGTGGAGGAACGCGAGTGGCAGGGCAACGAGAAGTGGCTGCTGATCCCAGCGGCGGCGCTGCTGCTGGCGGCGTTCGTCTGGTGGGAGGCCCGGTACCGGCGGCGCTACGAACCGCTCGTGGAACTCGGGTTGTTCCGGGAGGCGTCGTACACCTACGGCTCGCTGGTGATGCTGTTCTACTTCGCGGGCTTCACGTCGATCTTCTTCGTCCTCACCCTGTACCTGCAGTCGGGGCTCGGCTTCACGGCGCTGAAGGCGGGCCTGACCGTGACCCCGTTCGCGCTCGGCTCGGCGGTCGCGGCCGCCGTCGGCGGGCATCTCGTCGCGCGCTGGGGGCGGCGCCTGGTCGCCGCCGGGCTGATCGCGGTGATCGTCGGATTGGCGGTCACCGTGGCCGTCGTCGGCCACGTCGAAGGCGACGCCACCGCGTGGGCGCTGGTCGCGCCGCTGGCCGTCGCGGGGCTGGGGAGCGGGCTGGTGATCGCGCCCAACCAGGCGCTCACGCTGGCGAGCGTCCCACCGGCGCGCGGCGGCAGCGCGGGCGGCGTCCTCCAGACCGGGCAGCGCATCGGCTCGGCGTTCGGCATCGCGGCGGTCGGCTCGACGTTCTTCTCCCGGCTCGCGGCGAACGGCGGTCGCGACTGGGCCGGGCCGCTGCGCACGGGGCTCGGGGTCTCGATCGGATTCGTCGCCGTCGCACTCGCCGTAGCGGCCGCCGACATCGTGCACGAACGGCACGCGGCGGGGGAGGAAGAGGCCGGCGCGTGACGAGCGCGGCTACGACGCGACGTCCACCAACTCGGGCTCGAACAGGCCGAGCGGGACGAACCCCGTGCTGAGGCCGTCCGTGCCGACCAGGCGTCCCATGCACTTGACCACCTGGAGGGTGACCGCCGAGTCGACGAGCTCGATGCGGGGGAATCGGCGCGCCCAGTCCGCCTCGATCGCGGGGGCGTCGCGGGACTGACGCAGCCACATGACCACCACGAGGTTCGCCGCTCCGGTCAGCGAGACGCACAGGCGGACGTCGCCGAGCGCGCTCAGCTCGGCGGCGGTCGCGTCCAGGTCGGCCGGAGGGACGCGCAGCCACCACGTCGCCGTGACCGGCCAGCCGGCGAGCGGGCGGGCGAGTTCGCAGCGGAACCGGGCGTAGCCGGACGAGATCAGCCGGGACAGCCTGCGGGCCGCGGTCACCGCGCTGATGTTCAGCCGACGGGCGAGCTCGGTGGTGCTGAGCCGCCCGTCGGGGCCGAGATGGGCGAGGAGCGCGCGGTCGTACGCGTCCAGCGGGTACGCCGCGCCCGAGGCGGCGGGTGCGAGTTCGGCCAGCCGGCGGCGCTGGTCGCGGTCGAGGGCGCGCAGCCGCCAGGCGCCGGTGTCCTTGTAGAGGCGGCGCGGCATCTGGACGCGGATGCTGGTGATGCCGGGGACGGACGGCAGCCGGGTCTGGAGGTAGTCCGCGAGCTCGCCCGCATTGCTCGCCGCCGCGCAGATGAGCAGGTCGCGGGCGCCGGTGACGTGCTCGATGTTGATCACCGGCCGGTGGTGGGCGAGCTCGGCGAACACCGCCGGGATCCGCCCCGGGGCGACCGTCAGCTCGGCCATCGCGACGCTGTTGACCGGCGCCTCCGTGCCGTGCGCGAGACCCGGGTGGCAGGTCATCCACGCGGCGCCGGACGCCTGCAGGCGGCGCCACCGCCGCGCGAGGGTCGCGGGCGCCGCGCCGAGCACCGGCGCGAGGTCGGACCAGGAGGCGCGCGGGACCAGTTGCAGGGCGTGGACCAGCGCCAGGTCGAGTTCGTCCAGTGCGTCGGGACCGGGCACGGCGTTGGTTTCGAGCATCAGTCGGGCCTCCCAGGACGGCTTCCGCCATCCGCGGTGACGTCGGGCGTGGAACCGCAACCCTGGCGGGGGTCCATGGCAGCCCTGTGGACGGCCGACGACACTCGCAAGGACGAACGGTGAAACTGCTGCGCCATCACGACGGGACGGCGTTCCGCGATCTGAACCACAACGGCACGATGGAGCCGTACGAGGACCCGCGGCTGCCGGCCGACGAGCGGGTCGCCGACCTGCTCCCGCGGATGACTCTGGCCGAGAAGGCCGCGCTGATGTGCCACGGGCGCCTTTTTACCGCGCGGCACGACACGTTCCCAGAGGAATGTGCGGCGCCGGCCGACGCCGGGGTCAGCCACTTCCTGCTCATGACGATGCCCGAGCCCGCCGTGATGGCGCGCTGGAACAACCACCTCCAGGACCAGGCGGCCGCCACGCGGCTCGGCATCCCGGTCACGCTGTCCTCGGACCCGCGGCACGGCTTCGCCGCCAACGCGGCGGTCGCCCACCTGTCCGGCGGGTTCAGCCGCGGCCCCGAGCCGATCGGCCTGGCCGCGACCGACGACCCCGGGCTGGTCGCCGAGTTCGCCGCGGCCGCGGCCCGCGAGCTGCGCGCCGTCGGTATCCGGGTCGCGGTGCACCCCATGGCCGACCTCGCCACCGAGCCCCGGTGGGCCCGGATCCACGGAACCTTCGGCGAGGACGCCGGACTCGCGTCGCGCATGCTCGCCGCCTACATCGGCGGGTTCCAGGGCGACCGGCTGGGGCCGGACAGTGTGGCCTGCATGGTCAAGCACTTCCCCGGCGGCGGCGCGACCGCGGCCGGCGAGGACCCGCACTTCTCGTACGGCCGCTTCGCCGCCTACCCCGGCGGCAACCTGGAGTACCACCTCCGCCCCTTCGAGGCCGCCCTGGAAGCCGGCTGCGCACAGGTCATGCCGGGCTACGGGATCCCCGTCGGCACCGGCATGGCCGAGGTCGGCGCGTGCTTCAACCGCGACGTGGTCGCCGGCCTGCTGCGCGGGCGCTACCGCTTCGACGGCGTGGTCTGCACCGACTTCAACCTCCTGGCCGGGATGGCCATCCCCGGCCGGGGCGCGCTGCCCGCCCGCAACTGGGGCGTCGAGCACCTGCCGCTGGAGGAGCAGGTGCGCATGCTGCTGGACGCCGACGTCGACCAGTTCGGCGGCGAGACCCGCCCCGAGCTGATCGTCGACGCCGTGCGGTCCGGCGCCGTCACCGAGTCCCGCATCGACGCCTCGGTACGCCGCATCCTGCGTGACAAGTTCCTGCTCGGGCTGTTCGACGACCCCTATGTGGACCCGGACGCCGCCGCCGAACTCGTCGGCGACGCCGCGACGCGCGCGCTGGGCCGCACCGTCCAGCGCCGCTCCCTCGTCCGCCTGTCCGGCACACCGCTCGGCTACGAAGCGGACTGCGCGCTGTACGTCGAGAACATCGACCCGCAGGTGGCATCCCGCTACGGCAAGGTCGTGGACCGGCCCGAGGACGCCGACCTGGCCGTCGTCCGCGTCGACGCGCCGTACGAGCACCGCGAAGGGCTGCTCGAAGCCGCCTTCCGCGCCGGGTCGCTGGAGTTTCCGCCCGGCGAGACCGCCCGCCTGAACCGGCTCGGCGCGACCGTGCCGCTCGCCCTGTGCGTCCACCTCGACCGGCCCGCCGTACTCACCGGCGTCGCAGACACCGCGCTCCTGCTGCTGGCCGACTTCGGCGCCGAGGACGACCTGGTCCTGGACGCCGTGTTCGGACGCGCCGAAGCCGAGGGACGCCTGCCGTTCGACCTGCCCTCGTCCATGCGCGCCGTCGAGGAGTCGCGCGAAGACGTGCCGTTCGACACCGCGGACCCGCTGTTCCGCTTCGGCCACCCCGCGAACCCCCACATCTCTGAGGGACCTGAAGGAGAGGGATCATGACCCGCACGACCCGGCTGCTCGCCGCGACGGCCGCACTGGCCGGCGTGCTCGCGGGCGCGAGCGCCTGCACGACCTCCGACGACGCGGTCGCCGGCAAACCGCCCGCGTCCAACGGCGGAACGGCCAAGGAGGGCGGCACCCTCAAGGTCGGCCTCGACCGGCCGTTCGGGAAGCTGGACCCCGCCGACGCGACGTTGACCAGTCAACCGATGTTCCTTCTGGCCAACGCCCTGTTCGACCCGCTGATGGTCAACGACGCCGCGGGCGGCGTGCACCCCTACCTCGCCAAGTCCTTCACCCCGAACGCGGACGCCACCCGCTGGACGCTCGAGCTCACCCCGGGCGTGACCTTCAGCAACGGCGCCCCGCTGGACGCCCAAGCGGTCGTCGCCCACGTCACCCGGCTCACCAAGCCCGAGACCAAGTGCTCGTGCATCGTGGACGCGGCCACCATCGCTGGCATGGCCGCCGCGGGGCCCACCACCGTCAGGTTCGACCTCAAGGCGCCCAACGCCACGTTCCCGAACCTGTTCACCCGCGCCCTCGGGTACATCGCCGCGCCCGGCACGAGCCCCGACGCCGTGGTGGGCTCCGGCCCGTTCACCGTCGCGAGCAGCCAGACCGGCGTGTCGGTCACCGTCACCAAGAACGCGAACTACTGGGGCACCAAGCCGCACGTCGACCGCGTCGAGTACAAGGTGCTCCCGGACACCGACAGCCGGTATCAGAGCCTCCGCTCCGGCGACACCGACCTCATCTGGACGGAGACGCCGTCCCAGCACAAGCAGGCCGCCGCCGACGGGCTGCGCAGCGCGACCGCGCCGGCCGCGGTGTCGGTGGCCCTGCTCAACACCACGACGGCGCCGTTCGACGACGCGCGCGTACGGCAGGCCATGCAGTACGCGATCGACCGTGAGGCGCTGCTCAAGGTCGTCAACCTCGGACAGGGCGGCGTGGCCGACGGGCCCCTGCTGTCCACGTCGCCGTACCGCAAGAACCCCTCGTATCCCGGGTTCGACCCGGCCAAGGCGAAGGCGCTCCTCGCCGAATCCGGCAAGCAGGTCTCGTTCGACTACCTGGTGCCCAGCACCCCTGCCTCGCAGCAGCGCGCGACCGTGATCCAGCAGATGCTCGGCGACGTCGGCATCAAGATGACCGTCAAGCCCGCCGACGCCGCCGCGCAGGCCACCGCGCTGGGACAACGCCAGTTCCAGGCCCTCGACTTCACCACCAGCATCCTGGGCGACACCGACCTCGGATTCCCGTCGCTGTTCCTCGCCCGCAGCCCGTTCAACTTCACCGGCTTCACCACGCCTCAGGTGGAGGAGGCCCTCAATCGCGGCCGCGCGGCGCTGGACGCCGCCGCCCGCGGCACCGCCTACGACGACGTGGCCAAGGCCGTCGTCCGGGACGCGCCGATGCTGTTCCTCACCGAGAACCGGGTCGGCTACATCGCCTCCGGCAAGGTCGGCGGCGTGCCCGCGCTCGACAAGGCGACGGTCCTCAACCTGTCCCCGACGGGACTGTGGCTCACGTGAGCGCGCGGCTTCTCCGGCGGGCGTCGCTGCGCGTCGCCCGCGCCGCCGCCGTGCTTTTCACCGTCGCCCTCGGCGCGGCGGCACTGCCCCGCCTGATGCCCGGCTCCCCGGCGCTCGCCGCACTCGGACCCGGCGCGACCCCCGAACAGGTGGCCGCGTACAACGACCGTGTGGGGATGGACGAGAACGTCCTCGCCGCACTGTGGCAGTGGCTCACCGACGCCGTGCACGGCGACCTCGGACGCTCGCTGCTCAACGACGTCCCGGTCGCCACCGAACTGGGCGACCGCATCCCGGTGACCCTCGAACTGTTCCTGACCGCGCAGATCGTCGCCCTCGCGGTCGCCGTCCCCGTCGCCCTGCGCTCCGCGTGGAAGCCCGGCGGCGTCTTCGACCGCGTCGCCACCACTGGGGCGTTCGTGGTGACCGCCGCACCGGGGTTCGTGCTCGGACTGCTGCTCATCTACGTCGCGGCCGTCCAGATGCGCGTGCTCCCCGCGACCGGCTGGGTGCGCTTCACCGACGACCCGGTGGAGAACCTGCGGCACCTCGTGCTGCCCGCGCTGACGCTCGGGCTCACCGAAGCGGCCGTCTTCACCCGAACATTGCGGGTGCAGCTGATGGACACGCTCGACCAGCCGTACATCGCGGCCGCCCGCGGGCGCGGCATGTCCACCCGCCGACTGCTCACGCGCCGCGCGCTGCGGCCCTCGTCGCTGCCGCTGGTCACCCTCGTCGGCCTTGGCATCGGTACTTCGCTCGGCGGATCCGTGCTGGTGGAGACGCTGTTCGCGGTGCCCGGCATCGGCAGCCTCGTCGCGACCGCCATCGCCGGGCGCGACTTCCCCGTCCTGCGGGCCGTCATCGTCGTGTCCGCGGCCGGCGTGGTCGCCGCGACGCTCGCCGTCGACCTGCTCTACCGCCGACTCGACCCCCGGATCGCCGATGCACGCCGATGAATCCCGACCCGCCGGCCCTCGACCCGCCGTTGGCTCTCGGTCCGTCGCCGGCCCCGGAGCCGCCGATGGCCTCCGACCCGCCGCGGAGCCGGCGCCCGACGGAGGAACGATCGTGTCCGACACGCCCGTTTCCGTCCCGTCCGGCTCCGCGGCTTCCGTCCCGGATCCGTCCGGTCTCGTCGTGGTCGCCGCCCGGCCCGCTGTCGCACGAGCCCGGCGGCGCCCGCCCGTCGGGGTGCTGGTCGCGGCCGGCTGGCTGCTGGTCGTCCTGCTGACCGCGCTGATCCTGCCGCTGCTGCCGGGCTGCGACCCGCTGCGCGGCGACTTCACGCACCCGTCCGCCGCCCCCGGGCCCGGGCACTGGTTCGGCACCGACGCCAACGGCCGCGACCTGCTCTACCGCACCGCCGCCGGAGCCCGCGCCTCGTTCGCCGTCGCCGCGCTGACTGTCGCGGTCGGCCTGCTCGTCGGCGGCGCGCTCGGCGTCGCGGCGGGCTGGTTCGGCGGCTGGACCGACCGCGTCATCGGCTTCGCGGCGGACCTGCTGATGTCCGTGCCCACCCTGATCCTCGTCATGATCGTGGTCTCGCTCCGCGGGCCCGGGCTGCCGCTGATCGGCTGCCTGATCGGGGCGTTCACCGTTCCGGCGTTCATGCGGATTTCCCGCGCCTCGGTGCTCTCCCTGACCGAACGTGGGTTCGTCCAGGCGGCCCGCATGATCGGAACGTCGCCGCTGCGCATCCTGCGACGGGAGATCGTCCCCCACATGGCCCCGGTGGCGGTCACCTTCGCGTTCACCGCGACCACGATCGCCATCGTGGCCGAAGGCGCCCTCAGCTTCCTCGGGTTCAGCCTGCCCCCGCCCGCCCCGACCTGGGGCGGCATCATCGCCGAAGGCCGCACCACGCTCGGCAGCGCGCCGTGGATCTCGATGGTCCCGGCCACCGTGCTGTGCCTGACCGTCCTCGCCTTCAACTACCTGGGCGAACACCTGCGTTCCGGCGCGCCGACCGCACGGACGGAGAGCACACGATGACGCCGCCGCACATCCCTGTCCTCGACGTACGGTCCCTGCACACCCACATCCACACAGCCGGCGGCCCGCTGCACGTCCTGCACGGCGTCAGCCTCACCATCGACGCGGGTGAATGCCTGGGCGTCGTCGGCGAGAGCGGCTCCGGCAAGTCCGTGCTCGCCCGCACCGTACTCGGCGTCCACGGCCGCACCGTCCGCGTGGAGAACACCGGACGCGTGCTGCTGCACGGCGACGACCTGCTGGACATCGATCCGCGACAGCGGCGCCGCCGGCTGGGCGGCGGGATCACGATGGTCCATCAGGACCCCATGACCTCGCTCAACCCGGTGGTGCGGGTCGTCGACCAGGTCACCGAGTCGCTCACCAACCGCACCCGCATGGGACGCCGTGAACGACTGCGCGTCGCGACGGAGCTGCTGGCCGCCGTGGACGTGCCCGACCCCGAACGGCGGGCCCGCGCGTACCCGCACGAACTCTCCGGCGGGCTACGGCAACGCGTCGGCATCGCCGCCGCACTCGCCGGCGACCCCGCGCTGCTGCTCGCGGACGAGCCGACCACCGCGCTGGACGTCACCGTGCAGCGCACCGTGCTCGACCTGATGGACCGGCACCGCGCCGCTCGAGGGCTGGCAACCCTGCTGATCACGCACGACATCGGGCTCTTGTACGGGCGCGCCGAGCGCATCGCCGTCATGTACGCCGGGCGCATCGTGGAGACCGGGCCCACCGAGGCGGTCACCGGCCGGCCGGTGCACCCCTACACGGTGGCGCTGCTGCGCAGCGTTCCGCGGGTGACCGGGGAGCTCCGGCGCGTCCTTCCCACGATCCCCGGATCGCCGCCGGACCTCGCGCTGCCGATCGCGGGCTGTCCCTTCGCGCCGCGCTGCGAACGCGCCTCAGCGGTGTGCGGGACCGCTCCGCCGCCGCGCGTGGACGTGGGGGAGGGGCACAGCGCGCACTGCCACCACCCGGTCGGACGTGAGACCACGTCGACCACAGCGTCGGTGGTCGTGCCGAAACCCGCGTCCGCCGCGACCGGAACCGTGGTCGAGGAGGCCGCCCCATGACCCCCGTGCTCGAAGCCACCGGCATCTCCGTGGTCCACCGCACCCGTTCCGGGCCGCTCCACGCGGTCACCGACGTGAGCCTCAGCCTGGAAGCGCGCCGGACACTCGCATTGGTGGGGGAGTCCGGGTCAGGGAAGAGCAGCATCGCCAAGGCCGTCCTCCACCTTCCGCCGCCGACGTCCGGCACGGTGCGGCTGGACGGAACCGACCTGGCGGCACTGTCCGCCCGGGAGTTGCGCGGGCTGCGGCCGCGCATGCAGATGGTCTTCCAGGACCCGCTTTCCTCCCTCAACCCGCGCCGGCGCGTGCGCGACATCGTCGCCGAACCGCTCGACGCGCACCCCGGCACGCCGCCGAAGGGCGGACGCGACGCCCGCGTGGACGAACTCCTCGACGCCGTCGGCCTGCCCGGCGACCTCTTCGCCGACCGCAGGCCCACGCAGCTGTCCGGCGGCCAGGCCCAGCGCGTGGCGATCGCCCGCGCTCTGGCCGCCGAACCGCGCGTGCTCATCGCCGACGAGGCGGTCTCCGCGCTGGACGTGTCCGCGCAGGCGACCGTGCTCAACCTGCTGCGCGGGCTCACCGAGACGCTCGGCCTGGCCGGGCTGTTCATCTCGCACGACCTGGGCGTGGTGCGCGCGGTCAGCGACGACGTCGCCGTCCTCTACCTGGGGCGGCTGTGCGAGGAGGGGCCGACCGAGGACGTGCTGGCCGCTCCCACCCATCCCTACACCGCGGCGCTGCTGGCCGCCGTCCCGGAACCCGGCCGTGCACTCGCCGCGGACACCCGGCTGGTCGCGGCCGACCCGCCCTCGCCGCTCGCCCCGCCGTCGGGCTGCGGGTTCCGCACCCGTTGCCCGCTGGCGACCGCCCGCTGCGCCGCGGAACAACCCGCGACCGTGCGGATCGCGCCCGACCGCAGGGTCGCCTGCCACCACCCGCTCACCGGCGCGTAGCCGCCGCACACACGTCACCTGGAGCACGACCGCATGCAGACACCGCACGCCCCGGCCCTGTCCGGTATCGCCAACTGGCGCGACATCGGCGGCCTCCGCACCGAAGACGGGCGCACCGTCGCCCACGGACTGCTCTTTCGCAGCGGCCACCTGGGAAAGGCCACCGCCGAGGACCTGGACGCGTTGCGGCGTCTGGGCGTCCGCCTCGTCGTCGACCTGCGCGCCGAACTGGAGGCCCAGGACGAGGGCATAGCCGTCCCGGAAGGCGCCGAGCGCCTCGCGTTCGGCCTGCCGCCCTCGCGGTCCTACCTCCAGATGCGCGAGTTCCTGGTCCGCGGGGACTACCCGGGACTGCTGGCGAGCCTCGGCGGGGTCGGCGACCACGAGGCGGCCCTGGCCGCGCACATGGCCGGGTTCTACGTCGAGATGACGGCGGACCCGGACGGCGTCTTCGCGGCCACGCTGGCCCGGATCGCCGAGCCGCAGGGCACGCCCGCGCTGGTCCACTGCTCGGCGGGCAAGGACCGCACGGGCTGGACGGTCGCGCTCGTGCTGCTCGCGCTGGGGGTGCCGGAGGAGGACGTCCTCGACGAGTACCTGCTGTCCAACGGCGCGGTCGAGCGGGCTGTCGGGGTCGACCCCCGGATCGCCGAGGCGTTCGGGCCGGTGATGGGCGTGCGCGCCGAATACCTGACGGGGGCGCTCGACCACGTCCGGCGCAGTCACGGCAGCGTTGACGGGTATCTGCGGGACGTGCTCGGGGTCGACGAGGCCTTGCGCGGCGCGCTGCGGGCGCGGCTGCTGGACTGAGCGGCCGACCGCCGCCGCGGCGCAAGGGGACCAAGGGGCGCTGCGGCGGCGGGGATTGCGCGGACGGGCCTTCCGGTCGGCCCGGGATACGGCGGATGTTGCTCGACACGCCGGGTCGGGTGAGCAAGCTGTTGTCGGGGGCGCGAACTCGAGGGTCAACTGGATCCGTTCCCGCGGCGCCCGCGGCATCGGAGACCCGGTGCGTGGCTGCGGCGCGATCCCTCCCGTGAGAGCCGGTGGTCCCATGCTGTCCGCGTCCCCTCATCTGTCCGTGCCGTCCGCGCGGCGCACTCTGCTGCCCCGGGCGGGGCGCGTCGACGTGGCCCGGGACCCACGCCTCGGCGGCGGGAACGTCTGGCAGACCGCGCTCGCGCACAGCCGGGATCCGGACGCCACGCTGGTCGTGGCCGATCCGCCGATTCCGGGCGTCGACGGACTGCCGCGCGCGGAGTTCGGCATCGCCGCGCTGTGCGCGCTCGCGGACGCGTGGTCGGCCTGGTACCTGGCCCAGGGGGTGCGGCCGCGCGACCGCGTAGGGCTGTATATAGAGGACTCGTTCGAGGAGCACGCGCACCTGGCCGCGCTCGCCCAGCTCGGCGCGATCGCGGTCGTCGTCAACGGACGGCTGCCCGGTGATGTCGTGCTGGGGCTGCTGCGGCGCGCCGACGCGATCGGCCTCTACACCGATGCCGCACACTTGCAGCGGCTCGCCGGGGGCGAGAAGGAACTCCCCTCACTGCGCTGGGCGTTCACCCGGGACGACGCCGGCGACCTGAGCGGCGCCGTGCTGCCCGACCGGGCCCGGTACCGGCACGGCGACTCCGACCCGGTCTTCCTGTGCCACTCGTCGGGCACCACCGGCAACCCCAAGCTGGTCACCTGGACGCACCGGCAGAGCGTGGCCGGGCCGGCCTTCCGGCTGGCCGCCCAGCCCGAGCCCGCCGACTCGCTGCTGCTGTGCGCGGCACCGCTGTCGCACGGGGCGGCCATCGCCGTCACGCTCTTCGCGCTCCTGGCCGGACTGCCGACGGTCGCGCTGTCCGACCGCAGCGCGGCCGGCCTGTCGCGGGCGGCCGACCTGTACCGGCCCACGACGGTGTTCGCCTTCAACCACGCCCTCGCCGAACTCGCTTTGTCCGACGCCGATCCGGAGGCCTTTTCCTCCGTACGGGACTGGGCGAACGTGGGGGACTCCGCGCACGAGGCCCACGTGCGGCGGCTGGTACGGCTCGGCCACCGCCACGTCGACGGCGAGCGGGTGCCCGGCTCGGTGTTCCACGACATCCTCGGCTCGTCCGAACTCGGCTGGGCCGCGCTGCGCCGCACCACGACCGCGGACACCCCCTCCGCGCCGCGCCACCTCGGCCGGCCGGTGGGCGGGATGAAGGTCGCGGTCCTGCGCGAGGACGGCACCCCCGCCGGACCCGACGAGGTCGGCATGCTCGGCGTCCGCGGGGACTCGGTGACCACCGGCTACTGGAACGACGACGACACCTACCACCGCAGCCGGCTCGCGGGGTACTTCCTGTCCGGCGACCTGGTCCGACGCAACGCGGCGAACGAGTACTTCCACGTCGACCGCATCGTCGACACGATCCCCACGGCAGGCGCGACGGGCCACTCCGTGCTGATGGAGGACACGCTCCTGCTCGCGCTCCCGGAAGCCGCCGACTGCGCGGTGGTGGCGGGGGGAGACCGCGGGGCGACCGTCCCGGTGGCGGTGGTCCGGCTGCGCGACGGCGACACGGCCGCCCAGACGCACCCCGACCGGCTGCTCGCCCGGGCCAACTCCGCCCTCGCCGCGATCGGCCAACCGCCGCTCGCGGCACTGGAGATCGCGGTCACCGACGACGACCTGCCGGTCGGCGCGACCGGCAAGGTGCTCAAGCGCCGGCTCCGCGAGAAGTACCGCGACCTGCCTGCCCATCTCGCCACCGCACCGCACGCCGACGCGGCCGAGAGGCTAGCTGTCGCCGGGTACGGCCGGCCCCGGGTGGACGTGGCCGAGACCCTGAGCCGCATCGCGGAGGACGTCCTCGAGGCCGACGCCGTCGCGCTCTCGGACGGCTTCCACACCGAGCTGCGGATCGACTCGCTGCAGAAGATCGAGATCGTCACCCGCGTCGAACGCGCCTTCGACGTACGGTTCGAGGCCGAGGAGGCGGCCGGCGCCGACTCGCTCGCCGACCTCCTCGACCTCCTCACCCGCCGCGGTCCGGTGACCGCCGCACCCGAGGGCGGCGCGCGATGAACCCCGTCGAGATCCTGCTGCTGCGCCACCTTGCGGCCGGCCACGGCCGCCACACCGCCCTCGTCGACCACGAACGCGCCCTGACCTACGCCGAACTGACCCAGGCGGCCCGCGACCACGCAGGAGCGCTCGCCGCCGCCGGAGTACGACGCGGCTGCCGCGCGCTGGTCGTCGGCGACGACACCGCGGACACCGTCGTCGCCGTGCTCGGCCTGTGGTGGTACGGCTGCGTCCCGGTCGTCCTCAGCCCGATGCTGACCGACGAGGAGATCGCTTTCGTCGCCCGCGACTGCGGCGCCGAATACGCCGAAGTCCCGCTGCCCGAGGAACGGCGGGACGGTCTGCGCGAGGCCCTGCGGCCGCTGCCCGTGCGCGAACCCGGCGCCACCCGCGCGGCCGACGCAGGGCCGCCCGCCCCGTTCGGCTCCGAGGCGCTGGTCCAGTACACCTCCGGCAGTACCGGGCGGCCGCGCGGGGTCCGGCACGGTGTCGCCGGGCTGCGCGCCGTCCTCGACGGTTTCGGCGGCGTCCTCGCCCTGACGCCCGACGACACGGTGCTGTCGACCGCCAAGCTGTCCTTCGGCTACGGCTTCGGGAACTCGGTGCTGTTCCCGCTGGCCGCCGGCGCCAGGTCGGTGCTGCTCGCCGGCCCCGTCGACCCGTACTCGGCGATCACCGCCGTCCACCGGCACCGGCCGACCGTGCTGTGCGCGGTCCCGAGGCTCTACGCGGCGCTGCTCGACGCCGTCGCGCGCGGCACCGTGCTCGACCCGTCGTCGCTGCGGCTCGCGGTCGCCGCGGGCGAGCACCTGCCCTCCGACCTGTCCGCTCGGGCGGCGGCGGCCCTCGGCGTGCCCGTGCTGAACGGGCTGGGCGCCACGGAAGTGCTCCACATCGTGCTGGCCACCACACCGCACGCGCCGCTGCCCGACTCCACCGGCCACCCCGTGCCCGGGGTGACCGCGACCGTGCGGGACGACGACGGGCGGCCGCTGCCCGCCGGAGCGCACGGCCGCCTGCACATCCGGTCCGCGTCCGCCGCACTCGGCTACATCGACCGGCCCGACGACTCCGCGCGGACCTTCGCCGACGGCGGCGTCTACACCGGGGACATCGCCTACCGCACCGAGGACGGCGACTTCCGGCACCTCTGCCGCGCCGACGACCTGCTCAACCTCGGCGGCTTCAAAGTGGCCCCGGCCGAGATCGAGGCCGCGCTGCGCGCCACCGAGGGCATCGCCGAGGTGGTCGTCGTCGGCGGCCGCGACGAGGCCGGCCTCGAGCAGGCCGTCGTCCACGCCGTCCCCGCCGACGGCGTCGCGCCCGAGTCGGCCCGGCGGGCCCTCGCCCGCGCGATCCGCGAGAACCTCCCGCCGCACAAGCGCCCTTCGCGCGTCGAAATCCTCGCCGCGCTGCCGACCACCTCCACCGGCAAGCTCGCCCGCTACCGGCTGCGCGTCCCGCAGGAGCAGCGATGAGCTGGGACATCGTGGGGATGGGCGCCGTCACCTGCCTCGGCGACGAACCCGCCGCCGTGCACCGCGCGTTGTGCGACGGCCGCACCGGCGTCGCCCCGCTGCGCGCCTTCGACAGCTCCCTGTTCCGGGTGAAGCACGCGTACGAGATCGACGACCGGGCGGTCCCCGGCCAGGACGAGCCCGGGCGCGCCACCCGCTGGCTGCGCGCCGCCGTCGCGGCCGCACTCGCGGACGCCGGGCTGCCCGCCCACGTCCCCGATGTGCCGGTCATCGTCGGAACCACGCTGCGCGAACTCCGTTCCGCCGAACTGTGGTGGCGCGACGGGCACCCGCTCGCCCCCGCCGACCTGCACTTCGGCCGGGCGATGCGCGAGGCGTTCGGCACCACCGAGACGCACACCGTCGCGAGCGCCTGCGCGGCCGCGCTGTACGCCCTGGCCATGGCCACCGACCTGATCGCGCTGGGCCTCGCCGAGACCGTCGTGGTCGCGGGCACCGACGCCATCACCGAGAGCTCCTTCGGCGGACTCGACCGCGTGCAGAACCCGCCCCCGCAGGCCATAAGGCCGTTCGCCCGGCACCGGCGCGGCATGGTCATGGGCGAGGGCGCCGTGGCGGTCGTCGTGCGCGCCTCCGGCAGCCATCCCCGGCCCGTGCACGCCCGCGTCCGCGCCGTCGCGACGAACTGCGACGCGGCGCACGCCACCGTCCCCGACACCGCGGGCGTCTCCGACGCGGTCCGCGACGCCCACCGCCGCGCCGGGATCTCCGCCCGCGACGTCGACCTGGTCGTCGTGCACGGCAGCGGCACCCGGCACAACGACGCCGTGGAGGCCGGCGTCCTGCGCGACGTCTTCCGCGGCGTGCGGCCCGGGCCGCTCGTCACCTCGGTCAAGTCCGGGCTCGGCCACACCTGCGGCGGCTCCGGCCTGATGAGCCTGATGGTCGCCGTCCTCGCCATGCGGACGGGCGAGTCGCCGCCGATCCCGGAACTGACCGACCCGACCCCCGAGGCGCGCGGCCTGCGCCTCGTCGCCGGCGTCCCGGCGCGTGAACGCGTCGACACCGCACAGATCAACGCCATCGGCCTCGGCGGCATCAACGCCGTTGCCATCGTCGGGAGGGCTGCCTGATGCGCGCCTTGATCACCGGCTGCGGGATCGCCGTCACCGGCATCGCCGACGAACACGACCTGTTGGAACCGGGCAGCGGCAGCGTGCCCGAGGACGACGCAGGGCGGGGCGGCGCGGGGCTCCGGCACAAGGACCGCGCGTCGCGGCTCGCCCTGCGCGCCACCCGGCGTGCGCTGCACGGCACCGCGTTGCCCGCGTCGGGCACCGCCGTCATCGTCAGCAGCAACCTGGGAAACCTCGACACCGTCTGCGCGTTCGTCGACACCATCGGCAAGGAGACCGTCGTCGGCCTCAGCCCGATGCGCGTCCCGCACATGTCCAGCAACGTCACCGCGGGGTGGCTGGCGCTCGAACACGGCCTGCGCGGGCCCAACGTCACGCTGTGCAGCGGAACCACCAGCGGCCTCGACGCGATGTTCTGGGCCACCGCCCTGCTCGCCGCGGGCCGCGCCGAAGCCGCCGTCGTCGTCGGCGTCGAGCCGGACACCGCGCCGGTCGCCCGGCTGTACGCCGAACACGGCGGCGCAACGCACCTGGACGGCGCAGCCTGCCTCGTCGTCGAGACCCCCGCCCGGGCGCGCGCCCGCGGCGCCCGGCCACGTGCCGAGATCCACGCCTACGGCAGGGCCGCCGACCACGCCGAGGCCGTGCGCCGCGCGACCCGCGGTTGGCCCGGCCCGATCGGGCTGCGGCTCGCGGCCGGCCCGGGTGTCGCCGCAGAGGCGGCCGCGACGGTCGACCTCACGGCCCGGCTCGGCCGCTGCTCGGGCGCGCTCGGTGTCCTGCAATGCGCTGCCGCCCTGGCCTGGCTCGACCGGCCGGGACACGACGCGGTGCTGGCGGTCGCCGGGGGCGACAGCGAACACCCGGACGGTGAAGGCGATCCGAGCGGAGTGGCCGCCGTGCTGCTCACCCGTCCAGCCGAGTACGACGCCAACGCGCGTGGTGGGGGAGACGAACGCCATGACGCGGCCTGACCGGAGTGCTGTGGGGGCGCCAGCCTGGCCTCTTGAGCGCGATGCCCGTCGATGCGGCCCCCACGCCGACTGCGCCACGCCGCCGCAGACCGACCCGGCCGACATCCGCGGCCGCGGACACGACCACGAACTCGAAGGTGATTGCCATGACGCGGCCTGACCGGCGTCGCGCGGTGCTGACCGGGCTCGGGGCCGTCTCCTGCCTCGGCGCAGGCGTCGACGCGTACGGGATCGGCCTCCTCGCAGGCGGTGCGGCTCCCCACGACGTCGACCTGCCGCACATGAACATGCGGGCCAAGCGCATGTACCTGACACCCCCTTCGGCCATCCCCGTCGAGCCCGTGGCGCACGCAGGGATCCCGCTCGGCCCGGCCCCGCGCATGGCGGTCGCCGCCGCACGTGAGGCGCTCGCCGACGCAGGCATCGGGGACGGCGAAGCCGCGCGGGTGCCGGTGGTGATGGGCGTCGAGATGGGCAACGCGAGCGTTCAGGAGGAGCAGCGCGCGTCGGGCGGCGGCACCCCGCGGTGGACGCCGCTCGCGGTCACCGCCGCGGTCGTCGCCGAGGCGGTCGGCTCGCGCGCGGGCGCCTCGGGCATTGGCAACGCCTGTGCCGCGGGCGGCTATGCGCTCGGTGTGGCCTTGGACATGATCCGCGCGGGCGAGGCCGATGTGGTGTTGGTCGGCGGCGCCGAAGGCGTCACCCGGGTCGGCATGGCCGGCTTCGACCGGATCAGGGTCACCGACCCGGACCGCTGCCGGCCGTTCGCCCGCGACCGGGCCGGCACGGTGTTCGCCGACGGCGCCGCATTCGCCGTGCTGGAATCCGCCGACCACGCGGCCGCGCGCGGTGCCTGGCCGTACGCGGAACTCGGCGCCGCCGTGTGGAGCTGCGATTCCTACCACCACCCGACCGCTCCGGAACCGGACGGCGTCCAGTTGGTCAGGGCCATGCGCGACGCCCTCGCCGACGCCGGAGTGCGGCCGGATCAGGTGGGGTGCGTCCTCCCGCACGCGACCGGCACTCTGGTCAACGACGCGGTGGAAAGCCGGGCGCTGCGACGCGTGTTCGCCGACGTCCCCGACCGGCCCCCGGTGTTCGCGCTCAAGGCCCTGATCGGCCATGGCTCGGGCACGGCGGGCATGTTCGCGTGTCTGGCCGGCGCACTCATCGCCTCCCACGGGAGGATCCCGGCGAACGCCCCCGTCGACCAGGACCCCGAGTGCGACGTGTGGCTGCCGCAGGACGGCCCCCTCGCGCTGACTCGGCCTGCGGTGCTCGTCAACTCCTGCGCGACCGGCGGGATCAACGCCTCGTTCGTGCTGTCCTACGCGGGAGGCCGGGCATGAGCGCCCCGGCCCGCCTCCGCGTCGTCGGTCTCGGTATGACCGCCCCCGGCGCGCTGCGACCCGAGCACGCGCTGGAGCTCCACGGGGAAGCGCCTCCCGACTGGTTCGACGCAGAGGTGCTGCTGCCCGGACGCGGCTACCGGAAACTGCCGCCCGGCTGCCGGTACCTGCTCGCCGCGGCCCGGTCCGCCCTCGCCGACACCGGCGCCTGGTTCGCCGACCTTCCGGCGCAGGAGAAGGCCGCCGTGATCGGCGGCAACAACGCCGGAGCCACGCTTCAGGACGACTTCGACCACACCGTCATCGCCACCGGCGCGGCGGACCTGTCCCCGGCCCGCGTCCCGTACATGGCGCTGAGCATGTTCGCCGGCCGCCTGGCCCCCGAGCACGGGCTGCGGGCGTTCAGCCTGGCCGCCAACTCCCCGGCGGTCGCCGGGCTGGAGGCGTTGCAGACGGCGGCGCGAGCGCTTGCCGCCGGACGCGCCACGGCCGTGCTCGCGGGCGCTGTGGAGGACCGCCCCGCCCAGGCTCAGGGCGGCGGAGCCGCGCACGACGTCGGCGCCGCCGTGCTCGTGTGCGTGTCCGAAGGTGCTCCGGCTGCGGGGGAACTGGTGTACGGCCACTGCTCGGTGCGCGGCGCCTTCGTCGGCGAGGCGCCCGGTGTGCCGGAGGTCTCCGACGTCCTCGACCCGCTCTGGAAGGACCTGGCCGCCGAAGGCCCTCCGCTCGCACGGATCGACGCCGTCCTCGACGACTCGCCCGCAGGCGAGGCCGTCGCCGCGTGGCTGACGGCACGCGCCGGAGACCGCGCGATCACCGCCGTGGCCCGCCCGCCAGGCAGCGGATCCCTCGCGCCACTGCGCCGCGTGGTCGGCCGGCTCGCCGCCGGGCCGCCCGAACGCGCCGTCGTGCTCGCCGTGTCCGCGCACGGCCACGTCGCGATGGCCGACGTGGTGCCCTCCGCGTCCGGCGTTCCGTGAGGGTTCAGCGCCCGTGTACCGCCAGGGCCGCCCCTTCGCTTCCAACGACCAGACGACACCGACCCCGAAAGGCAGGACCCTCATGAGCACCGCGACCCCCACCCGTGACGAACTGCGCGACTTCTTCGCCGAGGAGCTCGAACTCCCGGCCGACGTCGTCGGCTACGAAGCCGACTTCGAGGCGGACCTAGGCGTCGACTCGCTCGCCACGATGGAGATCCTCGTGCAGCTGGAGAAGAAGTACGGCATCCGCCTGGAGGAGTCCGAGTTCTCCGGCCTCACCTCGGTCAACGCCGTCCACGCCTTCCTGGCCGACCGGCTCAGGGCGGCCTGACCGTGACGGGCGCCCACCGCCCGGTCGCCGTCGTGACCGGGGGATCACGCGGCATCGGCCGCGCCGTCGTGACCCGGCTCGCCGCCGACGGATTCGACGTCGCGTTCTGCTACCGCTCCCGCAAGGACGCCGCGGACGAGGTCGTGGCCGAGGCCGGTGCGGCGGGCGCCAGCGTGCTCGCGTACGAGGCCGACGTCGGATCCGCCGACCAGGCGCGGGCGTTCGTCGCGGCCGCCGAGAAGGAACTCGGGCCGCCGTCGGTGCTCGTCACCTGCGCGGGCATCGTCCGCGACCGGCCGCTGGCACGCATGGCCGACACCGAATGGGACGACGTGATCCGCACCAACCTCTACGGCACCTACCACGCCTGCCGCGCCGCCGCCCTCCCGCTCATGCGGCACGGCCGCGGAAGCATCGTCACGCTGTCCTCGGTCGCCGCCGCGCACGGCAGCCCGACCCAGAGCAACTACGCGGCGTCCAAGGCCGGCATCGTCGGCTTCACCGCCTCCCTGGCCCGCGAGCTCGCCCGGTCCGGGGTGCGCGCGAACGTCGTCGCACCCGGCCTGATCACCACCGACGTCACCGACGACATGCCGCCCGCGGCACGGGAGTCCATCGTCCGGCGCATCCCGCTGCGCCGCCCCGGAACGCCGGACGAGGTCGCCGACCTCGTCGCGTTCCTCGTCTCTGACCGCGCCCGCTACATTACCGGCCAGGTCATCGGGATCGACGGGGGACTGGTGCTGTGACCGCCTTTCCCCCCGGGCCCGGCCCTGCCTACGACGCGATCGTCGTCGGCGCCCGTTGCGGCGGCGCCCCGACCGCGATGCTGCTGGCGCGCGCGGGCTACCGCGTCCTGATGCTGGACCGCGCCCGGTTTCCGCGCGACACCCTGTCGACCCTGTACATCCACCAGCCCGGCACCGCGCTGCTCGACCGGTGGGGCCTGCTCGACCGCGTCGCCGCGACCGGGTGCCCGCCGATCACCACGGCTATGCACCGCATGGGAGGCGTCACCGTCGAAGGCGCCCCCTCCCCGGTGGGCGGCGTCCACGCCGCCTACGCACCACGGCGGTACCTCCTCGACGCACTTCTCGCCGAGGCCGCCGTGGACGCCGGCGTCGAGTTCCGCGACGACTGCCGGGTCACCGACGTGCTCGTCGAGGACGGGCGGGCCGTCGGCGTGCGCTGGCGCACCGCGTCCGGCGGCGGCACCGACCGCGCCGCCCTGGTCATCGGTGCGGACGGCATGCGCTCGGTTGTCGCCGCCGCCGTTCAGGCGGAGCCGGTGCGCGAGCACCCTCCGCTGACGTGCGTCTACTACGGCTACTGGGAAGGCGTGCCGGTCACGCGGTTCGAGGCCTACGCGGTCCGCGGCCGCTGGGTCGGCTGCCTTCCCACCAACGACGGCCGCACCCTGATCGCGGTGTACTTCCCGCAGGCCGAGTACCCAGCCGTCCGGCAGGTCCTTCCCGCCGCCTACCTCGACGGCCTCGCCGCCGCCGCGCCCGAACTCCACGAACGCGCCCGCGCCGGCACCCGCATCGGGCCCCTGTACGGCAGCGGCACCCAGCGGAACTTCTTCCGCCGCGCCGCGGGTCCGGGCTGGGCACTCGTTGGCGACGCGGGCCACCACAAGGACTCCATCACGGCGGACGGCATCACCGCCGCGTTCCAGCAGGCCGCCCATCTCGCCGCCCGAATCGGCGCCGACCTGCGCGATCCGGCCCGCCTGGAGGCCGCGTCGGAGCGCTACACCGCCGACCGCGACCGCATGCTCGCCACCCGCTACACCGACACCCTCGCCCTGGCCCGGCTCCGCGCCGACCGCATCGAGGCGCGCATCGCCGGAGCTGTGCACGACCCGGCATGGGTCCAGGCGTTCTTCGACCGCGCCGCGGGCAGCGGCCCCGACCTCGTCCCCGTGCCCGACATCCGGTCCCAGGAGGTCCCGGCATGACCGGCTTCGGCATCGCCTTCCCCGGCCAGGGCGTGAAAGCGGACACGGTACTCCGCGCGCTGCGTGCCCACCTACGCCATCCGCTGGTCGCCCGGTTACTGGACGCCTTCGGCGTGGCCGACCCCGAGGGGCTCGACCTCGCCGACACCGCCGTCACCCAGCCGGCGACGTACGCGGCCGGGATCGCCGCCGCCGAGGAGGAGTTCGGAGCGGGCCGTCGTCCGCCGGTGGTGCTCGGCCACAGCCTCGGCGAGCTGACCGCCGCGGCGTACGCAGGGTTCCTCGACATCGGCGACGGCTTCGCACTCGCGGTGGAACGCGGCCGGCTGTGCCGCGAGCAGAGCCGCAGCAAGCCCGGCGGCATGGTCGCGGTCGTCGGCGCGGCGGCGGACGAGATCGAGTGGCTGCGCCGGGGCGTCCTCGCGGTGCAGGGCGGCGTCCTCGACGTCGCGGGCCTCAACAGCACCCGGCAGACCGTGCTGTCCGGTACGCCCGCCGCGGTGGCCGCCGCGGTCCGGGCCGCGGAAGAGCAGTGCCTGCGCGCCGAAGTGCTGCCGATACCCGGCGGGTTCCACAGCCCGCTCATGATGGACGCCGTCCCGGCCTGGCGCCGCGCCCTCGAGGCCGCCGACTTCCGTCCGGGCACCACGCCGTTCGTCTCCGCGATCGACGCCCGGCCGCACACCGACCCGCGGCAGGTCCGCGAACAACTCGCCCGCGGCCTCGTGCTCCCGGTGCGCTGGCAGGAAGCCGTGCGGACGGTACGCGGCCTCGGCGTACCCGGCCTCGTCGACGCCGGGCCGGGCACCACGCTGCTCAAGCTCGGACGGCGGGACCGCGACCTGGAGTTCACCGGCCTCGGCGCGCTGTCCGAGCCGGTGTCCCGGGGGCCGGCGTGAGCGCGCCCGGACCCGACCCGGCGGCCGACGCTGTGCTCGACTCCGCGATCAGCCCGGCCGCGGCCGACGCACCCGCCATCGGGCCGGCCCGCAACGTGCTGCTCACCGGCGCCACCGGCTTCCTCGGCGCGTTCCTGCTCCGCGAACTCCTCGACCGAACCGACGCCGACGTGTCGTGCCTGATACGCGCCGACAGCGACCGCCACGCCTTCGACCGGCTACGCGAGACCATGCGGCGCTACCTGATCTGGGACGGCCGTGTGGCCGAGCGCGTCGTGCCCGTCGCCGGAGACCTGACGGCACCCCGCCTAGGCCTGACCCCCGCCCGCTGGACGGGACTCGCCGAACGGATCGACGCCGTCCAGCACAACGGCGCCCAGGTCGGCCACGCGGCGCCGTACGCCGCGCTGCGCGCTGCCAATGTGGCCGGCACCGTGGAGATCATCCGGCTGGCCTCCGAACACCGGCGCAAGCCGCTCAGCTTCGTCTCCACCGCGGCCGTCCCCGGCGACCCCTCGGACCCGTCCGCGCCGCCCCCGCCGCCCGGACGCCCCGGATCCGGCTACGTCACCGGCAAGTGGGTCGCCGAACGCCTCGTCCAGCAGGCGGGCGAGCGCGGGCTGCCGGTGCGGATCCACCGCCCCGGCCGGATCAGCGGCCACTCGATCACCGGGGCCTGCCAACTCGACGACGGCATATGGCACTTCGTTCGGGCGATCGCTCTGCTCGGTCTCGCCCCCGAGGTCGGGGCGTCCGACGACGACGGGCCCGATGTGTCGTTCTCACCGGTCGACCACGTCGCCCGCGCGATCGTCCGGCTGTCGGCACACGACAGCGCAGCCCACGTCGGACGCGCTCCCGTCCGGTACCTGGTCAACCCCTCGCGCATGCCGCTGCGCGAGCTGATCGGCCATGTGGCCAAGCGTTTCCCCGTGTCCTACGCCCCGCCGGACGAGTGGCTCGAACGCCTGTGGGCGGCGCGGCACGGGCACGACGGGGCGTTGCTCAAGGCGGGCGTCCTCGTGCCGTACTACCGGGCGCTGCTGACCGGAGCCGGCCGCCCGCCGGTGGTCGACGACCGGGACACCGTCCGGGACCTGGAAGGCGTCGGCATGGCCTGCCCGCCGCTGGACGGCGCGCTCGTCGGCGTCTACTTCGACTACTTCGAAGCGGCCGGTTTCCTTCCGCTTTCGAAAATCCCGCCCCTCCACACGATGGAAGGACACCGGGAATCGCCGGGGAGCCGGCCATGATCGCGAACTCCGGCGCGCTGGAACGGCATTCGTCAACCGTTATCAGTATTAACACAGTTCATACTCACGGGATTCTCATCTCGACCTTCCTAGGCTGGGCGCGACTCGAATTCCGGAGGTCGCCCCATGACTTCGCCGCCTTCCCGAAGCAACCCGCCCACCATCCTCGTCGTCAGCGACGTGCCCGCGGGGTTACCGGGACTCGCCCACGTGCTCCCGACCCTGCACGACACGATCAGCACGGCCACCGGGCGGCCCGCCCACTGGATCCAGGTCGGGCCGCCCGGCCGCCACAGCCCGACCGACGACACCCTGAGCACCTGGGCACACCGCGCCCACGGCCTGGTCCTGCTCGCCGGCGTGCGCAACGACTCCTCCTCAGGCGAGGTCCAACTCGCCCTGGACCGGCTCGCGGGAGGCGCCGTACGCCGCAAACCGGTCGGCATCGTGTCGGTCGGCGTCGGGCAGAGCACCCACGCGGTGGACCACCTCCGCGTCGTGCTGGCCGCGTTGGGGGCCGTGGTCGTCCCCAAGGCCCTGCACGTACCGGCATACGAGCGTCCGCCGTCCGGCCTCGGGCCGGGGCGGGAGCACGACGGCGCGCGGGCGTTCGCGGACGATCTTCTGTGGTTCGTCGCCCGGCTGCGCGAGGACGCCCCGATGCCCGGCGGGCATCCGTCGAAGCGCGACGACCGCGCCGCCGCGCTTCAGGTGGCCGCCGCGGTCTCGTACATCACCGACAACTTCGCCGACAACGACCTGACCCTGGAATCCGCCGCCCGCGTCGCGCAGATGAGCAAATACCACTTCTCGCGGACCTTCAAGAAGCACACCGGTGGCCGGTTCATCGACTTCGTCACCGCCTTGCGCATGGAGCGCGCGCAAGCGCTTCTGCTGAAAACGGATCTTGCCTTGTCCGACATCTGTATGAAGGTCGGCTACCGCGACCTCAGCCATTTCCAAAGGATGTTCAAGGCCGCGTACGCCGTGACACCGTCCGTCTACCGCTCCGCGGCGCTCGCCGGGCTCACCCCGGCCGGCCCCGCCCGGCCCGACGCCCGCGGCGACGGCCCACGCCCCGAGCCCGCGCTGGTGTCGCCGGGCGCCGGGAACCGGCCGTGACCGGGCCCGTGCCGCACTACCAGTGCGGCGAGTGGCGCACGCCCACGGACGCCGGGACACCCCGGCGGCACGCCGTGCACGGGGAGGAGGCATACCGGGTCACCGCCGTCCCCGTCGACACCGCGCCGGCCGTCGCCTACGCCCGCGCGGTCGGCATCCCCGCGCTGCACGGCCTCGGCTTCGCGGGGCGCGCCCGGGCACTCGTGCTGCTGGCACGGCATCTCGGCACGTACCAGGCGGAGTTCGTCGCCCTGATCCGCCTCGGCGGCGCACCGGCCGACGCCGAGCGCGACGTCCGGGCCGGGATCGACAGCATGCGCCGTCAGGCCGACTCCGTCACACGTCGCTTCGCGGGGGAGACGACGAACGACGGGCGACTGCTCGTCGACCCGGCCCATCACGCGGCGAGCGGGTCACCGTCGGCCCTCCTCGCCGCCGCCCCGCCCGGAATCGCCGTCCACATCACCGGATTCGCCGACCCGGTGACCACGATGCTCGACGCCTTCGCGAGCGCCCTGCTGACCGGGATGCCGGTCATCGTCCGGCCGTCGCGCCGCACTGCCGAGCTGACCGCCCACCTCGTACGGCGGATCAGCGAATGCGCGAGCCTCCCACCAGGCTGCCTACAGCTCGTCACCGGCCCCACCGATCCGACACACCACCTCGGCCCCCACGACCTGGTCCGCTTCACCGGCACGGCCGCCACGGCACGGCGGCTCCGCACCCGGCTGGCCTCGATGCCGGCGCCGCCGCGCGCCGAGTTCGCGGCCGGCGTCCTCGACTGCGCCGTCCTGGGCCCGGACGTCGCAGCCGGGGGGCCGGCGTTCCGCCTGTTCGTGGATCGCCTGGCAGCAGGCATGTCCACCCACAACGGCCAGACCCGCCGAGCCGTGCGCCGAGCCTTCGTGCCCGCCGCGCTGAGGGACGCCGTCGGCGAAGCGGCCTCGGAGGCCCTGCGCGCCTTGCGCCTGGGCGACCCGGCACACGCGGACGGCGTCCTCGGCCCCCTCGTCGACGCGGCACACCGGCGCCGCGTGCTGTCCGCGCTCGCCCAACTGCGCGCGTCGGCCCGCACCATGTGCGGGACGCCCAAGGAAATAGTCGTCGCAGCAGATGAGTTCGGGCCGGGCGCGTACATGCCTCCGGTCCTGCTCGCCGCAGACGAGCCGTACGCCCGAGACCTGCACCGCGTCGAGGCGTTCGGCCCCGTCGCGACGCTCATCCCGTACCGCACCACCGACGACATCGCCGCGGCACTCACCCTCGGCGGCAGCGGCCTGCGCAGCTGGATCGTCACCGAAGACCCGGGCCACGCCCGCGAACTCGCACGCGCGATGGCCCCCACGCACGAACACGTGCACCTTCTCAACCCCGAGCCCGCACACCCCGCGGAACCGCCACCGGCACCCGACGCCACGGACCGCATCCGCACACGCCTCACCGCAACAACCGTCAGCGGCACCCCGGCCCACCTGACCGCCGCCACCGACCGTTGGACACCGGGCGCCCCGCACCCCACCCGTGGTACCAACCCGCTGAGCCTGTACCTCAGCGACCTGCGGCTCGGCGACACCGTCACCGCCGGCCCCCGTACCGTCACCCGCGAGGACATCGCCGCTTTCGCCGAACTCACCGGCGACCACTACTACCTGCACACCGACGAGGCCGCCGCCGCACGCCACCCGCTCTACCGAGGCATCGTCGCCCACGGCCACCTGGTCGCCGCCGTCGCAACGGGCATGCTCGTCCCACCCGAACCCGGGCCCGTGCTCGCCAACCTGGGTCTCGACAACCTGCGCTTCCTCGCCCCGGTCCGCCCCGGCGACCCGCTCACCGTCACCATGACCGCCACGCGCATCACCGCGCACCCACGCGCCGGGCGCGGCGAAGTCCGCTGGCACGTCACCGTCGCGGGCCGCGGCGATCGCCCCGTCGCCCGCTTCGACCTCACCACCCTGACCGCAGACCGGCCCGCCTCCGACTAAGGACCCGACATGCGCGCCGCCACCATCCACGGCCCCTACGACATCCGCGTCGAAGACGTCCCCGACGCCCACCCCACCGAACCCGGCGACGCCGTCGTCCAGGTCCTCCGCTCCTGCGTCTGCGGCACCGACCTGTGGGCCTACCGCGGCGACTCGCAACGCCGACCAGGCCAACGCCTCGGCCACGAGTTCCTCGGTACGGTCACCGACACCGGCCCCGACGTGACCACGCTGCGCCCCGGCGACCTGGTCCTCGCCCCGTTCGCCTGGTCCGACGGCAGCTGCGCCCCCTGCGTCGACGGCCTGCCCACCTCGTGCGTCAACGGCGGCCTGTTCGGCGCGGTCGGCGCCGACGGCGGCCAGGGCGAGGCCGTCCGCGTCCCCTACGCCGACACCACCCTCGTCCGCCTTCCCGCGGACGCGGCCTCGGACGGCCGTCTCCTCAACGCGATCCTCGCCCTCTCCGACGTCATGGGCACCGGCTACCACGCCGCGGTGTCCGCGGACGTCCACCCCGGCACCTCCGTCGCCGTCATCGGCGACGGCGCCGTCGGCCTGTGCGCCGTCCTCGCCGCACGCCTCCTCGGCGCCGAGCAGATCATCGCCCTCGGCTGCCACCCGGCCCGCCTCGACATCGCCCGGGCCTTCGGCGCCACCGACGTCGTCACCCCACGCGGCGAGGCGGCCGTCACCGCCCTCCGCGAACTCACCGACGGCCACGGCACCCACGCCACCATCGAAGCCGTCGGCACCCGCGAATCCATGCAGACCGCCCTACGCGCCACCCGCCCCGGCGGAACCATCGGCTGGGTCGGCGCCCCGCACGGCAACACCGAAGCCCTCGACCCGATGACCCTGTTCATGCACAACATCACCCTGAGAGGAGGCCTGGCCCCGACCCGCCGCTACATCGACGAGCTCCTGCCCCGCGTCCTCGACGGCACCCTCGACCCCTCACCCGTCTTCGACACCAGCATGCCCCTGGAGTCGACCCCCGCCGCCTACCACGCGATGGACACGAGGGCGGCGCTCAAACCCGTGATCACGCCAGGCGGTTGACGCTCGCAAGCAGCCCCGACGTATGCAGCACCATTGCCGCGTTCCAACTCCGTTCTGGGCCGCTCGGCTGACGGCAATACTTGGGAGATGGACAGCTATCGGGGGCCGGCCACGCTGGAGTGGTGGGCCGACGGGTCCGCATGCTTGGGCGAGTTCGACGTTCAGGTTGCGATCCGCGTCGCCGGCGGCGACTGGGCCTGTGACGCATCACTCGGCCCCGAGCGCCTGCCGGACGATCATCGCGAGGTCTTCGACCTCCTGACGGTTCTCGACCCGGTCTTCACCCTGCGCTTCGATGAGCGCAGCGAGATCCTGGTCAACGTCCTGAGGGCCCAGCACGGCGAACATCTAGCTCTCACGGCCTACGAGCCCGCGGTGCCAAAAGGCTGGTCGAAGGCACCGGTGTCGTGGTGAGCGGAGCGGCCGGGGCGAATGCCAACAGGGCGTTCCACGCGTATCGAGCTGCGTGCGTCGATCTACCCGGAGCCGTCCACGCTGATGCGTTTAGTCGTTCTGTGGCGGGTCAGGAGCGGTCGGTAGGCGGTCGGGGCGGGTCGTATTGCTGCATCATGTGAGCAATAGGAAAAAACGGGCCTGTAACCAACTGTTCGCCGCCCTAGCCTGATCGACGGCCCCGGCCTGACTGACCGTCAGTCCGATCGTCGATCCGAGGTGGAGAACCTGTGCTGAGAAGCCCGCGTTTGACCGCTCAGACCCGACCGTCCGCCGCGATACGCCCGCTGCGCGCCGCCACGGCCGCGCTGATCACCACCGGCCTGCTGCTCACCGGCATGGGGGCAGTAGCCCCCGCCGGCGCCGCCGAAACGCCGTCCACGCTGGTCAAGAGCGTCCGGAACGTCACCCACCCGGGGGCCGCGGCCGCCGAGCACGGGGACACCCTGGACTGGACCCTCGGCTACCGCAACGCGACCAGTGGCACCACCCCCGCCCCGGCCGCCATCACCGACCAGCTGGCCGGTGCGGGCAACGCCCAGACGTACGTGCCCGGTTCGCTGCGCGTCCCGCCCGGCTGGAACGCGAGCTGGTCCACCGACGGCAGCACGTTCACCGGCACCGACCCGGGGACCGCCGCGAAGGCGGTCCGCGCCGAGAACCCGCTCGCGCTGGCCGGCGGCACCTCGCTCGCCACGCTGGCCCTCGGCCCGGTGAAGCCGACACCGCAGCCCACCGGCGGCGACGGGTTCACGCCCGTCCTGCACCGCACGCCCAGCGGCGAGATCGAGTCGTGGAACATCTACCACCACGCCGCGACGAACGCCCCGCAGGTCGTCTGCCTCAACCTGACGCTCGGTCAGCCGTGCACCGGCGGCCCCTGGCCGCGCCCGCTCAACACCGCGCCCGGCCCGCTCGGCAGCGGCGCCACCGGCAACATCGGCAGCCCGCTGACCCCGCAGTACGTCCTCGACCCGCAGCACCCCGACCAGCTGCTCTACCCGGCGGTGACCACCTCCGCGGTCGGCGTCGGCTGCGTCGACATGGCGGCGCGCGCCAACTGCGGCTTCGTCCCGCTGGCCACCATGGGCGGCTCCCCGAGCAGTGCGAACAACCTGGCGGGGCTGGTGCAGGTCGGCGACAACGTGTACGGCGTCGCCAACACCGGCCAGGTGCTGTGCCTGGCCCTGGCCACCCGCACCCCGTGCGCCGGCCAGCCGTACGCGCCCATCGTCGCCGCCAACCACGACCTGCCCGGCAACCCCGGCGCGCTCTACCTCGGCGGCACGGCCACAGTCGGCGGCAAGGTGTTCGCGTCCTCCTCGCCGCAGGGCGGCGGCTCCACGGTGCCCGGTCCGCCGGCGCTCGGCTGCTTCGACACCGCGACCGCGACCACCTGTGCGGGCTGGACCACCCCGCACAACGCCGGGCCCAACAGCGGCTACTACACCTACGGCGCCTACGCCTCGTACGACACCACCGGGCACGCCGACGGCGTGTGCACCAGCACGTCGGGCGGACCCAACGTCCTGACGACCTGCTACGGGCTCGACGGTTCCGCGCACGCCGCGCCCGCGACGCTGTCCTCGCTGGCCGGCGGCACGCTCACGTTCAGCCCGGAGACCGTCACCACCCCCGCCGGCACCCGCAGCTACTTCCCCGCCTGGGGCGGCAGCCTCGCCGGCGGCACGATCTGCCACGACTGGACGACCGCCGCGCCCTGCGCCGGCTTCCCGCTGCCCGCCACCCACCCCGGCGTGAACGGCGGCGCCACCCGCGACTACGGCTACACGTACGACGCCACCTCCCGCTGCCTGATCGGCCTCGGCGACGCGGGCTACCTGTTCTCCCTCGACCCGGCCACCGGCGCCAGCCCGTGCGTGCACAGCGGCGCGAGCGTCACGCTGAAGCCCGCCGACTTCTACTGCGACGGGGGCAGCGGCAACGTCCAGGGCTACACCCGGGCGCGGCTGACCGGACTCGACCTGACGCACGTCGACTTCGCCGCGTCGCGGGCGATGGTCACCGGCCCGGACGGCACCGCGATCGCCACCCCCGGCCTGGCCCCCGACGGCACGGTCGACCTGACCGGCATCGACCCGGCAGCCCACCCCTCGATCACCGTCACCGCGCAGCTCGTCCTCACCACGGCGGGCGACTTCGGCGGCGACAACCACCCGGCGCTGGTCGTCGAGTACCGGGGCGACCCGCCGCAGATCTGCTTCCGCACCACGGTGACCGCAGACTGCGCGACCACCTCGATCAGCAACACCGCGACCGGCGCCGACCCGACCGGCGCGTTCACCTCCAACACCGTCACCACCACCGTGGCGCCGGGGGCCGCCTGCCAGCCCGACATCACCGTCAACAAGGAGATCTGCGGCTCGCTCAACCCGCACGACTGCGCACCCGGCGGACCCGGGCCATGGGCGAAGACCAGTCCCGTCGGCCTGCTCGGGCTGTTGGGCACCGCGCACTGGCGGATCACCGTCACCAACGCGGGCCCGGTGGACGCCGCTTCCGCCACCGTCAACGACGCCACCACACCGTCGTGCCGACAAGCCGCCGGCACCTTCACCCTCGCCGCCGGGAGCAGCCGACAGATCTACTGCAACTCGTTCCTGCTGGCGCTGCCACTGAAGAACACCGCGTCCGCGAGCTTCGTCGCCGCGAACTCGCCGCCCGGCACGCCGCCGACGACCAGCGAACGCTCCGCGGCGGTGGCCTGCTCGCTGCTGTGCCTCCTCGCGGTGCCCGACCCGGTGTGACCCACGCCTGACGCGCCGCCTTTCGGCCCCTTCCCGCCCGGCTTCCCGCCGGGTGGGAAGGGGCCTTCGGGTTACGGGAGTTCCTCGCCCCGGGGCCGCGAGGCGGGCCTTATGGGCTGCCGGCATGGCCGGAGTGCGATGCTGGGGCGCGTTGCCGTGCGGGGCCTTCCGGTTTAGGCCGGAGCGTGGCGTGGCCGGTTGGTCGAACGGGGGTTGCGTGTGCGGGTGTTGGCCGGTCGGTACGAGCTGGTCCGGTTCGTCGGGCGAGGCGGCATGGGGGAGGTGTGGGAGGGCCGGGACCGGCTGATCGAACGGCGCGTCGCGGTCAAGCTCCTCCCGCACGCGACGGGCGACGCCTCGGGCGCGGCCCTGTTCTTCCGTGAGGCGCGCACCGCCGGGGCGCTGCACCACCCGGGCGTGGTGACCGTGTACGACCTCGGCCAGGACGACGCGGACGGCGCGCTGTACCTGGTCATGGAGTTCGTGGACGGCCGCGACCTGGCCGCGGTACTCCGCGAGCAGGGCCCTCCGGCGGTGGCCACCGCCGCGGACTGGGCCGCGCAGGCGGCGCTGGCGCTGGGGCGCGCGCACACCGCGGGGATCGTCCACCGGGACCTGAAGCCGGCGAACCTGATGCTCACCGCCGAAGGGCAGGTCAAGATCCTGGACTTCGGGATCGCCCGGTTCGTGGAGTCCACCAACCACTCCAGCAAGGTGATGGGCACCCTGGCCTACATGCCGCCCGAGCGCTTCGACGAGCAGCCCGGGGACGCGCGTTCGGACCTGT
This sequence comes from Yinghuangia seranimata, assembly GCF_029953285.1. Lineage (GTDB taxonomy): Bacteria > Actinomycetota > Actinomycetes > Streptomycetales > Streptomycetaceae > Yinghuangia > Yinghuangia seranimata. The sequence goes on along the minus strand of NZ_JASAOI010000008.1, from coordinate 75,760 downwards.
ACGCGCTCGGCTGCGTCCTGCACGAGCTGCTGACGGGGAAGGTGCCGTTCCAGGCCACGGGGGCGGTGTCGATGATGAACGCGCACTTGCGGAAGGCGCCTACGCGCCCTGGGGAGCATCGCGCCGGGATCCCCGGCGAACTGGACGACCTGGTGCTGGAGTTGCTCGCGAAGGAGCCGGGAGACAGGCCTGCTCCGGCGGAGGAAGTGCATCGGCGGTTGCGGGCGGTGGTGGATGGGCTTGCGCCGCTGGCGCCGTCTTCGGCTTCGTCGCTGTCTCCGGCTCAGGCCTCGTCGCCGTCTCGGCCCGCTGCGCCGCCCGCCGCTCCGCCCGCCGTGACGACGGTAGTGGCCGCACCCGTGGTCGACCCGGACGCGGTTCCGCTCGACGCCGCGGTGACCATCGGCCCCGACCCAGGGCCGGCCGCAGGTGGCCTCGCCGGTGGAGACACCTCGCGCCCAGCCCGTCGCCGCTTCCTGTGGCTTGCCGTCGCGGGCGCCGCGACCGTGGCCGCAGGGGGCGTCACCGCCGCCCTCACCCTCACCGACGGCCCGGACGACCCCCGGAAGCCCCAGCAGGCCACGCCCGGCAATCAGGCCGCGTCCCAGCCGACCGGCCCCGGCGACGAGGCCGACTCACCCTCGCCCGCGGCGCAGCGTTCCGCCCCCGGGAAGCCGTGGACGTATCTGACCGATGGGAGGGTCGGATCGTCGCCGGCGGTCGTGAACGGTGTGGTCTACATCGGGGGCGGCGACCACAAGGTGTACGCGCTCGACGCGATCACCGGGGCCAAGAAGTGGGAGTACACCACCGGCCTCGGGGTCGGAGCGTCGCCGGTGGTGGCGAACGGGGTCGTGTACGTCGGCAGCAGCGACGCGAACGTCTACGCGCTCGACGCCGTCACCGGCGCCGAGAAGTGGGTGCACGCCGCGGGCGCCGAGGTCGACGCGTCCCCCGCGCTGGCGGGCGGCGTGCTGTTCGTCGCCTGTCGCACCGGAAACGTGTACGCGCTGGACCCTGCCACCGGCACCAGGAAGTGGACCTCCGCCACCGGTCACGGCGAGATCGATTCGCGTCTCCTGGTGCGGGACGGCCGGGTGTACACCACCAGCACCGACGGGAACGTCTACGCCCTCGACGCCACCACCGGTACCAAGAAATGGACGTACACCATCGGCCCCAAGCTCTTCTCCTCCCCGGCGCTGGCGGGCGGCGTGCTGTACGTCGGCGGCGGCGCCGACAAAAACGTGCACGCCCTCGACGCCGCCACCGGTAACAGGAAGTGGACCTACACGGCCGGCGACGACGTCAACGCGAGCCCGGTGGTGGTCGACGGGGTCGTGTACATCGGCAGCCAGGACAAGAACCTGTACGCACTCGACGCCGCGACGGGCACCAAGAAGTGGACCTTCGCCTCCGAAGGGTACGTCTGGAACGCGGTGGCGGTCGCCGACGGCGTGGTCTACGTCTTCAGCAGCGACAAGAATCTGTACGCGCTCGACGCCGCCACCGGCGTCAAGAAGCGGACGTACGCGACAAACGGCTACTCCGCCTCGGATCCCGTCGTGGCGGGCGGGCTGGTGTACATCGGCAGCTCCGACAACCACTTGTACGCCTTCGACATCGTCGGCTGACTCAGACCGGCCTCCCCGGCCCGCCGCGGCGCAGGAGCCGGCCGGGGACGACGGCTCACCACCGAGTTCGGACCGGTGGCCCGGTGGCCCGACCTCTTTGCCGCGATGTAACCGCACACGTGCACCACCGCCTGCGAGCCGGAAGCGCCTTCCGCTGCAACGCGACGGTGTTGCTCGCGGATGCTGACGAAGGGCGCCGTCCGCCCCCGGAGGGTTGTACGAGAGTGGCGCGGCATCGCCGTGCGCACCGACGAGCTCGCCACGCGATACCAAGCTGCGCTGCACGTGGCCGCGATCTTCCTCTGGTCCAAGCCGTGATTCACCAGACAGGCCCTGGCGGGCCCGCCCCGGAGCCTTGGTGCCGCATACCCCCCGGCCGACACCGAACGGGCTCAGGGGCAGGGGCCGTCGCTGACGGTCCAGGTGCCCTGCGGGTCGTCCGGAACCGTTGCGCAGACCTGGGCGCCGTTCCGGGGGTCGGTCACCGTGACGCCGCCCGTCGTGGCGAACGAGGCGGCCTCCACGGCCCGGAACCGCCCCACCGAGGTGAGCAGGTAGGTCGTCACCTGGCCGCGCGGCGACAGACTGCAGGGCGGCGGCGTGAAGCTCGTCTCGCCGCCCGGCAACAGGCCGCTCGGGTACACGAAGGGGGACGGCGGGGGCTCGGTCGCGCAGTGGCGGCCGGACTCGACCGCGGACCTGGCGATCGACTCCGCGGCGTTGTGGAGGGCGTCCTTCTCGGACCGGTCCTGGTTGTATCTGAGGAGCAGCACCAGCGCGCCCAAGGCGGCCATGGTCACGCCGAGACCGACGAGGTACCCGCCGCCCCGGCGCTCCTTCGCCGCGAGCAGGAGTGCCCCCAGGCAGGCCACGACCGCGCCGATCGTCAAGAGCGTGTACGCCGGGCCCGTCTCCACCGGGCCGGAGTCCACGCCGGACGGCGGCGTCCACTGCGCCACGAACATGGCGCCCCCCTCCGGTTCGGCCGGGAGTCTAATCGCCCGCCACTGCCGCGCCTTGGGCCGGGCGCTGGTCTAGGCCCGGCTCCTCCACGTACGACCGAGTACGAGACTTATGGACGGACACGCGTCGGCGTTCGCGCAGCTGGTTTGAGCCGGAGCTCACTCGATGCGGTCGAGGATCGCCAGAAGGCTGCGTGCCGGCTCGGTGGTTCCGGTGGACAGTTGCGCGCGTACGCTCGTCCGCTCGCGCGAGGCCACCTCGCCCGATCCGTAGAACCAGATCCACTCGTCGGTCGCGTCCGCGTCGGCGCCCGCGTCGGACAGGGCCTGGAACACCGGGGTGAGCCGGGCGACCTCGTCGGCGCTCAGCTCGGCCCACCGCCGGTACTTCACGCGGAAGACCGCCCACCACAACACCGGCTGCCGGGTGTCGGGGTGCGGAGCCTTGACGTCCGCGCCGCGTTCCAGCATGAGCTTCAGGACCGCGAGGCTCTCGGCGCCGGTCGCAGGGCGGTTGCCCAGTGCGCCCGCGACCGCGGCCTCGAGCGCGTCGTTGATCACGGGCTGGCGGCCGCTGATCTCCGGGGCCTCGATGAAGTTCACGTCGGCGCCGCGGTCGAGCAGCAGGCGGGCGATGTCGTACCGGCCCGTCTTCAGGGCGACGCCCAGCGGCTGCTGCCCCGCGTCCTTCTTCGGCGGGGGCTTGCGCACCGCGGCGACCAGCGCGGGGTTTTTGTCGAGCAAGGCCGTCACCACGGCGATGTCACCGTGTCGAACGGCCCGGAACAGCTTCTCCATCCGGAGACCCTAGCCGTCATGTTCAGCTTGCCGGTCAACCTCGGGGCGCTGCGCTGCTACCGAAAACTGACGGCTGGCCCGGTTGCCGGGGCGTTGGTCCATCTGGGGTAATCGGGTGCCTCCGGCCCGAATCGTGCTCGTCATGGAACGCCCTTGAAAATGTGGGACGTTGCCGGATCCCGGCGGGCGCGGAGGCGATTCGCGGCACATGGCAGCCACTCGGTTGGCGGTCCGCGGCTGTGCTAGAAAATCCCTGCCTCGAGGGCTCGCGCTCGGACAGGGCGCGCCGCGAAGGTCTGGCGCGCGATCCCTCGACGCAGGAGTCCGCGAGCGGGCGCGGCGCCGGGTAGGCTGCTGCGGCGCTCGGGATCTTGGGGGAGACCGCCCTCGCGCACCGGCCGGGCCACGCGGGCCCGGCCCGGTACGACACGACGGGGGCGAACGGTGCGCGGGATCCGACCGGCGGTGCTGGGGCTCGCCTTGGCGTTGGCTGCCGCGACCGGCTGTTCGTCGTCCGGGAGCGACTCCCACCCGGCTCGTCCGGCGTCGGACGCCTGGCGCCTGGTGTGGTCCGACGAGTTCGACGGCGCCGCCGGGACTCGCCCGAACCCCGGCAAGTGGGGCTTCGACCTCGGCGGCGAACCCTCGTGGGGCAACAGCGAGTGGGAGTACTACACCGATCGCCCCCAGAACGCCTCGCTCGACGGCTCCGGCCACCTCGCCGTCACCGCGCGCCGCGAGACCCTGCCGGGAATGGCTCCGTGCCCCGAGGGCACCTGCGACATCACCTCGGCGCGCCTCAACACCAAGGACCGCTTCGCCCAGAAGTACGGGCGGTTCGAGGCGCGCATCCGGATCCCGTCAGGGCAGGGGATCTGGCCGGCGTTCTGGATGCTCGGCGCGGACATCGAGCGCCATCCCTGGCCCGCCAACGGCGAGATCGACGTCATGGAGATCCTCGGCAGCGACCCGGCCACGCTGTACGGGACGGCGCACGCCCCCGGCTTCGGCGACAAGGGCATGGGCGGCAGCACCCGGCTGCCGGACGGGGCCGCGCTGAGCGACGCCTTCCACACGTACGCCGTCGAGTGGGCGCCTGACAGGATCACGTGGTCGCTCGACGGCACGCCGTACTTCGCCCTCGACCGCGCCTCCCTGCCCGAGGGCCGGACCTGGGTCTTCGACCACGGGTTCTTCCTCCTGCTGAACCTCGCCGTCGGCGGCGAATGGCCCGGCCCGCCGGACGACACGACGGTCTTCCCGGCCACGATGCTGGTCGACTACGTGCGGGTCTACGGCCGCTGACCCGGGGCGTTCCAGACGCGCCGCACGCTACGACCGACCGGCCAGGAGGTCGCCCACCGCGGCGACGCCCTCGGCGATGGCGCGTTCACCTACGTTGCCGAAGCCGAGCACGAGACGCGGCGGCGTCGCGGAGTGCGACGCGTGCTGCCCGCTCATGCCGTAGAGGCCGACCGAACGCGCTTTCGCGGCCGCCACGACGGCCTGTTCGTCGACGCCTTCCGGAAGGTGCGCGACGGCGTGGAAGCCGGCGGCCAGTCCGGTGACCCGCACGCCGGGGGCGTGTTCGGCGAGCGCGTCGAGGAGCGCGGTGCGGCGCAGCGCGTACGTCGTCCGCATGCGCCGCAGGTGCCGGTCGAAGCGGCCCGACTCGATCAGCCGGGCCAGGGCGTGCTGGTCGAGGGTCGGCGATCCGCGGTCGCTGCGGTGCTTGTGCTCGGTGACGGGGCCGGCGAGGTGCGGCGGGCAGACCATCCAGCCGATGCGCAGCGCCGGCACGAGGGACTTGCTCACCGTGCCGATCGCGATGACGAGGTCCGGGGCGAGGCCCTGCAACGCGCCGACCGGCTCGCGGTCGTAGCGGAACTCGGCGTCGTAGTCGTCCTCGATGACGACGGCGTCGCGGTCGCGCGCCCAGGCGAGCAGCGCCAGGCGGCGCTCGGGGGCGAGCAGTACGCCGGTCGGCCACTGGTGCGCGGGCGTGACGACGACCGCGCGGGCGTCGGTCGCGGCCAGCGCGTCCACGTCGAGGCCGTGTTCGTCGACCGGCACCGGGACGGCGCGCAGCCCCGCCGCCGCGGCCGCCTCGCCGACGGCCACGGGCGAACCGGGGTTCTCGTACGCGACGGTCCGGACGCCGCCGCGCGCGAGGACGTGCAGCGCGAGCGTCAGGCCCTGGGCGTAGCCGCCGCAGACGACGATGTGCTCCGGGTCGGCCGCGGCGGCGCGGACCCGGCGCAGGTACGCGGCCAGCACCTCCCGCAGGGCCGCGCTGCCGCGCGGGTCGCCGTAGTCGAGCGCGGCCGTCGGCAGCGTGCGCGCCGCCTCACGGGTGGCCCACAGCCAGTCGTCGACCGGGAAGGAACGCAGGTCGGGTACGCCCGTGCGGAAGTCGACGGTCAGCCGCGGTGTTTCACCGGACGACGGCGCGGGCCCGGTTTGTGCGACGGCACCCGCCGCCACCCGCGTGGCCGAACCCGCCCGCGTCACCAGGTAGCCCTCGGCCAGCAGTTGTGCGTAGCACTCCTGGACAAGCCCTCGGGAGAGGCCGAGGGCGCGGGCGAACTCCCGGGTGGACGGCAGGCGTTCGCCGACGCGCAGGCGGCCGGTGCGGATGGCGTCCCGCAGGCCGTGCTCGACCTGTGCGCGCAGTGGACGGCTGCTCGTCCGGTCCACGGCCAGCAGTAGTTCGGGTGGCGAACTGGACCACTCCAGAGGCATGTGACCGGATCTTACCGGCGATCCGGTCGGCGGCCTACCGTCGTGCCATGACGCCTCCCCATGACCCTGAAACCGTCGTTCGGGAACAGCAACCGCCCTTGGTGACACGGCCGTTGCTGCTGCGCTTCGTCTCGATGTTCGGCGCGTCGGTCAGCTTCTACCTCCTGCTCTCCGTCGTCCCCGCCTACGCGAGTGAGGGCGGCGGGGGAGGCGGGCGCGCCGGGCTCGCCACGGGGGCGCTCATGCTGGCCACCGTCGCCGGCGAACTCGCCACGCCCGCGCTCGTCAACCGCTACGGCTACCGCGCCGTCCTGGCCGTCGGCCTCGGCCTCATGGGCGCGCCCGCGTTCGCGCTGACGTGGTCCCACGGCCTGGCGTGGATCGTGGCGGTGTGCCTGCTGCGCGGCTTCGGCTTCGCGTTCACCGTCGTCGCGGGCGGCGCGCTGACGGCCTCGCTCATCCCGTCGGAACGCCGCGGCGAAGGGCTGGCGCTCGTCGGCATCGTCGGCGGGGTGCCGTCGCTGATCGCGCTGCCGCTGGGTGTCTGGCTGGCTGCGCACGTGGGCTACGACGTGGTCTTCGTGGCCGGGGCGGTGGCCGCGCTCGCCGCGGTGCCCACGGTCTTCGGGCTGCCGGACAGCATGCGCGCGTCGGGTCGGCCGGTCAGCCTCGCCGAGGGCATGCGCACCGGCGAACTGCTGCGTCCAGCGGTGGTGTTCGCGACCACGGCCGTCTCGGCCGGGATCGTGGTCACGTTCCTTCCCCTGGCCGTGTCGGCGTCGTCCACGGGGCTGGTCACGGTGGCGCTGTTCGTCCAGCCCGCGGCGGCCACCGCGTCCCGATGGCTCGCCGGACGGCACGGCGACCGGCACGGCTCGGCGCGGCTGGTCCTCCCGGGCCTCCTGCTGTCGGCGGCCGGGACGGTGCTCATGGCGCTGACGAGCAGCCCGGTCGCGGTCGTCGCGGCCGTCGGCGTCTTCGGGGCCGGCTTCGGCATCGCGCAGAACGCCACCCTCGCGCTGATGTACTCGCGCGTCCCGCCCGCCGGATTCGGCACGGTGAGCGCGTTGTGGAACTTCGCCTACGACGCGGGCATGGGCGCGGGCGCGCTCGCCTTCGGCTGGGTCGCGGGCGGGACGGGCTACCCGTGGGCGTTCGCGCTCACCGGCCTCGCGATGCTCGCGGCGCTCGGCCCGGCGTGGCGCGACCGGCGCGACGGCCCGAAACCCTCTTGATCATCAACCCGCCCGGTCCGGCAAGATGGACCCGGCCCCGCCCTGTTCACGCGGGGCCGCAGCGGCAACCCGTTCGGGTGCCGACCGCGTACGAGAGGAACAGCACCATGTCCGAGCCCCGTCAGCTCGAGAACGCACCGACCCCGTCCACCATCGCCGTCGTCGGCCCCGGCGGAGTGGGCGGCCTGCTCGCCGCACTGCTCTCCCGCGCCGGGCACCGCGTCATCTGTGTCGCAGGCGACGTGACCGCGGCCGCCCTGCGCGAGCACGGAATCCAGGTCCACAGCAGGCAGTTCGGCGACTTCGCCGTCCAGGTCGAGGCGGACACGGAACTGCGCGAGCCGGTCGACGTATGCATCGTGGCGGTCAAGAGCACCTCGCTCGACTCCGCCCTCGACCGCGTCCCGCCGAAGGCTGTGGCCGAAGGGCTGGTCGTGCCGATGCTCAACGGCATCGAGCACACCGACGTCCTGCGCACCCGGTACGGAGCGGACCGCGTCGTCCCCGCGGTGATCCGCGTCGAATCGGCCCGGACCGCGCCCGGAATCATCGAACACGGAAGCCCGTTCGTCGAGATCGACCTCGCCGGAGCCGAGGACCGGCTCGCCGGGCTCGCCGCGCTGCTGACCGCGGCCGACGTCACCACCCGCGTCCTGCCCGACGAGGAGCAGGCGATGTGGGGGAAGTTGGCCTTCCTCGCGCCGTTCGCCCTGCTCACCACGCGCTACCGCCGGCCCATCGGCGGGATCCGCACCGAGCACCGCGACGAACTGACCGCGCTCGTCGCGGAGACGGTCGCGGTCGGCCGGGCGTGCGGCGGGCAGGCCGAGGTCGACGTGATCCTGGCCCGCTACGACGCGTTCCCGGCCGAGAGCAAGTCGTCCATGCTGCGCGACGCGGAGGCCGGCCTTCCGCTGGAACTCGACGCCATCGGAGGGGCGTTGCTGCGCGCGGCGGAGCGCCACGGCATCGCCGTACCGCTCACCACCCGGCTCGTGACCGAACTGCGGGACGGTGCACAGTAGTCGCCGCATGAGCACCGGCCGGGCCGACCGCTCCGGCGGCGGCCCGGCTCGGTTCGGGCATTGGGGGGTTGTCCCCATCGTGGGCGGAACGTCGGCTACGTAACGTCGACGTAGCTGAACATCGATCGGATTCGCTCACACGGGGAATGCTCATGCGACGCCTACACACGCGCCTTCTTACGGCCGGGGCATTGGCCGCGCTCACCGTCGGCGGGCTGGCCGCCTGCACGCACGACGACAAGACCTTCGAGGACGACTCCCAGCTGCCCCAGCAGATCACCGGGATCCGCCTCGACAACAAGAACGGCAATGTGGAGGTGGACGCTTCGGCGGGTACCTCGGTGGTCTCCGTGCACCGCAAGGTCTCCTACCACGGCGACAAGCCGAGCGGCGCGTCGTTCACCGTCGACAACGGCGTCCTGACGCTGTCCGCCTGCGGCAAGAACTGCGGCATCGACTACGTCGTCAAGGTGCCCGCCGGCCTCCCGGTCTCGGGGAGCGAGGCCAACGGCAACCTCAAGCTGACCAACGTCGGCCCGGTCGACGTGCACACCGGCAACGGGCAGACCTCGGTGTACACGGCTAAGGGCCCGGTGAAGCTGCGCACGTCCAACGGCGACGTCCACGTCCTCGACGCCAATGGCGGTGCCGTCGACACCGAGTCGTCGAACGGCGGCGTGACGATCCAGACCGCCACCCCGCAGAACGTCAAAGCCCGTACGACCAACGGCAGTCTCACGGTCACGGCGCCGCCCGCCGACTACCAGGTCGCGGCGAACGTCTCCCACGGCGAGCAGAAGGTGGCGTTCCAGAACGACCCGGCGGCCAAGTACCGCTTGGAACTGTCGACGACGAACGGCGACTTGACGGTGAAGTCGGCGGGCTAGAACGGCGGTTCGCCCAGGGTCCCGCGCGGCGCGTCCCCGTGACGGGTCCCCGTGACGCGTCCCCGCGAGGGGGACTTACGCCCGCCCGGCCGCCGCCGTCCCGGCGAGCCGGCCCGCCGCGTACCGCGCGCCCGCCTCCGCGTCCCCGAGGACGAACCCCGCGATGTCGGCGAGCCGGTAGATGTGTCCGCCGCCGCCCCACTGGCCCTCGGGGACCTCCTGCGGGAACACCCATACGCGCAGCGCGTCGAGGGCGGTGTGCGCTCCGGGGCCCTTCTCGGCGTCGAGGATTGCGCGGGTGATCTCGGCGACCAGTGCCTCGCGGCGCCGGTCGTCGAGCTGCCCTTCCGGGACGCTCGCGACGACGCGGTAGCGCGGCTCCTCGGCGGGTGCGCCGGCGACGAACACGGCCGGGCGGTGGACGAACGCCCAGGCGATGGACCGGGCCTGCGGGTTCGCGGGGTCGGCGCCCTCGGCCCTGAGCAGGATGTCCGTGAGGCGTCCGAGCAGTTCGCGCTCGGTGTCGGCGGGCAGGGCGCCTTCGGGGATGTACACGTCGAGCATGGGCATGGCGGTCTCCCGGTCAGGTGTCTCTGAGTTTCGATACGAAACCCAGATGGCGTCGGGAGCGTAGGCAGGCTGCGTTGCGATCGTCAACCCAGCATGTCTAGAGTTTCCGCATGGCAGGCACGATCGACCGGACCCGGTACGCGAGCGACAACTGCTCGGTGGGGCGCACACTCGCCGTCGTGGGGGAGCGCTGGACGTTCCTCGTCCTGCGCGAAGCCTTCTACGGGCAACGGCGGTTCGAGGACATCCAGAGCACCCTCGGCGTCGCGCGCAACGTGCTGGCCGCCCGGCTGCAGACGCTGGTCGAACACGGTCTGCTCGTCCGCCGCCCGTACCGGGAACCGGGCAAGCGCGAGCGGTTCGAGTACCGGCTCACCGACCGGGGGACCGACCTGTTCCCCGCCCTGGTCGCCCTCATGGAATGGGGCGACAAACACCTCCCGGACGAGGCGGGCCCGCCCGTCGCGCTCGAACACCGCGACTGCGGCGCACGCCTGCACGTCGAGCTGGTCTGCGAGGCCGGCCACCGAGGCGACGGCGCCCTGGGGGGCCTGACCGCCCGCGACGCGACCCCGGTGCCCGGGCCGGGTGCCCGGCTCCGCGACGACGCGACGGCCTAGCGGCGTGCCCGACAGCGGCGCGCCGCCGGGGCCGCGGCATCGGTCGGTGTGGCGGCACTTGCGTGCGGAGTTGTCGATCGAGGCGCCCGGTGGCGGGAGTTCGTGGCCCCTGCCTCCGCTTCAACCCGCCAGGTCGCGCCGCCGGGTGCCGGTCAGGGCGGCGGCGCCCAGGAGCGCGGCCGCGGCGGTGAGCAGGGCGTACGGCAGCAACTCCACGGGCGCTCCCGGGAGTTTGGGCAGGTGCGTGAACGGCGACAGGTTCATCACCGCCTGCGGCAGCTGGATCGCCTCGCCGAGCATTCCCAGCGCCACACACACGGCGATCAGCGCCCACGCCGCGCCCGTCGCGCGCGGGGCCAGGCCGAACAGCGCCGCGGCGGCGGCCGCCACCGTCCAGACCGCGGGAAGCTGGGCCAGTGCGGCGCCCGCGAGTTCGGGCGCACGCGAGCCGTGCGCCAGGCCGATGGCGAGGCCGCCGACGGCCAGCAGCACCGCCGGGCCGAGTGCGGCGAACGCCAGATGGCTGCCCGCCCACCGGGTCCGGCCCACGGCCCCGGCCAGCACCGGTTCGGCGCGCCCGGAGGTCTCCTCTCCGCGCAGCCGCAGCACGCACTGGACGGCGTAGACGGCCGCGAGCAGCCCCAGGAACGACACCGCGCTCGCCAGCCACGCGTCGGTGATGCGCGACTGGCCGCCCATGCGGGTGATCACGTCGGTCACCGCCTGGTTGTCCTTCACCAGGTCGGCCACGCTGTCCGCGAGCCCCCCGTACACGCCGCCGACGACCACGAAGCCGGCCGCCCAGGCCGCCAACGCGCCCCGGTGCAGCCGCCACGCGAGTCCGAACGGGCCCGACAGCGCGGGCGATCCGACGGGCGGCCCGGGGCGTCCGGCGACGAGCCCGGCGCCGAGGTCGCGACGGGCGGCCAGCGTGTACGCGACCACCGCGCACACCGCCGCGAAGCCGAGCGGCGCGAGCAGCACCCACCAGCGGTCGCCCGCGTACGGGCGGGCGTTCTCGATCCAGCCGAGCGGCGACGCCCACACCAGCGGCGACGAGGCGTCGTCGGTCGCGGCGTCCCCGGCCGCGCGCAGGACGAACGCGGCGCCCAGCACCGCCCCCGCGAGCCCACGCGCGGAGCGCCCCGTCTCGACGACCTGCGCGGTGACCGCGGCCACCGAGCCGAACACCGCCGCACCGGCGGCCAGTCCGAGGCCGAACACCCAGGCCCCGGCGCCGTCTTGGGCGGCCGCGGCGAGCCCGAGCGCGGCCGCGAGGCCCAGCGCGAGTCCGGCGCCGCACGCGGTCAGAAGCGCCGCGGTGAGCGGCGCGCGCCGTCCGACCGCGCCCGCGGCGACGAGTTCGTGGCGCCCGGTCTCCTCGTCGTCGCGGGTGTGCCGCACGACGATGAACGCGGCCATCAGGCCCGCGAGCGCCGCCCCGACGACCGTGAACCGCCAGGCGGTGAGCGCGCCGGTGCCGTCCCAGCCGAACACCGGGCCGTAGAACGCGCGCAGCGACGCGTTGTCGTTGGTGCTCTGCGCCAAGCTCGCGCGCTTGGCCGGGGTGTCGTACAGGCTCGCGAACGACTTCGCGCTGCCGAGCACCACCGCGGTGATGCCGATCACCCACGAGGCGATCATCACGCGGTCGCGGCGGAACGCGAGCCGGGTGAGGGTGGCGGTGCCGGCGTAGGCGTTCAACGGGCCGCCCCCGCCTCGTCGTCGGCCTCGTCGCGGTAGTGCCGCAGGAACAGCTCCTCGAGCGTCGGAGGACTGCTGGTCAGGCTGCGGACACCCGACTCGACGAGGACGCGCAGCACGTCGCCGATGCGGTCGCTGTCCGCCTGCAGCCGGACGTGGTTGCCGTCGACGGCCAGGTCGTGCACGCCCGTCAGGCGGGCCAATCCGTCCGGCGGACCTGCGAGTTCGGCACTGACCGAGGTGCGGGTCAGGTGGCGCAGCTCGGACAGCGTCCCGGCCTCGACGGTGCGGCCCTGGCGGATGATGCTCACGCGGTCGCACAACGCCTCGACCTCGCTGAGGATGTGGCTCGACAGCAACACCGTGCGCCCGCGGTCGCGCTCCTCGGCGACGCAGCGGCGGAAGACCGCCTCCATCAGCGGGTCGAGGCCCGACGTCGGCTCGTCGAGGATCAGCAGGTCGGCGTCGGAGGCGAGCGCCGCGACCAGGGCCACTTTCTGCCGGTTGCCCTTCGAGTACGCGCGGCCCTTCTTCGTCGGATCGAGCTCGAACCGCTCCACCAACGCGGCGCGCCGCGCGGGGTCCAGGCCGCCGCGCAGCCGGCCCAGCAGGTCGATGACCTCGCCGCCGGTCAGGTTGCGCCACAGCGTCACGTCGCCGGGCACGTAGGCGATGCGCCGGTGCAGCGCGACGGCGTCCCGCCACGGGTCCCCGCCGAGCACGCGCACGTCACCGCCGTCCGTGCGCAGGAGGCCGAGCAGCACGCGGATGGTCGTGGACTTGCCGGCGCCGTTGGGTCCGAGGAAACCGTGCACCTCGCCTTCGCGGACGGTCAGGTCGAGTCCGTCGAGGGCGACCGTGCGCCCGAAGGTCTTCCGAACGCCGGTCGCGTCGATTGCCGTCGTCATGACCCGAATCTACACTGTCTTCAGAAAATCCTGAAGATAAAGAACGCGGGAAGGGCCCCGATAGGCTGGCCGACGCACACGATCCGAGGAGGCGAGGGCAGGGTGACGACACCGGAAGACCAGGTCGCGGCGTTCGTCGAGCGCTTCGCCGCGGAACTCGCCGAAGCCGGCATGTCCCGCATGCCCGCCCGCGTCTTCGCCGCCCTCCTCGCCTCGGACGACGGCGTCCTCGGCTCCGCCGACCTCGCCGACCGCCTCCAGATCAGCCCGGCCGCCGTCTCCGGCGCCGTTCGCTACCTCAGCCAGGTCGGCATGCTCGCCCGCGAACGCGAACCGGGTTCCCGCCGCGAGCGCTACCGCGTCCGCAGCGACCAGTGGTTCCGCACCTTCGCGTCGCGCGACCGCATGCTCGTCCGCTGGGAGGAAACCCTGCGCACCGGCGTCGCCGCCGTCGGCCCCGACACCGCCGCGGGCGAACGCCTCGCCGAGACCGTCGAGTTCTTCGAGTTCCTCCAGGAGGAACTGTCGGGAATGATGGACCGCTGGCGCGCGAGGCAGCAGTCGAAAGCCCCCGCCCCCGAAGCCGGTTGAGGCCTGTGGCTCCCGACTTCAGCTGACGGGGTCCTAAACGCGCACCCCTGGCCCACGTCCGCACCCGACGCCGGGCTGGATGCAACTCCCCTTTGGGCAGCACCTGTTCGACGACGCGGGCGCGCCGGCGTCGTGCCCGCAGCCCCTCAGGCGGACGCGGAGGCCACGAAGAGCGGAACCGCGACGAGGAAGCGGCCTGTCTCGGCGCGTCGGCGCTGTTCGGCGAGCCACTCGTCCGCCCGGTCGCGGTCCACGGCGCCGCTCGCGCAGGCCGCTTCGGCGAGCCTGTCGAGCAGGGGCAGCATCGCGGGGTCGGTGAACACGCTGGTGTGCGCCTCGACCGCGACATCGGCGAAGCCGCCGGCCACGAGCAGGCCGCGGTACTGGCGGCCGGCACGGGGAGTGCCCAGCAGGTCGGCGCGGGCGTGCACGATGGTGCGGGTGAGCGCCGCGTCGTCCGAGTCGATCATGACGGCGTCCCAGTCCTGACCGACCAGCACGATCCTGCCGCCCGGGCACAGCACGCGTCGCGCCTCCGCCACCGCGCGCCCCGGCTCGTGAAGTACGTGGAAGACCTTGTCGGCCCGGTAGCCGCGCACGCTTGCGTCGGCGAACGGCAGATCCTCCGCCCCGGCCTCCCGGAACTCGGCTTCAGGCCACCGGCACCGGGCCGCGGCCAGCATCCGCGCGTCGGGGTCCACACCCACGGCGTGGACCCCGCGTCCAGCCAACTCGGCGACGGCCCGTCCCGCGCCGCAGCCGACGTCCACGACGGTCGAGCCCGGGACGAGGGACAGCAGTTCGTACGAGCGGTCCCGCAGCCGAGCCGCGCCCGGCATCCGGTCCGCGGCGTCGAGGACGGCCAGCAGGGCGTCGGTGTCGCGGTGCTCTTCCACCGCTTCATGGTTCGTGGACATGCACGTCATGCTGCGACTTAATGTCGGCATGAAGTCAAGCGACGACAGCGGCGCCGACACCCTGAGCATCGGCGCGCTGGCGGCACGCTTCGGCTTGGCCACGCATGTGCTGCGGCACTGGGAGGCGATGGGCCTGCTGAGCCCCGGCCGGGACGCCGGCGGGCGCCGCCGCTACGGCGCGGACGACCTCACCCGCGTGGCCACGATCCTCCTCCTGAAGGAGGCGGGCCTCGGTCTGAACGCCATCAGGAGCCTGTCCGCAGCGGTCGACCGCGCCGGCCGGCAGGAAGTCCTGCGCCCCGCCGCCGAGGAGTTCCGATCGAGAATCGCCGCAGCCCAGGCGTCCCTGGAACTCATCGAAGGAGGCCTGCGCTGCGGACACGAGGACGTCACCCGCTGTCCGAACTACCAGCGCCTCATCGCCGAACGCGTCGGTCTCGAAGGCCCTGCCGGGGGCCGGCTCTGATGGCCGGAGCTCAGGCCGCGCCGACGACGTTCGTGGGCGGTCAGTCCAGGGCCCGGACCGAGCGGCCCAGGCGGGCCAGGTTGCGGAGGCGGCGTTCGTAGCCCCAGCCGAGGAGGATCAGGGCGACGCCCGCGCCGGCGAAGACGGCCCAGCGGGGGAGGGCGTGGTAGGCGGCCAGGACCGGGGTCGAGAGCTGGAAGACCGCCACCACGGAGAGGGTCGCCGCGCCCATGACCAGCGGGGCCTGGAGGCGGAACCGGCCGCCCGCGAGCAGGGTGGCGAAGGCGGCCGCGCCGAGGAGGGCCGGGCGGATCGCGCCGTCGTCGGCGACGGCCTGCGGGAGGGAAGGCAGCAGCGTCAGCGCCAGGCCCGCGCCGTACGCCGGCCACGAGCGCAGGTCGGTGCGGGTTCGCCGCAGCCGCCAACCCGCGGCGAGGCCTAGGAGCCCCGCGGGCAGCGTGTACGCCTCGACCACGGACACACCGCGCACGCCGAGCGCGTCCCAGTACGCCGCCAGCAGCAGGACCGCGCCCGACAGCCGAGACACCGCCGGCACGGGTCCGGTGTCGCCGCGCCGGGTCGGGAGCGTCCCGGCGAGGACGGCCGCCGTGCCCGCGATCGCCAAGGCGATCCATACCCGTTCGAGATCCGCGCCCGGGCCCACCGCGCCCGCCGCCGCGCCGACCGCGAGCACCGCCGCGGTCGGGTCCACCTGCGGCACGATCGCGTGCGGCAGCTGCGGCAGCAGGACGAACAGCACCGCCGCCACCGTCACCGCGGTCAGTGCAGCGTGCGCCGCGGTCATCCCCGTGGCGGACGCACCGGCCGCCGCGGTGGCGACCAGCAGCCCGGCCACCAGCGGGGCCCACACCGGGCGGAACGCGGACCGGCCTTCCGGCACCCGCGCTGTCGCCGCGACGACGCCGAGGGCGAGGACGGCGGTGAGTGGTCCGGTCTCCTGGGCGGACGTCAGGGCCGTCGCGATGTAGGCGAGGGCGGCGGTGAGTTCGAGTGTCCACGAGAGGGTTCGCCGGGTCGGCGAAGCGTCGTCGTCCTTGTCGAGCGACACGCCGCGCGGCGAGGCGTTCGGCGCGAAGGCCAGCACGAGTGCCGCCACCAAGGCCCCCGCGACCGCCGACCACGCGGGCCCGGCGCCGGTCGCCCGTGCGCCGAACGCCGCCGCCCCCACGGCGGCCGGCACCGCCGGGGCCGACCACGCCGCCGTACGCGCCGGAGCGTCCAGCCGCGCAGCCGCCACTGCGGCGACGGCCAGTACGCCCAACGCGATCGCGAACGCGCCGGGCCGGTCCGCCGCGGTGGCGGCGCCGGTCAGCGCGGCGAGTGTCGAGACCGCGGCGACCGCCCAGGCCTCCGTGGGCCACCGCCGGGACGCCCGTACGGCGGCGACCAGCACCAGCGCGCCCACCGCCGCGACACCGGCGCCCGCGACCTGCCGGTCCATCTCCCGCCACGCGGCCGCCATCGCGAGGTCCGAGAACGCCAACGCCGAAGCCGGCGCCGCCAGTCCGGGACGCCACATCGCCGGTACGGCGCCGATCAGCGCCGCCAGCGCGAGCGCGGCCGCGGCCCACGTGGCGATCGAGACCTCCTTGTCGGCCAGCGACCACACGACGCTCAGCGCGACGAACAGCAGCCCCACGCCGCGCGCGGTGTCCGCCGGGCGGCCCTTGAGCCGCGCCGCGGCGACCACAAGCCCGACGCCGACCGCCAGGTCGTAGCCGATGGCCACGGCCGACGGGATGTCCAACGAGCAGGGGACGACCGCGAGTTCGGCCGCCACCGTGGTGGCGAGGGCGATCCACGCGATGCCGCGCCTCCCGAGCAGGTGCGCGGTGAGGGCCGCGGTCAGCCCGGCCGCCGCGACGCCCAGCAGCGGCGCGGTCCCGAAGTCCCACTGCCACGCCAGCCGAGGCGACAGGAACTCCCGTGCGTCCAGCCGCTCGTGGTCCGACGACCAGGGCGTCGACAGCCACGAGGCCGGGGCGAACACCGCCGCACCGACGGCATAGAGCGCCTGGATCCCACCCGCCACGGCCGGCACCGCCAGCACGATCAGGGCGCCGCGCCGGTACGGCCGTCGCACGGCGTACACGACCGCCACCGCCACCAGCGTGAAGACGGACACGTATGCCGCCGCCCACGCGGTCGAAAGGTCGTCGTCGTTCGCGTCGTTCGGCAGCAACGCGAGCGCCATCGGCACGGCGAGGTAGAGCGCCGCCGCACACGCGCCGGAGGCGACGTGCCGGATCACGGCGAACGCGCGCATCAGCCACGCCGTGAACCCGGCCGTCGCAGCGACCAGCAGCATCGAGAACGCCGCGGCGCCCTCGCCCGTCTCGGACAGTGCCAGGCCGAACGCGGCGAACCAGTAGACGCCCGCCGCCAGCAGCGCGATGCGGATCGCGGGGGAGCGAGGCACCGTGCCGGACGCGCCGGTGCGGGCCGCGTGCGCGTCCGCCTTGGCCGTCGCCTCGGCGGCCGCGTGCGTACGGAACATCCAGTGCAACAACAGCATTTCGGCCGCCGCCTGAGCCGTGAATCCGACCGCGAGCGGCACCCGTGAGTCCTGCGCGACGCCGATCCACCCGGCCACCAGAGGGAGTGGTGCCTGCAACAGCAGCGCGGCCGAGACCCGCAGCGTGCGCAGACCCAGCACGAGACTCCCGGCCAGCGCGCCCCCGCCGACCGCGGCGAGCGTGACGGCGGTGACCAGGAGACCGTCGACACCGCGCAGACCGGCCAGGTCCGCCGCCCACGCCGCGTATCCGTCGAGCAGGCCGAGTGCCACCGAGACAGCACCCAACGCCTCTGCGGTCAAAGGCAGATCGCGCCGTTCGGCGAGTGCGGAACCGGTCACCGCCGCGAGCAGCATCAGCGCCATGACGATCGCCCGGCCGCCGGTGCCGGAGCGCTGCCAGGTGACCGCGACGAAGATGACCGCCGCGACGACGAGGAACAGGACGCCGGTGCCGAGGAAGAACCGCGCGACCCGGCGGCGGCCGACCTCGGGGTCGGGCGGGGTGGACGCGGGCCATGGCGTCGCGTACGCGGGCGGCGACTGCGGCGGCACGTACGCGGACGACGGGGGCGGAGCAGGGACGAACGCCGGGGCGACAGGTGCCGGCGCGGGCTGCGGCACCGTCGGAGCGGTGACCGGAGCGTCGGCTGAAGCCACGTCAGACGTCGTGGTGACGGCGGCGGGTGCCGTGACGGCCCACGCCCGCAGCCCGTCCAGCAGCACCTGCCGCCGCTCCAGCAGGTGCCGAGCCTGCGCGCTCACGTGCCACAGCTCGACGGCCATCGCCCCGCGCAGCGGCAGTCCGCACGCCCCGCACGCCTGGGGCAGCGGCGCGGACAGCGGTCCGCCGCAGTCCGGGCACCTGGCGGGATCCGCCAGCAGACTGATGTCGATCATCGCCAACTCCCCTGAGCGCCTCGCGGTCACGCGCGGGCGGCCCGGACCGCCGCACAAGCACGCGACCCGCGACCCGCACCGACCGCACGTCTCGAACGGGCCTGCGTGCGGGCGAACGATCGATCGACCGCACCCGCACACGGAGTTCCCGTTCCGTACGCCCACCGTGGCGCATTAGTGCGGGTGGTGCCATCCGTAGGACTACTCAGGTCGGGCCCGCGGAACGGTTGCGCCCGGTACTCAACCCGTGGGTGCACGTCGTCGCCTGGCGGCTCGTCAGGCCGGCGGCGGCGCGCCGAGCGACAGGTGCCGCAGAACGGAACGCCGCCGACATGCGGACCCGATCGACGGCGAAGCGGAAACACGCCCGACTAGGGGCGTGCCCCCAGCTCCAGGTTCACCGCGCCGCGCAGCAGGGCGCGGGCCCGGTCCAGGGGGAGCGAACCGGCAAGCCAGCGTTCGCTGAGGCCCTCGACGAGGGAGGTCAGGCGCTCGGCGGCGTCCGCGGCGACGATCTCGGGCGCGGCGTCGCCGAGTTTCTGGGCCTGGCGGATGAGCTCCTCGGCGTCCCCGGTCCAGCCCGCCGTCGCCTCGCGGACCTGGCCGGCCAGCTCGGGGGAGAAGACCGCGCTCGCGCGGAACTCGCTCCACGCGGTGCTGTTCTCGATGACGTCGGGGGCGTCCTGGAGCTCGAGGAGGAGCATCTCCTCGAGCCGGGTCCGCGGGTCGGCGGCGGCGTCGGTGGCGGACTGCGTGTAGCGTTCCGCGCGCTCGTTGACGAACTCCCAGGTGTGCTGCATGAGTCCGGCGCGATCGGTGAAGTGGTAGTAGATGAGCCCGGTCGAGACGCCGGCCTCGGCGGCCACCTCGTCGACCCGTAGGCCGCGCACGCCGCGGCGGGCGACCAGCCGCGCGGCGGCTTCCAAGATCAATGCCTGACGGCTCGACACACTGACACCTCATCAGAAACTGACTGAATCTTCAGCCACGATACCTGGTGAAGAGGGAAATCGTTGACGGGAGTCGCATGCCGTCGGTGCCGTACGCCCTGCGCGCCGACCAGCCGGTAAGCTCTGCGCCCGTGGCCGACCGTCGAACAGTGATCATGGAAGCCGCCGCGCGGGTCATTGCGAGGCGCGGCGTCCGGGGCCTCCGCGTCGAGGAGCTCGCCGCCGAGGCGGACGTCTCGACGGGCCTCATCTACTACCACTTCAAGAACCGCGAGGGTGTGCTGCGCGCCACTCTCGGCTTCATCAACGACCGGGCCGGCCGGTACACCGCCGAACAGGTCGCCGGCGCCGGGCTCGACAACCCGCGTGCCGTCCTGGAGCAGACCCTGCTGCTGGAGATCCAGGACACACCCGAGGTCCGAGAGAACTCCACCGCGTGGGGCGAGCTTCGTTCCAGCGCGGTGTTCGACGACTTCCTCCGCGAGGACCTCGGCGAGGCCACCCGGGTGTGGGTGGGCGAGGTGGCCGACCTCATCGCGGGCGTCATCCCGGCCGTCCCGACGGACGCCGCCCTCGCGGCGGGCGAGCGGCTGACCGCGCTGCTCGAGGGCGTGAGTGGACGCTGGCTCTTCGGCGGCCTGACCGCTGAGCAGGCCCGCGACCTGATGCGCGCGGGGATCGACGTGGAACTGGCGCGCCTGGGCGGCTGACGACGTAGCGACGCGCAGCGCACAAACGGCACAGAAGAACACAAGGCCCACCCTCGGAACCTCCGAGGGTGGGCCTTTGCCGTGCCCCGCCGCCCCGCCGACACTCCACATAGTCTATTTAGACTGTTAGAGTTCGACCATGCCGCGTCGTGCTCTCGACAACCCGCTCGTGCCCGCCGTGCTCGGACTACTCCTCGAACAGCCCGCGCACCCCTACCAGATGTTGTCCGACCTGCGGAAACGCAGTGACAACCACGCCGCCGCGACGACCCGCGGAACGCTCTACAACACCGTTGCCGCGCTCACCGAGGCCGGTTGGATCGCCGAACAGGGCCAGCAGCGCTCCGGCAACCGCCCCGAGCGGACGGTGTACGCGCTGACCGAGGCCGGACACGCCGAGCTCGTCCGCCGCCTCGACGCCGAGATCCGCAACCCCGAGCGGGAGTTCTCCCGCTTCCTCGGGGCCGTCAGCCACCTCGGCGCACTCGGCCCGGACGGCGCCGTCGACGCCCTCACCGAACGGACCCGGCGCCTCGCCGACCGCACCCAGGCCGACGAACGGCGGCTCGCCGAGGCGCTCGCCCAGGACGTCCCGCGGCTGTTCGTCATCGAGGCCGAGTACGCCATCGCCCTCGCCCGCGCCGAACTCGCCTGGATCGACGCGGTCGTCGCCGACATCCGCAGCGGCGCGCTGGCCTGGCCGGACGCGGGCCCCGCCAGCCCCACCGAGTGACCGACCCCGCGAGAGGACACCATGCCCCACCCCGCCCCCGGCACCCTGCTCTTCGGCATTTACCCCGGCAGCGCGACCGGCGACGACACCGGCGGGCTGGCCGCCGGCAAACCCGACGACCCCGAGCGCATAGACGCCCTGCTCGACCGGCTCCAGGGGCCCGAGGGCAGGCCGTTCCTCGTACGCGCCTACCTCCAGTTCACCGACCGGACCGAACTCGGCGCCCCGCACCCGACCGCGACCCCGCCGGACGCCGCCCGGCACGCCGTACGCGGACGCCGCCTCGACCTGGTGGCGCAGTATCAGTCGGCCGTCGGCGACGTCGACGGCTACTGCGCCTTCGTCCGCGAACTCGTCGCGCAGTACGGCCCGGTCACCGAAACCCTTCAGATCACCGAGGAACCGAACGTCGCCGGGAACCCCACCCTCGACGGGCACTACCCCCGCGTCCGCGAGGCCCTGATCCGCGGCGTCTCCGCCGCGAAGGCCGCCGCACGCGAACTCGGCCACCACCACCTGCGCGTAGGCTTCAACACGACCCCGCTCTTCGGCCCGTCCGCCGTCTTCCCGGCCGAACTCGTCTCCGAAGGCGGCGAGTTGTTCGTCGCGGACCTCGACTACATCGGCCTGGACTTCTTCCCGGACGTCTTCCGCCCCGTCCCCGCCGACGAGTTGGCCGCCACCGTCGAGGGCCTGCTGTGCCACCACCGCGACACGGCTCTCACCCCGGCCGGGCTCGGCCACCTCCCGCTCGTCGTCACCGAACACGGCTGGCCGACCGGTCCCGACCGCACGCCCGAGCGCCAGGCCGAGGTCGTCGACACGGTCGTCGGCACCATGGCCGCCCACGCCGAGGCACTCGGCCTCGCCGGATACACCCACTTCGCGCTCCGCGACGCGGGCAGCGGCAACCCCGGCCTGTTCCACCGCTTCGGAATCACGACCGACGACTACACGCCGAAACCGGCCTTCGCCGTGCTGCAGGCGCTGATCGCCGAGCACAGCGGCGCCTGACAGCCCCTAGGGTCTGTTTCAGAAGTGGATCTTGGTGGGAGACGGTCTATGGCTTGTTCCGCCGCTGGCAGCGCAACGGCACCTGGGCCCGGATCCTGAAACGGCTCCAGGCCGAGGCCGGCGCGCAGGGCCTGATCACCTGGGATGTGAACGTCGACTCCACGGTCTGCCGCGCGCACCAGCACGCCGCCGGGGCGCGGAAAAGGGGGACCTGCAGGTCGAGCCGCCCGGCGGCGTCGCGGTCGAGGCGGACGATCATGCCCTCGGACGCTCCCGTGGCGGACTGAGCACGAAGATCCACCTGGCCTGCGAGCAGGGCCAGCGCCCGCTGGCCCTACTGGTGACCGCCGGACAGCGCGGCGACTCACCGCAGTTCGCTACCGTGCTGAACGCGATACGTGTGCCCCGGCTCGGACCCGGCCGTCCGCGCACCCGCCCGACGCGGGTCCGCGGCGACAAAGCGTATTGCTCACGGGCGAACCGCGCGCTGCTGCGCAGGCGTGGCATAGCCTGAACCATCCCCGAACCCGCCGACCAGATCCGCAACCGCAAGAACCGCGGGCCGGCGGGCGGACGCCCGCCGGCCTTCGACCGCGAGGACTACAAGGCCCGACACGCAGTCGAATGCGGCATCAACCGACTCAAACGCCATCGGGCTGTGGCGACCAGATACGACAAGCTCGCCGTCCGCTACGAGGCCACCGTCATCATCGCCGTCATCGGCGAATGGCTATAACCAAGATCCACACCCTAGTCGGTGGCCTCGGGGTGGAACGCGGTGGTCAGCTCGGCGAAGTCACGCTGGAGCAAAGGCTCGTGCGCCTGCGCACCGGGCAGGACCCAGAAGCGGTCGTGTTCGACGGCGGAGGCGATGTGTTCTCCCGCGTCGCGAGCGGACATCGCTCCGGCCTGCGCGCCGCGCATGGTGTCAAGCACGGCACGCTCTCGTGGGCCGAGGGTCGCCGTGCCGGACGCGTCGCTGTCGGAGTCGCCGGGGCCCGCGACGTGGTCGAGCATGCCGGAGGCGACCTTCCCCGGGCAGACCAGCGACACCCCGACACGAGTGTCCGCGAGCTCGGCGAGCAGCCCCTTCGTCAGGCCGACCACCGCGTGCTTGGTCGCGCTGTACGGCCCGGTCAGGGCGGCGCCGAGCATGCCTCCCATCGACGCGGTGTTCACGATGTGACCACCGCCGGGCTGAGCCAGCAGCAGGGGGACGAAGGTGCGCACGCCGTGGATCACGCCCCACAGGTTGACGTCGATCACCCACGCCCACTGCTGTGCCGAGGTCTCCCACTGCCGGCCGAGCGTCCACACGCCCGCGTTGTTGCACACGACATCTACACGACCGAAGGCGGTAAGAGCGGCGTCGGAGAGCGCCTGCACAGCCGCAAGGTCGCGTACATCGGTGGGCACCGCGAGCACGCGCGCTCCGGCCTCCCGCAGCGATCGCGCTCCTTCGGCGAGCCGCGCCCCGTCCTGGTCGGCGAGTACCACGCTCATCCCTCGGCCGGCGAACGCCTGCGCGGTCCCGTACCCGATCCCGCCGGCCGCTCCGGTCACGACCGCGACCTGTCCTGCTTCGATACGCACGCTGTGCTGTCCCTTCCGGGTCTTCCGTGGCGTTCCGCCGCCGATGCCCGGCAAAAGAACCACCGGCTCCCGTGGACGGCGTGGTGAGGCCCGGGTATCCGACCCGGGCCTCCAGCGGACGACCCTCTCTTCCAGGCTTTCAGCCCCGTCAAATCCGCCACGGGACCACCGGGCTCGACCGCGGGTCGGCACGACGGGCGAGGAAACGGATCGGCCCCCCGCACCCACTGGGCATTCGTCAGATCCCCCCGTCCCACATCGCCCAGATCAAGATCCACTTCTGAAACAGGCCCTAGTCCGCATACGTCGCCGCGGGCGGCCCCGTCGGCGCCGCTCCCAGGTAGGCCGCGAGCCACGTGCCGTACGACCGGGCCCACGCGCTGTTCCTGCCGCCCGCGGCGTAGTCCGCCAACACCGCGTTGACGCGCCGGACCAGGTCGGGGTCGGTCTTGCGCATCGCCACCCCGTACGGCGTCTGGTCCAGGCGCGCGCCGACGAACCTCAGGTGCGGGTCCTGCGCCACGAGCCCGGCCGCGAGCGACTCGTGGGTCAGGACCGCGTCCGCCAGGCCCTTCTGGATCATCACCAGGCAGTCGAGGTGACTGTCGGCCTCGACCACCCGGGCGCCCGTCCCCGACCGCGCGAGGACATCGACGGCCGACGACCCGCGCCCGACGCAAATGCGCCGGCCGGCGAGCTGTGCGGCGTCGAACGCCTCGACCTTCGAGTCATCGGGGACGAGCAACCGGTGGCCGCTCGCGAAGTACACGCTGGAGAAGGTGACTTCGCTCGCGCGCGTGCAGGTGACCGTCATGGTGCGCACGAGGACGTCGACGTCGCCGCCGGTCAGGCGGGGGATGCGCTGGTCCGGCGGCATGGTGACGAAGCGGACCTTCGCGCCCGGCCCGAGGATGTCGTCGGCGATGGCGTGGACGAGGTCGATGTCGAAGCCCTCGTACTCGCGCGTGTCCGCGTTGACCGCGCCCCACCGGAAGCTGTTCCCGTCGACGCCCGCGACCAGGAACCCGCGCTGCCGGATCCGCTGCACGGCCGGCCCGTCCGCACGGGACGGCCGCAGGCTCCGGTAGGGGTCGCAGTCCGCCCCGTCCGCGCCCGGTAACGCACGCGCCCCGACACTGACGGGCTCCGGCGCGCCCGGCCCCCGCGACCCCGCCGCGGCACCCGCACCGAGCACCCCCACCGCCCCCAGCACCACGGCCGCCCCCAGCCCCGCGACCCACCGTCGCACCCCGCCCACCCCACGCCTTCCGGCCACCCTGCCCCCTCCGAGACCCGCACCGAACCCGCGCCCCCGCCCGGTACACCCCACCGCCGAAGCCCCTCCACGGGAAGCCTCCCGCGCCCGCCGCCCACCCGGCGAGCGGCAAGACCCTCGCATCCGCCGTCGGCCGGGCCGCCGGGCGCTCTCGTCCTCGCCGGTTACGTTTCCGTTTCCGCGGTGGTCGATTGCCGGTCGCGGTATTGACTGAGTTTTCAGTCAGTGCCACAGTGTGGACGCGGCCGGGGGAGCGCGCACCGGTATCGGGTCCGGCCGGTGCCGCGGATCCGCGTAGTGGTCAGGTGCGGCCCGCTGGTCGGCCCGCCCGTGGGGCGGCGCGCGACAACACACGACACCCAGCGACAGCTCTTGGGGAGAGTCAGCCATGCATGGAGCGCACAGATTCAGTCGCACGGAAACGCCGGACGCCGCCGCGTCCGGGCCCACGCGCCGCGCCGTGCTCGGCGGCGCGCTGCTCGGTGCCGCCGGGCTGGCCGTCGGCGGGGGACTGCTGTCCCGGGCCGACGCCGCCGGATCGCAGGCGGCGGCAGCCGGCACGCTGCGGGTGCCCTCCGACGACGTCGCCCACGTCCGCACCTGGATGGCGTGGCCGACGAAGTCGTCGATCTGGGGGCGGCAGCTCAACGGCGTGCAGAACGACGTCGCCCTGATCGCGAAGTCCATCGCCCGGTTCGAGCCGGTGGTCATGTGCGCGCCGGACGCCACCAGCGCCTCGGACGCGCGGGCGCGGTGCGGGTCGTCCGTCACCGTCATCAGCACCATCCCGGTCGACGACCTGTGGATGCGCGACACCGGCCCGGTCTTCCGCACGGACGGCGCGGGCGGCCGCGACACGGTCGGCCTCGGCTTCAACGGCTGGGGCAACAAGCAGACGCACGCCAAGGACGCCCTGGTGGCCTCGCGCATCGCCGCGTACGACAGCCTCGCCTTCACCCGTGCCGGATTCACCGGCGAGGGCGGCGCGATCGAGACCGACGGCGACGGCACCGTCATGGCCACCGAGAGCAGCCTCGTCAACAGCAACCGCAACCCGGGCAAGACCAAGGCCCAGGTGGAGGCCGCGGTGCTGGCCGCCTACGGCGCGAGCAAGATGCTGTGGGTGCCCGGCATCAAGGGCCAGGACATCACCGACGACCACATCGACGCGACGTCGCGGTTCATCGCCCCGGGCGTCGTGATGGTGCAGGTGCCGCCCGCCAGCCGCACCGACATCTGGGCGCAGGACGCCCGCAAGCAGCTCCAGATCCTGTCGAACGCGACGGACGCCAAGGGCCGCCGGCTCCAGGTCATCCGCATCGACGGGCCGGACACCGTGCGCTCGAACAGCGAGGACTTCGTCGACTCCTACGTCAACTTCCACGTCTGCAACGGCGGCGTCGTGATGGCCCAGTTCGGCGACACCGCCAAGGACGCCGCCGCCAAGCAGGTGGTCGCCGCCGCGTACCCCGGACGCCAGGTCGTCCAGATCGACATCGACCGCATCGCCCTCGGCGGCGGCGGCGTGCACTGCTCGACCATGCAGGAACCGCGCGCCTAGCCCCGAACGCTGCACGGCCGAGTCCTCCGCAGCACCGCCCGCACCACCGCACCAGACCAGAACCACCTGGAGGATCCGTGCAGTTGACGCCGACCGAGCGCGACCGGCTGCTGCTGTTCAACGCCGCCGAGCTCGCCCGCCGCCGTCGGGCGGCCGGACTGCTGCTCAACATGCCGGAGGCCACCGCGCTCATCGCGGACACGGTGTGCGAGGCGGCCCGGGCCGGCGGACGGCTCGCCGACGCGCTCGCCGCCGGGCGCGGCGTGCTCGGGCCCGACGACGTGCTCCCAGGCGTCGTGGACCTCGTCCCGGAGGTGTACGTCGAGGCCGTCTTCGCGGACGGCACCAGGCTCGCCGTCGTCACCGACCCGTTCGGTGGCGGCGGTGAGCTGGGGGACGCGGCGCCCGGCGCGGTGATCCCCGGCCCGGACACCGCGTTCGCGTCCGCGCCCACCGCGTACGTCACGGTGCGGAACACCGCCGACGTCCCGGTCAGCGTCACCTCGCACTTCCACTTCTTCGAGGCCAACCCCCGGCTGCGCTTCGACCGTTCGGCCGCCTACGGCATGCGGCTGGCCGCCCCCGCCGGGGCGTCCACCCGCTTCGACCCGGACGCCGACGTCGAGGTCGGCCTGGTCCCGATCGGCGGCGCGCGCGTGGCCGTCGGCTTCGCCGGCCTGGTCGACGGGCCGTTGGACGCCCCGGGCGCGAAGGAGGAGGCGCTCCGCCGCGCCCGCGCCTGCGGATACCTCGGGGCGGAAGAGCCGTACCTCAGCACCGCGAGCACCACCGGCACCACCTCTGGAAGGGAACTCCCGTGAGCAGCGGCACCATTGATGCCCACGACTACGCCGCCACCTACGGCCCGCGCGCGGGCGACCGCATCCGGCTCGGCGACTCCGGCCTGGTCGTCGAGGTCGAGTCCGACGCGCAGGCCCCCGGCGACGAGTTCCTGGCCGGCTTCGGCAAGACCGCCCGCGACGGCCTGCACCTGAAGGCCGCGACCGTGCGCGAGACGTGCGACGTCGTCATCAGCAACGTCGTCGTCATCGACGCGGTGCAGGGCATCCGCAAGGTGTCCATCGGGATCCGGGAAGGCCGCATCTCCGGCATCGGACGCGCCGGCAACCCGGACACCCTGGACGGCGTCGACGTGGTCGTCGGCACCGGCACCGCGATCGTGTCGGGCGAAGGCCTGATCGCCACCGCCGGCGCCATCGACACGCACGTCCACCTGCTCAGCCCCCGCATCATGGAGGCCTCGCTCGCCGCGGGCGTCACCACGATCATCGGCCAGGAGTTCGGCCCGCTGTGGGGCGTCGGCGTCAACTCGCCGTGGGCGCTCAAGCACGCGTTCAACGCGTTCGACGCGTGGCCGGTGAACATCGGCTTCCTGGGCCGCGGTTCGGCCTCCGACCCGGCCGGACTCGTCGAGGCGCTCGCGGAGGGCGGCGCGTGCGGGTTCAAGGTGCACGAGGACATGGGCGCGCACGCCCGTGCCCTCGACACCGCGCTGCGCGTCGCCGAGGACCACGACGTGCAGGTCGCCCTGCACACCGACGGGCTGAACGAGTGCCTCTCGGTCGAGGACACGCTGTCCGTCCTCGATGGCCGCACCATCCACGCCTTCCACATCGAGGGCTGCGGCGGCGGGCACGTGCCCAACGTGCTCAAGATGGCCGGCGTCCCCAACGTCATCGGCTCCTCCACCAACCCGACGCTGCCGTTCGGACGCGACGCCGTCGCCGAGCACTACGGCATGATCGTCTCGGTCCACGGCCTGAAGACCGACCTGCCCGGCGACGCCGCCATGGCCCGCGACCGCATCCGCGCCGGGACCATGGGCGCCGAAGACGTCCTGCACGACCTCGGTGTCATCGGCATCACCTCCTCCGACGCGCAGGGCATGGGCCGCGCCGGCGAGACCGTCCGCCGCACGTTCGCCGTCGCCGGAAAGATGAAGAGCGAGTTCGGCCCCGCGGACGGCGACGGGCCGGACCACGACAACGCCCGCGTGCTGCGCTACATCGCCAAACTCACCGTCAACCCGGCGATCGCGCACGGACTTTCGCATGAGATCGGCACGCTCGAGGTCGGCAAGCTCGCCGACATCGTGCTGTGGCGGCCGCCGACGTTCGGTGCGAAGCCGCAGATGGTGCTCAAGGCCGGGTTCCCCGCGTACGGCGTCGTCGGCGACCCGAACGCGGCCACCGACAACTGCCAACCGCAGGTGCTGGGACCGCTTTTCGGCGCGCACGGCGCCGCGCCCGCCGACCTGTCCGTCGCGTTCGTCAGCCGCGCCGCCGCCGAACAGGGCGGCGACCACATGACCACCCGGCGCCGCCGCGTCGCGGTCCGCGGCACGCGCGGCATCGGCCCCGCCGACATGGTGCGCAACGCCCGGACCGGCCACGTCCAGGTCGACCCGCGCACCGGCCTCGTCACCCTCGACGGCGCCCCCGTGCGTTCCGACCCGGCCGACGAAGTCCCGCTCAACCGCCTCTACTTCCTCTGATCCTTCTGCTGACTTCCCGCCGACCTCAAGCCCCGCACACAGCACCACGATCGAAAGAGACGACACCCATGACGTTCCGCATGCCCGCCGAGTGGACCGAGCACGAGGGCTGCCTCATGGCCTGGCCGACCCGGGCCGACCTGTGGGGGGACACGTTCGCGTCCGCGAAGACCGAGTACGCCCTGGTCGCGCGCGCCATCTCGGAGTTCGAGCCGGTCACCATGGTCACCGTCCCCGGCGCGGCCGACGAGGCCCGCGAGCTGTGCGGCGAGGCCGTCACCGTCATCGAGATCCCCATCGACGACGCGTGGTTCCGCGACTCGGGCCCGATCTTCGTCACGGACGCGGACGGCCGCCGCTCCGGCGTCGACTTCCGCTTCAACGCCTGGGGCCGCAAGCACTCCCCGTGGGACTCCGACGACCGCGTCGCCGCGGCGCTGATCGAGCGGGTCGGCGACACCCGCATCGCCTCGGACATGATCCTGGAGGGCGGCGCGATCACCGTCGACGGCGAGGGCACGCTCATCACCACCGAGCAGTGCCTGCTGCACCCCAACCGCAACCCCGACATGACGCGCGAGGAGATCGAGGCCGAGATCAAGGCCCGGCTCGGCGTCGAGAAGATCATCTGGCTGCCGTACGGCGGGGCGCTCGACACCGAGACCGACGGCCACGTCGACGGCGTCTGCGCGTTCGTCGCCCCGGCCAAGGTCGTCGTCCAGCTCCCCGACGACCCCGAGCACCCGGACTACGTGCGCTCCCGCGCCAACAAGGCGGTGCTCGAGGCGTCCACGGACGCGCAGGGCCGCCCGTTCGAGGTCGTCGCGATCCCGCAGTCCAACTCCCTGGAGTGGGGCGGCGTCGAGATCGAGGTCTCGTACCTGAACTTCTACATCGCCAACGGCGGCGTCGTCGTGCCGGTCGCGGACCACCCCTCGGACGCCGGCGCCCTCGCCGTCATCCAGTCCGTGTTCCCGGACCGCAAGGTCGTCGGCGTACCGACCCCCACCGTCGCCTACGGCGGCGGCGGCGTGCACTGCATCACCCAGCAGGTCCCCGTCGCCCGAAAGGACGCCTGATGCCCACTCAGAACTCCGCCCGCACGTTCAGACGCGCCGCGGCACCGGCCACGGCGGCGCTCGCCGCCTTCGCCCTGCTCGCCGCCTGCTCCGGGCCCGCGAAGCACGGCGCCGACAGCCCCGCCGCGAACTACCAGCTCTCCGAGGGCACTCCGCCCGCCAAGGGCACGATCGACAAGTTCAGCTGGGCGCTGTACGCCGAGCCCCTCACGCTCGACTGGATCCAGGCGTTCGACTACCCGCAGAACACCGTGCTGTCCAACGTGTGCGAGAGCCTCATGCGTTGGACCCCGCAGCTCACCCTCGCGCCGGGGCTCGCCGAGAAGGCGGCCAACCCCGACCCGAACACGTGGGTGTACGACCTGCGTCCGGGCGTGAAGTTCCACAACGGTGAGCCGCTGACCGCCGACGACGTGGTCTTCAGCTTCGGCCGCCAGACGAACCCCGAACTCGCCGCAGCCTGGGCCGACTCGTTCGAGAACGTCGCCGCCGTCACCGCGACCGGGCCGCTCCAGGTCACCGTCAAGCTCAAGCAGCCCGACGCGCTGTTCCCGCAGCTCATGGCGACCGCCGCCGGCGTCGTCGCGAGCCGCAAGGGCGTCGAGGCGGCCGGCAAGGACTACGGCGTCGACGGCAGCCTCGACTGCACCGGCCCCTACAAGCTCACCCACTGGGCCAAGGGCCAGTCCCTCGAACTCGACCGCTTCGACGACTACTGGGGCACCAAGGCCAAGGCCAAGACCGTCGAGTTCAAGTTCCTCACCGACCCCGCCGCGCGCACCAACGCGATGCTCAGCGGCGAGGTCGACGGCAGCTTCCTCGTCCCCACCGACAGCTACGAGCGGCTGCGCACCAGCGGCGTCGGCAGCCTCTACTTCGGCGAGGGCCTGAGCACCGTCAACGTCAACGTCACCAGCATCAAGGGCGCCCTCGGCGACGTCCGCGTGCGCCGCGCGCTGTCGATGGCGCTGGACCGCGGCGGCTTCGTCAAGGCCGCGCTCGGCGGCAACGGCACGGTGACCAACTCGATCACCCCGAAGGCCGCCTGGGCCGCCGCCGGACCCGAGACGCGGGCCGCCGCGTTCGACGCCCTGCCGCCCGCCGCGCAGGACATCGAGCAGGCCAAGAAGCTCATCGAGGAGGCCGGCGCCAAGGGCAAGACCGTCACCGTCGCGACCAGCCCCATCGGCCAGGACGTCACGCTGCTCGCGACCGCCCTGCAGACCGCGGGCTCGAAGATCGGCCTCAAGGTCGAGCTGAAGACCATCGCGCCCGACGCCTTCTCCGCGCTGTTCACCGACCCGGCCGCGCGCGAGGGCATCGACGCCTTCCCCGAGACCTTCTACCTCTCGGTGACCGACCCGGTCGACCTGCTGCGGAACTTCAAGACCGGCGCGTACCAGAACCACGCGAGCTACTCGAACCCCGAGTACGACGCGCTCGTCGAACAGATCACCTCCACGTACGACCCGGCGCAGCGCCTCGCGCTGGAGGCCAAGCTCCAGCAGAAGGCCGCCGAAGAGGTGGTCTGGATGCCGGTCGCCGAGTGGCCGTCCACGGTGTTCCTCAACAAGAAGATCACCGGCGCGCCGACGACCATCGCCTACATGTACTACCCGTGGGCCGCCGATGTGGGGGCCGCGGGGTGAATTTCCTGAGATTCGCCGTACGGCGGCTGCTCGAGATGGCCGTCACCCTGCTCGGCGCCTCGTTCGTGGTCTTCGGTGCGATGTACCTGGCGCCGGGCAATCCGGCGAGTTTCCTCCTCGGTGGGCGGTCGGCCTCCCCGGCCGCCCTCGAGGCGATCGAGAAGCAGTACCACCTGGACGACCCGTTCATCGTGCAGTACTGGCGCTGGCTCGGGAACATCGCGCACGGCGACTTCGGCCGCTCGCTCGAGTACCGGACCGACGTCTCGGACCTGCTGTCGTCGCGGCTGCCGACGACGCTGCTGCTGGTCGGCATGGCGCTCGTCATCGTCGTCGCGCTGGGCCTCGCGCTCGGCTGGCTCTCGGCGGTCCGCGGCGGCGCGGTCGACTCGGGGATCCTGGTCGGCACCACGTTCGCCGTCGGCACCCCCTCGTTCGTCGCGGCGATCCTGCTCCAGGGCTTCTTCGCGGTCGAACTCGGCTGGTTCCCCTCCAGCGGCAGCGGAAGCGGCGACGGACTTGGCGCGATGCTCTGGCACCTGACACTGCCCGCGATCGCGCTCGCGCTCTACCTGGTCGGGCTGCTCGCCCGGGTCACGCGCAGCGCGATGCTGGAGGCGCTCGAGGGCGAGCACGTCACCGTCGCCCGCAGCCGCGGCGTACCGGAGCGGCACATCATCAGCCGGCACGTGTTCCGCAACGCGCTCGGCGCCGTGCTGACCACCGCGGGACTGATCGTCTCCACGCTCATGGTCTGCACGGTCCTCGTGGAGTCCGCGTTCAGCGTCGGCGGCATCGGCCAGCTCCTCGAACTGGCCAGCACCACCAAGGACTTCCCGACCGTGCAAGCGATCTGCCTCATCATCATCGGGCTCTTCATGACCGTGAACCTCATCGTCGACCTGCTGCTCCCGCTGGTCGACCCGCGCATCAAGCTCGGAACGCGGGCGGCGTCATGACCATGACCCTCGTGCGACGGCCCGGCCTCGCCAAGGTCCGCACCAAGCGCGCACCGCTGTACGTGGCGAGCCTCGTGTTCGCGGGTGTCGTCGTCCTCCTCGCGCTGCTCGCACCGTGGATCCAGCCGTACGACCCGAACATCGCCGACCTCGGCAACGCGCTCGCCCCGCCGTCCGGCGACCACCTGTTCGGCGTCGACGCGGCCGGCCGCGACACGTTCTCGCGGCTGGTCGCCGGTGCCCGCACCTCGCTGCTCGGCCCGCTCGGCGTCGTCGTGTTCTCCACCGTCCTCGGCGCCGCCGTGGGCGTGGCCGCGGGCTGGCGCGGCGGCTGGCTCGACTCGGTGCTCTCCCGCGGCTCCGAACTCACGCTCGCCTTTCCCGGGTTGCTGCTCGCGATCCTCATCGTGTCGGTGTACGGCGAAGGGCTGCTCGCGCCTGTCGTGGCCCTGTCGGTCGCGTACTTCCCGTACGTCAGCCGGCTCACCCGGTCGCTGGTCCTCGCCGAACGCGCCCGGCCGTACGTCGCCGCCTACCAGGTCCAGGGCCACTCAGGGCTCCAGATCTGCGTACGGCACGTCGTGCCCAACATCGCCCCCGTGGTGCTGGCGCAGTCCACCGTCAACTTCGGGTACGCCCTGATCGACCTGGCCGGCCTGTCCTTCCTCGGCCTCGGCGTCCCCGCCCTCACGCCCGACTGGGGACGCATGGTCTTCGACGGCAAGTCCGCCATCCAGAGCGGCTATCCGCTCTCGGCGATCATCCCCTGCCTGGCGATCGTCCTCACCGTCGTCGCCTTCAACGTCGTCGGCGAGCGGTGGGCCGACAAGGTCGCGGGGAGGACGCGGTGACCACACTCGACATCCGCGGACTGCGCCTGCGCCTGCCCGGCGCGGCGCGCCCGGTCCTGGACGGCGTCGACCTCAGCGTCGACGCGTCCGAGACCGTCGCCCTCGTCGGCGAGTCCGGCTCCGGCAAGTCGCTGACCTCGCGCACCGTGCTGCGCCTGCTCCCCAAGGGCGCGGCCACCGAAGGCCGCGTCGAGGTCGCCGGCGACGACGTCCTGACCATGAACGCCAAGCAGTTGCGGAAGCTGCGCACGCAGACCGCGGCGATGGTCTTCCAGGACCCGCGCGCCGCGATCAATCCGCTGCGCCGCATCGGCGACTTCCTCACCGAGAGCGCCCGCCTCAACAAGCTCATGACGGCCGCCGAGGCCGACACGCGCGCCGTCGAACTCCTCGACGCCGTCGGCCTGTCCGCCGACCTTATGCGCCGCTACCCCGGACAGCTGTCGGGCGGCATGCTGCAACGCGTCATGATCGCCGCGGCGCTCATGGGCGACCCCAGGCTGCTGCTCGCCGACGAGCCGACCACCGCGCTCGACGTCACCTCGCAGGCCGAGGTCGTGACACTGCTCGCGGACCTGCGCGAACGCTTCGGCACCGGGCTGCTGTTCGTCACCCACGACCTCGGGCTCGCCGCCGCGATCAGCGACCGCGTGTACGTCATGTACGCCGGACGCATCGTGGAGACCGGCCCGTCGGAGTCGATCTTCGCGCGGCCCCGGCACCCCTACACCCGGGCCCTGCTCGCATCGACCCCGAGCCTGGACACGCCCCAGGGCCGGCTGACCGCCATCGACGGCCAACCGCCGGACCTGCGCCAGGAGTTGCACGGCTGTCCGTTCGCGCCCCGGTGCCCGCTGGCGACCGAGGTCTGCACGACGGAGGCGCCGCAGAGCACCTCCGCACCCGGGGAACCCGCCCACACCGCCGCGTGCCACCACGCCGACCGCCTCGCCCGGGAGGCCGCCGATGTCTGACCTCCTCCTCGACGTCAGCGGGCTGTCCCGCACCTTCGGCGACGTGCACGCCGTGGACGACGTGTCCTTCACCCTCGCCGAGGGCGGCTCGCTCGGCATCGTCGGCGAGTCGGGCTCCGGCAAGACCACCACCGCCCGCATCATCGTCGGCCTGGACCGGGCCGACGCGGGCACGGTGCGCGTCCACGGCGCGGAGCAGACCGGGACGGCCCGCGGCCGCGCGGCCCGGCTGGCGCGCGCCCGCCGGATCCAGATGGTGTTCCAGGACCCGTACCTGTCCCTCGACCCGCGCACCAGCGTCCACGACGTGCTGCGCGAGACCCTTCGGCTGCACTTCCCGGGCACCGACCACGCCGCGCGCATCCGCGAACTCCTCGACCAGGTCGGCCTGGGCACCCGGGCGGCGGACGCCCGGCCGCGCGAACTGTCCGGCGGGCAGCGGCAGCGCGTGGCCATCGCCCGCGCGCTGGCGGTCGAGCCGGCGATCCTCGTCCTCGACGAGGCCGTCGCCGCGCTGGACGTCTCGGTGCAGGCGCAGATCCTCAACCTGCTCGCCGACATCCGCGAACAGACCCGGGTGGGCTACCTGTTCATCACCCACGACCTGGGCGTGGTGCGGTGCGTGACGGACGACGTGATCGTCATGCGCCGCGGGCGGATCGTCGAGTCGGGGGCGACGGCGCGCGTGCTGGAGGCGCCCGAACACCCCTACACGCAGCTGCTGTTGGCGTCGGTGCCGCGTCCGGGCTGGGACCCGCGCGCGATCGGCGCCGCGCGTCGGGCGCTGGCCGAGGCCGAGAGCGCGGGAGCGGAGGCCGGAGGCGCGAAGCGCCCGGCGGCGGTGTGACAGGTAGGCGGGGGAGGGGCGGTCAGCGGTCCGGCAGGTCGCGCACCAGCGCCACCATGGCCGCCACCGCCTCCTTGTCCGTCAGCCCCTGTTCGACGCACAGCGACCGCCACGTCGGGAACGCCGCCGCGTGCGCCGTCAGCGCCAGGCGCAGGCGGCGGTCGCGGCGGTCCCGGTCCGCGAAGGCCGAGGCCAGGACGTCCACCCGGGCCCGGTCGGCGGCCTCGCGGAACTCGCGCACCGGCGCGGGGACCACGTCGCGGTCGCGGTGGATCATCGCCAGCATCTGCGCGCCGGAGCGGTAGAACCGGTACAGGTCCGCCAGCCCGGCGCGCAGCCGCTCCACCGGGTCGGGGATCCGCTCCCACGCCTCGGGCTCCGGCAGCGCGTGCCGCGACAGCCAGTCCTGCGAGCACGCGGTGAACAACGCCGTGTCGTCGGGGAAGTGCCGGTAGACGGTCAGCCGTGTGACGCCCGCCCGCTCGGCGATCGCCGCGATGCTGGTGCCGGCCGGGCCGACGGTGCCGTGCAGGTGGACGGCCGCGTCGACGATCCGCTGCCGGGTCTCCCCGACCTGCTCGGCGCGGCGGGCCATGGCATACGGGCGCGGTTTCGGTGAACGCTGCTGTTCACTCAACTGTTGACACCCTCTGGGGACAGGCGCAGACTCGAATTTGAGAGAACACCAGTGTATCGGGAAATCTCCGAAGGAGGTGGCGGCCGTGAGTGCCATCACCACCGAGCCCCCGCATCTGACCGTCGTCCGGCCGGGTGAAGGCGGCGAAGGGTTTCTGGGCAGCATCGGCGTCGCCTTCAAGCTGTGGGGCCGCGACACCGGGGGCAGCGTGTCGATCGTGGAGCATCCGTTCCCGGTCGGCGCCCTCGTCCCGCCCCATCTGCACACGCGCGAGGACGAGTACTCGATCGTCACCGACGGTGAGATCGGCTTCCGCTCAGGGGACCGCGAGGTCGTGCTCGGCGCGGGCGGCTACATCACCAAGCCGCGCGGCGAGCTGCACACGATGTGGAACGCCGGACCGGCGCCCGCGCGCATGATCGAGGTCATCAGCCCGGCCGGATTCGAGCACTTCTTCCGCGAGATGGTCGACCTCCTCGACGACGGTCCGCCGGCCCCCGAGGCGATCGCCGAGCTGGGCGCGGCGTACGGCCTCGAGTTCGGCCGCCCCGCGTGGCTGCCGGACGTCATCGAGCGCTACGGGCTCACCCCGCCGCCGGGCGCCTGACCCGGTCCGCGAAGCACCCCGCCCGGCTCACAGCCACCGCGCCAACGCGCCCGGGCTCAGGGCGTGTTCCTGGGCCAGGGCGATCGCCCCGACGATGCCGGCCCGCCCGCCGAGCGGGCCGGTCTCGACGCGCAGCGTACGGGTGGCCAGCGGCAGGACGCGCCGGTAGACGACCGCCTTGATCTCCGCGAGGACCTCGTCGCCGACGGCGGTGAACGGGCCGCCGACGAGGATGACGCGCGGGTTGTGGAAGCTCACGACGGCCGCGATCACCTCGCCGATCCGGCCGGCCGCGACCCGGACCGCGCGACGGGCGGCGGTGTTGCCCTCGGCGGCCAGCCGCGCGACGTCGCGGGCGGTGCCGACGTCCAGGCCTCCGGCGCGCAGCGCCTGCACGAGGGCCGCCCCCGAGGCGACCGCCTCGACGCAGCCCGTGTTGCCGCAGTGGCAGACCGTCTCCTCGTGGCCCGGCAGCCGGATGTGCCCGATGTCGCCGGCCGCGCCGTCGCCGCCCCGGTAGAGCCGGCCGGCGGTGACGATGCCGCAGCCGATGCCGGTGCCGATCTTGACGTAGAGCAGGCTGTCCTCGGTGGCCCGCGCGCCGCGGTGCTCGCCGAGCGCCATGAGGTTCACGTCGTTGTCGACCAGGATCGGCACGTCGCGGTGCTCGGTGAAGAACCCCGGCACGCGGAACCCGTCCCAACCCGCCATGATCGGCGGACGGACCACGGTGCCCGTGGAGAACTCGACCGGCCCCGGGACGCCGATGCCGACGCCGCGCACGTCGGGTACGCCCGCGCCGAGCCCGCCGAGCAGCCGCGCCCAGCCGTCCCGGACGAGGCCGAGCACCGCCTCGGGCCCGTCGTCGACGTCGATGTCGTCGTCCGTCTCGGCCAGGACGGTGCCGCCGAGGCCGGCGACCGCCAGGCGCGCGTGCGTCGCCCCCAGGTCCGCGGCCAGCAGGACCCCGCCGCCGGGGGCCAGCGCGAGCACGGTCGGCGGGCGGCCGCCTTCCGACGCGCCGTTGCCCTCCTCGACGACCAGGCCGGTGTCCAGCAGCCGGTTCACCCGCTGCGTGACGGTCGAGCGCGAGAGGCCGCACGTGGCGGCCAGTTCGGTGCGCGTGACCGCCGTGCCGCTCGCGATCAGCGCCAACAGGGCGCTCATTCCCTCGTGTTCCCGACTGGCCGGCATGGGCGCGATGCTAGGCGACGGCCGGTTCTTATGTCCAGATCCGAAATAAGTTCCGGCGGTCTTGTGCATAACTCTAGGCACTAATAGCTTCCTTCTCACCCAAGTCCGGGGAGGGCGCGCGTGCCAGACCAGTCAGACGAACGAGAGCGGGGCGGCCGGCGGACGGTCAACGTCGCGCTGGTCGGCCACGGGTTCATGGGGGCCGCCCACTCGCAGGCGTGGCGCACCGTGGCCCACGCCTTCGACGTCGACCCGGTGCCCCGGATGGCCGTGCTCTGCGGACGCGACCGGGGCAACGCGGCCGCCGCGGCCGCGCGCTGGGGCTGGGCGGCGTCGGCGGACGACTGGAGGGCGGTGGTCGCCGACCCCGCCGTCGACGTCGTCGACATCTGCACGCCGTCCCGCAGCCACGCCGAGATCGCCGCCGCCGCGCTGGCCGCGGGCAAGCACGTGCTGTGCGAGAAGCCGCTGGCCAACACCGTCGCCGAGGCCGCACGCCTGGCCGGGGCGGCCCGGATCGCCGCCGCCCGAAGCGGCGCGGTCGCGCTGCTCGGCTTCAACTACCGCCGCGTCCCCGCCGTGGCCCTCGCCCGCGGCCTCGTGGAGCACGGCCGCCTCGGGCGTGTCCGGCACGTCAGGGCGCGCTACCTCCAGGACTGGCTCGCCGACCCGCACACCCCGCTCACCTGGCGGCTCGACGCCGCCGAGGCCGGGTCCGGCGCCCTCGGCGACATCGGCAGCCACATCATCGACCTCGCCCAGTACCTGACGGGCCACCGCATCACCGACGTCTTCGGCTGCACCCACACCTTCACCACCGAACGCCCCGGCGCCGACGGCACCCCCGGTCCCGTCACCGTCGACGACGCCGCCGTCCTCACCGCGCGCATGGCGAACGGCGCCCTCGCCACCTTCGAGGTCTCCCGCGCCGCCACCGGCCGCAAGAACAGCCTGCGCATCGAGATCGACGGGACCGACGGGGCCCTCGCATTCGACCTCGAGCGCCTCAACGAACTGGAGTTCCTCGACGCCACCGCGCCCCGCGGCGAACAGGGCTTCCGCACCCTCCTGGCCACCGAGCCCGACCACCCGTACCTGGCCGCCTGGTGGCCGCCGGGCCACGTCCTCGGCTGGGAGCACACCTTCACCCACCAGGCCCGCGACCTGCTCACCGCCATCGGCCAAGGAACCGGCGCGGCACCGGACTTCACCGACGGACTCGGTGTCCAACTGGTGC
This sequence comes from Yinghuangia seranimata, assembly GCF_029953285.1. Classification (GTDB taxonomy): domain Bacteria; phylum Actinomycetota; class Actinomycetes; order Streptomycetales; family Streptomycetaceae; genus Yinghuangia; species Yinghuangia seranimata. The sequence continues at coordinate 36,879 of NZ_JASAOI010000008.1, read as the reverse complement.
TCGACGCCGCGCTGCGCAGCGCCGCGTCGGGGACATGGCAGCACGTCCCCGACACGCCCCCCGACCCCGGGAGCCCGACATGACGCACACCACGCCCTCCGGCACCCGCCCCTACACGCTGTTCACCGGGCAGTGGGCCGACCTCCCGCTCGAGGAGGTCGCCGCCCTGGCCGCCGGATGGGGCTACGACGGCCTCGAAATCGCGTGCTCCGGCGACCACTTCGACGTCCGGCGCGCGGCCGTCGACGACGACTACGTCGCCGGGCAGCGCGCCGTCCTGGACGCCCACGGCCTCGGCTGCTGGGCAATATCGCACCACCTGGTCGGCCAGGCTGTCAGCGACCACCTCATCGACGAGCGGCACCGGGCGATCCTGCCCCCGCACATCTGGGGCGACGGCGACCCCGCCGGCGTGCGCCGCCGCGCCGCCGACGAGATGCGGCTGACCGCGCAGGCCGCACGGCGCTTCGGCGTCGACACCGTCATCGGCTTCACGGGCTCGCCGATCTGGCATACCGTGGCCATGTTCCCGCCGGTGACGGCCGATCAGATCGCCCAGGGCTACGCCGACTTCGCCGCGACGTGGACGCCCATCCTGGACGCGTACCTCGAGCACGGCGTGCGCTTCGCCCTCGAGGTCCATCCCAGCGAGATCGCCTACGACTACTGGACGACCGCGCGCACCCTGGAAGTCCTCGGCGGCCACCCGGCGTTCGGACTCAACTTCGACCCGAGCCACATGATCTGGCAGGACGTCGACCCGGTCCAGTTCGTCCTCGACTTCGCCGACCGCATCTGGCACGTCGACTGCAAGGACACCCGCACCCGCTTCGACGGACGCACCGGGCGCCTCGGCTCCCACCTGCCGTGGGGCGACCCCCGGCGCGGCTGGGACTTCGTGTCCGCGGGCCGCGGCGACACCCCGTGGGAGGCGGTGTTCCGCGCCCTGAACGCGATCGGCTACGCGGGCCCCATCTCGATCGAATGGGAGGACGCCGGTATGGACCGCCTGCGTGGCGCCCCCGAAGCCCTCGGCCATCTCAGGCAGTTCGACTTCGCCCCGGCCACCCGGTCCTTCGACGCGGCGTTCGCGGTCAACAGCGGAGGCCCGGCCGAGGAGAGCTACGAGCAGAAGACCATGAAGGAGGAGGTCCAGTGAGCGGCGACACGACCACGGGCATCGGCATCGTCGGCTGCGGCAACATCTTCGAGCGCTACGTGCGCGGCCTCGGCCGGTTCCCCGAACTGCGCATCGTGCACGTCGCCGACGTCGACTCCGAGCGCGCCCGGCACGGCGCCGGACTCGTCGGCCCCGACACCCGCCACGGCACGCTCGACGCGCTGCTCGCCGACGACCGCGTCGAGATCGTCGTCAACATCACGCCGCCGACCGTGCACGCCGCCGTCACCGAGGCCGCACTGCGTGCCGGCCGACACGTCTACGTCGAGAAGCCCATCACGACCGACCTCGACACCGCGCGCGAACAGCTCGCGTTGGCCAAGGACCTCGGCCTCGCCCTCGGCGGCGCGCCGGACACGTTCCTCGGCAGCGCCGGGCAGACCGCCCGCGCCGTGCTCGACGGCGGCGCGATCGGCGACCCCGTCGGCGCCACCGCGTTCGTCACGCACAGCCGCGCCGAGACCTGGCACCCCGACCCGACGTTTCTGTTCAAGCCCGGCGGCGGGCCCGTCCTCGACCTCGGCCCCTACTACGTCACGCAACTGGTCAACTGCCTCGGCCCGGTCGCCGAGGTGTACGGCAGGTCCCGCGTCGGCGCGCCGGTCCGCACGGTCACCGCCCCCGGCCGCACGGTCGACACCATCGGCGTCGAGGTCGACACGCACGCCGCGGCGGTCCTCGCCTTCGCGTCCGGGGTGCTGGCCGGCACGACCCTCAGCTTCGACGTCTGGGACCACCAGCTGCCGTTCATCGAGATCTACGGCACGCGCGGCACCCTCAGCATCCCCGACCCCAACATGTACGACGGCGACGTCAAGGTCCGGCTGCACGGGGAGGACGCGTGGACCACCGCCGCGCCGGTCGTCCCCGTCCAGGGCCCCGCCGACTCGTTCGAGCACCAGCTGCTGCGCGGCCCGGGCGTGGCCGACCTGGCCGCCTCCCTGCGCGGCGCACCGCACCGCGCGTCGGCGCCGCTCGCGCTGCACGTGCTCGAAGTCCTCGACGCCATAGGGGCGTCCGGCAGGGCGGGCGCACCGATCGCGATGACCAGCACCTGCGAACGCCCGGCCGTGCGCTGAACCGCGCTGGAACGCGCTGAACCGCGCTGAATCCAATCAGCGCGGCAGTCAGGCACCCGGCCCGCCGACGCCCCGACCCCGAACCGATCCCGGCTCAACCGCCCGTCCGAGAGGAACCGACCGTGGCCGCTCCCGAGACCTCCACGACTTCCACGACTTCCGCGACGTCGAACGCCGCCGAACCGCTGTACGCCGTCGACCTCATCACCTTCTACCACCCGGCGTTCTGGGGCCTGGACAGCTACGAAGAGCTCGTCGCCAAGACCGCCGCCGAACCGCGCTGGTTCTGGGACCGCTGCCTCGGAGCGCTCCGCGACGCCGGCATCACCGGACTGGAGATGACCTTCCCGCCCGGCGACCGGCACTCCGCCGTCGCCGCGTACGGATCACCCGAAGGCTTCGCCGAAGCCCTCAAGGACCACGGACTCACCCTCGTCAGCGGCTTCTTCGCCGACATCGACCGCGTCGACTGGCGCACCCCCGACGGCCGCCGCGAGGTGCTGCGCTCCGCCGCCGACTACGCCGACTTCCTCCAACGCGCCGGCGGCACCGTCCTCGTCGCCGGCCTGCCGCTGCGCCGCACGCTCGGCGCACTGCCCGCGAGCTTCGTCGACATGGCCACCGCCGAGCCGCTCGCCGCCCTCCTCAACGAGATCGGCCACACCACGCTGCGCCACGGCGTGCGGCTCGCCCTGCACACCGAGGCCCACTCGATGCTGTGCACCGGCCGCGACGTCGACCTGTTCATGCTGCTCACCGACCCGATGTACGTCGGCCTGTGCCCCGACACCGCGCACCTGACGCTCTCCGGCGCCGACCCCGTGCACGTCGTCTCCCGACACCGCGAACGCATCGTCATCGCGCACTGGAAGGACGCCCTCGGCCCCGCGCCGATGGACGTGGAGATCGACGAACAGGTCTACGTCGCGCACCAGCCGTACTTCTGCCCGCTCGGCAGCGGCGTCGTCGACTGGTTCGCGTGGGCCCGCCTGATGCGCGAGATCGGCTTCACCGCGCCCACACTGCTGGAGCTCGACATGGCACCCGACCCGGTCGCGGAGATGCGCGCGGCGCGGCGGTTCGTGTCCACCGCGCTCGCGCCCCTCTACACGTGAAGCACCTGAGGCGAGGTCACGCCTCCAGCGCGAACCCGACCAGGACGGCAGCGCTCACCGACACCTCGCCCGGCGCGAGGTCGCCGGGCCTGCCGCCGCCTCCACCACCGGCGCGGATCGATATGCCGCCTTTGTAGACGACCTCCGCGTCGGCGTCCTCGGTGTCCTGGATGTGCAGCACGCGCCCGACCCGTACGCCCGCGGCCTCCGCGTACAGTTCCGCCTTCGCGCGCGCCGCCGCCACGGCGTCGCGCCGGGCCTGCGTACGCAGCGCGTCGCGGTCGGCCGCGTCGAACTCCACCTGCTGGACGTCGTTGGCGCCCGCGTCGATGACGTCCACCAGCACGGCCTCGAGCCGGTCCAGGTCGCGCAGCCGCACCGTGAAGCCCGCGGCGCACTCGTAGCCGGCGAACTCGCGGCGGTTGTCGAGGTACTGCCACTCGGTCGTCACCTGGATCCGCGACACCGCGACGTCTGTGTCCGCGACGCCGTGTCCGCGCAGTACTTCGCGGACCCGGTTGACGTGCGACCGGGTCGCCGCGAACGCCTCCGGTGCCTCGGAACGGGTCTGCCGCACAGCGACACGGATACGTGCGAGATCGGGCGCCGCCTCAACGGTGGCCGCCCCGAAAACCGATGCTCCCCAGGGGGTTTCTATCTGTCCAGTACGCATATGAAGCCCATCCAACCAGTGCCTGCGGGCCCGCGCCCCCGAATTTCCGGCGGGGCGGAACACGCCACGAAGCGCGGCGGAACGCGGCCGTCGCACGGCAACGGGACGGGCCCCGGGGGAGTACCCCCGAGGCCCGTCGCGGTGTGCAGGTGTCGCGTGGATCAGCTGTGCGCGGCCGCCACCAGGTCCGGCAGCAGCTTGGCCGCGTTCGGCGTACCGAGGCCCGTGACCGGGTCCCAGCCCGTCGTGGCCGGGAAGCCCGGCACGTTCGGGTCGGCCGTGTTGTTGCCGGTGGTGACGTCGTAGAAGTCCTGCGCGTACTTGGCCGGGTCGCCGCCCAGCTTGTACAGCGCGGGGTTGATCGGCCCGAGGCCACCGCCGTTGATCTGGTCGGCGATCGCCACGAGACCGGCCCACTCCGGGCACGCCAGCGACGTGCCGCCGATGTCGTACCAACCGGTGCTGCACGGCGTGTCGCCGCACTTCAGGCCGCCCTGGCCGTCCGGCGGCAGCGACAGGTACACCAGCGCGCCGGTGCCGGAGCTGGCCTGGAGGCCGATGTCCGGAACGCCGCGCTGGGTGCCGATCGGGGTGCTGCCGACAGGCAGGTTCGCCTGGTAGTCCGGACGGTCGAACACCGAGCTGAAGCCGCCGCCGGAGAACGTCCAGCCGACCTCGGCCTGGCCCGGGAACTGCCCGCACTTGCCGGGCGCGCTCGCACTGTCCACGACCCGTCCCGAGGTCGCGTTGGTGTCGGTGCACAGGTACGTGCCGCCGACGCCGGTGACGAGCGGGTCCGACGCCGGGTAGCCGACCTCGGGGTCGGGCAGCGTGGTGCCGCCCTTCTTGACTGGGGTCTTCTTCGACCCGGAGCTGCCGTCGTCGCCCGACGACGCCAGCACGGTGACGCCGTTCTGCGCCGCCGCCTCGAAGGCGTGCCGCAGGTTCTTCAGCGACTGCGGGCTGCCGAACGCGCCCTCGGCGGTCCCGAAGGACTGCGAGATCACGGTCGCGAGGTGGTGGTCGACGACGTACTGCTCGGCGGCCATCATCTGCGGCAGGCCCTGCACGCCCAGCGTCTCCGCGGTCGGCGTGGTCACCAGCAGGATGTTCGCGCCCGGCGCCATGGCGTGCGCCATCTCGACGTCGAGTGCGACCTCGAGCGCCCAGGCGCTCTTGTTCTCCTGGCCGGTCCCCTTGCTCTTCGGCGGCGGCGCCTTGGTCGCGGGGGAGCCCTGCAGGTGCAGTTCACTGAACGTCGGCATGCCCGGTGCGCACGCCACGCCCTCTTCGCCGCACATCGCCTGCAGGCCGAAGGCCTGGTCGAAGACGTGCAGGTCGTGGGCCATGGTGTCGCTGCCGTACGAGTCGACGATGGCGATCGTCTGCCCGCGTCCGTCGAGACCGCCCGCGTACAGCGGACCGACGTTGTACGCGGCGCGTATCGCCTGCGGGCTGAAGCAGCGCCGGCCGGCCGAGGCGCACTGCGCCTGCGTCGGCGGCGTGTCACCCGCGGTCATCTGGGTGTACTCGGCGACCGCCGGACGCACCTCGGGGTACGCGGTTGCCTGCGCCCCTCCGGTGGGCGCGAGCACCAGGCCCGTAGCGGCGAGCGCGAGGCTACCCGCGCCGGCCGTGAGCCATCGGCGCACGGTTGGAGCCATCGACAGTCCTCCTGTGTGAGTTGAAGGGGACCAGCGTGAAAAACCGGACGCGGGCATGCTTGTGGCACGCCGGAGCCCGGCGGATTGCGTGGTTATGCGTGCACGCCGTGCGGAGTTTCACGGCGTGCGCGGCGAGCGTAGTGACACCTGGGTGTCCGCTCAACGGATCTTGCTATTCGTTGACCGAACAATCATTGGCGCGGGGGAGACACCCCGGCATGAAGTCGCGTTCCCGCACGCGGCGACGCCGCTGACGCGCCGTCATCTCGCGCCCGGGTGCTGCATGTGGGTGAACACCGGGTGCCGACCCGCGCCCGGCCGGTGACGATGGATCCGAATGCACCCACACCACCGCCGGAAACGCGGGAGGAAACCATGGCCGTCGACACCGAGCGCCTGCGCCGCTGCCGGGTCGCCGTCGATCTGGGGTCCTCGCGCGTGCGCGTGGCCCTCCGTGGCAAGGGACTGGTCGTCGACGCGCCCAGTGCCGTCGCCATCGACCTGCGCTCCGGAAAGGTCGTCGCCGCCGGGGACGCCGCGGCGACGCTGGACGGCCGCAGCCCCGACCACATCCGCGTCTCGCGGCCGCTGCTCGGCGGGGCCGTCGTCCAGCCCGACATCGTCGGCGAGATGCTGCGCTGCATGCTCGGCAAGCACCGCGTCGTCTCGGCCGCCGGCCGGTTCGGCCGCGACGCGGTGACCGCCATGCCGCAGCACCTCAGCGCCGACAACCGCGGCGCCGTGAAGACCGCGCTCGGCCGCATCGGGCTGCGCCACGTCGAGATGGTCGAGGCGCCGCTCGCCGCCGGGGTCGGCTGCGGCGTCCCGTTGCACGACCCCAGCCCGGCCGTCGTCGCCGTGTGCGGCGCGTCCATGACCCAGGTCGCGGTGCTCTCCAGCGCCTACTCGCTGTTCACCGAGACGCTCCACGTCGGCGGCGACGAGATCGCCCGAACGGTGGAAGAGCACCTGCGCCGCCGCTACTGGGTCGCCGTGTCCGCCGAACGGGTCCGCGGCCTGGTCGCCGCGCTCGACCGCGCCGGGCCCGGCACGAAGACGGTCCGCTGCTGGGACCTGCGCGAGAACCGGCCGTCCAACATGGACGTCGACATCGAGGAACTGCGCGAGGCCGTCGGCCCGCTCCTGGCCCTGGTCTCCGGCGCGGTGCGGCGCGTCATGGAACGCTGCACGCCGGACGTGGTCGTCGACGTCGCCGACCGCGGCGTCGTCCTCACCGGCGGCGCAGCCCGTTTCGAAGCCTTGCCGGGGCTGATCCGGGACGCGACCGGGATGCCCGTCCACGTCCCGGCCGAACCGGACCTCGCGGTGATCCGCGGCCTGGAACGCCTGATGGGCGGCACCTCCGCCGACCTCCCCGCCGCGGGTGAACTGATGCGCGACCCGGTCCCCGAGCCCTCGTAGCCGACCCCGACCGGCTCGCCCGGACGAACGACACGGCGCCCCGCCCCGGCTCCAAACCGGGCCAGGGCGCCGCGTCGCGCCCTCAGCAGCCGACGCTGCCCTTGCGCAGCGCGCCCACCGAACGGATGCCCTCCGGCAGGGGGTTCTCGTGTGAACGCCGGTCGAATTGCCCGATACGCACCGGGTGCGCGCGGGGCGCACGCCCCGTTGCGGGGGCGTGCGCCGTGCGGCTTGGCTTGTGTGTCCTCCTTGCGCCCCGGGTGTGGGTTCAGCGGTCCTGCTGGAGGTCCCAGAGCTCGCGGAACAGGCCCTTTTGGGCGAGGAGTTCGGGGCAGGTGCCCTGCTGCACGATGCGTCCGTGCTCCATGACGATGATCCGGTCGGCTTTGGCGACGTTCGGCAGGCGGTGTGTGACCAGGACGACGGCGCGGTCGGCGGCGTACTCGCGCAGCTGTTTGAAGATGCGGTGCTCGGCGCGCGGATCCAGGGCGCTGGTCGGCTCGTCGAGGATCAGCAGCGCGCGGTCGGGATAGAACACGCGTGCCAGGTTGACCCGCTGGAACTGGCCGCCGGACAGGTAGGTGCCGCCGAGGAACTCCTGCGTGAGCAGCGTGCGCAGGCCGCGCGGCAGGCCGTCGGCCACTTCGTCCGCGCCGGACGCGGCCAGCGCGTAGGCCATGGCGTCGTCGTGGTCGCCGCGTGGCTGGCACAGCGTCACGTTCTCACGGAACGTCACCGGCCAGCGCACCACGTCCTGCGTGAGGTACGCGACGTGCCCGAACGCGCTCGCGGGGTCCAGGTCGCGGGTGTCCACGCCGTCCCACGTGATCCGACCGGTGTCGGGCAGGACGAGGCCCGTGAGCAGGTTGGCCAGTGTCGACTTGCCCGAGCCGTTCTCGCCGACGATCGCGACCACCTCGCCCGCGTGGACCTCGAGGTCGACGCCGTCGAGGGCGCGGCGCGGCGGCGTGGACGGGTCGTCGGAGAGCGGCGTCCGGTCGGACATGTAGGTGTAGGTGATGTTCTCGGCGCGGAACACGCGCGGCCGGGTGATGACGCGGGTGCCGCGCCGCGCGCTCATGCGGTGGCCGCCGACCTCGGTGAGGAAGCGGTCCCAGTCGTCCATGTACAGGCCGATGGCGTACATCTCGGTGCCGGACGTGACGACGCCGCCGAGGGACGCGGTGACCGTGCGCAGCGCGATCACGGCGGTGCCGGCCGCGGGCACGCTCATCCGGCCCGACGCCAGCAGCCACAACACCGCCGCCCACACCAGCCCGGCGGCGAGCCCGCCGACCATCGCGCCCGCGACCGCCACCTTCGCCTCCCGCAGGGCGGCCTCCTGCACGACCCGCTGCACGCGGTCGCCGGTGCGCTCGTAACGGGCCAGCAGGTGCGGTGCGAGCCCGGACGAACGCAGCTGGTTGGCACCCCACTTCTCGGTGAGGTTCCAGCGCAGCACCGCCAGGATGTGGCGTTCGTTGCTCGTCGTGACCGAGCTCTGGTACTCGATGCGGGCGGCACGCACCGCCGCCACCCCGCGCGGCACGGCGCCGAGCAGGAGCAACGGCAGCAGCAGCGGGTGCAGATAGGTGATGACGGACGCCGCCGCGACGACCGAGGCGACGGCGGCGATGACGTTCTGGGACTGGCTCAGCAGGCCGCGCATCTGCTGCGCGCCCCGGTCGGCCGCGTTGTACTGGTGCTTGAACTCGGCGCCGTCGTACGCCTCCAGTTCGGCCGTGGTGGTGGCTTCGAGCAGCAGCATCTCGGCGCGCCGGTTGATGGACGGGGCCAGCCGCTGCGTCAGATACCGCACCGCGATGCCCAGCGCGGCGCGCGCCCCGACCGCGAGCGCGAGCCCGGTCAACGCGGGTGCGGCCTGCCAGAGCCGTTCACCGACGTCCCCGCCGCCGATCACCGCGGTGATGGTCGACGTGGTGGCGAGCAACCCCGCCGCCTCCAGCACCCCGGCGGCGACCTGACAGACCAACAGCGCGATCAGGGCCCGCCGGTCGCAGATCCAGCCCAGCTTGAGCGCCTTGCCCACCAGATGCGGCAGCCGCGCCGCCATCGCCCGCGTCGTGACCCGGGCGACGGCCTCGTCGTTTTCCGCCCCGGGCGCGTTGATCGTGTAGTCCTCATCCTCGTCCGTGCCGCCGTCGGGCGCGGCGGTCGAGGGTGCGGCGGAACGGGGCGCGGGAACCGGGGCGGGGGTGGTGCGCACGGTGGGGACCTCCCGAAGGGCGGGGCGCGGATGGGGTGTTCAGCATCCGGTGCGGGTGGCGCGGTGCGGCAGAGCGCACAGTGGCACGGCCGCGGCGCATGGTTCGAACGCACGCTCGACCAACCGTGCGGCTGTCCGGCGAGGGCGGGGCACGTGGCCTTGGCCGAAGTGTGATGTCTCCCCGAGGGCGGGCAGTTCGGCCTGGAGATCGGAACGGCAGCGGGGGCGCTTGACGCCCTCGTGCTTGCGGAGCGGCGGGCCGGGGCCGTTCGTGGCCGTTGGGTCAATCAGGGCATCGCTGGGGACGAGTACCGCGACTTCGTGCTCGCCGGCCGCCAACGGCGTTAGGTGGCTCGGACCTTACCGCGTCATGGCGTGGGCGGTCTGGAGCAGCTCCGGCAGCGTGCCGTTGAACTCCGGGAGGAGTCGGAGGGCCACCACCCAGGCCTCTGGGTCGGTGCCGAGATGGGCGTCGGTCAGGGCCCGTATCGCGCGGAAGGCGCCGGCCATCTGGTGGGCGTCCGCGTCGCGGAACACGGTGAGGGCGGCGTGCGCGTGCGGCGTCTGGGCGAGGAGCACGCGCGGTGCCAACAGGCCGGCGTCGAAGGAGGCGCGGACCAGGCCGTCGCCTGCGCCGTTGGTGAGCGTGCGGAGCTGACGCAGCCCTGCGGCCTTGGTGCTGCCGCGCGGGTGGGGGTCCCTCTTCCGGGAGCGAGAACCCCGGGGCGGGGGCGGATCCACCGGCGCGTCACGGCGCGTCAGGAGCGGGGCCGGGCAGCCGGGTTGGTCGCCCAGGACGTCCAACACCGCCTGGCACCATGGTTGATCCTTGTCCTCCTGGAGGATCAGCGGCCACTGGAGCGCGTCGTGGGGTGCGCGCAGTAGCAGGCCGGCCGACCTCCCCGCGAAGTCGTTCGGCTCGCCTCGGTGGGCGTGTCTCCCGCGCTGACGCTGGTCCAGCTCGCGCAGTCGCTGGACGACGACCGGTGTCCGTCCCTCGCTCTCGATCAGCCGCCCGAGCACCTGGCGGCCGTCTCGCTCCTTGAACGCCTGCGCGGCGAGCCGGTGCTTCGCGGCGGGGAGCGGCGTCGCCTGACGGAGCGCCTCGGAAGCCGCCTCGCGTCCGGCGAGGCGCCAGACGTTCAGGCAGCCGCGCAGCACGACGCCGACGCCGCCTACGTTCCCGCCGTCCATCCGGATGCCGCGCATGGCGTATCTGACGACGGTCGGGTCGTCCGCTTCGACGAACGCGTAGAGCTCGGCCTGGCTGTGCCGGCTGATCCGGTGGTCGAAGAGGTCCGGCGGCGGCCCGGTGACCTCCATCGTGCGCAGCAGCAGCTCACGGGTGGCCCGCGGATGGCGCCTGAGCCGGCTTGCTGTCTCGTGGTCGGGATGCTCGGCGAGCCGCGCCAGGAACTCCAGCTCCAGGCAGGGGTTCTTGGCCAGATCGCGGCGGTCCTCGGGGCGGCCGTGGGCGACGACGTGGTCGATGACCGGACGGCCGTGCGGCGGCGGGATCGCCAGCACCGCCCGCCGGGTCTCGTCGTCGACGCGCCCGAGCACCGCGTTGAGCACGTCGCGCGGCGCTTGGCCGAGCAGAAGCGTGCGCGTCAGCGACATCGAGTCTCCCCCCTGAGGCGGTCAGGCTAGCGAGGGTGCGGCGAGCGGGGCGCGGCAGTTTCGGCGCGTGGACTGCGGGAACTCCACCTCGTCGCGGACCGACTACCTCGGCACGGAATGCCGCCTCGGACGCGGCGTCGCGAGGGAGCGGAGCGTACGTGCACCACGGCAAGACAACCGCGGCGGCTGGAGCGGGGCCGACGCCGGACCTGCTCCCGGCGGCGCGCGGAGCGGGATCGGGGGCGGGGCGTCCGGCGCGCACGCTGTTCGGGTTCGTGCTGCTGCTCGCCGTGCTCGCGGTGTTCGCGTACGCGGCGGGACGCGCGGCCGGGCCTGTCGCACCGGGGCTGGTGCCGGGGGATGGGGGCGGGGGAGGGGGAGCGGGAGGCCACGGGCACAACGGGGCGCCGGTGTTGCGGCCGTTTGTGCCGGGCGTCTCGACGTCCTCGGTGCAGATGCAGTTGGCGTCGTTGAGCGGCGGCTCCGGGGGGACGCACGGTGTTGCTGCCGACGGGCAGGTGGGGGCGTGAATCGGCGTACGGGCAAGTCCGGTTCGCTGGTGGGCGCGCCTGCCGAGCGTCGTGCCCCGTCAGCCACGCTCACTGCGGCCGCTGAGTCGACCCGGCCCACCGCTCATCCCGACCTCGTCACCGAACTCGCCGTCGACGGCATGACCTGCGCCGCGTGCGTCTCGCGCGTCGAGCGCAAGATCGCCCGCGTCGAGGGGGCGCGTGCAGGGGTGAATCTGGTGACCGGGCGCGCGCGGGTCACGCACCCCGCGTCCGTGACCCCGTCGGAACTGGTGGCCGCCGTCGAGAGCGCGGGCTACGCCGCGCGCGTGCTGGCACCGGACCACGCCCCTGCCGAGGCGCCGCGCGACGACCGGCCGACCCTGTGGCACGTCGCCGTCACCGCCCTGTTCGCCGTCCCGGTCATCGTGCTGTCGATGGCGAGCGGGCTGCAGTTCGACGGCTGGCAGTGGCTGTGCTTCGCGCTGTCCGTCCCCGTCGTTACGTGGGGCGCGTGGGGGATCCACCGCCGTGCGTGGCGCGCGCTGCGGCACGCGGCCGGGACGATGGACACGCTGGTCAGCCTCGGCGTCGTGGCGTCGTTCGGCTGGTCGGTGTACGCACTGGTGTTCGGCGGCGCGGGTGCGTCGGACCTGCGCATGCCGTTCTCGCTCACTGTCGGATCGGGCGGCGCGGGCCACCACCTCTATCTCGAAGCGGCCGTAGGAGTACCGCTGTTCGTGCTCTGCGGGCGCCTGCTGGAGGGCCGTGTCGGGCGGCGCACCGGGTCCGCGCTCCGCGCGCTCGCCGAACTCGCCGTGAAGGACGCGACCGTCGTCGACGAGGACGGCACCGAACGTCAAACGCCTGTCGAACACCTGCTCCCCGGAATGCTCTTCGCGGTGCGGCCCGGCGAGCGGATCGCGACCGATGGCGTCGTCGTCGAAGGGGCGTCCGCGGTCGATATGTCGATGCTCACGGGGGAGAGCGCGCCCGTGGAGGTCGGGCCCGGGAACCACGTCGTCGGCGGGACGCTCAACGCTGGCGGGCGGCTGGTCGTCCGTGCGACGGCCGTCGGACGCGACACCCAACTCGCCCGCATCACCCGTCTGGTCGAAGAGGCCCAGGCCGGCAAGGCCCGCGCGCAGCGGGTCGCCGACGCCGTCGCGGCCGTCTTCGTACCGTGCGCGCTCGCGGTGTCGGTGTGTGTCCTCACGTTCTGGCTCGGCGCCCAGGCCGACCCCGAGGCCGCCGTCTCGGCCGCGGTCGCGGTCCTGGTCGTCGCGTGCCCGTGCGCACTCGGGCTCGCCACCCCGACGGCACTCCTCGCCGCGACCGGGCGGGGTGCCGAACTCGGCATCCTCGTCCGGGGCCCGCAGGCGCTGGAGAGCCTGCGCCGCGTCGACACCGTGCTGCTCGACAAGACCGGCACGCTCACCACGGGCCGCATGCGGCTGCTCGCCACGGCGGCCGTGCCCGGCGAGGACCCCGACGCGGTACTGCGCCAGGCCGCCGCCGTCGAACAGCATTCCGAACACCCGATCGGCCGCGCCCTGACCGCGGCCGCGCACCGCGGATCCGACGACCGCCTGCCGACCGCCACGGAGTTCACCGCGCGGCCGGGCCACGGCGTCGAGGGGACGGTCGACGGGGTACGGGTTCGCGTCGGCCGTCCAGGGCCACGGCGTACGGACGCACTGCCCCAGGCCCTCACCGACGCACTGGCACACGCCGACCAGGCCGGCTCGACGGCGGTAATCATGACGCGTGACGACAAGCCCGTCGCCGTGTTCGTCCTCGGCGACGCGGTACGCCCCGACAGCTACCGCACCGTGCACCGCCTCCGCGCCCTCGGCCTGACCCCGGTGCTGGTCTCCGGCGACGCCCTGGCCGTCACCCGGGCGGTCGGCGACGAACTCGGCATCGGCACGGTCCACGCCGCGGTGAGCCCGGCCCGCAAGGCGGAGCTCGTCGCCGAACTGCAGGCCGCCGGCCGTACCGTGGCGGTCGTCGGCGACGGGGTGAACGACGCGGTGGCCCTGGCCGCCGCCGACCTCGGAATCGCCCTGCACACCGGCACCGACGCGGCCATCGGCGCCGCCGACGTGACACTGCTGCGCGACGGCGTCGAGGCCCTCGTCGACGCGGTACGGCTCGCCCGGCGCACACTCGCCACCATCCGCGCCAACCTGTGGTGGGCCTTCGGCTACAACACGGTGCTGATCCCCATGGCCGCGCTGGGGCTGCTCAACCCGATGCTGGCGGGGCTGGCCATGGCGGTGAGTTCGCTGCTGGTGGTCGCGAACAGCGTACGGCTGCGCACCTGGCGCCCACGGACGGCACCGCGGCGTGGGCGGAAGCCAGGCGCCGCACGGCCGTTCGCGGAGGTGTCGGCATGACAGGCCTCCCGACGCTCCTGTCCCGCCGCGCCCGCCGCGCACTCGCCCGCGCCCGCGCCCGCGCCAGTGTCTGGCTCGCCCTCCTCCGCCCGGCCGCCGCCCCGATCGCCGCAGCGCTGGCCGCCGTGCTGCTGCTCTCAGCCTGGGCGTCCTCGGGCGCCGCCGGCCGGGCGCGGCCCCTACGCGTCCAACCGGGCGTCGTACTGCTGCCGACGTCCGACGACGCCCAGGCCACCTCGGCGTTCTTCCGCATCGAGAACCCGGGCGACGTCCCCGACGACCTGATCGAGGCCCGCACCGACGCCGCCGCCCGCGTGGAACTGAGCACCCACAAGCACGCTGCCATGAGCGGAACCCCACGCACCGCCAAGGCCCTGGCCGTCCCGCCCCGAGGCCGCCTGGCCATGTCACCCATGGGCGACGACCTGGTCCTGATCCGTCCGCACAAGCTCGCACCGGGCGAACGCGTGGAGTTCACCCTCCGTTTCCGCCGCACCGGCGAAGTCCGCATCAGCGCCGTGGCCGTCCGAGCCGTCGACCTCCGCGAGGCCCTGACCCAACTCAACGCCCCACCACCCGACCCGACGTCCGCAACGCGCTGACGGACCCAGCGCTGCGCGTCCACGAGGCGACCTCCGTCGGGCCGGGGCGGCCGGGCGGGACGCCGCAGGTCGCACCCGCGAAGCGCGGCGGGCACCTGGGTGTGTCAGGCGTCCTTGTCATGATGACCGTCATGGACGCCGATACGCCGGCCGAGGCGGTCATCCCGATCCTCCGCGTCGCCGATGCCGCCCTGGCGTGCGACTGGTACGCCCGACTGGGCTTCGTCAAAACCTGGGAGCACCGCTTCGAGCCGCATTTCCCGGCCTTCGTCGAGGTCGCCCGCGGCCCGGTCCGTCTGTTCCTCTCCGAACACGAAGGCGATGCGCGTCCGGACACCCTCATCTACCTTCGCCTGCGCGATCTGCCCGCCGTCGCAGCCGAGTTCGGCACCGCGATCCAGGAGCAGCCGTGGGGCGCGGAACTCGCCCTGACCGACCCTGACGGCAACCGCCTCCGCATCGGCCCACCGGAGCCGGAGCAGGGGTAGGACCGGCGCCACGGCAACGCGACTCGACCGGATCGCCGTGCAGGTCCGGAGCGGCGTGGACGGCGAATCGCCGCAGGGGGTTGGGCTGACCTGCTGCCGTGGGCACCTGGATGGCTGCACCGTTCCTGGCCTGCCTCGCGATCGGTGGCCTCCCGCCCCTCCCGCTTTCGATTTTCGCGCGGCCGTCCCGCGCGTCAAGCCGCAGCATGGCCAACGCTGTTGAAGGCGGCCTGTCCAGGGGTGGAGGGGGCGGCTTGACCCGCGGGCCGTCCGCGCTGAACATCCTTGGCACCTGCGGGAGGGGCGGGAGGTGTGGCGCCGCTACCCGCGCTTTGCGTCGCCGGGCTGCGGTCCCAGCGTGGTGGGCGCCCGGCGCTGCCGGTCGGTGTTGGTCGGGTGCCGGGGCGGGTCGCGCCGCCGGGCTGCGGTCGCCGACCTCTCATCTCTCACTGACAACGGTTTTCAAAAGAACCAGATGGCAACATGTGGCCATTTGGTTCTTTTGACGCAAAGCCAATAGGCATTCAGGCGCCTCAATGCCCCGATTTGGTGCGATATGAGAACCGTGAAGCGTGGTCACCGGTCGTCAAAGGCGGCCGCCCACCCCACCCCGGGACCGCAGGACGGCGACGCAAGGCGCCCGATGCGCCTCCACACCGCCTCCCCCTCCCGATAGTTGCCGAGGTTTTAAGCGCGGCCGGGCGGCTGTCAAGGCGCCCCCTCGAAACGGGCGAGGCCGCATGAACAGGGTTGGCCCCACCGCGCCTTGACAGCCGTTCGGCCGCGCGGACAATCCGAAATCGGGAGGGGGAGATGGACACCGCCGGCAGGCAGGCCAGGGGACCGTGCATGGCCGACGATCTCCACGCCGCAGCAGGCCGCCGCAACCCGAACTGGTCCTCCCGCGCTGAGCAAGCGCCGCGGGTCAGACCTCCTTCACGGCCTGGTCGATGAGGGCCGCGACGTCGTCCGGGCGGGAGGCGAGCGGGGCGTGGCCGGCGTCCAGGGTGATGGTCGAGCGGGCCTTCATCTGTTCGGCCATCCACGCCTCGGTGATCGGCGGGATCATCCGGTCCTGCGTCGAGACCTGGTACCAGCAGGGCTTGTCGCGCCACGCGTCGTGGAAACCGGCGAAGTCGATCCACAGGTAGCCGTCGGCGTCCGGCTTGAGGAACCCGTCGGGGATCGGCTCACCGTCGCGTGCCAGCAGCCCGCCCAGGTTCTCACCCTCGTCCGGGGCGAACGCCGCGATGTAGACCAGCCCCGCGACATTCGGCGCCCGGCCCCCAAACCGGCCGAACCGGTCAAAGAACGGGAGTCGGCTGCGCCGTTCGCGTGGCCGAGCGTACGCTGACGCGCACGGCGTTCGACACGTTCCGGAGTTGATCGGACGCGTAGCGTGCATGTCGATCAGGGGGCAGCGATGACCGATTCCGCCGGCTCGGACAAGGGGGACGCGGCCCCACCACCGCAACCCGAACTGGTCCTGGACGAGGGGGATATCGCCAGCGACTTCTTCCGGGCGCTGGGCCGACAGGTCCGGGTGCTGCGGGAGCGGAAAGGCTGGTCCCGCCGGGAGTTGGGCAGCCGGGTCGGCTACGGCGAAGACCAGATCATGTCGCTCGAACTGGGCCGGAGGGTCCCGCAGGAGCAGTTCCTGAGGAGCGCCGACGAAGTGCTGGACGCTGGCGGACTGTTGCTGGCCACGATCGAAGACGTCGGGAAAGCGAAGGTGAAGGCGCGCGTCAAGCATCCGGACTGGTTCCGGGACTATGCGCGCTTGGAGGCCAAGGCGGTTGAACTCGCCTACTTCAGCACCATGACGTTCCCGGGTGTCATGCAGACCGAGGCCTACATGCGAACGCTCTTCTCCGGGCGCCGCCCCATCCTCGACGACCAGACCATCGAGGAGCGCGTCGCGGCGAGGATCGAGCGGCAGCGCCTCTGGACCCGCTGGCCACCGCCGACGGTGAACTGCGTCGTCGAGGAATCGGTGCTGCGTCGGCCGCTCGGTGGGGTGGCGGTCTTGCGCGAACAACTGGAACGGCTGGCCGAACTCGCCAGCCTGCGCTGGTGCGAGGTGCAGGTCATGCCCACGGGCTGCCATGAGCATCCCGGCGTGGCAGGGCCGTTCACGCTCATGCACTTTCGCGACCGCAGCCCGATCGCCTATGTCGAGGTGCACGACGTGAACCGACTGATCGGTGACCGGTCTGAGGTGCATGTTCTGGCGACCAAGTATGGGAGCATCCGAGCCAAGGCCCTTGAGCCCGAGGCGTCTGCGTCGCTGATCAGCGAGATTCTGGGAGCGCTATGAACACCAACGCCCAAGCGCGGACTTTTCCGTCGGCGTGGATCAAGAGCAGCTACAGCAGCGATGAAGGCGGGGAATGCGTCGAGGTCCGGGCCTTGTCCGATGTGGCGCAGGTCCGGGACTCCAAGGTCGCGGCCGGCCCCCGGCTCGCGTTTCCCGTCGGGGCGTGGGCGGAGTTCGTCGGGCGGGCTGCGCGCGACTGAACGACACGCAAACGCCGGACCGCCCGGCTGGAGTGTTCCAGCCGGGCGGTCCGTGGTGCTTGACGCCCTGCGTCAGCCCCACAACTGGGCAGGGCGTTCAGCGGTGGTGGATCAGACGTTCACGCCGTGCGCGCGCAGGTACGCGATCGGGTTGATGTCCGAGCCGTAGCTCGGGCCGGTGCGGACCTCGAAGTGCAGGTGCGGGCCGGTCGAGTTGCCGGTCGAGCCGGACAGGCCGATCTGCTGGCCGGTGGAGACCTTCTGGCCGACCGACACGGAGATCGAGGACAGGTGGCCGTACTGGGTGTACTTGCCGTCGGCGTGCTTGATCACGACGTTGTTGCCGTACGCGCCGCCCCAGCCGGCCTCGACGATGACGCCGGAGGTGACGGCCTTGACGGAGGTGCCGGACGCGGCGGTGAAGTCCTCACCGGTGTGGCCGTGCGACCACAGCGAGCCGGAGTTGCCGTACGAGCCGTGCGGGGCACCCGGGACCGGGCGGACGTAGCCGGACGAGGAGACGTCCGAGCTTGCGCTCGCCGTCTTCTTCACCACGTTCGTGGAGGCCGACTTGGCGGTGTCCTTGCTCTGGGCGAGCTTCGAACCGGTCGAGTTCGACTCGGCCTTCGGGGCCGCGACCGAGGTCGACGGCGCCTCCGCGGCCGGCTTCGCCGCGGCGGGCTTCTCGGCCGGGGCCTGGGCGACGGCCTTGCCGCTCAGGGTCAGCTTCTGGCCCGGGTAGATGACGTTCGGGTTGCCGCCGATGACGCTGCGGTTGTCCTGGTAGAGCTTGTGCCAGCCACCGGCCACGTCGTGCGCGTCGGCGATCTTGAACAGGGTGTCGCCGGCGACCACGGCGTAGGTGCTCGCGGCGGCGACCGGGGCCTGCTCGGTCTTCGCCTCGGCCTGCGGGGCGGCCTTGACCTCGGTGCGGGCCTCGGAACGCGACGCGCGGTCCTCGGTCGGCTGCGGCGCGGCGGCCGGCTTGGCCTCGGCCTTCGGCGCGGCGGCCTTCGGCGCGGCGGCCTTGACGGCGGAGCCGGTGTCGACCTGCGGCGCGGCGCCGCCCTTGGTCAGGCCCGCCTTGATGGAGCAGACCGGCCAGGCGCCGGGGCCCTGGCTCGCCAGGACCTTCTCGGCGATGGCTATCTGCTGGCCCTTGGTGGCCAGGTCGGCGCGCTCGGCGTACTGCGTGCCGCCGAAGGCCTGCCACGTGGAGTTGGTGAACTGGAGGCCACCGTAGAAACCGTTGCCGGAGTTGATGGACCAGTTGTTGGTGCTCTCGCACTCGGCGACCTTGTCCCAGGTGCTCACCGGGGCGGCGGACGCGCTGGTCGCGCCGATCAGCGGGGCGGCGATCGCGGCGCCGGTGACACCGGCGGCAACGGCGATACGGGACTTGGTGACCAGACGCTTACGGGTTGCGGACAGCATCAAGCTATTCCTCTCCTACGCCTGCGAGGTGAGCTGTCGGGTTCGGGCTGGAGTTGCCCGGCCTGCCTGCACGACGCCCTGTCAGGGCGTTCGAGGCATGGCTTCACCCCAAGCCGTCCCGGGCGTACCGAAGTACGCCGGCGGTCCGGCGGATTTCACCTGGGTCCCCCGCTTCTGCCGTGGTTGCTTCTCAGCTGTCCCGTCCCGACCGGCGGCAGAACTCGGCGTTCCGGTGGGCGGTGTCGGTGTGGGTACCGACGACGAAGAAGGTAGACAGACGCCGTCTACGAACTCAAATCCCTTGAACCGCAAGAAAGTTTCCCGAAATTCGGGAATCGGGAATATGCCACGCGGGGTAGTGCCGGAACGCCGGTGTGTGGCGGGAATCTGGCCGCGTGTGCAGTCGGCGGCACGTTGCGTAGGGGAGGGTGACCACCTGTACCGCTGTGGTCATGATGCGTCGACTAGGTAAAGGGCAAGCAAAGTCGCCAGAAAGGTGCGTTTTGTCGGATTAGCGGGTGTCTGGGAGGGAACAGCAGGGGCCGCCTCGGTGGCTGGTGTGCACCGAGGGGCCCCTGATGCGCCGAGCCGTCAGCCGAGGCGCCCCAGAACCTCCGCGGTCACGGCCGCGACCGGGCCCAGGGCGGTCAGGATGCCCTGGAGTGCGGTGAGGAACGGACGGCGGGCCGTCGCGGTCGGGGCGGTGCGGAGGCCGTCCTCGGCGGCGTCGAGCATGGTGCGCTGTGGGCCCTCTGGCAGGCGCGGGCGCAGCTCGGCGAGGGCGGTGAGCAGGTCCTCGAAGGTCGCGTGGGTCGCGGAAGGCTGCCCGTTGTTATAGGTGACGTCACCTTCGACCTTGCCGATGTTGTGGTTGCCTCGCTGGTTGATCGTGTCGCCGGTGTGGCTGTGAAACACCGGAGTCGGTCGATCGTGCATGCGTCACGCCCCCATCGGGTTGACTTTGCCGATGTTGTGGGCGCCCAGCTGCACGATCTTGTCGCCCTTGTGGACGTAGTTCGTGATGTGGGCGACGAACTCCGCACGTTCGCTGTTGATCGCCGCGATGACGCTGTTGCGCAGGTGGACGATCTGATTCGGGTCGCGGCTGACGACCGCGCCCTGGGCGCCGGAGCCGTTGACGTCGAGGACGTAGTAGATCGTGTCGAAGGCGCCGATCCACCGGATCAGTGCGTAGACGCTGATCAGGACCGCGGCGGCGATCAGCATCCCTGACCAGGGCTGGTCGAGCGCGCCGCCCACGGCTCCGAGGACGAGCGCCACGAGGGCGGCGCGGGCGAAGCGCACGAACTCCTTCCACGCGTCCGGGCTGAGCGAATACGTCTGAACCCGAGCCATGTTCGCCACCGGGTAGGCCGCGCTGTCGATCCAGAGGATCCGCTCCCGCACCGCCACGA
Source organism: Yinghuangia seranimata (assembly GCF_029953285.1). GTDB lineage: Bacteria > Actinomycetota > Actinomycetes > Streptomycetales > Streptomycetaceae > Yinghuangia > Yinghuangia seranimata. The sequence goes on along the minus strand of NZ_JASAOI010000008.1, from coordinate 16,535 downwards.
CGGTGGTGCGGGTCTTGTCCTGCTGAACCGGCGGTGCCTGTCCCGGTGGGCCGACGGCGGGTTGGTGCGCGGGTTGGTGTGTCGAACTCATGAGGCTCCCCGTGAGGCGTCCGACGCCCGTGCTCGGGCGTACGAACGCCCAACGAGGGGAAAACCTTTCGGTTGACCGGGAGGCCGGCGGCTCACACGATCGTGTGGCGCCAGCCGTGCGGGTCCTCGGCCTTGCCGGTCTGGATGTCGACGAGGGCCCGGCGCAGCTCCATCGTGATGGGGCCGGCCGTGCCGTCGCCGACCGTCCAGGACGCGTCGGCGGACTTCACCGAGCCGACCGGGGTGATGACGGCCGCAGTGCCGCAGGCGAACACCTCGGTGATCGTGCCGTCGGCGTTGCCCTGCCGCCAGTCGTCGACGGAGATCTTGCCCTCCTCGACGGTGTAGCCGCGGTCCGCGGCGAGTTGGAGGAGCGAGTCTCGGGTGATGCCGGGGAGCAACGAACCCGTGAGAGACGGCGTGAGGATGGTGGCGCCGGGCCCGGACCCCCGGACGAAGTACAGGTTCATGCCGCCCATTTCCTCGATCCAGCGGCGCTCGTTGGCGTCCAGCCAGACGACCTGGTCGCAGCCCTGCTCGGCGGCCTGTGCCTGCGCGATGAGCGAAGCCGCGTAGTTCCCGGCGCACTTGGCCGCGCCGGTGCCGCCGGGTGCGGCGCGCACGTACTCCTTCGACAGCCACACCGAGACCGGCTTGACCCCGCCCGGGAAGTAGCCCTCGACAGGGCAGGCCAGCACCATGAACCGGAAAGCGTTGGACGGCCGCACGCCCAGCCCGACCTCGGTCGCGAACATGAACGGCCGCAGGTAGAGGCTCTGTTCCTGCTCCGAAGGCACCCACGACTGGTCCTGGCGCACCAGCGTGTCGACGGCCTCGACGAACATCTCCTGCGGCAGTTCCGGCATCGCCAGCCGGCGGGCCGACGCCTGGAAGCGGGCCGCGTTGGCGTACGGGCGGAACGTCGCCACCGAGCCGTCCGGCTGACGGTAGGCCTTGAGCCCCTCGAAGATGGACTGCGCGTAGTGCAGCGTCATCATCGCCGGGTCGACGCTGAACGGCCCGTACGGCGTCAACCTGCCGTCGTGCCACCCGGGTTCCGCGTTCCAGTCGATCGTCACCATGTGCTCGGTGAAGACCCGGCCGAACCCGGGCTTCGCCATCCGCGCGGCCCGCTCGGCGTCCGGGAGCGGCTGGGTCGTGGGCTGCAGGACGAGGGACATGAGGGCCTGCCTTCATCGAGGTTCGCGGCGCCGCGCGCGATACGCCGCGGCACGCCGTGCGGCGGTGGCGCGGTCAGCGTGCCGCGCGGCCGCCTGCCCGCACAAGGGTCGTGCGGAGAACTCGATGAAAGACGCAAGGACTTGAAGGCTCAGCTTGGAATGACGTGAATACTTTGCGCGCCGGCCCTCGAAACTCCGGCCCGTTCCCGGGCCCCGCGGCCGATGCCGGGCCGCGGAGCGCCGGGCGGGTTGGACGCGCTGTGCGCCTTACGCGATTGCCTGTTCGAAGGGCTGCGTCACATGACGGTGATGTTCGCGGCCTGCCGCCCCTTGGGGCCCTCCACGATCTCGAAGCTCACCTTGGCGTTCTCGTCCAAGGTCCGGAACCCGGTGGACTTGATGGCCGAGTGATGGGCCATGACGTCTCCGCTTCCGTCGTCGGGGTTGATGAACCCGTAGCCCTTCTCCGCGTCGAACCATTTCACGGTGCCGGTCGCCATGAGCGCGTCCTTCCTGCCGGGGACTTGTCGTCCGTCGGGCTGGAGGAACACGAATGTGCCGCCTCCGCCCGCCGGAACACCGGCGAGCATAGGCGGATATGGCAGGGCGAATAACCGCCAAACGGGCTCTTCGGGAGACCCCGATCTCAGTCGGTGGGAGCAGCGGCGTCCGGGCCCGGCAGCGGCGCACCGTCGAAGCGGTCGAAGGTGACGAACTCCTCCACCTTGCGCCGGGTCAGCTTGCGAGGGTGGCGTTCCGGGACGCCGATGGCCAGCAGGGCGGCGACCGCGTACGGCTGGGGGAGGCCCAGCAGTTCCTTGACCTCCGGTTCGCGGCGGCACAGGAAGGTGGTCAGGACGCCGCCGAGGCCCGCGTCGCGCGCGGAGAGCAGGACGTTCTGGGCGAACGGGTAGACGGACCCGCCGCCCACGATGCTGTGCCGCGGCTGGTCCCGGTCGGTCACCGCGAGCTGGCGCAGGTCGACGGCGAGGACCGCGAGCACCGGCGCACGCTCCAGCTGTTCGATGAAGCGGTTCCTCGGGGCCGGCCGGGTGAAGTCGACGTCGTCCGGGACGCCGTGCATGCGCCCGTCCTCGCCGGGCGCGAACGGGACCCGCCCCGCGTCGACGTACGCCTGGTACTCCTCCCAGCCCGCCCGCGACAGCTCGCTCAGCCGCCGCCGCACGTCCGCCGAACGGGCGATGACCACGTGCCAGCCCTGCCGGTTCCCGCCGCTCGGGGCGAAGCGGGCGTTGTCGAACACGCGTGCCAGCGTCGCGTCCGGGACCGGCTCGTCCGTGAACCGCCGCACCGCACCGGTGGTCCGTACTACGTCGCTGAACTCCATCGCGCCTGTCCTCTCGATCGGTTGGCCGCGCCTAGTCTGGTACACGCAGGTCACCGACCCGAGGAGGACGCGATGCCGCAGCCGGAGGGCCCCGAACTCGAAAGCGTCCGCGCGCGCCGCGTCGAGCTGCGCGAGCAGTACGTGCGCGAGGCCGACGCGCGCCCCACGCCGCCGACGCGCGGCATCCACCACGCCGCGTTCATCTGCCGCGACGTCGAGGAGACCATCCGCTTCTACCAGGAGCTGCTCGGCTTCCCGCTCGTCGAGCTGGTGGAGAACCGCGACTACGCCGGGTCCAGCCACTTCTTCTTCGACCTGGGCAACGGCAACCTGCTCGGCTTCTTCGACTTCCCGGGCCATCCGCACCCGGCGTTCGACGAGACGATCGGCGGCATCCAGCACCTCGCCCTGTCCGTGGACGCGGAGTCCTTCACGCGGCTGAAAAGCGTCCTCGACGAGGCCGGGATCGAGTACCTGGGCCCCGACCGCGGTGTCGACGACAGCCTCTACATCCAGGACCCGAACGGCCTGCGCGTGGAGTTCTACCGGGAGCGGCTCGGCGTGTTCCTCGGGGAGCGGCTCACGGACGCCTGAGGGCCGGCCCGCTCACGGAGCCCCGATCGCCGCCTCCACCGCGGCCACGTAGCGCGCCACCCCGCCCTCGACCCGGGTCAGGAACAGGTTCGGCTCGATCAGCTCCAGCTCCATCACGACCGGCGCGCCGTCGTCCGCGAGGGCGACGTCGACGCGGGCGTACAGCAGCGGCTCGTCGGCGCCCGGGACGATCGCCTTGAGTGCCGAGAGCGCCGCGTCAGCCAGGGCCAGTTCGGCGTCGCCCGGCGTGTGCGGGACGGGGTTCGGGTGGGCGTCCCGCTGGTTGTCTATGCGGCCGGTGTCGGTGAGGACCGGCCCCTTGCGCATCGCGTGGCTGAACCGGCCGCCGAGGAACACCAGCGCGCGCTCGCCGTCGACGATCCGCGGCAGGTACGGCTGCACCATGGCCGTCGCGCCCTCGGCGTGCAGGAACCGCACGTGCTCCTCGGCCGCCGCGCGCTGCGCCACCGTGTAGCGCGCGCTGTTGCGACCGCCGACGGACACGGACGGCTTGACCACGATCTCGCCGTCGGCCGGCAGCACCACGGGCTCGCCCGGCGCGAGGTAGCCGGTCGGGACGATCGGCACGCCGTGCGCCTCGAGCTGGGCGAGGTACGTCTTGTCGGTGTTCCAGCGCACGACGGCGGCCGGGTTGTGCAGAACGGTCGTGGCGGCGGCGACATCCAGCCACGCCCGGAACTCGCTGAGCCGTTCGGTGTACTCCCACGTCGACCGGATGAGCACCGCGTCGACGCCCGGCCAGGCGTAGGCCGGGTCGTCCCACGCGACGGCCTCCGCGTCGTACCCGTGGTCGCGCAGCGCCGCGACCAGCACGGGCAGTTCCTCGTCGTGCGCCTGGCCGAACCCGTCCGTGGCCACCGCCACCCGCCGCCGTGCTGTGTCCGTCATGGGGCCTGACCTCCCGCGTTCCGGTGTGGTTAACGATCGCTCACGTTATCGAGCGAGGGCCCACACGATCCATCCCGTTTGCGCGGAATGGGCGTGGAGCGGCGGCGGGATGGGGCCGTCCGGGGGCGAAACGATCACCGTGCGGCGTGGGTTCGTGAGGATCTGGTGACCCGTCAGTAACTTGAGGGAGTCGGTGTCTTCCGGGCCGGGAGCGGCCGCTGCTACAACCTGTGATGCCTGTCACCTACGGGGAGGTTGTATGCGCGTTTCACGTGCACGGCAGTCGTTCGTGTCCGCACTGCTCACCGCCCTTCTCGTCGCCCTCGGCGTCGTGCTCGCGGCACCGCCCGCGCACGCCGCGACCGGCGGCTACGTGGCCCTGGGCGACTCGTACTCCGCCGGCGTCGGCGCCGGCAGCTACGACAGCGCCAGCGGCAGCTGCAAGCGCAGCACCAAGGCCTACCCGGTGCTGTGGGCCAACTCCCACGCGCCGTCGTCGTTCTCGTTCGTCGCCTGCTCGGGCGCCCGCACCGGGGACGTGCTCAACAACCAGCTCGGCCCGCTCAACGGGTCGACCTCGCTGGTCAGCATCACCATCGGCGGCAACGACGCCGGCTTCGCGAGCGTGATGCAGACCTGCGTGCTCAACGGGCACACGGCGTGCGCGAACGCGGTCGCCCAGGCCCGTTCGTTCGCCGACAACCAGCTGCCCGGCCTGCTCGACAACGTGTACGCCCAGATCCACAGCCGGGCGCCCAACGCCCATGTGGTCGTGCTCGGTTACTCCCGCCTGTACAAGATCGGCGGCTCGTGCTGGTTCGGCATCGGCGACACCGACCGCGCGCTGCTCAACGGCGCGGCCGACGAGCTGGACCTGGTGATCTCCAAGCGGGCCGCGAACGCCGGGTTCAGCTTCGGCGACGTGCGCACGACGTTCACCGGACACGAGATCTGCTCCGGCTCGGAATGGCTGCACAGCACCACGCTGCCCATCGACGAGTCGTACCACCCGACCGCGACCGGCCAGTCGAAGGGCTACCTGCCGGTCTTCACCGCGGCGGCCTGATCCGGTAGGCATGACCTACTGAGCGGTCGTCAGAACCAACGCCCGGCCCCGGACCTCGCCGTCCGGGGCCGCGCGGCGTCACGGAACGCGGAGGCAGGCCCATGGACATCACGGACAAGGTCGCGGTCGTCACGGGCGCGGCGGGCGGCATCGGCGCCGCCATCGCCCAGCGGCTCCTCGAACACGGCGCGGGCGGCGTCCTGCTGACCGACCTGGACGCCGCACGCCTGGACGCGACGGGCAAGCAGCTCGCCGAAGCACACCCCGGCCGCGTCCTGGCCCGCGCCGCCGACGCCGCCTCCACCGCCGACCTCACCGCGCTGCTCGCCGACGCCGAAGCCGAACTCGGCGCGGTCGACCTGTACTTCGCCAACGCCGGCGTCGCCAACGGGGCCGGCCTCGACGCCCCCGAGGCCGAATGGGCGACCGCGCTCGAGGTCAACGTCATGGCCCACGTGCGCGCCGCCAAGCTGCTGGTGCCGGGCTGGCTGGAGCGCGGCGCGGGCTATTTCTTCAGCACCGCCTCGGCGGCCGGGCTGCTGACGCAGATCGGCTCGCCGACGTACTCGGTCAGCAAACACGGCGCGGTGGCCTTCGCCGAATGGCTGGCCGTGACGTACGGCTCCCGCGGCATCCGCGTCAGCTGCCTGTGCCCGCAGGCCGTCGAGACCGAACTGCTCATGGCCGGCACCCGCTCCGACGACCCGGTGCAACGGGCGAGCGCCCGCGCCGTGTTGGACGCGGGCGACCTGCTCCAACCGCTCGACGTGGCGGACCGTGTCGTCGAAGCGCTCGGCACCGAGCGGTTCCTGGTCCTGCCGCACCCCCAGGTCCTCGAGTTCTACCGGCGCAAGGGCGCCGACTACGACCGGTGGATCCGGGGGATGCAGCGCTACCAGGACGCGGTCTCCGGCGGCGCGTGACGGGCCGTCAACGCATAACGGCCCGTCAGCGCGCGACGTCCCGTCAGTGCGCCAGCCGCACCAGCATCTTGCCGGTGTTCGCGCCGCGCATCATCGCCGAGAAGGCCTCGACCGCGTGGTCGATGCCGTCGACGACCGTCTCGTCCGCGATCAGGCTGCCGTCCTTGAGCCACGCGGAGGCCGTCGCGACGTACTCGCCGAACAGGTTGAGGTGGTCGCCGACGAGCATGCCCCGCAGCGTGAGGCGCCTGCCGATCGCGAGCGGCAGGTTCACCGGACCCGGGACGGGCTCGGTCGCGTTGTAGACCGAGATCGCGCCGATGAGGGCGATGCGGCCGTGCCGGTTCATCGACAGCAGCGCGGCGTCGAGGTGGTCGCCGCCGACGTTGTCGAGGTAGACGTCGACCCCGTCGGGAGCCGCCTCGGCCAACTGCCCCGCGATGTCGCCCTTCCGGTAGTCCAGCGCGACGTCGAAGCCGTAGCGGTCGGTCAGGCGCGCCCCCTTCTCGGGGCCGCCCGCCGAACCGATGACCCTCGACGCGCCCAGCTTGCGCGCGAGCTGTCCGGCGACCGAGCCGACGGCCCCCGCCGCGCCCGACACGAACACCACGTCGCCCTCGCGCACCGGCGCGGTGTCCTTGAGGCTGGCCCACGCTGTCAGGCCGGTCGTCCCGAGCACCCCCAGGTACGCCTGCGGCGGCGCGAGTCCGGGGTCGACCGGCTGCACGGCCCCGGCGTCGAGCAGCGCGTACTCCCGCCACCCGGCGAAGTGCGAGACGGTCGACCCCACCGGGATCCGCGCGCTCTCGGACGCCACCACGGTACCCACCGCGCTGCCCGTCATCGCCTCACCCAGCACGAACGGCGGGATGTACGACTCGCCTTCGTTCATCCGCCCGCGCATGTACGGGTCGACGGACAGGAAGTCGTTGCGCACCAGCACCTGGTCGGGCCCGGGGTCCGGAACGGTCGTGCTGACGAGGGAGAAGTCGGACGGCCGGGGCTCGCCGACGGGGCGGGCGACGAGGTGCCATTCGCGGCTGGTGACAGGCATGAAGGTCCAAGGCTCGTAGGGGTTACGGAGTATGCCGGGTCGCGTCGGCGGCGTCAGCGGGGAACGGCGCGAGCGGTCAGCCGGCCGCGTTCAGGAGCGTGAGCACCTCGGCGGCGAGCGGGCCCGAGGAGGCCGGGTTCTGGCCGGTGACCAGGTTGCGGTCCACCTCGACGTGCGGCGCCCACGGCTCGCCCTCGCGGAAGTCCGCGCCGAGCCCGACGAGGCGGTCCTGCAGCAGCCACTTCGCCTTGTCGGCGAAGCCGGCCTGCGTCTCCTCGGCGTTCGTGAACCCGGTCAGCCGGTAGCCGGCGAACGGCGACGTGCCGTCGGCGTTGCGCGCGGCCAGCAGGGCGGCCGGGCCGTGGCACACGACCGCCAGCGGGCGGCCGGAGGCGAGGGCCTCGGTCAGCACGCGCCCCGAGTCGGCGTCGACGGCGAGGTCCTCCATGGGGCCGTGGCCGCCGGGGTACACGACGGCCGCGTAGTCGTCGACGTCCACCTCGCTCAGCGTGAGCGGTGCGCGCAGGCTCTCGAAGGACGCCAGCGCCTCGGCGATCCGCGCCGCGCCGGCCTCGCCGCCGTTGGCGCCGGCGGACAGGCTCCCGGCGTCGGGCGTCGGCGCCACGCCGCCGGGCGTCGCGACGACCACCTCGTGGCCGGCCGCGGTGAGCGCCTCGTACGGGGTCACGACCTCCTCGGCCCAGAACCCGGTGGGGTGCTTGGTGCCGTCCGCCAGCGTCCAGTAGTCGACACCGGTCATCACGAAGAGGATCTTCGACATTGCTGTTCTCCCAGCCTGAGGCACTTCGACGGTCCCTGACGGCTCCTTCACGGGCCGTCAGCGACGATGCCTCGAAGGTAGGCCGGGTATTCATTGGAATCCAATGAGGAATCCAATGCCTGGTATCGGAATACCAATGGATGCCCGCGAACGCCCGACGCGCCGGGGAACCGGCGACGACCGACACTGGAAGGGCCGTCCCATCGCAGCGGGGGACCGGAGGAGGAGACGATGTCCGCCATCAAGCACTGGACCGTCGACGTGTACCTGACCGAGAAGACCGGCGCCGACGACGTCGAGGACGGCGAGCGGGTGCGCACCCACGCGGAGGCCCACCTGCACACCAGCGACAGCACGAACCCCGACCCCGACACCGCGCTGCGCGGCTGGGGCACGGCCCGCAAGAACCCCGCCGACCGCGACGTCCCGCAGATCGGCGACGAGCTCGCGGCGGCCAGGGCGCTGTCCGACCTCGCGCACAGACTGCTGACCGTGGCGTCCGACGACATCGAGGCGTCCGTGGCCACCCGCTGACGCCGGTCGGGCGGAGCCGCCGGCTCCCGGACGGAGCGCGGCGGCGGTTCCTCCGCGCGTCCGCTACCAGGCGACCGGCAGGGCCACGACGCCCGACGTCAGCTGGTTCTCGGTGAACCGGACCTCCGCGGGCGGGACGGCGAGGCGCAGCCCCGGGAAGCGGCGCGCCAGCTGCCCGAACACGACCGCCAGCTCGATGCGCGCGAGCGGCGCGCCCAGGCAGTAGCGGGCGCCGTACCCGAACGCCACGTGCGGCGCCGCGACGCGCTCCGGGTCGAACAGGTCAGGGGACGCGTACACCGTGCCGTCGTGGTTGGCCGCGAACGTGTCCAGCATGACCAGCTCGCCCGCGCGGATGCGGGTGCCCGCGACCTCCAGATCCGTCTTCGCCCAGCGCGGTATGCCGCCGTTGCCGACCGACGGCGCCCGCATGACCTCCTCCACCACCGCGTCGATGCGGGACGGGTCGGCCACCAGCGACGCCCACTGCCCCGGCGTCGCCAGCAACAGCAGCGCGCCGAAGCCGATCTGCACCACCGTCGTCTCGTGGCCGGCGAAGAGCAGCAGCATCGACATGCGGGCGATCTCGGCGTCGCTCACGCCCTCGGTCGCGCACATCCCCGAGATCACGTCGTCGCCCGGCTCGCGCCGCTTGCGGGCGACCAACTCCAGGCCGTAGCCGTAGAGTTCCGCCAGCCCCTGGAGCGACCGGTCGGCGTCCGCGACATCGCCGACCGCGACGGACCACGCCCGGAACCGCTCGCGGTCCTCGTACGGGACGCCCAGCAGCTCGCAGATCACCAGGATCGGCAGCGGCAGCGCGAGTGCGGCGCACAGGTCGGCGGTCGGGCCCTGCTTCTCCATCGCGTCGAGCAGTTCGGCGGTCAGCTCCTCGACGCGCGCTCGCAGCGCGCGCATCCGCCGCGGCGAGAAGTACGGCTGGAGTAGCCGGCGCATCCGCGTGTGGTCGGCCTTCTCCGTCTCGAACCCGGGCAGGGGCGTGCCGAGCAGCGCCGACTCGCCGGACCGCGGCGCCGTCTCGGGCGCGGGGTGGGTGCGGCCGAGCCGCTCGTCGTCGAGCAGCGCCCGCACGTGCTCGTAGCCGGTGACCAGCCAGGCCTCGTCCCCGACGCGGGTGCGGATCTTGTGCACGTCCCCGGAGTCCCGGAGCCGCCGTTGCTCGGGCGGCGGGCGGAGTGGTTCGGTGATGGCGAACGGCAGTTGTGCGGTCACAGCGGCTCCCCGTCGTCGTTGTATACACACGCGTAAACAACGCTAGCGGGGGGCTCGGAAGTGAATCAAGGGTCAGCGTGGCGCCGCTCGCGGATGCACTGAATGGTGTCAAATGATCGGAAATAGACAGGCCGTCCGGCCGTGAACGGAGGTCCCGGTGGGCTGCGGATGCATTCTCGCCATGGTCGCCGCGCTCTCGCCGCGCCTCGCCCTGGCCCTGGTGTGGATCTTCACCACGTTGGTCGACCGCGCGTTCGACACGTTCATCGTCCCGTTCCTGGGCCTGATCGTGTTCCCGTTCGCCACGCTGATGTACGTCTTCGCCTACCAGCCCGGCCTCGGCGTCACCGGCATCGGCTGGTTCGTCGTCGTCCTCGGCTTCCTCATCGACTTCACGTCGACAGGCCTGTTCGCCCGCAACCGGCGCGACTGACCGGGTCAGGGCCGCAGGCCGGCCGCGACGGCGGCCTCGTCCAGCACCTCGCGGAGCATCGCCGGGGTCAGGCGGCCGGTGAAGGTGTTCTGCTGGCTGACGTGGTAGCAGCCGAACAGCGCAAGGTCCGGGCCCTCGTCGGTGGCGGTCAACGTGGTACGCGCTCCGTGGGCGAACTTCGGGCGCGGCGTGGGGACGTGCCAGCAGGTCGCGGCGAACGCCGGGAGCGCGGCCTGCCATCCGAACCCGCCGAGGACGACGGCGGCGCGCAGCGTCGGGCGGAGCAACCGGAGTTCGTGGACCAGCCACGGGCGGCAGGTGTCGCGCTCCGCCGGGGTCGGTTTGTTGTCCGGCGGGGCGCAATGGACCGGGGCGGTGAACCGTACGCCGTGCAGGGCGAGTCCGTCGTCGCGGCTCACGGTGGTCGGCTGGCTGGCCAGGCCCAGGTCGTACAGCGCCTCGACCAGGACGTCGCCTGAACGGTCGCCGGTGAACATCCGCCCGGTCCGGTTGCCGCCGTGCGCCGCCGGGGCCAGCCCGATGACCAGCACGGCCGCGTCGGCGGGCCCGAAGCCCGCGACCGGGCGCGCCCAGTAGTCCCATTCGGCGTACGCCCGCCGCTTGACCCGCCCGGCCTCCTCCCGCCACGCGACCAGCCGCGGGCAGGCCCGGCAGTCGACGAGCCGGCGGTCGAGCTCGGCCACCGTGGCCGCGCCGGGCGCCTGCCGGGCGGGGGAGTACGCCTTGGCGTCCCCCGGCGTCGGGGTCGATGACCGCTCGGGCGGCGGCGGGTCGCCGGGTGTCGCCATGCGTACCTCGGGATGCCTCGTGGCGGTCGGGACCCTTCGATCCTGCCCCGCCGGGGGCGATCCCGCAGCGCCGGTTCGGTCAGTGCCCGTCGTTCAGCGGCGCGAGGTGCCGCGCTGCGGGGGCTTGATGCGCACCGGCTCCTCGGCGGGCGCGCTCTCCAGGTCGTCCAGCTGGGTGACGATGGTGTCGCGAAGGTCGTCGTAGTCCGCGAAGTAGTGCTCCTCGAACAACGCGTGGCCGCTCCACATGAGGTTGGCGCACACCCGCGCCGGCACCCGGCCGGTCTGCGCGCCCATGCCGACCAGCGCGACCGACCTGATGCTGCCGGGCACTCGCTCGTTCTGCCGGTGCACGGCCTGGAACGCCGCCGCGCAGGCAAGCGCCACGTTCAGGGTCTCGCTGACGTTCTCCGACGAGGACTCCATCGTCGGCGTCGAGATCAGGAAGCGCGGATTGGTCGCGCCGGACGGCACGCACACCGCGCTGCCCACCGGGAGGCCGCTCCCGAACTCCTCGCGGATCGCCCGCTGTACGCGCAGCTGGATGCCCGCGCCGAGGTGCCGCTTGATGGCGGCGTCGACGCCTCCGTCCATGCGGCCGCGGGAGTTGGTCGGGGTGACCCACGCGTCCGCCTTGACGTCCAGGATCGAGCCCTTGCGGATCTCGATCCCGGGCGTTCCCGCGAAGGCCGCGCGCCACGCCGACACCACGCTCGTGTTGATGTCGGTCAGCACTACCTTGAGCGGCTCCTGCGCGCGAACACCGGTCATTGTCCACCCCGTTCGGGAAACGTTTGCTGCGGTCGTCTCCGACTCTATGCGGCCGCACCGACAGGCCCGCCCGTGGCCCCCCGCGACCCGTAGTCGCTTTGTTCCCGCCCCTTTCGAGACTGTCGGAAAGCGCTGCTAGCCTGCGGCCGATTCCACGGTTCCACCGCGAACCCGTCTGCGCCGTACGACATTTCGGAGATTCCGCCACCATGAGCGACGCGAACACCCCCGCCACGCCCGACGCGAACGACCCGCTCGCCCTCGCCGACCTCTTCAAGGGCGGCGGCGAACCGTGGCTTCCGCTGCTCAAGCCGGTGATCGAGGCGCAGACGGACGCGGCCTCGTTCATCGGAGCGAACCGCGGTCCCGAAACCGTCCCGGTCCGCGAACTGACCTTCCAGGCGCTCAAGCCGAATCCGCCGCACAAGTGGAAGGTCGTCATATTCGGGCAGAACCCGTATCCGCGCCCGGAAAGCGCGACGGGAATCGCGATGTTCGACAACACCTTCCACGACTGGAGCGACAGCCAGTTCGGCCGCGTGGTGAGCATCCGCTGCATCATCAAAGCGGCGGCGATGTGGAAGTACGGGATTCCAAAGAAGACCCCGATCGCCGATATCCGGGCGCTGCTCAAAAAGCAGGAGACGGTGCAGCCGCCGGAGTGGTTCCAGGCGATGCTCACGCAGGGCGTCCTGCTGCTCAACGCGTCCCTGACCGCCAGCGCCGACGGCTCGACCCCGACCGACCGGCACACCGCGTTCTGGCGCCCGGTCGCCGAACGCATCGTCGAGGAGATCCTCAAGTCCAAGCAGGACGCCGACGAGGAGGACCGCGGCGTCGTGTTCGCGTGGTGGGGCGCGCACGCACGCAACCTGAAGAAGGTCGTCGAGCGGCTGCAGAAGAAATACCCCGGCGTCGAGGTCCGGCACATAGACCACCCGAACCCCGCGGCGCAGGGCGACATCTTCTGCGACGGCGACCACTTCGCGATGGTCAACGACGCGCTCGCCTCGCTCGGCACCGACCCCGTCGACTGGCTGCCGAGCACCGGCTGGGACAAGGTCCCCGGCGCGAACGGCGGCGCCGACAGCGGGACCGCCGAGCGCATGGGCGCGTTCATCGCGTCCACCATGGAACTCCACCAGCTGTACCTGGACCGCCTCTCCAGCGTCAAGGACGAAGGCCTCGAACTCCCTGACATCACGGGCGTGTTCGACACACCGGTGATGGACTTCACCGAGGCGGTCGCCCCGGTCGCCGCACTCCTGTCCGGCCTCGACCGTTACGTCAAGCGGTCCCACGAGTTCGGCCTGCGCCGCGCGGACGACGCGACCGCGACGCTCTCCGCCGACGCCATCGCCGCCCTGTACCTCTACACGTGCGAGTCGGCGTTCTACCGCGAGATCAACGCCATCCTGCGCTCGCCGGACCGCAGCAAGGTCGTGCCGTACCTCGCCTACCTCCGGCTCCTCTTCGGGGCGGTCTCGGCACTCCCGGCCCGCACCGAGCCGCTGTGGCGGGGCGTCGCGCTCGACCTGCGCGCGCAGTACCCGCTCGGCCGGACCGTGACGTGGTGGGGCGTCTCGTCCTGCACCTCCGAGCTCGGCGTGGCCCGCTCCTTCCTCGGCAGCCGCGGCAAGCGCACCCTCTTCGAGGTCCAGCCGAGGCGCGCGGTCGGCATCCGCAGCTTCTCGGCCTTCACCGACGAGGAGGAGTACGTCCTCCTGCCCGGCACCCAGCTCAAGGTCACCGACGTGAAGACAGAACGCGGCGGCCTGTGCACCGTCAAGCTCGCCGAGCTGGAGGACCAGCCGCTGGTCTCGTAGGGCTGACCCGGCCGCAGCCGCCGGTCCCGAACCTGTCGGGCCCGGCGGCCGCCGCTTTTGCGGGGCCGTTGGACCCGGGTTCTACTGAAAACCGACCCTGCGGTGCCTCGCACCCCGCGAACTACGGCAAGAGCTCGAAAGAGGGAGTGCCATGTCAGAGCACACCTACCGCGTGACCGAGATCGTCGGCTCGTCCCACGAGGGCGTGGACGCCGCGATCCGCAACGCGATCGCCCGCGCCTCGAAGACGCTGCGGCACCTGGACTGGTTCGAGATCACCCAAGTGCGCGGCCAGATCGTCGACGGGCACGTCGAGCACTACCAGGTGGGGCTCAAGGTCGGGTTCCGGCTCGAGGACGAATGACGCCCTGACCGGGTCCGGAAGGCCGGGCGCACGCCCCGTTTGCGGCGGCGCCCGGCCCCTGCTCTAGTCGAGATAGCGGGATTATGTCGATGAGTCGACATGTCTCGCGTTCGGCAGGTGCCAGGAAAGGCGGAGCCATGGACCCCAAAGAGCCGTACCCCACCATGAACGACGACCTGGACGGCGTCTTCAAGCAGCTCGCGCGCAGCGCCTGGCAGGCCGTCCTGATCGCGGGCGTCATCGCGCTGGCCGTCGGCATCATCGTCCTGGCCTGGCCGGAGCCGACGCTGCGCGTCGTCGGCGTGCTGTTCGGCCTGTACCTGCTGATCGCCGGTGTGTTCCAGCTGATCGCCGCGTTCGGCACCCACGCCTCCACGGCGATGCGCGTCATGGCGTTCATCAGCGGAACGCTGTCGATCCTCCTGGGCCTGTTCTGCTTCCGCGGCACCACCGAGTCGATCTTCCTGCTCGCCATCTGGATCGGTATCGGCTGGCTGTTCCGCGGCATCACCGGGGTCATGGCCGCGATGTCCGACCGCGCCATGCCGGGCCGCGGCTGGCAGATGTTCCTCTCGATCGTCGAACTGATCGCCGGTGTCGTCCTGCTCGTCGCCCCGCTCGGCTCCATCCGCGTCCTCACCGTCCTGGCCGGCTGCTGGCTCATCGCCGTGGGCCTCGTCGAGATCGTCTCGGCCCTCCGCATGCGCAAGCACGTCAACGAGCTGGAGGACACCGAGTGGTCCGCCAGCGGCTCCGCCACCCGCACGGGCGAACACCACTGACGTTCCGCGGACGCCCGCGCCCCGCGCCACCTGCGCCGGGATGCGGGCGTTCGGCATGTCCGGGCCGGTGCGCGGGCAGGCCCGAGCGCCATCCGTTTCGTCGCATGGGACGAGTCTTGACCGGTCTCGTGCGCGTCCCTACAGTCGCTTTCTACAAATCGGAAGTCGGGTTCCGCATGGTGGAATTCGATACGTCCGTATATCTGCGCAGCGGCGACATCGCCCCCGGTCCCGCGGCACGCGCGCGCTTCTCCGGAAACACCGCAAGGCCGTACGCACAGCCACCCACGGCCGCTCCACACGCAGGGGGCGGCCTCCCCTGTGGAGGCACATCGCATGGGCTGGACACTCCCCGCCAAGCGCACCACCGAGGACCCCGCCGCCGTCGCGGACGCGGTCCACCCCGTCGACGAACTGCTGCCGCCCGGGCGGCTGCTGGCCGGGGCACTGCAGCACGTCGCCACCATGTACGCGGGCGTCGCCGCGCCGCCGCTGATCATCGGCGGGGCGCTCGGTCTCTCCGCCGCCGAGCTGAGCACGCTGCTCGGGGCCAGCCTGCTGATCGCCGGGCTCGCCACCGTCCTGCAGACGATCGGGTTCTGGAAGGTCGGGTCGCGGCTGCCGTTCGTCAACGGCGTCACGTTCGCCGTCGTGTCGCCGATCCTGGCCGTGGTCGCGTCCAAGGGCGACGCGACGCTGCCGGTCGTGTTCGGGTCGACGATCATCGCGGGCGTCTTCTGCTTCGTCCTCGCGCCGGTGTTCTGCCGGCTCGTCAGGTTCTTCCCGCCGGTGGTCAGCGGGACGGTGATCACGCTCATCGGCGTGTCGCTGCTGCCGGTCGCCGGGAACTGGGCGCAGGGCGGCAACTCGCACGCGCCGGGCTACGGTTCGGCGTCCAACCTGGCGCTGGCCGGCATCACGCTGGTGTCGATCCTGCTCCTGCACCAGCTGCTGACCGGGTTCCTGCAGCGCATCGCGATCCTGCTCGGCCTGGTGGTCGGGACGCTCGCGGCGATCCCGTTCGGCAAGGTGCACGGCAGCACGCTGAAGGACCTGCCGGTGTTCGAGGTGCCCAAGCCGTTCGCGTTCGGCGCGCCGGAGTTCGACGCGGCGGTCATCGTGTCGATGCTGGTCGTCATGGTCGTGTGTATGACCGAGTCGACGGCCGACATCATCGCCCTGGGCGAGGTCGTCGACAAGCCGGCCGACGACCGGACGATCGCGGGAGGTCTGCGCGCGGACGGCCTGGCCACCGCCTTCGCGGGCTTCTTCAACGGGTTCGCGTGCACCGCGTTCGCGCAGAACATCGGGCTCGTCGCGCTCACGAAGATCCGCAGCCGGTTCGTCGTCGCGGTGTGCGGGCTGTTCCTGGTGCTGATGGGCCTCATGCCGGTGGTCGGCGGGCTGGTGGCGCTGGTGCCGCAGCCGGTGCTGGGCGGCGCGGGCGTCGTGCTGTTCGGTTCGGTGGCGACGGCGGGCATCCGCACGCTCGGCAAGGCCGACCTGAACGAGGGCGGCAACGCGCTGATCGTCGCGGTCAGCATGGCCTTCGGCGTCTTCCCGATCGCCTACCCGCACTTCTACGACGCGTTCCCGGAGAAGGTCGCCATGATCGCCGACTCGGGCATCTCCGCCGGGTGCGTCGCCGCCGTCGTCCTGAACCTCGCGCTCAACCACTTCGGACGCAAGAGGGTGGGGGAGGACGGCGAGAACGTGGAGGCGGAGGCCCCGGTGGCCGCCCCGCAGGCGGCCGCGGTCTGACCTGCGCGGTGACCGGGCGGGGCCGCCGTAATCCCCGCGGCCCCCCCCCGCACCCCCCGGCCCCCCAATAGACCGA